>NZ_CP068595.1:3738766-4985021 GCF_016772475.1 Paenibacillus sonchi
GGATGGCCAAAAGAAACGGCAGCGTCCTGCAGCCATGGTTGAATACGAAAAACCTTCCAATCATCTGGAGAAGCAAATCGCCGGGATTTGGGAGGAGTTTTTGGGAATCAGGGACATCAGCATCCATGATAACTTTTTTGAGCTGGGAGCTACGTCCTTGACGCTGATACGGATCAAATCGATTGTGGAAGAGACGCTCAGCCTTCAAATTCCTATCGTTGATTTATTTGCCAACCCGACCATCGCAGCGCTGGCCAAGCGGATTGGGCAGATTGAGAACGGCGGGCATGACGGGCAGGAAGATGCAAGGCTGAGCGGGCTGGAAAGCGGCAGGTCCGGATTAACGAGACAATTGCAGTTCAGAAAATCCGCAGGGACCGATTCTGGTGCATACAACTAAGCTTGAAGGGAACTTGAAGGATGCATTTATATATTGTCCGCCATGCAGAGCCGGATTAGCCTTATATGCCTGAGACTAAAACGCAGGTGCAGCAGAGCAAAGAAAATGACGAAAAAACGAGGGTAATTATGAAGGAAAACACGAGAACAGGTTTAGAAGTTGCCATTATTGGAATGTCGGGTTCTTTTCCGGGTGCCAAAAACCTTGAGCAGTTTTTCCAAAATGTAAAGAATGGTGTGGACAGTATTTCCTTCTTTACAGATGAACAATTGGAGGAGGCCGGAGTTCCCGCAGAGGTATACACCAAAGAGAACTTCGTCAAAGCAAAAGGTTATCTCAATGAGTGTGAGTACTTCGATAATTCCTTTTTTGGATATACACCGAATGAAGCGCAGTTTATGGACCCGCAGACCAGGCTGCTGCACGAGCATGCCTGGATGGCCCTGGAGGATGCCGGGTATCCGCCGGGCAGGACACAGGATGCCATCGGAGTTTATGCAGGCGGACGGCCCCATTTTCACTGGGAGGCATTATCCCTGTCCATGGGCTCCCGCAACGGGGCTGAGGATTTTGAGATTGCCCATCTGAATGACAAGGATTTAATGAGCACGAGGGTCTCCTACAAGCTGAATTTAAAAGGGCCCAGTTATACGCTGTTCACGGCCTGCTCCACCTCGCTCGTTGCGGTCCATGCGGCTTGCCAGGGGGTCATCAGCGGTGAATGCGATATGGCAGTAGCCGGCGGGGTGTCGGTTACAAGTCCATTGCAAAACGGATACTTCCATCAGGACGGGATGATTCTGTCGTCGGACGGCCGCTGCCGGGCATTCGACGCCGCATCGGACGGGACTGTGGTGGGCAATGGCATCGGCCTGGTGATATTGAAACGGCTGGAAGACGCCTTGGACGACAATGACCACATTTATGCGGTGATTAAAGGGACGGCAATTAATAATGACGGCAGCCGCAAAGTAGGCTACAGTGCGCCGAGTGTGGATGGACAGGCAGAGGTCATCCGGACGGCCCACCGCGTGGCCGGGGTAGATCCGAAGGAGATTGGTTATATAGAAGCACACGGAACGGGGACGGCCCTGGGTGATCCGATTGAAGTGAAGGCGTTAACCACAGCTTTCCAGACAAAACGTAAACATTTCTGCGGGTTAGGCTCAGTCAAAACCAACATTGGCCATCTTGACAGTGCGGCCGGAATAGCCGGGCTTATCAAAGCGGTGCTGGCTCTGCACAATAAATGCCTGCTGCCAACCCTGCATTTTGCGAATCCCAATCCGCACCTCATGCTTGAAGACAGCCCCTTTTACCTGGTGGACCGGATGAGGGAATGGGAGAGCGGTTCAGGGCCGCGCCGGGCAGGGGTAAGTTCATTTGGTGTCGGCGGAACCAATGCGCATATCGTTTTGGAGGAAGCTCCGTCAGGACAGAGCGTCAAGCAAGCGGAGGCACAGGAGCAGCTGCTGGTTTTTTCAGCCAAAACCAAGGAAGCGCTGGAGCAGTCAATTGAAGCGTTTGTACAGGATGTGCTGAAGAATCCGGGGAAAGATGCTGCGGATATTGCGTATACGCTGCAGCAGGGGCGTGAGCATTTTTCCTATCGTCAATATGTGTCCTGCCAGACACTGCTTGCCGGTTGTGCAGCATTAAGAGTGAAGGCAGATCAAGCCCTATGGGTTGATCCGAAAAAAGAATTGAAGCCTGTTTACTTTTGGTTTGCCGGGATGGAACCCGAAGAGGCGGTGCAGCATTACCACACCTGCTTGCATCATCCGTATTGCCGCGAAGAAATGGAAGAGCTCCTGCTTCAGGCGAGCGGGATACGAGGAGTTAAGCGTGATGAGCTTTTACCGGGTGGGAGCGATGTCTCTATTGGACAGACGCCGGTCTTTCTCTTTCAACTGGCCTTGGCCAAGTGGCTGCTGCGGGTAGGTGTGAAGCCGGCGGCTCTTATGGGGACCGGGACCGGGGCGTATGTGGCAGGCTGCTTAGCCGGCGTTTTTACCCTGGAAGAAGCGCTGATGCTCATGGAGAAAAGGGACCGGCTGCTGGAGGAATGGCGGGGCAGCGAAGGGGATCTGTTTTTGCTGGAGGCCCTTCAGTCCGAATTTTACGAGGCGTTTGATTCTGTTGCCTTGTCTGCGCCCGCGATTCCGCTGCTCTCTGCGGATGCCGGAAGCAATACTGTGCTTGATGTGACGCTCCCGGACTATTGGGTCAATGCATTAGGTGCAGATGATGACGGTAAAAGCTTGCCCGCAAAGGCGGAAGAAGCGGATAAGCACCTGGTTCTTGACTTCGGTGCAGCAGGTGAACCATCCGGTCCGTCCGGGCATATTTGCCTTGTCAAAAGCGGGCCGGAGCTCCTGGAGGCTGCCGGCTGCATATGGGCCAACGGCTATCCGCTCCAATGGGACGAGCTGGCAAAGCATCAAAACAGGGCCCGGGTGATCCTGCCGACCTATCCCTTTACCCGGAAAAGGTACTGGGTGGATACGCAGCAGATTAAGCAGTTCCAGAATATCTGGAAGCGTCAAGAACCCCGGACCGGCAAGAAAAACAAGGAAGAATGGATGTATGTCCCCTCATGGATACGTTCTGAACACATGCCGGAAGAAAGGGAGCAGCAGCAAGGTTTAATCGCAGTTTTTGCCACGCAGGAGCCCTTTGTAGCCCGGTGTATTGAGCGGCTTGAACAAATGGGCCATACCATTGCCCGGATTGAGGCTGGTGAATCCTTCCAGCAAAATAACTTGTCGTTTGAGATCAATCCTGAAATCACGGACGATCTAACCCGGTTACTGGATATCCTTGCCCGGCGGGGTGACGGGCCGGTCAGGATTGTGCATTTTTGGTGCATGCATCCGCAGTCTGCGGCCCACGAACAACTGCCGGAAGCGGAAGAGTGCAACCGCCTCGGGTACTATACTTTATTGAACATTGCCAGAGCGGTGGGCCAGCTTCAGCTTCAGCAGCCGGTAACCATCGACATCGTGGCTAACCAGGTGGCTGAAGTGACCGGCAACGAGACCGTCGTCCCGGCAAAGGCCACGTTGTTCGGACCGCTTCGTGTCATTCCCAAGGAGTACGAGAACATTGCCTGCAGGCTGATCGACACCGATCAATACGACCATCATATCCTTTGCCGCATCCTGTCCGGGCCGGAGAATAACCGCCGTGCCGATTGGATCGCGCTGCGGAATATCTATATATGGGAGCCCGCCTTCAAGCAGGTGCGCCTAACAACTCCGCTGAATGCAGTCAACAAGCGCTTAACATCCGGAGGGGTATACGTCATCACCGGAGGTCTTGGAGGCATCGGATTGCATGTCGCCAAGTATCTGGCAGAGCAGTATCATGCTCAAGTGGTTTTGCTCAACCGGTCGCAGTTCCTTCCCGAGGCCGAGTGGGACAAGTGGTATGCCATCCATGGCGGGGATGACCCGGTAAGCCAAAAAATTGCCATCCTGCGGAAAATCAAAGCAGCGGCAAGCGGCTTCTATCTGGTTCAGGCGGACATTACGGATGCCGCTCAGGTCAGAGCTGTTTTTGGGCAGATTCTTGAGCGCTATGGGGCCATCAACGGGATTATCCATGCTGCGGGTGTTCCGGACGGAGCGGTTATTCAGCGAAGAAGCAGGGAGATGTGCGAAGCGGTTTTTGGCACCAAAATTTATGGAACCCAGGTTTTGCAAAAGGTTATCGGAGAGCTGTCCCGCCCGGTCGACTTCCTGCTGCTCTTCTCTTCCTTAAGCTCGCTGCTTGCTCCACCGGCACAAGTGGCGTACAGTGCAGCCAATTCTTTTTGGATGCCTCTGCCCAGGCAAACACCAAGAGGGGGTATTTCACCCAAACCATCAACTGGGATAGGTGGGAGAACACCGGGATGACAGGACTTCCGGCGCAATCCCGTCCAGTCAGCTCTGCTCCAGGCATTTCTTATCAGTCCGAAGAGCATCCGTTGTTTGAGTATTCCGTGAAAGAGAATACAGGACGTACTGTGTTTATTTCCTACTTCCATGCAGGCAGAGATTGGGTCCTGGATGAACACCGCATAGCGGGCCGGGCCGTGCTGCCGGGAACATGTTATCTGGAAATGGCGCGTGCAGCCTATCAATCAGCGTCCTCGAATCCTGAAGCAGCCGTAATGATCCGTGATGTCTTTTTCCTGACCCCGCTGGCGGTCGCGGACAATACGGAGGTTCCCGTCCGAACGATCCTTACCCGGGACGCAGAAGACTGTCAGTTTACGATAGAAAGCTGCCCGGAGGCCCCGGAGGGCAGGTGGATACTCCACGCACGCGGCCGCATTGATACTGCTGACATCAAGTCCCAAGACTATGAATTGGATGCGATCCGCAATGCCTGCGATCACAGCCGCTATGGCAGGGAGCATTACAACAACCGGCGGGACAGCCAATTCCGGTATGGTCCCCGGTGGGACAGCTACCATTGGGGAGGATTCTCTGAGCAGGGGGGCCTGTCCTGGATTGAACTTCCGCAAGCGTTCGCAGGAGATCTTGCGGTTTACGGGTTCCATCCGGCGATCCTAGATGTGGCGCTGGTGCACATGGGCCTTGCACAAACCGGGGCCGGCCAGTACGTTCCGTTCGGCTACAGGAACATTACGGTCCATGGGAAGGTGCCGGGAAGAGTATACAGTTATATCCGTCACCGGACAGAACACACTTTTGGAAGCAAAATCATGGAGTTCGATCTGACGATTATGGATGAACACGGCCAAGGGATCGTTGAAATCGAGGGATATCAGGTTACAGCCGTTACTAATGAACAGGTCAGCGGGGGAGGCGAGGCTGCTGAAAAAACAACTGCGGTCCAGGCGGCTCTGTTAACTGCCGACGGCAATTCGGGTGCTTTGACTCCTGAGGAAGGCCTTATGATTCTGGATGCCGCATTATCGGCAGCCTATCCACAGGTGATTGTATCTACTGTTGATTTGCCTGCACGCGTGGAAGCATACAGAAATGAGAAGGTAAACCTGTATCAGGACAATGGCGGCAGCTCTGCGGCGGAGGTGCGGGCTTCAGGAGTGAATATGTCTGCCGAGGAATTAGAACATGTGATCCGCAGCATCTGGCAGAGTGTCCTGGGGCATGAGCAGATCTCCAGCGACGATGACTTTTTTGACTTGGGCGGGGATTCGCTGAAGGTGCTGACAGTCGCAGAGAGGATTTATCAGGCGGTCAACATCAAGATTCCGGTTTCGGTCTTCTTTCATACAACCGTGCTGAACGAGCTTGCCCGGCATATTCAAGCTGCCTGCCATACAACCAATGATTATGCTGCCATTCAAAAAGCTGCGCCCGGGGCTTATTATCCCTTATCATCGGCGCAAAAACGGTTGTATTTTCACCAGCAGCTTCAGCCGGACAGCGTTGCATACAACATCCTGGAGATCACATCGGTGGAAGGGAATCTCGATCCGGGTAAATTACAAAACGCATTTGATCTATTAATCCAGAGGCATGCGGTGCTGCGGACCAGCTTTGACGTCATCAACGGGGAGATTGTCCAGATCATCCATGACCGTGCAGCGTTTCAAGTGGAGCATGTGACCGTGAAGGAGGATGAAGTCGACCAGGTGGTTGAACAGTTTATGCAGCCGTTTGATCTGCGGTCGGCTCCTTTACTGCGTGTAAAGATTGTCCGCTGCGGGATGCAGAAGTATGTGTGGCTGTTTGATATTCACCATATCATTGCCGATAACCTCTCCGTTGAAATTCTCAAAGGTGAGCTTATCCGCATATATAACGGTCAAGCCAGACAGCTAAAGCCCATTCTCCTGGAGTATGTGGACTTTGTGGGCTGGCAGAACGAACAGATCAGACGCGGAAAATTCGGCAAGCAAACGGAGTATTGGCTTCAGCAATTATCGGGAGAGCTGCCGGAGAACCATCTTCCCGCCGATTATCCGCGTCCTGCCGTGCTGAGCCACCAAGGCGATATTTATACATTTACTTTGGATGAGACTGTAACAGGCCGGTTGAAGCAGGGGATGAAGCGCAATACCACCACATTATTCATGAATATGATGGCCCTTTTCAGTGTCCTGCTGCAAAAATACACGGGGCAGGATGAAGTGATGATCGGGGCCAGTCTTGCCGGAAGAAACCATGCAGATCTGGCGGATATGGTCGGCATGTTCGCCAATGTGCTGCCCTTCCGATCCCGCATCAACCGCGATGGATCGTTTGAACAGCTGCTGACAGAAATCAAAACGCAGAGTTTGCAGATTTTTGAAAATCAGGATGTGCAGTTTGAGGTACTGGTCGAAGCCTTGGGCCGGAGCCATCAGCTGAGCGAGAATCCCTTATTTAATGTAATGCTGGTGCTGCCGGATGTTGCGCCCGCCGAAGCGGCTATGGATCAGGTGAGGCTGCAGGCGTATCCGTTCCGCAACCCGTCGTCCAAATTCGACTTGACGCTATGGGTGTACGATTATGACGACAGCATTGAAATGCGGATGGAATATTCGACGGATTTGTTTGCCCGCAAGACGATCACAACGATGTGCAGGCACTTGCTGGATATTGCCAGCCAGGTGGCCGGCAACCCGGACATCCTTGTCAAAGAAATTATGCTGGATTCAGGTCTCGTCAGGACAGAAGCGCTGGATTTGCTGGATGACGGGAATGATTTTGTTTTTTGAACAGTCAATCAACAGCAAAGGAGTGGGGTATCGTGAAAGGTAATTTCTTCGCCAATGTACCGTACTTGAATGACGTGTACAAGAAGGAACAGCAATACTGGCTGCACAAGCTGGCCGGCCTGCCTGACAAGAGTCACTTCCCTTATGACCCTCATAAAGACCGTCATCAGGAACGCCATATAGAAACAATCCCCTTTTCACTGGACTCCGTCCATGCCCGGAAGCTGGTGCAGATCAGCAATGACTCCGATGCCCGGTTGCATGTGCTGCTGCTGGCGTTCACTTCCGTATGGCTGCTCAAGTATTCGGGACAAACGGATATCGTGCTTGGCACAAGCATTTACCGGCAGCACAGCGAGGAGGATTTCATTAATACCGTCCTCCCGGTTCGCGTACAGGTTCAGAATGAGATGCGGCTGATTGACCTGATTTCCTTGATGAAGCAGACGGTTTCTGAAGCCGCCCGGCACCAAAACTATCCGTTTGAGTTAATGTTGAAGCAGGCAGGCTTAGATTCCGGCTTTTTGGATGTTTCCGTGATTGTGAGCAACATTCAGGACGAGCAGTATTTATCCGGAACCCTGTCAAATTTCACAATGATCGTCCAAAGAGAGGAGAGCGTGCTCCAGGGTGAAATCCGCTTCAATGCTTCGGTCTACAGTGCCGATACGGTCAACCGGTTGCTGGAGCATTTCCATGTGCTGCTGGAGCAGTCGCTTGCAGACTTGCACAGCTCTGTGCAGGAGCTTTCAATTCTGACAGAGAAGGACCGGCGAATCATCGCCTGCAGCAATGCCACATCTGCGGGCTTTCCGGAAGATGCAACGATCCCGGCCCTCTTTGGGGAATGTGCTGCTAAATATCCGAACCATACGGCGGCAGTATTTGCAAATGAGCGCATGTCCTACCAGGAGCTGAACCGCAAATCGAATCAAGCGGCCCATCATCTGCGCCGGCTAGGCGTAACGGCCGAATCGGTTGTAGCCTTGATCCTGCCGCCTTCTCTGGAAATGATCATCGGAATCCTGGCGGTCCTTAAGGCGGGAGGCGCATATTTGCCCATCGACCCGGACCTCCCGGCACAGAGGGTTGACTATATTCTGAAGGATAGTCAAGCCAGGCAGATACTAACGGTTCAATCAATCCGCTTACCGTCAGGAACCGGTGAAAGCTGTGAGGTGATTTTTCTCGATGACCCCATGCTGGAGCAGTATTCCAGTTCCAACCTGGAGCATGTCATTCATCCTAACGACTTGGCCTATATCATTTATACTTCCGGCACTACAGGAAATCCCAAAGGCGTCATGATCGAACACCGGAATGTGGTCCGGCTATTTTTTCATGAACATAACAGGTTTGATTTCACCTGCCAGGATACATGGACGCTTTTTCATTCGTTTGGCTTTGACTTCTCCGTGTGGGAAATTTTCGGCGCATTGCTGCATGGCGGCAAGCTGCTGCTGATTCCGAAGCTGCTCAAGAAAGATTACCGGTACATTGTGCAGGAGCTCCGGAACGAACACGTAACCGTATTCAACCAGACGCCGTCCTCCTTCTACCAATTCATTCAAGAAGAGCTGGAGGATACTGGGGAGAAGCTGCGCTTACGTTATGTGATTCTTGGCGGAGAGGCTTTGCAGCCGGGCAAGCTGGAAGCCTGGAAGGTGAAATATCCCGGCACCCGAATCATCAACATGTATGGGATTACCGAAACGACGGTACATACAACTTTTAAGGAAATCGGCACAGAGCAGATCCAAGCGAATCAGAACAATATCGGTGTGCCTTTTTCAACAGTAGAGGTCTATATTTTCAACCGGCAGCATGAGCAAGTCCCGATTGGAACTGTCGGAGAAATATGGGTTGGCGGCGAGGGAGTAGCGCGCGGATATCTCAATCGGACGGAATTGACTGAAGACAGATTCCAAACCCGCAGGATGGGGGACCGTTGGATACGTCTTTACCGGACCGGTGATCTGGGCAGATATCTGCCGAGCGGTGAAATGGAGTATGTAGGGCGCAGGGACAACCAGGTGAAGATAAGAGGGTTCCGCATCGAGCTTGACGAAATATCCGCCCACCTCCTGACGGTAGAGTCTATTAAGGAAGCTGTAGTATCGGCACGGGAGATTGAGCCAAAGACCCAAATCCTGGTTGCCTATGTGGTGATCAAAGCGGGGCGGGAAGCAACGTTTGATCCAGTGGAGATCAGGCAGTATCTGCAAACACGCATAAGCGATTATATGATCCCTTCCGTCCTGCTGCCGATATCCAAAATTCCGTTAACACTGAATGGAAAAGTAGACTACGAAAAGCTTAATACCCTTGAGCTCAAGCAGCAGGCAAAAGGGGTGCTGACCCCTCCAACAACGGAGATGGAGCACAGAATAGCGGAGATTTGGAAAACCATCCTCCGAATGGACCGCATCGGTGTGCATTCGACCATATTTGATCTGGGCGGAACGTCATTTGATGTGATCACGATCAGCAAGGCCTTGTCAGAAGAACTGAGTCAAGAGGTGCCGGTGATCACCTTGTTTACCTATCCAACGATAAGTCTGCTGGCTAAGGTCCTCCAGGCGGACAGCCCTGTGACGGAACTGAGTGCGGAATCAAGAGAAGCTTCCATCGAAGAAGGCAAACGGGCAAGAAGGCAAAAATTACGTCTGTTGAAGAAGTAGGGGTGATACTGTGCAGAATTACAGTGGTTTGGAAATTGCAGTCATCGGCCTTGCCGGCAGATTTCCGGGAGCAGGTACGATTTCTGAATACTGGGACAATCTAAAGAACGGTGTTCATTCGGTTCAGACCTTTAGTGAGCAAGAATTGGTTGCCGCCGGAGTAGAACCCGGCTTGGCCGCTAAGGCAGAGTATGTCAAGGCAAAGGGCTATCTGGAAGCAGGCAATTGTTTTGACGCCCGTTTTTTTGACTACACCCCCCTGGAAGCAGAACTGATGGACCCGCAGATGAAAGTGTTTCATGAGTGTATTTGGGCGGCCTTGGAGGATGCCGGCTACGCGGCGGAGGCGGATCAGCAGCTTATCGGGCTGTTTGCGGGGGCATCTCCGAATCATATGTGGGAAGGGCTTATGGGCCTGTCCGGCAAAAGTGAGGTCATGGGGCATTGGGCCGCCTCCCAGCTGCTGGATAAAGATTATTTAAGCTTGCGGATCGCGCACAAATTAAACCTCAAGGGCCCGGCCCTGTCGATCTATACCGCATGCTCCACCTCTCTCGTTGCCGTGCATATGGCGGCGCAGTCGCTGCTGAACGGCGAGTGTGATATCGCCTTGGCGGGCGGGGTCACGGTCACCCTGCCTGAAAAAAGCGGGTATGAATATCAGGAGGGCATGATCTTATCCCCGGACGGGAAATGCCGGGCGTTTGACGCCGGCGGAAAAGGGATCGTGGGGGAGACGGAGCGGGCGCAGCCGTCCTGAAGCGTCTGCAGGATGCCCTCGATGACGGTGACCAGATTTATGCGGTCATCAAAGGCTCCGCGGTGAATAATGATGGTCAACAAAAAACGGGATTTACAGCCCCCAGCACCATCGGACAGGCAGAGGTTATCCGGACAGCGCTCAAGCTGGCTGAGGTATCGCCGGACAGCATCGATTACATCGAATGTCACGGGACCGGGACGCCGCTGGGCGATCCGATTGAATTGGAAGCCTTGGAGCTGGGCTATAACCCGGAGCGAAGACATGCGTGTGCGCTCGGCTCAGTCAAAACAAATATTGGACATCTGGACAGCGCAGCAGGCATTGCCTCCTTCATCAAAACAGTACTGGCGCTCAAACATAACATGCTCCCTCCGTCTTTGCATTTTCAGACGCCGAATCCGGTGCTGAAGGTGATTGAAAAGGGTTTTTATATTAATGACCGGCTGACCGAATGGCCCCGCAAAAATGAGCCCTTGCGGGCCGGAATCAGCGCATTCGGCATCGGCGGAACCAACGCCCATATCATTGTCGAGCAAGCACCGCCCCAGCGGGAAGCTTCTGCCGGACGGGAGTGGCAATTGCTTCCCGTTTCAGCGAAAACACCGTCGGCGTTGGCGGAGATCAAAAAGGATCTGGAGCGGTATTCCAAAGCGGAACCCAGTCGTCTTGAAGATATTGCCTATACACTGCAGGTGGGCAGAAAACATTTTCCCATACGGGAGTTAGCCCTTGTCAACCGGAAGAGCCGCCGGGTCCTTCAGTTTGCTGAAACGGCAACAAGGAAGGGCACGGCTGGACTAGAGAATGCTCCGGTGATTTTTGTGATCCCGGACTTTACGCAGCGCCTATGGAGTGAAAGTGAGCTTGATGAACTTGAGCAATTGTATCAGGAGGAACCCGGTGCCCGCCGCTTCCTCAATCAGGCGCTGGGAATCATGAACCGGCTGGTTCCGGACAGGGCTGCTGTGAAGCTGGGGGACCTGCGGAAACGGGAGTACACTCCGGTTCTTGCGTTTGGCGGCTATTATGCAGTAGGAAAGTTGTTCATCGAATGGGGATTGCACCCGGAAGCTGTGATCGGGAGGGGAAAAAGCCAATGGCTGGCGGCCTGCCTGTCGGGAGAGCTTTCGCTTGAAGAGGCTGTCCATTCCTTTCTGTTGAGTCTGGACGATTGCGGGATGGAGCAGCCGGAAGCCGGCCGTAGGATTTCCCGGCGGGAAGAGATTTGGCTGGTGCTGGGCGCAGGGGATGAGGCACAGCCCTTTTTGGACAAGCAGTCTTCCAAGCCCCAAATCGTCGCCCTGGAAAAGCTGAACACCTACTCCCTTATGGCTGCTGTAGGTACTATGTGGCTGTACGGCCAGGACATTAAGTGGCGGGAATTATATCAACACGAGCAGCGGAACCGTCTCTCTTTGCCTACTTATGCCTTTGACCGCCAGGAGTTCCCGGTAGATCCTGAGCTGTTCAACCTTAACCATCTTCTCAATCGTCCTCCATCCGGGAAGGGCTGGACCCCGGCAAATAGAGACGATATCCGCAAGTGGTTTTATATCCCCGCCTGGGAAAGCGCTGCTCTTCCCAACTATGAAGGCAGAATGCTCCCCAGAGATGCAGTCTGGTTCATTTTTTGTGACGCGGCCGGTCTGGGGGAAGCGCTGGGCGATCTGCTCAGGCAGCAGCAGATCCGCTGCATTATGGTTGAGCTTGCAGAGCATTACCAGCAAGTTACGGCAGATCACTACAGAGTGAACCCGCTGCGCAGCGAAGAGATGGACCGGCTGTATCATAGCCTGGATGCGGTTCCGGATCACATCTGCTATCTCTGGACGGTCACCTCTCCGATGGAGCCGGAGCTGGCCAATATCGAAACCGGCCAGCAATTGTTTTTGCATCATATTTTGCGTCTGGTCCAATTCTTAGGCACTGCGGCTGCGGCTCAAGAGGTACACTTGCAGATCGCTTCGAATGGATTGTATTCAATAACACAAGAAGAAATGCTGTGCCCCATGAAAGGGCTGCTGCTGGGTGCCAGCAAAATTATTCCGTACGAATATCCGAATATCAAGGTTTGCCATGTGGATTTCCCGCTGGCGGAAGGTGATGCCGCACGGCAAAGAGAGCAGGCCCGGCAAATGCTCCGGGAATTCCAGTTTGAGTTTCCGAACAAGCAAGTCGCATACCGGGGAAAAGCCGGTGGATCGAATCGGTCCAAAAACCGCTTTTGTTGGCCAGCCCCGGCAAGGTTTCGCTATTTAAGAACAATCTCGTCTGTATGATTACAGGGGGGCTGGGAGGAATGGGCTTGGCGCTGGCGGAATATTTAGCCACGCAGTATACAGCCCGCCTGGTTTTGGTGGGCCGCTCTGCTTTTCCGCCGAAAAGTGAATGGGACCAGTGGGTGAACCGCCCGGACGATGCAGAAGTAGCCCGGATCATTCGAACTATCCGGGCGCTGGAAGCGGCAGGGGCGGTAATTGAGGTGCATAGCGCCGATATCTCAGATTTCAGCGCCATGCAGCAGGTGGTTGCCCGGGCGGAAGCGCGGCTGGGTCCGATTACCGGTGTCCTGCACACGGCTGGAGTTGCGGATTATGCCGGAGTCATTCAGAGAAGGACACAAGCGATGACCGACGAGGTGCTGCTGCCCAAGGTTAAAGGGACCATTGTTCTGGATACGCTTTTCCGCAACCGTAAGCTGGACTTTTTTGTTTTATTTTCATCCATCGGCAACTATATCTATGGCCGCAAGTTCGGGCAAGTGGGATACAATGCGGCAAATGAATTTTTGGATGCCTTTGTACACTACCGCTTACAGCACCGGGAAGGCTTTACAGCAACGGTTAACTGGAACGACTGGGCGGAAGCGGGAATGTCCGTCAAAGCGATGGAGAAGAGCCGCGGCCTGCACAAGGAGGTCAACGATCTTCAGTTTGAAGCCGAGGCGATCACGACAGAGCAAGGTGTGAATGTGTTCCGGTATATCATGGAGAACCAAATGAACCGGGTAATCGTGTCTGCGCTCGATTTGCCGGCATTGATGGAAGAGAGCAACAACATCAGCGTGGAGGTTATCCTGGAGCAGGAGGCGGCAGCCCATGCCACGGAAGCTGCACCTGCAGCAGTCAGCAGCAGCAGTCTGCTCACGGAAGCCGGGCTGCACCAACAGATTGCGGATATCTGGAGCACAGTCCTGGGAATTGAGGCCATCGGCATCGATGAGGATTTCTTCGCATTGGGCGGCGATTCCCTTAAAGCGATCACCATTGTTTCACTGGTTTTCAAAAAGCTTGGAGTCAAGCTCCCGCTCCCTGCATTTTTCCACAAACCAACGATCCGTGAAATTAGCCGTGTCATCCGGGAGACAAACCGGACGGATTATGCCCGGATTAAGCGCGCCCCCAAAAAGAGGGCTATCCGTTAACTCCGGGACAGAAAAGGCTCTATTTCCTCAGCCAAATGGAGAAGGAAAATAAACAGTACAACAATATCATTGCGCTGCAAGTCAACGGGCCTTTGAACTTCGGCAAGTTGGAGGCCTGCCTGAAGCAGCTGATTCGCAGACATGAGAGCCTGCGGACCTGCTTCCGGAGAATTGACGGGGAATGGGTGCAATGGATTGAGGAAGAGGTTCAGCTAACTCTTGATGTTGTGGACATCAAGGGAACGGTCAATGATAAGCACATTGAAGCATGGATACAGGCATTTGATTTGGCGGCAGCGCCGTTATGGAAAATTGGTGTTTTTAAGGAAAGTGAACACCGTCATCTTATTGTGTTTAATATTCATCATATCATCACAGACGGGACCTCCAATGCCATCCTGATCGACGAGTTCACCACCCTATACCAGAATGACGGGAAGCTCGGCGCCTTGCCGCCATTAACCATACAATACAAGGATTACGCGGAATGGCGGATGGATGAGGCGAATACCGCTAATGAAGCAGCTGCGGCGTATTGGCTGGAAACGTTCTCCGGGGAAATCCCGCTGCTCCATTTGCCGGCAGACCATTCACGTCCGGCATTCAAGACCTACCACGGTTCTGCGGAAATGTTCAGCATTCCGAAAGAGCAGGTACTGGAAATTAAGCAGCTGGCAGCCGAGCAGGAAGCTACGCTGTATATGGTATTGTTTGCAGTTTGGAATATATTGCTGGCTAAGCTGAGTGATCAGGAAGAAATCATTGTAGGGGTGCCGACCTCGGGAAGAAATCACAGCGATATTGAGCATGTAATCGGCATGTTTGTGAATACCCTACCGATTAGAAGCCGGATTTCCGCCAAGCTGACGTTTGCAGAAATCCTGCATGCCATGAAAGCGAACATTTCCAATGCGCTGGAACACCAGGATTATCCTTTTGAGGATCTTGTCAGCCAGCTTCAGATTACACGTGATTTTGGGCGAAATCCTTTGTTTGATGTGATGTTTGCTTTTCAAAATGCCAAGGCACAGCAGCAGGAAGCCGGACAGGTCCAGTTGAATGAGCTGGAAATGAAGCCTTATCCGTATAGAACAACAACGTCGCGTTTTGATCTGACACTGGACGGCGAGGAACGCGCAGGCGAGCTTGTTTTCACTTTGGAGTACGCAACGGACCTGTTCACAAGAGAAACGGTCATGCGCTTGATCCGGTATTTCCGCACAATCCTTCTGGAAGTGCTGAAGCACCCCGCGCAGAAGACCGGTCTGATTCATCTGCCCGATGATCAAGAGACGGACCGGCTAATTAACCGGTTCAATCAGACTGCGGGTGAATATCCGGAGCACCTGACCGTTCACCAGCTTTTTGCAGCGAGGGTGAAAGAGCATCCGCACCAGGTGGCTGTCACGTTCCGCGATCAGTGCATAACGTACGATGAACTGAACCGCCGGGCGCAGCAGGCGGCATATGCCTTGCAGGCCCAAGGAATCGGTCCCGATCAGATCGTTGCTCTCATCACCACGCGTTCGGTTGACATGATCGCCGGAATATTAGCCATATTACAGGCCGGCGGGGCGTATTTGCCCATTGATCCGAGCCTCCCGGCGAATAGAATCGCTTATATGCTGGATGACGCCGGGGCTCAAGTCATTTTGACCAACACGTCTGTAGAGAACCAGGGAAATCGTATCGTTATGGATATGCGCAGCCTGGAGTTGGATCACGGTGCCCCCTTCCAGTGCCGCCGGTGCACAGCAGCCGTAATCTGGCGTACTGCATGTATACTTCGGGAACTACCGGCTTGCCGAAAGGGATTCTGGTGGAGCACCGCTCCTTATTGAATTTTTTATCAGCGATATCGGAGGTGCTGTCCTTCGGGAAGGGTGAGACGTTTTTATCGTTAACAACGGTTTCATTTGATATTTTCTGGCTGGAGAGCATCCTGCCTCTGTTAGCCGGATATCAGGTGGTCATTGCCGATGAGCTTCAGCAAAAGGATGTGCACGCATTGCTCGCCTTGGTAAAACAAGCCGGGATCAGCGTAATGCAAACCACGCCGTCGCGTCTGAAGCTCCTGCTTGCTGATGCAGAATTGGCGAAGGCGCTAGGCTCCTTGCGGTATTTGCTGATCGGAGGGGAGCCCTTGCCGCAGGCCTTGGCGGAGCAGGCGCGAAGCATCCTGCCCGGCGGCCGGATATTTAATCTTTATGGCCCAACGGAAACCACTATTTGGTCTACAGCACAAGAGGTGACGGCAGGTCCCGTAAACATCGGCAAACCGCTCAAGAATACACAAGTTTATATCCTCAATGATGAGCTTCTGCCTCAGCCCATAGGCGTTCACGGCATCCTGTATATCGGCGGCCACGGTGTTGTGCGTGGCTATCAGAACAACCCGGTGCTGACTGCCCAGAGGTTTATTGACAATCCGTACCGTCCGGGTGAACAGATCTATTGCACGGGAGATATAGCCAAGTGGACGGAAGAGGGTACGGTTGAATACTTGGGAAGAGCAGATTTTCAGGTGAAAATCCGGGGCTACCGCATCGAGCTGGCGGAGATCGAACAGCAGCTCGATACCCATCCCGCTATTGAAAAATCCGTGGTCCGTGCCCAGCGGGATGACCAGGACGAACCCATGCTGGTTGCGTATTATACAACAGCCCGCACCGTTTCAGGCGCGGAGCTGCGGGAGTTTTTGCTGAAGTTTTTGCCGGTCTATATGATTCCGCAGCATTTTATGGAGATCGGCAAGATTCCCCTCATGATCAGCGGCAAGCTTGATGTCAAGGCGCTGCCTCCTGTAACGGTTATGCCGGTTCAACCAGGCGAAACACGCAAGCCGCAGGATGAGGTGGAGGAGAAGCTGCTTGAAATCTGGAAGAAAGTACTGCGTATCGGGGATGCCGGTGTGCAGGACGGATTTTTTGAAATGGGCGGAAATTCCATTCAAATTATGCAGCTCGTTTATGAAATCAACAAATGTTTTCCGGTGTCCTTTCAGTTTACACATTTTATAGAACGGCAGACGATAGAAAGGATAGCCGACTTCATCAAAGAGGCAATACAAGAGGAACGGAAGGAGGAATTGCCGTTCATTGCTGCAGATCCTGCCAACCACCATGAACCGTTTCCGTTAACGAATGTGCAAATGGCGTATTACCTGGGCAGAAGCAGCCATTTTGAACTGGGCGGCGTTTCGACCCACTCGTATCTGGAGATGGCAACAGAGCTGGACATCCGCCGGCTGAACCAATGCCTGAATACGCTGATTCAAAGACATCCCGCGCTTCACACCGTGTATTTGCCGGATGCCACACAGCAGATTCTGCCGGAAGTGCCGGAATACGCTATCTGCGAATACGACCTGAGCGGGTACGCTGAAGAAGCAAAAAACAAGAGAATTGCTAAAGAAAGAGACCGGATGTCCCATCATATCTTCAACCCGAATTTATGGCCGCTGTTTGAGATTGTGGCATTCCGCCTCTCACCGGAGGAGAGCCTGCTGTGCATCAGCTTTGATCTGCTGATCATGGATGCTTACAGTCTGGAGATCCTGCAGGAAGAAATCCTGGCGCTGTATGCTGACCGCTCATTGCAGCTGGAGGAGCTGTCCATTACCTTCCGGGATTACCTTGTGGGCTACCAGCAGATGAAATCCGGCAAGTGGTATCTGGAGGACAAGGAATACTGGCTGCAAAAAGTAGAGGATTTCCCTTTAGCTCCCGGCCTCCCTCTGCTGACACAGCCGCAGCACGTGAAAAATCCTTATTTCAAACGTAAGTCGAAGCATTATTCGCAGCAGCATTGGCGGCAGCTCAAACAGATTTCGCAAAACCATAATCTGACCCCTTCGGCGGTGTTATGCACCGTCTATGCCGAAGTGCTGGCGAATTGGAGCAATCAGCCCCAGTTTGGCTTGAACTTGACGCTCTTTAACCGGCTGCCCTTGCATTCTGATGTGGACAAGCTGATCGGGGACTTCACCTCCCTCCTGTTGTTAGAGGTCCGTATGAATCCCAAGGATTCATTCTGGGAGAAGGCGGGCAACATTCAGCGGGTGCTGATGGAAGCATTGGCCCACCGCCATTTTGATGGCATTGATGTGATGCGGGAAATCAGCAAAAGGAGAGAGCTGGGGAACAAGGCGCTGCTGCCGATTGTGTTCACAAGCGCTTTGTTTGACAATGGTGAAGACGGCGGGGAAGCGGCGGAGAACCATGGCGAAGCCTCAGATGAAGAGCAGAGCACCAACGGAATTACACAAACCTCCCAGGTCTATCTCGATAACCAGGTGGCGCTGATCCATGGAAAAATGGTAATCAACTGGGACTATATCAGCGAGCTGTTTGATCCTGCCGTGATGGATGCCATGTTTGCGCAATATCTGTCGCGGATCGAAGCCATTTTGCATTCCCGTGAGGAAATGGGCTTTCCGGCGCTCCCGGCCTCCGACTACGCCAGCATTCAGGCCTATAACCAGACGGAAGAGCCGATTCCAAGCAAGACCTTGCACGGGCTTTTTGAAGAAGCCGTCCACCAAACTCCATATGCGGTTGCCATTGAAGCCGATCATGCAAGCATTACCTACAAAGAGCTTGATGACAGAGCGGACAAGGTCGCCGGTTCCCTGCGGAGCCTTGGGGTAAGTGCCGGTGACAGGGTTGGCGTGATAGCGAGGAAAGAAATTGATACCTTTATCAATATCTTAGGCATCCTGAAAAGCGGTGCTGCCTATGTGCCGGTTGATCCGGAATATCCGCAGGAACGGTTGGACTATATCCGGAACCATAGCCAGTGCAAGCTTGTTCTGGAGACGGATTATTACGAGAAGAACTGTAGAGGGCAGCATCCGGCGGAACTTCAGCGTCACAATCATCTGCCGGAAAGCTTGGCTTACGTAATCTATACGTCGGGAAGCACAGGCAATCCCAAAGGCGTTATGATCAGCCATCAGGCTGCATGCAATACCGTGCAGGATATCAATCAGAAGTTTCAGGTGGGTGCAGCAGACCGGATACTGGGCATCTCTTCGCTTTGCTTTGATCTGTCGGTTTATGATATTTTTGGAGCATTTGCCGCCGGGGCAACGCTGGTATTGGTGAAGGATCAGAAGGACATCCGGCAGCTTGCTGATACCTTGTCAGCCCAGAAGATCACCATCTGGAATTCTGTTCCCGCGATCATGGACCGGGTGGGATCAGAAATAAGAGCGCAGGGCATATATCAGGAGAACCTTGATTTACGGCTGGTGCTGCTGAGCGGAGACTGGATTCCCCTGCATTTGCCGGAGACTGTCAAACAGCTGTTCCCTGCAGCCAAGCTGATCAGCTGCGGGGGGGCGACTGAGGCGTCCATATGGTCCATCTATTATCCAATAGACGAGGTCATGCCGCAGTGGACAAGCATTCCCTATGGCATGCCGTTAGCCAACCAGCAATTTTATGTGCTCAACCAGCAGATGGACTATTGCCCGCTTGAGGTGTCCGGCGAGTTGTACATCGGGGGAAGCGGAGTGGCAAACGGCTACCTGAATGATCCGGATAAAACCAGCCATTCCTTTATTCATCATCCTGAATTGGGGTACATTTATCGGACAGGTGACTACGGGGTATTGCACCGGGATGGCTGCATGGAGTTCCTGGGCAGGAAGGACCAGCAGGTAAAAGTGGGCGGCTACCGCATCGAGCTGGGCGAAGTGGAAGCACAGCTGCTGCGCTGCGAAGGGGTCCGGCATGCGGTTGTTCTGGCAGCAGACGGGGAAGACAAACGTTTGGGCGCCTATCTGATTCCAGACAGTCACTCAGCAGATCAGGCAGCATTCATCAATGAAGTCCGGGCGCGGATTGCCAAGGTCCTGCCGGATTACATGATCCCGCATTATTTTGTTGTGCTGGAGCAATTTCCTTTGACTGCGAACGGGAAAATGGATGTACAAGCGCTGCTGAAGCTGCAGCCCGCCGGGAATAAGCAGACGTCAGCCTATGCGGCTCCGTGCAATGATGTTGAAGAGCGCATCGTAAACATCTTCAAAGAGCTTCTCGAAGCGGACCAGATCGGTACACTGGACAATTTCTTTGAGATGGGCATCAACTCTGTCCAGATCGCGATGATAAACAACAGGCTGAAGCAGGAATTCCAGAAAGAAATTCCCCTGCTCACCCTGTTCGAATACGCCAATATTCACGCACTGGCCGGGTATTTATCCGGGAATGACCAGAATGAGCCGGATGAGGTGCCGCAGGAGCAGCAAGTTACACGGAATCAAGGAAAAGAGCGGATGAAACAACGAAACGCCAAACGAAGGGGACATACAGACAGTGAATAAATCTCAAGTGCTGCAATTTTATTCGGAATATACTCCGAATACAGACCCGTTCAGCCTGGGCTATCTTTTTGATGAGCTGCCGGATGATCTGGGCGAGTTATGCAAGTTGATCAAATGTCAATTGATTCATCCTTCGATGGTGAAGAAGGTAAGACATTTGCTCACTTCTTATACCAAAAATGAAGACGAACAATTCTATACCGTTCAAGACATGCTCGAAGCTTTGGTGGAGCGCAATGCCAATGGAATTATCGGGGAGCGGCTGCCCCGGGAACGGTTGATAGTCTCCTGCCGCTTCCATTCGCTGCTGCTCATTTCCATGCTGCGCTCCAAGGGCGTCCCGGTGCGCTGCAGAGTCGGATTTGCAAAGTATCTCTCAGAGCATCAATTGAAATATATTGATCACTGGATTTGCGAGGTGTGGGACGAAGGCGGGGCGCGCTGGATCAGAGTGGACCCCGATATCGGAATCGTCGATCTTCAAGGGGATGATTTCCTGGAGGCCGGAGTGGCCTGGTTAATGGCCAGAGACAAAGAAATCAACCCGCAGCTCTTTGGCGTAAAAAAATCATGGGGAATGCATTACATCCGCAACAACCTCTGCTATGATCTGCATGCTGTGCTTGGGCAAGAGCTGCGGTACTGGGATTATCCTCCTATTTGCCAAAAAGGAATAGATGAATTGGATTTCGAGGAACTGCAATTGCTTGATGAAGTCTCCATGTATCTTCAAGACCCCGATGCCCACCTTGAGGAGCTGCAGGCGCTTTTTCTGGAGAATGAATTCCTGCAATTCAAAGGGTAGGCGAGCTGAAGGATCAAGAAAGCGACGGTGTTAAATGATGGACAAACTGAAAAAGTACATCTACGAGCTGGTTGCATCCAAGAAGCTGACTGCCAAGGAAGCGACGGAGTACATCACTTACCTGCAAAACGGAAATGAGCACAGGAGCGAGGAGATTGCGGTTGTCGGAATCTCCGGGAGGTTTCCAAAGGCTGGCCGGGTAGAGCAGTTCTGGGATAATCTCTGTTCAGGCAGAGATTGTTTAGACACCTTTCCTGAAGACCGGCTCCACGATGGACAGGCCTTGGCCCCCGGACGGCATTTGGCGGGTGGGAGCTTCAAACAAGGCGGATATTTAGACGAGATCAGTTTTTTTGATGCAGAGATGTTTCGCATTTCGCCTAAGGAAGCCTTGTCGATGGAGCCATACCAGCGGATCATGCTTGAGGTTGCTTATGACACGTTAGTGAATGCAGGCTATGAGACGCAGGATATTCTTGGCTCCAAAACCGGGGTTTTTATCGGACGTGACCACGTAACAGGGATTGAGTACCGCAACTATGCCGCTCCCGATATTTTTCGTTTAACGGGGGGCTGGCCGGGTATTTTAGCAAGCAGAATCTCCTATGTATATAACCTGAAGGGGCCGAGTGTTGTGTTTGATACCTCTTGCTCCTCCGGGTTGGTGGGACTTCATTTTGCTTGTGAATCCCTACGCAGAAATGAATGTGACATGGCATTTGTAGGCGGCATCAGCGGCCTTTTTTATTTTCCTCCTGTCAAGGAAGATGGATCACTGGACCAGGTGGAGTCCGCTGAAGAAAAAATCCGGGCTTTTGACAAAGATGCAGAGGGCACGGTCTGGGGTGAAGGCTGCGGAGGCCTGCTATTGAAGCCGCTGTCCAAGGCGGCCGCAGATAAAGATGTGATTTATGCGGTCATCAAAGGCAGTGGAATCAACAACAACGGTCTTTCCAAAGGCATCACCGCACCGAACGGGGAAGCGCAGGAAGAGCTGTTGAAAAAGGTATGGAAGCAAGCGCAGATCAACCCCGAAACGATCCGGTATATCGAGACGCACGGAACGGGAACCATCCTGGGAGATACAATCGAGCTGAATTCGATCATCAATGCCTTTCAAGCGTTTACTTCCAAGAAGCAGTTCTGCGGTGTAGGCTCGGTAAAAACCAATATCGGCCATTTGGTCGGGGCTTCCGGGATCGTCTCCCTGATAAAAGCCGTATTGATGCTGAAGCATGGAGAAATTCCGGCCTCGCTGCATTTTCAGACGCCCAGTCCCTATATCAATCTGGCCGATTCGGCCTTATTTATCAATGATCAGCGGAGCAAGCTGGAGAAGGGGAACCACCCGGTCCGGATAGGGATTAACTCGTTCGGATTCAGCGGTACGAATTGCCATGTGCTGCTTGAAGAGCCGCCAGTGCCTTTATACGACAACAATGCGGAAAATAACGTCTTCCTGCTGACCTTATCGGCCAGAAGCGGCCAGAAGCTGGTAGAGGCTGCGCAGAGTCTTCAACGTTTTTTGCTCACGAACCGCAGCGTTAATCTGGCTGATATGTGCTGTACAGCCAGCCAATTCCGCAATCATTTCGCGAACCGGCTGGCTATCATGTTCAGCAGCTATGAAGATTTGCTGGCCAAACTGAAGATTATTAAGGAGACAAAGGAGCTCTCCCTGTGGAACAGCCATCCCGGAATCAGCTTCCAGCTCCATGAAGTGGTTGCGGATACTAAATCGCAGATAGAAGCGTGGGAGATCAGGGAAGGCGAAAAAATTGCACTGGATAAAACTGCCAATGAAGTGATTAGGGAGCTGCTGCAAAAGAAAGCAGGCAGTGAAATGCTCTGGGAGCAGGCGGCCCGCTTCTACATCAAGGGCGCCAGCATGGATTGGCGTCCGCTCTATCCCGGCTGCCGGAAACTGGCTATGCCCGGCAATGTGCTGGAACGGACGAAATACTGGCCGGCTGAAGCGAAGCGGGAAGAGGTATTCCAGGATGAGCTGTATTATACGGCGGAATGGGTAGAAGAGAGCAGGCTGCCCGTCGGTACGGGAGCTGCCCGCGATACGGTTCTGCTGATTGTGCATGAGGCGGATGCAGCCCTATGGGAGGCACAGCTTCTCGGGAAATTACGGGGAAAGCGCTGCATCCTCGCAGAACTCGGCAGACCCTATCACAAAATAAACGCTGAGCATTATCACGTCTCCAATTCGGTTGAAGATTTCTCCGCCCTGTGCGGGGAGCTGGATATTTCGGCACTGAAGCAAATTCTGTATGCAGCGCCTTCCCGGGAGGGGTTGCCGGATTCTTTGGAGGAATGCAAGGAAAGCTTCAATCAGACAGTGATGAATCTGCTGTACCTGGTGAAAGCTCTGCAGGCCGCCAATACAATGAATAAAGATCTGGACATTGCCTTGATTACAAAGAATGCCCATGTCCTGCAACCAATGGATACGGGTTCCGACCCTTTCGCCCATACGCTCTACGGAATAGGGAAATCGATCCTGCAGGAGAATCGTTCCTTCCATGTGCGTCATATTGACATCAGCAATGAGTCCGCCGATATGGAGGCGCTTCCGGGGGAGCTGGAGGTATCATCGGCTCAATATTCAGTAGCGCTGCGCCACGGCCGCCGGTACGTTGAAGTCATTAAGAGAGCGGACATTGCGGAACGAACTGGCGAGGCCATAACCATAGAAACAGGGGACACTTTTCTGATTACCGGCGGCTTGGGACTACTGGGAATAGAGGTCTGCAAGTATCTGAGCCAAAAGAACAAAGTGAAGCTGATCGTCCTGGGAAGAACGGCTATTCCTGACAGAGAATCCTGGCAATCAATCATTATGGAAAATGAAGATAACCAGCTATTGAAAAAAATCAACGGCATTCTGGCTATTGAAGCTCTGGGCTTCACGCTTGATTACCATTGTGTAGATATTTGCGACGAAGCTCAGCTCCGGCGGACCGTCGAACAGATCCGGCAGGATCACGGGAGCATAAACGGCGTGTTCCATTGTGCCGGAGTTGGAGTAGGGGACATCGAGGATTTCGGCATGAGCGGGCAGGAATTTGAACAAAGACATGCGGTGAAAACCTATGGAAGCTGGCTGGTATACAATCTTACCCAAGAATTCAATACCGGGTTTACCCTGTTGTTTTCTTCGGCTGTCAGCATTACCGGCGGAAGAGGTTCGCTTGCCTACACGGCGGGCAATGCTTTTGTGGATGGGATGGCGGAAACCATCAGGCTGCAGGGGAAAAACGTGATGGCCGTCAACTGGTCCACCTGGGAAGCGACCGCATCTAAGCTTTCTTTGCAGGCGGACAAGCATTTTTTTGAGTTCCTGTCCACCCACCAGGCATTGCAGGCGCTGGATCTGATTATCCGCCGCGGGATGTTCCGGACCATTGTCGGCAAGCTCAACGTTCAGAACAAGCTGCTTGAACTGGAGAACCTGTGGCCTTTCCGGCTGGCCGGCGAAATTAAGCAGGCCCTGTTCCCAAAGACACACCAGGAGGAGCGGCCTATCCGCCAGACTCCAGTCACTGTGAAAGAGCCGGAAGGGTATACAGCCACACATCGGGAATTGGCCCAGGTCTGGGCGGATATTCTTGGACTCACAACGATCAGTGTGTTCGATTCTTTTCACCAGCTGGGCGGGGACTCGATTCATGCTGCGCATCTGCACAAGCAATGGAACGAGCGGCATCCCGGCACGCTTGACGTTACGGATATTTACAGATACCCGACCATCCATGAAATGGCCGGGTATTTGGACAGCCAGCGGGTCAGTCAGCCGGCAGCGCTTAATCTGGACAGTATTCTGGAAGGGTTCAAGGGGAGTAAATATTCCAAGGAAGAGGCAAAGCGGCTGTTGGCAGAATGGACTGAACAGTCATCCGTTGAACGCCTTCAACCCGCTGAGAGTGATGATTTTGCCATCATAGGCTATGCCTGCAAGTTCCCGATGGCGGAGGATGCCGAACAATTTTGGCGGAATCTTACGACAGGAGTGGGCGCAATCCGGCCGTTTCCTGAGTCCAGAAGAAAGGATACCGACGGCTACCTGGCTGCCGGTCAGATCAGCCCTGAAGGACATGCGTATTGCCAGGGAGGGTATCTGGAGGAGATCGACCGGTTTGATTCCGCCTTCTTTCACATTTCTCCCAGAGAAGGAGAATTGATGGACCCGGAGCAGCGGCTGCTGCTGGAGAATGTGTATCAGGCTGCCGAACATAGCGGCTTGGGCGGAACCATCCTGTCAGGCACCCGGACAGGTGTGTATGTCGGAAAGGATACCACCGGACGGAATGAGTATAACAACCGGGTGGATATCCTGGACCCTTTGAAAGTGACTTCAGGCTCGACCGGCATTCTGGCCAGCAGGATCGCTTATTATCTCAATTTAAATGGTCCTTGCCTGGTTGTGGATACAGCCTGTTCTTCCAGTCTGACCGCAATATGTCTGGCAACGCAGGCCCTGAAGCAGGGACAGATTGATATCGCCATTGTGGCGGGAGTATCCTTGGCGTATCTTCCTACCCAGCGCAACTCCCTGATTGACTCTGCCGACGAAATGATCCGCCCCTTTGATGCCGGGGCCAACGGTACCATGTGGGGCGAGGGGGCAGGGACGATCATTCTGAAGCGGATGAAGGAAGCGGTGCAGGACAACCATGTGATTCATGCCGTAATCAAGGGTTCGGAGATGAACAACAACGGAACATCCAACGGCATAACTGCACCGAATGCGGAAGCGCAGGAGAAGGTGCTGGTAGCCGCCTGGAAAGCGGCTAACATTGATCCGGAAACCATCTCTTATATCGAGGCTCACGCAACCGGAACCAAACTGGGGGACCCCATTGAAGTAAAGGGCATTACGAATGCGTTCAGACGTTTTACGAATAAAAGGCAATTCTGTGCCGCAGGCACCGTGAAAGCCAACATCGGCCATTTGGTCGGGGCCTCAGGGATGGCGTCGGTCATCAAAATGATAATGGCGTTCAAACATAAACAATTGCCTCCAGTGCTACAGTTCCAGAATCCGAATCCATTTATAGAATTTGCCGATTCCCCCATCTATGTTAACGACAAGCTTCAGGATTGGGGCGGCTCGGCCGCTCCGCGCAGATGCGGCATCAGTTCATTTGGATTCAGCGGAACGAATTGCCATATCCTGCTGGAGGAGCCGCCGGTCTTCACCAATCCGCAGGAAGAGAAGCAGGACTGGCATATTCTGGCGTTGTCGGCGAAGACGGCAGCATCCTTGAGCGCATTGATCAAACGCTACTTTCACATGATCAACGGAACCGTCACCTTGGATTTGCAAAATATTTGCTTCACTGCCAACATCAGCCGGGGACATTATGAGCATCGGATCGTCCTCCTGTTCCGGACCGAAAACGAGCTGCGCGCCAAGTTCAAATATCTGCAGGAGGCGGGCATCCCGCAAGCGGCGGATCATGATCAGAGAATCTATTACAAGGCCAGCAGGGTTAGTTACGACCAGGAGGGTCTTGACGGGGACGGCCTGCTTGAGCAGGACAAGCTCAAATTAAACAAGCTGGCGGAGAGCCTGATTGAGGAATGGAGCGTTGAAGAGACGCTGTCCGCTGTGGACAATCTGCACAAAATCGCACGATTGTATACGGATGGAGCGGATATCCAATGGGATCGTCTATATCAGGGCCAGCAGTACCGGTTAACCGAACTGCCCGCCTATGCTTATGAACCGGTTCGTCATTGGATCGGTGACCCCGCCCGGAAAGGGTTTTCCCCTTCGGGGAAACACTATCATTTACAATGGCTGCCGGATCATCGGGAACAACCCGCAGGGATCAAGCCGGATGAAGGAGCCTGGCTCTTTTTGGGCGGAACAGGAACAAAGAGCCAGGAGCTGCTTCGCGTATTGCGGAAGCAAGATATTGAGCTCATTGAGGTCACGCCGGGAGCCCGTTATCACCAATTGGCTGCTGACCGGTACAGCATCGGTTCAGGCGAGGAGTATTCTCTTTTGCTGAAAGAGCTTTCAAACCGGGGGATCAAACATGTCATACACTGCCTGAGCCTCGCCGACGAAAAGATTGCCGGGATAGAAGACTTGCATGCTGCGGAGAACAGGGGGGTGTATAACCTCTATCATTTGGTAACAGAGCTGTTGAACGGGCAGTATCATCAGGAACTGAACCTGTTTTTTGTTGCAGACCATACATTTTTGGTGAACCGGAATGAACCAGTGCTGAACCCGCATCATGCCGTTCTGTTCGGTATGGCTAAAGTGATCCCGCAGGAATACCCGCAATTCAAATGCCGCTGCATCGATATCGACAGTGCTACAGCCCCAGAAACGGTCTGGAAAGAGATTTGCTCCGGCAAAGAGGATTTCCAGGTGGCCTATCGGGACAACACCCGTTATCTCGAACATTTCGAAGAGCGGCGGCTTGAAGCTGCCGAAGCGGGCGGCGTGTCCCTGAAAGAAAACGGCGTCTATGTGGTGACCGGAGGACTTGGCGGTATCGGACTGGCGGTTGCCCAATATCTATCCGGGAAGCAACGGGTTCATCTCTGCCTGTTGAACAGGGGAACGCTGCCGCCCGGCCCAAGCCAAAGCCAAAGGATTCGCCAAATCGAAGCTAACGGGTCTGACGTAGATTTGTATTCTGTAGACATTTCCGCTCCCAATGAATTGCAGGGTGTGCTGCAAGCCATCCGCACCAAATACGGGCAGATCCATGGCCTATTCCATTGCGCGGGCATCGCCGGGGAAGGGCTGCTGATCAACAAAGGGAAGCCGGAGATCAAGCGGGTGCTTGAGGCAAAGGTAACGGGGACCTGGTTATTGGATCAGTATACGGCCCAAGATAACCTGGACTATTTTGTGCTGTTTTCTTCGGTCACGAGCCTGCTGGGGGGAATGGGACAGGCGGATTATACGGCTGCCAATGCGTACCTGGACGGGTTCAGCGACTACAGGCAGGCGAATAACCGCAGGAGTGTTACCATCAATTGGCCTGCATGGAAGGAAGTCGGCATGACGCTGAAATATGATATTCAGGAGGGACGCTCTCCCTTTTTGGGATTGACAGAGGAGCAGGGGATCAGCATCCTGGATGCTGTTTTGCAGCGGAAGCTGTCACGGATTATTGTCGGTGAAATCAATGAGCGCTATTTCCAGAACGGGGACCTTTCGCTGCCTTTTGCCGTGCCGCCCCAGATGATCTCCCGGGGAGCCGGAGTGTTCCACCCACAAGAAAAAGCAATAGCAGACGAGCCCACCCTCCCTATCCTGAAAGGCAGAAATGATCATAGCTACAATTCATACGAAATTTCGCTGGCAGCGATGTGGCAAAAGGTGCTGGGAGTAGCTGAGGTCAATGTGCATCTTCCTTTTCAGGAAACAGGCGGAAACTCCATTCTGGCTGCAAGCCTGGTCAAAGAAATTGACGGCGTCTATCCCGGTTGTGTCAACATCGCGACATTGTTTGCGTACCCCTCCATTGCCAAAATGGCGGAATACCTTAAGCAAACACAAAGCGAAAGCGAATCATCACGGGAAGCAGATCCGAAGGAAGCAAAGCGGATGGAGCTCAGCGATAAGCTATCCGGGTTTGTCGAGGGGAAGGTGCCGATCGAGAATATTTTGCAGTACCTGGATAACAACGAGTTGGGGGATGATGATGATTAACCGTAAAGAGATCAATGATCATATTTTACAGTTGTTAAAATCAGGCAACCTGAATCAGGAAATGGCTGTCTCCATTCTGGAAAAGGTCAACCGCTCCTCAGACGTAAAGCGGCAGGATATTGCCGTAATCGGGATCGCCTGCCGTGTTCCCGGAGCCGATACCCCCGGCAGTTTTGGGGGAATTTGCTCGGCCGGGTCAACAGCATCGGAGCCTTTCCGGAGGAACGCCTGCAAGACCTCTCTCCGTTTATCCCGGAATTGGAGGAGCTGCTTGCCCATGCCAATCATCAGGCAGGTTATCTGGAGCAAATCGCCCATTTTGATCATCCGTTTTTCCGGATCGGCGGGAAGGAAGCCATGGCGATGGAGCCCTATCAACGGCTGTTTTTGGAGACGGCGTACCATGCGATTGAAGATGCTGGATATGGCGGAGATGCATTGAAGCATTCGAACACAGGCGTATTCGTGGGATTGGAAACGGCTTATCAGTCCCACTACCGCGCTCTTTTGGAGCATGAGGATATCTCTTCGCTGACAGGCTCTTTGGTAGGTCTGTTAGCCAACCGGATTTCCTATTTCCTGGACCTCAGGGGACCCGCCCTTGTTGTAAATACAGCCTGCTCATCCGGACTTGTCGCCTTGCACCAGGCCTGCCTGGCCTTGATGAACAAAGAATGCGAAACGGCACTGGTTGGTGGCGTCAACCTTATGGTGATTCCGCAGGCCACAGGGAAATTAAATGATCTGGAGACCTCCCAGGGACAGGTGAAGGCGTTCGACAAGGATGCCGACGGGACCATTTGGAGCGAAGGAATCACAGCCCTGCTGGTTAAGCCGTTAGAGAAGGCTTTGAAGGACCGGGACCCCGTCTATGCGGTCATTAAGGCCAGCGGGGTCAACGCAGACGGGGCCTCCAATGGCTTAACCGCTCCAAATCCGGAGGCTGAGACAGGGTTGTTCATCCGTACCTGGGAGAAAGCCAAGATCGATCCGCTCTCGATTTCTTATGTGGAGGCCCACGGTACGGGTACACTGCTGGGGGATTCCATCGAATTGCAGGCGATTAACGATGCATTTAAAAAATATACAAATACCCCTCATATTTGCGGCATTGGTTCGGTTAAAACCAATATTGGACATACAGTAGCTGCCTCAGGTTTAGCATCATTGCTGAAAGTTATATTGTCGTTAAAACATAAAAAAATCCCTCCGTCCCTGAACTATCAGTCCCCGAATCCGTTTGTTGACGCCGATCATTCTGCTATCTATGTGAATACGGAGGTGAAAGACTGGGAACGGAGAGATACAGTGCGGCGGGCCGGTGTCAATTCCTTCGGCTTCAGCGGTACGAACTGCCACGTAGTGGTGGAGGAAGCTCCAGAGATGAACCATCAAGCAGGGGAAGGCACGTCTCCGTTTCATTTCTTAACCTTGTCAGCCGGTTCAACACATGGCTTAGCCCGGTTAATCCAAGCGTATTATGCCTTTTTGCAGGACAATGATCAGATTGATCTTGAGGATTTATGCTATACCGCCAATACCGGCAGAGGCCATTCTGACAGCAGGGCCGCGTTCGTTTTTGCTACCAGAGACGAGTTAATGCAGCAGCTGGCAAATGCGGATTCGTCCCGAAACGGTATATCCGGCGGGAATGGCATCTATATCAGCGGCAATGTCCAGCGGGAAGCTTCGTTAGCTGCAGAGGAGTTCGAGCCGGACCGCCAGAATCTGCAATTAACGTATGAAAAGCTGGCTGAGCGATATGTCGGCGGATTATCCGTCGATTGGGCAGCCCTCTACCCGCACAAGCGGCAAAAGCTGAATTTGCCCGCATATCCCTTTGAAAAGATCAAGCTCTGGCCGACAGCGGCTGCCAAATCCGGTTTTGCACTTGAGAAGCAGCCGGATATCCATGATACGGCCAACCCGCATGAAGAAACGCCGCAGTCCCGGCTCTACCACCATATTCAATGGCTGCCCGTAACCACAGAACCCTCACCGCCGCTGCATACGGACGAAGAGGCAGTCCTGGTGCTCACCGATTCGACGGATTGGGGCAAAGCACTGGCAGGCGAAATCTCCCGGCACAGCCCGCATGTCATTCATGCCCGGCTTGCAGCAGCTTACCAGAGGGAGAGTCCGGCATTATACAGCTTGGACGTTACAGAAGCAGACTTCTGCCAATTGATGAAAGATACGGGGGCCATGAAGTTCAGCAAAATTCTTTTGGCTACCGGAATGGAAGACTGTGATACCGGGAGCATTAGCGATGAGGAGGAGAGATTAACCCGTACTTTGCATACGCTGCTGTATCTGACAAAGGCATGGGTCAAACAGGAGCTGAGCCGGACAGAGTTTATCCTAGCCGGGAAGAATGGTCAAAGGGTATTGCCTTCAGACCGGAAGATTTATCCATATTTCGCATCGCTCTACGGAATGGGAAAAGTGATCCGCGAGGAATACAGCGGACTTCACTGCAGATGCATTGATTGTGATGAATCGGCACCGGTCCGTGAACTCGCCGAAGAGATATTTAGACCATCAGACCATTACCAAATTGCCATTCGTGAAGGAAAGAAGTATTACCCGCAATTAACGCCTGTTGATCTGGACGCCTTCGACAATAGTATGACAGGCTTTAAGGAGCAAGGTGTATATGTAATCACCGGGGGAACGGGCGGAATTGGCTTGCAGCTGGCACAGCATATTGCCCTGCAGCACAAAGTGAAGCTTGTATTAATCAGCCGTTCCCGGCTGCCTGCGCGCGAAACCTGGGAAGAGCTGATCCAATCGGCTCAGGAACCGGACGAGAGAGCGGCGCTGATCCGCAGCCTGAAGCATCTGGAGAGCAACGGCTCACAGCTATTTACATACAGTGCGGACGTTGCCGAGCTGGACGAATTGTCCCCGGTAATCAGCAGGATTACAAGTCAGCTTGGAAAAATAGACGGGATCATCCACGCAGCGGGCCTTCCGGGCAGTGGTCTGCTGATTGAGAAGGACGGGTCGGCGTTCGCCGCCTCCGTCGCTGCCAAAATCAAAGGAACCCGTCATCTGCATCTGTTGACCCGTGACAACCCGCCTGATTTTCTCCTGTTGTTTTCATCCATTGCTTCTGTAGTGGGCGGCATCTATTTAGGAGATTATGTGGCGGGCAACAGCTATCTGGACGCGTTTTCCGGGTTGCCAACCGGACATACCCGGTTGATTTCCATCAACTGGACGACATGGATGAACACCGGCATGGCGAAGAATACAGGCGGCAGCCTGGATGTGGCCTTTCGCTCTATTTTGCCCCGCCACGCGCTTCATGCCTTCGATCAGATCCTGGGCAAAAAAATAAATAACATTGTGGTCGGCAGCATCCAGTTTAATAATGACCTGTTCTGGAACCGCCCCTTGCCGGTTGGCCTGGCTCCTGCGATTAGAGAGCAGATCAAGCATCCGGAAGCCGAAATCGATGTCCGGCTAACCGGAAGAGCAGATCAGGCCTATTCTGAGATCGAGCAGCAAATTGCCCGGATCTGGGGCAACCTGTTCCAGACGCCGAACATCGATATTCAAGATAATTTCTATGAGCTTGGCGGCACGTCCATCATGGGCATCAAAATTGCGAACCGGATCAATGAGCAGTACCGTGTGGCTATGACTATTCAGGATGTATTTACTCATCTGACAGTAGCATCACTGGGGAAGCTGGTTGAGCAAAAGCTGAGCGCAAAAACTGAAGCCGGGGCGGTGAATAAACAGGAAGCGGAATACGCAAAAACAAGTATGCCCTTGTCGCATGCACAAAGGCGTATCTGGTTTTTGCAGAAAATGAATCCGGACCTGGTGGCGTACAACCTGCCCTTTATCCGCTATTTTGACATGGCCATTGACTTGGAACTGCTGCAGCAGGCAGCCTCCTTCCTGGCGGGAAGACATCTCCTGATGCGCACGAAATATGTGTTGAAGGACGGAAATCCGGTGCAGGAGGTGCTCCCGGCGTATGTGCCGGCCGTTCAATATATCGATGCCGCCGGGCAAAGCGATCCGGAGCTTTTTGTGAAAATGAATATCCACCAGCAAAAAATGAAACCGTTCAATCTCGAAATGCCGCCTTATAGAATCTATCTGTACACGATCAGCGATGAGCGGGCTTGCCTCTACATCAATTTCCACCACATCCTGACAGACGGCTGGAGCATTGATATTTATTACAGAGAATTGTTCAGCCTGTATCAGGCCTTCCTGCATCAGCAGCCGCCCAGACTTCCAGAGGTGAAAGAGGATTATTTTGACTGGATTCTGGAACAAAAAGCCTGGGAGGAAAGCGAAGCGTTTGTGGAGCACGAGCAATTTTGGCTGAAGGAGCTTGCCAAGCCGTTGCCGGTGTTGAGCCTGCCTTCAGACCACAAGGCGCCTGCTGTCCAGACGTATAGAGGCAGCTTTCACAAATTTACGATTAGCGGGGAGCTGTACAGAAAGCTGAAGACCCATCTTGAAACTCAGCAGATTACGGCCAACAACTTTCTCTTGAGCGCATATTTTCTGTTATTGCACAATCTGTCGCAGGAGCAGGATATTATTATTGGCGTGCCTACTTCAGGAAGGAATGAACAGAAGTGGGAGAGCGTCGCCGGCATATTTATTAATACCCTATGCATCCGCATTCACTTTGAGGGAATCACCACCTTTATGGATTTACAGGATGCCGTGAAGCACAAGGTATGGTCCGCCATTGATAAAGCCCAGTATCCTTTTGATTTATTGGTGGAAAAAGTAAATCCCGACCGGGACTTATCCAGAAATCCCATTTACAATGTACTGTTCCAGTTTTATGATAAATTATATTTGGAAAATGAAGGAATCAGCCCGTTCGAATTAAGCTGTCTGGCCCAGGAAACCAATCAGCAAATCGAGATTTCGTTCGAGTACAATTCGGACATGTATACAGACAGCACCATCTCACAGTTTGCCGGATACTTTCTGAATATCATCGGACAGGTTGTGGACAAGCCGGAAGGTCTCCTCCGGGAAATTACCTTGTTGACCCGTCAGGAACAAATTGAGCTATTAAGCCGCTTTCAAGGAGAGCAGGCGGACCTGGAAGACGGCCAGACGATCCACGGACGTTTTGAAGCGCAGGTGCAAAAAAATCCGCATGCCATCGCTTTAGTGTATGAGGAACAGCAGATGACCTTCCGGGAAGTGAACGGGAAGGCCAATCAGCTTGCCTGGATGCTGATGAATAACGGGGTTCAGCGGAATACCCCTGTGGGGATTTTTGTGGACAGGAGCTTTAGCACAGTCATCGGTATATTAGCGGTTCTGAAGGCGGGCGGAGCCTATGTGCCGCTTGATCCGGGTTATCCTGAAGACAGGATCGCTTATATTCTTGCACACAGCGGCACCAAATGGCTGCTGACCGAAAACCGTTATCTCCAGAGCGTGGCAGCATTCGCGCATGATGAAGGGATTCAGATCATCAATCTGAGTCCGGTTAAGGAACAGAGTGCTGTAAGCCAGATGTACCTTGCGGATTATGAGGATGAGCTTTCCAGAGAGAATCCGCGAACCGGGGGCCATGGATCGGATCGGATGTATATCATGTACACCTCAGGCTCTACAGGCAAGCCCAAGGGCGTATTGGTTACCCATTCCAATGTCTTGAACTTCGTTGCCTGGAGCATTGGAGAATTGCAGCTTCAGCCTACGGATGCACTCCTGCTGGTAACCTCAATCAGCTTTGACATTTCAGTGTTCGAGATATTCGCTGCGTTGTTAAGCGGAGCCCGGCTCTGCATTGCATCTATGGAGCATCTGAAGGACACCGAATGCTTACTGGCCTATATGGAAGCCCAGCATATCACTATCTGGCATTCAGTTCCCAGCCTGATGGTCCAGCTCATGACATTGCTCAGGCATCATCCGGACCGGTATCGTCACTCGCCGGTATCACAACAGCTTAGGCACTTAATGCTTGGAGGGGAGGCCTGGAGTACTTCATTGGCGGCAAGCCTGCGCGGGACCTTTCCGGAAGCGGAAATCCGCAACATGTACGGCCCGACAGAGGCGACAATATGGGTCTCCAGCTACAAGCCGGGCCTGGAGATCGACGAGTCGCATCCGGTCATGCTTATCGGCAGGCCGATTGCCAACAATCGGCTAATCATCCTGGACCAGTACGGCAATGTTTGTCCGCCGGGAGTCGCCGGGGAAATTTATATCGCGGGGAACAATGTGACCCAAGGATATTACAACGATGATGAGAAGACGAGAATGGCCTTTATCCCTCAGAGCAATGGACAAATCTTTTATAAGACGGGAGATTTGGGAAGATATTTGCCGGAAGGGAATGTGGAGTTCACCGGCAGAAGGGACCAATTGGTCAAAGTAAGAGGATACCGTATTGAGCTCGGGGAGATTGAGCAGGCCTTAAAAGAGTTGACCAGTCTGCAGCAGATTGCTGTAACAGCCGTGAAGGATGGGGAAACCAGCAAAATTGTCTGCCTGTATACCGGAGACCAGCCGGTTCCGCAGAACCAGCTAAAGGATGCGGTAAGGAAAAGGCTTCCTGAATATATGATCCCCGCCCAATTTTTCCATGTCGAGCACTTCCTGCTCACGCCAAACGGAAAAATGGATTGGAGGTCGATGGAGAAGTTTGTCAGGGAAACTGCGGGCAGCATAGAGGCAGCGGGAATCCGGAACGAGGTGGACAAGAAGCTGTCCGGGATGTGGACAAAACTGCTGGGCATCCCTGCTGTCGGCATTCAGGAGAACTTTTTTGATATCGGCGGGAACTCTCTATTGGTTGTACAGATGCAGGGGATGATCCAACAGGAATTTTTCCAGGACATCCCGATGATGGATCTGTTCAAATATACGTCGATTGAAAAGATCTCTGATTACCTGCAGGAGCATACGGTAAAAGTATCAAGTGTGGAAACCGGCCAAAAAAGAGCGGACATGAGAAAAAGACTGCGGAACATGAGAGGTTGACCTCCGCTCCTGTGAAAGGAACATGACCATGGAAAATGATCTTAGTCTTAACTCAAAGATTGCTGTCATCGGAATGGCTGGAAGGTTCCCGCAAGCGGGGGATATCGGGGAATTCTGGCATAACCTGGTTCAAGGTGCGGAAGGGATTCAATTCTTCTCGAAAGAGGAATTGCGGCAGGCGGGAGTGAATCCGGCCCTGCTTGAGAAACCCGAATATGTACCGGCTTCCGGCCGTTTACAAGACATCGGGCGGTTTGATGCCGCCTTTTTTCAATACACCCCAAGAGAAGCGGAAATCATGGACCCGCAGCAGCGGCTGTTTCTGGAATGCGCTTGGACGGCAATCGAGGATGCCGGGCATAGCCTGTCCCAATACGACGGGGCGGTTGGCGTATTCGCAGGGGTTGGTGCAAATAAATATATCACCCATATTATGAGCCATCCTGAGCTGCTGCAGATCCTGGACCACCGGCAAATCGAGGTAGCCAATGATAAGGACTTCCTCACAACCCGGGTTTCTTACAAACTGAATGCGACCGGTCCCAGTTTTGCCGTACAGACCGCTTGCTCTTCCTCCCTCGTGAGTGTGCATATCGCATGCCAAAGCTTGTTGAATGGCGAGTGTGATATGGCGCTGGCCGGGGGCGTTTCCATTCAATTTTTAGAAAAGAGCGGATACCTCTATAAAGCGGGCGGCATCGAATCGCCGGATGGACACTGCCGCTGCTTCGATGAAAAAGCGGAAGGAACCGTGTTCGGCGACGGGGTTGGTGTGATTGTACTCAAAAGGCTGGAGGAAGCCATTGCGGACAAGGATTATATCTATGCCGTGATTAGCGGGTCAGCCATCGGCAATGACGGGGCAGGCAAGATCGGGTTTACGGCACCGGGATTTGACGGACAGGTACAAGTGATTTCGGAGGCTATGGAAGTGGCCGGAGTGACGCCGCATGATATAGGATATATCGAGGCGCACGGCACCGGAACCAAATTGGGCGATCAGGTAGAGATTGCGGCCCTTAAGGAAGTGTTCAAAAGCCGGGCTCAGGAAAAGGCGTGTTACATTGGTTCCGTCAAGTCCAGCATCGGGCATTTGAACACCGCCTCAGGCATCGCCGGCCTGATCAAAACGGTTCTGGTCATCCAGCAGAATCTCATCCCGCCGCTCCTGCACCTCCGAAGCCCGAATCAGCAGCTGGAGTTGGAGGACAGCCCGTTCCGGCTGAATCAGAGTCCGGTGACCTGGGCCGCGGGTGGACAGAAAAGGGTGGCGGGTGTCAGTTCTTTTGGCATCGGAGGCACCAATGCCCATGTCATTGTCGAACAAGCCCCGGACCTCCGTCCGGAACCAGGCAGACAGGCGAGTTATCTGCTGCCGTTCTCGGGAAAAACGGAGCAGGCCCGGCAGCGCAATCTTGACAATCTGCTGGCATACCTCAAAGCCAATCCGGAGGCCGATCCGGCACGGGTGTCTTATACCCTTCAGACGGGAAGGGAGCATTTTGACTACCGGGGCTTTCTTCTTTGCGGCAACCATGGAGAGCAGCGGATCATCTGCCCGGACCAGCGGGCGGTTAAGCAGGAGAAATCCGTTGTTTTCTTGATCTCTTTGGAACAGGCGCCCCCGTAATCATGGTTCGGGAATTGTACAGGCAAGAGCCTTTCTTCCGAAAAACAATGGACGAAAGTTTTCATATGGTGGAACGGATGTTTCAGCTTGATCTCACAAAGCGGATATCTCCTGAAGCTGATAACGTTCAAGGACAAGCGGAGTTCGCCTCCAGCCAGGAGCCCTATGGACTGCTTCTGTCTTTCATATTTGGTTATTCCCTGGCACAGCTATGGCAGCACTGGGGCGTTTTCCCGCAAGCGGTGGCCGGGGACTGGATCGGTGAATATGTCGGCGCTTGCCTGGCGAATGTTTTTGCACGTGAGGATGCCTTGAAATTATTGTTCCTCCAAGGGGAGGTTCCGGAAGGCATGGTGCTGGGACAACCAGCCATCCCGGTTCTGTCCAATATATCGCAGACCTGGTTGGAAGAAGGGCAGGCAACCTCCCTGGCCTATTGGAAACAGGCCTTGAACCAGTCGAGCAATCTGCTGGCTTGCGTGTCAGAGCTTGCCGCACTCCAAAATCCGGTATTTATCAAAATCGGTCCGGGACACCATCGTCCGGATAGGCTGGACCTGACCATCCAAGAAAAAAATCAAACCGCTCTATTGCTGGATTCCCTGCCCGGGGAAGCAGACAACGAATCGGTTCACATGGTCCTTCAAGGCTCGCTGGGAAGGCTGTGGCTGGAGAACGTTGAGGTCTGCTGGAAGAACGTTCAATCCGGCGGGCAGGCAAGAAAAATTCCGCTGCCTGCCTATGCTTTTGATAGAGAGACTTACTGGATTGACAGAGCTGCTGCTGGTGAACAGGGCAGCCTTGAGGCAGGTGAACTTCACGAAGAGCCAGCAATGGTAATGAACCGGGGAGACCATTTCGTTCAGATTGGCAGCACGGGCTATACGCTGGATTCGTCTCAGCTGCAGCAAGTTCAGGAGCTGCTTGCCAGCTTCACCCCCAATTCTGCCGTCTCCTTCCCGGATGTACCCGAGAAGCGTAAAGCGTATATCGTTTCCAGACTGTGCAGCATCCTGGGGGAATTATTAGGAACACAACCGGTCAGCAGTCAGGACGACTTTTTCGAAATTGGGGGCGATTCTGTAACGGCTATCCAGTTTGCCTCGCGTGCGAAGGATTTTGACATTGTGTTTGCTTCAGATCTGCTCTTTGAATACCCGACGATAGAGCAATTATCGGATAAAATCCTGGAGCAACCGATGGCTTCCCTGCAAGAAGAAAAGCCTGTGCCGGAACAACGGGCGGGCATTCATTATTTTGATGTCAGTACCTCCGATCAGAGCCTGTTGGCGGAGGTCTTATCTGCCGAAGAAGTCGAAAGTGTGTATCCGCTGTCATTTATGCAGCTTCTGGTGTTGAACCACAATATCATCAACGCCCGTTTAGGCACGGTGAACCTGCTTTCGTTTCAGATTTTCGAAGAGCTGCACCGCGGCCGTTTTCAGTCCGCCTGGAACGAAGTGGTGAACCGTCACACCCTGCTGCGGACAGGCTTTGTCTGGAGAAGAATTTCTAATCCGGTTCAGTTTGTCAAAAAAAAGGCTGAAATCACCATCCACGAGCTGGATTGGACCGGGCTCTCCCAAGAAGGGCAGCAGCTCGCACTGGAGGAGTTCCTTTCCCTTGAAAGCAAAAGAAGCTTTAAAGTGGATGAGGTTCCGCAAATGCGTTTCCATCTTATGAAGCTCGGGGAGGCCTGCTACCAATTTGTCTGGTCCTACCAGAACTCTTTGTTTGACGGCTGGAGCATGAATATTATTTTACGGGAAGTATGGGACAGCTATGAGCAGAGCGAATCCCGGAGGCTTCTGCCCGAAACTGCAGCTACTCCTTATCTAACCTATATGCAATGGCAAAAAACAAAGGATATCGGGGAAGCGAAGCAGTGCTGGACAGAAGAAATGAAGGATTTCAGTATGGAAACGCAGCCGGAGTTAGCGAACGACAATTCCTCTCTGAACTACGAAGGCGCTTTTCAGAGTGCGGATATTCCTCCCGGTGATCTGCAGGCGGCAAGAGATTATGCCCGGAAAGGACAGATCACGATGAATACGCTGTTTCTCGGCGTGTGGGGTCTGGTGCTTGCCCGGTTGCTCAAGAAGCAGGACCTCATGCTCGGAATGATTACTTCCGGAAGAGTCCCGGAGGTGGAGCATATGGATACCATGGTGGGATTGTTTACGAACAGCCTGCCTGTCCGCTTGACATACGCTCCTGCGGAGCGTGTCCTGGACTGGTTTCAGGCGCTGCAAAAAAAATTACTGAAGCTCAGACGCCACGAGCATGTTACGTTACAGCAGATAAGCCAGTGGTCCGGGCTTCCCGTCAACTATTTACAGAGGGTGGCCAACACACGGAGTCTGGTCTACACCAATTTTCCGTATCACGTGAACCAGACAGAGAGCGGAAGCGGGCAGAACCTGCTTCAAGCAGAGAGCATCGGCCAATTGCAGCTTCCCCTGCGTCTGTTTGTCAATCCGGGTGAAGAGCGGTTTACGCTCCGGATCGAATACAACCGCAGCGTGTATGATCATGACCATATCGCTAACCTGCTGCTGGATATCCGGCAGCAGCTAGCCAAGATTCCCCGTGTGTCAACACTTGGGGAGTTAGTCCATCCAGAGGGAGAGCAGAAAGGACATTTGTAATGAAACATATTGAGGTCTATAATGCCAAATTGCATAATCTCAAAAACATCACAACGAAGATTCCGAAGCAACAGCTTATTGTCGTAACGGGCATAAGCGGATCGGGGAAATCCAGCTTTATCTTTGATACGCTCCATCATGAAGGGCAGCGGCTGTATCTGGAGGCCTTGGGCATTTCCCATGACGTCCTGCACTATGACTCGTTTGATATGATTCAGGGGCTTAGTCCGACGATTGCCGTGCAGCAGAGAACCGTGAGCAACCTGAACCCAAGGTCGGTTGTAGGGACAGCCACCCGGCTCCTGAACCTGATGGCGCTGATCTATGTGAACGAAGGGGCAGAGAAGGGGAGTGAGCAGACAGAGGCTTCCTTGCGGGGTTATGTCCCCGGGATGTTTATGTTCAACTCCCCTCATGGGTCCTGCCCGGCCTGCAGCGGCAGAGGAACGATCACTGAGGTGAATATTGCGAAGATTCTGCCCCCTGACAGCGAATCGATCGAAGTATGGCATCAGTTCGCCTATGAATTTCCGCAGCACAAAAAAGAAGAAAAGGAATATGTCACGAAAAGGTTTGCTAACTTTATCCAATCTTATAATCTCGCGCCGGAGACGCCGGTTTCTGAATTATCTGAAGAGGTCAGGGACGTTTTTATGCATTACCGGCCCAAACGGACGCAAAGCAAAGGGAACCTTATCTTTTATGGCGTGAATGTAGTTATTGAGGAGAAGCTGAAAAAAGTGAATCTGCAGCAGTTTCCTGATCTCCACATTACCCGGCCGTGTACGAGATGCCACGGGTACCGGATCGGGGAAAAAGCGCTATCCGTCACGTTGGAGAATAAGCATATTGGCCAGCTTTGCCGGATGGATGTGCTCGGGCTTACAGCGTTTTTTCAGCATTATCTGGACGTAAGGCCGCATACTGCTTTTGTGATGCATTTGATCAAGGAGATTCTCAGCAAGCTGGCCTGTATGGAGACCGTTGGATTATCTTACCTTAATCTGTACCGGGAAATTCCGTCACTTAGCGGCGGGGAAATTCAGAGATTGCATATTATGTCCCATCTTTCAGCCAAAGTGGATTCGATTATTTATATCTTTGATGAACCGACGGCCGGCCTGCACGAAGTGGAGAAGGCCAAAATTATCGAAAGCTTTCAAAGCTTGAAGGAGCAAGGAAATACGGTAATTGTCGTAGAGCATGACGAAAGTGTGATCCGGCAGGCTGAATATATCATTGATTTTGGTCCCAAAGCGGGTGAGCAGGGCGGAACTATCGTCTATCAAGGGGACTATGCCCGCTTTATTGATTCCGCTGAATCCATAACAGCCAAGTATTTGCTTCATAAACCGATGCCGCCCAAAGAATATGCGGTTGCAGCGGATGCCACCACGCCCAGGCTTTCCATCAGGAATGCCCAAACCAATAACCTGAAGAATATTAACGTGGATATCCCGCTGCAGTCTATCGTAGGAATATGCGGTTTGTCCGGCAGCGGAAAAAGCTCCTTGATGATCGATACATTGATCCCTGAAGCTGCAGGCCGCATTGAAGGCGCGTGCACCGGGAAACAAGCGGGCGGACGAAGCCGAAAACGAGACCGAAAATGACACCGTTCAGGCCAGCGCAGAGGCGGAGCTGGAAGGCGCCGGGAATATAGACGGATTTGTTGTCGTCACCCAGCAGTTGGCCCGGAGGCATGAGAATTCGATTGTGGCTACCTTTCTGGGGGTCTGGGAGCCGGTCCGCCATATTTTCTCCACCCAGGAAGAGGCGGCGGCACAGCAATTTACGAAAGGGCATTTTTCCTTTAACTCCATGGGCTCATGCCCAATGTGCAATGGGTACGGGCACATCAAGAGATGGCTGAGCCAGCTTGTGTTTAGCGAGGAATGCCCGTCCTGCCAAGGCAAACGCTTTAAGGATGAGGTGCTGCGGGTGAAGTATAAGCAGCGCAGTATTGCTGATATCCTTGCGATGTCTGTTACGGAAGCTCAGGCATTTTTTCAGGACCAGCCCAAGATCAGCAGCCTGCTCACTGCGATTGAAGAGATGGGCATGGGTTACATTCATTTGGGTCAAAGTCTCACAACACTGAGCGGAGGAGAAGTGCAGCGCTTAAAGCTTGCCAGAGAGCTCGGGAAAAGCGGAAAAGCCAACTATCTGTATATCTTGGATGAACCTACTGTCGGGCTCAGCTACTACGATGCCGAAAAATTGCTGATGATATTAAGCAAACTGGTAGCCGGCAAGCATTCCGTCATTCTCATCGAACATGACCCGTATGTTCTTTCCTATTGTGATTATCTCATCGAGTTAGGGCCGGGCGCAGGACACAAGGGAGGGGAGATTGTTGCCACCGGAACACCTGAAGAAGTGAGAGCCAATGCCGGCTCGATGATCGGCCCATTTTTGGAATAGCCCCAACTATATAAGATGAACTTAAAAAATTCATAAAAGGGTAGAGTGCGGAGGGGAAGTTTGGAACTGGAAGAGCGGTAGCGTCCGCCTTTGTCACCGGATTTCAACCGCGAAAGGCGGTTCAATCAAAGAAATCTGGGGACAACAGCGGCTGGAAGTCCAAACATTCCCCGTAGTTACGACCATACCCCACAATATAAAACTATAGTTCAACTTATATAGCTCCCAAAGCTTACCATTCTCATTCGAAACTGAAAGGGGAAGTATGAATGAAGAAAGTGCTTTTACCGGTGGTACAGCCGCCTATTTGGGGATACCAGTTTTTTGCTTTTCCGCTTAGCATCGTGCTTGCACACGACAAAAGTCTGCCTTGGTTCTACAGCAACTATATACAAGTGTGTTATGATAAAAGACCTGATCCGCCCATCCCCTTTACTTTTTACATTCACGACCATACCTTAAATCCATGGCTGCATGTCGAACGCCTGCAAAGAGGCACAATGGGCATCATTAAGCGGAATATTGTTGAATTTATCCGGGACTGTCTCGATGAAGGCATGTATTGTAATCTGAACGTAGACGAGTTTTTTATCCCGGACCGGGAAGTTTACCGCAAAAGCCATCTTTCCCATGATGTATTGGTCCACGGCTATGATATGCAGGAACAGACCTTTCAGCTTATGGGCTTTACCGATAAGCATACCTTTGCTTCCACCAGCGTACGGTTTACCGACTTTGAGCAGGCGTATCACAACATTGATGTTATCGATCATCAGGCGGTGTGCGACCGGATCTTTCTGTATAAATGGAATGAATCAGGACATTATGATTTTGATCTGGCCCTGGTTCAGGAAACCCTTGAAGATTACCTGCTCTCCAGAAATACATCGGCCCGATTCCGGATGGTTGCCTCCCCTTGGAATCATTGTGATTACGGGTTGAAGACCTATGCCTCTCTGCTGCAATATTTCGAGCAACTGCTGAATGGGCAAACCGGCTTCGACGTCAGGCATATTCACAGCTTGTGGGAGCATAAGAGCTTGATGACAGCCCGCATCAGATACATGCAAGGGCTTACACAGCCGCTTATTTCTTCTGATGATGTGCTTGCTTCTGCCATGGAATTGGAACGGCTGGCCTTAAACGCGCGAAACTTGATGCTGAAATATTATTTGCACAACACTCCGCAATCGCTTGTCAGAATCATGGGGTATCTGGAAGAAATAGCGGCCAAGGAAAAGCTGTTTATGGAAAAGCAATTGGATCACCTGTCTCAAAACAAAGTGTATTCCTTCTAAGCCATGTCATGATCCATCCCGCTCAAAGGCTGTAGATAAAATCCAAAAGGGGAGTGATTCTAAGCGTGATAACCAAAAACGAGATTGAAGCCCAATTGGTGCAAATTTATCTCAAACAGATGCAAGTGGTGGCAGCTGGCGATACTGCTGGCGATGCAGCTGTGCAGACCAACGGAATTGATTTTTCCAGGGAGCAAATCAGCCTGCAGGAGGCAGGAATTAACTCACTGGGGTTCATCCGGTTAGTGGTTGAGATCGAAAATGCGTTTCAGATTCAATTTGAGGATGACATGCTGGACATTCAATTATTCCATTCACTGCAAGATCTGGTTGCTTATATTGAGCGGGAAGTGAATAAAGCGTCGTGACCTGCAATTTCTTGACAAGGGTATAGGCGTACGATAATATGTTGGTTAAGGGTTCCAAGTCGACAATTTTTTGGATAGATAAAGATACTCATAGTAGTAAAACCTGTCCTGACAACAGTAGAGTTATAGGGGAGGTTTTTGCTTTATTCTCACAAAAATAACCAGACTGTTCTATTGAAGCTTAGGCACTTTAGAATGACGCAGGGGCCATAAATGGTAGAGTAGTAGTGTATGATGCATGATACACGAAATGGCGAAGCTATGCCTCTGAAGACGTTGTCTAAAAAGGAGAATACGCAGTGGGTACGAGCAACGGTTCTTTGGATGGGATGAAGTTGTTTTGTTTGCCGTACGCAGGTGGTTCTGCTACCGTATTTACAAAGTGGAAACGAGAGCTGGACTCAAGAATTGAGCTGATACCCGTAGAGCTGGCCGGGAGGGGAAGAAGGTTTGTAGAACCATTTTATCCTTCGCTGCATGACGGGGTGATGGATATCTCGACTGCGATTATGGATCAAATAGGCGACAAGGGCTATTCCTTATTTGGACACAGCATGGGGACGTTATATATATGTGAACTGATGAAACAAATCCAGGCCAACGGCTGGGAAAAACCGCAGCATCTTTTTCTGTCCGGCATGCACCCGCCCCATATTCAAGATAAGAAGAAGATACATCATTTGCCGGATGATGAATTCTGGCAGGAAGTCATCAGGCTTGGCGGAACTCCGAAGCAGGTTTCGGAGAACAAAGAACTGATGGAAATTTTCACACCGGTCCTAAGGTCTGACTACAAGAATGTAGAGAGCTATATCACTGAAGCCCCCCAAGAGAAATGGGATATGGATATAACTGTTCTTGTCGGCGATGAGGATGAGATCACAAGCATAGGTGATATCCGGCAGTGGAAAGAGTACACGACCCAATCCTGCTCGATCGTTACGTTTCAGGGCGGGCACTTCTTCATCAACGAGGAAGAGAAGAAGGTCATCGACCTCATTAACAGAACACTAATTGCATAGAATGTGCCAGCATAAATAACCCTCGCCTGTATATGGTGAAGGGTTATTTATGCTGTGCTGCTGACAGTGCTAACGAAGGATACGGGTTAGCTCTAAGGCCTTGGAGGCACCTCTTCCGCAGAGTTATAGGAAAGGAACTGGGGGTTACTATGAGTTATCAAAACAGTGGGCAAATGTATACCGGATTGGAAATTGCTGTCATCGGCCTGGATTGTAAATTTCCGCAAGCTGCTGACGCCGGGCAATTTTGGAATAACCTCAAGCACGGAGTCGAAGGGATTCAATTTTTTTCCGATGAGGAAATGATTCAATCCGGCATCGACCCGGCTCTATGCAATGATCCGAATTATGTGAAGGCAAGAGGCATTCTGGAAGACATTGAATATTTTGATGCCTCCTTTTTTGACTATACGCCGTTTGAAGCGACGGTACTGGACCCTCAAGTCAGAATCTTTCATGAATGTGTGATGAATGCTTTAGACAATGCCGGGTATAATCCCGATACATACAAGGGGCAAATCGGGCTGTACGCGGGCAGCACCGAAAATGCCAACTGGCAGCTTCGCCAGCTTCTGGCTGACGAGCACCCTACGTTTAACATGAGCTTCCGTGAATATTTATGTACGTCGGTCTCCTATAAATTAAGACTGAGGGGGCCAAGCGTGACCGTTCTGTCGGCGTGCTCCACATCGCTGGTTGCTGTCCATCTGGCGAGCCAGGCTTTGCTGAACGGTGAATGCAACATCGCATTGGCGGGCGGTGTGCACCTGTCGCTCCCTTCCAAGAAGGGGTATTACTACGTCGAGGATCTCATCTATTCAGCGGACGGCCATTGCCGCACCTTTGATGCCGCTTCACAGGGAACGCTTATCAGCGATGGAGCAGGGGTCGTCGTCCTGAAAACCCTGCAGGATGCCATTCAGGACCGCGATCATATTTACGCCGTGATTAAAGGATCGGCCGTCAATAACGACGGCAACCGGAAAGCGGGGTTCTCCGCGCCGAGCATCAACGGACAAAGAGAAGTGATTGAAGCGGCACTCCAAATGGCTGAAGTGGAGGCCGAATCGATTACTATGGTGGAAGCCCACGGCACGGGCACGAAGATAGGGGATTCCATCGAGATCGAAGCACTGAAACGGGCTTATGGCACTGGCCATAAAGCATATTGCGCCATCGGCTCTGTAAAGTCGAATATCGGCCATCTGAATGAAGCGGCAGGGATTGCAGGATTGATCAAAACGATTCTGTCGATTGAGCACAGGCAGATTCCTCCCACGATTAACTTCAACAACCCGAATCCCAAAATTGAGTTTGAGGATACCCCCTTTTATGTAAATAATGCATTGGCCGATTGGACAACCGCAGGCACGGCGCTCCGGGCCGCCGTAAGCTCTTTTGGCATCGGCGGGACCAATGCCCATGTCATTCTTGAAGAGCCTCCGTCATTAGAACCAGCAACTGAGGAGAAGGCTCCCCGGTTGTTTGTATTCTCTGCCAAGACCCCAACCGCCGTGCAGGAGCAAATCAGCCGCTTCAAGCAGCACTTGAAAAGCTGTCCCCAGCTGAGTCTGTCCGATGCCGCCTATACGCTGCAAACAGGGAGAAGGGCTATGCCAAACCGTGCTTATATTGTTGCGGGCAGTCTTCAGGAACTGGCAAGCAAGCTTGAGGACAAGAACGTTACCGTCCAGTCAGTAGACAAAAGCGAATGCGCTGTTCTTTACGTCTTGCCGGATATCGATGGTAATATCCAGGCTGTTCAACAGGCGGTCTCTTTATATGAGAGCCATCCGGTGTTCCGCCAGGCGGCAGACACAGCTATGGGCAAATTGGGAGCTCACAGCGGGATAGACTTCCGCACACTTTTTCTCCAGGGTGAAAAAAATCAGCTGCAGCGTGAGGCTATTCATTTTCTATTCGTCTATGCTGTGGTAAGCATCATGCTGCAATGTAACCATAAACCTTTGGGGCTGCTTGGCATCAAGCGGGGCAGCCTTGCAGCTGCCGCTGTGACAGAGGCTTTGGCACTTCAACACTCGTTCACTGCATGCATGGACAGAGAGAGCACAGCCGTCACAGCTCATCCGATCCATAACCCCCGTGTCCCGATGTTTTCGGCGGCAAGCGGCGGCAAGCTATCGCTGGAAGAGCTGAAGGAACCGGATTTTTGGAGTAACGTCCGGAACTATTCTTTTTCGTTAACGACGGGGATGGTGAACCTCGTGAACACCCCCAAAACCCTTGTTGCTTATATAGGAACAGAAGTACACGAGCTAATGAAAGCAATAGATGAACCCCGCTCTAAGCTGATTTCCTTCAATCCAGGTGCGGACGGTATTAGTGCGGACGGGTGTTTTCAGCAATGGATAGGGAGACTATGGAGCGCAGGGCTGGGCATTCGCTGGGAAGCTCTTGAGAAGGCAGGAAATAAGGGCCGGATTCCGCTGCCCGCCTATCCGTTTGAGCGAAACCGCTATTTCCTTGACGAAGACCCGGCACAGCTGGGACATTCCTTGCTGCAGCAGGTAAAAGGACAGACCGGCCAACAGAAATCTGCGGCGGATTGCTGCTATACGGCCACCTGGAAGAAAGCGGCGCTTTCCAGCGTGAAAAGCAGGAAGGGGATCAAGCCCTCAGCGATTATTGTTCACGATGTCGCCTTGGATGAGCGCACCATCGAAATATGCAGCCGTTACTTTGACCATCCGGTTTTTGTGGCAAAAGCCTGCAGCCCTGTTACGGCTGGCGGCGCCACAATCCAACTGGAGAACAGCAGTAAACACGCCTACAGCCAAATGATTCAAGCGTATCAAAAGCAAACAAAGGCGTTCCCCCAGAATATCCTCTATTTTGCGCTAAACGATCAGGGCATGGAGTCATGGGATCACGGCCAGGAAGATCTTATGCTGCAAGAAACTTATTATGGATTATTGTCTCTCATTCAAGCTATAGATGAGTGCAATGCTAACGGAATGCTTCAACTGAATGTGGTCACGAATCATCTTTTTGATGTGCTGGGCAATGAAGAAATAAACCCGTGGAATGCGACACTTCTGGGACTTATTCGCGGAATTCCCCTGGAGTTTCCGGGCCTGCAATGCCAGCTCATTGAGATTGCGGATCAAGAACAGCTCCGCTTGTCCGCAGCCGCCGACATCCTTTTCCGGGAAGCGGAGAGCAGCCGGGACGAGATTGTCGCTATACGCGGAAATTCCAAATGGCTGCCCATGTACGAACCTCTTGAACCGGGCCCGGACACCATGCCTGTGCTTTCCGACCAAGGGGTTTATTTGATCACAGGGGGAAGCGGCGGCATCGGAATGGAACTGGCCGAATATCTATCCCGCAATTGCAATGCCAGCCTCGTCCTCCTTGTCCGTTCAGCGTTTCCGGCGCGAAGCCAGTGGGAAAGCTGGCTTCGTGAACAGGCCAAACATGATCCTGTCTCGGAAAAAATCAGAAGAATTCAGGCAATGGAACAAAGGGGAACACAGGTATACGTATATCAATCAGATGTTTCTGACTTCAATCGTCTTGCCGATACCATTCAGCAGGTCGAGCAGGAGATTGGGCGCATCCAAGGCGTCATCCATGCCGCAGGGCTTCCTGGCGGCGGCTTTATTCAGCAGCAGAGTAAGGAGACCGCAGACCCGGTCATCCTGACCAAAGCGCTGGGCTGCATGCATTTGAATCAGATCCTTCAGGATCATCCATTGGATTTCTTTGCGGTATGCTCTTCGGTCAGCACACTGTTTCCGATTATTGGTCAGTCCGATTATAATGCAGCCAATGCTTTTGTTGATGCATACGCAGAATATTGGAACCGCTTTGGCAAACACCGGATAACCAGCATCAAATGGGATGTGTGGAAGGATGTCGGGATGGCGGTAAATGCAGGGACAGCTCCGGCTCCCCGGAAAGAACTTGCCCATCCGTTGTTCGATTCCTGCCTTCATTTGAGAGAGAGGGACATCTTCCACTCGAAGCTGAGCCTGCGTAAGCATTGGGTGCTGCAGGATCACCGCACGGAGGAATACGGCGTATTATCAGGTACTGCTGTACTGGAAATGGTTCGGGAGGCTGTTGAAAGCACCAGGCTGAAGAAGCCTTTCCTTCTACACAATATACAGTTCCACACGCCCATCCTGGTTCAAGCGGAAGAAGAGAAGGAAATCGTGCTTATCCTCACTAAGCAGAATGAGTTTACACTGTATGGCCGTCTTCCGGAAGAAGCTTCATGGGTGCCGCATGTTACGGGGAGAATTGGTTCCGTTGAGCCGCAGGGCAACACCGTAGACCTTGAACGGTTGAAGGCGCGCTGTGTCCAGCAGAACGTTATGTTTACAGAAGCTGATAATCACAAGCATGGGGGCCATCTGAGCTTTGGAAAAAGATGGCGCAATATTCGCCAGGTCATGGCTGGAAACCAGGAAGGCCTGGCTATCATTGAGCTACCGGAGGAGTATCAGGGTGATCTGGAAGACTATCATCTGCATCCCGGACTGCTGGATTCCGCAACAAGCTTTTTACTAGGCTTCATTAACCAGACCAATCTGTATATTCCGTTGTCCTATGAATCTCTTGCCGTCTATGGGGCGTTGACGAGCCGGGTATACAGCTACAGCAAGTACCTTGACAGCTCCTTGCCTCAAGAGGAACTGGCCAGCTTTGATATTCAGATCATGGATGAACAAGGCAGCGTCATTATGGATATCAGGAATTACACCATGGTAGCCGTATCCGATGCGCTGACGAGCCGGATCAGCACCAATCACGGGAAGCCGCAGCATGCTGCCATCGATATAGATCATTTGCTGGCCCCGTCCCCGGCCGGGAATGCAGCTGCCGTAACAGGAATCCTGCCGGAGCAAGGGCGGGACATATTCGGCCGGGCGCTTGCGGCGGAAGCTGCCACGATCATCGTATCTGCGGCACCGCTGGAAACACGGCTGCGCGGGGATAAGAGTACCGGTCAGCCGGGCAAGAACCCAGAGCCGGCGACCCGAAAGTCCCAGGGGAAACGGCCCGAGCTGCCGGTGGCTTATGTTCCTGCCGGAACGGATACCGAGAAAAAATTGTGTGCGATCTATGAAAATCATCTTGGATTTCAGCCCATCGGCATCGAGGATGATTTTTTTGAATTGAGCGGAGATTCGCTCAAAGCCATTCATGTGATATCCAGCATCAGAAAGCAATTTGACTGCAGCCTGACCCTGACAGACTTTTTTCAGAATAAAACGGTTAAGAGTGTTGCCCGGTTCATCCGGAACGCCAGCCGCGCCAATGAACGGCAGATTGCTCCAGTGAACCCCAAAAGCCGCTACCCGGCCTCATTGGCGCAAAAACGGATCTTTTTCCTGCAGGGACTTATGCCGGATACGGTGGGATACAATGAATCCACTTCCGTCTTGCTGGAAGGGAACATCAATGCCGGGCAAATTGAGGAGATTTTTGCCCAAATTATCAACCGTCATGAAAGCTTGCGGACTTCCTTCCGGGCTGAAGACGGCGGGATCGTTCAAATCATCCACCCTCATGTTGACTTTAAGCTGATCCGGACGGTGGTGAAATTGCATGGGGTTGAAGAAGCTGTGGAAAGGTTTATTCAGCCGTTTGACCTTGCCCGGGCACCGCTCATCCGCGTCGGCTTACTCCAAGCCGGGGAGCAGCAAAGCATCCTCGTCGTCGATATGCACCATATCATTGCAGACGGCACGTCGGTCAATCTGCTGGTCAAAGATTTTGCTGATCTGTATATGGGGAAAATGCTGCCGCCATTAGCCATTCAATATAAGGATTATGCCGAGTGGCAGCAAGGATTCATTACTTCCGAAGCTTATCGGAGCAAAGAGGCCTACTGGCTGGAAAAGCTGGCGGGGCCGCTGCCTGTCTTGACACTGCCGACAGACTATCCGCGTCCGGCTGCACTGAGCTTTCAAGGCGACAGGATCACGTTGGAGCTTGGCCGCCCGTCCAGTGAGCGCATCAAAAAGTTTTCCCAGGAGCAGCAGGTGACCTGGTTTATGACCATGCTGGCTGCGTATTATGCATTGCTCGCACGGCTCAGTGGAGAATCCGATATTCTGATAGGCATTCCACAGGCCGGGCGCAATCACGAAGACGTACAAGAAATGGTAGGCATGTTTGTGAATTCGCTGGTGCTGCGGAATCAACCGGAGAGGGACAAGCCGTTCCTCGCCTTTTTACAGGAAGTACGGGCAAGCCTGCTGGAAGCCTTGGAAAATCAGGATTTTCAGATTGAAATGATTGTGGACCAGCTGGACTATAAACGGGACCCGGGCCGGACCTTTCTCTATGACACGATATTCAATTATCAGAGCATGAGAAATCAGACGGAGACGGAAGCAAGTTATCTGCATGACATGAAGCTGTCGCCGTATCCCTTGACACCCAAAACGACGAAAGCGGATCTGAATATTCATTTATATGAAGTTCCTTCCGGAATTTACGTGGAGTGCTTCTATCGGACGGATTTGTTCAAGCGGGAAACCGTGCAGTACATCTTTGAGGAATATCGCAGATTGATTGAGGCCATTCCAGAGCAGGCCGGCAGGACAATAGGGGAGCTGCCGGTATTCAGGCAGAAAGACATCCCGCCAGCGGGAGGCAATGTTTCACCACCTGTCCGATTCCAAGCCTTCCATTACAATGATCCGGCAGAGAATCTGGTACAGCGGTTCGAAAAGCAGGTTGCTGCATATCCGGCCCATCCTGCTGTCAAATCCCGTGAAGAATCATTGAATTACCGCCAGCTTAACGAACAAGCCAACCGGATCGCCCGCCGTATACGGGAGCTGAAAGGACAGGAAAGTGTAGAGCGCCCGGTAGCCTTACTGTTCGGGAATACAATTGAAATGGTTGCAGCGCTGGCAGGGGCAATAAAAGCAGGAATTCCTTTTGTGCCGCTGGACCGCAGCGCTCCGGTGCAGCGCCTGATTTATATGGTCAATGATGCGCAGGCAACCCTCATCCTCACTGATTCTGAGAATGAGTCCATTGCCCGTGAACTGGCGGAAAGACTCAATACAAAAGTAACGATTGTCAATACAGCGGAGGGATTGAACGGTATCTCTGCGGAGAATCCCTCTGTTTACCCGGATGGTGATCAAACGGCCTTTATCCTGTACACATCAGGCTCCTCGGGGATACCGAAGGGGGTAGTCCAATCGTACAGAAACATCGCCTATTACATTGCCCAGTTTACGCATTCCTTAGCTGTCAATCATCAAGACCGGATGGCCCTGTTAACAACCTACAGCCATGCCATCGGCATTCTGGATATATTGGCAAGCCTGCTGAACGGGGCAACGCTGCATTTATGCGATCTTAAACTGGACGCAAGTATACAGAGATTGAGCAGCTGGTTGAACTCCGAAGGGATTACCATCTATCACTCTGTTCCATCCGTCTTCCGGTTTTTAATGAAGAATCTGCCCGGAGATGTCAGGCTGGCCTCGCTTCGGATGATTTTATTGGGCGGAGAAGTGGTTACCAGAGCGGATTTTGAGCTGTACAAGAAGAACTGCGCCGAACACTGCTTGTTTGTTAACTTTCTGGGGTGTTCGGAATTGATGGTGATTTCCTTTTACATGCTGGATAAGGAAAGTGAAGTGAATCATGCCAAGCTTCCGGCCGGGTACACAGTCGATGGCATTGATGTACAGATTGTCGATGAGAATGGCAGGGAGGCCGGAATATTCGAGGTCGGGCAGCTCGTCTATCAAAGCGAATATCTCTCCCCTGGTTACTGGAATCAGGCCGGGGCCACAGAGAAGGTGTTTGCTTCCGGTCCGGACAGCGGAGCGAAAAGGCTGTACCGGAGCGGAGATTATGGCCGGCTGCTGCCCAATGGCTGTCTGGAATACCACGGGAGAAACGATGCCCAACTGAAGATCAGGGGCTACAGAGTTGATCTGAACGAAATCGAAAGCACGCTCGATCACATCCCCTTTATTCAGCAGAGTATTATCACAGCGATGTTGGATCAAGAGGGGAGCAGGCTATTGCCGCCTATTACGTTCTGAAGGAACCGGCCGCAGAGAAGGACATTATCCGCATGCTGCGGGAACAGCTGCCTGCGTATCTGATCCCCCGTTATTGGATAGAGCTGAAGTCCTTTCCCATGACTGGTCCGAATAAAGTGGACCGCAAGGCCTTGCCGGTGCCGGCTGCCATTCCGCCCAAGGACCTCCGGCATGAATATGTGCCTCCCCGCAACGAGATGGAGAACATGCTGGCCAGGCTGTGGGGAGAGGTACTGGGCATCCAGCACATCGGGGTAGATGACGGCTTTTTTGAAATCGGCGGCCATTCCTTGCTGCTCATGCAGGTCCAGAACAATCTGGAGAAGGAGCTTAAGCTGACCATTGAGATGGGGGATCTTTTTAAATATCCTACCATCAGCTCGTTGGCCTCGTTCTTAAAAGACAAGCATAATCACAATGATTACCTGAACCAAAGCAAGCAGCGCGGAGAGCTGAGAAGAAGCCTGATGGGAAACCGCAGAAAAGGGGAGCTGAATAATGAATAACGCAGTAGTATTTGACTTCGATGGAGTAATTATTGATTCACTGGAAGTACAGCGTAAAGCCTTTTTTGAGAGCTTCCGGCTGGTTTCCGATGGTCCGCTCCCCTCTTTTGAGGAGTTCCTTGGGCACAGCGGGGATTCCATACCCAACATTTTTACCAAGATGGGCCTTTCGCTTGACATGACAGAGCATTACCGGAGGATTGCCAGAGAAAATATTCATCTGATTCAAATCATAGACGGCATGGAGGAGCTGCTCCGGTACATCAAGGATGCGGGATGGCTCTGCGGCCTTTGCACGGGGAAGGACCGCCTCCGGACTCTGCAAACACTGAAAGAACACGGACTGGCCGGCTATTTTGATGCAGTGGTTTGCTCCGATGATGTCACCCACCCCAAACCGCACCCGGAAAGCCTGCTGTGTACGATCGATCAATTGCATACGACAGTGGAGCATTCGGTTTTTGTGGGCGATGGCAAGAACGATATCATTTGTGCGCGTGAGGCGAAGATGAGAAGCATAGCCGTTGCCTGGGGACATAATCCGGTAGAAATTCTCCGGCAGGAAGCCCCCAGTTATGTCGCGTATAACGTGGAGGAACTGCGCCATGGGCTGCAGGCTCTTTTTCTGCACACCGAAGTTTCATTATAAGCAGCGGGAGGGATTGAATTGTTGGATGATGACGCGATGCAGTCAAAAATTGCAATCATAGGCCTGGCCTGCCGTGTTCCCGGAGCCGATACTCCCGCAGCCTTTTGGCATCAGATTGTAAACGGGGTTGAATCCATCAGGACCTTCAAGGATGAGGAACTGACCGCAAGCGGCATTTCAGCGGATATTCTGAACCATCCCCAGTATGTGAAGCGGGGCGCGGTTATCGAGAATGCCGACTGCTTTGATGCCGGCTTCTTCCGCTACACGGCAAAGGATGCGGAAATTACCGATCCCCAACACCGGGCGTTTCTGGAGTGTGCCTGGGAGGCACTGGAGGATGCCGGATGTGTGCAGGACCTGGAAAAATATCCGGTGGGGGTATATGCCAGTTCATGTATCAGCTCCTACGTGCTGAATCTGTATTCCGATCCCGAATTGATGGGCAGACTTGGGCATGTGCAGATTGGAATCGGCAATGAAAAAGACTTCTTAGCGTCAAAAGTCTCGTATAAGCTGGGACTCCGCGGCCCTTCCGTCAATGTCCAAACCGCCTGCTCGTCCTCTTTGGTAGCGGTCCATATGGCCAGTCAAAGCCTGCTGAACGGGGAGTGTGATCTCGCCTTGGCCGGCGGGGTCACCATCCGGAGCGAGCAAAGGGCCGGTTACATGTATCAAAAGGAAGGCATGGTTTCGCCGGATGGGCATTGCCGTGTGTTTGATAAGGATTCCAAGGGGACTGTATTCGGGAATGGCCTCGGAATCGTTGTGTTAAAGCGGCTGGCGGACGCAGTCCGGGACCGGGATAACATTCAGGCTGTAATCTGCGGCACGGCCGTCAACAACGATGGTGATCATAAGATTGGTTTTACTGCGCCAAGTCCGGTGGGACAGGCTCAAGTGATTCATGAGGCACTCAGTGTTGCCGGCGTTGCTCCCCGGGAGATCAGCTACATTGAAACCCACGGGACCGGGACGGAACTGGGGGATGCCATTGAAATCAAGGCGCTTAAGGAAGTATATCAGGCCGAAACGGGCCCGGCGCAGTTTTGCGCGATTGGTTCAGTCAAACCGAATATAGGCCATCTCGATACGGCTGCAGGCATCATCGGGCTGATAAAAACTACGCTGGCTATGAAGAATCAGGTGATCCCTGTATGCATCAACCATGAAACGCCCGATCCGAAGCTCTCCCTGGAGGATAGCCCTTTTTATGTGAATACAGCATCGCGGCCCTGGAAAGAGGTAAGTGCTGCACCCAAGGCAGGAGTAAGCTCTTTTGGCATTGGAGGAACCAATGCCCATATTATTCTTGAAGAGGCGCCTTCCATAGCTTCAGATGCTTCCGCCAAACAGAATCATGTCTTTTTGTTTTCGGCCAAAACGCTGAAGTCTTTGGAGGATACCTGCAGAAACATGGCTGATTTTTTCGGCAATCACTCCACCCTTCATCCTGCCGATGTTGCTTATACGCTGCAAACCGGCCGCAAGCATTTTCCTTACCGCAAAATGGTAGTCAGTTCCTCGCTCGAAGAGGCGGCGAAATGGCTCAGGACCGGATCAAGCCAAGCGGAATGCAAGGGGAGGGAAGAGGTGCCCGTAGCCTTTTTCTTTCCGGCAGAGCAGCGGGATATGTTAAGGGTTGGTTATGAATTATATCAAAGAGAAACACGTTTTGCGTCTATTATAGAAACGTATTTTAGTGATGAGCGTATCCTCCACACGCTGGCCGGGCTGGATTTGCAGCAAATCCTGGCGGCTTCCCGCCATGGAAACCAGGAACGCCTGTATACGGAGCTGGGCCAGTTTATCTATCAATGTGCGCTTGCCGATTATCTGGTTACATTGGGCATCCGGAAGGAAGTGCTTATCGCAGAGGGAAATGGGGTGTTCCCGGCGGTATATGTCTCCGGATCACTCAGCATGAATGACCTGATCCGAATTATCCTTATCAGGCAGACATGGCTTAATGCAGCAGGAGAGCAACAATCCCTGCTTGAAATAGAGCTGGCTTCTTTGCTGAAGATCCTGCCCATCCAGACTCCGGAAGCGGAAATGATCGCCGATGGAATTCGGGTAAGCACAGAAATGCTCCGCCACAAGGAATTTTGGCTGTCCTGCGGACCAGCCTCCGATTGGCCTCAAGCGCCCAGTCTGCCGGAGCAAGACCGGCTGCTTATTAAGCTAGGCATGGAAAGCGGAACAGACGGGGCATTGAAGGGTATGGGCGCCGTTTCTTTACTGCGTCAACAAGCTCCCGATGAACCGGCTGATTTTATCTTTTATAGTAAATTAGGAGAAATATGGATGGATGGCGGAACAGTAGACTGGCAGCCGTTCTATTTCCAAGAGAGCAGAAAGCGCGTCACACTCCCTGCTTATGCTTTTGACAGGCAGCGGTATTGGCATGAAAGGAAAGAACAAGTCCCTCAAACCGTTCCGCGAAAAAAAACGCCTGAACAGTGGTTGTACCGTCCGGTCTGGAAACAGTATTATGCCTCACCGGACTCCAGGCTGGAGGATAGAGGGCCGGACACATTCCTGTTGTTTATAGATGACAGCGGATTGGGGAAGGGATACAAGAAGCCCTGACAGCAAAAGGGAACAGAGTGTGTACGGTGAAGATGGGGGCCGGTTTTGGCCGGATTCACCGGGATCAATACGAAATTGATCCGGACAATGCAGAGCACTACCTCCAGCTGTTCCGGCAGGTATTTCAGACGGCCCAGCCCGTATGGAAAATCGTTCATATGTGGAGCAGCCGGGAATACATGCCGGACTCCGGCGGTTTTTACAGCCTGCTGCATATGGGCAAGTCCTTTGGTATGATCGGGATTCACCAGCAGATCCAACTGACGGTCGTGACTTCCGCATTTCAATCCATTATGGGGAATGAAGTCCTGACCCCGTCAAATGCAGCGGCAACCGGTGCAGTACATGTGATTCAGCAGGAATTACAAAATGTTCGCACAGCATTAATAGAGATGGCCGGGGAAGATACCGGCAAGTATGATCAAGCTGCCTTGGAGCTTCTGCTTGAAGAGTTCATCAAGCCCGGCCCGGAAAGATTTTTGGCGGTTCGGGGCAGACGGAAATGGGTTCGCGCTTTTGAGCCCATGCAGATGGATCATCCGGCAGATTTGAAGCAGAAGCGGGATGGGGTACATGTGATTCTTGGAGGATTAGGCGGTATTGGCCTGACTGCGGCACAGGCTTTGGCCGAACAAGGTGCGGGAACCCTTATCCTGACGGGAAGAACCAGCTTCCCTCCAGAAGCGGAGTGGCAAGAACGGCTTGCCCTGTATCCCGGGAACGACATCATCAATCAAAAAATCCGCAAAATAATAGAACTTCAGGAACTGGGAGCCCAGGTATTTCTTTATCAAGTGCAGGTAAGCGATGAGAAGCGGATGAACGGGCTGTTTACAAGCATAGAACATACACACGGTAAAATACAGGGAGTCATCTATTCAGCAGGTACGGTAGTAAGCGATTTCTTCCACAACTCTATATCGGGCATTACCCGGGAAATGTGCGAAGCTGAGTTTGAGGCGAAGATAAGGGGACTTATCATTCTGGAGCGGATAATCCGCGGGAAAGAAATAGAATACTGCATGGTCAATTCATCGATTTCCACGATTCTCGGCGGAATCGGTTTAGCCGCCTATACGGCTGCCAACCAATTCATGGATAGCTTTGTTCAGATGATGAACCAGCAGCAGAACCGGACCAGGTGGATGGCTGTGGATTGGGATGCATGGAACTTTTCAGCTTCTGACAAGGCGGGCGGCACAGCCGCCAATGAACGCTTGGATCAGTTTATTCATCCGGCGGAAGGCGGAGCGGTTATAAAAGCCCTGTTCCAGGTTATGAACAAGACGGAACATATTGTGGTTTCGACTACGGAGCTTGAGCCCAGGCTCGCTTTGTGGGTGAACCAATCGCGGAATAATGAACCGGGCAGCCAACGGGAAAGCCACAAGGAGCTGTCCATCGAACAGCTGCTGCAAGAGAGGATCAGGGAAGCAACAGGCCTTTCCGGCATGGGTGCAGACGAGAACTTTTTTGATGCAGGGATTACCTCTATCGACATTGTAGGCATGAATGACTCCATCCAGCAGCATATCAACAGACCCATTCTGATTTCCTCCTGGTATGAATATCCGACGATCAGGAAACTGGCGGGTTATTTGCAGGGCGAAGAAAAGGAAGCGCGCAGTACTCAGGCGTTTGACCGCACCGAAATCGTCAATAAAGGGATGGATAAACTAAAAATGCTGCGGAACAAAGGAAGGGAGCTGCAAAATGGCTGATCCATCAGATTACAACGGATTAGAGATAGCCGTTATCGGCTTGGCATGCCGGTTTCCGGGAGCAGACAACCGCGAACAATTCTGGAACAATCTAAAGGACGGACTGGAGTCAGTTACCGTTTTTACGGATGAAGAGCTGAGGCGTGAAGGGGTCACGGCTGAGTTCCTAAGCAATGAGAACTATGTAAAAGCGGGCGCGGTTCTGGACCGGTTTGAGTATTTTGATGAAAGATTTTTTGGCTACAGCCCCAAAGATGCGCTGGTGATGGACCCGCAGGTGCGGTTGTTTCATGAGGTGGCCTGGGAATCGCTGGAGGATGCAGGGTACGTCCCCGATACTTATCCCGGCTTGATTGGCGTGTTTGCCGGGGCGTCCAGCAACTACAACTGGAATGCGAGAGTCTATTCCTATGAAGGGGAGCACCGGGACGCCTTTTCCGAGATTCAGTTGAGCAATAAGGATTTTCTTGCTTCCCGGATTTCCTACAAGTTCAATCTGAAAGGCCCGAGCATGACGATCACGACAGCCTGCTCCACATCGCTTACTGCCATTCACACGGCTTGCCGGAGTCTGCTGAGCGGCGAATGTGACATGGCAATTGCAGGCGGAAGCTCGATCTTAATTCCGCATCGGAGCGGATATTTATATCAAGAGGGCCATTTTCTATCCAAAGACGGGCATATCCGGGCCTTTGATGAACAAGCCTCGGGCATTCTGTTCGGGAACGGGACCGGCGCCGTTGTGCTGAAGCCTTTGGAAAATGCGCTTGCGGATAAGGATCACATCTGGGCGGTCATCAAGGGCAGCGCGGTCAACAACGACGGGAACCGTAAAGCGGGTTATATGGCACCCAGTGTAGAGGGCCAGCGGGAAGTCATTGAGAGCGCACTGCAAGTTTCTGAAGTCGGGCCGGACAGCATTTCTTACATCGAGACGCATGGCACCGGAACTCAGCTTGGGGATACCATTGAATTTACTGCGCTTCAGAAAGTTTTTCACACCAGGCAGTCCCCTTGCATATTGGGTTCCGTCAAGAACAATATTGGCCATCTGGATGCAGCTTCCGGGGTTGCGGGATTCATGAAAGCTGTGCTGGCGCTGAAGCACCGGCAGATTCCGCCAATGGTTAACTTTGCGAAAAGTAATCCGCTTCTGGAAATGGAAAAATATCCGTTTGCGATCAATACCAAACTGCTGGATTGGCCGTTGTCCCCCTATCCATTGCGGGCGGGAGTCAGTTCATTCGGTGTGGGGGGATGAATGCACATCTAATACTGGAGCAAGCTCCCCTGCCCGTGGAGGAACCGGAAGAGGATTTACAGCCGCAGCTGATCCTGCTGTCCGCGCAGAGCATGGAATCTTTGGAGAACATGACAGAGAATCTGGCGCACCATGTGGAAGAGCATCCGGACATCCGTATCCGGGATGTGGCCTATACCTTGCAGGCAGGCAGAAAACCTTTCGAATTCCGCAAGCAGATCATCTGCCGGGACAGGAAACAACTGATCGAAGGGTTACGCAAGAAGGATGCCAGGCAGCCGCAGGTGCACCGTGTGGGAGAAGCGCCTGAACAAATTGTGTTCATGTTCCCGGGGCAGGGCGCCCAATATGTCAATATGGGCAGGGAGCTTTATCACAACGAGCCGATATTCCGCACATATCTGGATCAGTGCTTCGCGATCCTGCGGGTCCATTCGGAAACTGACTATCGGGCTATCCTGTTTCCAAGCGAAGAAGAGGCAGAGCAGGCGCGGGAATTCATGGCCCGGCTGGACCATAGCCTGGTCATCCTCTTTATTTTCGGATACGCGTTGGCAGGCCTGCTCATGGAATGGGGAATCAAGCCGGATGTTGTGATTGGATACAGTCTCGGAGAATATATTGCTGGTACGGTTTCCGGGTTGTTCACCCTGGAGCAGGCTATTCCTTTGGTTCTCAAACGGGGCCGGCTCTTTCAGCAGCTGCCGGATGGAATTATGCTCAGTATTCCGCTCCCGCCCGATAAGGTTCTGCCGCTGTTAGGCGATTCTCTTGAAATTGCCATTGATAATCAGGTATCGTGCGTGGTGGGCGGTCCCGCACATTCGGTGCTTGAGCTGGAAGAGAAGCTGAAGCAGAGCAAATGTGTCTGCACACCGCTCCCTATGTCCAAGGTGATTCATACGTCGAGAGTAGAATCCATCCTGGATGAATACCGGGCAGCTTTACAGCCGGTGCAGTACCAGCCGATGAAGCTGCGGTTGATGTCCAGTGTGACCGGAGACTGGGCCGGGCCGGAAGAACTTGCTACGAGCCAGTATTGGATCGATCAGTTGCAGGAAAAGGTTTCCTTTGTGAAAGCGGTCCAACATTTGGCTGATAAACGCACCCTTTTTATTGAGATTGGCCCGGGGCATGATCTAAGCGCCTTGGTCAAACGAACGTTTGGTCAAGGTCCCAATGTGCAGGTGCTCAACCTCATTCCGATTGGCACCAGCAAGGTTTCCGAGCAGCATCATTTGTATGACCGGATCGGCAAGCTGTGGCAATATGGCTATTCCGCAGATTGGAACACATTCAACCCGCAGGGCAGACGCATACCGCTGCCCACATATGCGTTCATGCGGAAGAAATTCTGGCTGGAGGAGCCCTCTTTTCCAGGCCGGGCAGGCAGTCAGCCCTATCGCATGAACCGGAAAAACATAGAGGAGTGGTACTATGTGCCCTCCTGGAAACGGCTCACACCGGTCAGTCAAGCCGCCCCGTCTCAAGCCAAGTCTGAGAGGCGCAGGCTTATTTTTGGTGACCACAGTTCCGCAGGTCAAAAGTTTACCGATAAGTGGAAAACAGTCAGCGAAGGAAGCATTACGGTTTATAAGGGTGAGCAGCGTGCCAAATGGAGTGCGGACGAGCTTGTGATCAATCCCGCCCGGGATGAGGATTACGAATGGCTGTTTCAGGAGCTGCATGCCGGTTCGTTTATCCCGGATGAAATGATTCATTTATGGAGTTTATCGTTTGATCAGAAGGAAGCTCATGCTCTTGTCCCGGATGCGGGTCTGGACGATGGCTACTATAGCCTGCTTGCGATTGCCAAAGCGTGCGGACAGCAGCTCGGCGAGCATCCGCTTGAATTGAGAGTTATTACCAACGGTGTCTGTGAAGTGATGGGGGGTGACGGTGCATTTCCGCATAAGGCAACAATGCTGGGACCTGTGAAAGTCATTCCGCTTGAGTATCCATCGGTACGCTGCAGCTTATTGGACATGGAGCTGCTGCCGGACGACTCCCGTTTGGACAATACGATCGATTCGTTAGTCTCTCAGCTTGCTGCGGCAAAGTGGGAGAGCGTTGCGGCTTATAGAAATAATAGCTTTTGGGTGCCAACCTGTAATGCGGTCACATTGGATACCCGTCATGCGATGAAGATACAGCCGCACGGAAAGTACCTGATTACAGGCGGGCTTGGCGGTATTGGTCTTGCTGTTGCCGGATTTTTGGCACAGCAAGCCCAGGTGGAATTGATTTTAGTAGGCCGAACGCCATTTCCTCCAAAAGAAGAGTGGGCAGAATGGAGCGCCCCCATTTTGCAGAAGAGATCCATAAGCTAACGGAAATAGAAAACTCCGGAGGCACCGTTCATATTCTGCAGGCGGATATTAGTGATCCGGCTGCAGTTCAGGCATTGCTTACACAGGTTGAGCATTCGGTGGGAGAGCTGACGGGGGTTATCCATGCTGCCGGAGTTGCAGATGGTGAGCTCATCCAACGCTCCACCCGGGAGAGCTCCAAAAATATGCTGGCGGCTAAGGTAGACGGCACGCTTAGCTTGTTTGAGGCTCTGCGGGGGAAGCCGCTCGACTTTTTTATTTTATGCTCATCCCTAAGCTCCTATCTTCCGGCAATTGGGCAAGCGGGGTATTGTGCCGCCAATGCATTCCTTGACTCCTTTGCCTTCTATGCCCATGCCCAAAATCCCGGTTTTCCTGTCTTGTCAGTCAACTGGGAGCGCTGGAGACAGACCGGGATGTCGAGAAGGATTGAAGCCCTGCATAAGGAGCTGACGGGATCGGAACTGGAGCATGCGATTACAGAAGGAGAAGGTATTCAGATTTTTTCGCGGATTGGGAATCTCGCTCTGCCTCAGGTCATCATTTCTGCCTTTGATATGAACGAGAGGGTCCAGTTACATGAGCAGGCCGGTTCTCCCCTTGATTTTGAGGGAGTGGAGAGCATTTCTCATCAGCAGCCTGATGCGGGGATATTTGAACGGCCCAGCCTGACAACGGAGTATGTCTCTCCGCGAAATGAGCGGGAGCGGGAGATCGCACAGTTATGGGAAGCGCAGTTCGGGGTGCAGTCGGTCGGGATAGATGACAGCCTGTTTGAATTGGGAGGCGATTCGCTGATGGCTCTCTCGATTCTGGCGAGGGTCCAAAAGCAATGGAATGAGCGTATCCCAATGGCGTATTTTATTAACCACCCCACTGTGGCAGGCATCAGCAGCTATATGGAGCAAGCAACGCCAATCATGTCAAGCGGGGTCAAGCCTGTGGCGCGTAGAGAATATTATCCGCTGACTTCCGTTCAGAAACGTGTGTATTTTTTGCAAAAGATGCATTCTATGACGACGGTATACAACAATCCGGGAATCTATCAACTGGAAAGCGACATCGGTATCGGCTTGCTCCGGCAAATCTTCCAGAAGATCCTGCAGCGGCATGAAATCCTGCGGACCTCCTTCGGCTTTGCCGGCGAAGAAGCGGTTCAAACGGTTCATCAGAGTGTTGAGTTCTCCATCGAAGAGCTGGACGAACACGAAGCCGGCATGGATGCGGTAATCGCGGGGTTTATTCGTCCGTTTGAACTGGAGAAGGCTCCACTGCTGCGGGTCGGGTATTTGCGGGACAAGCGTATTTTGCTGATCGACATGCATCACCTCGTATCGGATGAGATGTCATACCGGTTGTTGATTAAGGATTTCCTTGCTTTGTATGAGGGCAGGGATTTGACCGTATTGCCTTTGCAATACAAGGACTACGCAGCGTGGCAATCCGGAATGAAAGGCAGTCCGGCGTTCGTAAGCCAGCAGCAATATTGGCTGGATCAATTCGCGGACGGGGCCGGCGAAACCAGGCTGCAGCTGCCGCTCGATTTCAAGCCGCCGCTCGTTCAAAGCTTTGAAGGCGACTTTATCAGGTTCGATGTGGATGCCGACACGAGCAGACGGTTTAAGCAATTGCTGAAAACAGAGGGCGTGACCTTAAATATGGGGCTGCTGGCGCTTTATGCAGTGGTTCTTTTTAAGATCTGCCAGCAGGAGACGGTCATCATCGGTACCCCGGTATCCGGCAGAAAGCATACGGATCTGGAACATGTCATCGGCCCGTTTGTAGACACGGTTGCGTTGAAGCTGTCCATGGGAGCCGAGGCTTCTTTTGCGGAATTTCTGCAAGAAGTCAAGCAGACGCTGTCCTCCGCTCTGGATCATCAGGACTATCCCTTTGAAGAGCTGATAGGCAGCCTGGACCTGGAACAGGATTTAAGCCGTAATCCTTTGTTTGAAACGATGTTCAGCTACCGGGAGGTATACGACAAGACGAATCAAATCGGCGGCGTGCGGGAGATCACCTCTTTTTACAGACACAAGACTGCGATGTTTACGATAAGATTTACCGCTTGGGAAGAAGGGCCGCAAATCGGCTGCGAAATTGAGTACAGTACCACACGGCTGGCCCAGGAAACGATGCAGCGGTTTGCCGGTTTTTTTGAACATCTCATGCAGCAGGTTCTGCACGGGCCGGCCAGACCGCTGGCCGAAATTGCAGTGATGACAGATATTGAAAAACAACAAATCCTGTTTGGCTTCAATCAGACACAAAGCATTGTGGAGCCCGGGCACAATATCGTTTCGTTATTTGAGCGGCAGGCCGAGGAGCATCCGGAGAAGATTGCCGTTGCCGCGGGGTTAACCGCCATGAGCTATCTGGAATTAAATCACGCTGTAAATCAGCTGGCTCATTATTTGCAAAAGAACGGCGTTACCCGGGGAACGCCGGTGGGAATATACCTGGAGCGCTCCCCGGATGCGGCTGTCGCCATCCTCGCTGTGCTGAAGGCGGGAGGCTGTTATGTGCCGGTTGATCCAAGCATTCCAATCCGGCGGATTCTCCAAATCCAGGAGGAGGCCGGGCTGGCGGTCATGCTGTCCACCAGTGGCTTAACAGAGCAGGCGAAGCTGGAATGCGGGAGAATGATCCTGCTGGACCGGGAGCGGGAGGCCATATCACAGGAGTCATCAGCCAATCCGGGCAACGGGGTGGAGGCTTCACACACGGCCTATATGATCTTTACTTCCGGTTCCACCGGCAAACCGAAAGGGGTGAAGATTCCGCACCGCGCATTGACGAATTTCCTGCTCTCCATGGCCAAAAAGCCTGGGATGACAGCGGAGGATAAGCTTTTATCGGTAACTACCCTCTCGTTTGATATTTTCGGTCTGGAATTATTCCTGCCGCTGGTCACGGGAGCGCTCGTTGTCCTGGCGACCAACCGGGAAGCAGCCGATGGCAGAGTCTTGGGGCAGCTGCTCGCAGCACACGGAATTACGGTGATGCAGGCAACACCGGCCACATGGAAGATGCTGCTGCTGTCCGGCTATTCCGGCAGCAGCCGGCTGAAGGCGTTATGCGGAGGGGAGAGCCTGCCGCCGGATGTAGCCCGGGAGCTGCTTCCCAAAGTAGGCTCGCTGTGGAACATGTACGGGCCTACCGAAACAACGATCTGGTCAACCGTCGCCGAGATCACCAATGCCGGGCAAATCCTGATCGGAAAGCCGATTGATAATACACAAATTTACATCCTGGATCAGAACCGGAACCCGGTGCCATTGGGAGTCTACGGAGAGATGTATATCGGCGGAGCCGGGGTGGCAGACGGATATGTCAACCATCAGCAGTTAACCGAGAAGAACTTTGTCGGCAATCCCTTCAGCACGTTGTATCCCAAGATGTACAGGACAGGTGACCTCGCCCGCTTTTTGCCGGATGGCACACTCCAATGCGAGGGCCGGATGGATGACCAGGTGAAGATTAGAGGTTTCCGCATTGAACTGTCAGAGATCCAGGCCGTCATTGCCGCTTATCCGGGGATCAAAGACAATGTGGTGGTGCTCGAATCCAACGTGCCGAACGAGGAAGAACCGGAGTCTGGCGATAAGAAGTCTATAACCAGCTACATGGTTCCGGCCGGACCGGAAGCGGTCCATATCGATGAGCTGAAAAGCTATTTGCTGGAAAGACTGCCGTCCTACATGATCCCGGTGCAATTTTTCATCATTGATCAAATCCCGCTGAGTGCCAATCAGAAAACCGATAAGAAAAAACTGCGGACGATGCAGCAAAAACTCCTGGTGTCCGCGAAGGCGTATAAGGAGCCGGTGTCGGAGCTGGAGAAGCAGATCAGCTCCATTTGGATGAAGCTGCTGCACAAAGAAACCATCAGTATCACAGATTCTTATTTCGACCTTGGCGGAACCTCCATCACCGTGGTTTTGCTGCAGGAACAAATGAGGGAAGCCTTCGGCGTACCGCTCCAGGTTGCCGATATTTTTTCACATCCGACCATTGAACGTTTGGCCGGCTTTATGGAAAGGAAGATGACTCCTGAGGCTTCCTTGTTGCTAAAGGGAATAAAAATGCCTTCCGGATACTATCTGACGGCGAATGACAGGAATGAGCAGATGAAGCTGAGGCTGGAATTAGAACCGGCAGCGGCACAGGGGCTTGTCCATATCGCTAATTCCCACGGGATGAGGACGGAAGAGGTCATCCTGTCGCTTCTGTATTATGTACTGAATCAGATCTCCCGCGAAGAAATGATCGAAATCACTCTTCTGGATGGTAACCACGGAGTACACCAGGCGTGCATTGATTTTTCAGAGCTGGAAGACTTTGATTCGCTCTTTATAAAGATCAGGGACAAGGTCAGTGATATTCAGAGTCAACATTCCCCGGCAGAGAACATCCGGATTGAGGAAAAGGACGAGAAGAATCTGTTCCTGCTATTCCCGCTGACCTCTTCTGCGGCCGCTGGCTTGTCGTTCCCGTTCAATGCGCTCTGGACATGGGAGATCAGCCGGCAGGAGAAAATTATCGTGCAGCTTGATTATGACGGACTGCTGTGGAAAGCGGCGGCGTTGAGCAAAGTAGTTCAAGGTTTCACACAATTAGCCAATCAGTTAGCGAGTCGGCTCTACATTCCATGAGGCCGGGCTATCCTCGGAGTTTTCAACCTGACGATGGACTGGACCAAGGTAAATAAAGGGAGGATACACAGATGATAAAAATTGCTTTGCTGTTTCCAGGTCAAGGAAGCCAGTACAATATGATGGGCAAAGCCCTGTATGAAAGCTCTGCCGAAGCAAGGGAGATTTTTAGCAGAACCAACGATATCCTCGGCTACGATTTGCTTGCTGTCATCAATGAAGGAAATCTGGACCAATTAACGCGGACTGAATTTGCCCAGCCGGCGATCTTTGCCTACAGTTATGCGATTTTTCAATCCATTTGGAAGGGGAAAAAGTTTTTCCCGTCCTTTATGGCCGGCCACAGCTTAGGGGAGATTACAGCACTTACATGTGCAGGTGTGTTTAAGTATGAAGATGCCCTGCGGCTGGTAATGGAGAGAGCGTCCCTGATGCAGCAGGCTACAACAGAGGGACAGGGGGGATGGCTGCCATTAACGGTCTGCATCCGCTGCTGGTGGAGGAGGAGTGTGCAAGGCTTTCGAATGACGAGGATAAAATCGTGGTGGCTAACTACAATTCCTCGAATCAAGTGGTGATTTCCGGCTCCAAGGCACTGGTCACGCAGGCAGCGGAAAATCTGGCGAAAATCGGGGCGATCAGCATTCCGCTCCAGGTTTCCGCTCCTTTCCATACACCTTATCTTGAAATCAGCAATCAAATATTCCAGCGTGTCCTGGCCGCTACGGATATGTCCGCCATCAACTGGCCGGTTCTGTCCAATGTGGATGCGAAGCCTTATTCCGATCTGGAGGGAATTCGTGCCCGGCTCAGCATGCAAATGGTCAGTGCGGTGAGATGGAAAGAAACGATTGATTATTTGCTGCGCCAAGGCGTGAACACCTTTATCGAGCTGGGTCCGAAGTCGGCTTTGACCAATCTGATCAAACGTGATTTCTCGCATGTACGCGCCTTTTCTTATGAGGAACATAACCAGGAGATCATGGCAATCATCGATGAGCAAATCGCCGAAAAACGCCCTACTCTGGTGTCACGTTCTTTAGCTATCGCTGTGTGTACACGAAATCAGAACTGGGATGAGGCGGAGTACCAACGGGGCGTGATTGAGCCTTACCGGAAGGTGCAGGCACTGAGTAACCGGCTGGAGGAAGAAGGCCGCGAAGAGTCTGCGGAAGACATGAAAGAGGCCATCGAGATGCTCCGCTCGGTTTTTGTTACCAAAAAGGTGCCGCTGGAAGAGCAAAGGGAACGCTTCACGCAAATTTTTGATGAAACCAAGAACAGACATCTATTTGATGACTTTGCCCCGATCATGTTTGACGAAAAGGAAACGGTGTATGAAAAATAAACCTCTGTTCAATCAGATTCAACTCGATTTGGAAGAGGAGCTCCCCCTTTCCTGTGAATCTGCTGAATCAGAGGAAGCCCTCCGCAAAGACATTGCGGTCATTGGGCTGGCAGGGAAGATGCCTGAAGCTCACAACGCCAGGGAGTACTGGACCAATATTACGCTTGGCAGGGATTCGATCCGCCAAATCCCCTTGTCCCGCAAACAGGATTATGAAGAGGTCATGTCCGCTTTGCTGAAAAAGGATTGTCAAAAGGACCAGGCGGCGTATGCGGAAAGCGGGTATTTGGACCGGATTGACGGGTTCGATTGTGAATACTTCTCCATTTCACCGAAGGAGGCGAAGCTGATGGACCCCAATCAGCGCCTCTTTCTGCAATGCTGTGTGGAGGCAATGGAGGATGCCGGATACGGAAAAGGCAAACTGGGCGGAACCCCAACCGGTGTTTTTTTAGGGTATAGCAGCGATTTCGGGGGAGAATACAAGCATTTGCTCAGCGGGGAGAGTGCAGAGCTGGCTGATCTGGCGATGACGGGCAACATCAAATCGATTATCCCGGCACGCTTGGCCTATTGGCTGGATGTGCACGGACCCAGCATGCTTGTCGATACGGCATGCTCCTCTTCGCTGGTCGCCGTTCATCTCGCCTGCCAGTCCATCCGCCGCGGAGAGTGCGGAATGGCATTTGCCGGGGGAGTAAAGGTGCAATTGCAGCCCTTTGAACAATCGAGCACCGGCATTGGCATCGTCTCCTCCGGGTTCAGAACGAGAACCTTTGATCAGAATGCCGATGGAACCGGCCTTGGGGAAGGTGCGGGAGTCGTTCTGCTGAAGGATGCCCGGCAGGCGATACAGGATGGAGACCATATTTATGCCCTCATCAAAGGAAGTGCAGTCAATCAGGATGGACAATCGATTGGCATTACCGCGCCTAACTCCAAAGCCCAGGAGGAGCTGATTATCCGGGCATGGAAGGATGCGGAGGTTCATCCGGAGACCATTTCTTTGATTGAGGCCCATGGGACGGCAACCCGCTTGGGTGACCCTGTGGAGATTGACGGAATTACAAGGGCTTTTGACAGATACACGAGAAAAAAACAGTTTTGCGCGATTGGCTCCATCAAAACGAATATCGGACATTTGGACCATGCGGCAGGGATCTCCGGATTGCTGAAATGTATTCTTGCCTTGCAGCATGAGACATTGCCGCCGACGATACATTTCCAATCCCCGAACCCGAATATCAGTTTCCCCGATTCCCCGGTCTACGTGAATGATGCGGTGCGCGCCTGGGAGAGCGGTGAGCATCCCCGAAGATGCGGGATCAATTCCTTCGGGTTAAGCGGGACGAACTGCCATATGATCCTGGAGCAATACAAAGAGACAGCGGCGGTTGAGCGTGCAGGGAACCGCAGCGCAGACCGCTGGAACATGTTGACGTTATCTGCCAAGAACAGTGATGTGCTGCGCAGGCTCGTCTCTGAGTATCACCAATTCATCAATCAGTCAGAGGCGGTTGATCTGGACAACTTGTGCTATACGGCGAATGCCGGCCGGGACCATCATGTGCATAAGGCGGCAATCGTGTTCAGAAACCGAATGGATTTGCTTGAGAAGCTCCAGTCGCTTAAGCAAGCGGGAGCAGAGAAGATCTCCATGGAACATGTCTATGTGCGTCTGGGCCATGAACAGGCTAACGCCAAAATCCCGGGTTCCTCTCCTGATATACAGGGGATCGTCCAGAAGATGAGGGCTGCAGTTGATCAGCACCGCGGCTCACTTCTGCAGCAGCTGGCACAGTTGTATGTACAGGGGGAAGCGATTCCTTGGCAAAGCTTGTATGCGGACGGACGCTATCAGCTAATCAGCTTGCCTGCCTATCCGTTTCAGGAAACGCGCTGCTGGATCGAACCCAAAGCGTATATGCCAAAGACGGGACCGCTTGCCGGTCAATGTCTGGTCCGCAGCAACGGGGTAGAAATTTATGAAGCCCGGTTCTCCTGCGATACCCACTGGGTTGTGGCTGAACATAAAATCATGGACCATTATGTGCTGCCCGGAACCGCTTATCTGGAGCTCGCCGCTCAAATCCTGAAGCAAACTGTTCCTGAACAGGGCGGGCTTATCATGGAGAATTTCATGTTCCTGCAGCCGCTGCAGATGAAGGAGCATGAACAAAAGAGTGTCCACATTGTGCTGACTAAGCAAAAGTCAGGGACCGATGTGATGGTTACCTCCCTTTCCGGGGAGCTGCCGGATGAATGGGTGGTTCACTGTAAAGGAAAAGTGAGCATCCTGCACAGGGAGGAGCCAAAGAGGCGGATTGCCCTCCCGGAGGTTCTGCAGGAATCGAAGAGACAATCCGTTGCCGGCTATAAACCCGGAGCAGAGGCTCCGGTCCAGACCGGCCCTCATTGGGAGTGCATGAAAGAGATTTATGTGGAGCCTGACCGCATCGCCGCCTTTTTTGAACTGCCGGCTCCTTTTGCCGCAGAAGTCCACGCCTATACCATGCATCCGTCCTTGCTGGATTGTGCTGTTAATATTCCCATCAGCCAGATTCGTGACGGGTTATTTTTGCCGTTTGCTTATAAGCGGATCAAGTTTTATGGCAGCATGCCGCACAGATTTTACAGCATGCTGCAGATGAAAAATAACCAGACCACAGAGCTGCAAGAAACGGTTTCATTCGATATCGTGCTGTTCGATGAAGCCGGGGATGTCTTTGCAGAGATTGAAGAATATTCGTTGAAACGGGTGCATATCGAAGCATTCTCTTCCGCTCCGGTATTGCCCAAAGGAATGTTCCACCGGCTGGGGTGGGAGCGTTCGCCGCTTCATGAACGGGAGCAAGCTGAGGGCAGTATGCCGCTTACGCTTGTTTTTGCCGGACAAGATCCGCTTTCCCATAGGTTTTTGGCTGCTTTGCAAGAGAGAGACATACCGTTTATTTCGGTAGTTATGGGTGAGCGCTTCAACAAACAGGATGATCATCATTACCGGATCAGCGGGAGCCAACAGGATTTTGACCGGTTGTGCGGGGAGATCCAGACAAGGGGGGTGCAGCGGATTCTCCACTGCTTCTCTTGGAGTCCTAGTCCTTCTCTTTCAGGCAGCGATGTAGAGCAGGAGATGAACAAGGGGCTGTTCAGTCTTTTTTATCTGACCAAAAGCCTGGTTGCCCATAATATCCGGGAGAAAATCGATCTCGTCCTCATTGCTGATTCGGCGTATCAGGTTACACAGAACGAGCCTTCGCTGAACCCGATGCACAGCGCCTTCTACCATCTCGGCAAGGTGGTCAGCAGCGAATACGCCCATCTGCGCTGCCGCTGTATTGATCTGGACCCCGAAACGGAGGTCACTGCGCTTCTGGCTGAGCTGGACAACCTGCCTGACCATTACGTAACCGCATATAGAAAAGGCGAACGGTACGGCCAAAGGATGATGGAGCTTCCGCTGTCCAATCCGCTGCCTCAAGAGCTGATTCTGTCCGGCTCGGGATGTTATCTGATCACGGGCGGAACAGGCGGCCTGGGGCTGTCCACCGCAGCTCATCTCGCGCATAAGAAACCGGTCAATCTGGTACTGGTCAGCCGCTCCGGCTTCCCGGATGAAGCGGAATGGGAGGAGATTCTTCAAGAAGGAGAAGCGCATGAGGTTATACGGCGGATCAAAATCCTGCAGCAGATCCAAAAGAACGGCAGTACATATACGTTCTATAGAGCAGACATTTCACGCAGAACCGAACTGGAAAATGTGCTGCAGGATGTACGAAGCAGGTTTGGCAGCATTAATGGCGTAGTGCATGCCGCCGGAGTAGCCGGAGATCAATTCTTGTTCAATAGGGAGGAACAGCGCTTCCGCGAGGTTATTCAATCCAAAATCGCAGGCAGCATCTATCTGGCGGAATTGATTACAGAACCTCTGGAATTTTTTGTTTGCTATTCTTCCGTGTCCTCGCTGGAGGGCACACCCGGACAAGGGGATTATGTGGCGGCCAACGGCTTTCTGGATAGCTTTGTTTACAGTCTGCCCGCCAATCAAAACGGCATCACGCTCAACTGGGCACCTTGGGCAGAGATTGGCATGGCCTATGATTATGGAACGTTCAATCAAGAGCTGATCTTCAATTTGCTGCCTACTCGCGTGGCGATGTCCGCATTTGACGCTGCCTTGGCTTCAGGCGAGAAGCAGGTGGTGATCGGAACCATCAACAAAGAAAATGCGGTGAAGAATTTCCGCAGCAGCTTCTTTTATGAGGGCAATAACCTGCTGATGAATTACGTGGAACCGCAACTTGTTGTTCAGACCGCCCCCTCTGCCAAAGCATCCGCCGGCCTGCCGGAAGGAAGAACCAGTAACCGCTCGCTGCAGTCCATAAAAGAGCTGATCCGCCAGTTGTGGGTGACCCTGCTGGAATCAGAATCCATTGGGCTGGACGATGCTTTTACCTCTATTGGCGGCAATTCGATCTTTGCTGTGTATTTGCTGCAGGAACTCGAAAAAGCTTTTCCAGGCATGCTGGGAATCTCGGATATTTTTACGTATCCCACAATTAACAAGATGGCTGAATATGTATATTCCAGAATGGAGCAAGCTCAACCTTCTTCATCCGCTAAAGCGAATCCTAGCCAGGAGGAAGAGGATCACAACCTTGACCAGATATTACATCGCTTAGCCAATGGCGAATTGGATGTAGATGAGGTTGAGCGATTGCTGGGAGAAGACGAATGAAGGAAACCAAAAAGTACATTTATCAGCAGATCAAGGATCAGCAGTTATCCGTCGACAAGTCCAAGGTTATTCTAAAAGAAATCAAACAGGCGGGCGTGAAGAAGCAGCATAAGGACATTGCGGTCATCGGGATGGCAGGGCGCTTTCCGGGGGCTTCCAATGTGGATGAATACTGGAATAATCTGTTGAATGAGGTTGATTGCATCGGCGATTTCCCCGAGGGCAGACAAAAGGGCGTCGAAGGTTTCATCCAGAAGAGTGTGCCAGGCTCGCTCCAGAAGATCACGTATGAAAAAGGCGGATATTTGGAGCAGATCGATCAGTTCGATTCCGGGTACTTCAAAATTTCCAACAAAGAATCGGAAATGATGGACCCTATCCAGCGGCTGCTGCTGACCACAGTTATGGAGAGCATTGAAGATGCCGGGTATGGCGGCAGCCGGATGGTATCCACCAGAACGGGAGTGTTTATCGGAAGAGATCATACGGTAGGGAACATGTACACACACTTGCTGGATCAGACGGATGAGCTTGCTCTAACCGGGTCTTATACGGGGATATTGTCCAGCCGCATCTCTTATTTCCTGGATCTGAAGGGTCCGAGCATCGTCTTGGATTCGGCTTGTTCATCCGGACTGTTGGCCATACATGATGCCTGCCAGGCGATCCGGAACAACGAGTGCGACATGGCGATTGCAGGCGGAGTCTGTCTGGTTTTTTTTCCTATGAAAAATCCGGCGTTTGGTTTGGTGGAATCCAAGCTGCAGTTGTTGAAGCCGTTTGATAAACAGGCGGATGGAACCTTGTGGGGAGAAGGAATCGGATCATTGCTGCTGAAGCCGCTGGATAAAGCGATTGAGGACCGCGATCCTATCCATGCGGTGATCAAAGGGAGCGCTGTGAATAACGACGGCAGGTCCAACGGGCTTACGGCACCCAATGCGCTTGCACAAGAAGAGCTGTTCACACAAGCTTGGATAAATGCGGAGATTGCGCCTGAAACCATCGGTTTTTATGAAGCGCATGGGACCGGTACCGTTCTTGGAGACCCGATTGAGGTCCAGTCGCTCAGCAATGCTTTCCGAAAATACACCTCTAAAAAACAGTTCTGCGGCATCGGCTCCGTGAAATCGAATATTGGCCATTTGGCGGCGGCTTCGGGAATTGCCTCGGTGATGAAAGCCATTCTGTCACTCAAGCATCAGAAACTCGTCAGCACTCTGCATTTTGATGATCCCAATCCGTTTATCGACTTTGTAGGCTCCCCGGTCTACATGGTCAATAAGCTGCAAGAGTGGAAGCGGGCGCAGGAGGACATTCCGCTGCGGGCAGGGATCAGCTCTTTCGGCTTCAGCGGGACGAATCTCCACCTCGTGCTGGAGGAAGCTCCGGTCAGCCCAAAACATGCTCCGGCAAGCTGCCCGTATCATATCTTTACGGTTTCAGCCAAAGAGAAAACGGTCCTTGCCGAGTGGGTGTCCCGTTATCTGCAGCATATGCAGCGCGCCGGGGATATGGAGCTGGCGGACCTTTGTTACACCGCTGCGACAGGAAGAGGGCATTATGCGTACCGGCTGGCTCTAATCGTCCAGGATATACAGGAGTTGCAGGAAAAATTGTATCGCATCATCCAGGAGCATCCAATAGCCGGACACACGGGCGACGGGATATATTACGGCGAATTCAAAATTGTCCCGGAAAGCAAAAAGGACAAAAGCACCGGGGAGATAACCGAGTCCGGCTTGAATCTCTTGCATGAACAGGCACGTGCAGCGCTTATGGCTTATTCCGGTCAGGATATTCAGGCAGTTTCGGACATTTGCGGCCTGTACGTTCAAGGAGCCGAGATCGATTGGGAAGTTTGGTACCAGCCCGGCGGGTACCAGCGGATTCCACTTCCTGTGTATCCGTTCCAAAAGACAAGCTTTTGGCCGCAGGCAGACCATTCGCCACGAATCCGCACGCTCCTGTCTCCTTCAAGTGAAGGTTTACCCGGCCGCAAAGTATTGGAAACCTATCAGCAATCGGTTTATGAAGTTGAGCTGCGGGTGGAAGAACAATGGCTGCTGCGGGAGCATCTGATGATGGGATTCCATATCGTACCGGCGGCGGGACTGATTGAATGGGCCCGGCAGACCGGCCGCAGCCATGTTGGAGACCTTGCGTTCAGCCTGCAGGATTTTCGTTTTATTAACCCCCTGATTGTCGGTGAGCGCGAAGGGTATCAAGTCCATACGCTGGTAGAAAAACAGGACAGCCAGTTCCGGCTGCAAATCGCCAGCCGCGCCATCCCCGGCAATGCGGGGAGCAATAATGAGTGGAGCCTGAATGCCGAAGGGAAAATCGCACCTTTCAAGCACGCCGGGGCTGCCAGAGTAGATATTCAACAGCTCCTGGAAAATAACGAGTGGGAGCAATTTGAACCGGATTTTGACAGTATTGCGGGCGACACTGCTTTTGGTCCGCGCTGGAACAACATCCAGCAATTGTCCCAAAGCAATGACCGTGTGCTGGTTCACGTGAAATTGGGAGAACGCTATGCGGAGGATTTTTCGGCATACGGTTATCACCCGGCTCTGCTCGATACAGGATTGAATGCAGTCACGATGTTTATTTTACGTGATTTGTATCTTCCGTTTTCCTTCAAGAAATTCACGTTCTATGACAACATGCCAGGTTCCTTTTACAGCTATTTAGTGAAAAGAGCAGCCGGGGGAGATAACAAGGAGACTATTTCCTACGACATCAGCCTGATAGATGAGCAAGGGAACGTGTTCGCGGAAGTTGAGAACTACACCTTGAAAAAAGTGCCCGCAGCAATGGTCACCAAGGATCTGTTCCACCAGCTTCATTGGGTGAAGGAGCCACGGACGGCAGCTGGAAGAAACATGGCAGACGGCACTGTCCTTCTGTTTGGAGACGAAAGAGGACGATCCGCCGAATTGATCCGGCTGCTTGCGGCAAGGGGCGCAGAGGTGATTCGGGTCCGTCACGGTGAGGCGTATAGCCGGGAACAGGACTCCAGCTACACGGTCGGCAATGAGGAAGGTGATTATCAACGCTTGTTCGCTGATCTGCAGGACCGGAAAGTCAGCAGAATCATTCATAGCTATGCTCTGGATGCGGGAGGTGAAACCTCCGGACCCGGCCATCTGCAAGTACTTCAGGCGAAGAGCATCCAAAGTCTGTTCTATATAGTGAAGTCGCTGGTCCAAGCCAAATACAAGCAGGCGATTGATCTGGTGCTGTTAGGGCAGTATGGCTTTGAGATTACCGGGCATGAGGAAGCGCTTGAACCTTGTCAGACCGCCTTTTTCAATCTCGGGAAGGCCGTGGCGGCAGAGTATCCGAATATGAGCTGCCGCAGTATTGACCTGGACGATCAGACAGCATGGGCAGCCATACTGGATGAAATAGAGGATGGACAGAATGTCTATCAAGTTGCCTATAGGGCAAATGAACGGTATGTTCAGGAGTTTGGCCGTTATTCAGGGGAACCGGTACAGTCCGGACAGCCGCCAGAGCTTCAAGAAGGCGGTTTGTATCTGATTACTGGCGGAACCGGCGGGATCGGGCTGGAAATCGCCAGGTATTTGTCCTCCCTGAACAAGATTTGCCTGGGTCTGTTAAGCCGCAGCGGGCAGAACGGAAATGACGGGAAGCGAAGCCGGAGAATGGAGATTCTGGAGGAGATCGAACGCTCGGGAAGCCGGGTGATGGTGTGTCCATGCGATGTCACAGATGAGCAGGAGCTTGCTGCCGGTCTGGATAAGCTGAGGGAAGCCTTCGGTCCGGTCAAGGGAGTCATCCATGCGGCTGGACTGGCCGGCAGCGGATTTTTGTTTACCAAAACCTGGGCGGAATTCTGCAGGGTCACAAAACCCAAAATAGAAGGTACTTATCTGTTGCATAGCCTGATCAAGGAGCCTCTCGACTTTTTCATGCTGTTCTCTTCGGTTGCAACACTGGAAGGAAGTCCGGGCCAGGGCGACTATATCGCGGGAAACGGCTATTTGGATGGATTTGCCCCCTATTTGCGCAGACAAGGGATTCGCGGAACCACGCTGAACTGGGCAGTCTGGGAAGAGGTTGGCATGGCTGTAGACTACGGTGCGGTAACGGGCAGCGGCATCTGCAAGCCGTTAAAAACGCATGAGGCGATAGCCGCTTTTGGACAAGCGATAGCCATGGACTGCAGCCAGGTGATGATCGGTTCACTCAACCTGGATATGCTTGCAGCCGTGCAGGAAAGCTCCTTATTAAGGATAGAGGATGGACTGATCCGCAGGCTGGGCGTCCCCAAGCAGACTGTCCATGACACCTTCCCGTTTACCATCACGGGCCGTGCCGACGGGAATTATGATGAAATCGAACAAGCCGTCTCACGAATCTGGGCAGAAACGATGCATTTGCCGTCTGTGAATATCTACAGCAGCTTTCTGGATGTTGGCGGGGACTCTCTGATCGCAACCCAACTGCTCAGAAAGCTGGAAATCGAGTTTCCGGGCATCCTCGACTTGCCGGATTTGTTCACGTATTCTTCGGTAGCCGAGCTGTCCGGCTATATTAAGCAGCAGCGTGGCCGGCAGCAAGTGAAACCTGCCGAATCCGCAGCCGCAAATCCGGGTCCTCCTTCCGGGGATTCGCTTGATGTGCAGCTGCAATCGATTATGGACAAGCTTACTTCCGATGAACGAACCGTAGAAGATTTGGTGGAGCTTTTATCCCAACGGAGGAATCGTATTGATGAGTAACATCGATCTGTTAAATGCCGAAATTCTGGAGAGCGTCAAGGCCAACCGTCTGGACCAAAAGCTCGCGCTGAAAATTCTGCACCAATTAAACAGCGGCCCGGCGGAAGCGGAGAACCGTACAGCCGATGATATCGCCATCATTGGCATCGCCTGCCGCTTTCCTTTTGCCGACACGCTTGAGGAGTACTGGGACAACCTGCTTAACGGAATCAATGGCATCACGGATTTTCCGCTGAAGAGACGTAAGGATATCGATCCTTTATTGCGAAAAGTGATGGAGACGCCCGTATACGGCAAAGGAAGCTATCTGGAAGAAGTTGATTCGTTCGATGCTGAATATTTTCGCCTGTCCCCAAGGAAGCCGAGTTCATGGACCCGCATCAGCGCCTGATGCTGGAGGTTGCCGCTGAAGCGATTGAAGATGCCGGATATATGGGTGAAAAAATATACGGGACACAAACAGGAGTATTCATTGGAAGGGACCACCACTCTTCCGGACTGTATCAGCAATTCATCGACTCTTCCAACGAGTTGGCTATGACCGGCAATCTTCCCAGTTTTATTTCAGGAAGGATTGCCTTTTTCTTTAATTTGACCGGCCCCAATCAGGTCATTGATACCGCATGCTCCTCCGGATTAGTTGCCCTGCACCAGGGCTGTGAATCACTTAGGCATAAGGAATGTACAATGGCCATTGTCGGCGGAATCAGTCTCAACCTGCTGCCGCTTGCCAACTCTTCGTTCAAAATTGTGGAAAACAATGACGGCAAGGTGCGCCCCTTCGATAAAAATGCTACGGGAACGACTTGGGGAGAAGGGCTGTCTGCCATCATGATCAAGCCGTTGCGCGAAGCGCTCAAAGACAAGGACCGGATCTACTCAGTGGTCAAAGGCAGCGGGGTGAACAGCGATGGAGCATCCAACTACATTACAGCTCCCAATCCGGAAGCTCAGGAGCGGCTGCTGATTGATGTATGGACTAAGGCCGGAGTACATCCGGAAACCATTTCTTACATCGAAACCCACGGGACAGGAACTGTGATTGGAGACCCTATCGAAGTGAAGGCGATGAAGCAGGCCTTTGATCAATATACGAATAAAAAACAATTTTGCGGACTTGGGTCTGTAAAGTCCAATATCGGTCATCTCGTGGGTGCTTCGGGAATGGCCTCCCTTATCAAGGTCATCCTGTCCATGAAGCACCGGCAGCTGGTTCCCACGATCCACTTTGAAGAGCCGAATCCATATATTCCATTCTCCCAGTCGCCATTCTATATGGTGGACAAGCCGCTTGCCTGGGAAGCTGCCCAGGGGCCGCGGCGCGCGGGCATCAGTTCTTTTGGTTTTAGCGGCATGAACTGTCATGTGCTTCTGGAGGAATGGCAGCAGGAAGATCAGCAGACGGTGCGGGCGGAACCGGAGCAACCGCGGATTTTTCCCGTATCTGCAAAGACGAAGTCCGGTTTGCTGGAGTTATTGCAAAGGTATTCTCAATTTCTGCAAACCCATCAGCACGCGGATTTTCAGAATCTCGTCTATACGGCCCAGCTTGGCCGCGAGCATTTCGCCCACCGGCTGGCCATTATCGCCAAGGATGCCTCTGAGTTATGGCGGGCAATCGCTGCGGTCCTTCTGAACGATGTGGAACAGCTTCCTGAATCCATCGGGTATTACGGGTATTTCCCCATCAGGCAAAAGGCGAAAAATAATATGGCTCAGCAGGACCTGTCGGAGGCCAAAACGAGGGCCGCCTATGACAAAGCCCACCGGCTGGTCCGGCAAATCGCTGAAAACCCTGCACAGGCTGCCGAGGACTCTCTTGAAGAGCTGGCTCAATTATATGTCCAGGGCACGCGCGTCGACTGGAACGCACTATGGACCGGACAAGCCGTACAGACTGTCCGGCTCCCGGTCTATCCTTTTACCAAAACAAGGCACTGGCCGGCACCTGCGCCAAATGAAGGAGCAATCCCGGGTGTTCCGGGGCCGCTTCTGGGCGAGTGTACCGTCAAAACAGCGGGAATGCGGATATACGCCGCGACGCTGTCCGGCAAAGAGCATTGGCTTCTGCAAGAGCACCGTATTCTCGGGAATGGTGTCTGGCCGGGAGTGGCCTATCTCGAAATGGCCAAGGCCGCAAGCGGGTATTTCTTTGCCGGGGAGAATGTAGTGCTGAGGCAGGTCACCTTGCAAAATATGCTGATCTGCCCGCCGGATGAGACCAGGGTTGTTCATACGATTATTCGTGAGGAGGAAGATCATGCTGCCTTTACGATAGCCAGTATGAAGGAAGGCGGACACACGGAGAACTGGATCATCCATGCACAAGGGGAGATCTATCCGCAGGCTGAGCCCAAGATGCCTGTAATTGCGCTGGAACCGCTGATTCAGGAGATGAACGAAGAGAATGTTGAACTATTTACTCCGATTCTTACGGCGGGAATTCAGTATGGACCAAGCTGGAAGTGCATCCGCAGGTTTTACCAGAACGACAGTGCCGCTGTGCTCCATATCGAATCAACGGATGGGGCTTCAGCACGTGAACAATTTTCGCTTCATCCTGCACTTATGGACACGGCGCTCAGTTTCTGGCATCTGCTGAGACAAAGGGAAGAAGCGGCTGATATGCCGGCATTTCCCTTCTATTATGAATCCATCCGCATCTTTGGTGTGATGCCGGCTTCCTTTTTCAGCTATGTGCGGAAAAGGGAGATGCGCATAGATCACCGGGAGACGGCCTCCTACGATATCAGCCTGATCGATGAGGCCGGCAATGTTTTTGCGGAAGTGGAGAATTATACCTTGAAGAAAGTTGCTCCGGCGCTGATTTCAAAAGACCTTTTCTACCGGATCAATTGGGTGAAGTCTCCTCGGCCGGATGGAGGAAGCCGGATAGGGGGGACTGTACTCCTGTTCGGAAACGAGTGCAGGGCAACCCGGGAATTCATCAGGCACATGGAGGCAGGAGACGTTGAGCTGATTCAGGTCGTCCAAGGGGATGCGTATCGTAAAGAGAAGAACAGCCGTTATGTAGTAGGTAATGAAGTAGCGGATTATCTTCAACTGTTTGCCGATTTGCAGGGCCGGAACGTAAGCCGGATGATTCATGGTTATGCCCTTGACGAAGGCTGCAGGGCAGACAGTTTCTCCAGTTTGCAGGCGGTCCAGGAAAAGAGTGTCCAAAGCCTGTTTTTTATCATAAAAGCGTTGGTTCAGGCGAAATACAAAGAGCAGATCGAGTTGGTGCTGCTTGGCAAACATGGCTATGAGGTCACCGGGGGCGAAAAAGAGCTTGAACCCTGCTATGCGGCCTTCTTCAATCTGGGGAAGGTTGCGGATACGGAGTATCCTAACTTGAAGTGCCGCAGTATAGACCTCGATGATGAGACAGAATGGGGAGCGGTACTGGAGGAAATCTTCGGGGAGCGCACTGCGTATCAGGTGGCCTACCGCGAGAATGAGCGATTTGTCGAGGAGCTTGCCCGCTATGCAGAGGAAGAGCCGGAAGAGCCGCTTGCGCTGCAGGAAGGCGGTTTGTATGTAATCACCGGCGGAACCGGCGGGATCGGGCTGGAGCTTGCCAGGTACCTGTCCTCGAAGAGCAAGGTCAAGCTCGGACTCTTAAGCCGCAGCGGCCTGCCGCCCCGTGAGGCATGGGAGGATATCAGGCAAAGCGGAGCAGAGACGGGAACAGGCCGGAAAATTGAGATTCTGGAAGAAATCGAACGCTCAGGCAGCCAGGTCATGGTATGTCCGTGCGACATCAGTGATGGGCAGCAGCTTGAACACTGCCTGATGCAGCTAAGAGAAGCGTATGGACCGGTCAAAGGGATCATCCATGCGGCAGGAATCGCCGGCAGCGGTTATCTGTTCACCAAAGACTGGTCTGATTTTACCCGGGTGACAGCACCCAAGATCGAGGGCACTTATCTGCTGTACAGCTTGCTGCAGGAGCAGCCGGACTTTTTTGTTCTGTTCTCCTCAATAGCCACCCTGGAAGGCAGTCCCGGCCAAAGTGATTACGCAGCGGGGAACGGCTACCTTGACGGGTTTGCCCATTTTTTACGCAGAAAAGGTGTCCGCGGGCTTACCCTTAACTGGACTGCCTGGGAAGAGACGGGCATGGCGCTGGATAACGGCGCACTGGGGAGCGGAATATACCGGCCGTTGAAGACCAATGCAGCGGTTCGTGCGTTCAGCCGGGCCCTCCAGTTGGAGGAACCCCGCGTGATCATTGCGGACATACGTTTGGATCAGTTGGATGAAACTGTTACCGGTAAACTTCCACTGCAGCTATCACCTGATCTGAGGAGAACCGGCAATCGGGTTGCACCCCCCGTCCCGTTGCAGCGGCGGCTGATACCATTGCAATTATCGGCAAAAGCGGGGCCGCGATAAGTGAAATGGAACAAGCAGTAGCGCAATTGTGGGCGAAGACATTCGGGCTGAAGGAAATGGATATATCGAAAAATTTCTATGAGCTGGGCGGAGATTCCATCATGGCTACGCAGATGGCTAACCTCCTCAATACACAGCTGCACCAAAAGCTGAGTATTGCCGAAATTTTTGAATATCCAACGGTATCCGAGCTTGCGGCTTATCTTGAGCAATCCCTTCCTTCCCGGAATGAGGCACCTGCAAAGACGGCAGGCTCAGAGGCTCCAAACGCCGGTTATGATCTTTCCAAGGCACAGTACCGGATTTGGTTTTTGCAAAACTATGATCCCCAGACTACGGCTTATCATTTACCGGTTGTCAAGCAGATCCGCGAGGCGGTTGATCTGGCGGTCCTGCAGCAGGGGCTCGACCTCCTGACCCGGCGCCACTCTTCGCTGCGGACCGTAATCAAAAATATGAACGGGGTTCCGAAGCAGTTCGTTGTGCCGGACAAAAGCCATGTGATCCATTTTACGGATTATGCACAGGAACCGCATAAGAAGCTGCTCTCGTCAAAACGGCTGGAGGAACTGAATACAACCGCTTTTGAGCTGGAGCAAAATTTGTTCCGGGCGGAGCTGCACCGGTATGAGGAAAGCGATTATCTCTTATATATCAATATGCATCATATCATTTCGGATGGATGGAGCATGGGGGTGTTTTTCCGCGAATGGATGGAGCTGTATGACCAAATCCGGTCCAAGCGCCCCATTCAATTAGCGCCGATTGCTTTGCAGCCTGTGGATTGGGTAGAGCAGGAGAAGCTCTGGATCGGGTCAGGGGATTACCTGAACATGGAAAAATACTGGATGAAAGAGCTGGCCCAGCCGCTTCCGGTTCTGGAACTGCCAACCGATTATGACCGCCCGCATTCCATCGCCTATGACGGAAGCTATATTAAATTCACGGTTTCAGAAGAGGTTACCGGGCAGCTGCGCTTGCTGGCAAGAAACCGCTCATCGACCCTGTACATGACTGTTCTGGCCATCTATTTTCTTTTTTGAAGAAACTCAGCCAGGAAGAGGACATTATCATCGGGTTCCCGGTTTCAGGAAGAGAGCAGCAGGAATGGGAGAATATCATCGGATTATTTATGAATATGGTATGCATTCGTGTGGATTTCCGGGAGCTTAGCAGCTTTGGCGGGGTATTGGAGGAGGTCAAACGGAAATGCCTAAAAGCCTATGCCAACGGCAGATATCCGTTCAATACGCTGGTAGAGAAGCTGAATCCGGAAAGAGACCCGAGCAGAACCCCTGTGTTTTCTACCATTTTTCAGCTATACGATAATGTTCCCCAGGACAATGACAGAATGAGCCTCTACGATTTGAGCTGTATCTGCAAAATGGATGGCGGACAAATCGAAGTCAGGCTGGAGTACAAGACCTCACTTTTCACAGAAGAGACAATACAAAACTATGCCTGCTATTTAACGCATCTGATTAACCAGGTCATCGCGGACCCTGAGGGACAGCTTAGCCGTTATGAATTGTTGGATGCCCGTCACAAAGCGGAGATTATGAACGAATTCAATCCCCTACCGGTTCCCATGAATCCGCCGGATCAGGTCTGTCGTTTATTTGAAGCGCAAGTGGAGCAGAACCCTGACCAAACGGCTGTGGTCTTTGAGGGAGAACAGGTTAGCTACAGGGAACTGGATGAGCTGTCCAATCAACTGGCAGCCTTTCTGGTGCAGCTTGAGCAGGAACCGGCCGATCCGGTTGGCGTCTATCTGGGACGCGGCATCCATATGATTGCTGTGCTTCTTGGCATTCTCAAGTCTGGCCGTCCATACGTCCCGCTTGATCCGGATTTCCCGCCTGAGCGGATCGCGTATATGATCAGACACAGCGGGCTTAGAACCGTTGTCTCGGACGGTGCGTCTATTCCCAAGCTGCTGGAATTAGCCGGTGATGTTCTGAAGGCGGTCATCGATGTTGCAGGCGATTCCACCCCGGCGGGAACAGCGGATCATCTATCCTGCTATCAGTACTCTGATATCCGCAAGCAGCCTGTGGCCCGTATCCGGCCCAAAGCCGTTTCTGAACTGATGTACATCATCTATACTTCAGGTTCCACGGGAACCCCTAAGGGAGTCATGGTCAGTCAGCCCAATGTGATCAACTATCTTTTGTGGAGCCGGCAGCAGTTCCAATTGGGACCGCAGCACCACATGATGCTGGTCACCTCGATCAGCTTTGATATTTCAGTCTTTGAAATCTTTGGTTGTCTGTCCAGCGGGGCAACCCTGCATGTTGTATCTTCAGACAGGCTCAGAGACCCTGCACTATTGTTAGCTTATATTAATCAACATAAGATTAATTTCTGGCACTCGGTACCTGCATTGATGAATCAATTTCTGTTCGGACTCTCTTCGCAGGATGAGAAGGAGATAGCGTGTTTGCAGCATTTTGATACCGTTGCAGTTGGCGGCGAAGCCTGGAGCCCTAAGCTGGCAGGAGATATCCGGAGAAGCTTTCCCCATGCCAAACTATACAATTTGTACGGTCCTACGGAAGCAACGATCTGGGCGACATGTTATGAAGCCGCAAGCGATTTGACAGGCAAAACGATAGTGCCGCTCGGCCAACCGATTTCCAACAACCGGATTTTCATACTGGATAAGGACGGGAACTTGTGCGGGCCAGGGATTCCGGGTGAAATCTGCATCAGCGGAGCCGGTGTCACGCCGGGCTATTTCAGAGACGGGGAGACAACAGCCGGTGTGTACCGTACCCATCCATTTACGGATCAGATCGTATACCACACTGGAGATATAGGTAAATACGGCATGGGTGGCCAGCTCGAATATATTGCCCGGAAAGATGGAATGGTCAAGGTAAGGGGTTACCGGATTGAAGCAGGCGAAATTGAACATACCCTCTACAGACTGGAAGGGCTGAAGACGGCTGCTGTTGTTGCGGTAAACGAAGGAGAGTCGAACAAACTGATCTGCTACTATACATCGGCACGCGACATCCCGGTCCGGGAGATTCAAGCTTGCTTACAACAACCCTTGCCTTTGTATATGATCCCTTCCCGGTTTATCCGTTTGGAAGCCCTGCCCGCTACATCCAATGGTAAAATCGACAGAAAAGCGCTGCAGGCGCTGCCTCTTCTGATGGAACCCGCTGAAGCTGAAAAAGCGGAGATGCAATTGCCGGAGAATGAGGCGGAGGAATTTTTGCTGCAGGTGTGGCGCGAATTGCTGGGAATAGACAACATCGGGACGGAACAAAATTTCTTCGATATCGGCGGAAATTCGCATCTGATCGTCCAGCTTCAAGCCAGAATCGAACAGAAATACATGAAGCGGGTCAAGGTCATTGATCTGTTCCGGTGCAAAACGGTCCGCGCCATGGCAGATTACATCCAGGGGAATGCTCAGGAACCCGGACAGGCTGACGCCAAAACCAAAACCGGAAAAACACAGGATGACATCAGCGATATCATGCAGCTTCTGGATGAATACAGCGAAGGCGAAACCTCCGTCGAGGAAATCCTAAAGAAACTGGGAGAGTGAGGTCGTGGAAAAAAAGGACGAGATCTATTCCTATATCTTACAAGAAGTCGGGTCCGGGCATCTGGATAAAAGCATTGCCGCGCACCTGATTCAATACCTCCGGCAGGATCAGGGAAAAGAGGCGGATACAGACATTGCAGTCATCGGGGTGGCTTCCCGCTTCAGCAATACCGGCAGCACATCAGAAGTAGAACAGCTCCTTACCCTGGGTGTGGATTCCATTCAGGAACTCCCTGCCGGCAGGAAGGAACAGGCCGACCTGTTTCTCCCCCTGTTTCAGGTAGAGAAGGATCGCGCACAGTATGACAAGGCCGGATATCTATCCGAGATCGATCCCTTTGATTTTGCATTTTTTAATATTTCCCCCAGAGAAGCAAGCCTCATGGACCCGAATCAACGCCTGTTTTTACAGCTGGCCTGGGAGGCCATTGAGGAAGCCGGTTATGGGGGAACCCAATTAACAGGCAGCAAAACAGGCGTCTTTATCGGCTACAGCTCGGATTTCGGCGAGGAATATAAGAAAGGCATTCAGATGCTCGTACCGGAAGCCATGGGCGTAGCCATTCCCGGGAATATCAAATCAGTCATTGCCAGCCGGATTTCCCACCACCTGGATTTGAAGGGACCGGCGGTTGTATTTGACACAGCTTGCTCGTCGTCGCTTGTCGCCGTTCACTTTGCGTGCAGACAGCTCATCGAAGGCTCCTGCGATCTGGCATTGGCGGGAGGGATCAAGCTGCAGCTGTTCCCGTTAAAGAGCCATGTCCATTTGAAAATCGGCATTGAGTCATCCGATGAGAAAACTAAAACCTTCGATGACAGCTCCAATGGAACCGGAAAAGGCGAAGGAGCCGGAGCCGTTCTGTTGAAGCCTTTGAAAAAAGCTTTGCAGGACAGGGATCATATCCATGCCGTTATCAAAGGCAGCGCGATCAATCAGGACGGCAATTCCATTGGCATCACGGCCCCCAATTCCCAAGCGCAGGAAGAAGTGCTCTGCCAGGCGTGGGAAGAGGCCGGGATCAATCCGGAAGACCTCTCCTATATCGAAGCACATGGCACAGGAACCAGACTTGGTGATCCCATCGAAATCGAAGGAATCGACCGGGCCTTTTCCCGTTATACGCAGAAAAAGCAGTTTTGCGCCATTGGATCGATGAAAACGAATATTGGCCATCTTGATCATGCAGCGGGGATTGCCGGGCTTGTCAAGGTGATCTATTCCCTTAAGAGCAAAAAGCTGTTTCCTTCACTTCATTTCATGAAACCCAATCAGACGATCAATTTCAGCACCTCTGCCGTGTATGTAAATGACCGGCTTCAGGAATGGACAACCCCGGGAGTGCCGCGGCTTGCGGGTATCAGCTCGTTTGGACTAAGCGGAACCAACTGTCATATGGTATTGGAGGAAGCGCCGCCGCCCCCGCAGAAGCAACATCATGGGGAGACGCTGTACCTGCTCCCGCTGTCCGCCAAGGAAGAAAATGTGCTGCGGGAACTGGCTGCAGCGTATATCCGGTTGTTAGATGGAAGCAGCCAGATCGATCTGGAAGATCTCTGTTATACCGCCAGTACGGGGCGCAGGCATTACAACCACCGGTTGGCAATTGTCTTCACGGGGTATCAAGATCTGCTTAACCAACTGGAGCGGCTGACAGAACGGGAGAAGCAGGCACTGACACCGGCGCTTCAGTCAGCCCAGCAGTTGAAGGGAATGGAGCACTCAGAGAAAGAGAACTCCTATCTTGCTATAGCGGAACTGTATGTCTCCGGGGGGACAATCGATTGGGAGGATATGTACAAGGGTAAGGCCTGTAATCGTTTGAGCCTGCCGGTCTATCCTTTTCAGAAAACGCGCTGCTGGCTCAAACCGGAAGCACAGGCTGAACCCAAGCGCTCCGCTTCGGGGGGAATGTCCATCCTTTGCTTGCACATGTTGCCGGGGAAACACCGGAGCAAGTCACTTATGCAGTCCGCATGTCGGCCAAGGAGGCTTGGGTGCTGAATGAGCATAAGGTGGGGAGCGAGTATGTGCTGCCCGGTACGGCGTACGTCGAGCTGCTGCTGGAGATCGGGAGGCAGCAGGGCGGGCGGTCCGTCATCAAAGATCTTGCCTTTTTGCAGCCGTTCTCTGTGCAGGAAGGGGAGACTCGCGAGCTGCAGATCACCTTGAAAAAAGGGAACGGTGATAACGGGTTTATTATCACCAGCAAGGATTACGCGGACGGCACCTGGCGTAGACACGCGGAGGGGAAATTATGCCTTCCTTCGCAGGCTCGCAAGCCGTACGACCTTTCTGCTCTACTGGAAGCCTTCCACACGTATCCGAAGATAACGGGCGTCGAATCCAGCGGAGACTTTATTACCACCGGAGCAAGATGGAACAATATCAAGGAGCTGAGGGCGGGGGCAGAGGAATGTCTGGTGGCCGTCGGGCTTGGCGAAGCGTTCCGGGAAGAGGCTGCTCATTACCATTACCATCCGGCGCTGCTTGACAATGCGATCAATATCGCCATCCGCAGCATCGATGACCAGCTGTATCTGCCTTTTTATTATCAGGAAATCCGGGTCTATGGCCGGATTCCCGCCGACATCTACAGCGTGGTGAGAAGGCAGGACCGGGGACAGGGCAATCAGACGGCAACCTTTGATATTGACATCCTGAATCCGGCGGGTGAGGTGCTTGCCGAGATTGAAGGCTATACGATCAAGCAAGTGCAGGTCCATGGACCGGCAGGGATGTATTACGAAAAGGACTGGATGGTGCAAGAGAGTCCCCCTTCACCCGATGTGGACAGCGAGACCTCCCGGGAGACGGTCGCAGTCTTCACAGGAGAGGGGGAGATTGCGGACCGGCTCCTGGAGCAGATTCGTGCACAGTATGGACAGGTGATGGAGATTTCCGGCAGGAAGCTTCAAAGCCGGGAAGATTATCAGCTATTGTGGGATCGGCTGAAAGCCGGGAATGTGGGAACCATTATTCATCTGATGAGCCTCACCGGACGGGAGATTGCAACAGAGGCGGAGCTGCACGAGGCTGGAGAGCGGGGATTTTACAGTCTGTATTCCCTGCTGGACAGCCTGTTTGTGCAGCCTTCTTCCAGGGACCTGAAGCTTGTTCTCGTCTGCGACGAGGCGAATCAGGTCACGGGGGAGGAAGCGGTCCTGCATCCGCATCACGGATGTTTGCTTGGACTGGGCAAGGTGGCGCGGGAAGAATTTCCCCAGGTGCACATCCGCCTGGTGGATGTCGACGGACGCACTCCTCCGGGCAGGATTGTGAACGAATTCAGCCTCCGGGAAGCTCCTTACCAGGTGGCGTACCGGAACGGGCAGCGTTATGTGGAGCGGCTGCGGGAGGCATCGCTTGCGCCGGATGAAGAACATCCCGGCATCCGAGAAGGAGGGGTGTATGTCATCACCGGCGGGACCGGGGGCCTGGGGCTGGAAATCGGGAAGCAGATGAGCCGGATGAGCCGGGTCAAGCTTCACCTCATTGGCCGCCGGGAGCTGCCTGCGCGGGAGAATTGGGCGGAGATCGTTGCGGCAGGAGCCGAGGCGCAGCGGATCCGGCAAATCACAGCGGTTCAAGAGATGGAACGAAACGGGGCCGAGGTGCAGATCCATGCCGCAGATGTCGCCGGGGAAGGGCAGATGCGGAGCCTGCTGGAGCGGATACGCAGCGGATCGGGCGGCATCCGTGGCGTTATTCACGCAGCGGGAGTGGCCGGAGAAGGGCTGCTGGTCCGGAAGAGCGCCGGGCAAATCCGGGAGGTCCTGTCAGCCAAGGTCACCGGAACGTGGGTGCTGGATCAGCTAACGAAGGAAGATGAGCTGGATTTCTTCATGATGTTCTCCAGTATGAACACGGTCACGGGGGGCATGGGGCAGAGCGATTATGTCGCAGCGAACAGCTATCTGGACCTGTACGCCGACTGGATGAGGAAGCAGGGAAGGAAAGGGATCACGGTCAACTGGCCGCTGTGGCAGGAAGTGGGGATGGCCCAGGCGTATGAGGTCGATAACCGCCAAAGCGTATTTGAGAGCCTCACGCCCCGGCAGGGTGCGGCCATTTATGCCGAACTGCTGCAATGTGGCCGGAGCAGGATCATCGTGGGCCAACTGAAACGCCAGCTTGCCCGGGATACTGTCGGGCAGAGCCTGATGAACGATTACGTGCTGTCGGATACGTTGGCAAGTGCCTTCCGCACCCGTATAGAGCATCGACAGGAGGAAACGGAGCGGCAGGTTTCAGACCCTCTCCCTGTACGCATTCTTGACAAGGATGAAGCGGAGCTGTCCGCCACCGAAAGGGAAGTCGCCATGATCTGGGGACAGGTGCTTGGTGTCGATGAAATTGGCTTATCTGCCAAATTCAACAATATGGGCGGCAACTCCATCCTCGCCGTCGATTTATTCAGACGGCTGGAAGCCAAATACGGCAAGATCGTAAATATCTCGGATGTGTTCACTTATGCAACCATTGCGGAAATGGCGGATTACCTGGATACAAGGCAGCAACAGCAGAATGGGACATCTGCGGCAGAACCCTCGACACTGGCATTATTGCAGCGGTTAGCGAACCAGGAGATTTCGATGAACGAAGCCCTTGAAACGTACAAAACGAAATCAGGAGGCGTGTCATGACAGCAGCAGAAAAACTGATTTTTGAACTGGTAGCCTCCCAAAAGCTGACCCCAAACGATGCTGCCGTATTGCTGGAGCATCAGCAGAAGCATGAAGAACCGGTGAAGGAAAAGGAAATTGCCATTATCGGCATAGCCGGCAGATTTCCGAAGGGGGAGGATCTGGGACAATTCTGGGAATGTCTCCAGCAGCAAAGGAACGGTATCGGTGATTTTCCCGATGCACGGGTCCGCGATTGCATAGGTGAAGGTCTGCTCGACGATATAGAGGCAGATCAATTGTTTTTTAAAGGCGGGTACCTGGAGCAGATCGACCAGTTTGATCCTGCTTTTTTTCAACTTTCTCCTGCCGAAGCTAAATTTATGGACCCTCTGCAAAGATTGATGCTGGAAGCTTCTTATCAGGCCATAGAGGATGCAGGCTACTATTACAAAGATTTAAGCGGGACCAATACCGGCGTATATATCGGTACAGACCATACCTGGGGCCAATGGTACAGAGACAATGCCGCAGAACAGGACCCGCTGCTGTTATCCGGCACGTGGTCGGCCATTCTCTCAAGCCGGATTTCCTATGGGCTGAATCTGAAAGGCCCCAGTCTTGTGATCGATACCTCTTGTTCTTCCGGACTGGTAGCCGTTCATGAGGCATGCCGGGCCATTCAGTCGGGCGTGTGCAACCTGGCAATCGCCGGGGGCATTCACATCAATTACAGCCCGGTGAAAAACCCGATGCTTGATCTGGTCGAATCGCAGGATTATCTTATCCGGACATTCGATAAGCAGGCGAACGGCACGGTTTGGGGCGAAGGAGTCGGGGCCGTCATTCTCAAACCGCTGCAGCAGGCCATCCGGGACCGGGACCACATCTACGGGATCATCAAGGGGAGTGCGGTGAACAACGATGGAGCGTCAGACGGCATCACCGCCCCCAATGCCCGCGCACAGGAAGAGGTTATTTGCCAAGCCTGGGAAGAGGCCGGAATCGATCCGCAGACGATCACTTATGTAGAGGCGCACGGCACTGGAACCCAGCTGGGAGATTCCATTGAAATCGATGGCCTCACCAAGGCTTTTTCACGCTACACGCAGAAAAAGCAGTTTTGTGCGATTGGCACGGTAAAAACCAACATTGGGCATACGGTAGGCGCGTCAGGGCTGGCTTCCTTGTTAAAAATAATGCTGGCCTTTCAGCATCAGAAGCTTCCGGCCAGTCTTAATTTTGTTGCGGCGAATCCCTTTATCGATTTCTTTGCCTCCCCCGTTTATGTGAACGACCGGCTTCAGGATTGGACGGCGGCGGAGGCTCCCCGGGTGGCCGGAATCAGTTCGTTTGGCTTCAGCGGGACCAACTGCCATATGATCGTGCAGGAAGCGCCGGACACCCGGAAGCTGGCAGATACACGCGATCAGGCACCGCTGTATTTACTTCCGTTATCGGCAAAAGACGATCAGGTACTCTTAAGGCTGGTGGAGGATTACACACGCTATATCTCCCGCCATGCCGGGATCAATCTGCAAGACCTGTGCTACACAGCCAGTACGGGCCGCGGGCATTATAACCATCGTTTGGTGATCCTCTTCACCGGATATGCGGACCTGCTTCAGAAACTGGAGCACCTCCAGAAACACAATCTCGCTTCCGGCGAGGACGTTCTCTGCCAAAGCCATGAGGTGGCGGCGCACGGCGGGATAGCGCCGGATGAGCCAGGTCCGGCAAGAAGGCTGACGGAACGGGAAAAGCAATCCTTAACGCTTGAGGCAGCCCGGTTGTTGAAAACGTTCGCCCTTCCGCAGGAGGGTCCGGCTTCCTATCGTTCCATAGGAGAGCTGTATGTTTCAGGAGCGGCCATTGATTGGAACCTGATGTATCAAGGTTTACCCTGCCGGCGGCTGAACCTGCCGGCCTATCCGTTCCACCGCATCCGGTGCTGGGCAGAGAAACGCGGCCTGGGGCATCCGCAGCATTTGCATTTGCCCCAGGCGCCAGGGCATCCGCTGCTTCGGGGGAATGTCTGCGAAACCTCCGGGCAGGTGGTATATACCGCAACATTCTCAGCAGCAGCGGATTGGGTGCTGCATGAACATCAGGTCGGCAGGGAATATGTGCTGCCCGGTACAGCGTACATCGAGCTGCTGCTGGAGATCGGGAGGCGGCAGGGCGGGCGGTCTATCATCAAGCATCTCGCCTTTTTGCAGCCGTTCTCGATGCAGGAAGAAGAGGACACTCATGACCTGCAGATCGTCGTGAGCAATGACAAGGACGACAGCGAGTTCTATATCGAGAGCAAGGACCGCACAGACGGCACCTGGCGTAGACACGCGGAGGGAAAACTATGCCGTCCTTCGCGGGACCGCAAGCCGTACGACCTCCCTGCTCTACTGGAAGCCTTCCACACGTATCCAAAGATAACGGGTGTCGAAACCAGCGGAGGTTATATTACCACCGGAGCAAGATGGAACAATATCAAGGAGCTGAGGGCGGGGGCAGAGGAATGCCTGGTGGCCGTCGGGCTTGGCGAAGCGTTCCGGGAAGAGGCTGCTCATTACCATTACCATCCGGCGCTGCTTGACAATGCAGTCAATATTGCCATCCGCAGCATCGACGACCAGCTGTATCTGCCTTTTTATTATCAGGAAATCCGGGTCTATGGCCGGATTCCCGCTGACATCTACAGCGTGGTGAGAAGGCAGGACCGGGGACAGGGGAATCAGACGGCAACCTTTGATATTGACATCCTGAATCCGGCAGGGGAGGTGCTTGCCGAAATTGAAGGCTATACGATCAAGCAAGTGCAGGCCCAAGGACCGGCAGGGATGTATTACGAAAAGGACTGGATGGTGCAAGAAGGTGAACTCTCACCCGATGCTGACCGCGAGACCTCCCGGGAGACGGTCGCGGTCTTCACAGGAGAGGGGAGATTGCAGACCGGCTCCTGGAGCAGATTCGTGCACAGTATGGACAGGTGATGGAGATTTCCGGCAGGGAGCTTCGAAGCCAGGAAGATTATCAGCCATTGTGGGACCGGCTGAAAGCCGGGAATATGGGAACCATTATCCATCTGCTGAGCCTCACCGGAGGGGAGATTGCAACGGAGGCGGAGCTGCATGAGGCTGGAGAGCGGGGGTTTTACAGTCTGTATTCCCTGCTGGACAGCCTGTTTGTGCAGCCTTCTTCCAGGGACCTGAAGCTTGTTCTCGTCTGCGACGAGGCGAATCAGGTCACGGGAGAGGAAGCGGTCCTGCGTCCGCATCACGGATGCCTGCTTGGACTGGGCAAGGTGGCGCGGGAAGAATTTCCCCGGGTGCACATCCGCCTGGTGGATGTCGACGGACTCACCCCGCCGGAGAGGATTGTGAACGAATTCAGCCGCCGGGAAGCGCCCTATCAGGTGGCGTACCGGAACGGACAGCGTTATGTGGAACGGCTGCGGGAGGCATCGCTTGCGCCGGATGAAGCGCATCCCGGCATCCAAGAAGGCGGGGTGTATGTCATCACCGGCGGGACCGGGGGCCTGGGGCTGGAAATCGGGAAGCAGCTGAGCCGGATGAACCGGGTCAAGCTTCACCTCATCGGCCGCCGGGAGCTGCCTGCGCGGGAACGCTGGGCAGAGATTGTTGCGGCAGGAGCCGAGGAGCAGCGAATCCGGCAAATCACAGCGGTTCAAGAGATGGAACGAAATGGGGCCGAGGTGCAGATCCATGCCGCAGATGTCGCGGAGGAAGGGCCAATGCGGAGCCTGCTGGAGCGGATACGCAGCGGATCGGGAGCCATCCGCGGGGTCGTTCACGCTGCGGGAGTGGCCGGAGAAGGGCTGCTGGTCCGGAAGACCGCCGGGCAAATCCGGGAGGTCCTGTCGGCCAAGGTCACCGGAACGTGGGTGCTGGATCGGCTTACACGGGAGGATGAGCTGGATTTCTTCATGATGTTCTCCAGTATGAACACGGTAACGGGGGGCATGGGGCAAAGCGACTATGTGGCAGCGAACAGCTATCTGGATCTGTATGCCGACTGGATGAGGAAGCAGGGAGGAAGGGGATCACGGTCAATTGGCCGCTGTGGCAGGAGGTGGGGATGGCCCAGGCGTATGAGGTCGATAACCGCCACAGTGTGTTTGAGAGCCTCACGCCCCGGCAGGGTGTGGCCATTTACACTGAGCTGCTGCAAGCGGGCCGGAGCCGGGTGATCGTGGGCCAGCTGAAACGCCAGCTTGTCCGGGAAACTGTCGGGCAGAGTCTGATGAATGATTATGTGCTGTCCGAGAGCTTGAACAAGCAGCTGAGAAAATCCCTGCACAATGCGCAGAAGCTTGCCGGAATGCCAGACCGGACAGAGATCATCATTAAGGATGCGAATCAGCTCCAAATGACCCAGAGTCATAAAGAAATCGTGCAAATTCTGGCAAGGGTGCTGGACGTGCAGGAGCTGAGCATTTTTGCCAATTTTGAGGACCTGGGCTGGAATTCCCTGCTTGCGGTGAGGCTTCATAAGGAGCTGGATGCGGTTTTCCCTGGCCTTTTTGCCATCTCGGATGTCTTTTCCTACCCTACGGTTCATGACATGGCTGCATTTCTGGAACGCAAAAGAACGGTTCCGCATCAACGGGAGATGACCATAGAACAAGTTATGAGCGATTTGGAGAACGGAATTGTTACAGCGGAAGAAGCAGAGGCGTTGATCAAGGAGATCAGTGAGACCGTAGAGAGAAAGCTGTAGACGGAATAGTGGAGGTGAACCGTATTGAAAGAGTTTTCACTCCAAGTGGAGCCTTTTAATGGAACATGGATGGATTGTGTGAGTAACAACCTGATCTCCATCTTGATGGTGCATGACAGAGACTTTGAATATGTGCCCTGTCTGGCGAAGGCAAGGTACCGGTTATTTTCACATGACAACAGTAATGAGAGCATAGAGTTTCCTCCCGGCAGCAGCAACATTGTCACGCCGCTTCTTGATATGGTGAGGACGCTCGATTTCTCTCCCTATCTGGACTATGAAACTCTAACGCCGGATAAAGAAGGCCCTGTTCATCAGATCATCAAAGACTGCTTGCACAGGGGTTTTTATATCTTTGCCGATGTGGACCGTTTCTATTATCCCTCCGGCGTTGACGCGGGTAAAAATCATCTTAAGCACCCCGCATTTATATATGGCTACGATGATGAAGCGAACGCTTATCTGCTGATTGAAGATTGCATACAGCCAAGTACAATGGAGAGCTACCTGCTCCCTTATGACCGTTTTGACGAGGCAATGGCCGCAGTTAGGTCCGAAACCGGCACCTATCATCTCATATTGGTCCGTAAAAAGGATCAGGAGCTGCAATTTTTCTCCAGCTATACGAAGGAGCAGATTTACAGCAGCTTGGAATTTCTTTTACAAGAAGAGCAAGGCCCGTTTATTGATCACGTAATGTCTTCAGCAGATACTGGAGTAACGGTGTCGTATGGACTGTCTGTGATCCGGGATTTTGCGGAAACGCTGGAACAGCGGTTGCTGGGCCTTCTCAAGGATGATTTCGAATACAGGGCGTTAGCCATCAAGAATCCGTACTATTACCGCAGGTCAACGATTCAATTGCCGTTTCTTTTTTACCGGAAAAACGGGCTTGATGAACGGCGGCTCCAAAGTCTGACGGATGAATACAAAAAGCTGTGCAATGATTGGAATGTATACGGAAACACCCTGATTAAGTATTATTACAAACTCAAATATATGAAGGACTTGAACTGGATGGCCCAGAGTGAAATGGACGCATTGAAACGGCTGCTCGCCAAGCTGTATGACAAGGAAAGAGACTTAATAGACAAAACCAGGGCAGTCCTGGCCTAATCCGGCTTTCCCAATGACATTTGTCCCAAACATGAGAGGATGAGAGCAGTGTCCAATACAAAAGTTATTTCCATTGGAATGATCGGAGCAGGCTGGGTTGCCGAGCATGGCCATCTCCCCGGCTTTTTATCGCTGGAGGGCGTATCGATTAGGGCTGTTTATGATCCGGATGCGTCCCGGGCCGCTCATTTGGCTGAACAGGCAGGCGCGAAGGCGTGCACCAGCCTTTCTGAAATCGATGAGATCCCATTAGATGCTGTCCTTGTGTGCACGCCCAATCACACGCATTACGAACTGGCCAAGCACTTTCTGCAGCAAGGAATCCATGTTCTGTGCGAGAAACCTATGACCACAACCGCCGAAGAAGCCGGCTCATTGCGAAGGATCGCTGAATCTTCAGGGGCTGTGCTGTTAATGGGATTCGTGAACCGTTACCGGGACGATATCCGTGAATTGCGCTCAAGAATCACATCGGGACAGATTGGAGATGTACAGATATGTGAGGTCATCTGGCGCAGAAAAAGGGGATTCCCGCCCCGGAAGCTGGTTTACGCAGCAAAAGATGTCTGGAGGCGGTGTGCTTATTGACCTTGGCAGCCACATGATTGACCAGATGCTCTTTCTGACGGATGCCCCGGAGCCGGTTGCTTGTCTGGCCGGTCTCCATTCCCGGCCGGCTCAGGAGGGGGATTATTCCAATTGGCTCGGCAGCGCTGAATCAGTGACGCTAGAGGTTGAAGATACGGCTATGGGGATGATTCAATTCGCCAACGGAATGCTGGGCCGGATTCATGTGAGCTGGCAGGATGATGTGGAGGGTGATTTTGTGGAGATCCACCTGAAAGGCAGCAGGGGCAGCCTGAGCCTGCGGACCCTGTTTGGCTTCAGCAATCAGGGCTTGTACAAACAGCCATCCCTGCAGTTTACCCCGGCAGGCCAAGAGCCGGAGTGGTTTACGTTCCCGCCGAAAACGGATGTGCTCATTGATTTCCGGCGGCAAGCATGCCATTTCGCCGAGTGCATCCGGGAGGCGAAGCAGCATGACATTACCGCAGAGGATGGGGAAAAAGCCATCCGGCTGATTCAGCTTCTCTATCAATCTGCACATAAAGGGCTTGTGGCCACATGACCGATGCTCTGGTCTCAATCGATTTGGGAGGCTCGGCGGCGAGGCTGGCCATCTTCGACAGGAAGGTTATGAGAATGGAGGACTCCGTCAAAATTGACCTGGGAGCTGGGACGGAACCGCTTGAAGCGGTCTCGCAGCTCGCCGGTGTCATCGGCAGATGGGAGCAGGCCCGGAAAGGGGCGATTCATACCGTGGTGGCCGGTCTGGCAGGACTGCACGATGCGGCTGGAACTATCATCACCTGGCCGAACCGCCCTGCCTGGAACGGGTTTCCTTTTCGTGAAGCATTCACAAGCGCAACAAGCAAGCCCATCATTCTGTTTGATGATGCCAATTTGGCGGCTATGGGCGAATACCGCTTTGGATTGGCCCATCCCGTGAGTCCTCTGCTGTATGTAGTAGTGGGAACTGGAATTGGCAGCGCCCTGGTTTTGCAGGGGGACGTATATGAAGGGGCAAGGGGAGCCAGCGGTGAACTGGGCCATATTACGGTGGACCCCAATGGAGAGCCTTGCCCCTGCGGCGGATTCGGCTGCTTGCAATTGTATGCGTCCGGAAGAGCGATTGAGCGGATGGCGGCGGCCAAAGGCTTGCCTATTACGAAAGCAAGCGATGTGTTCCGCTTGGCTGCCCAAGGAAATGAAGCGGCCCGGAGGATCATTCAAGATTCGATCAGGCTGCTTGCCATCGGGATTGCCAATGCCGTCCGCTTGCTGGACCCGGTTTCGGTGGTGGTAGGCGGCGGAATGGTGAGCAGGTTTCCTGAAGAGTATCGTTCCTTGGAGAAGACCGTCCAGCAGTTCTTGGGAACCTTGCCGCAAAAAAACGTACAGGTATCACTGTCTGTCCTCGGAGACGATGCTGCGCTTTGGGGCGGTCTTGCTTATGGTCTGCAACAAGTATCCATAAAAAAATAAAGAAATGGAAGGTGTTCACAATGAGTAACCTGACAAACCGATTCCCAAACTGGCCAATGGCCACTGAAAGTGAAGAAAAGGAACTGCTGGAAGCGTTGTACAGCAATCAATGGTGGCGCATGACTGGGACGAAGGTGAAGGAGTTTGAACGGGTATTTGCAGAAATGCATAATGCCAAGTATGCACTGGGCGTGACAAACGGTACCAACGCTATCGACCTTCTCCTTAAGAGCTTCAAGGTAAAGGAAGGCGACGAAGTCATTGTTCCTGCATTTACGTTTATCTCAACAGCATTGCCGGTGATGAGTCTTGGTGCCATCCCGGTTCCCGTAGATATTGATCCCGACACTTTTTGCCTTGATCCGGAGAAAGTAAGGGAAGCCGTCACCGAAAGAACGGTAGGCATCATTCCCGTTCATATGGCCGGCCATCTGTGCGATATGGACCGCCTGCTGGACATTGCCAGCGAGTTCAACCTGTTTATCATGGAAGATGCCTGCCATGCGCACGGCGGGGAATGGAAGGGCAAACGTGCCGGAAGCATCGGGGATGCAGGGGTTTTCAGCTTCCAGCAATTCAAGCTGATGACGGCCGGGGAAGGCGGGGCGCTCATCACCAATTCCCAGGAGCTGTACGATCAAGCCTTTCTGTATCACAATGTAGGCCGTCCTTTCGGAGACAAAAAATATCAGCATCTCGTCGAAGGAACCAATTACCGTCTTTCCGAGTTCCAGGCGGCTGTCCTGCTTCCGCAGGCAGGGCGTCTCGCTGAACAAAACCAACGGCGTGAGCGCAATGCGCAGATTCTAAATGAGGAAATCCAAACTATTGAGGGGATCGTCCCGCAGGGCCGCCTGGAAGCATGTACGCTTCATACACATTACATGTACATGTTTTACTACAATCCGGGGAAATTCGGCGGAATCAGCAGAGAGCGGTTTGTTGAGATGCTGAATGAGCAAGGAATCCCTGCATATATTGCCTATGCCCAAATCCACGATACGCCTATTTTCAAAGAGTTCGCCGCCAGCCTGGACGACAGCTATTCCTTCCCGAATCAACTGGATTGCCCGGCCTCCAAGAAGGTAGCGGAGGAAGTGATTTGGATTCATCACCGCGCGTTGCTGGGGGATGAGGAGGCGACGAGAGGAATTGCGCAGACGATCCGTGAAATTCAAGCGGGTGTTGCAGCGAGAATTTAAGCGGTCTATAAGGAGGAATTCTGACTATGCATCGAACGATCCAGACCCCTAGGGATGAAATCGAGGAAAAGCTCAAAGCGGTTTGGAGAGAAGTCCTTCAAATCGATGAGGTTGGGATAAACGATCATTTTTTCGAAGTGGGCGGCCATTCATTAAAAGCCTTAGAGCTTGAGGTCAGAATTGGAATCGAGTTCGATACCGAAATCTCCCTGGAGAATATTTTTGGACACCTGACGATCAAGGAGCTTGCTGACTATATTTGCAGTTCAGAGAAAGACAAGCTCTCAGTCATTAAACCTGCCTTGGAAAGAGCCTATTACCCGGTTTCCTGGACACAAAAAAACATGTATTTCTCCACGGCCAGCGGTATAGAGCAGTATGTCATGGATATGCGCAAACTGGATGATGACCTTGACCCGGACGATCTGGAGCAGGCCTTCTACACTATCATTAAGCGGCACCGGTTGCTGCGGACTACATTCGAGATCAGAGATGAGGAAGTCGTGCAAAGGGTGCATGACGAAACCGAGTGGTTCCGGGTCAGGGTCTGGGAAGCGCCTCAGGAGAAAGAACGGCAGGAGGCATTTATCCGCAATTGTGTAGGGGAATTCGACAGGCCCTATTCGCTCCATGAGCTTCCTCTGTTTCGTATTGGACTTATTCGTGTCCCCCAACAAGGCTGTCTGCTGCTTATCCATTTTCATCATATTATCTTTGATGCGTATTCCATTAAGCTGGTGTATCAGGAACTGGAATGCATCCGGCAGGGAAAACTGCTGCCGCCGCTCCATCTGCAATATGCCGATTATTGCCTATGGCAAAAGGAGATGGAAGCAACCGGGGAGTATGAAAAAAGACGGGCCTTCTGGCTGGATAGGTTTGCCGGTGAACATCCGCAATTGAATTTACCGTTTGACCGACCGCGCTCCAATCGTTTGATATCGGCCTACGGAGTCCGGAATATCCGTCTGAAGCGCGTGCTTATTGAACAAATCTATAATACAGCCACCCGTTATCAGGCCACTCCGAGTATTTTTTTGACCGCCGTGTACGGGTTGCTTCTCTCTAAATATACTGCACAGTCCGATATTTCGCTCGGGGTACTCTCCTCTCGCAGGTACAACGGATTAGAGAACAGCATCGGTGTGTTTATTCGTCCGTTACCCATCCGGTTTCAGGTGGCTGCGGATCAGACCTTTTCCGGATATCTGGAACAGGTAAAGAAACAATTCATCGGCGTACTTGAGCACCAGGAATGCGATGTCAATGAAATAGAGGAAGAGATTTGCCGCCAGAAAGGGGTCTCCAGGACAGAACACCCGCTGTATCGTGTCTCATTAAATTTTCATACAGAGCTGGAATCGATATTAGAATCACTTATCCCTGGGGAAGACGATGTGGTGCAGACCCGGAATACGCTGGATATCGCCTGCGGCTTCTACATGCTCGATGGCGGGGACGCGTGCCTGAACATGGAATACAATCTTGAGTTGTTTGATCCCGGCACGATAGAGCGAATGGGGGACCACTTTATGGGACTGCTGGAAGCGGTCCTGTCAGAACCGGAGCGCAAGGTGGGCCGGTTCAGTCTGCTGTCACACGAAGAGCTGCACCAGATTATGCATATATTTAACGATACCGCCTCAGAGCTTGCCGTGGAGCAAACCTTGCAGGCGGTTTTTGAACAGCAGGCAGAGAAATCCGGAGACAGCATTGCGGTCAAATATAAGGATCGCTCGCTCACGTACCGGGAACTGAACCAAAGGTCCAACCAATTGTCGCGGGTGCTTATGGATAATGGGGTGGGTGCCGGTTCGGTTGTCGGAATATGGCTGGAGCGGTCCCTTGAGATGATGGTCGGCCTCCTGGCGATTCTGAAGGCAGGGGAGCATACCTGCCAATAGGTCCGGACTATCCGCCGGATCGGGTGTCCTTTGTATTGGAGGATAGTCAGGCAGGAGTTGTACTTATTGATTCGGCAACCAGGCCGGACGGCCTGAAACCGGAATGCCGGTGGCTCAATATCCAAGATCCGGCGCTCTACCAGGGAGACGATAGCAATCCCGCACCGCGAAGCGGACCCGGAGATCTGGCATACATTATCTATACTTCCGGCTCCACTGGTACGCCCAAAGGGGTCATGGTCGAGCATCGTTCCGTGATCAACCGGATTGCCTGGATGCACAGGCAGTTTCCGATCGGAGAAGCGGACTGTATCCTCCAAAAGACACCCTATACATTTGATGTTTCCGTTTGGGAGCTTTTCGGCTGGTATTATAACGGGGCCAGCCTTTGTTTTTTGCCGCCCGGCACGGAAAAGGACCCTGAAATGCTCTTGGCAACGATTGCCCGTGAACAGATTACGCTCGTACACTTTGTCCCCTCACTGCTGAACGGCCTTCTGTCCTATGTGGGGCCGCGTATGGCAGCGGAGGGGGAACGGCTGTCCAGTCTGCGTTACCTGTTCGTGAGCGGAGAAACGCTTCTTCCCGGCACCGTGAACCTGTTCAATCAAACCCTCTTTCCGGCCAACACCACCAGGCTGATCAATCTATACGGCCCGACGGAAGCCACTGTGGAGGTCTCGTGGTTTGATTGCTCCGCAGGCGCCAGGGAAAGTGAGTCCCATACCCACATCCCGATCGGGAAACCCATTGACAATATCCGCTTGTACATTGTTAACGGGGAAGATGAGCTGCAGCCCATCGGAGTTCCCGGCGAACTGCTTATTTCCGGAATTGGGGTCGCACGCGGTTATGTGAACCGCGCCGGTCTGACAGCGGACAAATTTTGTCAGGACCCTTGGGTCAAAGGCAATCGAATATACCGGACAGGCGATTTGGCCCGTTGGATGCCGGATGGGAATATCGGGTACCTGGGCAGAATGGACGAACAGGTAAAAATCCGCGGGGTGCGCATCGAGCTGGGGGAAATCGAAAATACAGCGCTCCAATGGCATGAGGTTGAGGCTGCAGTTGCAGCCGTCAAGGAGATCAGCGCCGGGGATCAGGCGCTTTGCCTGTATTATGTGCCTAAGCACGGGCTGGACTCCGGGGAGTTGAGAAGCTATCTCGGCCAAAAGCTTCCGCGGCTGATGGTGCCGGATTATATCATGGAGGTTCCAAAGATTCCGCTCAATTCCAGCGGAAAAGCCGACAGGAAGCTTTTGCCGGTGCCGGAGATTGTAGCCAATCAGGCCGGAGACGAGCTGCCTGCAGATGAGATCGAGCTTAAGCTGGCAGAAATTTGCCGGGAAGTGCTGCATCTCGCAGCGGTTGGCGTCCGTACCAATCTGTTTTCGGTTGGAGCCAATTCCCTGCGGATTATCCTGATGGCAGCCAGAATCCGTCAAGAGATGGGGATAGATCTGCCGGTGAGCGAAGTTTATACGAAACAGACGATTGCTGAAATAGCGGCATACATCCGGACTGAGGTTTCGCAAGCGCCATTAAGCAGTGAACATGATCTGATCCTGATCCATAAGGGGGCGCCGGAGGCTCCTTTTCTTTTTTATTCACGATATCAGCGGAAGCATCGACGCTTATTTCGGGCTTGCGGCCCGTCTGGGCGACAAGTATACCTGCTACGGTGTTCCGGCGGAGACCACCGGCCGTCAATGGCGGGACGGCGTCACTGTGGAGGAACTTGCCAAATCTTATCTTGCCAAAATCAAAAAAATTCAGGAGGACGGCCCGTACTCGCTGGCCGGCTGGAGTTTGGGCGGCCTGCTGGCCTATGAGACCGCCAAGCAGATTGAAGCTGAAGGCGATGAGGTGAACATGCTCGCCTTGATTGATTCCTCCCACCCGGGAATGCATAAGCATCTGCAGACACCCGATGAGGCAGAAATTGAAAGCTTCAGGCGGCAGCTGGAGGGGGCACTGCCTGCTTTTGAATGGATAACCGGGCTGAGGGATGAAACCACATTATACGGTTTATACAAGAAGCTTGCCCGGCACATGGAAGAAAGCGGCCTTGGCTATGAGGCACTGGAAGCGCTGGTCCCCGTGGACATTATGCGGGCAATTCCAGCGTATGCGCAGCGCAACACAAACGACTTCTACCATTATGTGAATCTGTTTCTCGACCTGCAGAATGCCTATGTTCATTACAATCCGGCGCGAAAGGTATTCGCACAGGCGTATTTGATTAAGGCGGCAGAATCAAGAGGGGTCGAAGCGAACGGTTGGAACGCATTTTTTTACCGTCCCGTCATCTTCCGGGAAGTTGAAGGCGATCATTATTCTGTCTTCAGGGAACCGGATCTTGCCGGTTTAGCTGAAGTCTTTGAAACCGTAGGTGTTCAGGATACAGAGTAGCGGCAAAGCGTATGCCTATTTTACCGCCAAAGGAGAGCGAATCATGAAACAGGAGCCTTCAGGTGTCGGCCATACAGAGGAACCTTTGCAAGTGCAGCCCGGGCAGCCGGCGTGTGACGGGCAAATTGGCGAATACTGGAATAACCTTATAGGCAACGGCATGCATGCGTTAAATATGCCATTGGATTATGTCCGTCCGGCTGCCAGAAGCTTTGCAGGAGAGGTTGTCATGCTCCGGACAAGCGGGGAGCTTGCGTACAGGCTGGAGCGCTTAGCGGAAAGCGAAGCGGTATCTGCCGGGACCGCGCTGCTTGCATGTTACATCTTGCTGCTCTCTAAATATACAGGACAGGATACCGTCTATGTCGGATGGGCTTGCGGTCCGGTTCAGCAGTCCGGCTGGGAAGGGGGCGCAGGCCTCACCGTTCTGGCGGGGCAAGTGAATTGGGCTGCAACTTGGCGGGAGTATGTAAATCGTATTCAAGCTATTTGTGCGGAAGCCAGTAATCCCCGGCACACCCCTTATGCCGAAGTGGTGAAGAAGCTGGAACTTGACCGTGATCCAAGCAGAAACCCCCTGTTCGATGCCTTATTCCAGACGGGTGATGCCGAAACCGGTTTGGATAAATATGATTTTGCATTGATGCCCGAAAGTACAGAAGATGGAATTCTACTGAAACTGGAGTATGATACAGCCCTGTTCTCGCAAGGTTCGATGGAGCGGTTCCTTCACCACTACGTGAATATAGTGGAACATATGACCGGTAACCTGGACCGGGAGCTGTCGGAGATCGATATGCTGTCGGAAGCAGAACGCAAGCGGCTGGTTCATGAATGGAACGGTACAGCGGTTCCCTATCCTTACGAAAAGAGCATCGCCATGCTGCTGGAGGAACAGGTTCTGAAGCGCCCGGAGGAGATTGCGGTTTCGCTGGGAGCGGAGCATTTGACCTACCGGCAGCTTCACGGGCAGTCCAACCGCATCGCGCAGGCGCTTCACGCGAGGGGAATCGGGGAAGAGGACGTAGTAGCCGTCATGGCGGAGCGGTCCCTGGAGCTGGTGGCGGCTTTGCTTGGGGTGCTCAAGGCGGGAGCGGCCTACACTCCCGTTGATCCCGATTATCCGGCGGAGCGGCTCCGTTACTTGCTGCGCCATTCCCATGCGAAGCTGCTGCTTATGCAGCACAAGTTCAGGGACCGTGCGGCAGTTGCCGAAGCCGAAGCTGATGCGAAAACTGAAGCCGAAGCCGAAGCTGGTGCTAAGGCTGAAACCGCAACCGAAGCCGAAACCGAAGCCGTGTCCATTGAGGACCTGCTGGCGGCGGAGCTGCCGGACGGAAACCTGCCGCTTGCCTACCGGCCCGAGCGGCTGATGTACGTGCTCTATACGTCAGGCTCGACAGGGAATCCGAAGGGGGCCATGATCCGTTCGCATTCGTTTGTCAATCTGCTCCACTGGTACACGCGGGAGTTCGCCTTCACCGCGAAGGACCGCATCCTGCAAATTGCCTCAGCCAGCTTCGATCTGGCGCAGAAAAATCTGTATGCAGCGCTGGTGGCCGGTGGACGGCTGGTGCTGTTCGAGCCGGGCCTGTACGATTACGAGCGCATGGCGGAGACCATCGAACGGGAAGGCATTACGGTGATTAACTGCACGCCCAGCGCATTCTACCCGCTGGTGGAGTGCGCGGCAGACGGCGGTTACCGCCAACTGAGCAGCCTGCGCGCAGTGTTTCTCGGCGGAGAACCGATCCATATGACCAAGCTGGGACCCTGGTTGCGCAGCGGGCAGTGCCGGGCAGAAATCATTAACACCTACGGCCCGACCGAGTGTACGGATATCGCTTCCTATTACCGGCTGCAGGCTGAAGACTGGACGGGCGGGGATGAGCTGCCCATCGGCAAACCGATTGACAACGTGCGGCTGTATGTGGTGGACTCAGAACTGAAGCTTGTCCCTGAAGGCGTGGAAGGGGAGCTGTGCATCGGGGGAGCCGGCGTAGGACGCGGCTACTATCATGCGCCGGAGTTGACGAAGGAACGCTTCGTGCACAGTGGCGACCTGCCGGAAGAGACGGTGTACCGGACAGGGGATATCGTGAAGCGGCGGCCGGACGGCAATGTGGTGTTCATCGGCCGGGTGGACCACCAGGTGAAGGTGCGGGGGTTCCGCATAGAGATTGAGGAGATTGAGCGGAAGCTGCTGGACAGCCCCCGGGTACATGAAGCGGTGGTAACCGCCGGGCAGGATGCGGCGGGGGACACCACACTGTGCGCCTATGTGGTGGCAGCACCCGGCACCACCGCAGAGCAGGTGCGCGGGGAGCTGGAAGAGCAGCTGCCCGCCTATATGGTTCCGCAGCACGTGGTGCTGCTGGAGGCCATGCCGCTGACGCCCAACGGAAAGATAGACCGCCGGGCATTGCCGGAACCGGTCGGGAGAACCGGTGCAGACGGGGACGATGCCGCACTCACGGACGAGATCGAGCAGCAGTTGGCCATGCTCTGGCAGGAGGTGCTGGGCGTGGGGGGATCGGCCCGGAGGATAACTTCTTCCGCCTGGGCGGCCACTCCCTGAAGGCGATTGCGCTGCTTGCCCGCATCAAGAAGGCGTTCGGGGTCAGCCTCCCGATTCAGAAGCTGTTCCGGTCGCCGACGGTCCGGCAGCTTGCCGGGGAATCCGGGAAGCGCCGAAGCAGCGCTTCATGTCCATCCCGCGGGCAGACCCGCAGCAGGCGTATTACCGCCTCTCGTCGCAGCAGGAGCGGCTGTACGTCCTGCAGCAATTCGAGGCGATCGGCACCGCCTACAATGTCACCTGGGCCGCGCAGGTGCAGGGACCGTTTGACCCGGTCCGCTGCGAGGCGGCGTTTGCGGCGGTCAGCCAGCGGCATGAATCGCTGCGGACCTGCTTCGAAATGATCGGCGATACTGTGGTCCAGCACGTGCGGCCCCGGGCCAGGGGATTTTTCGAGTATGAGGACGTGCCCGGCGGGGATCACCGTTCCCTGATCGGGCCGTTTGTCCGTCCGTTTGAACTGCGGACAGGCCCGCTGTTCCGCGTCAAGGTGGTGAGGACAGGCCGCGAGGAGTATCTCCTGCTGCTGGACATGCATCACATGATCACCGACGGCGTGTCCCAGGATATCGTGCTGAAGGAGTTCACGGCGCTCTATGAAGGGGCGGTGCTGGAACCGCTGCGGATGCAGTACAAGGATTATGCCAGCTGGCAATCCGGGCAGAGCGGGACGGTGCGGGAGCAGGGACAGTATTGGCTGGAGCTGTTCCAAGGAGAACTGCCGGTGCTGGACCTGACGCCGGATTATCCCCGGCCCGTGGTGCAGAGCTTCGAAGGGGATAAGCTACACGCCCGGCTGGACGCAGAGCGGACCGGAGAGGTGAAGCGGCTCGCGGAGGCCACGGACACGACCTTGTTCATCGTGCTGCTGGCCGCATATGATGTGCTGCTGCACAAATATACGGGGCAAGGGGACATCATCGTGGGTTCGCCGTTTGCAGGAAGAAGGCATGCGGAGCTTGAACCTGTAGTGGGGATGTTCGTCAACACTGTGGCGCTGCGGAACTTCCCGCAGCGGGACAAAACCGTGCGGAGCTTCCTGGCCGAAGTGAAGGAGAGCTGTCTGAAAGCCTATGAGCATCAGGAATTCTCGTTTGAACAATTGATTGAGCAGCTGCAGCTGCCCCGGGATTTCAGCCGGAATCCATTGTTTGACACCATGTTTGTCCTGCAGAATATGGAAGGGTATACCCCGGATATCAAAAACGTGCAGATGACGGCTTACCCGGTCAATAACGGCATTGCCAAATTTGATCTTACGCTGGAAGCCGCTGAAAGCGGAGACGGCAGCCTTCGCTTGAACCTGGAGTACTGCACGAAATTGTTCCGCAGAGACACGATGGAGCGGTTCCTTCACCATTATATGAATATCGTGGAACATATGACCGGTAACCTGGACCGGGAGCTGTCGGAGATCGATATGCTGTCGGAAGCAGAACGCAAGCGGCTGGTTCATGAATGGAACGGTACAGCGGTTCCCTATCCTTACGAAAAGAGCATCGCCATGCTGCTGGAGGAACAGGTCCTGAAGCGCCCGGAGGAGATTGCGGTTTCGCTGGGAGCGGAGCATTTGACCTACCGGCAGCTTCACGGGCAGTCCAACCGCATCGCGCAGGCGCTTCACGCGAGGGGAATCGGGGAAGAGGACGTAGTAGCCGTCATGGCGGAGCGGTCCCTGGAGCTGGTGGCGGCTTTGCTTGGGGTGCTCAAGGCGGGAGCGGCCTACACTCCTGTTGATCCCGATTATCCGGCGGAGCGTCTCCGTTACTTGCTGCGCCATTCCCGTACCAAGCTGCTGCTTATGCAGCACAAGTTCAGGGACCGTGCGGCAGTTGCCGAAGCCGAAGCTGATGCTAAAGTCGAAGGGGAGACCGAAGCTGGTGCTAAGACCGAAACCGAAGCCGTGTCCATTGAGGACCTGCTGGCGGTGGAGCTGCCGGACGGAAACCTGCCGCTTGCCTACCGGCCCGAGCGGCTGATGTACGTGCTCTATACGTCAGGCTCGACAGGGAATCCGAAGGGGGCCATGATCCGTTCGCATTCGTTTGTTAATCTGCTCCACTGGTACACACGGGAGTTTGCCTTCACCGCGAAGGACCGCATCCTGCAAATTGCCTCAGCCAGCTTCGATCTGGCGCAGAAAAATCTGTATGCGGCACTGGTGGCCGGTGGCCGGCTGGTGCTGTTCGAGCCGGGCCTGTACGATTATGAGCACATGGCGGAGACCATCGAACGGGAAGGCATCACGGTGATTAACTGCACGCCCAGCGCATTCTACCCGCTGGTGGAGTGCGCGGCAGACGGCGGTTACCGCCAACTGAGCAGCCTGCGCGCAGTGTTTCTCGGCGGAGAACCGATCCATATGACCAAGCTGGGACCCTGGCTGCGCAGCGGGCAGTGCCGGGCGGAAATCATTAACACCTACGGCCCGACCGAGTGTACGGATATCGCTTCCTATTACCGCCTGCGGGCTAAAGACTGGACAGGCGGGGATGAGCTGCCCATCGGCACACCGATTGACAACGTGCGGCTGTATGTGGTGGACTCAGAACTGAAGCTTGTCCCTGAAGGCGTGGAAGGGGAGCTGTGCATCGGGGGAGCCGGCGTAGGACGCGGCTACTATCATGCGCCGGAGTTGACGAAGGAACGCTTCGTGCACAGTGGCGACCTGCCGGAAGAGACGGTGTACCGGACAGGGGATATCGTGAAGCGGCGGCCGGACGGCAATGTGGTGTTCATCGGCCGGGTGGACCACCAGGTGAAGGTGCGGGGGTTCCGCATAGAGATTGAGGAGATTGAGCGGAAGCTGCTGGACAGCCCCCGGGTACATGAAGCGGTGGTAACCGCCGGGCAGGATGCGGCGGGGGACACCACACTGTGCGCCTATGTGGTGGCAGCACCCGGCACCACCGCAGAGCAGGTGCGCGGGGAGCTGGAAGAGCAGCTGCCCGCCTATATGGTTCCGCAGCACGTGGTGCTGCTGGAGGCCATGCCGCTGACGCCCAACGGAAAGATAGACCGCCGGGCATTGCCGGAACCGGTCGGGAGAACCGGTGCAGACGGGGACGATGCCGCACTCACGGACGAGATCGAGCAGCAGTTGGCCATGCTCTGGCAGGAGGTGCTGGGCGTGGGGGGATCGGCCCGGAGGATAACTTCTTCCGCCTGGGCGGCCACTCCCTGAAGGCGATTGCGCTGCTTGCCCGCATCAAGAAGGCGTTCGGGGTCAGCCTCCCGATTCAGAAGCTGTTCCGGTCGCCGACGGTCCGGCAGCTTGCCGGGGAATCCGGGAAGCGCCGAAGCAGCGCTTCATGTCCATCCCGCGGGCAGACCCGCAGCAGGCGTATTACCGCCTCTCGTCGCAGCAGGAGCGGCTGTACGTCCTGCAGCAATTCGAGGCGATCGGCACCGCCTACAATGTCACCTGGGCCGCGCAGGTGCAGGGACCGTTTGACCCGGTCCGCTGCGAGGCGGCGTTTGCGGCGGTCAGCCAGCGGCATGAATCGCTGCGGACCTGCTTCGAAATGATCGGCGATACTGTGGTCCAGCACGTGCGGCCCCGGGCCAGGGGATTTTTCGAGTATGAGGACGTGCCCGGCGGGGATCACCGTTCCCTGATCGGGCCGTTTGTCCGTCCGTTTGAACTGCGGACAGGCCCGCTGTTCCGCGTCAAGGTGGTGAGGACAGGCCGCGAGGAGTATCTCCTGCTGCTGGACATGCATCACATGATCACCGACGGCGTGTCCCAGGATATCGTGCTGAAGGAGTTCACGGCGCTCTATGAAGGGGCGGTGCTGGAACCGCTGCGGATGCAGTACAAGGATTATGCCAGCTGGCAATCCGGGCAGAGCGGGACGGTGCGGGAGCAGGGACAGTATTGGCTGGAGCTGTTCCAAGGAGAACTGCCGGTGCTGGACCTGACGCCGGATTATCCCCGGCCCGTGGTGCAGAGCTTCGAAGGGGATAAGCTACACGCCCGGCTGGACGCAGAGCGGACCGGAGAGGTGAAGCGGCTCGCGGAGGCCACGGACACGACCTTGTTCATCGTGCTGCTGGCCGCATATGATGTGCTGCTGCACAAATATACGGGGCAAGGGGACATCATCGTGGGTTCGCCGTTTGCAGGAAGAAGGCATGCGGAGCTTGAACCTGTAGTGGGGATGTTCGTCAACACTGTGGCGCTGCGGAACTTCCCGCAGCGGGACAAAACCGTGCGGAGCTTCCTGGCCGAAGTGAAGGAGAGCTGTCTGAAAGCCTATGAGCATCAGGAATTCTCGTTTGAACAATTGATTGAGCAGCTGCAGCTGCCCCGGGATTTCAGCCGGAATCCATTGTTTGACACCATGTTTGTCCTGCAGAATATGGAGGGGTATACCCCGGATATCAAAAACGTGCAGATGACGGCTTACCCGGTCAATAACGGCATTGCCAAATTTGATCTTACGCTGGAGGCCGCCGAAAAAAAGACGGCAGCCTTCAACTTAGCCTGGAGTACTGCACGAAATTGTTCCGCAGAGACACGATGGAGCGGTTCCTTCACCATTATATGAACATCGTGGAGCATATGTCCGGTAACCTGGACCAGCGTTTGTCCGAGATCGATATGCTGTCGGGAGCAGAACGCAAGCAGGGAACTTATTACCCGGCTTCCCCGGCGCAAAAAAGTATATTTATGGCGGATAAGCTATCGGGAAGAGGCACGGCTTACAATGTTCCTGTCATCCGCAGAATTAAGGGTATGCTTGACGCCGGGCGGCTTGGAGAGGCCCTGAAGAAGCTGGTCAACCGGCATGAATCGCTGCGGACCACCTTCGAGCTGGACGCGGACAGCGGCATGCTGAGACAAAAGGTCCATCCTGCCGTTTCTTTTGCTTTTCCGGTATATGAGCTAAGCGAAACAGAAACGGTACTCCTGATCCAGGACTTTGTCAGACCGTTCCGTCTCGATAAGCCGCCTCTTTTCCGGACCGCACTCATACGCCTTACAGACCGGGAAGAAACCGTACTGATTATCGATATGCATCACATCATAACAGACGGTATGTCTGTAAGCATTCTGCTGAGGGACCTGGCGGCTCTGTATGAGAACAAAGAATTGGAGGTCCTGAAGCTCCAATATAAAGACTATGCGATAAGGCAGAGTCAACTGGCGGGCACCGAGCAATGGAACAGACAGGAGGAGTACTGGCTTGGAGTATTCCATGAGCCTGTCCCCGCGCTTCCATGGGCTGGCCGCCGGACGGAACACCGGGCAGGGGAAGATCCTTCCCGGACCGCCTATTTTGCCATGGATGAACAAACCTCCTGTGCACTACACCGTCTGGCACAAACAACAGAATCAACGCTGTTTATGGTGCTGATGGCTGCGTTCACCGCTTTACTGTCGAAGCTGTCGGATTGCGAGGATATCATCGTAGGCATGCCAACATCGGGAAGACATCATGAGGGCTTGGACAACATCGTCGGGATGTTGGTCAATACACTGGCGGTCCGCTTTTTTGCCTGTCGCAAGCTGTCGTTTCAGGAATATTTGCATCAGGTGAAAGAAAAGCTGATTGAAGCCTATGAAAATCAGGATTATCCGCTTGACAGTCTGGTGGAGAAACTGAATGGTTCCCACTATCTCCAGGGACGGCCCTTATTCAATGTAATGTTTCAATTTGCCGAAATGGAGGCAGCAGAACAAATTGACGCAATTGACATGGTTCCGTTCGGGCACGACAGTGTCCCGGGCAAATTCGATCTTCACTTCATTGTAGTGCAGGAGAACAGCAGCCTGGGGCTAGAAATAACCTATTTTGAATCGTTGTTTTCAGAAGAAACTATCGGTGAGCTAATTAGCGGCTTTATAGAAATTATACAGGTGATTACCAGTAATCTGGAAACCGGTCTGGGAGATTTATTGAAAAGACAGAGCGTGCTTCCGTCAACATGAAAGGGGACAGCAGTGAATACACACCATTTATTCAGCCAATTTCCAGTGCTTGTGTCTGAGCATTTAACACTCCAAAAGATTGAAGAGTGTCACCTTGAAGAGGTGTTTGGCATTTATAACAATGATACGGTTTTTGAGTATTGCGGTATTATACCCAAACATAATAAAGCTACCGTGGCAACGATGATTGGACACTTTGAAAGAGATTTTCATAAAAAATCGAGATTGAAGTGGGGGATCTTTGCCAATAACGACAAGGATACACTGGTTGGGATCATAGAAGCTTTTGATTTTAATCAAAAAGTAGATATGATAACCATCGGCTATTTTTTAGCGGAAGCGCATTGGGGAAAAGGGCTTGCTTCAGAGGCAGTCAGCCGCGTTGTCCGTTTCCTGTTTCAGGAAGTGGAAGTGAACAGAATTCAAGCCGAAGTGATGCCGGCAAATGATGTTTCCAAACGCGTATTATTGAAAAACGGCTTCAAGTATGAAGGAACATTAAGGCAGGCCACGTTATGGTCCGGTAAAGGCATCGTTGATGTGGAGATCTATGGATTATTGCAGGAAGAGTATAAAAAAGAGCGGAATCCAGACCTTGGCGTTGCTTCCAGCAGGGTTTAGCCCAGATGACAGTGAACAGGCTCCGTCATCATTCGACGGAGCCTGTTATTCACGTAACGTCCGGCAGTTCTAATGGATATTTTGCTGCCGGGGATCGCCCAGAACGTACCGGATAATGTCATCGGGGGAAATCACCCTGACCGTCTCACAAACCTGGGACTTCTGTCCGCAAACAGCAAGAGCGTACCTGTCATCAAGGTTATATGCCTTCAAATACCAGTTCCAATGATCAAATACCCGCCAGCCTTCGACATTTCCTTCCCGAACTGTTGAAAAATTGTTCAAGGAATGGGAGAGGCCTTGGCCGATCGCCTTGATATAGCTTTCTTTTGCCGTCCAAACCGCAAAAAACCGTTCTTGCCTTTGTTCATCAGAGGGGGCCTTCTCGATAAATTCAACTTCCTCCCGGGCAAAAAAACGTCTGGAAATCTCAAGTTGAACAGGCTGTATTTTTTCAATATCAATCCCGACTGGACAGTCATCTATGGCACAGACCACCCAGTCTCCAGAGTGCGATACATTATAATGAAAGCTGCTGTTGTCAGGTATAGCCAAATAGGGCTTGCCGTATGAATTCGTACCAAAAACAATCCTCTTTACCGGCACAGCAAATGTTTCCGAAATCATTTTTCGGACAAGCAGGTCCCCAATCAGCCCCCGAATCAGATCTTCCTGGTGATGAAACCTGGATAGCTTTTCACTTTTTTCTCTGGATACACAGGAGAGCAGGGGGATAAGCTGAGTATTTGGGAAATGGGATATAGCGACTGCATAGATCTGTAACACGGTTGAACCTCCCTTAAGGGTAGCCTTCCGGCGTTCGCCTGAGCGCATAGAGAAAGGCAGTATCTGCTTCATCCAAAGATTACATGATTAATTCTCTGCTGCCAACAGGTTCTATGAGTTCAATACCGAGTTCGATGATACGCTGATCTCCCATGAGCGATACCAGGACTTTCGCCCGGCGTGTATGCTTGTTAATTTTTTTGATAATGCCTTCCAGTCCCTTTAACGGTCCGGACTCCACATAGACCTTGGATTCGATGGTGTAGACCTTGGAGAAGTTAATCTCTTCCTCCTGATTCAAAAGCTTTAAAATAATCGACATTTCTTCCTCGGGAATCTTTTTGAAGTAAAGCTCCTCTTTATCTACTGTAGTCACAGCAGACTGTTTATTGTGTGCGGCAATTGTTCTGTGGCAGGTTAAATCTTCTTTGTTCAGATAGTTTAGCATCTTGATGATTTTGGAATTCCTTTTGATCAGATAGTAAGTGGAGAAATCCATGACTGTTTTTACGAAAATGTAGCTTGGAAACAAATTTTTTTCCACGTATAGAAGCTTTCCATTCTTTTTTTCGGGAACTATTCTCTTTGGGACGATAGAATACAGTGTTTCTCTGTCAAAAGTGTTGTTCAACCAGTCTTTTACACAAAGTTCATCGCCTGTCTTCACAAAAAAAATGTACCAGTTCATAGCCGACTCCTTTCAGGATAGAGAGGATCATCTGAATGAATAAAGTCTATAAATGGATTTGTTGAAAATAATAAACTGCTGATATTAATTCGTCGAAAGCAGTGGATATCCTCCAATAATTATCATAATTTATCAATAAATAGTCATATCGCACTAAAATGTCGAAAATTGTCATGTTTTTATAGGGACCAAGTGTGGATCAGGATTCGTCCGACCGAAGATATTGTGTTAAGAAAACTGGCCGGGCTGTTGTAGCTTGAACCCGGCTCTACAGCAAACAGGGATGCCTCCCAGCCTTTACGGCTGGGGGCATCCCTGTTCACGTTCACTGCCAATAATCCATTCGGATTATTGCAGGTTGATGATATTGCTGATAATGACAGCGGCTTGCGCACGGTTGGCAATACCTTTTGGCGCAAAGGTGCTAACGGTCATGCCTTTCACAATGCCTTCCTGGGTAAGCAGCGCTACTGCGTTTTTACCGTAGGAGGCAATGCTCGATTTGTCTTTGAAGTTCGCAAGCGCAGCATCGGCATTGGTAACCGATTTGCCTTTGAACCTCGTCAGTGCGTTCGCGGCGATGATCGCCATCTCTTCCCGCGTGATGGAGCGTTTCGGCTCGAACTTCCCGTTGCCTACACCGTTGATCAGGCCATTGCTGACACCGGCAGCAATATAGCTGTAGGACCAATCCGCAGCAGATACGTCACTAAAAGTTGCCGAAGCATTCTCTGTCTGAAGGTCAAAGGCACGGACAATCATCGTGATGAATTCGGCACGGGTTACCTCTTTGAGCGGTGCGAACGCATTGCCGCCAACGCCGTTAAGGATACCTTTCGCCGTCAATTCTTCGATAGCAGATACTGCCCATGCTACTCTGCCCAGGTCTGTGAAGTGGACCCCCGGAGCTGGTGCAGCTGTTGCGGTTGGCTGCGGTGCAGCCGGAGCTCCGGTTGGTGCCGGTGTTGCGGTTGGCGCTGGTGTTGCGGTTGCAGCAGGTGCACCTGAACCCGGATTCGACGGTGAAGCCGGTTCAGGCTCAAGTGCACCGTTATCCATGCCGTCTGCTTCCGTAGCTGCCGGAGACGATGCATAGATCGCATTCGCCAGCAATCTGAACTGGTTCTGCGGATGATATTTGTTCAGCAGATCGTTTGCGAACAAGGTTACATGGACGTTATCCTTCTGGTAATTCAGGGCCAGAACCTGACCTTTTGCCGTATCGCTGTTTGGCCACCAGCCTGCTTTGAAGAAATCTTCGCCTGTTCCGTATTTCGCCAGTACTTCAGCACCTTCCGGCACAGCTGTGATATAAGCGGCGGATACGGTATACAGGTATTCGTTGTCTGCATAAGGAGCTGTAATTACGCTGTCCTGTGAGACGGTTGCTTTGAACAAGCCCTCATGTGCTGACGGGTTATTAGATTTGTTGACCGGATTGGAGTAATCCAGGCCCGGCAAAATTTTCAGGGATTTAATACTGCCCAGCATCGTACGCCCATATCCGATGAACGGTTTACCGCCGGCAATCAGGCTGGTGCCCGCATTGACCAGCACATCAGCCGCAGCCGTATCGGTAGTCACCTTGAATCCAAGATCAGCCAGGATGAATGAAGGTGCTCCGGCAATGCCTACGTTCGCCGGCTTGAGCAGCTTGCCTGTCTTGTCCGCTGATGCGCTGAACGGCACAAGGTCCAAGAGATATTTGGACGCTACAGTTTTCAGGTTCGATCTGGAGACCAGGAAGCTGCCCTTTTCATAGCCGGGTCCGCCGTTCGAGAGCAGGGTTACCGCTTTTTTGTTCGCAAGCAATTCGTTAACCGCTTTGATCGCATCATTGTTGCTGTTGCGGATGACATAATTTTGCTCAAACCGGTATTGATTCAGATCTGTCGTTGGAATGGCGATGCTGCTGACTTGCCGGGTCTTGCCGGTGAATGCGCCGGCTGTACGGCTGATGTACCGGTCAAATCCGCGCATGTCGGCAAAATTCTGCACAGTGTCGGAATACATTTCATTGAAGTCGGATACGTCCAGCCCGTCATACAGAACCAGGTTGGCGTAGCCGCGTTTGGCCTGATGCATGTTCACTACATAGGTTCCTGACGGATAAGTGACTCCATCTACAGTTACTGGCGTAGTAGTCTGCTCTACCTTCACTCCGTTGCGAAGCAGGTATTGCACCATTTTGTACGTTTCCAGTTCGTTCTTTTGCAGATCCTTGGCTACTGGAAGCACATAATATTCAGGGAAAAAGTTCGTTGCTTCCGTTGCACGCTTACGGCCGATGGATTCATATTTCGCATTTACCAAATACTTGTCGACCTCTTTGTGGTCTTCATTGTTCATGCCGCGTTTGAAGATTTCCAGCTGGTTCAGGAACAGCTTTTCTTTGTTATTCTGCACATAATGGGTAGCAGCCAGTGCTGCATAGTAGAAAGCATCCAGAGAATCCTCGTTCAGCTCCGGCACCTCAATGGTGTGTCCAAGCGCCCCTTGGTGCATCGCATAAACTGCGGTGTAAGCCGGCGAAGCATCATCCCATCCGGTCGCATTGCCGTAAGGATTGCTATAATTCGGATCATTTTTCAGCTTCTCGGCTTCCAGATAAGGAATATGGTACGCATTGTATTTGGTATTAGCGATTCCGGCATTCCCCATAGCTGTAGCCTGTTCAAGCATATTGTCCAGAACCAGATCGTATTCGATGTTCGGATCATGCGGCGGTGTGCAGGGCTCAATCAGGAAGCCGCTCACGAAACCGTGCATATCCAGGAAGCTCAGCGGTGTCCATTTGGCGATTTGCGCTGTAACTGCCTGAGTCTCCGGTTGTGTCTGGTAGGAGTTGTCGCGGTTCGGGTCTAGCAGCGTTGAAGTTGCACGCGTGTTGAGCGCACGGCCATCCGGGTTCTCCACATAATCAAGCAGGAAAATCACGTTGTCCAGCGCCTTGTCGATATCCAGTGCCACCGGAACAACATTGCCTTTGGCGTCGGTGGTATCATAGTTTACGATTTTCTGGGTCATCAGCGTATCCAAAAACTTAATAATTACATCTACACCATTGGCTTCATCCGCATGGATGTTGTTCAGCCAGATCGGCACTTTATAATTTTGCAGCTGGCCGTTTTTGATCATCTCCTGCAATGCAGCAGGGTCATTGTTCATCAGCGGCAGCGTTTCGTTCAAATATTGGTCTACGGACGCTTTGTCCTTGGCTACGATGGAGAAGTGGATCGCCCGTCCTTGCGTGGACGTTCCGATCTGCTGATACTCCACATAACGGCCGTATTTATTGTTGCTGTCAGCGGTGATTCTATCAATCGCCGGTTTGATCTCATCATATGTATGATAGGTATCATAAGGGTTCAGCTTCACTTGCTGCTGTACCAGCACATGACTGTCAGGAGCGGTTGCCGTCAGGTTGTATGTACCTGCAAGCTTCACATATTCGGCGCGGATGCCGCTAATCGACAGATTGACGCCGAAAGGCATATCGAAGTATACCAGAGCCGTTACCGTAGAAGGTGAAGCAGGCTCATAGCTTACTTTTATGAAGGGATCTCCTGTATACGCTCTAACACTGGAAGCATTGTTCCATTTTTTCCACTGTGCCAGCGGCTTCATCTCTTCCGCCGTTCTGCCAAAGTTCCAGGTAAGCTGGTCTGCTGTTACACCCTCAGGAAGGGCCAGTGTAATAGGCAGTGTTCTGGCCTCGGTCATCGAGGCTTGGTAGACTTCTGTGGATACTGTAGGTGCAGCCGGTTGATAGACTTCTGCGGTAACCGTAGACGAAGCGCCGGAAGCTGCAGATGCGGGGGCGGTCTGAACTTGCGGCTGTGCCTCAGCTGCAACTTCACCGGCATAGGCTGCCGGAAGGATTCCGGACAACGTCAGGGTTAACGCGATTAATAAGGATAATAATTTCTTAGACATCATTTACCTCCCAAGTTCTCTCGCAGTGAATTAATATACATAAATATTTTTTAATATACATTTGAACAATATAATATAGCATTTTATTCAAAAGCGGAAGCTTTTTCATAGATTAGATCCAAAAAATATATTCTCTCATCGGGTTGCGTCCATTACCGGGAGCAGGAACACAAAAAAATGTCACGCAACAGACGGCTCAAGTGTTATACCTGTATTGACAGCAGAAAGGAGACAGTTGTGGATTCTATAGAAGAGAAGATAAAGCGGATACAAGCGGGAGAGGTCTATCTTTTTTCAGAGGTTATCAGACTCTACCAGCAACGGATTTATGTCTACTGCTTTCGTTTGCTGAACAGCAGGGAAGAGGCGGAGGATGCGGTTCAGGACATCTTCATTAAGGCTTACCAGAACATCTGGGACTTCAAACTGCAGGTTAATTTTACCTCGTGGCTCTATAGGGTGTCCTATCATCATTGCTTAAATCAACTGCGGCGGCAAAAGTTCCAGAATCAGCTGCGAAGGCTGCTCAGACCGGATGTAACGGCTAAGAGTGCTGAACAAGTGGTAGAAAACCGGCTGTTCAGCGAATCTGTCGCCGCAGCTCTGCAGAAGCTCAGCATCGAGGAACGGAATCTGGTGATTTTGCGCATTTTTGAAGATAAATCATTTGCGGAGATTGCTGAAATTCTGGGTAAAAGTACGGTTACAGTAAGGAAACGCTACGAGCGGACAAGGAGCAAGCTGAGAGAATCCATTGTGAGGAGGGAGAAGCAGTTATGTGCAAGGACGAATTGACTTCCGAAGAGTTGTTTCTGAAGGAGGGGGATCATTCTGACCAGCTTCCGCTGGTTGATGTTCATGATTCTGTAATGGAAGCCATCGGACTTGGCAATGACCGCCTTATGATGGAGCATGCATCTCAGCTGCAGGCGGGGAACACCCCCGATATTATGCAGAGTATGGAGCCGGTAGTCGAGGCAGAGCGATACCGCAAGCGAACGATGAGGCGGCATGCGGGGAGATGGGCAGCGGTGCTGATCCTGATTGCCTTGCTCGGAGGCGGCTACTCCTTATTTGTCGAAGGCCCTGGGCAAGCCGCCAAATTCCAGTATGAAGTACTGCCCTACCAGCCGCTTGTGGTAGCGGAGGAAGGGGGGAGGTGGCAAGATCCAACAAACCAATACACCTTTCGGAGGAAAAAGCTCCCCAGAGGCAGGAAAGCAAAGAAGAAAGGCTGTTTCAGGAAAAATATTCAGAGGCATACAAGGCTGTAGAGAAATTGCTGCTGCCCGGGGAGTTCGCTTCATATGTGCTCAGACAGGAGAAGGCTGGGGGTGAGCCTCCCATGATTGGCGTTGTTAACCGCATGATGTTATTTAAGGACTATTCCAGCTATGTTGCCAAGGCGAAGAAGTACAAAGCGCCGAATTTGAAACAGCCGGAGTATATGCCGGAAGGGTACGTTTTTGACCAGGCGGTGATTCAACCTTATTTTGAGATCAAAGAGAAGGAGTTGCTGGCCCTGAGCGGTGGAATCAAGCTGGAAGGCGGCTACCGGGTCTCCTGGAGAAAAGAGCCTCTGGGTAGCATTAATTTTGATAACTCCGGGTTGAGTTACAAAAAAGGTCAGACTATAGTGAATATTTCGGTCAAACGCCTCAAGGAAAAAACCGGAATCATAGAAAGCTTGTTGTGGACCAAAAATACAATCATGGAGAACATTCTGGTCAACGGAACCCAACTGATTTATATGGATCACTCCAAAAACGGGGAAGTAAAATTGGGTTATAAATACAAACTTGTCTGGGCGGACCCGGAAAACAATATGTTATACAATTTGACTACCACGCCGGAGTCTTCCTTGACTAAAGAGGAGGTTATCCGAATTGCTGCCGGTATGATGAACTAAGCATTCCCCGCAGTTACGGCCATACCCCGCAATGTAAAACTAAAGTTCAGCCTATATAGATTGACCGGATATATTTCAAAAAGGCAAAAAGAGAGCCTGCCATGCGCAGGCTCTTTGTTGTGGCCCCTCTTTATTTCAGGGAAGCTGGCAGCTTGATCCCATGCAGCATGCCGCCTGATTGAACCAACAGCATGCCGCCAGTCTTCAGCAGCGGAGCAAATTCAGGTGATCCGGTGCGGACGGTAAATACGGGTTTTGAGCTTATGAGGTCATAGGCATGCAGCAGTCCGTCGGACTGTCCGACATAGACCCCTTTCCCGAATATAGCCGCTTGTACTGTATTATTCTCTCCCTGATCGAAGCGTGCATATTGTCCGTTAGCCAGCTTCATGGCAATCAGGCCATGGCTGTGCTCATCGGTGAAATAGATCCGGTCCTGGTGCACAAGGTTCAGCGGATTCCGCTGATCATAGCTTTCCTGTGCCCATTTCTTCACCGGCTCTGCGCCGGACACATAGTTCCAGAAATCGTATAGAACCAGGCGCTGACCCTGGTGAATGTACAGATCGTTCCCGTTAAGGAAGGCAGAGCTATAGGAGCCGCCCCCGTGATACACTCCGTCAGTTGCCGCCTTGTCTGTCCAGCTGTAAGTTCGTTCCCCCTTGAGTGCTCCGGTACGGAGATTGAAGGCGGCGATTTGGATTTTTCGGTTCACCGGATCATCGTCCAGCATGAATAACTCACGCTCTGAATAGAGAATGCCATCCTTGATGGCCAGCGGAGCCAGCTGCCTGGAAGCCTCCCACAGCTTGGTGCCGGTCGTTTTATCGTAGACGGCTACCAGGGACACGGTTATTGCGCCGGATACGGCATAATTTCTAACGACAACCCCCTCCGCCTCAAGCGCTTTTGATCCATAATAGTAATTGTTCGGATCTTCGGCAATCCGCCATTTGATCTTGCCGGTTGCCGCGTCTACCGCAGCCATTTTTTGTCCTTGGGTCACATACACCGTTCCCCCGGTTACCGTAATGCTGTCCGCAGTTCCGTAGCCTAGTGCAGCGGACCAAACTTTGCTTCCATTGTCCTCTTTGACCTTGTAGAGCGCACCCGAAGTGGTCATTCCGTAAATGGCGCCGTTGCTGTACACCATCCGCTGAGCCAGCTGGCTGCCGTATTCCCACAGCTTGGCGCCGCTTGCTGCTTTCAATGCGGCCAGCTTGCCGTTTGGCTGCAACATAAATACCTTGCCGTTCTCTGCGACAGCTGTCACCGGCTCCAGGTTATTTACCACCTTGGGCTTAGCAACCGACAGGGACCAGGCAGGTTGTACCACCGGTGCCTCCACCTGCTGATAATACGGATTTCTTATGCTTACTGCTGCTTCTTCTGCCTGGGCTGTCCCTCCGCCTACTCCGAGCGGCAGCATCAGTGCAGCACAGATGGCACCGCTGAGAGTTTTGAAAATTTGTCCCTTTCCCATTTCGAATCCTCCTTCTCTAAGTTGTAACCAGAGCGCTTATTCTGGAACCTCTACTATATAGACTCATTGTTTGTAAAAAAGTTACATCTGGCCTGCTAAGGATTTAGGAAATGGCAGCCTGCCGTCGGGTTTGCTGGGAAACAACGGCAGGAGTGCCGTTGTTGAAGAGCCGCCGGCTGATTTGCCCGGAAACAACGGCAGAAGTGCCGTTGTTGAAGAGCCGCCGGCTGATTTACCCGGAAACAACGGCAGAAGTGCCGTTGTTGGAGCGTCGCCGGCTGATTTGCCCGGAAACAACGGCAGAAGTGCCGTTGTTGAAGAACCGTTCTTGTTCTGGCGTAGAAATTAGGCTGCGGGAGCCAACTGGAGCCATGCGCCATGAAGCGACCGCCTGACCAGGGGGAGCATGGACATTGGAACCACTTCTGAAGCGGAAATGAAGGAGAGGCCAGGTGAATGCAAGTGACGGGTTGCGGACGAATAAAACAAGAGCCGGTGGTGACGGATAGCAGACCCATAAAACAAAAGGTGGCTGTACTGTAAGCCAAACGGGAAGCAGGACGGTCTCGGTTATGGGTTACGGTGACGGACCGGGCAAGCTCACGCTTACCACCAATCAGATGCCTACCACCAATTGCTGCTTACCGGCATGCTATGCTTACCGCCAATCTGATGCGGCGTCCCTTCAATTCCGGCTGCCACATCGGTCCTTTGGATACCGTTATGGCTGAAAAAAATGGCCTCCTGCTCCACATTATTGTGGAAGCAGGGGGCCATTATCGGGTTGTGTTTAACCTGGAGGGCGAACATTCATGATAGAGGGCAGTCCCTTGCGGACATGCCCTCTGCCGCTGAATGCACGAAGCGCCGGATCAGCGCTGCGCAGCTCTCAGACGGTAGGTGCAGCTGGCGAAATCTCCGTGCAGATCGGAAACGACAAGTCCGATACGCATCAGGCGGTCGCCGCCGTGAAGCGTGCCGCCGAATCCTTCCTGGAAGGCGGAGCCGGAGGCTCCCGCCGGTGCAGAACCTTCCGCTCCGTTGTGATCCGCCGCGCCATCATCAGATGCGGCGCCTGTCTCAATCACGTAATCCAGCTCAGGGTCCAGCCCTTTAAGCGGAAGACGCGATATTGGCGCATTAGGTTTTGCGAGCACACGGAAATAAGCTACAAAGGCCTCTGTTTTGTCCTCGCTCACGAACATCCAGGCCGTTTCGCCGCTCCCTTCAAAAGGGCTCAGCAGCCGGTACATATCGCCCTGCTGCACCAGTTCGCGTATTTCCTTGTATTGGGCGATCTGCCGGGCTGCCAGACGCTTTTCTGCCCCGGTGAAGGCGGTAAGGTCCAGCTCGTAGCCAAAATTGCCGCTCATCGCCACATCGCCCCGGATAGCGAGAGAAGTGATCCGTTCCACCTGATGGTTTGGTACCGCAGAGACGTGGGCGCCCATGCTGCTGGCCGGATAAACCATACTGGTGCCGTATTGGATCGCCAGCCGCTCAATCGCATCGGTGTTGTCGCTGGTCCAGGTCTGTGGCATATAGAACAGCATTCCCGGGTCAAAACGGCCGCCGCCGCCAGAGCAGCTCTCGAACAGAATGTCCGGAAAACGTGAGGTCAAGCGCTCCATCAAATCATACAGGCCAAGCATATAGCGGTGGGCGGTTTCTTTTTGCCGCTCCGGGCTGGCAGAGGCGGAGGCAATCTCCGTCATATTGCGGTTCATGTCCCATTTGACATAGGTAATCGGCGCACTGGCAAAAACAGCGCTCAATGTCTCATACAGATAATCGCATACTTCGGGACGGGAGAGATCCAGAATGAGCTGGTTGCGCGCTTCCGTACGGCGGCGTCCCGCGGCGTGCAGGCACCAGTCAGGATGCTTACGGTACAATTCGCTCTCGGGTGACACCATCTCCGGTTCGACCCACAGTCCGAATTGAAGGCCTTCGGCGTTTACCCGGCCGGCGAGGTCAGCCAGTCCGCCGGGCAGCTTGCGCCGGTCTTCAAACCAGTCGCCCAGCGAGCTGTTGTCGCTGTCGCGCTTGCCGAACCAGCCGTCATCGAGCACGAACAGTTCAATGCCCAGCGGCCCCGCTTCCTTGGCAATGGCTGCGATTTTGTCGGCATCAAAATCGAAATAAGTCGCTTCCCAGTTGTTGACGAGGATCGGACGGGTCTTGTCGCGGTGAACGCCGCGGCACAGCCGGGTCCGGTAAAGCCGGTGATAGGTGCGCGACATGCCGCCCAGTCCTTCGCCGGAGTAGACGAGCACAGCCTCAGGGGTCTGGAAGGATTGGCCCGGCTCCAGCAGCCAGGAGAAATCGAACGGGTTAATCCCAATGCTCACACGGGTCTGGTTAAACTGCTCGACCTCTGCAACTGCCGCAAAGCTGCCGCTGTATACAAGGCTGAAGCCATAGACATCTCCCTGGTCTTCATCCGCGCCGGGGCGGAGAAGTGCGAGAAAGGGATTGGCCTGATGACTGCTTGAGCCCCGGCGGCTCTCCAGCGAAACTGCGGCCCCGGCGCTAAGGCGGCGGCGCTGAACATGGCGCTCTCTCGCCCAGGCGCCGCTCAGGTGGAGCGTATCGTAGGCCGAATCGGCAAAATCAACCGAGGCGCTGAGTGCCTGCTCCAGCCGGAGCGGTGCCTGTCCGTTATGCTCAAACCGGACCGAGCGGGCGATGGCGCTGTGGTCAGCAAAGACTGTATACAGCAGCTTAACGGTCAGGCCGGTATAGTCGTCATTAAGAGTTAGCTCCAGCGTCTTGGCTTCGTGATCTGTTTCGGTATAGAGTGCAGGCAGCCCTTCGAGTGCAGGTTTTCCGGGAGTAATTCTGTAGCCCGCGTATTTAAGTTCGGTGGTCCGGGTGCCGTCAGCCAGCAGAACCTGATAGGCCGGCCGTCTGAAATCGCTTGTCCCGTACTGAGGGTACTCCTGAGGCAGGGCATCCAGAGAGAGGGAAGGGTTCGACAGCAGCGGGATTGGAGAGAAAGAGGAACGTTCGCGAAGCTCCAGCACGCCAGCCAGGCTGTTGTCGTGCCGGAGGCGTGCGCCCCAGTATACATGGGAAGGGTAGCCTTCAACCAGCTGTATGATATAGCTGGTATCTTTGGATTGAAGATGAAACAGGCCTAGCGTTTCGTCTGCGAAAATATTCATGCTTATTACTCTCCTTGTGAATGTGATCCGGTCTCTTGGCGGGGACCGTCCTTGCTTTGGTCATGGGTGAGGTGTGCATCGCGGCGGCGGCTTAATCAGGCGGCCGCAGCTCTCCCTGACGATCAGCTTCGTGCCGGTGATCGTATGTGAAGGCGCTTCACGTCCCTCGAACCGCTCGACGAGCAGCTGGACCGCCGCCTTGCCCATCTGCTCGGGATAGGCGCGTACGGTTGTCAGCGGCGGTTGGACGTAGGCGGCCATCTCGATATCGTCGAAGCCGACGATCGCCATCTCCTCCGGCACCCGTACGCCTTGGCCGTGCAGGGCCCGCAGGGCGCCGACCGCCAGCGGGTCGCTGGCCGCGAAGCAGGCTGTCGGCCGTTTCGCACCTTCCAGCAGCTCGTTCATCATCCGGTAGCCGTCGGCGCTGCTCCAGCCTCCCGTCCGCACCAGCCGGTCGTCGAACCAGCCCCGCTCCAGCATGATCCGCTCAAAATGATGCGCCCGCCGCTCCCCGTCCCCTCCGCCGCCGATAAATGCAATATCGCGGTGGCCCAGAGCCATCAGGTGGCCAAGCGCCTGTTCGACGGCCTGGCGGAAATGCGTCCGCACAGAGTCATAATCCGTCTGCTCCCCATACTGGTCGACAAGCACAATCGTGCTGGGGTCAGCGTGCAGGCTCTCCAGCTCCCGGGGATTAAAACCGCCTACAACAATAAGGCCGTCGCAGGCCCGAAGGGCAGGCAGCTGTCCATGCCCGCGCAGGGTTTGGCCGAGTACAATGCCCAGCTCTTCCGCGCGGAGCTCAATCCCCCGGCGGATAGAGCCGTAATACGGGTCATCCCGTTCCTCCTCGACCGAACACCTGAGCAGGAGCGAGACGGTTTTGCCGCTGCGCTCGGTATCCCGTTTCAGCTGCTTTAACCGGGAGGGCTTGTAGCCCAGCTGCTCGGCGACGGCAAACACACGGGTCCGCGTAACCTCGCTGACGGCGAGGGACAGGTCGTTATTTAACACTCTCGATACCGTCGCGGCCGATACGCCGGCCTCGCGGGCGATGTCTTTAATCGTTGGCAAGCCGCTCACGCCTTTTTTAGTTAATAAATTTACTAAATATCGCTTCTATCCTACCATCCACATTCCGTTCTTTCAAGTGGTTATATTTCTGGAATGCACTCCCAAATATCGTCAACCCCGGCGGCTTCTAAACCCCGGGCAATTGTGATACCATGTTGAATATTCATTGGAGGGCGGAGGGGACAGGCTTGGAATTTACAGCACTCATCCGGAGATGGTTTGGCCGGCTCCGGTTCAAAAGCAAGGTCATTGCGATATTTCTTCCCCTGCTTATTCTTTCTCTGCTTATTCTGGGCGCCCTGTCCAGCCACTTGTTCAGCCGCTCCCTGATTGAGCGGACTACACGCAACGTAGCCGACGAATCCCAGCTGATCCTCTCCCGTACCGATTATATCCTCCGCAGCGCAGAGACTGCGGCGAATATTATGGTTACCAACATCAACCGTCTTTACGAATCATATCCGGCCGTTCAGGCGGTTCCGCTGGAGCAGTTCCGCTTTGCCAACTTGATGCAGAGCCGCTTGTCGATCGACCTGTCGATCTTCCGTGAGGTGGATGCCGCTGTGTTCGTCGGCAAAGACGGAACCGTCTATTCCTCCTATACATCCGGCGGGGAGGAAGAGGCTAAGGGCATTGCCGCAAGCGGTATGCTGATCACGGTGAGAGAGGCCGGGAGCTACGGAAACTCGCATTGGTTCGGCATGGAGAAGCGGAATTATCTGACCTCCGATCCGGATTCTCCTGTGCTTACACTGGGGAAGATGGTCATCAATATCGATACCGGCGAGCCTTTAGGCACCCTGTTTCTGATTGTCCGGGAAGAACAGCTGTCGGCGTTTCTGCAGTCCAGCGATCCGGCGGCCTCCAAGGCCTATTATTTCGTGGATGAACATAGGCGCGTTGTGGCTGCGGCGGATAAGAGCAGCTTGCTTCAGCCGCTGGAGCCATCGATGGCAGCCAGAATCGGGGATCGTGAGAGAGCGGACAGAGCCGCCAGCTTCTCTTACAAGGACGACGGCAATCTGGTTACAGTCAGCCGTTTCGGACCGATGGACTGGGAGCTGATCAATGTGGTTTCGCTTAAGCTGCTCACAGCCGATGTGCAGCAGAATGTGCGGCTGACGGCGCTGGTAGGCGCTTTGTGCCTGATCTTTTCCCTGTTCGGGCAAGCTTCCTGTCCCGGATGGTTGCCAGTCCGCTGGAGAGGCTGACCCGAGCGATGCGGCAGGTGGTCAGCGGTGATCTCCGCCCGGTTGTGGCCGCGAGAACGGAAGACGAGATCGGAACGATCGCAGAGGCCTTCAATTTCATGGTCGGCCGCGTGCGGGAGCTGCTGAATAAGGTGACCGAAGAGCAGAAACGCAAGCGGGAGTATGAGCTCGCCCTGATCAGCGCGCAGATCAAGCCGCATTTTTTATATAACACGCTTGACACCATTTATGTCCTGAACGAGCTCGACCGCAATGAAGAGGCCCGGGATACGACCAAAGCGCTGGCGGATTTTTACCGGATGGTGCTTAACAAGGGAAGGGAGCTCATCATTCTGGAGAAGGAAGCGCGGATTACGGACGATTACCTGGCCATTATGCAGATCCGGTACCCGGATGTGTTCCGCTATGAGATTGACATCCCGGCTGAGCTGTCGGGCACGCCGATTCCGAAGCTGTCGCTGCAGCCGCTTGTCGAGAATGCGATTTATCACGGGTTGAAGAAAAAGGGAGCAAGGGCTTCATCCGCATCCAGGCCTGCAGTACCGGCGGCAAGGTGCTTGTCCAAGTGACGGACAACGGCATTGGCATGGATGAGGAGCGGATAGAGGCCATCATGTCCGGTTATTCACCGGAGGAGGAGACCCGTTCAATCGGTACCTACAGTGTCCAGCAGCGGCTGAACCTGTACTTCGGGGAGCCATATGGTTTGACTGTCCGCAGCGTTGTTGATGAAGGGACCGTGGTGGAGCTGTCATTGCCTATGCTTGGAACTGAAAAGAGGGATGAACAGGATGTACAAGGTGATGATCGTTGATGACGAGCCGCTGTTCCGCGACTATCTGCGGCTTAAGATGGACTGGCAGCGGCACGGCTTCCGGGTATGCTGCGAAGCGCGGAACGGCCGGGAGGCATTGCTTGAGGCGGAGAAGCATCAGCCCCATCTGGCGCTGGTTGATATTAATATGCCGTTTATGGACGGCATTGAGCTGGCGGTCAAGCTGAAGGACCGCTTTGAACGCATCGTGATTGTGTTCATTTCGGGTCACAACGAATTTGAGTATTTGCAAAAAGCCGTACGGACAGGCGTACAGGATTATCTGCTCAAGCCGTTTAACGAAGAGGAGATGTCCGCTATGCTGGCCCGTATCCGGCCGAAATTGCCGCAGCTGCCCCGTGAGCGGGAGGCTGAGCAGGAAGGGGCTGGAGAGAACGGGCCGGTATGCCCACCCGGACAAGAGGCGCCGGATCTCAGCAGCATCCGCGACGTCATTGTGCTTGGCCTCCGCATGAAAGATGCGGATATTCTGGAGGAAGTCCGCAAGGCGATCCGCCAGCTCCGCAGCTGCAAATGGGGGAGCGAATATGCGGATGCAATGATGATGGGGCTTGTCTCGCTGGTGTTAACCTTTGCGGGTGAACGGGGCTTCTCCTACAGCCGGGTGTGGGACAGCGAAGGCGACAAGTCACCTTTCGAGAGGCTAAAGGCATGCGGGTCCTGGGAGGGTGCTGAAGAGTGGCTGACCGCCTTGTACCGCAGGGTGATACAACTGACAGAAGATGTGAAGCCCACGAAGGCCTCGAATCTGTTTGCTGCGGCTATCCAATATATTGAGCAGCATTATGCGGACGCAGAGCTATCAGCCGAACAGGTGGCAGGCGGCGTATATGTCGATCCCAGCTATTTGCGCCGTGTTTTCCGCAAGGAGTCCGGGTATTCGATTGTCGACCATATTACGCATATCCGCATGAAAAAAGCCAGAGCGCTGCTGCTGGAAGGCAACCGTAAACTGGCCGATATTTCGGAGAGTGTCGGATATGCGGACCCGAATTATTTCAGCAAAAGCTTCAAGAAGCGCTTCGGCGTGACCCCGACAGAATACGAGCAGTTGGTCAGGAAGTAGCCCTGCTTCAGATGTTCCCGTTTAAAATGCTGGCGGTTCCCGGACGGGGACCGCTTTATTTAAATATAAGCATTTCATTTGTATGCTTCGCGCTATAAATGATCCTTCTATTTCCCGCTGAAACAGGTACCTGAAAGCGATACTCTGTATCGCTACTTCGGAAGCATAGGCTCCTTATAAAGACGGCCTAGCTGTTTCTACTTGTTTTGTCCCGTTTTTTACGGGTAAGACCCGTTTTATCCCTTAATGTTCTGGCTGGCCGGAGGCTATAATGTGAATGTGGCCGGCAGGTCACAGACTTACGGCACACACTCGCATGAGGGGTAGCTGCACAAATGAGGGGGATATACACAATGAAAATTGAGCACAAACGTTTAAGCGCACTAATGATAGCGTTTTCCATGATGCTGGCGCTGTCTGCCTGCGGCGGCGGCAACGGCAACACAGCCTCTGACCAAAATCAGGACCCGGCTGCGGCGGCTGACAGCGGCAAGGTCAAGCTGAAGGTATACGCCCAGCACTTTGATGAAGATACGAAAGGCCCTTTCGACTATGCAGTGGAAGAACTGAAGAAGGAAATGCCGGACGTCGAGATCGAGCTGGATTCCGCGGTGCAGGATGGTAACCAGAAACTCAAGACTTATGCGGCCACTGGGAACATGCCTGATGTTTATTTCACTGACTGGCCGACCCTGCAGACCTTTGCCAAATCGAAAAATGTAGAGCTACTGGACGATTATGAATCGACCGCACAGTATAAGCAAAATCTTAATCCGGGCGTGGAATCCCGCCTGATTGCCCCGGATGGCCATGTGTACGCTTATCCCGATACCGGCATTGAGTTTCAGCTGATTTATTATAACAAGTCGATCTTCGACAAGGTTGGCATTGCAGTGCCGATCAAAACCATTGACGGGCTGGCTGAAGCGGCCAAAAAATTGAAAGCAGCGGGCTACATCCCGATGTCCATCTTCGGGAAGGAAAAATGGATTTCAGCCGCATTCTATAACGGTCTCGTCACCAGGGAACAGGCTGCTGGCTTTGGCGCATTGGAGGCACAGGGGGTAACGGAGCTGCCGCAGGCTTTTGTTACGGCCGCAGAGCAAATGAAGCAGCTTCAGGAAGCCGGACTGTTCGACGCCAACGCGACGAACACGAACTATGACCAGGCGTCCTCGCAGTTTTATCAGGGCAAGTCCGCGATGTTCGTCAACGGCCAATGGGAAATCTACAGCTCGGAAGAAAAACTTGGCGACCAGGTTGACTGGATGTACTGGCCGGCCAAAGATGAAGCGACCTATGAACAAAGCAAATATAATATCGACGGTGCGGGATCTCCGCAGGGCTACGCCGTTTCGCCCGGCAGCAAGAATAAGGAGACTGCGGTGAAGGTGGCAGCGTTCCTTGCTGCGAAATCAGCTGAATATAAATATTCGAAGCTGGGCAGCCCGATTATTTCGCCGAAGACAGACAAGCCGATTGCGGCTGACGTGCCGGTTATGATGCAGCGGATCGCCACGGAGCTGCTGCCGAACGCCAAAGAATATGCAAAGCTGCTAAGCAATACGCAAATTCAGAATGCCATCAACGACAACACACAGAACCTGCTGGTGGACGGTTTTGCAACCGAGAACTTTATCACGAACCTGAACCGTACGCTGGGCAAGGAAAACCAGTAGGCGGGAACCTGCCGGACCCCTGCGGCCTTCGCCCGGGGGTTCAGCTTTAACGGAACAAGGAGGGAAAGAACCGCATGAATAAATACCTGGGAAATAAATCGGCGCTGGCGCTGTTTCTGCTCCCTGCCCTGTTGTTATATAGCGTGATCCTTATTTATCCTGTGCTGCAGACCGTTGTCAGAAGTTTTTACGATTGGGACGGGCTGAGCACGGCAGCCTTCTCCGGAATTGCCAATTACCGCGAGCTGTTTAACGATCCTTTGCTCTCAACTTCCCTGAAAAACGGGCTGATCTTTGCCCTGGTGCTGGCTGGATTCCAGATTGGACTTGGTACGGTACTGGCGCTCGTTTGCGCCAATCCGCGGACCCGCGGACGCAAGCTGCTGAAGACTGCTTATTTCATACCCGTAGTGCTGTCGGTCACGGTTGTCTGCCAATTGTGGATCGCCATGTACGACCCGACCAACGGTCTTGTGAATAAGCTTTTCGAGCTGTTGAATATTCCCTACCGGCAGAACTGGCTGAGCTCACCGACACAGTCGATCATTGCCATCGCTTTTGTAAACGCCTGGCAGTTTATGGGCTATCAGTTCTCCCTGCTGTATGCCGGTGTCAAGGCTGTTCCGGAGGATTACTTCGAGGCCGCGACCATCGATGGCTGCGGAAAGTGGCGGGCGCATTGGCATGTTACGCTGCCGCTGATGCGGGAAACGTATAAATTCTGCTTCACCATCGCGATCACCTCCGGGATCGGCGCGTTCGTACAGATGCTGATCATGACCAATGGAGGCCCGGGCACCACCAACTACACGATGACCTTCATGATTTACCGGTATGCCTTTATGGAGAGCAACTACGGATACGCATGCGCTGTATCGGTATTGCTGGTGCTGATCTCGCTTATTGCGACGGTTGTAATCAACAAGGTGTTCGACCGTGGACAGAATGCATAATGGAAAGGAGAACCATAAACCATATGAGCCCCAAAACATTCCGGTCCATCGGGCAGTTCCTGTTGCAAATTCCGTTGTGGCTGTATTTTGCCGTATCCATCTATCCGCTGTTCTGGATGATTTCATATTCCCTGAAGAACAATGACGAAATTTTCGTCACCAATCCGTTTGGCCTGCCGACTCATTTTCGTTTCGAGAACTATATCAATGCCTGGACGCAGTTCAATATTCCGCGTTACTTTTGGAACAGCTTTGTCGTTTCCATCATATCCACGCTCTTCATTCTGCTTCTGGCGCTTATGTTCGCCTTTGCCGTGGCCCGGATGCAGTGGAGATTCCGCTCGGCTGTCAGAACTTATATGCTTGTCGGTATGTTCATGCCGCTGCAGGTGATTATGATCCCGCTTGCGCTGCTGGTCCGGGATTTCCATCTCACCAACACCTATGGGGCTCTTATTATTCCCTACATTGCCATCGGCCTTCCGTTCTCAACCATGGTGTTCTACGGCTTCCTGGTCAGCATTCCCGGGAAATTGAAGAGGCAGCCTGCATCGATGGTGCAAGCATTTACCGGTTGTTTCTCGGGGTCATCCTGCCGCTGGCGCTGCCGGCCATCGCAACGATTGCCATCTTCCAGTTCCTGAACAACTGGAATGAGTTCACTCTGGCGTACATTCTAATCTCGGACGAGAACATGAAGACACTGCCGCTGGGATTGCTCTTCTTCCAGGGCTCGTACAGTACCGACTGGGGAGCAATGGGGGCGGTCATGACTATTGCATCGCTTCCGATGGTCCTGGTCTATCTGCTTCTCAGCGATCAGGTGGAGCGGGCCATGACGGTAGGCTCAGCGGTAAAAGGATGACAGCCGCCCGGGCGGCCGTTGCCAACCTATACGGAGAACCTGGCTCTCAAGGAGTGAAGAATCTTGAGAGCCAGGTTTTTTGGGTTTGGAGCCTATATAGCTTATTAATAACTCACTTATATCCTCGAATGATCTTCAGCTTAGTGGAGGTATATAAGGCGAACAGGAGCAGCAGCAGTCCGATGGACCCCATAACAGGGCCGGGACTGAAATGATCCGAGAGATAGGAGACAACGGATAGGCCGATTGATGGAGCTACACTCATAATTGACCCCAGTACGCCAAAAACTCTGCCCTGGATTTCTTCGGAAATTTCCAGCCTGAGGATGATATTGATAAGGAGTGTGCAGAACGAAAACATGAATCCGATCAGCAGCACGACGGGAATGGCTGCGGCCGCAGAAGTGATGAAGGATAACAGGATATACATCGGGCCCAGACAGAGCAGGCCGGTCATAATGAGTAATCCCCGCCGTCTGATTCTGGAGCCTAGAATCATAATCAGGCCTGAGCCGATCATATAGCCGAGAGGGATACAGGCTTCCATGAGTCCGAACTGAAAGGGACTGGACTTCCAGACGTTGACGGCCATGACCTGGGTCAGCATCATTGAGGGCATGAAGAATAGAGTGAGCGTCGGAAGCATAATGATGACTGCCTTGGCAAAGGGGAATTTCCAGATATAACGTATGCCTTCTCCAAGGTCCTGAATAAATTTCTTTTTCTGTTGGGGCTCTGGATTGGCGCGTGCCGGCATCGGCAGGGAACGGACAGCAAGAACGAGCAGGAAGGAGACCAGAAACGTGGCTCCGTCGAATAAAATAGCATCTGCCGCACCGAAAGCCGCTACGAAGATTCCGCCTACGGAAAAGCCAACCGTCCGGCAGATGTTCTCCGACAGGTTAAGCATGCCAACGGCTTGCTGGACATGCTCTTTGCCGACAACGGTGACAATGGAGGACTGATAGGCAGGGGACTGGAAAAGGGCTGACACCGTAGTTAGCGCTGTAAGCACAGCTACAATAATGAAGGAAGCGGAAGGAACAGAGATGACGAGGGCAAGGATGACTACCAGTGAGCAGCTGACCAGATCTGTAACCAGCATGATTTTTCTGCGGTTGGTCCGGTCCGCGAACGTTCCTCCAATGGACCCGAGCAGCGAGCTGAGCAACAGGTTAATAATCGTCAGTACAGCCACCATTTTGGCGCTGCCGGTGGTCTGGAGCACCCAGAGACTAAGGGCGATGCTGTGAAAGGTATTGCCGAACAGGGAAATGGAAAAAGAGCAGAGCAGCAGCATGAATTTTTTGTTGGCCCACAGTTTTGGATAGGAGTGTACCGCAGGGGCTGCCTGGCTGGCTATAACGGGTTCTGTCATGTTTATCCTCCTTTCAACTTAAACGTTTAAGTTGACTGTCAAAAAAAATTTAGTCTACATAATAACAGTTATTCTCTTGCTCGGAGTAGTCCGAATGGTACAACAGCTCTTGCATGAGTTCAAATGCGACCTCCGCTTTGTTTCCCTGAAAAAGAATCTTCTCTACACGCTCCCCCAGCATTTCCGGGGAATTGCAGGTGCAGATTACGGTCAGATGCTCGAAGTCTCCAGACTTCTCCACATAGCTGCCAATGAATTCATTGATCACAATCGCCTGCTTGAAGCGGTGGTGAGCCATCGCCGGAAACAAATCCTGAAGCTCGCGGATCTCGAAGACAGCATCGTCCGGCAGAGGAACACAGCTGCGGATATAGCGGGTTAGAAGTGAATTATTGAAGCTCTCCATAATTAAACAGACCTGCGACAAATCGCCCGGCAGAGCCTTTTCAAGCGCTGAGCGGTAATTGAATACCACCTGCTTGAACAGCTTATCTTCAATCATGCTGTCGATCAGGATCAGGGGAATGCCCTCGACAAAGTGTCTGGAAATCGAGTAGAAGGAGGCGTCTTGTGCATCAATAAGAAATACGGCTTCCAGCTTGCGTTCTACAATAATGTCCAGCGATGGGTTGCCGGTATCCAGAGAATAGAGCAGCGTATGATACCCGGCTGCTGTAAGCCGCTGCTCCAAAGTATGAATGAAGGCGAGCTGGGCATGCAGCTTCCAGTATGGCAACTGCCTGGATCTGTGGACCAATACACCTACCAGACCGGTTTTTTGGTTGGCGAGTGAACGGGCTGCCAGATTCGGAATATAATGCAGCTCATCGGCCAGCTGCAGGATCTGGCGGCGTGTCTTCTCAGGAATGGTCTGATTATCCACACGATTCAGCACATAGCTTACGGTGGCAACGGATACGTTGGCACGGATGGCGATGTCCTTCATAGTTGTTTTTTTCAACAATCCAATCTCCTATCTGTCAATTTCCTAAAGATTAACATTAGCTTAGGCCGGGAGTCAATCCTCGAAATTCGTGTCATAAAAAACCTTTTATTTCTTGGTATTGATATAATATGTAAATTATTGTAGTATCAGCTTAATCGGTTAAGTCTACCGATTGTTGTCTATCCTTTACTCTATTACGGGAGGCGGTTATGCATGGACAATGTGGTGTTGTATCCCTTCAACAAGATTACGCAAGGGATCATCAGGTTCAGGGATTTAACAGATTTTACGGTAAGGGCGGTTGTTGATTTTGTCCTGCATAAGGGTAAGGACGCCGCTGAACTGGTGGAAGGCCGAGCGGCAGGAATCCCAATCACGGACAATTTTGAAGAGGTGTTCGGCATAGCGGATACCCTGATTCTGAATGATCCGGGAACTTCATTTGGGAATAACGAAGGCGTATATGGTGAGCATAACCTCAGTCAGCTGTGGAGATTGCTGGTTGCCTCTGCCCATGAGCATAAGCTGCGGATCATCAGTGTGCACGAAATTATTGACCGCCCTACCCTGGATTGGTTGCTTAAGAATGGAATTACGATTGAGATTCTACCGCAAATCCCCGCAAGTCTGCAGCACCGGCTCCATACAGAATATATATTTCCTTCCCCTGGAGATGAAGTAGCCACTTATTTATCCTATTTTGATATAGACGCACAAATAACCGCTTATAACCGCAATATTTGCAAGGTGGGGATATTCGCAACAAGAGGATGCCTCGGGAAGTTCACGGCTCAAATGTCATTGTTCCGGGCTCTTCGGCAGGCAGGAGAGAAGGTACAGGCGATTATAACCGAGCCTACGGCTGCGCTCTTCAACCAACCGGGCGGTGATATTATGAAATTTATTGCCCATAATCCGCTGAGCCAATATCCGTACTACATTCACGCAGCTGTCCGGGAAGCGGAGAGCGCAGGCTGTGATTATGTCCTGCTGTCAGGTCAAGGCTCGTTGCTCCCGAATGAGAATTTCGTGATTGCAGCGACCAAAGTCTCTTATTTACGGGCCTTGCAGCCGGACTTGACGATCCTGATTGCAGGCTACGATGATGATGAGCAGATCAGGGACAGCCTCGATATTCTCCGCATTTACGGTAATGCCAGCCGGCCGTTTGCCATTCTGATCCCGGATAAATACGAAATTGATTTTGGAGTATACATCTCGAAGACTCCTGAAGAAATAGAGCAGCGCAAGGAAGAAATCCGCAGCCGCTTTGATGCCGCGCATGTGGAATCGGTGCTGGACATTGGCAGGCTGGCAGGCAAGCTGGCTAACTATAAAAAGACTGTCAGATTATGATCCGGGGGGAGGCGGCGAATATGAAGAGAGTTGTACTGTATCCCTTCAATAAAATCACGCAGGGCCTGCTGCGCTTCCGTGACCTGCTGGATGTCGAGATCGTATCGGTCATCGACTTTGTGGAGGAAGACGGGCAGGATGCCGGAGCGCAGGTGGACGGGAAGCATTCGGGGATTCTGATCCATTCGTCAATGGCGGACGGTCTGAAGGACGCGGACACCCTGATTCTGAATGATCCCGGCACCACTTTTGGCGGGAATTCAAGTGTATTCGCTGAACATGATCTTGCCGGATTATGGCGGGAATTGGTCTTATACGCATCCGGCCGGGGCTTAAAGGTGATCAGTGTGCATGAAATTTATGACCGGGCTACCCTGGACTGGATGGCGGAGCAGCAAATACAGATCGATGTGGTTCACAGTCCCCGGGAGCAGCTTTTTCAGGAGATGGATAAGCGCTATGGCACGGGCGGAACGGATATTGAGCGCTATCTGGAACAGTTCCAAAAGGAAGCCTTGATGTTTTCCCGTCCCAGGTCGATTAAGAGAGTCGGGATTTTTGCCACCCGGGGGTGCATCGGGAAGTTTACCGTGCAGATGAATCTTTACAGGCAATTCGCAGCGGAGGGCATTCCGGCGACAGCTTTCATCACAGAGCCGACCGGGTTCCTGTTCGGGCAGCCTGAAGGGGATATCTTCAAGTTCCTGGCACAACGCCCGTTGGAGCAGTATCCGTACTATATCGACACAGTGATTCATCAGGCCCAGGACAGCGGCAGTGACTGGATCATTATGGCGGGGCAAAGCTCCATTCTTCCCACTATGAATATAGCGTTCAATTCCCTGAGATATGCGATGCTGCGGGCATTTGATCCGGAATATGTTCTGCTGATTGCCGGTTATGATGATGACGGCGCCATTCATGATGCAATTGAAATGTTAAGAATCTACTCCAGGCGGCCGCTTGCCCTGCTGCTGCCGGATAAGCTGGAAACCTCTTACGGGCAATACGAAATCTATCCCCACGAACGGAGAATGGCCCGGAAGCTTGAACTGGAACAGAAATTTCAAATTTATGTCCTCTTCATCGAACAGGCGGAAGCGGCGCTGAACCTTCTCCTGGAGGAAGCGGATGCCATTCCGGCCGGTTCCGGTGAGTAATTATGCTGCATCCTGGTGAATGCATCTATCAGATTGTCACCGACCGGTTCTGTGAAGGCAATCCCGCAGGCCGTCCTCGGGCGGAGCTGTTCCGGTGCAGGCAATCTGCGAAAATATCTCGGCGGCGACTGGGCAGGGATTATTGCCAGGATTCAGGACGGATACCTCACGGACATGGGGTTCAGTGCGATCCTGATCTCCCAGCCGGCAGAGAATATTCATGTATGTATGGAGGATGAGGAAGGCACAGCCTCCTATCATGGATATTGGCCCAGAGACTTCCTCCGGCCTAATCCTTATTTTGGTTCAATGGATACATTCAGAGCCCTGCTGAGCACTAACGCATGAGCATGGACTGAAAGTAATTATTTTTTACGTCCAATCATACCTCCCCGGCACTGGAACTGCGGCCAGATTACATGGAGAATGGTGCAATATACCGTGCGGGCCGGCTGGTAGCAGCGTACTCGGGAGATATGGAGCGTGTGTTTCTGCATAATGGCGGCACCGCGTTCCGGGATGCCGAGGATTCGCTGTACCGCAACCTGTATGACCTTGCCGGATTGGATCAAATGAACCCGCAGGCGGTATTTGAGCGCAGCTGCAAGAGGGATGTGGCACTGATCCTAATTAACCAGGAAGACAATGCGCAAATCCTGCCTCCGCTGACTACTTCCCTGCCGCAAGGTGCTTACTCCAGCCTCCTTAAGGATATTTTCCAGACCGCCCGGCGGTTCCGGCAGGCATACATCCTGTACAGGGTCTGACAGAAGGGGGGCAGAAGTTCCGGCTCCCGGAAGAACTGAAGGTGCGGACGGAACGCTGGTGCTCAAGACCGTACACACTGATTATGGTACCCGGGTCTATGTGACGGGGAATGTGTATGAGCTTGGAGCCTGGCAGGCGGAGAGGGCGGCAGGGCCATTTTACAACCAGATCGTCTACCGGTATCCAACCTGGTATTGCGATGTCAGCCTGCCGGCGGATTCCCGGATCGAGTTCAAAATTATGTTTAGGAGCGGCTCCGGAATGGTGCGCCTGGAGCAGGGAGAGGCTCATTGCCTTCATACGCCTGCGGAGGGTGTATCCGAAATGATAGCGGAGTGGCAGGGAGGCTGCCAAGAATCCTTTCAATTGTCCGAAGGAGATGCTGCATATGGATGAGAGACTGCAGTTTGACGGAACACACCTGACCTTTCAAACTGCGCTGGATGAAGAGAGAAGACGACTGATTGCCTGGCATTTTAAAAGCAGCTGGCTTGAGCTGCAGCAGGCTGTCCGGCTAACCACCCTCTCTTCCGAGAACAAATTTGCGCAGTTTCTGTTTCCGGTGGACAGGCCGCTCGGGCAAACGCTGGAGATGCGGGTTCCCGGGCCGGGCAGCCGCTACTATTACGCGGATTTAGGGATTATTAAAAAAGTGCAAACGTTTGTACCAATTTTGAGATCTAATGTGTTATTTATTTGTGATGACGGCAGCCCGATGTATTCGGACTGGTTCTCCTTCCAAAGAGATCATGCTTCGCCTCCGCTGCTGGAGCAAAATACATGGTGGGAATTCTTCACGGGGTATTCACTTTCTGCACATTGAGAGATTCGGAGGGGACAACCTATGCAATCAAGCACATCTGTCTTAATCCTGTCCTGGGAGTATCCGCCTGTGGTGATCGGAGGAATGGCCCCGCATGTCTATGAATTGTCCAGGCATTTGGCCTGCGGGCCGGCCGAGGTCCATGTAATTACCAATAGCGCCCCGGGACGGCCCGTTCTGGAAGTGGAGAACGGCGTATACGTGCACCGTGTGAATTCTTATGAGAACTTGACCGATTTCGAGGATTGGGTGCTTGAGTTCAATCTGGCAATTGTAGATTACGTTGCCTCCCGGCTCAGCGGGAACGTAAGGCTCGATCTTATTCACGCGCATGATTGGCTGGTCGGCTATGCCGCCCTTCTGCTGCATCAGCGGCTGGGATTACCGCTTGTGACAACGATCCATGCTACAGAATTTGGGAGGAATCAGGGATTGTTCACGCCTCAGCAGCACACGAATCATGCCATCGAACATGAACTGGTCACTTCGTCAGACAAGGTCATTGTATGCAGCCTGCATATGCAGCGGGAGGTCTGCACTGTGCATGGTCTTGACAAGTCTAGGACGGAGATTATCCCTAACGGCATTGATCTCCGTTCGTTGGAGCTGATTCCGGCACATTCCTTCAGAAGGGAGCATTACGCGCAGGATGGCGGCAAGATTGTCCTGTTCATTGGAAGACTGGTGAAGGAAAAAGGGGTACAGGTGCTGCTGCAAAGTATGCATGAGGTGCTGCGCGAATTTCCGCACTGCACCTGTATTATCGCAGGCCGGGGACCGATGTCCGCCGAGCTTGAGGACAGTGCGGCTGGGCTGGGGACAAGCATACGCTTCACCGGCTTCGTAGACAGCCAGGAGAAAAGCTTTCTGCTCCAGATTGCCGATGTCTGCGTATTTCCCAGTTTGTATGAGCCCTTCGGCATTGTGGCGCTGGAAGCGATGGGGAGCGGTACACCGGTAATTGTGTCAGAAGCGGGAGGGCTGGCCGAGATTGTTAAGCATGGGCGGACCGGACTCACCAGCGTGCCCGGAGACCCTGGCATGCTGGCGGCCCGGATTCTGCAGCTGCTCCGTGATTCTGATGAGGGAAGCTTGCTTGCGGAAGCAGCCCGGAGGGAAGTTCTGCTGCGGTATGATTGGCAGCCCATTGCGGACAGAACCGGAGAAGTCTATTCCACGCTGAGCGGCGTGAGATTATAAGGAAGGGGAGATGCCGGGATGACATCTTTTATAACGCTCAAGGAAGAGATTATTGATCTATCGCTCTGCGCGTCTTGCGGATTGTGTGCTGCAGTATGTCCCCAAGGCCTGCTTGCGATGAACGGCGATTCCGTTTCGCTTCCGGTTTTTCAGGGTCTGGAGAGCCAGGCGGCGGACACCTGCGGCAGCTGCAATCTCTGCTCGGAGGTGTGTCCGGGCTATGATACAGGTGTGATGGAATCCGAGCGGCGCATCTTTGGCCGCAACCGTTCGGAGCTTGAACGCTGGACCGGTATCTATTTATCTACCCATCAGTTATCGGCGGCGGACCCGGAAATTCTCGGCCGGGCGGCAGCCGGCGGGGCGGGAACGATCCTGGCGGCTACCGCACTGGAGGAGAAGCTTGCTGACGCAGTGATTGTTGTGGGGAGAGATGAGGAGCGTCCCTGGGTGCCGAAGGCCTACCTGGCCGATTCGGTGGAACGGATTATCGAGTGTGCGCAGACCAGCTACTGCATCACTCCCAACCTGGATCTGCTGCAGGATAGCAGATATGACAAGATCGGCATTATAGGCGTGCCTTGCCAGATTCAAGGAATCCACAAGCTGCTGAATCTGCCGGAGCACTTGCCGTCCTCTGTGCTGGCAGACAAAGTAGCGTTCACGATTGAGCTGGGATGCGCCTCCAACACCTCACTGGGCGGTACCGAGCATCTGATTACGGAGATCTTGGGGATTGAATTGGCTGACGTTGCTGTGATGCGCTACCGGGAGGGGCAATATCCGGGGCAATTCATGGTCAGGACCCGGCAGGGGCAGGAGTATTATCTGCCTTTTTACCGGCTGGTGGAGGAATTCAAAAAGTTCAAAACCTTCCGCTGCCTCGCTTGCCCGGACTGGTGGTCAGGGATCGCCGATATTTCGATTTCGGATGGAGATCCCAATATTTTTGATTCCAGCAAAGAAGGAATATCTGCTAAGGCATCCTCCACGGTAATGGTGCGGACGAAAACAGGGGCCCGCCTGCTTGAGCTTGCGGTGCGCCGGAATGCGGCCCAGCTGGTCGATTACACGTTTGATAATAATCTTGGACTGGAGCGGAAACGGCAGCGGTACCGCAGCTATGCGGCGATGGGCGGCCGGCGGATTCCGCTGGCTCCCGGCAGAGATATGGATTATTCGCAAATACTTTCCGATGACGAGGTGATCAGAATTGGGATTGGTCCGAAACAGGGTCGGCCTGCCGGCCAAATGTGATTTGCAGATTAAGGCGAAGCGGGAGGTGTGCTCCTTCGAATTCCATTCGGTTCCGGGAGACAAATCCATCTCCCAGCGGGCCATTGTCCTGAACGCTATCGCCGAAGGCCAGGGTACGGTGTACAACGTGCTGCGTTCCCGTGACATTGAGAGCTGCATCACGATTCTGCGCCAATTGGGTGTAAGGATTGCATGGAATGGGGATGATCTGTCCGTACATGGAAAAGGGCTGCGGGGCCTGCAGGCACCGGCTGGCAGGCTTGAGGTCGGGAATACGGCCACTTCGGCCCGTTTAATGTTGTCTGTACTGGCGGGACAGTCCTTTGCAGCGGAACTGGGCGGGAACGCACTGCTCTCGGCAAGACCCATGGACTGGGTTGTTCAGCCGCTGACGGACATGGGGGCGGTGATTGAATATCTTGGGGCCAAAGGCTGCCTGCCTTTACGGATTCAGGGAGCGTCCCCGTTGTCCCCCATAGACATGGAAGCCACTGTATTCAGCGCACAGGAAAAGTCAGCCCTGCTGTTCGCGGGATTATACGCAGAGGGAATCACACGTTACCGGCAACGCTGCCAAAGCCGGGATCATACCGAACGCCTGATGCATTATTTCGGCATAGATATTCAATCCGATAACGATGTTACCTTCCTGAAGGGAGGGAATGCCTTCTATGCCAAGGATGTAATGGTTCCGGGTGATATGTCCTCGGCGGCTTTTCTGCTGGCTGCATACGCTATTCGGGGAGCGGAGCGCAAGGGCAGCCTGCTGATCAAGCAGGTGGGTGTCAATCCAACCCGGAGCGGATTTATCCGGCTGCTTGCAGAGATGGGACTTCATTTAACGCTGCAAGCGGAAGCGGAGCTGATCTCCGGGGAACCGGTTGCAGATATCTACTGCACACCGGGAACCCGGTTGTCCTCTGTCTTAGCTGAAGGCAACGGGCGCATACAGAGCCTGATTGACGAAGTTCCTTTGCTGGCAGCGGTATCGGCATTTGCGGAAGGGGACACTGTGATCCGCGATTGCGGGGAATTAAGAGACAAGGATACGAACCGGATTCAGACCACCGCAGGGGTGCTAAAAGCTTTTGGCGTGGAAACCTCCTGCAGTGAAGACGAGATGGTCATTCATGGCGGCCGGCCTCTATCGCCTGCCACCGTAGACAGCTGTGGTGATCACCGGATCGCCATGACCGCAGCTGTATTGGCCAGCAGCCTGGATGAGCCTTCGATCATCCGCAACTGCGGCTGTATCAACGTTTCCTATCCGGGCTTCGTAGAGGATCTTTCGCAGTTTGCGCATATCGATGTTTTGCCCGCAGAATGATGCGGCCTGTTCCGCTTGAAAAGCCCCCGGCACTGTAAGATACGGTGCCGGGTTTTTTGGAAAGATAAGAATTTATATGTTTTGGGGGAACTGACTTCCCCCTTATTTAACTGTAATACAGTGTGGGAGAATATGGATATACCGGGAGCCTCACAGGAATATCCGCGATGCAGGAGGATAGGGCTCCATCAGCGGACTGAAGCGGACTGAGGGGACCTTATTTTGCCAAAAATCTTACTTTTTCAGCAGTTACGGACTCAGGCGACGTTATAACGTTCGATGGAGCCTGGAATGAAGGGGAAAGGGATAAATAAAGGCATCTCAGTCCGTTAGTCCTGCGGAATAGCCGAATCTTCTATCCATAACGGCTCTCCTGTCCGTAACGGCTGCGGATCGATCGCGAAGGAATAGGGCGATCCGTCTTTACCGGCTTCTTCGCAGGTGCTAGTTGGAAAAAGGGAACTTATTTTTCCGGAAGTTAAGAAATCCTGAGAGTTAAGTGGAAAAAGTAAATCTAATTGGGCTACTTTTCTGGTCCAATGGTAAAATAAGCCGAATTAGTGTCCCTTTTTCCACTTCATCTGCCCGAGGATAGGGTACTCTGGCAAATTAGTTAACCTTTTTCCACTTAAAAAGTTGCCGTAGGATTCACGGGGAGTCGTTCTCCAGGTAACGCTAGAACCAAAGACAGCTGCGTTGTCCCATGGAGGACGGCACAGCCGTTTTTGTTCGCGCTTGAGGATGAAATCCGGAAGCGGCTGCACGTTCCGTGAAGAACGGCGCTGCCCTGCGGCAGTGATGCCAGCAGGCCAGCAGCTATTCCGCCTGCTCCTTCCCTGGGAGAGCAGCCGGTCTGCTGCCTGCTGCTGCCGGTATTGTCCGGGAGTTTGCCCTGTCCGGGCTTTGAAGATCTTATTGAAATAGCTTACATTCGCATACCCGACATCCCGGCAGATCTCCTCGATAGTCAGATCGAGCTGCAGCAGTTCCATGGCCCGCTTGATCCGCAGCTGGATTAAATAATCGTTAATCGTCATCCCTGTAGACTCCTTGAAGATACGGCTTAGATAGGAGGAGCTGCGCTGCACGTGTTCAGCAACCGTGTCTACAGAAATATTTTTATTAAAATTGACATCCATATAATCCGTTGCCAGCTGCAGGGTCACATCCGTCATCTTCGAACGTTTCTCCTTGTGGTAGGCGATGATTCTGCCGCACATGTCCAGCAGGCACTCTTCCATATCCGGCAGCGTTTCCGCACGCGACAGCACATCTGCGTAAGCCGGTCTGTCCCCGAAGACGGCGGACATGTCGCCACGGGTCTGGACAAGCGTCTTCATGATCTCCCCGCTCAGCTGAAAAAACAGCTGCTGGATATTCGCCTTCCCCAGCTTTCTGTCAATCGCCGTCCGGGTGATTTGCCGGATGGCACCAAAGCATTGCTCCTTGTCTGTCTGCAGCAAGGCCTGGAGCAGCTTCGTTTCCAGCTCATACGGATAATAATAAGCTTCTTCCTGTGACTTCCAATCGCCCAGGATGCCGTAGGGCAGAATTTCCCCCTTGCCGATGTACATTTTCAGATGGAGTGCTTCCAGGGTATCTTCGTAGGCTGAGCACACGCTTTGTTCACCACTATAATTCCGGCTGACGGCAATGGTCACGTTCATGCTGTACCGGGTCAGCAGAAGCTGCTTCAGCCGCTTGGCCTGTTCCAGCGGGAAATCGTCTTCCGCCGGAGGAACGCTCAGCAGGATAACGGTCCTCTTGTCATCCTTGGCGAAAATTTCGCCGTCGATATCGGCTCCAAGCTCTTCCATAAGCCCGTAACGGAACAGATAGAACTGGATACCGTCAGGCCCTTTTACCGGATAAGGCTCTTCCAGCTCAAGGGTCAGCACGGCAAACCGGGTGAAATCCAGACGGAGCCCCAGCAGCTCCGCTGCCTGATCCGTGCTGTCTCCCTGAATGAGGCCGTTCAAATATTTCTCCTTGATCGCTGTATGGTTATCGGTCAGAAGGGAATCCACCTTCCGCTTCTCCGTCATCAGGGTTTCCCAGTTGCGGACCAGCTGATCATAGATATGACGGATAAAGCCCGCTTCGTCGCCGGCGGGAAGGGGGCCGCCTGATCCGCCCCGATGGCCGGCCTCGGAACCGCCGATATAGGAGATCACGCTCTGCAGCGGGCGGTACAATCTTCTGGACAAATAAAAAGAAATCGCAAATGCCACCGTCAGGTAGGTAGCCGCAACAGTGACGACAATGAACTTGATCCGGTCCATCCCTTGCAGAAGGCTGGAGCGTTTGGTGATATCAACGAATCTCCAGCCTGTCAGTTCCGAGGTGGTGTAAGAGACGATCCGGTCGGAATCATCCATATAGTAGCCGCTTCCGCCGGTCAGGCGGGCAGGGTCCAGCTGCGCCAGCAGGGAATCCCCGTCAGCAGAATCGGAATAGAGCAGCTCAGAATGGGGCCCTAATACAAGAGTGGCTCCTTTTTTATTATGGTAATGGCTCAAATAGTCATCGAACAGCAGCTGCAGCTTCAGATTCATCACGATGGCGCCGTTCACCTGACCGATTAACGGCATCTTTTGCAGCAGGCTGGCGGCAGGCTGATCCGGCTCGAAGCCGTCCATCCGTCCGGTTAACCAGAGCGTGCGGTTGTCGGACTGCTGCTTCCAGACTTCCAGCCAGGAGCGGTCGGCAAAAGTGGAGATAGGAGAGGTCCGGATTTCGGGACGCGATGTCAGGACAAGCTCCAAAGGAGCGTAATACAAATAGATGGAATCAATGTAGGGACTGATTTTTTTCTGCGCCTCCACAAAATTGGATAAATCAATCATGGAGCTTACACTCAGCTTGCGGCTGCCATTAGTATGGTACAGATACGACTGGGTTGTGATCATGCCGGAGGCGGCATATTTGATCGCGGTCAGCTCTTTGTGAATAAGCTCCTGCTGCTGGGTCAGGATCGATTCATTGTATGCGATGGCATTCTGGATGCTGTTGTCCGCCGAAATGGAATAAGTGACCGTGGAGATGAGAATGACGGTGATCACGGCAATTGCGGTCAAGGAAAGAAGCAGCTTGACGAACATCGTGTTATGTTTGATCGAGCGGTATCCCGGCAATGCACTCACTCCACTTCTTAAGATGATTACGCTTTCAAATTCAAGCGGCAAAAACAAAACATCAATATGGGGATTATATCACAGAAGTGTCCTCCGGGAAGGGGAAGCCGGAAAAACATTAAAAAAACAGAAAAACATAATGCGGTTTCAGCCGCAGAAGTGGCCAAAAACATAAAAAGAATCGAAACAGAGGATTGTGTACTTTGGCGGAGAAGCTTATCGTAAATGTTGTAACCGCTACCATCACCCGGACCAAAGCCGGGCGGAAGTGAACATGGCGGTGAACATACTTGTTTTAATAGGGGGACTACCAGTGATGAAACTCAAGAAAGTCAGCAAAACCCTTCTACCCGCAATGTTGACAGCGGGCCTGCTGGCCGGCTGCGGCGGCAACGGCGGGAACAATGCGGCGGCACCGGATGCCAGTGCAGGCGCAAATGCCGGAACAAAAGCAGAAGCTCCGGTGGAAATTACCTGGGGCATCCATCTCCAGGCTCCGGGGGTTGTAGAAAACTCCCAAGTCCAGAAGTGGCTGGAAGAGAAGTTCAATGTAAAGATCAAGCCGGTAAAGGTAACTGATGCCAGTATTGCCTCCGGTGAAGTTCCCGATATCTTCATGCTTGGCGATCCCGCCAATGTGACGGCATATCAGAACCAGGGCGTCCTGATGAACCTGGACCAGAACATGCTGAAGGAAAAGATGCCGGAATATTACGCGGATATTGAAAAAAACAATGCGCTGTTCCAAACGGTGACTATTGACGATAAGCTATGGGCCATCCCCATGTTCATCGATTTGAAGCCATATGATTTGGGGATGCTCTGGCGCAAGGATTGGCTGGATAAGGTAGGCATAACGAAGGCTCCCGAGACGCTGGATGAGTTCGAGAAGGCCATCTATGCCTTTGCACAGAAGGATCCGGACGGAAATGGCCAAAAAGATACGTACGGCTTGACAGGTACGGCAACCTCCACCTGGTCATCCGGCTTCTACTCCATCTTCGGTGCGTTCGGTGTAGAGCCGACGATGTGGCATGAGAAGAACGGGGAGATCATGAACGGCTCTGTCATGCCGGAGACGAAGGAAGCCCTGGCTAAGCTGCGGCAGTGGTTCGCTGACGGGGTTATTGACCCTGAATTTATCACCGATACCCAGGATTCCTACCGCAAAAAACTCTACAATAACCGGATCGGTGTGATCGAGGAGCAGATTGCTAAGGGTGCGCTCCCGGATGCAGCGACCGTGACGGAAATGAAGTCCCTGAATCCGAGTGCGGAGCTGGTGTTCACCAAGAATCCGAAGGGTCCCGGCGGCGACGGCTCGTGGGATTGGGGAGTGAAGAGCAACTTTATCGTGATCAGCAACAAAGTGAAGGACCAGCCGGAGAAGCTCAACAAACTGTTCGAGATTCTGAGGGCAGAGAGCACTGACGAAGAAACCATCAATATGACCAGCCTCGGGGTGAAGGGAACCCATTGGGACTTTACGGAGAGCGGGGCGACTTCAGGAGCCACCCAGTTTAAGGCCGGCTTCGAGAAGGCAGAGGAACGCGACCAGGCCGGCATCCGGCTCTTCTCGCTCGGCAACATCACGACGCAGGCATACCGCGAGAAGTATTCCAATCCGGCTCTGAATGAAGCGATCAAAACCTATTCCTCCGCTCCCAGACAGACGGATGCGCTGTTGTTCTCGGCGCTGCCTTCCGACGGGAAATACAAAAACGACTTGACTTCACTGATGCAGAAATATTTCGCCCAGATCATCAGCGGTGAAATTCCGCTCGAAGATTTTGATAAGTTCGTTGCGGAATGGAAATCCAGAGGCGGCGATGAATTGACCAAAGAAGCCAACGAGATGTACCAGGCTCAATTCAAAAAATAAATAGGGTTTCAGGGGAGTGTAAGATGAAAACCATACGAAAGCATGGAGAATTATTGGCGCTGTTTCTGTTTGCCTTTGCGTTTTTCATTGTTTTTAAATATGGTCCGCTGTATGGCGTGGTCATTGCATTTAAGGATTTCAAGGTCGTGGATGGAATATGGGGGAGTCCGTGGGTAGGATTTCAGCATTTCCAGGAACTGTTTCAGAGCAGCGACTTTTACCGTCTTCTTAAAAACACCCTGCTTTTGAACTTTTATCAGCTGGTCTTTGCATTCCCGGCTCCGATTATTCTGGCGATTCTGCTGAACGAGGTCCGCTCCCGGTATTTCCAGAGATTCATTCAGACGACGATGTATCTGCCCCATTTCGTCTCCTGGGTAATCATGTCGGGTCTGCTCATCTATTTTCTGTCGCCGACTACAGGGATTATGGCTGACATCATGGGCTGGTTCGGAAAGGAGCCTATCTTCTTCATGGGCAAAAAGGAATATTTCCGGTCCATCGTCGTAGGCTCCTCCATACTAAAAGACTTGGGCTGGGGTTCCATCATCTATTTCGCCGCTTTGTCGGGGATTAACCCGGAAATTCAGGAATCGGCCATCATCGACGGGGCGAACCGCTGGCAGCGGATCATCCGGATCAATGTCCCGTCGATCATGCCTACCGTATCGATAATGTTCATCCTCAGCCTCGGCGGTTTCTTAAGTGCAAATTTTGAACAAATCATCAATCTGCTTAACCCGGTCACCTTTGAAACGGGCGACGTCATTGATACTTACGTCTACCGGGTCGGCCTGCAGCAATTCCAGTACAGCTACACAGCAGCTATCGGCTTGTTCAAGTCGCTTGTGGGACTTGTGCTCATTCTGGGTGCCAATCTGACCGTGAAGAAGCTGAGCAAAGGGGAAAACGGATTATGGTAGGAGCAGGAGGAAGTCAGTCATGAAGACGAGAAAATGGCAGGATCTTATTACACCCGCTATCATCTATTTGGTGTTATCATTGCTCGCGCTGATCGTCGTATACCCATTCATTCATGTTACGGCGGTTTCCTTCAGCGGACGCGGGGAAGCGCTCCGGAGCGGATTTCACTTTTTTCCGCGGGACTTCGAATGGAGGGCATACCGGGAGCTGCTGGAATATCCGTTCATTTGGTCGGGTTATGCCAATACCGTGTTCCGCATGGTAGTGGGAACGCTCTTGACGCTGCTGGTCACCGTCTGCGCCGCCTATCCGCTGTCACGCCCGGATTTTCCTATGAAGCGTGTCCTGATCATGCTGATACTGTTCACTATGATCTTTGAGGGGGGCATCGTCCCGAACTATCTGCTCATCAAAGAACTGCATTTGCTGAATTCGCGGTGGGTTTATGTACTGCCTACGGCAGCTAATGCCTTCCAGGTTCTGGTGATGCTCTCATTCTTCCGGTCCATACCGGATGCGCTGATCGAAGCGGCCCGCATCGACGGAGCCAGGGACATGCGGATCCTGTTCCGCATTGTGCTGCCGCTCTCCATCCCGTCCCTGGTGACGATTGGGCTCTGGTCGCTCGTTCACCACATCAATGCGTTTATGGATAATCTGCTGTATGTCACCGATCAGTCGAAGTACGTGCTGCAGCAAGTCGTCCGGCAGATTCTCATTGAGAATAAGCTGGACCCGTTCACTACAGCTACGAATCTGACACCTCCCGCACCGGAGAGTCTGAAGATGGCATCAGTGATCGTATGCTCCTTGCCGGTGCTTGTTCTCTACCCGTTCTTGCTTAAATACTTTGAGAAAGGAACGATGATTGGTTCAGTGAAAGGGTAAGCTCCGCTTCGAGGGAACCTCACGGTTCCCTTTCAGATACTCCAATCGATAAGGAGGTATGTAAATAAAATGAAGAAAAGAACGTTCATTGTCTTATCGATCATTGCGTTAATAGTAGGATGTTTCCCGGCCGCGGCGATTCAAGCAGAGGAGTCACACAGTTCCGAAGCAGTCTATTATGTATCTGAAAATGGAAGCGATTCCAATTCAGGGACCAAGGATAAGCCCTTCCTTACCCTGGAGAAGGCCAGAGATGCCATCCGCCAGCTGAAGCAGGGCGCAGGGCTGCCTGACGGCGGCGTTACCGTGTATCTGCGGGGCGGCACATACAACCGGACCGGAAGCTTCCTGCTGGAGGAGCAGGATTCGGGGACGGCGGACAAACCGGTTACCTATAAGGCTTATCCTGGCGAATCCGTGAGGCTGAGCGGTGGCCGGCAGCTCCAGAAAGGGTGGTTCACCCCGGTGACAGACCCGTCGGTCCTGAACCGGATCATCAGCACAGACGCAAGATCCAAAGTTCTGCAGGCAGACCTGAAGGGGCATGGCATTACCGATTACGGGGTCATGAGCCGCCATGGATATTACAAAGCCAACGATGTTAGCCAGACTCCGCCCATGGAGCTGTACATCGAAGGCGAAGGGATGACCCTGGCCCGGTGGCCCAACAAAGGGACGGTCCAGATGGGCAATATTATTGACCCCGGTCCGACCCGTAAAGATGCTGATCTGCAGACACGCGGAGGCACCTTTACGTACACCTATGAACGGCCTGATCTTTGGACCCAGGCGGATGATATCTGGCTGGACGGGATCTTCGGTTACAGCTGGGAATGGTCATATAACAAAATCGCTTCGATTGATACGCAGAACAAGTCCATCACGCTGGCTTACGGGGAGATGAGCGGACTTTTTAAAAACTGGTACCCGGACTTCCATTTCGCCCAGAACCTGCTGGAAGAAATCGACATGCCGGGAGAGTATTATATTGACCGGAGCAAAGGCAAGCTGTATTTCATGCCCACAGCAGCCTTCCAGGCGGCGAATCCGGAAATTACCGTGTCCATGCTGAAGACCCCCATGATCAGTACGTTAAATACGTCTTTTGTCACCTTTGAGGATCTGATTCTGGAGAATGGGCGGGATTCGGGGGCGGTCATCATGGGCGGCGACAGTGTCCGGCTGGTGCACTGCGAAATCCGCAACTTCACCGAAGGCGGCGTACGGATCAATACCCAGAGCCGCTGGCTGTACAATGACTTCGCCAAGGGCACAGGGGTTAACCATGCGATTGTCAGCACGCATATCCATCATGTCGGAGGAACGGGAGTCATACTGAACGGCGGGGACAGGCTGACGCTTGCGCCAGGCAATAATGTGGTGGAGAACAGCCATATCCATGATTTTGCCTATTACCATAAAGCGTACAACCCTGCTGTGATTCTGACGGGAGCAGGCAACCGCATTTCCCATAATGAAATTCACGATGCCCCGCATCCCGGCATTCTGATCTTTGGGAACGACCAGGTAGTGGAATACAACAACATCTATGATGTCTGCAAAACCTTCTCGGATCTCGGCGCGATCTACATGAATCTGGGCGCTGCGCCGCAGGAGCGGGGTTCGGTCGTCCGGGGGAATTACTTCCACCATATCGGGGAAAGCAAAGCCGGTGTGCAGGGTGTCTATCCGGACAATTTCACGATGGGGATGACGATTGAACAAAATATTTTCTACCGGATGGGCAATTCCGCCATTCTGAACAACGGCGGATCGCATATCCGCACCAAGAACAACCTCTTTATTGATTCCAAGGTTCCTTATGAGTACTCGGATATGTACTTGGGTGACGGACCGGAGCAGCAGATCAACAAAAACTATATGCAGCCGTGGCATGCCTTGTTCGAAAAATACAACAACTTCGCCGGCATGCCGCATCTGACCAAGTACCCGGAGCTGGCCGATTTCTTCACGGAGAACCGGTATTATCCTGACACCAACACATTCCAGAACAATGTGATCTACAATCCGACCAAAACGAGAGGCCCCAACTTAAATGAGAATGGAGCTTACGATAAGTTAAAACTGGTTCAATACGCGAACAACTGGGTGACGGACCGCGATCCGGGATTCGTAAACCTGGCGGGCGGCGATCTGAATCTGAAGGCGGATGCCGAGGTGTTCCAAAAGATTCCCGGCTTCCAGACGATTCCCTTCAGCGAGATGGGAGTCATAGGCAAGGCCGGCCCTTATCTGGCTCCGGATGTGATCCCTGTCAAAGGAGTCGTGCTGTATGAGGATGCGATAACTCTGGGTATCGGAAAATCATATACCCTGTACTCGGCGGTTCTTCCCTGGAATGCAACGAATAATAAATTGCAGTATACCTCCAGCGATCCTTCCGTAGTGAAGGTGGACGCAGACGGCAAGCTGAAGGGGGTTAATCTGGGGAATGCAGTCATCACGGCGGCCTCCGCAGACAACCCTCTCTTGAAGGACGAAGTCCAGGTGACGGTCGAGGTCGGAGACGGGATAATGGATGAAACGACTTTTGAGAACGGCCGGAACAGCTGGCCGATGGATGCGAACCGGACCATTGTGGAGACTGACGGCGGCAACCATATGTATAAGCTGCTGAAGGGTGCGACAACGCTGAACGAGAACGACTTCAGCAACTACGAGCTGACCTTCAAGCTGAAGACGCCTCCGGCGATCCCGGAATCGGCGACGCTCTATGTGTTCGACCGGCTGAATCCGGGCGGCAGCGGAGGCAGAATCGGATACAAGAAGCTGGCCGACGGAACCTCTTCCTGGATTCTCTATAATGCGGCCTGGGGTACGGTGAAGCAGAATACGCTGGCCACTCAGGACCTGCTGCCGGATACCGTCTACAACATGAAGATCATTGTCAAGGGCCACGAGATCAGTGTCTACCTGGATGGCAAGCTCAAGCTGAAGGGCGCTGATCCGACCTCTAATCCTTCCGGCAAAGTCGGCTTCTACGCCGGCGGCTTCGACTATCTCTTGTTCGACGACATCAAATTTACGGTGCCGACAAAGGATGTGGCTGGCTTGCTGCTTGATAAGAGCAGCGTCAACATGGTGATGAATGAGCAGCAGCAGCTGCAGGTCCAGTTCGACCCGTCGGACGCCGAGAACCGTGCTGTTGTCTGGAAGTCCAGCCATCCGGAGATCGCTTCTGTCGATGGGAACGGAACCGTCACGGCTCTGGGCACAGGGGAGGCTGTGGTAACCGTTGCCTCGTCCGTCAATCCGTCGGCTTCAGCCTCAGCCCGGATCGTGGTTTCGAATATCCTTCACTTCACGGATTACGATTCAGGAGCGAACGGATGGCCGGTAGATCCGAACCGCAGCATTGTGACGGTGAACGGAAACAAAATGTACAAAATACTGAAGGGGGCTTCCGCGCTTCATCCGAAGCTTTTTACGGACTACGATCTGACCTTCAAGCTAAAAACACCAGCGGACATGCCGGAGGCGGGTACATTTTATGTGTATGACCGTACCGCTTCCGGCAACTCCGGCAAGATCGCATACAAAAAATTGGCGGATGGCACCTCGCAGTGGATTTTGTACAGTCCGAATTGGACGGTGCTTCAAACCAAGAATTTTGCAGCCGCAGACCTGCAGCCGGATACGGAATACAACATCCGTGTTCTGGCCGAGGGTTCCAGCATCCGCGTATATGTGAACGGTGAACTGAGATTGGATGGTACAGATTCTGCCCATAACCCGTCAGGAACGGTAGGTTTCTACGTGGGCGGCTTCAGCGCAATGTGGATTGACGATGTCAAGTTTACAATGATTGACCGGGCCGCTCCCGTAACTACAGCCGTTATGACCCCTGCACTTCCTGACGGTTCGGACGGCTGGTATACACACCCGGTGACAATAGAGCTGAAAGCTTCAGATACGGATTCTGGTGTGACTGACACTGTATACACCGTAAATGGCGGTACAGATTGGCTGCCATACCAGGGGCCGATAACCTTCAGCCGGGATGGCCGCTATTCGGTACAGTACCGCTCGGTTGACTCCGCCGGAAATACGGGCGACATCCAGACCTTGAGCTTCAAGCTGGATGGCAGCGCCCCTGAACTAACCGTTGCGGAGCCGGCCGCGAGAGCTTATGCTGGCACGGAAACGCTGACATTATCGTGGACCGCCGCCGATGTCATATCCGGGGTGGCTGACGGCAAGACCGCTGCGCTGCTGGATGGTGAAGCGGTAGAGCAGGGGACTTCGGTTCCGCTGTACACGCTGGATCTTGGCAGCCACACGTTGGCCGTGTCCGCCAGCGATGGCGCGGGAAACACGCAGGAGCGCACAGTGACGTTCTCAACCTATGCCGACGTTCATTCACTGAAAGCGCTGGTCAGCCTGTTCAGGCAAAAATCGTGGATTGACAATCACGGCATTGCGAACAGTCTGAGCACGAAACTGGACCACGGTCAAGTGGAGGCCTTCATTCATCAGGTGCAGGCCCAAAACGGCAAGCATATCCAGTCCGAAGCCGCTTCCTATCTGCTGCGGGATGCGAACGATATCCTGGGAAGGGCTGGGACGCAGGACTAAGCTCGGGACCGGGTAATTAAAAACGGCTGCGTTGTCCTTCACGGGCAGCGCAGCCGTTCTGTGTTGGGGGGCTGGTGAACCTTGCGGCTTGCGTTACTCGGTCATAACTTCTTTTTAAAAAAAATGGAGTCGAATTGGTTGTCATACTTATACCATGAAACACCATCGAACGCCAAACTTATCAATATATGAGACTAAACATTCATTAAAGAATATTGGACCAATCGGGATAATTGTTTTGCTGCCTTCATTTATTACTTGGTAAGCTTCTCTTAAACCTGCTTCATTTTCAAAAACGGCGACCATTTCCATAGTGGAATCTCCAGTTGCCTCCTTAGTTCCACCAAAATCACTAAGCATTATCCTAGTTCCAAGAATGTGCATTTCCGCAATGAATAACAAATTTCTCAGGTTCCTTCTCAGAGTCGTACATAATTGAATCTAATTCAGATTTAAATGCCATTTTATAAAGTTCGATAGCCTTAGAACAATCACCATTTAAATATAATTGTGGTACTAACATTTGCCCATGATTGTGGAAATGCCGTTTTTCCGATGCTCATCAGGTACTCTAGATTTCCGTCGCGTCTTTCGGGAGCACCCGTACTCTCTCCAAATAGGCCAACACGTTGCTATGATCGCGGATAGGGTATTCATAGTTAAGCTTGTCCGCAAGCGACTGACCTACTTCTTTGGCAAGCCGAATCGTAACAAAAAGGGATTCTCATATTTCCGTGGAAGCCGGACCGCTGTAAGTACACTCGAATGAGTGCCATAGCTGCTCAGGAAGATAGTCTTTTCAGCCATTTTGAGGCTGACCCCAGAGACGCCCAGTTATGCTCCGCTCCAACATACCAGGATAACAGTTGCACTATCTTCAATGTGCTGGTTGACGGTATCCGCTCAGCGGAATGAAAGATCGATTCTTACTCCATCCGTAAAAAGCATAAGAAAAATGTATTCGTCCTCGCAGTCCGTCTTAATATCGTTCTGCTGCATCATAATCAGTTCACCAAATGATCCAATCCTGATAATCAACATAATACCGAGGCTCGGTGACAACAAATATTAGATCATAATCGCAAAAGATGTCCTTAGTCACATTCGGATTCACTAGCCCGAACCCTCTCAGCGGCATGAGCAAATTGTAATAGTTGATCGATAACTTCGGATTCTGTTCTCATTCGCAGCCTCCTGTGTTTGTTCGGTTGTTCGTCAGTTCCATCGCTGGAACGTTTCTCACCATATTCAGTTTTTTTAGCCTTCAGACCCCATGGTCTGTCAACCATGACGCATACAGGAGTATTGGCGGGATGGTTTCGTAAAACATGGATTCGTCATTCCCCATCCTCGGTTGTACCTGCTTAATCCGTTTTGACTGGCTTGGAGGTCATTATCTGTGAAGGAGCGGTGTCAGGATGTTATCAGATGTAGTAAAGCACCTATCGCATTGGGCAGGTGGTTTTTATTGATTATAACTTCCGTACTGGCCTGATATACTTCAAAAACCGCTCCGGATCGTGATAAACGTAAATAATTCTCCCAGGAGAAGTATCAAAGCAGTAACCCGTGTCTGCAAAATCAAAAGTTGCCATTGCCCTTTCCATCTTTTCCTCTACTCTACGATTTTCCTGCTCATAATTGAATGGCCCATGTTCAAAAACAATATACTCGGCTTCGAGAACATCAATCATAAGCATTTGTGGTGGTACTTCACCTTTAAAATCAAAAGGAAGACGTACACCAAAACACTCTGTACGTGCAATACCCCAATCGCAGAGTCTGCCATCCGGGTCATTAATGTAAGCCATAATCTGACCGCTGCCGCCGTTAGCTTCACTCCCGCCATCGTCATCCAATTTGCCCTTGATACTATCGAGTAAGCCGCAAATTGTTTCGCAGTCCTGTCCCGGAATAAGACTTTGCTTTTGCCAAAAATCCCAATACCCATTACTCTCATAGTTTTTAATGTGCAAAAATTTGTGTGCGGGAATGGTTACAAAATAAATGTTAACATCATCTGCAGATTTGATCATACCAATCTCTCCAAATCCGAAAAAGTAGCGGTCAAAAGAGTTTATTTTTGTACGAAGGGCGACAGGCATGGGCTTTTTTCGGTATTCACTTGGAGTTACACCATATGTTCCCTTGAAAGCCCTGGTAAAAGCTTCATGTGATGAAAAACCATAATCAAAAGCAATATACAAAATGCTTCTTTCACTATCCCGAACTTCTTTTAGTGCAAAGGCTAATTTTCTATGCCGCAGATAATCCCTAAATTGCATACCCGATATTTCCTTGAATTTTCTCGTAGTATGAAATTCGGAATAACCTAACTTGCGAGAAAGAAATCGTAGCGTTATTGCTTCACTGTTACGATTCTTAATACACTCGTCAATTTCATTAACGATTATTTGGATTTGCTTGTGCCACTCGTACATTCGACTGTTCACCTCGTTTCAACCACTCTATAGTCATTGTAGAGTAATGGAAATTGCATTGCTTGATTCTACTTGCGGAAAAGAGAAGATATTTTTTTCATTCGAATAAGCTTTTGAAATCTTTGCAATCTTTTCATTGAAAACTTGCCGCTACTTATGATACGGTTCCCCGCGCTGTCTCCCGCTAACTAGCCGCCAACATAAAAAACAGAGCATCTGAGGTCACGCCTCAGATGCCTTGTACTTTAGTATTGTTTTATGACTGGTTTAATTTTATAAATCTTCTATACCAATAGGTAGGTTTTTACTCGCTGCATTTGGCTTCGTGTACATTTTATTGAGTATGATCGTTTGCACGATAATGAATATACCGCCAACCGCCCAATATAATGGTAACGCGGCGGGCATCTGAAAAGAAAAAAAACCCATCATGACCGGTGACAACCATCCAATGAAAGCCATTTGGTTATTTTGATTTTGCTGAGCCTGGGCTGAAACGGATTGAGACACGCGGAACTGAAGGTAATACACCGCAGCGGCAGTCATACTGGGAAAATTTGAATAACGATTATACGTTAGAAAAACTGTGTGGTTTCACTAGCCTGCCTGTTAGTTTAATAGCTATTTGCCCCAATTCGGTATATGGCCAGTCTGAAATATCTCCTAGGTCAAAACCAACTCAATTAATTACTTGTTTGTTAGGAGCATCAATAATTCCTTTAACACTTGGTTTACTGAAATAATCTACCCTTCAACTTAATGCAAAATAGAGCGGCTACCGGGATTGCAAGCTGCACTTGTTTCATTGAACCAACTTTGAAATCATATTTTTGTCTCTAGTTTATTTAACTCAACGTTTACCCATCTGTTCTCGATATCGAATCCTCTTTGATTATTCCACTCTTTTATTTGAACAAAAGCTTCCTTAGCCTTCTCATATTGACCTATCTCCATTAAATGGAATGCTAAAGAATAACGTGCATCGATCATTTCAGGATCAATTTCAAATGCCTTGTTCCAATGCTCTGAAGCTTTATCGAACTGGCTAAGATGTTTATAGGTATCACCTGCATATACGTGCAGTATCGCATCATTCGGAAAAATAGAAAGTCCTTTTTCTGCGGTTTTTATTGCATTTTCATTATCACCAGCGCATTTGTATGCCGCCACTAAAGATGAATAATTCATAGGATCATTCGGTTCTTGTTCCAGGAGAGAAACATGCCGATTTATACTCTCTTCATGTCTGCCCAGCCGAGAAAGAAAAAGTATATATTGTCTTTGGTTTTTATAAAACGATACATCTTTTTGTTCTCTACCTTCCTCGTTCGCTTGTAAGTAATATGATTCTGCTATTTTCAAGTAGTACTGTGAACGTAGATCATTTAGATAAGCATAACTACCTAAATCTGTCGCTGCAGCATTCTTCTCTGAAATAAGTTTAGTATATTCCTTGTTTGCTAATTCAAAAGTTTCCGAATTATTAATGTCGCTTTCGTATTTCGACATAAGCCGCTCTGCTTTATTACGATAAGCTGGCATATTAGATTTAAAAAGATCATCAATTGTTACGCTAAAATAATCTGCTATTTCTGGTAGCACTGCAATATCTGGAACCGTAGTACCGCACTCCCATTTACTTACCGCTTGAAAGGTTATCCCGAGTGAATCAGCAAGTTGTTGTTGTGTAATATTTCTTTCATCACGCAATTTCCTGATATTTTGACCAACCGATATAATATTCATCTTGTCATCCTCCAACCCAGAAATATTGGAACAGCGCTGTTTCCACTTTTATTATATTAAGGTTTCATTTTGGAAACTATAACCGCCTAGGATAGCCGAACTCGCTTTAGGGTTGAGTTTATCGCTAAACTGCTGCCCGTTAACTTAATGAAGGGCCGGCAGTCTAAATAGTGTTTCTGAACAGTCTGAAAAAGTAAACTTATCTAAGTTGAACTTGATTTCTCAGTGTGGATGTCCGATTATCATAAGGCTGGAGGGGCTGTGTGCTTTGAAGGGTTTATACTTCTGATGACCGCATTTTCTGTGATTGCACTTTGTATAATAGATCATGCCATCTTGTAAAAAACAGAGCCTTGGACGAAATTGTCCAAGGCTCTGGCGGCGCAGCGTCTGTCAACGCAACGTCTGGCTATCCGGGTGTGAACTGCAGCTCGGGAAAAATCCAGGCGTAGGACTGATAATATCCGCTGTGTATATTCTTATTCCCGGTTATCGGGCGATAAGGGGAGACGAAACGTTCATATTCAGGATCGCTGTAAACCCTGGACATGGCTTCGTACAAATCCAGCGGCCATGTATCGGAAGCCAGCGGAGCCGGGAATTTCTGAGCGTCGCCGTAAGGCCATTCCGCTATGCGCCCGTCGGCATAATAAAAGAAGGTATCGAGTGCCTTCTTGACGCTTTTTCCGCCCGGAGAGGTCCAGTGGAACAAATTCTCGCCGGTAGTGTCAGCGACTAGCTTGATGGCAGCCGTGAGGGGAGCAAGGGAGAAATAATGATACCAGATCGCATTGCATCCTCTTGTTGTTTCTTCCGGAATGAGTCCGGAAGTTTCTAGGGAGCTGTCTATATGCTCCTTGAGGTTGGCGACTTCTTCCGCAAAACGGGCTTGGTCGCCCATCAGGCGGAACAAGGATAATTGGGCATACAAGCTCCAGCTCCACCAGTTGTTCCGGAGCGGAATGCGATCCCACTCGGGCAGGCACACACCAGTCATCCAGGCAATGAACAGGTCTTTGTTCTCCTTGCGCCAGCCGGAATAGCCTTGGATCAGCCCGGCTGCCTGGATCAGCCCTGTTCCCAAATAGGCGGAGACCAGCGGGCCGTCATCGCCGGTCAGCACCTTGTTGATGGCCGCCCAGCCATCAATCAATTCCAGCGCTTTATCCGCATATTCGGCCCTGCCGGTGTGGCGGAAGGCCAATGCCGCCATGCAGGCCGCCTGGGCATCCTCTTCCATCAACCGTTTGGCTGCCTGATGGCCGGCCATGTCGAAATAAAAGCCGGGAATATTCCATGCCGGAACGGCGTGGCAGCTAACGGACATACTGTCATTTGCAACTTGCAGCAGCTGTTGTAATGCAGGCTGGGTGTTCATAAGTGTGCATCTATCCTTTCGGTTTCTGGCTCAAAGTCATTACCGTTCATACCAATAGCCCGGCACTCCGCCGCTCCAGCCGCATCAAGGCCTCCAGATAAAAATAGTCTCCCCAGATCACATAATCATCAGGCGAAATACCAAGCCGGACGGCGTAGGAACCTCGGTTCAGCAGTCCTTGTGCATCCGGCTCCCCCTTCGTCGAGTAGTTGGCGGCAAGGGAGGCAACGATTCTCCGGGCTGCTTGTGCCAGCCATTCCCGGTCAGCGTCGTGCTCTGGAAGCAGCTCAACCAGCTCCAGCATGCCCGATGCGGCAATGGCTGCAGCGGAGCTGTCCCGTTTGGTCTCGGGAATCTGCGGCACATCGAAATCCCAGAACACCACGCTATCCTCAGGAAGTCGGTCTACAAAATAGCGGGCGAGCCGCTTGGAGGTTTCCAGCAGCCCGGGCTGCCGCATATACCGGTAGGCCAGCGCGAAACCGTAAATACCCCAGGCTTGGCCTCTGGTCCAGGTCGAGCCGTCGCGGCTCCCTTGGTGGGTCCCTCCACGGATTGAGTCTCCGGTCACCGGATCGAAGTAAAAGGTATGGTACGTGGAGTCATCTCCGCGGACCAGAAAACGGCGGCTCATGGTCGTCTGCTGCTCAGCGGCCTGACGGTAGGCCTCCCGGCCGGTCTGCTGGTAAGCCCAATGCAGCAGAGGCAAATTCATCAGGCAATCGATGATAATGCGGCCGCCGTTCTCGGGATCATTCTTGGGGCCCCACGCCTGGAGAATTCCCGGAATTTCGCGCCATCTTTCCAGCAGAACATCCGCTGCCTGCAAGGCGGCGGACCGGGAGCTTTCATCCCGTTCCAGAATCCAATGGGCTTTGATGGAGGGAGAATAGAGAAATCCGATGTCATGATGCTCCAGGCCCACCCGGTGCTCAAGGCGTTCCCGGAAGTTGTCCAAGGTTGTCATAGCGGCCGTCCGAAACCGGGGGTCCTTGGAGTATTCATAAGACAGCCAGAGCAGTCCGGTCCAGAAGCCCTCGGTCCAGTCGTTACCCGGGGTTAGCCGGTAGATCCGGTCACCTTGGGTGCTTGTAACGGGGAACTTGTCTCCAAATCGCTCAATATTGTGTGAAACTACGCGCAAGGCGTCCTCGATGGCTTGTGCCCACATAGTGGTATCCTCCATTTCGCGTTATCATGCTGCCTCTATTATATAACCGGACGAATGATTGCCGGTTGTGCTAAAATGTAACCAAATTGCGATTATAGCAACGGGGGAGGCGTTCGCGTTGGCGTCACATATTGAACATGTGGATCCGGGTCACAGCAGCTTTTTTCTGGCTTTCCGGGATGAGCTGCAGGAGGATCACTTTCATAAATTTCATGCGCATCAGGGTCTGGAATTGTTATTTATCCATGAAGGGCAAGGGATCGTGGAGGTGGAGGGGCGCACCTATGAACTGCAAGGAGGATCGTTATTCTGCTTCCAGCCATACCAGCTGCACAAGGTGGAGATTCCCGCCCCAAGGGATGCCCGGGATGTCCGCTATGTCCGGACAAATCTGACCTTTGAGCCGCGGTACCTGGAGCCGTTTCTGGCTCCATATCCCAAGCTGGAGGCGTTTCTCCGCTTTCTGTCCAGGGGGACGCTGTCTTCGCCCAGATTTGCTGTTGATGACAGCCGGCTGATGGGAGCGGTGGAGAGTCATGTTCGGGCCGTACTTGAACCGGGGGAGGGGCAGGAGGAGGCCCGCATCCTGTTCCTGATCTCCTTGCTGCGGTATCTCCAGCTGGCGGTTATCTCCGGGGAGGAACTGCCGCCGGAGGGCTGGTCCGTTAAAACAACGGCCCATATCGAATCGGTTATGGATTGGATCGAAGGCCATTTCCGGCAGCCCTTCAGTCTGGAGCTGCTGGCAGGGGAGCTGCATCTGTCCTCCTACTATGTATCCCATTTGTTCAAACAGTACACCGGGGTATCGCTTACGGATTATGTGACGGCCAGAAGAATCCGTGAAGCCTGCGTGCTGCTGGGGAACTCCGGGCAGTCCGTACAGAGAATCGCCCGCGAGGTCGGGGGGCTTAGCGCCCCTTATTTTTGCAAGCTGTTCAAAAAACACAAAGGCATGACGCCCCTGGACTACCGTTCGGCGCTTCACCATACGGCCAAATAGCGGACGGGTTTCCGCGCCAGCCTTATCCCGGCACCGGGTAAGCCGGATTTATCCCGGCTTTTAAGCCTTTCCGTTCCTGATCTGGCGGTAGCTTCCGGGGGTGACTCCAGTTAGTTTCCGAAACAGCCGGATGAAGTAATTGGCATTTTCAATGCCGACCTGCCGGCCTACTTCCGATACGGAAAGCTCCATGTTTTCCAGCAATGATTTGGCCTTCTTGATTTGCAGATCATGCAGATACTGGAGCGGACTCATCCCTGTGTATGTTTTGAGGCACCGGGCGAGATAGTCGAACCGGAAATGAAGCGTCTGCTCCATGTGCCTGGCGTCGAAGGGCCGGGTCAGATGCTGCTGGAGGTAGGCGATTGTCTGATCGCAGAGCTGTCTTGCGCGGGGGGCATATTGCATTTTTGCGGCAGCCTGCAATTGGACCAGAAGACCGGCAAGCTGCGTCTGCAGCGGTAAGGAGCTTGCCGGAGACAAGGCCTGATGAAGCTCCACCATCTGCTCCAGGAACGGCAGAACGCCGGGAGGATGCAAAACGGTAAACTTCGGAATATACATCACCTGCTGCTGCGGAGCCACATCGAGATTTGTCCCTTTGACATAGGGAAAGGACCAGGGGATTTTTCCGCTGTCAACCGTCCGGACCGGTGCCGGATGAACAAAATGAATCCAGTAAATTTCCGTGATTTCTTCACAAGGACGATGCCCGGTATGTCTGCGGCCCGGTTCGAGCACCAGCATGGTGCCTGCCTTGATTTCGTAGGGCACCTCATCTTCCGTCATATACAGGGTACCCTTTATGACAAACAGCATGTCATATACATCGAACGAACGGGTTTCATGCTTTTGCCCCGGCGGCCAAAAGGCATGGCCGATGGTCACCAGCTGCGGCAGCGGGGGATGGCAAGCTCCAGGCAATTCATTGCAGGGTGCTCCTTTCAGAACCTGTTATCTATGGTTTCATTGTAGCATGGTGAAATTCAATAAGGTAGAAAATGTGCTACTATAAGTCGATTCAGGACCTGTCAGATCCCGGAAGAAGTCATTATACTGAAGGTATAAGATCCGGAAAGGAAGGGAAAACATGCGATTTCGTCAGGTTCATCTCGATTATCACACCTCCGAAGCCATAACACCAATCGGAGCCCGTTTTGACAAAAAACAGTTTCAGGAGATGCTGAAGCTGGGCAACGTGGATTCTGTCACAGTCTTCTCCAAATGCCACCATGGCTGGGCCTATCATCCGTCGGAGGCCAATGAGATTCATCCCGGGCTGAGCTTCGATTTACTTGGAGCCCAGATTGAAGCCGCCCATGAAATTAACGTAAAGACGCCGGTATATCTGTCGGCCGGTCTGGATGAGAAGCTGGCCAGGCGCCATCCGGAATGGCTTATCCGGGACGAAAACGATCAGACGAACTGGGTGAAAGGCTTCCTGGAACCGGGATATCACCAGTTCTGCATGAACACGCCTTACCTGGATATCCTGATTGCCCAGACCCGTGAGGTCGTGTCGCGCTATGATCTGGACGGCCTGTTCTTCGATATTGTCGGTGTGCGCAAATGTTACTGTCACAGCTGTATAGAAAGCGTGCGGCGCGAGGGCGGAGATCCTCGGGATGAGCAGGCGATGCGCAGACTCTGGGAGAGAACCTATGCCAATTATACGGCCAGGGTGAAGGAAGCGGCCGAAGCAATCAAGCCGGGGCTGCCGATCTTCCATAATGGCGGACATATCGCGCGCGGCCGCCGGGATCTGGCCTTTATGAATGACCATTTGGAGCTGGAATCGCTGCCGACAGGCGGCTGGGGTTATGATCATTTCCCGCTGTCGGCCAGATATGCGCAGACGCTGGGCGTCCAATTCCTGGGCATGACCGGGAAATTCCATACGTCCTGGGGAGAATTCGGCGGCTATAAGCATCCGAACGCGCTCCGTTATGAAACCGCACTCAGCATTGCCAACGGCGCAGGATGTTCAATCGGTGATCAGCTGCATCCCGACGGACATATGGATGAAGCGACCTATGCCCTGATCGGAGAAGCTTACCGTGAGGTCGAGCGCAAAGAAGCATGGTGCACTCAGGCGACGAATGTTGCGGATATCGCGCTGCTGTCGCTCGAAGCGGCTGGTGTTCACCCGCAGGCACAGACCGGCGGGCGCAAGCCGCCATCGGATGCAGGCGCCGCCCGCATACTGCTGGAGGGGAAATTCCTGTTTGACGTTATCGACAAGGAGCATGATTTCACAGCCTATAAAGTGTTGATTTTGCCGGATTATGTGGCTGTGGATGAAGGGCTGCGCGGCCAATTGGAGCTGTTCCTGCAGCAGGGCGGTAAAATTCTGGCGACAGGCTGGTCCGGGCTTGATCCGGAAGGGACGCAGTTTGCGGTCGATTTCGGGGCGCGGCATGTGGAAGCCAATCCTTACCGTCCCGATTATTTCCGTCCTGCCTTCAAGCCCGGGAGCCTGCAGGAGGCTTCCTTCATCTTTTATGCCCAGGGGCAGAAGATCGAGCTTGCCGGCGGCACAGAGCTTGGACGCCGTGAAGACCCGTATTTTAACCGCGATGTATTTACCTTCTGCTCACACCAGCATAGCCCGAGCAGTTACACTAATGGTGGACCCGGCATGGTCGAAAACGGCAATGGAATTTATATCGCTTGGAATGTATTTGAAGATTACGCTGCCAAAGGCAGCCTGATTGTGAAGGAAACCGTTCTGCACGCGCTGAACCGGCTGCTTCCTGACAAAACCCTGCATACAAATCTCCCGGCGCAGGGCGTCGTCACGCTGCAGGAACAGAAGGAGGAGAAGCGCCTGGTCAATCATCTGCTGTATGCGTCGCCGGTCCGCAGAGGCGAGAACATCGAAGTGATCGAGGACATTATCCCGCTATACGATGTCCAGGTGTCTGTCCGGACAGAGGGCCGGGTTCAGAATGTGTATCTGGCTCCGCAGATGACACCGCTCTCTTTTAGCCGGGAGGAACAGAACGTTCACTACACGGTACCCGTGCTGGAGTGCCATCAAATGGTGGTTCTTGATTATGAATGAGCCTCAATTTTGATAATTATACTTTGCAAAAAGAGGATGACGAATGATGAACTTTGAACCTGTATCTTCATTTATCGACCGCATCACCTCCTGGCGTATCCCGTGGGCGGAGGTGCTTGTTATGCACCGCAACGAACCGGTTTTCCGTTACCGTAACGGCTATGCCAGCCTGGAAGAGAAGACGCCAATCGACGATGGACGGATTATTAATCTCTACTCGCTGACCAAGATCATGACCTGCACGGCAGCTCTCCAACTCTTGGAGAAGGGTGCCTTCCTGCTGAATGACCGGCTGTCAGACTATCTGCCGGAATACACTGAAATGAATGTAAAGAAAAGATTGCCGGGAGGCGAACTCGCACTTGAGCGGGCGGTGCATCCGATTACGGTGCGTGATCTGTTCACCATGTCGGCGGGGTTCTCCTATGATCTGGGGCTGCCTTCCATTAAGGAAGCAGTAAGCCGCACAGGCGGCAAAATGCCGACACGTGCCATTGCAGAGGCCCTTGCCAAGGAGCCGCTTCAATTCGAGCCGGGTACCCGGTGGAATTACAGCTTATGCCATGATGTCCTTGCAGCTCTCGTGGAGGCTGTGGATGGCCGGCGGTTTGGCACGTATATCCGGGAGGAAATTACCGGGCCGCTGGGCATGGCCGATACAGGCTTCGATCTCCCGGACGAGAAGCGGAGCCGTCTGGCACCGCAGTACGAATATAGCGATGAGCTCGGCAAGCCCGTGCGGAAGGACGGGAACGGGTTCCGGCTAGGAAGCGAGTACGAGAGCGGAGGGGCGGGATTGCTGTCTACCGTGACCGACTACGCGCAATTCTTGAATGCGCTGACGAATCAGGGAACAAGCCCGGACGGTGTGCGTATTCTGTCACCGGCATCGGTGGAGCTGATGCGGACCGAGCAGCTGACCGAAAGCATGCGCGGCGATTTCTCCTGGGAACAGCTGAAAGGCTACAGCTATGGGCTGGGCGTCAGAACCCATATCTCCCAGGCCCGCAGCGGCTCGCTGAGCCCGCTCGGCGAATTTGGCTGGAGCGGCGCCGCCGGCTGCCTGGCCGTCATCGATCCGGCTTCGCAGCTGACCGTTATGTATGCGCAGCATATGCTGAACAATCAGGAGCCTTTTGTGCATCCGCGATTGAGAAATATCGTGTACGCCTGTTTGTAACCAACCTGGTTTTTGTTTTCGCCGACACTTCCATTTTACCTTGAAAAACAACAAGGGCTGACCCAAGTAGCCGTTTTATGGCTTTTGGGCCAGCCTCTTTTGCGTCCCTGAAAACATAGGAAACATAGACTTCACACCATTATTCCAAGGAGGTAGAGTCCCTGAATATGGGTTTGGTGTAGATATGAGAAACCTGGTAAGGCTGTCCGGGATGGCTGACCCGTGACAGCAGCATTTCAGCGGCGGTAACACCCATTTCGTTGCTGTAGATGTGAACGGTGGTCAGATGAGGTTCGATGATCTTTGATTCCGGACCGTTGTCAAAACCGCTGACCACAATATCCCCGGGAATGGTATAGTTTTGACTCTTCAATGCTTTCATGAAGTTGACGGCAATATAGTCGTTGGCACAGACCAAAGCCGAAGGAAGCTCAGGCATATCCTTAAGCTTTTCATCCGCCCAGCTAGGGCTGGAGAAAAAGTTCTGATCCTCATCCAGAACACACTGTGAGAGATTCAGCTGGATGCCGGACTCCGTTAAAGCACGGTTGAACCCCACCCATCTTTCGTTAAAGCTCCGGCAGTGATTATAGTCCCCGATAAACCCGAGTGTTGTGTAACCGCCATCAATTAACTTCTTGGTAACCAGATAAGTACTGTGTTCGTTCTCCATCAACAGCACATCCGCTTGAAATTCAGGGTAGCAGACATGTGCAGAACAATCGATGAAAATAGTTGGAATACCAAGGCTTGTAATCAGATTGCTGTATTCGAGATTGAAAAGCTCAATACAGATAATCCCGTCCACATTGGAGATATCGAAGTTGTTGGGAAGGGCCAGAGATTGCTGCTCGATGTCCCGGATGATGTGAATGGATAGATTATAGCCCTCGGCGCTGATGCGTTTCTCCAAGCCGCTGATCAGGGTCGAGCCGAAATGGGAGGTGTTGGGCAAGTTCTCTGTCAATAAAGCGATGTTTCTGGAGCTCTTGGACAACTTGCTTTCGTCCTCCATAAAGGAAAACTGCTTGTATCTCATTTCTCTGGCTTTTTTAATGACTTTATTCCGGGTTTCCTCGGGAATGCCCTTCGTCCCGTTCAAAGCTTTGGAGGCCGTATTTCTGGAGATTCCCAAAGCATCCGCGATGTCCTGTATGGTTACTCTATCTCTAGCCATGTATTGTACGTTCACCTCTATATCATATCTTCTCATCGTCTTAACTTTCTTAAATGTATAATAGTTTTCCAAAAATAGCAATATAAAATTTACAAATGAACAAATCAGTTTACATTTTACGATAGTCATATGTGCAAAAATGCCATACGAATCACTACGCTGCATCAATGTGCTAAGCCGAAAATTACAAAAAAACCCTACTTTTCACCCACAATTTGTTATTTTATAAAGGGAAATAGCTGATTTTGAATTGTTTTTATTGTCAAATGAACAAAAATATTTTTACAAAATTTATTGACGTATGGTGAACTGTCTGATAAATTGTAAATGCAGCAGGGCTTGAAGGCCGCTGAATCGGTGAGCTGCATGTGCATCACAAATTAAATTTGTAAAAGAAATGGAGGCAAAGGCATTGCAAAACACAATAAAAGCGAATGCCGGAAGTACGGTACCCAGATCTTCGGGCTCCTTGCTGAATTTTGTAAAGAAGCATTACTTTCTTTATTTAATGCTCGCTCCGGCGTTGATCCTAACCCTTATTTTCAAATACGGCCCTATGTATGGCGCGATCATCGCCTTTAAAGATTTCAGTCCCATCAAAGGAATCCTGGGCAGTGAGTGGGTAGGTTTTTACAACTTCAACAAGTTTCTTTCTTCCCCCAATTTTGAAGTCATTTTTATGAATACGCTTAAATTAAGCTTTTTCGGTCTGATATTGAGCTTTCCCGTTCCCATCCTGCTGGCCTTGATGCTGAATCAGGTACGCAAGTCTGCAATCAAAAAGAACATACAGTTGTTTCTGTATGCGCCTAACTTTATTTCCGTAGTGGTTGTGGTGGGGATGCTGTTTATCTTCCTGTCCCCGACAGGGCCGATCAACCAGCTCCTTACCTGGGCTACAGGTGAACCTGTGATGTTCATGTCCCGTCCCGAGTATTTCCGCTGGATCTACATTTTGTCGGATATCTGGACGAGTGCAGGCTGGGCCTCGATTATTTATGTGGCGGCACTGGCCAACGTTGATCCCGAGCTACATAATGCAGCAAATCTGGACGGCGCCAATCTTTTGCAGAGAATACGCCATATTGATCTTCCGACCATTCGCCCGATTATGGCCATTGTGTTTATTCTCGCTGCGGGCGGCATCATGTCGATTGGATTTGAAAAGGCTTATCTCATGCAGACGGCGACCAACCTGCCGACTTCCGAGATCATTCCGACTTATGTGTACAAAATTGGCTTGCAGTCGGGCGACTACGCCTACTCAGCCGCAGTAGGGTTGTTCAACTCGCTTATCAACGTTGTTTTGCTCATTACAGTGAACTTCATTGTGAAGAAGCTGAATGAGGGCGACGGCCTTTACTAAGAAAGGAGCACCTGTTCATGTTCATCAAACATTCCCGGCTGGACCGCTTTATTCTCGCGCTGAATGCCACGTTTTTGACGCTCGCTGTATTGGTGGTGGTGCTTCCGCTCGTTTATGTGGTGATTGCTTCCTTCATGGACCCGTCGGTACTGCTCAGCCAAGGATTATCCTTCAAAATCTCGGACTGGTCCTTAGACGGCTACGAAATGATCCTGACCAATCCGGCGATGATCCGCGGTTTTGGAAACGCTGTTTTCTACTCTGTGGCATTTGCCATACTTACTGTTCTGGTCTCTATCTGCGCAGGCTATGCCCTGTCGGATGACAGGCTGAAGGGCAGAGGTTTTTTTATGACGCTGTTCATTATCACGATGTTTTTTGGAGGGGGACTTGTTCCGACTTACCTGCTGGTCAAAAATCTGGGCCTGCTCGACACCGTCTGGGCCGTTATCATTCCCGGTGCAGTCAACGTATGGAACATTATCCTGTCCCGTACCTTTTTCAAGGGTGTGCCCAATGAATTGAGGGAGGCAGCCAATGTGGATGGGGCATCCGAGTGGCGGATTTTCATCGGCATTGTATTGCCGCTCTCCAAACCCATTATCTTCGTGCTTGCCCTGTACGCCTTTGTTGGCCAGTGGAATTCCTATTTTGATGCCATGATTTATCTGGATAATCCGAACCTTCATCCGCTGCAGCTTGTACTGCGTTCCATCCTGATTCAGAACCAGGTCGATCCGGGCATGATCAGTGACCAGCTCGCCATGGCGGAAATGAAACGGTTGTCCGAGATCATCAAATATGCTGCCATTGTGGTGTCGAGTCTGCCGCTGATTATTATGTATCCTTTCTTCCAGAAGTATTTTGAAAAAGGTGTCATGCTCGGTTCCCTGAAATAGGGGACGGGCTGAACATAGATACAGATTTACATTCATCCTACTCAGGAGGTCATGTGTCCATGAAAAAACCGACAAAATCAAAAGTGGTAACCAAAGCAGCTTCAGCGTCTGTGCTTGCCTCTCTCATGTTCCTTAGTGCATGCAGCGGCGGCGGAGGAGGAAGTGCAGCCAGTAAAGAACAAGACCCCAGCGGCAAAGTTACCCTGAACTTTATTACCCAAAGCTCCCCGCTGGCCCCGGCCGACCCGAATGACAAGCTGATCAATAAACGCCTTGAAGAAAAAACAAATGTTCATATTAACTGGAAAAACTTCACCAAGGACGTATTTGTGGAAAAAAGAAACCTGGCGGTGGCCAGCGGCGACCTTCCCGATGCAATTTTTAATGCTGATTATAGTGATTATGAACTGCTGAAGCTCGCCAAAGACGGTACGATCATTCCGCTGAACGATCTGATCGAGAAGAATATGCCCAACTTTAAAAAGGTACTGGAAGAAGCTCCTGAATACAAGAGCATGATTACGGCGCCGGACGGCAATATCTATGCCTTTCCCTGGATTGAAGAGCTGGGCAACGGCAAAGAGCGGATTCAGGCTGTAGACAGCATGCCTTGGATTAACGTCGAATGGCTGAAGAAGCTGGGCCTGGAGATGCCGAAAACGACGGATGAGCTGAAAAAAGTGCTGATCGCGTTCAAAACCCAGGACCCGAACGGCAACGGCCAGGCGGATGAAATCCCGCTGTCCTTCATCAATAAGCCGGGTGCGGAAGATCTGGCCTTCCTCTTTGCTTCCTTCGGGCTTGGGGAGAACCCCGACCATGCGGTGGTAAGCGATGACGGCAAAGTGATCTTTACCGCTGCGGAAGAAGGCTACAAAAACGCTATTTCATTTATTAATGAGCTGTACAAAGAAGGGCTTATTGACATCGAGGCTTACACGCAGGACTGGAGTACGTATCTGGCCAAAGGGAAGGAGCAACGCTACGGCCTGTACTTCTCTTGGGATAAAGCTAACATCTCCGGAGCTAATGATGCCTATGATGTAATGCCGCCGCTCGCCGGCCCGGATGGTGAAGTTAACGTAACGAGAACCAACGGGCTGGGTCTTGGCCGCGGCAAAATGGTCTTGACGAGCGCCAACAAAAACCTGGAAACGACGGCGAAATGGGTGGACCAGCTGTATGATCCGCTCCAATCCGTACAGGACAACTGGGGCACCTACGGGGATGAAACGCAGCAGAACATCTTCGAATTGGATGAGGCCAAAGGCATGCTGAAGCATCTGCCGCTGGAAGGTGCGGCTCCTGTTGAGCTTCGCGAGAAAACAAGCATCGGCGGGCCGCTGGCTGTCCTGGATTCCTACTATGGCAAATATACCACCATGCCGGATGATGCCAAAGGCAGAATGGATATTATCAAAAACATCATGGCGCCAAAGATGAAAGCGGAGAATGTAATGCCAAGCGTGTTCAATTCGATTGAAGAGCTGGACCGCCTGACGACGATTGAAACGGATTTGTTCGCCTACGTCCTTAGAATGCGTACAGAATGGTACCAGAACGGCAAAGTGAATGAGCAGTGGGGAGAATATCTGAAAGAGCTGGACCGTCTTGGCCTGCAGGAATGGCTGAAAATCAAACAAGACGGTTATGACAGAGCAACCAAAAAATAAACAATAGAGTGGAGAAAAGGAGAGAGCCATCATGCCAGCTAGCACAAAACAAAACTACCGGGGGGTCTATCATTTCTCGCCCAAGGCCAAGTGGATGAACGACCCGAACGGGATGGTCTATTTTGAAGGAGAATATCATTTGTTTTTCCAGCATCATCCGGATGGAATGACCATGGGGGCCATGCACTGGGGCCATGCGGTCAGCAAGGATCTTGTCACCTGGGAAGAGCTGCCTGTCGCACTTTTTCCGGATGAGCTCGGGATGATTTTCTCGGGAAGTGCTGTTGTGGACTGGAACAATACGACGGGATTTTTTGCGGATAAGCCGGGACTGGTTTCCATCTTTACCCATCACCTGGATATGCCCGAAGGGCAACCACCAGTTCAGCGCCAAAGTCTCGCTTACAGCCATGATAACGGCAGAACCTGGACCAAATACGAAGGCAATCCCGTGCTGGAGGATGATGCCTTTATCGATTTCCGTGATCCGAAGGTGTTCTGGAACCCGGAAACAGACAAATGGGTAATGATCGTTGCTTGCGGTCAAACGGTATGCCTGTATCATTCCCCGGATCTGATCCATTGGACATTTGCCAGTGAATTCGGCAAGGGCATCGGCTCTCATGACGGTGTGTGGGAATGCCCGGACTTGTTCCCGCTGCAAGTGGATGGAGACACATCGAACCTCAAATGGCTGATGCTGGTGAGTATCGGCGCGGACCCCGCTTTTGCTGAAGGCTCCAGAACGCAGTACTTCACTGGTAATTTTGATGGATACGTGTTTACTCCGGACGAGGATTCCCGGACGATCCGCTGGCTGGATTATGGAAGGGACAATTACGCAGGAGTAAGCTGGTCGGATGTGCCTGAAGCGGATGGAAGACGCCTGTTTATCGGCTGGATGAGCAACTGGATGTATGCACAGCAGACTCCGGCAGAAGAGTTCCGGGGAGCGATGACCCTGCCAAGAGAGCTGTATCTTGAATCCAGAGAAGGGAAAATCCTGCTCGTTCAGAAGCCGGCCCAAGAACTGGAGGCGGCCCGCATCCCGGTGCTTTCACTCAAAGACGTTACTGTGCAGGAAATCAATGCTTCCTTAGCCGGTCTTCAGCTGGATGCTTACGGGATCGCCGCGAAGCTGCCCCGTGGCATGTCTGCCGGATTCAAGGTAAGAGTCGGGACGGGGGAAGAAACCGTGACCGGAATTGATGCGCAGACCGGAGAGCTGTATGTAGACCGGGCGGCTTCCGGCCTGACCGGTTTCCATGAGCGGTTCCCCGGACGTCATTCGGCGGCGTTGCAGGCTCCGGGAGAGATCCATGATCTTTGCATTTATGTCGACCGTACTTCAGTTGAAGTGTTCGGCAATGGGGGCCAGGCGGTCATTACAGATCTTATCTTCCCTAAGCCTGAATCTGCGGGTATTGCTGCATTTGCCGAACATGAAGAGACGCCGTTTCTTTCACTGGAGGTCTACAAATTAGCTCTGCCTGCCGCAATTGGCGATGACCGGAAATCGGAGGGCTGACGGAATGCGTATAGGAGCCATTGAAGCAGGCGGAACCAAATTCGTGTTAGGGATCGGGGATGAAAACGGGGAAATCCTGAACCGGCTCAGCCTTCCAACCGGACATCCGGCTCAGACCCTACCCCGGGTGATTGAATATTTTCAAGACAAACAGGTAGAGGCGATCGGAGTGGGCTCCTTTGGTCCGATCGATATCAACCCGGAGAGTCCGACTTACGGCTACGTTACGACAACCCCTAAGCCGGGGTGGTCGGATTACGATCTGCTGGGGACTTTACGGCGTGCCTTTCCGGTCCCCTTTGGCTGGGATACCGATGTCAATGCAGCAGCATATGGCGAAGCCAAGTGGGGGGCTGCGCAAGGATTGTCCAGCTGTTTGTACTATACCGTAGGCACAGGTGTTGGTGTCGGCGTGTATTCGGAAGGCAAAATCATCCATGGCCTGGTACATCCTGAGGGCGGGCATGTGCTGACCAGACGGCATCCTGAAGATGAATTTGCAGGTGTGTGCCCGTATCATGGGGACTGCCTCGAAGGGATGGCGGCAGGTCCTGCCATTGAAGCCAGATGGGGAAAAAGGGCCACGAGCTGCCGAAGAACCATATCGCTTGGGAAATAGAAGCCTTCTATATTGCCCAGTCCATAACCAGTGCCATTTTACTTCTCTCTCCGCACAAAATTATTCTGGGCGGCGGCGTTATGCAGCAGCAGCAGCTGTTCCCGCTGATCCGGCAGGCGGTGCTCCAGAGCCTGAACGGTTATGTCAGCTCAAGTGCCATTCTGGAACACATGGATGAGTATATTGTTCCACCGGGTCTCGGCCATCAGGCGGGATTATACGGGGCTCTGGCCTTGGGGCTTGCGGCATGGAACAATCAGGGTTCTATATAGATGGAACTTGAAAATTAGAAAAAGGGATAAAGTGATCACGTTCAAATCCCAAAATAGATGCATCCGGCCAGTTATGCAACTGTAACTGGCCAGCTTTTTAATAAGAGGGTGGACATTGCGCAGACGAGAAATGGAGGACAACAGATGAGGAAGAAATTCAGGACAGTACTGTGCTTTCTGCTGGTTATAGGAACCGTGGCGGTTTCATCGGGCATGTATGCGGCAAATCCTGCCACAGGCTGGGCTGCGCCAGCAGATCAGGGGACAGGGGAAACGGACAAGGAGGGGCTTGCTATTAATGAGAACGCTGCCAATGTAATAACAAATCTGACAGGATGGCAAGTCAAAGGAAAGGGAGAGATGGAGAATACCGCAGAAGGGCTGTTGCTGACATCCGATCCGCAGCAAAATGTAATGGCTGTTTCCGAAACAGCGGCAGAGGATTTTTTGTACGAAGCCGATGTGATGCTCAAGGAATTGAAAGCGGATACTTCTTTGATCTTCCGTTCGGATGATGGCGGGAAGAATTCGTATATGCTGCAGCTTGCACCCGGGGCCGGGTTGATCCGCCTGAAAGATGCCGCAGGCGGGGCGGGCAAATTATACGAAGAACGACAGGTTTCCCTCAAGGAAGGGGAAATCTATCATCTCAAAGTAAAGGCTGAAGGGTCATCGCTGAAGGTATATTGGGGGAATCAGTACAAGCCTGTGATCGAGATTCAGGACAGTACATACCGTTCCGGCCGTCTTGGACTCCATGTGCGGGATGGTTCTGCTCTGTTCCAGAATATAACGGTAAGTGATCTGAAAGGAAACCTGGGTCCGGTGCTTATGAATAAAGGACAGTGGCAGCCTGACCTCAGGGGTCAAAAAGGTACTTCTGTAAAAGGGAGCAAAGCACAGCGGATCTATACCAGGCAAGCCGCTGATTTGGTATATGAAGGAACCGTCTCTTTGGGTTCCAATGCTGCTGCGGCACTGGCTTTCCGTTCCTCTGCCGATGGCGTCCGCGGCTATGAAGCCACCCTTGCCAAGGAAGGGGACCAGGTCCGTGTCAAGCTGACAAAAGCGGACGGAACTGTAGTTGCAAGCTCAGAGCACACTTATCCGAGCAGAACCGGAGCCAAGCATCAGGTGGAAATCAAGGCCAAGGGCAGCCGGATTCAAGTGTTCATCGACGGGTATACACCGGCGGCAATAGATATAAAAGACACTGCGTATTCAACCGGACACGCCGGACTTGTGGTGAAAACGGGAAACGCTTACTTTCAGGAAACCTATCTCACGGACGCGGACAGCTACTATAATGAAACTTTCCGTCCCCGGTATCATTATTCGCCGGTCCGCGGTTCCGCCAGTGACCCGAACGGGCTGGTCTATTTCGAAGGCGAATACCATCTTTTCCATCAGGATGGAGGCACATGGGCTCATGCCGTCAGCAAGGATATGCTGAACTGGAAACGCCTGCCGGTCGCCCTTCCATGGAATGATTACGGGCATGTCTGGTCCGGGGCTGCTGTAGCGGATGCAGCGAATGCATCAGGTCTGTTCACAGATTCGGGCGGCAAAGGCCTGATTGCCTATTATACTTCCTATAACCCGGATGGCCCGAACGGCAACCAGCGGATTGGCCTGGCTTACAGCAAGGATAAGGGGCGCACCTGGGAATATGCCAAGGACCGTCCGATTGTGATTGAGAACCCCGGCAAAAACGGAGAAGATCCGGGAGGCTGGGATTTCCGCGATCCCAAGGTGGTCCGGGATGACGAGAATAACCGCTGGGTGATGGTGGTGTCCGGTGGCGATCATATCCGGTTTTTCACCTCAACCAATTTGCTGGACTGGACGTTGACCGATAATTGGGGGTATGGGGATTATGTCCGGGGCGGTGTATGGGAATGCCCGGACTTGTTCCCGCTGACTGTACAGGGGACATCGCAGAAGAAATGGGTGCTCATGATCAGCACGGGCGCGAATCCGGCAACTGGAGGTTCGGACTCGGAATATTTTGTGGGGAGTCTGACGGCTGAAGGTAAATTCGTGAACGACAATCCGGCCGGAAAGGTCTTGCGGACAGACTTTGGCAAAGAGTATTATGCCTCCATGTCGTTCTCGGACATGCCGGATGGGCGCAGAGTGATGCTGGCGTGGATGTCCAACTGGGATTATCCGTTTGCTTTCCCGACTTCAGGCTGGAAGGGTGAGCTGACGGTTCCAAGAGAGGTTACCCTGGTCATGACCCCTGAGGGGCTTCGGCTTGCCCAGAGTCCGGTTAAGGAAATAGAGCAGCTGCGGAGCAGGCTGTTCACTGCAGCGGATAAGAGGGTCAGTTCTTCTTCTCCCAACCTGCTGAAGGGTCTCATAGCCGGTGCGTATGAAATTGAAGCCGAACTGGAGATCCCGGACGGCAGCACCGCAACAGAGTTTGGGTTTAACGTGCGCGAAGGAGCGGATCAGAAGACGGTTGTCGGCTACAAGGTAGGCGAAAGCCAGCTATTCGTTGACCGGTCCGCTTCCGGGGTAACCGATTTCTCCAGTCTTTTTAGTACAAGGCATGAAGCGGCTATGACAGCGGAGAACAAGCGGATCAAGCTGCGGATTTTGGTGGATGAATCTTCTGTTGAAGTTTTTGGCAATGGGGGCAAGGCGGTGTTCTCTGAAGTCATTTTTCCTGACCCGGCCAGCAGGGCAATGAGCTTTTATAGCCAGGGGGGCATGGTGAAGGTGATATCGCTGAAAGTGAATAAGCTGGGACCGGTATGGAATTCAGACAGCGGCGCAGCCACCCGGATTACTATGGATACCGCTGACCGTGAACTGGAGGCCGGGGACAGCGTGACGCTGCAGGCGGCAGTGGAGAACGGGCCCGGCAGCGGTGTTCACCCGCTGAGGTGGAAGTCGAGCAATGAAGAGGTGGCTGGTATCAGTGCAGCGGATTTTTCCCAGGCAACCCTTCAGGCGAAAAAAGCAGGGGAGGCCGTCATTACGGTATCCACCCCGAACGGCAAGGCTTCTGCCAGCCTGGTGGTAAAAGTATACGGCGGCGAATTTCATACCAACCTCAGCGGCTGGACCAAGGACTTGTCCATGGCTTCATGGATCGCCACAGGGGATGGCATGCGCGGGAAATACTCCAGCGACGCAAATAACATGGCCCAAGAGCAGGCGGGTAATTTTACGTATGAAGCCGGCATGAAGCTTGGTGAATCCGGCGGGGCAGGTTCGCTTCTGTTCCGTGCAAGCGGGGATGGGCGCAGCGGCTACTACTTGAATCTGGACCCTAACATGAAGTCTGTCCGCCTGTTCTACAAGCTCGACGGGCGGTTCGAGGATCGGCAGGTTCTGGCGAAATTTCCGGCCTTTATCCTGCCGGGTCAAACCTACAACATCAAGATTCAAGCGGAAGGCCCGCGCATCATCGTGTATATGGGAGGACGGCAGATCATGGACCTGAAGGACGGTACGTTTGCGGAGGGCCATTTCGGGCTTCATGTTTTTGGCGGGGAGGCTTCTTTTCAGAATGTAAAGGTGACCGGGGGAGCGCCAGCGGACTTGATGACCTCAAGCCTGGTGAATACTGCATCCGGGAGATCCCTGTATACAGACAGCCTGACAAATAGCGAAGCTGTTAAAGTGCGGAATGCCAATGAAGCCACGGATCAGAAATGGGTGTTTGTGCCGACAGGAGATGAAGCAGGCTCCTACTCCATCCGCACGACCGCCGGACAGGCGCTTGATCTGGACACAGGACGGAATACCATTCAGCTCTATACTTATCTGGGCTACAATAATCAGCGGTGGATCATCCGTAAGAATGAGGATGGCTCGGCTGCCATTATCTCTGCTCACCAACATCTGGCTCTGGCCATATCCGGGGATGGCTCCAAACTTACTTTAGAGGAGTATCGAACAGATGAAATGCGTCAGAAGTGGAGAATAAACCCTGATTCACATGGAAGCTTCAAAGGCACAGAAGAAATCAGGTCGTCTGCGGAGTGAAGCGGACAGAGAAGACGAATGAGTGTGAAGGGCCGGCAGCGAAATCCGGTCAAGAAAAGTAGAGCAAGCCGGCAAAAAGAGATCAACGGAGTTACCGTTGATCTCTTTTTTAAAAATTTATATGTTTTGGGGGAACTGACTTCCCCCTTATTTAACTGTAATACAGTGTGAAAAAATGTGGATATCTTGGAAGCCACACAGGATATAAGCGATGCAGTAGGGTTGGGTTCCATCCGCAGACTGATGCGGACTGAGGGGACCTTATTTTGCCAAAAATCTCACTTTTTCAGCAGTTACGGACTCAGGAGTCGTTATTTCGTTCGAATGAGCCTGGAATGAAGGGGAAAGGGATAAATAAAGGCATCTCTGAATTAGACTAAAAAGTGGACACGGGAAACACCCCCATAGATAATAGAATAAACTTTAGAAGAGGTGGTAACCGTGGTCGAACGGAAGCGATATAACAAAGAGTTCAAAGAAGAAACCGTAAAGTACATCCAAGAACAACGGAAATCCATGGACGAGATTGCCCTAGAACTCAACATTCCGAAAGGAACGCTCAAAGATTGGATGATGAAGTTTCGGCAGTTCCCCAATGAACCGTTTGTAGGGAGCGGGAAACTGCGTGCCCAAGAACAACAAATTGCGGATCTCGAGCAAAAGAATAAGGATCTGGAGGAGGAGGTCGCCATCCTAAAAAAGGCGATGCACATCTTCAGCAAAGACCGGGACTGAAGTTCCAGTTTATTGAGGAACATCGCTCCGTGTTCCGTATTGAGAAGATGTGCAGCGTACTCGGAGTCTCCCGAAGTGGATATTACAAGTGGCGGGCGACCCCTCCCAGTGAGCGCATGAAGCATCGGGAACGGCTCGTACAGCGCATTGAATACCACTTTCATGACAACGGTGAAATTTACGGTAGCCCCAAAATCACAAAGAAGCTCCAGCAAGAAGGGTTTACCGTGGGGAGAAAACGGTAGGCCGACTCATGCGAGAGCACAATCTTCGTTCCCAAGCAATGGGGAAATTTAAAGTTCAGACGACTGATTCGAACCACGACTTCCCGATTGCCCCGAATTGGCTAAACCAACATTTCGACGTGTGTACTAGACCCAACCAAGTATGGGTCACGGATATTACCTATATCCGAACACGCCAAGGCACGATCTATTTGGCGAGCGTTTTAGATTTGTACACACGCAAGATTGTCGGCTGGCAGCTCGGCAACCGAATGAAAGTCGAATTGGTTTCAGCGGCCCTGGACAAGGCCTACAACGCACAGAAGCCCGGGAAAGGACTGATCCACCATTCCGACCGCGGAAGTCAGTACGCCTCTGTAGAGTACCGGAAGAAGCTCAAGGGATACCATATGATTCGCAGCATGAGCCGCCGAGGGAACTGCTACGACAATGCTTGCATTGAATCGTTTCACAGTATTCTCAAACGAGAACTCATCTACCGCAGAAAATTCCAAACGCAAAAAGAAGCACAGAACCAGTTGTTCCGGTATATTGAGTTCTTCTACAACCGAAAACGAATACACAGTAAGCTGGGTTATCTTTCACCGGATCGCTTTGAGGCATTATATTACAGCAATCTTGCACTCGCAAACTGATTTTACTGTGTCCACTCTATTGACAGAAGCACACTCAGTCCGTTAGTCCTGCGGAATAGCCGAATCTTCTATCCATAACGGCTCTCCTGTCCGTAACGGCTGCGGATCGATCGCGAAGGAATAGGGCGATCCGTCTTTACCGGCTTCTTCGCAGGTGCTAGTTGGAAAAAGGGAACTTATTTTTCCGAAAAATAAGAAATTCTGAGGTTTAAGTGGAAAAAGTAAATCTAATTGGGCCACATTTCCGGTCCAATGGCGAAATGGGCTGAATTAGTGTCCCTTTTTCCACTTCATCTACCCGAGGGTAGGGTACTCCGGCAAATTAGTTAACCTTTTTCCACTTAAAGTGTTGCCGTAGGATTCATGGGGAATCGTTCTCCAGGTAACGCTAGAACCAAGACGGCTGCGCTGTCCCGTGGAGGACGGCACAGCCGTTTTTGTTTAGTGGCTTTAGCCAGTTGAGTACGCGAAGCGTGCGAAACAAAAAACCACCTGCTATGCGGGTGGTGTAGTGATGCTTATAGCAAAAAACCACCTGATGCGATCGTTATAATAGGAGTGTTCAAGCTACTATGTCTAACGAAAGGAGAAGGTGGTTTTTGTGGGACAAGCCAGAGAAGGCATGGCACAACCCAAGTGGATGTGCAAGTACCATATCGTATTCACCCCAAAGTATAGACGAAAGGTGATCTACAATCAATACAAAGAAAGTATCCGAGATATCCTAAAGCAACTCTGTGGCTACAAAGGAGTAGAGATTATCGAAGGACACCTCATGCCCGATCATATTCATATGTTGGTGAGTATTCCACCGAAAATGAGCGTCTCGAGTTTTATGGGATATCTGAAAGGGAAAAGTGCGCTCATGATCTTCGATAAGCATGCAAACTTGAAGTATAAGTACGGGAATCGCCATTTTTGGGCAGAAGGGTACTATGTAAGCACGGTAGGTCTCAATGAAGCAACGATTAAAAAGTATATCCAGGAGCAGGAAAGTCACGATATTGCACTGGATAAGCTGAGTGTGAAAGAGTATGAAAACCCCTTTAAGGGGTAGCTGGTAGTCCAAGCACCCCTTCAGGGGTAGGCAAAAGAGGCAAAGGCATAGTGGCTTGAACGAAGTGAAAGCCAGCGCCTTTAGACGCTAGCCGGCACCAGAGGCTTATAGCCTCAGAGCAAACCACCCGTTGGACGGGTGGTTATGATTAGGGGCTTCAGCCCGTTGAGTACGCGAAGCGTGCGAAACAAAAAACCACCTGCTATGCGGGTGGAGTAGTCCAGGCTTATAGCAAAAAATCACCTAAACTCATTCGTTATAATAGAGTTGTTCAAGCTACTATGTCTAACGAAAGGAGAAGGTGATTTTTGTGGCACAAGCCAGAGAAGGTATGGCACACACCAAATGGATGTGCAAATACCATATCGTATTCACCCCAAAGTATAGACGAAAGGTGATCTACAATCAATACAAGGAAAGTATCCGTGATATTCTAAAGCAACTCTGTGGCTATAAAGGGGTAGAAATTATCGAAGGGCACCTCATGCCGGATCATATTCATATGCTGGTGAGTATTCCGCCGAAAATGAGCGTCTCAAGTTTTATGGGATATCTGAAAGGGAAAAGTGCGCTGATGATCTTCGATAAGCATGCAAATTTGAAGTACAAGTACGGGAATCGTCATTTTTGGGCAGAAGGATACTATGTAAGCACTGTAGGTCTCAATGAGGCAACAATTAGAAAGTATATCCAAGAGCAGGAAAGCCACGATATTGCGCTGGATAAACTGAGTGTGAAAGAGTATGAGAACCCCTTTAAGGGGTAGCCAGTAGTCCAAGGACCCCTTCAGGGGAAGCAAAAGAGGCAAAGGCATAGTGGCTTGAACGAAGTGAAAGCCAGCGCCTTTAGACGCTAGCCGGCACCAGAGGCTTATAGCCTCAGAGCAAACCACCCGTTGGACGGGTGGTTTTGATTCTGGAGCCATTTTTGCAGCCCTCACGCTTTTTCAGCAATAGCCTGCTTCAGCTGCGCTCCGGGCTCCTGCTCGGAAGCCTGCCCGACCCGTTTGATGAAGAAGGCCAGCAGCAAGCCGATAATGCCGATACCTACAATGACGAGATAGGCATCGTTGATCCCCTGGATAGAAGCTTCCATAATCATATGTTCCTTAGAGGCCCCTTTTGCTCCCCCTGCAGCCATCATATCCATCAAGTGTGTTGTGGTACGGCTGGTCATCACGGTGACGAGCAGGGAAGTTCCAACGGCACCCGCTACTTGCCGGATCGTATTGGAGATCGCCGTTCCGTGCGCATTCAGCTTGGAAGGCAGTTGATTCAAGCCTAAGGTCTGAATAGGCATGAGCAGCAATGCCATCCCGATCCGCCGGCCGGTTGACATCAGCACCAGGTACGTGTAATTGGTCGAATCCGTCAGGTTCACAAAGCTCAGAGTCGTTACAATGGTGATCAGCAGACCGGTGACGGCAAGCCATTTGGCTCCGAACCGGTCGAACAGCTTGCCGGTGACCGGCATCAGCAGCCCCATGACAAGCGCGCCGGGAAGCAGCAGCAAGCCGGATTCCATCGCTGTATAGCCGCGGGCATTCTGCAGATACAGAGGCAGGAGCATCATATCCGCATACATGATGATCGTAACTGCGATACTAATAATAGTAGTTAACGAAAACATGTTGTATTTAAAGACCCGGAGATCAAGCAGCGGTCTGGAAGAAGCCAGCTGCCGCCAGGTGAACAAACCGAGCGACAGGACACCGGCTGCCAGAGTAGCGATTACCTCTGCGCTCGACCATCCGGCGCTGGCTGCCCGGCTGAAGCCATACAGCAATGTTCCGAAGCCGATGGTGGAGAGGATGACGCTGGCCAGGTCAATTTTGGGGTACGAGCGTTCCGCTACATTCTTCAAATAGATAAATCCGCAGATAATTACAATGGCAGTCAGCGGGAGCATCCCGTAAAACATAGTCTCCCATGAATAATGCTCCAAAATATATCCGGCCAGCGTAGGGCCGATTGCAGGTGCAAAAATAATGGCTAACCCGACCATACCCATGGCTGCTCCCCGTTTTTCGCGGGGAAGAGGGTTAAGATGACGTTGGTAAGCAGCGGCATAATAATCCCGGCGCCGGCGGCCTGAATCATTCGCCCGGTCAGCAGAATGGGGAAGCTGGATGCCAGGGCCGATACAACCGTTCCGGCCAAAAATATAAACATCGAGCTCTGGAACAGCTCACGCGTGGTGAACCGCTGCATCAGAAAGGCTGTAATCGGGATGAGTACCCCGTTAACCAGCATATAGCCGGTGGTCAGCCATTGCGCCGTAGCAGCCGTAATATTAAAATCATGCATTAGTTCCGGCGTGGCAACGCTCATAACCGTCTGGTTCAGTGTCGCCAGAAAGGCGCCCAAAATCATAATGAACAATATGGGGCCTTTTTTCACGGAACTGCTTATTGCTTCTGTCTTGTTACTCACTCCACTCCATCCTTTCAAATCGCCGATCATAGACTAAATTTACAATGTGTTGTATAGTTTACAATGTATAAAGTTGATTATAGATGAAATTTTCATGCAAGCAAGCAACGATTTTCGTGAAAGTGTTTATTAGTTTACAATCGGTTGATATATGTAGCTTTTCAGCCTGAAAAACTACAAATTTGAAGAAAATGTAGTCTACCTGTAAAAGGTAGAAGAATGGAGAGAGCAGGATGAATCATACAACGCCCCGTACGGATCCCCGTGTAGTCCGAACGCGTGAGCTGCTTAAAGATGCTGTTGTGGAACTGATGGAAGAAATGAATGTCCAGAAAATATCGGTAAACCGGATTGCAGAGCGGGCCAAAATTAACCGGGTTACTTTTTATCTTCATTATAAGGATATCCCGGATATGCTGGAAAAGATGGCGGATGAAATGGTCGAGGACATAACCAGGGTAGTGAACAGCAATGATGCGGGGAATTCGGAGCCGGGAGAACATGAGGACTGGCCCGTCCTTGAGAACCTGCTTAAGTATATTGCCGAAAATGCGAGATTCTACAAGACGGTGCTTACCTCAAGACGAAGCTCGATTTTTTCGGATCGCCTGTTCAATCTGATTGCTGATATGATTGCTGCACGGGTGGAGAAAAGGGTGGGTGCCGCCGACACTTCCCAAGTATCTATACAGAAGGATGTTGCGACCTGGTACGGCTCCGCCGCCTTGATTGGTACAATTATCGCCTGGCTGCGGAATGACATGCCGTATACGCCTTCTTATCTTGCGAAACAGATCACTTCGCTCCGCTCGAAATAAATCCGAATAAATTGTAAGGAGCTGCAGCGATATCATAGTAGAATTCATTGTATATTTCCTTATCCCTGCGGGTAATAACTAACAGTTAACCAGTTCGTGTAAGGCGGGAACGGGAAAGGGGCTTGTGACCAGTGAAACGTAAACTATTGATAACGGGAGCGGCGGGCAGAATAGGAAATGTGATTTACCGGGGGCTGCAGGAAAACGGCCGGTATGATGTTGCGGGTGCGGATATACAAGCAGATGAATCACAAGGGATCCTCCAAATGGATGTCGCAGATGAAGCACATCTGGCGGAGTTGACACAGGGTGTCGATACGGTGCTTCATTTCGCCTGGATCAAGGATAATGAAGATTTCCTGGGAAAGGTGCTGCCGGGAAATGTGAGTGGGGCGTACAAGTTGTTTGAAGCGGCGGTGCAAAACGGAGTGCGGCGCATGGTATTCGCCAGTTCCAACCATGCTACCGGCTTTTATAAGACAGATGAAAAAACGGAGCCGACGGACCCTTACCGGCCGGATAGCTTTTACGGGCTGAGCAAATGCTATATTGAACTGCTTGGTCGCCTATATTCCGACCAAGGCAAAATCTCATCTTTCAATATCCGAATCGGCAACTTTCCCGGGGACGACCGTCCTCATTCGGAACGCGCGGGGCATATCTGGATTTCTGAACGCGACATGCTGCAACTGATCGTTTGCTGCATTGAAGCGGATGAGGGGCTGAAATATTTGAATCTATACGGTACCTCTGCGAATAGCGACAACTATTACAACATCGGTTACCTGGAGGACTTAATCGGATATAGGCCGCAAGATGACGCTACCAAGCTGCTTGAGCAAGCCAAAGCAGCGGGCAGGGAGGTTCGTCAGGACGAAACGGTCTATCAGGGAGGACAAGAGCTGTAAGAAATCAGTCCTGCCGGTCAATTTTGAGCGGCACGCACATAGACCCGGTCTACATGCCGTTCCACGATCACTTCGGATTCAAAGAAATCGCTCAGCACCCCGGCTGTCAGAATTTCAGAGGTCAGGCCGCTTTGCACGACTTGGCCTCTCCGCAGCAGCAGGGTGTGGCTGAATACAGGCAGAATACCGCAAGCGTACAAGCATATAATTCTTTCATGCTGGCCTGAAAAGCTAAGATGGCCTATCGAGCCGCTTATGCGCCGAGTCGATTCGAATCTCCTGCAAATAAAGATCATGGAGTGTTCAATTGCACTTTATACAGCAGATTCTCCTAAATTCAGCGGAAAAATAGAATCTATTGCACTCTGTACAGCAGAAGGTAGTGGAAATGGTGTCACGATCAGTCACGCTCAAAAGAAAGTACAGGCACAATCAGAAGGAAAAATCACGCCCAGGATGCTCCTTGGCACTCTGAAATCAACAACCGGATTTCGTCCAGCCGTACCTCCATTACTGCACACTGAGATTATCCCAGTTGACCTGGAACTCCTTCAGCATTCCTTCTTTGGTCAGCTTGCCGCCGAGATAACCCTGGATGCTGCTGGATAATTCCTGCGGCATGCCGTTAGGCAGACGCGACCAGTTCCAGGTCAAGGCCTGATCCTTATCCGTATATTCCAGCACCTCTGAACCAAGGGCACCCAGATCCTCCTTGGTTCCCTGAATGCTGTCGAGCGCAGGAATGAACTGGAATTCCTTGGTGATATACTTTTTGCCCGTTTCGGAAGTGACCAGCCAGTTGAGGAAGACTTTGGCCTCCTTCTTAACGGGGAGAACTTGTTGACGACCCAATTGCTTGGGACCCCTACATAGAGTTTGTCGTTGTCATCCGGCGTATCGTCAATCGGCATCGGCAGGATGCCCAGATTCAGATCCGGGTCAATGCCGTCGATCTGGCCTTGGGTCCAGTTGCCCTGCTGCATCATCGCTGCCTCCCCGCTGGCCACCATAGTGACCTGGGTATTATAGTCAGTCGAGAGCGGGTTCTTGTTGCCGTATTCTACCGTCAGGTCCAGCAGATCAAGCCACTTGGAGAACACGGGATCTCCGGCAAAGTGCTTGGTGCCGTCCGTCAGACCGGCGATGAAGCTTTCAGGATCGGGCTGCTGGGCGAAGGCTATGTTCACATTGTGGTTGCCGAGCACGAACCATTCCTGATACCCGTTGGCAAAAGGTGTGATGCCCGCGGCCTTCAGCTTTTCAGCCGCCTCCCGCAGCGCGGTCAGGGTGAGCGGCTTTTGGGTAATTCCGGCCTGCTTGAACAGATCCTTATTATAAATGAAGCCGTACCCTTCCAAATTCATCGGCATGCCGTACAGTTTGCCGTTTACGGTCATTTGTTCAGCGGCCAGCGGCTTCACATCCCTGGCCCAGGCTTCCCCGCTCAGGTCCTCCAGATATTCCAGCCACATATCGCGTTCATTATTGCCGCCGATGGTGAAGATATCCGGCTTATCCCCGGAAGAAAACTTCGCCCGCAGGGAGGCGCCATAGTCGCTGCCGCCGCCGACGCTCTGAATCTCCAGCCGGATGTCCGGGTGTTCCTTCTCGAATTCAGTCTTCAGCTTAGCCAGCGCTTCGGATATTTCGACTTTGAACTGGTAGATATGCACGGTTTTGATTCCGCCCGCCTCGTCCGTGCCGCGTCCGCAGCCGGCTGTCAGCGCAGCCAGCAGCAGGGAGCAGGCGAGGAGAAGTCCACGGCTTTTTCTCATATTCATTCATCCTCTCTGCCTGAAAGTTACTGCTATTCTCAGCCCTTGACAGAGCCTTGGGCAATGCCTTCAATAATATACTTCTGCATCAGCAGGAAAAAGAGGACCACCGGCGTAATCCCGAGCACCAGACCTGGAAGCGCCAGATCCCACTGCTTCGTATACTGCCCGAAGAAAGTGTAGGTGGCGATGGGAATGGTGCGGAGCGCCGGGGCCTGCAGAATGAGCGAAGGCATCAGGTAATCGTTCCAGATCCACAGGGTGTTCAGGATAATGACGGTAACGATGATCGGCTGCATCAGCGGCAGAACGACCCGGAAAAAGGTGCCGTAAGGGCTGCTTCCATCCACCCGCGAAGCCTCCTCGATATCGATCGGGACGGATTTCACAAATCCATGGAAAAGAAAGACGGTCATGGGAGCACCAAAACCCAAGTAGGCCAGAATCAGGCCGGCCGTCGAATCCATCACACCCAGCCGGCTGACGATCTGCACCAGCGGGATCATAATCGCCTGAAAAGGAATGACCATCGCCGCCACGAGAGCCACATAAAGAATGCGGTTATACCTGCTGTTGTTGCGGACCATTTTATAGGCACACATGGAGCAGAGAAAGGCCAGCAGCACATTGCTGGTCACCGTGACGACCAAAGAGTTCAGGAAGGCGTGCGGGAAATCAGTAGCTTTCCAGGCTTCGGCGTAGTTATTCCACTGGAACACGGTGGGCAGCGCGGAGGAATCCGACAGAATTTCGCTGTAGCTTTTGACCGAATTGGCCAGCAGGAAATAAAACGGAACCAGAAAGACAAGAGCCAGCAGAATCATCAGCAGTTCAGTCAGCAGCAGGGGGACATTGAATTTCTTGGCGGTTGTCTCCATTACAGCTCCACCTCTCTTTTCTTGGTTGCCCTAACCTGCAGCAGCGAGATGACGGCGACAATAACGAAGAAAATCATCGCTTTGGCCGAACCCATCCCAAACCTGCTGATCGTGTAGGCCTCGTTGTAGATATTGAGCGCGACTGACTCGGTGGCTTTGAAGGGGCCGCCTTTGGTCAGCGACAGGTTCAGGTCGAACAGCTTGAAGGACCAGGAGATGGACAGGAACAGGCAAACGGTTACAGCCGGCATCACCAGCGGAATGGTAACATGGCGCAAGGCCTGCATCCGTCCGGCTCCGTCCACTTTGGAGGCTTCGATCAGGCTCTGCGGAACGTTGTTGATGGCCGAGATGTAGATCACCATGAGATAACCCGCATTTTGCCAGACAAAAACGATTACTATAGCCCAAAACGATGTAACTCCCGTACCGAGCCACGGCAGATTAAAAAAGGACCAGCCGGTAGCCTGCCCCACCGAGGCGAACCCTCTGACGAAGATAAACTGCCAGATGAACCCGAGCAGCAAGCCGCCAATGACATGGGGGACAAAAAATACCGTTCTCAGCACATTGCGCGTAAACAGCTTGCGGGTCAGCACATAAGCGAGCATGAAGCCAAGCAGATTCGTCAGCACGAGGCCGAAAAAAGTGAACTTGGCCGTGAACCAGAATGAATTCAGGAAAGAAGGGTCCTTGGTGAAAATATGGATATAGTTCCGCAGCCCGGTCCACTCGACATGCCGCGAGATTCCGTTCCAGCTGGTAAACGAGTAGTAAAGCCCCAAAAAGAATGGAACCAGTACAATCACAAAGAAAAACAGCGAAGTTGGCCCGACAAAAATAAACTGCTGCATCAGGCGTGATCTTCTTTTAAGGTCCATCGCTCTTCACCCCTTGATGTATTGTAGACATTCCATTAAATAACCGGACGCCAATGAACCGAAACAAAAAATCTAATATTTACCAGATTTGACCTCTGGTCCGCCCGCAACCGCCCTCCCCCCACAGGCTTGACAGCCTTTTCATCGTGCAGGTATGGTAGACTGGTCAGAATAGAAGGAGGTTATGATGCATGTCAGGATGGCTGGGCAATCATGTGATTACACAGATTGGAATTCTGGTGAACGACATTGAGAAGGTTAGCGGGGCATATGCAGACTTTTTTGGACTGGAAAAGCCGGATATTGTTGTGACGGATACGGCAGATATTGCTCAGACCCGGTATAACGGCGGGAAGACGGAAGCGCGGGCCAAGCTCGCTTTTTTCGATATGGGTTCCCTGCAGCTGGAGCTGATTGAACCCGATCATCACCCGAGCACGTGGCGCGATTACCTGAATGAGCATGGGGAAGGTCCGCATCATATTGCTTTTGTCGTTGAAGGAATGAAGGAAAAGATCATGCTGCTTGAAGGCAAGGGCTTCCCGCTCCAGCAGAAGGGGGAGTATACCGGAGGGCGTTATGCTTATATGGATACGTTCAAGGAATTGAAGGTGCTGGTGGAACTGCTGGAGAACGACAACAACTAGCGGATGTAAAGACAGGAGGATGCACTTTGAATATTCTAATTACCGGTGCCGGGAGGGGGCTGGGTGCTGAGCTGGCTGCCGAAGCGCTGGAGCGCGGGCATGGAGTCATCGCCGGAGTCCGCCATCCCGGGCAGGAACCGGAGGCATTGGCTCAACTTGTTGCAATCCATGGAGCGAAGCTGATCATAGCCGCACTGGATGTGACGGACGAAGCGGGAATTGCTACGCTGGCCGCGGCGTTGAAAGGGCAAGGACGGACGCTCGGCGCGATTATTAATAATGCGGCGGTCCTGACCGCCAGAGACACACAGATTGAAGCGCTGGATCTGCAGGATATGCTGACCACGATGGATATTAATTTGTACGGGCCGATGCGGGTGGTGAAGCATTTACTGCCGCTCCTCACGGAACCGGAAGGCTCGATCATCAACATCTCCTCCGAAGCGGGAAGTATCTCCAATGCGTACCCTGGTGACTATCCCTATGCCCTTTCCAAAACGGCACTGAATATGTTCTCACAGCAGCTGCATGTATATTTGCAGGAACGCGGCATACAGGTGCTCAGTGTGCATCCCGGCTGGATGCATACGGACATGGGCGGGGCAGAGGCACCGACAGACCCGCGCCGCAGCGCCCGGGGCATTATCAGCCTGATAGAACAGCGCACTGTTCCGCAAGGCCGATTCAGGTTCGTGGACTATACAGGCAAGGACATGGATATCTAGAAGGGGGCTGGACAAGCCCAACCCGAACGCACCAATCCCAGACTACCCCATCTGGACTCGCCCCCCCCAGACTCGCCTATCCCATCCACCCCCATCTTCGCCGCATCTATACTAATCCACCCATACGGAGAAACCCTTACAGCAATTGTTAAGGGCTGCTCCGTTTTTTTTATAAGATAAGAATTTATATGCTTTGGGGGAAGCGACTTACCCCTAATTTAATTGTATTAGGAAATTATACAGTGTAAAAAAAGGTGGATATCTTGGGAGCCTCAGAGGATATAAGCGATGCAGAAGGATGGGGCTCCAGCAGCGGACTGAAGCGGACTGAGGAGCACTTATTTTGTCAAAAATCTTGTTTTTTCAGCAGTTACGGACTCAGGAGCCGTTATAACGTTCGATGGAGCCAGGAATAAAGGGGAAAGGGACAAATAAAGGCATCTCAGTCCGTTAGTCCTGCGGAATAGACGAATCTTCTCTCAATAAGGTCTTTCCTGTCCGTAACGGCTGCGGATAGCTCGCGAAGGAATGGGGCGGTCCGCCTTCAGCATGCCTCCGTTGATTTAAGAGTGGTAGGAATCCCTGCGGCCGTAAGCCCCATGCTGAGTTATTCACCCGCCAGGGTGATTTTGTTCAAATATAGAAATTTATATGCTTCACGCAATAAATTATCCTTCTATTTCTCGCTGAAACGGGTACCTGAAAGCGATACTCTGTATCGCTGCTTCGGAAGCATAGGCTCCTAATAAGGACGGCGTAGCCGTTTCTACTTCTTTCTATTTAGTTATTACAAAAAGTTGCTAGTTTACGCATGGAGGCTGAAACCGCTTACCTTTATAATGTGCCTATGTAGGATGAATCTGATATCTAGTTTCGTTAACTGCGGAGCGAAAGCGTTATCCTTAGAGTTTGCCATAGGAAATGCCTACATTACGAAATTAACAATGCCAAGGGGAGAGATTTCGATGATACCGAATCACGCATTGGGTACACCGGCGGTCGGAGCACCGGGGAACCCGCGGGAAGCGGAACAGCCACAATCCGCGCCGCTGCAGGAATTTACACTTGTGAAGGAGGGAAAAGCAACTCCAATTTACATAGATCCCAAGGGGGAGGATTATACCGGGCTGCGCCGGGTGGCCGGATCTTTTGCGGCAGATGTACACCTGGTGACCGGTACCCAACCTGACCTTTGCACAGAAACCGGTGAGCTGGCTGGAACGGCCGTTATTGCCGGGACTATCGGCAGCAATGAGCTTATTGACCGGTTGATTGCGGACGGGACCCTGGAGGTATCCGGGATTCAAGGCAAGCGGGAGTGCTACCGGATTCAGGTGGTTGAACGGCCTGTTGCGGGAGTCGGGCAGGCGCTCATTATTGCGGGCAGCGATAAGCGGGGGACGATCTACGGCATCTATTCCATTTCGGAAAGGATCGGAGTCAGTCCTTGGATCTACTGGGCGGATGTTGTCCCGGAGAAGAAACCGCTGCTGGCTATTTCTACCAACCTGCTGAATATAACTTCTAAGGAGCCATCCGTGACATACAGAGGTATTTTTCTCAATGACGACTGGCCGTCGCTTGGCTCTTGGGTTACCCATGCGTTTGGGGATTTTAATGAAGAGTTTTACGACAAGGTATTTGAGCTGATTCTCCGGTTGAAAGGGAATTATCTATGGCCTGCGATGTGGAGCGCCGAGTTCAGCCTGAACGGCAAAAGCAGCCCGCTGGCTAACGCCAGGCATGCTGAGGAATACGGCATTATTATGGGAACCTCCCATCATGAGCCCTTGTTCCGGGCAGGCAGCGAATGGCAAAAGGTATACCATCAGTACGGAACAAGCAACCTGTGGGACTTTGCCCGGAACAAAGAAGCGATAACCGCTTTTTGGGAAGATGGGATCAGGCGCAACGGGAATTTCCACAACCTGATTACCCTCGGCATGCGGGGCGAAGCTGATTCTGCACTGGAAGGCTCCGACCGGGAGAATATTGAGCTGCTTAAGGACATCATCCTGACGCAAAAAGCGCTGCTGAGGAAATATAATCTCGACCATATGCCACAAATACTCGCCGTCTACAAGGAAGTGGAGAAGTATTGGTATGGTACTGCCGGGGTGGAGGGCCTGAAGGATTGGGACGTCTTAAATGATGTTATCATTCTGCTTGCGGACGACAATTTTGGCAATCTCCGCAAAATCCCGGAAGCCCACGAACAGCGCCGCAGTGCAGGCTGGGGCATGTATTACCATTTTGACTATCACGGCGGTCCGTTTTCCTATGAATGGGTGAATACCATTCCGCTGGAGAAGGTGTGGGAGCAGATGTCCATGGCGTTCAATTATGGCATCCGGGATGTATGGATCGTCAATGCCGGGGATCTGAAGCCGATGGAGCTGCCGGTATCCTACTTTCTGGATTTGGCCTATGACTTTGAGGCTTGGGGCACGGGTGCGGCTAACCGGACCGGGGAGTATACCAAGCGGTGGGTGGAGCAGCAGTTCGGCCATACTCTGGAGCCGGATGCAGTAGAAGGAACCGCGCAGATCTTATCCGGTTACACCCGGATGAACGGACGGCGCAAACCGGAAATCGTCACGCCCGCAACCTTTAGTCTGCTCCATTATCATGAGGCCGGGCGGGTCTTGAAGCAGGCGACAGAGCTTGAGCAGGCTGCGGATACTTGGTACGCGTTGATTGCCGAACAGCACAAGGATGCCTATTATCAGCTTGTCTACTATCCTGCCGCAGCTTCAGCCAATGTGGTCAAAATGAACATCTTCGCGGGACTGAACAAATTATATGCACAAAGGGGCAGCGTGCTTGCCAACACCTATGCCAATCTGACAAATGAAGCCATCGAGCGGGATAAACATCTGCAGCAGGTCTATAATACCGGCATCTCTGGAGGCAAATGGCAGGGCATGATGAGCTCGGCTCATGTAGGCTATGTCCACTGGGATGCCGAAGGGTGGAAATATCCGGAGGTGAGCACGTTAACTCCTGTCGAAGGCCCGCTGATGATTGTTGATGTAGAGGGGACAGAGCAAGGATATGTATCAGGGACGGCCTGCCTCCCGGCCTTTACCAATCTGCTGAAAGAAACCTATGACATTACGATCAGCAATGGCGGAGAAACGGGATTTGAGTATCAGGCGGAGTGCAGCGCAGATTGGATCAAGCTGGAGCAAACCCGGGGGTGGATTGACACGGGAACGACCATTCAGGCGGTTGTGGATTGGGAAAAGCTTGGGCCTCGGGAGGCGGCTTCTGGTGAAATTACGCTCTCGGGTGCGGGAGCAGCCGTAAAGGTGAAGGTGGCTGTGGACTGGACCAGCCTTCAGGATGTGCCGCCGATGACCTTTATTGAAGCTCATCAGAGCGTATCCATAGAGGCGGAACATGCGCTAAGCCGGGTGTCAAGATCCGGGGTTGAGTGGAAGATCATCGGGAACTATGGGCGCTCGTTATCCTCGGTCAAAATGTTCCCGGACGGCGTGTCTTTTGCCCAGCCGGAGCAGGCGCCTTATCTGGAGTACCGGATTCTGGTGCGTAAGGATGGGGAATACACCCTGACGGCCTATATTGCCCCGACGAATCATCTCTCACCGGCCAGCGGATTGAAATATGCAGTAAGCCTGGATAACGGAACGCCGGTGGTTGCAGACGCCCTGCCGGTGGGCTATGAGGGCGGCAATCATGATAATGAACCGTGGTGCCGGGGCGTGATGGACAATATTCATACCCCGGCCACTGCTCATGTGCTGGCCAAAGGGCTGCATACCCTCCGTTTCTACGGCCTGGATGCGGGACTGGTGCTGCAAAAGCTGGTTTTGTCCGCTGGTCCGCTGCCTTATTCATACCTGGGACCTGAAGAGAGCTTCTGTACGGGGTATACCGGACATTAATAATTATTGGGCAGCCGGGAGAGCAGAAGATGTTCTCCTTGCCGAGATGTCCTCCGTTATTTCAGCGCCGATGACGGGGGATAGCCCTTTATGGTTTTGAATACATTGCTGAAATAAGCAACATCATGATACCCGCAATGCTCTGCGACCTCCGACACATTGAAACCGCCTGCCGACAAAATCATCTCCGCATTGTTCACCCGCACTTTATTCATGAATTCCTTGCAGGTCAGGCCAGTGTTCTGCTTGAACAGCTTACCCAGGTATACGGGATTCAGGCCGACCCCTGCGGCCAGGTCCGCAATGGTCACGTTCTCCGAATAGTGGTCCATGATATAGGCCATCACTTTATGGACTCTCGGATCAACCAGCGGCGCCTCCTGATGGTGGGCGATGCTAAGCAGCCGGTACACGATCAGCTGGAAAACAGCCCGGGCCTTCATCCGGTAGAACGGCTGCTTGCCCATCCACACATGGGAGAATTCCCGGATATCGTCCATAATTTCTTTGGTCCTCCAGTTTCTTGTAACCGTCTGAAAAGGCAGCTGCACATGATTATCCGGTCCTTCCCAGCAAAAATTAAAGGCATTGGAATGCATTGGAGACTGTTTGCAGGTCCGGGCTTCGCGGATGCTGCCGGAAGGCGCGTAGAGCATGTCGCCTGCCTCTATGGTAAACTTCTGGCCGTTAATGTAATAATCCGCCCGGCCTTCAAGGATGAACGTCAGATCATGGAAATCAATTTGACTTCTGGCAATCTCCCAGTCCGGAAAGCATTTGCGGTCGACGAACAGAAAAACATTCGGCACAAGGTTCTCATATTGGCTAGTGTTCATCAGAGCTATTCCTCCTTCCGTACATCATCATAGCATCATGGAATGTAATGTTAAATGCCTGGCCGATAATGAAAACTAACAGGTGTGGGTAGCCTAAGGATGGTGAGCATTTAAAATCCCAAACAGGCGAGGAATGAATGGATTTGGATAAAGCTTCAGGGAAGGAAAAAGACGGCAAAAAACTGAAATGGTGGCAGCTAAGTCTGCTGGGCGTTGCGGGTACCATTGGCACCGGTTACTTTCTGGGGTCCAGTCTGGCGATTTCCATTGGAGGACCGGCGGTTTTGCTGGTGTATATTCTTGCCGCCGCAGGTACTTATGTTGTATTTGACGCCTTATCCAGAATGACGGCGGATCATCCGGAGCAGGGGTCTTTCCGTTCCTATGCCAAAAAAGCCTTTGGGAGCTGGGCGGGCTTTGCCAGCGGCTGGGTGTACTGGTTCTCGGAGCTGCTGATCATGGGCAGCCAGCTGACCGCCTTGGCTATTTTTTCCCGGTTCTGGTTTCCGGCAGTGCCTATGTGGATCTTCGCCGCAGGCTTTGGCCTGCTGGGGCTGTTGATTGTCTTCTTCGGCAATAAAGGGTTTGACCGTGTCGAAAATGTGCTGGCGGTCATCAAGGTGGCGGCCATCCTCATGTTTATGGTTTTGGCAGCGGCTTTGCTGGCGGGATGGATCGGGGGCGGCAAATATACACCAAAGCTTCCGCTTACGGCTAAGGCATTGTTTCCAGCCGGCGGGATAGGCCTGTGGTCGGCATTTCTGTTTGCTTTTTACGCCTATGGCGGCATTGAAGTACTGGGAATTATGTCTTACCGGCTGAACAAACCGGAGGAGGCGCCGAAGGCGGGAAAGGTGATGCTGCTGACGCTGACGGCCGTCTATGTCATCTCGATCGGCTTGGCGGTGACCATGGTGCCTTTAAGCGCTTTTAATCCCAAAGAAAGCCCGTTTGTGCTTGCCTTAAGAAGCGATCATCTGGCCTTTGTGCCGCATTTGTTCAACGGTGTACTGATCATCGCCGGATTTTCAACGATGACCGCTTCGCTCTACGCCGTGACATCAATGATGCTTACCTTGGCACAGGAGGGCGATGCGCCCCGGCTGTTCTCCAGGAAGCTGAAGGGAAAATATCCGCTGTACGCCCTGTGTCTGATTTCCGGGGGGTTAATTGCCGCAATCGTGATGTCTCTGCTGCTCCCGGGGAAAGTCTATGAATACATCACTACGGCAGCCGGGTTGATGCTTTTATATAACTGGTCTTTTATTTTGCTGTCTTCAGGGAAGCTGCTGAAGCCTGTGAAATGGAGCGGATTGAAACGCTGGACCGGGCTGGTACTCATCGTTCTGGCCGTTGCCGGGACTCTTTTTCACAAGCTCAGCCGCCCTGGATTCTACATCAGCTTGCTGCTCGTAGCGCTGATTGTAGGGACTGACCTCATTGTTCATAAGGTCCGCAGCAAAGGCCAGGCCACATCTTCTGAAGACGGACCTGCACATGAACACGCGGAAGCCCGGCATGACGGGCTGGCAGGAGGACCGCGCTTCAGGATCATAGGCATTCTCAAGCGCAAGAGCAGGCTCTAATGGAAAAACAGCATCCGCACGGCTTGTACTCCAAAATAAAATCCAAAGGCGACCAGTGAGAGGCCGGACAGCACGGAGATGGCCTTAAGCACCCGTGCCGTCAGCAATTTGCGGAACACGCTGGAGGCTGCCGCCATGCATACATCCCAGAGAAGAATTCCCAGAATAATAGCCCCGCTGTAAATCAGCAGCTGCTGAAGAGGATATTCGCTGACCGCTTTGGCGAGGATAGAGCCGTAAATTCCCAGCCAGAACAGGATGGAGAGCGGATTAAATAGAGACATCAGGAAGCCTGCCAGATAAGATTTGGCGAGGGAGGCTTCGCTGTCTCTCATTTCCGAAGCAGTAATCATCCCTGCACTTTTGATGCTTTCCACACCTGTGTATACCAGCACAAAGAACCCAAACAGCCATAGAAAAGCCCGGACAAACGGCGCATCCAGCAGATGGATGACTCCAAAATATACCAGGAGCATATAAATGATATCTGCACTTATAGCTCCCAGCCCCACTAACCAGGCATGCAGAAAGCCCCCGCGGATACCCTTGTCCAATTGTGCGGCGTTAATCGGACCAATCGGAGCCGAAAGGGAGAGCCCCAAAAAGATATACCCTATGAATACATTAATAGTCCCCGCCCTCCTTTTACTATTCTGTAGCTAGTTTATTCTTCCAGGCAGGGTTATAGGACAAGAAAAATAGGCTCTCAGGGACATTTTTCCTGGATATGTGTGTATAAATCGCCCAGAAGAAACCACAATATCAACATGTGAATAACGACAAAGGTGGTTCTACCATGAAGGGAAAGAAAGGGGCTCTGGCGGCACTGGCCTCCATCCCGCTGATCATGACATTGGGCAACTCGATGCTGCTGCCCATCCTGCCGCAAATCTCCAATGAGCTAGGGATCAGCGCTTTTCAGGTCAGTATGATTATCACCGTCTACGGACTAATTGCAATACTGATGATTCCGATTGCCGGGTACTTATCCGACCGTTTTGGGCGGAAAAAGGTTATTCTGCCCAGCTTGATTATTGCCGCTTTAGGCGGAGCCGGCTGTGTTGCCGCAGCGTGGTTTATGGATGGAGTGAGTGCCTACTGGGTCATACTGGCCGGGCGCTTCATCCAGGGGATCGGGGCTGCAGGAGCCTTCCCGATTGTTATTCCTTTTATTGGCGATTTGTTCAAGGATGAGAAGGAAGTCAGCAAAGGCCTGGGTGTCGTGGAGACCTCCAATACCTTTGGCAAGGTGCTCAGCCCCATTCTCGGCGCTTATTTGGGGACAGTGGTGTGGTATGCCCCGTTTATGGCAATCCCCATTCTTTGCCTGATCTCGTTTGGGCTGGTTGTGTTCCTGGTCAAGAAACCGGAGGCCGGGGAGCAGCCGGAGAAGAAAGCGCTGCGCCGGTTTTTAGGGGAAGTCAAGGATATTTTGCATGAAAGGGGACGCTGGCTCTATGCCATTTTTGCGATAGGCGGAATCTGTATGTTTGTTACGTTCGGGGTCTTGTTTTATTTATCCGAAACCCTGGAAGCGAAATACAATCTCCACGGCTCCTCCAAGGGTTTTGTGCTGGCGGTTCCGCTGGCTTTGCTGTGTCTGGCCTCTTATGGCAGCGGCAAAATCATCGGGCAAAACAAAGCGCTTATGAAATGGCTTGGTTTTGGGGGCATGGTGCTGCTGACGGCAGCCATGATCATTACCGGCTTCAATAATAATATTTTTTTCATGGTTGGTTTTCTGAGTCTAAGCGGAATCGGGATTGGGGTGGCTTTGCCCTGCATGGATGCCTTGATTACGGAAAGCATTGAGAAGGAAAACCGGGGGACGATTACCTCTTTATACAGCAGTATGCGGTTTATCGGTGTGGCACTGGGTCCGCCTGTTGTTTCGCTTTTGATGACCCGGGGGCACTGGGTGCTGTTCGGGACGATGGCGGCTGCCGGCGCAGTCGGCGGATTGCTGACGCTGATCGCGGTGAAGCCGAGCGAAGGCGGGAATAAGGAGGATAAGCCCTTGAAGTCCGGGAGGGTCAGAGGCAACCCGCTGCTGCGGCAGCGCGCACGCTAAGCGATCAGGATGGAGAGGAGAGGCGAAGCTTGGGTATATTCTCTATTCGGAGAACCTGTATAATCATGGCCGTATTCCTCGTGGGTATTACCATTGTGATATGGCATCAACCGAATGCAGATGGCCCCAAAGCTTACGGAGCCGGAAAAGGATGCCCTCTCATCCTGGTTCAGCTGGAATCTTTCCAGAATTTCCTGCTGAACCAATCGGTTGAAGGCCAGCCGCTGACTCCTGTTCTGAATTCATTGAAGTCAGAAAGCTTATATTTCCCCCATCTGTTTCAGCAAATCGGACGCGGAAATACGGCGGATGCCGAGTTTACAGTGAATACCTCCATTTACCCTGTGGGCGCGGCGCCCATGTCATCGAAATACGGAAACCGGAAGCTGCCCAGCCTGGCAAGGCTGCTGCATAAGCAGGGGTATATTGCGGATACCTTTCATGTGAATGATGTAAGCTTCTGGGACAGGAATCAGATGTACCCTGCGCTGGGCTTTGATACCTACTATGATCAGCCCTATTTCCGCAAAGAGAAGTTTAACCGGTTTGGGCCTTCTGATGAGGAGCTGTACCGTGTAGGGTTCAATAAGCTGAATGCTCTGGCTAAGCAGAATCAGAAGTTCTATGCCCAGTTTGTGACCGTCTCCAGCCACTTTCCGTATACCATCCCGGAAGAGAGGAAGCGGCTGAAGCTGAGTGGCCCGTTACACGGAACAACCCTCGGGGATTATCTTACGGCCGTCCATTATGCGGACTATGCCCTGGGGACCTTCATCGGTAAGCTGAAGCAAACCGGTCTGTGGAATCATTGTGTTTTTGTGGTGTACGGAGACCATTTCGGGCTGAATAAGAAAAAGTACAATCCCCAGAAGATCAGTGATAGCTTGGACATTCCCTATCATAAGCATATCAGCACCTTTAATGTGCCGCTTTTGATTCATTTGCCGGGCCAGCATAGAGGGAGAACGGTAGATCAGACCGGCGGCCAAATTGATATTCTTCCGACAATCGCCAATATTATGGGCATAGACCTTGGGGAAGAGGGATTTACGGCTTTTGGGCAGGATCTGATGAATGCCGGGCATAATATTGTCGGCATGCGCTATTACCTGCCCACAGGCTCCTTCTTCAATGACGAGGTGCTTTTTGTACCCGGCAAAAAAGGCTTTACGGATGGGACAGCCACCCTGATTAGAACCCATAAGCGGGTTCAGGATATTACACCCTATAAGCAAGACTATGACCTAATTATGGACCGGATGAAACGGTCGGACAACTATGTAGGGCATCTTCCGCTCCGGTGAATATAATTTTGGCTTTGGGATATAACAATTGGGGAGAAAGGAGGGGAATATCATGGCGAACCGTTTAGGTGTTCATGAAATGCTGGAGTTGCATGAGCTGCTTACTTTCAAAACAAATTGTCTGACCAAAAGTCAGACCATGCTGCCGTTGGTGTCGGATGCAGGGCTGAAAGAAATCATTCAGGAGGACATCCGCGGAGGTATTGAAGACATTCAGCAAATCAGAGCTTTGCTCGTCTAAAATTAGGAGGCAGAAGATGAATCCAATTGTAGAAAATCTAACAGGAATGAACGCGATGACGGATCAGGTCATTGCCACTGATTTATTGATGGCCTGCAAAAGCGGCCTGAAAAGTTATGCGGCAGCTATCTCCGAGTCCGCCAGTCCGGAAGTAAGAAGTACATTAAATGCACAATTCGGCAAGGCTGTAGGATTGCACGAACGTGTGTTTAATTACATGAGCAATAATGGGTTCTACAATGCCTACGATCCGGCTCAACAACTGCAAATGGATATCCAGAATGCAGACAAGGCTTTGTCCCTTCCCAATGTTCAATAGCTTCAGCCCGGGCAGCTAGACCCTGGTCAGAGAGGAGGACCGCCAAGCTTACTGAAATGGCGGTCCTTATTTTTTATTGTATAGGAAATTATACAGAGTAAAAAAATGTGGATATCTTGGAAGCTTCAGAGGATATAAGCGATGCAAAAGGATGGGGCTCCATCCGCGGACTGAAGCGGACAGAGGAGCACTAGCGTTGCATAAACACTGACATTAACCGCAATGACAATTGAATTTAGTGATTATTTTCACAATATATTCAGTCAAGAAGAAAATGAACGACCTTTCTTAAGCGTAGGTCATTGTCATCCATATTATTCCATAACACTCTTTATTTGTTGTTCTTGTTCTGCTCGATACCCGCTTTTTTCTGCTTCCGATCCACGATCCGTTTTTCGTTGACTGCTTTGGTGTAGGCTACTGGATGGTCGAGTGTCGGTGTTCTGCGCTTCGCCCCGGTCTTTCTTCGTCCTTTGGACGTTCGGGTCGGCCTTCGATTGAGCTCCTGGATGAATTCTTCCCACGTGTGCTCTTTGGCCGCATGAATTCGCAATCGTTTGAGGACTTCCCATTCTGTTTTCTCCGGCGCTTGCGTGTAACGAATGTACAGTGTCAGCGCATGGGCAATCAGAGAGAGGTACAAATGATTCCAGATTCCCTGCGGCTGGGTACTTTGCAAGCGAACCAACCGCAGATGCTGCTTCAGCCACTTAAAAAGAGTTCGATCAGCCACCGGTGCTTGTATATCTCTGCGATATCTTCGGCGGAGGCCTCCCATTGCGTGGTCACAATTCGGTACAATCGTCCCTTTTCATCCGTAAATTCGACGAGACGAACGCGTTGCTCCATCGCCGTATATCCGCTCCCCATTTGGACGGTGGCGTCCCGCAGGATGCGGCTTCCTTCCGGAACGGGGTGCTCGTGGAGCACATTGGCTTGATGGTGGTCGGCGATGCGCATCACAAAATTCAGCCCACCTTCAATCCAGCGGTCCATCCGCTCGTAGCATACGTACCCGCGATCCAGGACATAGGTGACCTCTTCCTCGTGCAGCAACAGATCCGATCCTTCGTAGTCACTCACATTCCCCGTGGAAGGCACCATGTGCTGAACGAAGGTATGTTCCGGGGAAGTCACCGCGTACGAGACATGAATTTTAACGCCGCAGCGGTCCCGCGTCACCCGGGCCCAGTCAGACAAAAAGGCAGGAAGTTTCAAGCAACTGGCATCCACAAGAAGTAACCGCCCGACTCGCTGAAGCAGCCCGCTCGAGGCAGGACGGGACAGGTTTTTGATAAGATGGGTTAGGGCATAAAACAGATGTTCCAGCAAGGCCGTAGGCAACTGATTCATCCGCCGGCTGACCTGTGAAGCACTAATGCTTGGAAGCCCTAGGAGTTCCTGCAGATCAGGGGAAGCGTCGAGCTGCCACGCATACTCGCGGTAGGATTCCCAGCGCAAAAGATGAGCGGTTACCGAAAGCTGCAATAGTGCGAGGGTACGCAGCTTTTTTACCCCATAGTCCAAAGGGACGCAAGTGGGGGACAAGGTAGGCAATAAAGAAAGGCATTGACGAATGACGGTCATTTTAGGTATGTTATCCATGGTGAGTCTCCTTTTGTAAAGTTGGGGTTGGATAACGACCTACATCTTTACAATAGGGGATTTTTCAGTTTATGCCCATGAAAATAAAATAAAATTTCACAAATATAGTTAATTTATCTAAATCAAATGTTGTGGGAGCTTTTATGCAACGCTAGTGACAGAGGAGCCCTTATTTTGCCAAAAATCTTACTTTTTCAGCAGTTACGGACTCAGGAGACGTTATATCGTTCATGGGGCCTGGAATAAAGGGGAAAGCGACAAATAAAGGCACCTGAGTCCGTTGTCCTGTGGAATAGCCGAATCTTCTATCCATAACGGCTCTCCTGTCCGTTACGGCTGCGGATTGATCGCGAAGGAGTAGGGCGATCCGTCTTTACCGGCTTCTTCGCAGGTGCTAGTTGGAAAAAGGGAACTTATTTTTCCGGAAATTAAGAAATCCTGAGAGTGAAGTGGAAAAAGTAAACTTAATTGGGCTACTTTTCTTGTCCAATGGCGAAATGGGCTGAATTAGTGTCCATTTTTCCACTTCATCTGCTCGAGGATAGGGTACTCCGGCAAATTAGTGTCCCTTTTTCCACTTAAAGAGTTGCCGTCGGATTCATGGGGAGTCGTTCTCCAGGTAACGCTAGAACCAAATAAATCGATAGCCAAAGGAGTAAGACACATGGATGATTCAACCCTTATGCAGGCCATTCGGAAGCTGGCGCGTCCTTTTGGCAGTGCTGAAGCATTGGACAGTCTGGCCGCTGAGGCTAAACATGCAAGTTATGTCCTGTTGGGGGAAGCTTCGCATGGGACCTCAGAGTTCTACAGCGTACGCGCCGAAATAACCAAACGGCTCATTGCGGAGGAAGGCTTCCGGTTCATCGCAGTAGAAGGTGACTGGCCGTCCTGTTACACGTTGAACCGTTATATCAAGGGGTACCCCGATGCCGCTTCCCATGCGCGGGAGGCGCTAAGCGATTACACCCGCTGGCCCGCCTGGATGTGGGCGAACCGCGAAATTCTCGAATTGGCCGAGTGGCTGCGCAGCTATAATGAAGGACGCCCGGACAGGGAGAAGGCCGGCTTCTACGGCATAGATATGTACAGTCTGTGGGAATCGATGGATGAAATCCTCAAGTATCTCTCGTCCAAGGGGAGTCCGGACCTGGAAGCGGCCAAACAGGCTTTTGAATGCTTCGAGCCCTTTGGCAGGGATGAACAGTCGTATGGGATTTCAGCGTCGTTGTATGGGGAGGGCTGTGAGGACGAAGTCATTGCACTGTTAAGCAAACTCCAGGATAAATGGAAAGACGTTCATCCGGCTGACCGGGAAAATGCGTTAAGCGCTGAGCTTAATGCGATGACCATACAGGGCGGGGAATCGTATTACCGGACGATGATCCGGCACGACGCCGCCTCATGGAATATCCGGGACCGCCATATGGTTGCAGCCTTGGACAAGCTGATGGAGTTTCACGGTGAAGCTACCCGGGCGGTAGTGTGGGAGCATAACACTCATATCGGTGACGCCCGGGCAACGGATATGGAGCAGGAACAGATGGTCAACGTGGGACAACTGCTGCGTGAAAAATATGGCAGCGCCGTCTATGCGGTGGGATTCGGCACATACCGGGGAACGGTAATTGCAGGAAGAGCCTGGGGGGCTCCGCCAGAAATCATGCAGGTGCCCCCAGCCATTAAAAACAGCTGGGAGGAGCTCCTGCACCGGGATGGGGCCGGGGACAAGCTGCTCTTGTTCGGCCGGGAAGAGACTGTACTGAACCAGAAGACAATCGGACACCGGGCCATTGGTGTTGTCTACCATCCTGAAAGGGAGCGGGGCAATTACGTTCCCTCAATCCTTCCCAAACGCTATGACGCTTTTATTTATCTGGATCATACCCGCGCGTTGGCGCCGGTTGAGATAGGGCTGGCGGCCGGTCCGTCGCTTTGATCAGAATCTTGTAGCCGTATGGAGCAAGATCCAGCACCACCTGTCCTTCCGAAGGAATAAGCTTCTCACCGTTCAGGGCATCCTGAAAGCGGTCTTCAAGAGGAAGGCGCAGGGTGGCAGGCTGCTCCGAGGGATTCAGTGAAATGACGAAATGGGCATCCTCATCCACCCGCTCATAGACGAAAACGCGTTCCTGCGGATTAGCCGTCAGGATGCGGAAACGGCCGGTCTGCAAAGCCGGAAACGCCTTGCGCAGCCGGATCAGAGACTGGTAGCTTTCGAAGAGATCGCGGTTCTGGCGTTCCTCCTCCCAGATCATACATTTGCGGCAATCCGGATCACCCTCACCCTCAAGACCGATTTCATCGCCGTAAAAGATGCAGGGAGTGCCTGTAAAGGTGAACAGGAAGGCGGTGGCCAGCTTCAGCTTTCTCGGGTCTCCGCCCAGCTGTGTGAGAATCCGCGGTGTATCATGGCTGGCCAGCAGGTTGAACAGCACCTCGTTGGCCTGCTGCGGGTAACGCATCAGAAGATTCCCGAGCTGCCCGCCAAAACGCCCGGCGTCTATATCGCCGTTGTTGAGATATTCAATTAAACGGCTGGTCAACGGGTAATTCATCACGGAATCGAATTGGTCTCCGTTCAGCCAACGCATGGAGTCGCTCCAGACCTCACCAATAATAAAAGCCTCCGGATTAATGTCTTTGACAAGCTTACGGAAGTCCCTCCAGAACGTATGGTCAATTTCGTTGGCCACATCCAGTCTCCAGCCGTCAATCCCCACTTCCTTGAGCCAGTAGCCGGCGGTATCCAGCAGGTACTTCCGGGCCTCAGGGTTCGTCGTATTCAGCTTAGGCATGTCCGCAAAAAAACCAAAGGCATCATAATTGGGCTTCCCGCCGGTAACCTTTACAGGGAAATTATGAATATGAAACCAGCCGGCATATTCCGAGTGTTCCCCTTCCTCAATCACACTTTGGAATTGGGGGATTGTGCACTGATATGGTTAAATACGGCGTCAAGAACCACACGGATCCCCTTGGCATGGGCGGTGGCCACCAGCTTCTTAAGCAGTTCCACATCACCGAAATCCGGATCGACCTTCCGGTAATCGGTAGTGTCATACTTATGATTGCTTGGCGCTTCGAAGATCGGCGTCAGATAAATGGCGGTAATCCCGAGCCGGGCCAAGTAATCAAGATGATCCATAATGCCTTGCAGATCGCCTCCAAAAAAGCTTTCCGCTGTGGGCGTATCTCCCCATGCCGCCACATTCACCGGGTCCTTTCCCGGATCTCCATTGGCAAAACGGTCCGGCATGATCTGATAGAACACGGCCGACTTGGCCCATTCGGGGGCTTTGAACAGGTCGGCCTCATGGATGTAAGGCCGTTCATAGTAACCTTCGGGCGGTGCTGGCGGTTCCGTAAAAAACCCGGTTTCCGTCATCCAGAGGGTCTCGTCTCCTGCCAGCATCCGAAAGGCATAAGAGAAACGCTTGTTTTCCGGCTTCACAGCCGTTTCCCAATAATCAAAGAACTGATCAGATGCTATTTTTTGCATCCTGTGCTCCTCATGATAATGCTCCCAGTCATATTTGTCGCCCGTGAGCGCAAAGACCTGGTCCACATTCGCTTTCCCTGTCCGGACGCGCAGATGGAAGGTATCCTTGTCATAGAGATACGCCCAGTTGCTGTGGGGAACATGATGTAGAGCTTCACGCTGAATCGTTGTACGGTTGCTTGCCGCTTGGAATGCTTGTTCTCTGGTATGCATAGAAGTCCCTCCCAAACACTCGAATGAAGTATATTATAGCCGTCCCACTCAAAAGTAAACTCCCGGTTCACACAAAAAGACCCAGTCCAGCGCTGAGCCGTTTGAACAGATTGGGTTTCACTTGGGCGGCTAATGATCTTGTACCCCGTTATTCCGGGGAGCAAATACATTATTACAGCGGAGATTGCCCGTTGAGTTTAGAGGCTATAAAAGACAAAGCCCTTTCTGTTCCCGCCTGGAAACGAAAGGGCTGAACCTGTTTTAAGCGTTCACAGTTTCTTGTCTTTTGACTTGAAGCGGCGGAGGAATAAGCCAGCCTTTTTCTTTAAGCATATTCAGAATTTTGACTCCTTGGGCTGCTTTGGTCATGTGATACTTGCCGAATAAGGCGCCGACATCCTCACGGATGCTTTGTCCCATCGCTTGGCTGCAGGCTACCAGGGAAGTGGCCACATCAGCGGCAATTTTGGCGGCAATTTCGGGATCTGTAAATCTTGCCCCCACGGGAATGTCTTCAAGCTTGGCCTGGGGTCTGTCGGGCAATGCCGGAGCAGTGCCGATACCGTTGTCTGTCAATAATTTGTCGCATTCGCTTACTTCCAGTTCAGCCTGATCAATCAATGCGCTCAGGATTTTTTTCAGATCATGGTCACCCGCATGGTTCAGAAAGGCACGGTAAAAGGAAATAGCCCCCTTTGCGACCATCGAAGCCTGCCAGACATTATAGATTTCTCCATAATGCATCGGTTCATCTTTTGCATTTCCGCCTAAAATCCCAGACATACATATGCTCCTTTTATCTTTAATTTTAGAAAGCCCGCGCCATCAAAAGCCCGCGCGGCCGTTTCTACTTGCTGCATAGTATGTCCTGGAGCAAACTAATTCATGTGAAACCTTTAGTTTCCGAAAATGATATCCTGCTTGCCAAGCCGTGAATCGTTCCAGACGGCAGCCAGCGTATCCGGGAATTTGGTGGCCGCAGTGATATAGTCGCCGATCAGCGGAACAGGCGTAGGAAAATTGCCGTTGGGATTGGTGGAAACGTCGGATATCCGCCGGTTGGCGAAGGAGACGCCGGCATTGAAAGACTCGGCGTAGCGATCGTTCCATCCATAAATTCATTGAAGTAATGAACTGCCACGATGAACGTGTCGGGAAAGGTATAGTCAATCGTCGGGGCTTCTGCGCTCATGTAGCCTGGTGCTTGCGGCAATACGGTAGTTGACCAGGTTGCTCCCCCGTCGATGGAGCGGTAAAAGCCCGTTAATGGCTGAAGCTGGCGGTAATGCTTTTATTGAAATCGAGAATCTGGGCCCGGTACTCAGCTTCTTATTACAATATTGGTCCTGATACATTATGTATTTTGGCATGTAAATGATTGGACGTAGCAGGAAACATTGCAGACCCGGATGTGAATCCTTGGTGTGACCCGTTAACAGGCTCTGTTTGACAAAAGGCGGGGATTCAGGTATTTTGGTACTATAAAAACTATTATAGTACCATTATAATTGTGAAACGGAAGGAGCTTTTATATGGATCATATTTCAATCACACATGGCAGCCCCAAATCGGCGTCCGGCGGCAGACTCCTGGGAATGGCACTGGATTATATGGCTTACCCGGTGATCGGAACGGCAGATAAAGCATTAATTGAGAACACCCTGCAAAAGTTATGGGTCCTCGGAAAAAACCGCTTCAGCCATCAATATGCTTTTGAAGCAAGGCTGGACAACAGAACGATAGGAATCGTCTCCTGCTACCCGGTATCTGTGATGGATAAGCTGGCTTGGCCCACCGCCCGGGAGCTGCTCAAACTGCGGAAATGGAAGCTCATCAAGCATTCGCTGCTGCATTTGCAGGAGCTGTGGTCTATGGTAAGCTTGAATGAGGGAAGAGCGGATGAATACCATATCGGAGCGCTGGCAGCTTTGCCGGAAAGCCGGGGGTACGGGGTAGGTTCCAAATTAATTCATTATGCAGAGGACAAAGCCAGGTTAAGCAACTACGGCAAATGCTCCCTGACCGTCCGGCAAGAGAACTTCCGGGCCATTAAGCTGTATGAGCGGCTGGGATACCGGATTACGGATTCCATCGAGAAGAAACCGTATTATCTGTACCGTATGGTAAAACCCCTCCCGCGCATCCTTACCTGAAAATTCAGGTGTAGACGGTATAGATGAAGGGTGGACTGGCAAGGACATGGACAACCAGGTCTATTTGAAAATTTTAAAATGCTTTGGAGCCAAAGGCACGCGGTTTACCACAGAGGATCTGGCGCGAGAACTGGGCACGAGTAAACGCACAGTGTATACCTACTTTTCGAGCAAGGATGAAATGATAGAGAAAACGATTGATTTTGTCTTTTCGCAGATTATCCAATCCGATACGGAAATCCTGGAAGATGCAGGACTCCCGGTTCAGGAGAAGATACGGCTTTATTTTCAGAATATCCCCGACGCCTATTCGATTGGCACGATTATCCGGCACATGGATGACTTTCAGCGGTATTATCCCCGGCTCTACGAGAAGGTGAATCATCACCTGGATAGGATCTGGGATGGCGTCATTGAACTGGTGGAGGAAGGGATGAACCGCGGCGAGCTGCACAAGGTGGACACCGTCATTCTTAAGCTTATGCTGAATGAGACTCTGAAGAAGCTGCTGGACTATGAGTTTATTGCGGGCCATCAGGTCAGCTTCGAATCCGGCATCAAGGCTATGAGTGATATTGTTTTATACGGCCTGATCAAAGCAGAACCATTGTAATCATAAAATGACGGGGATTGGCCGGAAGGCCGCCTAGGGCATGTTCACCGGAAGTATCCGGCGGGCATGCCCTTTTTAATATTTCTGTAAGGATATATTAGGGTCTCTGCAAAGAACCTTTTGCAATAAAAGATTGTGACATTGGCGTTGACCTTAGGCCAGACCTAAGGTGTATCTTAAAGAAGCACCGTGAGGAAGGAGTGAGGGACATGAGAAATGAGATTACCATCAGTGAGCTGGCCCAGCTTATGAATGTGTCCGTGCATCAGATCCGCTATTTCGAAGACAAGGGTTTGCTGCTGCCAGCTTATATTAGCGGCAACCAATACCGGATGTACAGCATGGAACAGATCTATCAGCTGGCCCATATTTTGCTGCTGCGGAAGCTGGGGCTGCCGGTTCAGGCGGTCAAGGCATGTATGACGGATTTTGGCCCGGACGAGATCCGGCAAATGCTCCAGACCTCTTTGGAGAATACGCAAGCGGAGATTCTGCGGCTCCAGCAGCTTCAGTTGTTTATAGGCAAGGTACTTCAAGAGCATCGCGACTTCGGTCAAGAGATGGAGGCTTACCGGGTTAAATGGCGGGAGGCCGTGAATTTGCGGCGCTGGTTCATGCTCAGTCCACAGACTGAACTGGCTGCCAGGCAGTTTGCCGGTAAGGCCGGTCCCGAGCTCAACTTGTTCGAAGCGGATATTCATTATGTGTTCGAGGGGGAAGGTCCTGCTGTACTCTGCACAGAAGCCACGGAGGAAGCCGGTCTGCTGCTGCCAGCCGGAGAGTATCTTTGCTTCCAATTCCTCGCAGCCGGTGAGGACGAACTGGAGCAGCGGATGGAGCAATTCAGTGCGTATGCCGCAGACAGAACCCTTCATAGGACAGGACCTCTTGTGCTCATTGAGAAATCGTACCTTTCCCTGTTCAGCCAGGACAGGCTTCATTATGAGCTGCTGCAGCGGATCGGAACCGTATGACTATGGCACAAAATCACATCACCATTGCGCCAATGCAGGCCAAGTACAACCGGCAGGTTAGCCATCTGCTTGTGCACGCGTTTCACAGCAAGTTTTATCCGTTGACGAGGCTTGAGCCGGGCGGGCTGGCGGCTTTGTTGGAACAGCTGCTGGATGCTTGTCCGGAAGAGCCGGCGAGCCAAAGGCTGGTTGCGCTTCACGAAGGGGAAGTCATTGGTACGTTATGCCTCAAGCGGAAAGCGGAGGCAGACAATATTCCGGCTATGGACAATGAACCTGCCCGGCTTCCGCCAATGAAGAACATCACCCGGGATGGGAAAAGGAAGATGTTCAAGCTGTTGACCGCCTTGCACTTTTTGGACCATAAACCGCAGGAGGGGGAATGTTATATCGCGGATCTGTCCGTTCATCCGGCGGCCCGCGGGCAGGGGGTAGGCAGGCAGCTGCTGCATTGGGCACAGCATTATGCCTGCAGTGATCCGCACCTGAACGTGCTGAGCCTGCATGTCTCCGGACATAACCTGGGCGCCAAGCGTCTGTATGAGCAAATCTCCTTCCGCACACAGGCGGAAAAGCGCAGCTTGGTGCGGCTTCTTCTTTTTCATGAATGGAGATGGGCGTATATGGTCCTGCCATTGCAGCAAACAAACATAGTTTCTGAACAAGAGGAGCCCTGATGAAAAGAAAAATGGGAATTGCACTCATCGTTTTGGTGCTCATCTGCGCAGGCGCGTTGCTCTATGTATTGGAGCAGAACACTTTTGATATGAAGGAGCAGTCCATTGAGATTTCCTCTCCGCAGGGCAAATTAACCGGCACACTTGTCCTGCCCAGGAAGGCGGCCGGCAAGCTGGGGCTTGTGCTGTTCATTCACGGCGATGGAGCGATTAATGCTTCCCATGATGACGGCTATAAGCCGCTATGGGAGAGGCTTGCTGCGCAAGGGTATGCTTCGCTGTCGCTGAACAAGAGAGGCATTGGCGGCTCCGAGGGGAATTGGCTCGGCCAGAGCATCGATGACCGGGTAGACGAAGCGCGCCAGGCGCTGGCCTGGGCCAGGACACAGCCGATGATTGACCCTTCACGGATCGGGGTGTGGGGAGCCAGCCAGGCCGGATGGGTGATCCCGAAGCTTGCGGGGAAGGAGCCGCTTGCCTTCAGTATTCTGGTATCTCCGGCGATCAACTGGCTAACCCAGGGCGAGTATAATACACGCAGGCAGATGGCAAAGGACGGATACTCCGGGGATGAAATTTCTGCACGGGTATCATATGAACAGCAAGTGAAGGAGCTTTTGAAAGAGGGCGCTACGTATGAGGAATATGTACAGGCCGCACATAAGGACGATGTGATGTCCCGGGAGCGCTGGACTTTTGTGAGCAAAAACTTCAGAGCCGACGCAACCGCCGATCTGCAGCACTTCAAAACTCCTGTGCTTCTGCTGCTGGGGGAGGAGGATGTGAATGTAGACTGGAAGGAAACGGAACAGATATACCGCCAAAAAGTAAGCGCATCCTTGCTCACGGTTAAGGTTTTCCCGGATACCGAGCATTCCATGCTGGCTACCCGAACCGCCGGTTCCAGGCTGCGTGCCGTACTCATCAGCCTGTTCGCGCCAAGACAAATTACGGTTAACGGGTATATGGAGCAAATTGAACAGTTTCTGCAGGAAATGAAACGGACTTCCGGAACATAGGAATACAGCTTGGCTGCTGGCTGTTATTTTCTCCGGCCCCGCCTCTTTTTGTCCAAGATATGTAACCTGGTATTGAATATACATACTATTACATATTATTAACCGATAAGAGAGAGGCGGGAAAAGCGATGAAAAAGCAGGCTTCACCTGTCAAAAAAAGAACTCTGTCCTCCAGAACTGCACGTGCACGGACAGCCGGCCCATCGGCCAAAGCCCAGATTATCCGTTTTGCGGTGATCGGGGACAGCCATGTGGGATATGGGAACAGCTCCAGCATCTTCAAGAATCTTCTGCCTAAAGCGGTCGCTGGCGTGAAGCCGAGGTTTGTGATATTCGGAGGCGACAACGCGCAGGCAGGTGCGGATCATGGGAATCATGCGGATGCTTTTTACAAAGACTTCAAGGATACCGTGACCAGCACACTTGGCAATATTCCTTACAAAGCTTCGATAGGCAATTGGGAGGCAAGTACGGTGAATCTGTTCACCAAATATCTGGGGGCCGTCTCAGGGAAAATGAATTTTCCGGGGACACAGGGCAAGGTGAAGTATGTGTGGCTGGATTGTGCGCTCGGACGGTTCACTCCAGCCAGTATAAATCTGCTTACGAATCTGGATGACCAGCATTATTATATTATTGATTTTCATTGGCCCTTGAAGGTAAGCGGGATTACGGTTGAGTCCAGCCATGTGTTAAGCGGGGCCGAGACGGGCAGATTTTTTGCTTCGATTCCTGCCAAGGCGAGAGACAAGGTGCTGGCGATTTTTACCCACCATGGACATTTATTTTACCGCAAGCTTAACAATATCTACCCCGGCTTTACCCAAACTAAGTTTTTCGTCTGCGGGTGCTCCGGGGATTATAAATGCAAGCCGAACGGGGACCGGGGTTACTATGATGCAGCTTTGACGATCAACGGGAATCAAGCCAGTATTGAAGCGTTTCGGATTAAGGCTGTGTAGTTGTGGCGGAGCTGGACTGCAGCTGTTCAATAAAATGGATAAATGCTTTGGCCGCTGCCGGAAGGTAGCGGTCTTTTCTCCATTTGAGGCCGATTTCCCATACCCAGCCTTCCTCGGCTATCGGAATCCAGGCGAGCCCCTCCAGCATGAGCCCCGGCGTTTGCGGAAGGACAGATACGCCGAGTCCTGCTTTGATGAAGCCGGCTACTGTGACCAGATCCTCTGCATCGTAGGTGGAAGCGAGCTGAAATCCGGTATTTTCGAAGCGGGCGGTGATGGTGGCTTTGAGGCCGCAGTTTTTTTGAGACCGACAAAAGGTTCGCCGGACAGCTTGGTAAGACTAAGTGAAGACTGCCGGGCAAAGGGGTGACGGGCAGGAACAACGATATATAACGGTACCTTCTGAATAATCAGCCATTCGTGCTTCATCACGGTGGATTCCCGGGAAGTGATTATCAGGTCCGAGCTGCCCAGCTCGAAATGCTCATCCAGATCCCCAAGGTTGCCCTGAAACAAATCAAAACGGACCTTAGGGTGCTCCTGCATATACTTCTGGACGAGGTTAGGCACCAGATCCACTCCAAGAATGTTCAGATAGGATATGGAGATCAGGCCGGTATCCGGATCGCACCACTCTCTGATCTCCTGCATCCCGCCTTCAATGCTGCGCAGCGCCTCTTCCACCCGCTTGGCGAACTGCACCCCGTAACGGTTAAGCCGGATATTTCGCCCGCCCCGGTCAAACAGCGGCAGCCCCAATTCATCCTCCAGCTTGGAAATGGCATGGCTTAAGGCAGGCTGGGTCAGGTTAAGGGCCTTGGCGGCCTTGGTCATATGCTGAAGCTTGGCGACGGTAATGAAGTATTCCAATTGTGTGAGTTCCAGAAGAAGCCCCTCCATTTTATATGAATAATAGTAATCAATCAAATGAATAAGATAAATTATACTTATATGAAAAGGCGATGTAAACTAACGTTGTGCCTGACAAGCAGACACAGCAGTACAACCACTTACAGGACATGAACGGAGGGGAGCAATGAGCGCCTATGTTATTTTTATCCGTGAGCAGAGCCATAACCCGGAAGAGCTCCGCATCTATTCACAAAAAGCGCCTGGCGGTCTGGCAGGCCATCCCGTAACCCCGCTTGCGGTGTATGGAACCCATGAAGTGATCGAGGGTCCCGCTATTGAAGGAGCGGCTATTCTTGAGTTCCCCAGCTTTGAGGAAGCTAAGGTCTGGTATTACAGTCCCGCTTACCAGGAGGCGGTACAGCATCGGCTCCGGGGCGGGACCTACCGCGGGATCATTATTGAAGGCGTGCCCGCAGCCGCATCACAATCATAAGGAGGAAGCAGAAATGGCAGCAGCTTATAAAGACCCGTTACATGAATTTGAAGGGAAAAGAGTACTGGTGACCGGAGGAACCCGGGGCATGGGAGAAGCCATTGCCAAAAGACTGGCAGCCAGCGGAGCAACAGTACTGACGACAGCCCGCACGCTGCCTGCTGATCTTCAGGAGCCGGGGCTGTTCGTGCAGGCGGATATTGCCACACCTGAAGGAGTGGAGCAGGTCGTTCACGGGGTAAAAGAAGTGCTCGGCGGGATTGATATTCTGGTGAACAATGTGGGAGGCTCCAGCACGCCTCCGGGCGGGGCGCTAGTCCTGACCGATGAAGACTGGCTGCAGGCCTTGAACTGGAATCTGCTCGCCGCCGTCCGGCTGGACCGAGGGCTGCTGCCGATGATGCTGGAGCAGGGCTCCGGTGCCATCGTCCATATTTCCTCTATTCAGAGACGTCTGCCGCTGTATGAAACTACACTGGCCTATGCCGCAGCCAAAGCAGCTCTGTCCAACTACAGCAAAGGCTTGTCCAATGAGTTTTCGCCGCGCGGCATCCGCATTAATACCGTGGCTCCGGGCTTTATCCAGACCAAGGCGGCGGAAGCGATGATTGACCGGATTGCCCAGACGGCAGGAAGCCGCGAGGCTGCCTTACAGCAGCTGATGGATTCACTTGGCGGCATCCCTCTTGGCCGTCCCGGCCTGCCGGAGGAGGTTGGTGAGCTGGTGGCATTCCTGGTGTCTGACCGGGCAGCTTCGATTACAGGCAGTGAATATGTGATTGACGGAGGAACGATTCCGACGGTGTAACTGGGGGATTAGCGTTTTCTGGAGGGAAATCTAATAGAAACGTTAGAAGAAGAGGGAGTGGATTTGCTGCAAACCAGCCGGTGACGGCTGGTTTTGTTCTTGTATAGGAGATTATACAATGTCAAAAAATGCGGAGATTTTGGAAGCCTCCGAGGATATAAGCGATGCAGAGGATTGGGCTGCTTCAGCGGGCTGAAACGGACAGAAGCGGACAGAAGCGGGCTGAAGTATGTTCGCCCACAAAAGGGAGTGGCTGCTTAAGTGGAATTAGTGAACCTAAATGGGCTTAAATTGCGTTACACCGAGGCATTAGTTGGAAAAAGTAGACTTATTTTTAGTGAAATCACCTCCTAAGAGGCAAATCGGCCGGATTAAGTGTACTTTTTCCCACATGCGTTTGTTGGAGAAGGGGATGAGGAGATTTAAGTTTACTTTTTCCACTATAGCCGGCTTTTGCTGCTTGCAATCAGGGGCCCTTCCCCTCCAATCCACTACCTCGCAGGAGTAACCCCCGGCTCACCATACAAGCATTCTTGCCTTATGCCATTGGCCGCTCTAAGTACAGCATATTTCAACTCTTCCTTGGCAACAGGCTTGAGCAGAGTGTCCATCCCGCCTTTACAGAAGGCATCGAGGATAAATTCATAGCTGCTGGTGACAATGATTGTGCCATGAGTCTGGCTGGCATTCACCCGTTCCAGCGCACTTGCTTCGCTGATCAGCAGCTTGGCATCCGTCACAATGATATCCGGGTTATGGCGCTCGATCAGCCGGATGGCCCCGGAATCACAGGCGGCTTCCAGAATCGCTTCATATGCAAAGGGCAGCGTCTCCAGCAAAAGCTTCAATTCACTGCGCATTTGGGGGTTGTCGTCAACAAGTATGATTTTCATTGCAGATTCCTCCTGTTATGTGATACTGGTTGAATGGGTGGCCTCTTCTGCCGCCGAATGCCGGGGAGTGCAAGCAAGGCCAGAGAGACCATTCCCAGCAGCAGGCATACCCAATAGGCGTTTCTGTACCCGAACCACTGCGCCGCCGCTCCCCAGCCAGGCTTCCAAACAGCCTTCCGATGGTAGTGGAGTTGGTGTACAGCGTTGAAGCATATCCGGGCAGGTCCGGGAGTAAATCCTGAATATAGCTGATGCCAATGGCAGAAATAACTGCTACGAAGAAGGCAAGCAGCACCTGTCCGGCGAGGATTTGCCACAATGAAGTTGAGAACAGCACGACAATGTAGTAAGCCGCTCCCAGCGCAATCCCCCAGACCATAAGCAGGCGGGCGGAATATTTGGCGGACAGGAGGCCCAGTACAAGCATCAGCGGGATCTCAAGCAGTGCGCAAATACTCGATACCGATGCCACATTCTGTGTGTCCCCGCCGAGCGTGTCTGTAATAAACAAGGAAATGTTCAAGTTGTTGATCCAATGCCCGGAATAGAGCAGCGTCAATACCAGAAAGGGAATCAGGACCCGGGAGTTCTGAAGGAGCCTGACCCGCTGCTGCTGCTTGCTGCCCGCGGTTTGCGGCGGAGCGGCAGGGGCTTTTACAAAGATCATAATCAGCAGGGCGTTCATCAAAAAAATCAGCACAGTGCTCATGAAGATCCCCGGGAATCCGAAATAATGGATCAGAGCTGAGCCGGCCAGCGGACCGGCAATAAAACCGAGTGAAAACATGGAACGAAGCGTAGAATTGGCAAAAGCGTGATCTGCGGACTTGCTGGCATTAACAGCCTCACGCGCACTGGCGAACAGCTGTGGCATGGCCGGAGCGCCAAGAGCTGTGAATACGGCCATATACAGCAGCAGCCCATAGAACTCATGGATCAAGAGGTAGCCGGCAAAAGCAAGCGCATTAAAAAACATGGCGGTGACCATCAGCTTTTTACGGTTCAATCCGCTGTCGGAACGTTGGGCAATCCACATGCTGAGCCATACGCCGCTTATGATGGTTATTGCTGTGAAAATACCAAAGGTGCCTGCGGATACGCCAAGCTTAGTTGTGAAGTAAACAGCCAAAAAAGGGGAGCTGATGGATATAGCCATCCCCTGCAGCATCATGCAGCTCAAAAAGACGGGATAGCCTGGAATCAGGAAAAGATTACGGGTTCGTTTCAACATATCAGCGATAGTATCTCCTTCAGAAGCAGCTTGCAGCTTTATCTTTCATTTGGTTATAGTATAGTTAATTGCCGATGATTAAAGAATGTTTTATCTGCTCGAAAATCTCTACTATTTGGCTGGGACGGTGAACACCATGGATTTGAGGCTGCATGCCTGCGCGTACTCTTTTCATACCCTTCCATTTAAAACCTCCTTTACACCACCGCCTTTTTTTCTGTTCCGGCTGCAGGTAGTGGGCAGCTGCAGAGCGCTGGTGAACGGGAAAATGAGTATCATTGAACCTGGAGATCTGCTGATCTACCGCCCCGGAGAACCGTACCATTTAGAGGTGGAGGAAATGGACGGGAAGATTGAGAGCGGCGATTACTATCTGCTGTGCGAAGGCTCATGGATCGAAGAGTGGTGGAAGGCCCAGTCCCGTCCGATCCAGCAGCGGATACATATGGATACCGGAATGCTGTCCTTATGGCAGCAGCTCTATATCGAGCAGCACCGGATCGTGCAGAGGAATCCTGAACTGATCCGGCATCTGCTCTGCGCTTTATGCTTGTCGCTAGACCGCTTAGCGGTAGATGCCGTCTCCCGGCAGGACCCGGAGGGGCGTTCCAATGAGCTGGTGGTGCTCATGCGGAGGTACATTAATGTTAATGCGCTGCGCCGCTTGCGGGTGGAAGAGGTTGCCAGGGCTGCCGGGCTGAGCGTGTCCCGGGCGGTCCATCTTTTTAAAAAGCTGACCGGCTTTACGATTATCCGCTATACCCAGGAGATCCGGCTGTCCAACGCCATGGAACGTATCCGCTATACCGACTTAAGCCTGGAAAATATCGCCGGGACCTGCGGATTTGGCACGTACTCCTATTTTCACAAGGTGTTCAAGGCCAGATACGGCATCTCACCTAAGGAAGCGCGCAACCGGCCGCCTGATTCTATGCTGGAAGGCACCTATGTCATTCCCGGCGGGGATCAGAACCTCTCCGGACTTTCGGAAGATGCGCGGAAGTTTTTGACGACTTGAGGGTTGCCCAATGATACGTTCATTGAAGACTTAAAGCTTGTTATACTGCTCATCTGAGACTGGCTCCAGCCATTCCGGTGTACCTGCAGTGATTGCAAGATGTTCAAACCAACTGTCAGTTGCTGCACCATGCCAGTGTTTAACACCATCATGGGTAACAATAACATCACCTGCTTTCAGCAATTGGGCTGGTTGTCCTTCTTCCTGGTACCAGCCTTCACCGCCAGTTACTAATAACAGCTGAAACCCATTACGGTGGATATGCCAGTTATTCCGGCAACCCGGTTCAAAGGTCACGACTCCAACCCCAACATTAACTTTAGGATCGGCAACCAACGTTTTTAGGTAACTTTGTCCGACAAAGTATTTGGCAAAAGCTTCATTCCTCTCTCCCTTGGGGAAAATCACGCCATTTTTGACTTCCTCATGTTTTGTCATTTTGCATCCTCCAATACAAGCATCAATATAAGATCGTCGGGCTGATCAATTTACTTTGTTTTTCTCCTCAAAGACCGGGAAGAAGCTATGCTCGCCATATTTCCCGATGTCCTCAACATTTTTCAACGTCTCCATATCTGCACCGCTGATAACAATCAAGCTCTGCATTGATTCTCATGTGATCCGGATTCGCCGTCTTAGGAATGACTACAAGACCAAGCTGGATATCATATTGCAGGGCTAAGTTGAGCTACAGTTACTCCATACTTCTTTGTTCTCCGCGAAATAACGGTTCTCCTCACGGAATTCATTCCAAGGCTGGAGGCTAAACTGCACCCAAGGCTGAGTATGCCGATCCTCACGTCTCTAACCACGACTTGCCAATAATAATCGATATTGATCGACTAATCGACATATGTATATAATAGATCAATCTCATTTGCATACAATCGTTAATTTTAGCGGATTCGTCGATTACTCGACACATCGTTGACAAGTGTAAATTAATTCAAGGAAGGCTCTTTTTCTTCAGTTTATTATCGAAGAGTTCAATGAAGAGGTGGACCCTTCCGAAGAGCGGAATCTGGAATTAACAGAAGTGGTCATGCTGCAATTTATGGGAACTGCTTATGTAGGGGTGGTTGAATGGTGGATTACGCACGGGATGCCCCATTCGCCTACAGAAATGGCAAAGCAAGTAGGGATTTTGTTAGAAAGAATTGTGTAGCGGCTATTCTCCCAAACAGGTTTAATCTGTTACAGGATCAAGGTCGGCCGGATTAGAGTTTGCTTACTGAGCAGGTTCATTGACAGCTGCTGTCCGCCCGCCTATACTTATTTCCAAAAGGACGAAGCACGTCCCGTACTCATGGATTCATGGGTCCGGGACTTTTTTGCGTCCACGGGAAGGAGATTGCATGTTATGGGATTTCAAAAAGAACACAGCACTTGGCTCAAATATCACTTGGACCGTAGGAAAGGAGAAAGAAGGGATCGCTTGGAACGGGGACATGGTCACGGAGAGCGCATGTTTCTGGAGCAGGTATGGTGGCCGATGATGGGAACGCTACAGAACCTTCACCCCGAATATGAGGTCGTAGATTGGCGCGGGAGGCCCTATTTTGTTGATCTTGTCTGGAGGCCGGGGCAAGTGAAATTCGCGTTCGAAGTGAAGGGCTACGGCCCGCATGTGCAGAATATGGACCGTACCCGTTACCGGCAAGAGCTCAACCGGGAAACATTTCTGCAAATTGCCGGCTATCGGGTAGTTTCGATTCCCTATGATGACCTCGAAGCGAGCCCGCAGCTTATAATTTCGCTGATAAGGTCCCTGGTGGCCCCGTTTATCAGCGGGAATAACGCAATGGAGCATTTTACTCGTCTGGAGCGGGAGATGATCCGGCTTGCGGTTTCCCGGGATGGATTGATCCGCCCGGTTGACGTGGTCAAGGAGCTTGGAGTCAACCTGCGGACGGTTCGAAATATGCTGCAGGCGCTTTGTGCAAAAGGGAGGCTCAGACCTGTGCCTACGAATAGTGGCAGGAGAGTTTGCCGATATGAGGCGATTCATTCCTTCTCCGACGAACAGCTGTGGTGAAAGGGGGCTGGCTGTCATAGGTAAGTGAAACAACGGCAGAAATGCCGTTGTTGGAGCGCCCGCAGGCGTCACGCCCGGAAACAACGGCAAAAATGCCGTTGTTGAAGCGCGCGCAGGCGTCATGCCCGGAAACAACGGCAGAAATGCCGTTGTTGGAGCGCCCGCAGGCGTCATGCCCGGAAACAACGGCAGAAATGCCGTTGTTAACCCGCCCGCCTTAAATTCAGACTGAGACGCAGCTCTCCGCCCGAATCTCTAATTTTGAACTGATTTTTCTGTCAATTGTTCAGGTGTTGCTCCCGGCGGGAATCTTTTATGATAGGAAAGATAGATGAAACCGTTATCATTAAGATCAAAAGGAGTGTCTGCTCAATGGAAACCGGAACCTTTCCCTTTCAACAAATGGAATTGCAGCTGAATGAACGTGTGCAGGACCTGCTCTCCAGATTAACGCTGGACGAGAAGGTAAGCCTGATGCCCCAATACCAAGCAGCCATCGAACGTTTAGGAATAGGCGGCTATAAGCATGGTACGGAAGGGGCGCATGGCATTTCCTGGCTTGGCGCAGCCACCTCTTTTCCGCAGCCGGGCGGATTGGCCTGCACCTGGAACCCGGAGCTGCTGCAGAAGATCGGTGAAGCGATCGGGGATGAAGCCAGAGCATTTTACCGCAAAAATCCCGCAGTGAATGGCCTGACTCTGTGGGCGCCTACAGTAGATATGGAGCGCGACCCGCGCTGGGGCAGAACGGAAGAAGCTTATGGCGAGGACCCCAAGCTGACGGGCCGTCTCAGCACTTCGCTTGTGAAGGGCATTCAAGGCGACCATCCCAAGTATTTGAAAGCGGTAGCAACACTTAAGCATTTCCTCGGCAACAACAATGAGATTGACCGCGGAGTGGCTTCGTCCAGCATTGATCCGCGCAATATGCGCGAGTATTATCTGGAGGCCTTCAAGCCTGCTTTCAAGGAAGGCGGCGCGCAGTCGATGATGACGGCGTACAATTCGGTGAACGGGGTGCCGGTGATTTTGCATCCGGCGGTCATGGAGATTGTGAAGGGCGAATGGGAAATGGATGGTTTTATTGTAAGCGATGCCGGAGATTTGTTCGGGATTGTAAAAGACCACAAATATTACGAATCGTTCGCCCGGTCTATGGCAGAATCAATCAAAAACGGCATCGACAGTGTTACTGAAGAAACGGAGGAGACGATTAAGGTTATTCATCAGGCGCTGCACGAAGGTCTGCTGACTGAGGAGGATCTGGACCGCGCGCTTTTCAATACGTTCCGGGTCCGCTTCCGGCTGGGCGAGTTCGATCCTGAAGAAGGCAATCCGTACGCAGCCATAGACGATTCTGTCATTCTCAGCACGGAACACAGCAAGCTGTCCCTGGAAGCTGCGAAGCAGTCCATCGTCCTGCTGAAGAATGACAATGCGGCCCTCCCGCTCAGCACCAAAAAGTTGTCCAAGGTCGCAGTCATTGGGCCGCTGGCGGATGAAGCTTTCAGAGACTGGTACTCCGGCACTTTGGCTTATGGCGTGACTCCGCTGCAGGGTGTGACCAAGAAGCTGGCCGGGAAGCAGGTTGTTTTTGAGAGCGGGGACGACCGCATTCTTCTGACATCGGCAGCCAGCGGCAAGGCCGTGGGAATGACCGGGGAAGAAGGAAGGCTGGCGGTGCTGCATGATGTGCCGGAGCGCGGAGAACTGTTCCGCCATACGGCCTGGGGCTGGACGGCCCATACGCTGGAAGCCACCAGCCGGGGGCAATATGTTACGCTGAGCGATGCCGGCACCCTGAGAGCTTCTGCGGATGAAATCTATGGCTGGTATGTGAAGGAATCGCTGAATCTGGTGCCGGAAGACGGAGGAGCAGTCAGCCTGCGCACCTGGGATGACAAGCTGATCTCTGTTAGCGCGGAAGATGGTACTCTTCAGGCTGGTGAGCAGGATGCCAGTGCCGGAGACCGCACCTTCCATAAAAATATCGTTGTCAACGGTGTGGAAGCGGCAGTCCAGGCGGCTCAAGCCGCAGAGGTGGCAGTCGTGTTCGTCGGCAACCATCCGCTGCTGAACGGGAAGGAAGAAATCGACAGACCGGATATTGTGCTCCCGGAAGAGCAGGAACGTCTGGTCAAGGCAGTGTACGAGGCCAATCCAAATACGGTAGTAGTTATTGTAGGCAGCTACCCGATTTCCTCTACATGGATTGATGACAATATTCCGGCGGTGCTGTACACCTCCCACAGCGGACAGGAGCTGGGCAACGCGGTGGCGGATGTTCTGTTCGGTGACTATAGTCCGTCAGGCAGGCTCAATATGACCTGGTACCGTTCCGTAGATCAGCTTCCTGACCTCATGGATTACGATATTATCAAAGGCAAAAGAACCTACATGTACTTTGACGGCGAGCCGCTGTATCCGTTCGGTCATGGCCTAACCTATGCCCAGGTAGCTTACCGCAATCTGTCGCTGGCGGAGGGGGACTTGCAGCCGGATGGAATGATTAACCTGTCAGTGGAAGTTAAAAATACCAGTACGGTAGACAGCGACGAAGTGGTTCAGCTCTACATCCGCGCCTTGTCCTCCCGGGTGAAGCGTCCGCTGAAGCAGCTCAAGGGTTTCCAAAAGATTCATCTTGCCGCCGGGCAATCCCGGACGGTTGCATTCACTTTGCCGGTGGCCGAGCTGGCTTTCTGGGATGTGACGCGGGAGTTATACTGTGTGGAAACAGGTGAATACGAGATTATGATTGGCCGTTCCTCGGGCGACATTCAACTGACCGGCCGCGTGCATGTGCAGGGCGATGCTGTACCTCCGCGTAATCTGTATAGCACAGTCAAAGCCGAGAACTACGATGACTATGACAAAGTATATCTGGATGAATGCAAGGCGGGCGGCGCATCCATTCACCCGGCAGCGGACGGAGCCTGGATCGCCTTCAAGGATGTGGATTTCGCACAGGGTGCAGCGGAGTTCCAGGGCCTTGTATCCTCGGCCACAGGCGGCAGCCTGGAGATCCGGACCGGAGGTCCGGCGGGGAAATTGGCAGGTAAGCTGGAGATTCCGGCTGGCGGTGTAATTCAGGACTGGAAAAGCCAGTCCGTTCTAGTAGGCATTGATGCGGGGAAGACGGATGTTTATCTGATCTTTGGCGGCGAGGTTCTGCTGAGCCGCTTCCATTTCAGCGCGTAGAATGAAATACAGCATGGCCCTGTATATTCTGGTGATATATAGATACCTACCTAGGGGCCGAAAAGTTTGCCGGGGAAGAAGCCCTGTGGGAGGATGGCAAACCGGTCTGGGCGTTGAACTATGCTGGACGGGTGCTTGCGGATGGCTTTAGCGGCGATTTTTTGAAGGACGCTCTGCAGCATGTGCCTGAGGACAAACCCTTCAGAGGCCCAGAGACTTACCGGAGAGACGGTTTCACATACAAATGTACGGTGGATGGTGATTTCGAGTGGTTCAGCGGGTACGAGGAAATCTGGAACGGGGCAGTCAAAGTCTATGAGTGCAGGTTTCATGGCGGGTTAATTCAGTAATCTTGCCTAAAAAGAACCCGCTGTCTGCATTCCGCCAGCGGGTTCTTAAGTCTGTGAGGTTCAGTCTCCGCCACCGCCGCCACCGCCATCTCCGCCGCCGGAATCGCCACCGCCGAAGCCCCCGCTGTCGTGGCCTCCGCTATGGCCTCCGCTGTCCCAGCCGCCGTGACTGCCATGACCGCTGCCCCAGCTGCTCCCGCCGTGGCTGTGATTGTTGTGGCTGTCATTACTGTTGTTCCCGTCATGATGAGAATGTCCGGGATGATGTTTATGACTGTCTCCCGGAGTAAGGTCCGCTCCGTTTCCTGTGAAAAAGAAGCTGTCGGCGGAATTATTCCTGTATCTCCCGCTGGTACCGCGTTTGTTGTTATCCCTCAGAATGGCCTTAGCGACGATATAAACGAACACTACAACAAAAATTATGCCAATACCCAATCCGATCCCTCCTAAATTTAAGGTCACTTATCAGAATTGTACCATAATATTGCAGACATGCCTCTATCATGTGCGGAGAGTGTGGCAGAATCTGCATTACGGTTAGGTGAAAGAGTAAGGGATGGCAGGTGAGCAGTGAGGTCATTGTAAATCTACACAGACGGGTGAGGAAAAGAAACGACAGTAAACTGCAGCTTGATTGTATTTTGTGCAATAGAATCTCAATATGCTGCGGCAAAATGGCATTCTGCTGTATTTTGTGCAATTTCTTGAGTTAGGCTCCTAAAGAGCTTATTCCCAGGATTCTGCTGTATAAAGTGCAACAGAATCTGTTTTTTGTCTGATTTGGGGATAATCCGCTGCAGAAAGTGCAATAGAATCCATGCCGCAGCGCGGCACCCTAGAGAAGCAACTATAGGCGTGAGATGAATTTGCAGGATGGATTGCATTTCCACTCCAATTGAAAGGAATTGCAATAAAAGAACCCAAAGAACCCAAAGAACCCAAAGAACCCAAAGAACCCAAAGAACCCAAAGAACCAGCTACAGGCAAGTCCTTTGCAGCAATCAGGTGATCCCCCGGTCATGCCGGAACTTCTTGGGGGTAATGCCGGTATATTTCTTGAATACTTTGGTGAAATAGCTCTGGTCGTTAAAATGCAGCCGGGATATGAGGGACTGACCGAGTATAGTCTCATTATCGTTCCGGCGCTGTATGCGGTCTCCGATGAGGCACTGGAACGGCTGAATGCATACGTGAAGCAAGGCGGCCATGCCGTGTACACCTTCAAAAGCGGGTTCGCGGACGAAACCGTCAAGGTGCGTACCACCGTCCAGCCGGGCATCATCAGCGAGGCCTGCGGCATCGGCTACAGCTTGTTCGTGACGCCGCATGAGGTGCGGCTGAAGAGCGGGTATGCGGCAGTCAGCGCCGAGAACAACAGCGTGGAAACCTGGATGGAGCTGATCACGCCGACGACGGCGGAGGTGCTGCTCCGGTATGATCATCCGCACTGGGGAGAATATGCCGCAGTGACACGGAACTGTTACGGCCAGGGCAGTGCAACCTATATCGGCTGCATGACCAGCAGAGAGATGGCAGACAGCATCCTGAAAGCAGTGGTACAGGAGGCAGGGTTATGGGGAGCCGACCAGGAGCTGGCTTTTCCGCTGATCGTCAAAACAGGCATTAATCCGCAGAACCAGACGGTCCGTTATTACTTGAACTACTCTGACACTCCGCAGTCACTGGTCTATCCGCACGGCCCTGTGATAGAGCTGCAGTCGGAACGGGAAATCGCGCCGAAGGAGGAGCTTGAACTGGCTCCATGGGGGGTAGCCATTCTGTTGGAGCATTAGGCATCCAGGGCGATTGCTGAATAAGCCCCGGACATAGCGCTCAAGGAATGAGCCTTGATTAACAGTGCGGATGGAAGAGTCTATGTGATGCTGATGAAAGCTCCCCATAGCGCTGTTAATGGACACATCCGATGTAGTCCGTAGACGGGGAGGAATTTGCTCCGGAAACAAGGGTTGCCTTTCGCCCGGGAATTTGCTAACATACGTTGTAATATAATAATTCTTTTTTAGTTTTCTAGGGTTCCGCGGCGCATTTAGGCCGGCAGGTCCGAGGGAAAACGCACGGAATTATATTTCCGTGTCTACACGGAGGGATAAAAGCCCGGGAGGTATCGTCGTTGGACGATGGCCTTCCGGGTTTATTTTTTTGAATAAGAGGAGGGAATTCAAGCATGAAAAACAACAGCGCATGGTTCAAAATCGCAGGTGCCGCCTGCCTGGAGGTAGTATGGGTAATCGGACTGAAGCATGCTTCAGTTCCCTGGGAATGGCTGATTACGGGGCTGGCGCTGCTGGTCAGCTTCTATACCATAATCGCGGCGAGCAGAAAGCTGCCGGTAGGGACGGTATATTCTGTATTTGTCGGATTAGGTACAGCCGGTACTGTCCTGGCAGATATGCTCTGGTTCGGTGAACCGTTCCGGTTGATCAAGCTGGTGCTGATATTGGTGCTGCTGGCCGGAGTCATTGGATTGAAGCTGGTTACCGGAAATTTCCATTCAAAGGAGGTGTCGTAACATGGATTGGCTGATGCTGTTTGCCGCAGGCTGTTGCGAGATGCTCGGAGTGGCTATGCTCGGCAAGCTGCAGCGGGACCGGACCTGGCAGACCTTCTGTCTGTTCCTGCTGGGTTTTGGCGGCAGTCTGCTGCTGCTGTCCCAGGCGATGAAGACACTCCCGATGGGGACGGCCTATGCGGTATGGACAGGGATTGGCGCTTCCGGGGGAGCGGTGCTCGGTATGCTGCTTTATGGGGAAGGACGCGAATTACGGCGGATCATCTGCATCGTAATGATTCTCGGAGCAGCGGTCGGCCTCAAATTATTAGGCTGATTTTGCAGTGAAGGCAATGAAATGAACAGGCCCGCGCCCGCGCAGGGTGCAGCAGGGAAGAGAAGTTGGAATTTGTCCACTTAAATTGGCCCAAAAGCTATCTGCAGGGGGGATTAGTGGGAAAAAGTAAACTTAAATCAAGCGAATTCATCCAAAAGGGTGGGAACCGTCCGGATTAGTTATCCTTTTTCCAACTAGCGCTTGCGGGGAGCGGGCTAAGGGAGAATTAAGTTCACTTTTTCCAAGTAAAGGTTGTTACGGGGCAAAATTGCTGTCTTAACAAGCTGTCTGTTGCATACTTTCGGATGGTCATAGCAGGCTATGCGGCAGCAGTTTTCACGAAATGGATACCTGTACGATGTTTCGATTGAGGTAACATGGTAAGTATATATAGTAGGTATAATAAGGTAATCCAATTTAATGGTTAAGGGAGACTTTGTTCATGAACACCAATATATCCGGTACTATCACACTCAAGGACGGAACCGCCGTGACAAAAATGGGCCAGGGAACCTGGAACATGGGCGACAGCTCAGCCACGCGTGACGAAGAAATAGCTGCTCTCAGGCTGGGGGTGGAGCTGGGCATGAATCTCATTGATACCGCCGAAATGTATGGGGACGGCCGTTCCGAGGAAATGGTGGGTGAAGCCATCCGGGGCATCCGGGATCAGGTTTTTCTCGTTTCCAAGGTGCACCCGCAAAATGCCGGTCTGGACCGGATTACCCGCAGCTGTGAAGAGAGTCTGAAGCGCTTGGGGACGGATCATCTGGACTTGTACCTTCTGCACTGGCGGGGGAAAGTCCCGCTGGAAGAGACGGTGAAGGGGATGGAGCAGCTCGTAGCCTCCGGTAAAATCGCCCGCTGGGGCGTATCCAACCTCGATACCGCGGATATGAAGGAGCTGCTGCGCATTCCTGGTGGAGACCGCTGTGCTGTAAATCAGGTCCTCTATCATCTCGGCTCCCGGGGCATTGAGCATGAACTGCTGCCATGGCAGCGTACCCACAAGATCCCTGTAATGGCATACTCGCCGCTGGCCCAGGCAGGCACGCTCCGCAAAGGAGTGGCTGAGAATGAGACGGTACGCGAGATAGCAGAGAAACATGGGGCAACCCCGTTGCAGATCATGCTGGCCTGGAGCATCCGGGAAGGCGATATAATTGCCATCCCCAAAGCATCGAGCCGCAAGCATGTCACCGAAAACGCCGCAGCCGCGAAGATCCGGCTGAGCGAAGAGGAGTGCTGGAAGCTCGATGATGCTTTTCCGCAGCCGGCCTGGAAGGTGCCGCTGGATATGATTTGAGTTTGGTTATGGAGAGGCTGTCCCGGGAGTTTGGGGACGGCCTTTTTTTGGTTGGCGTGCCCAGAAGTACGCATTATCTAGTTGGTGAAAGTCCAACCAAGGGAGGGACCAAGCCACCTTTGTAGCTAGGATGCTTGCATATGGCGAAATCTGTGTGTAAAAGCGCATCGACAAAAGTATCAGTCAGAGACTGGGCGAGCAACAATCCAGGCCGCAACATCAAGTGAATCCTGCCGCGTCGTCAAAAAGGCCCTGCGAAGGGGAACAGAGGGAGCCGAGTCCCGCAACTATGGACGAAGGCCAAGGAAACTGTGCAGAACTTGGAACAGCAGTGAAGAACCCTCCGGCGTAATGGGAACGGCATGGATTGAAAGATAGTGCAGTGAACTGGGGAGACCCTCCCCCACACGGGAGAATTTTTTTTTGTAGGAACCCGTAAAGAGACGCTCTATAAGTCCAGAAGACGAAGTGAACCGTCTGTGGGAAGGGAGTCCGAGGGGCTCATAGTACCGAAGAACCTAAGGACAACATAACCTTAGGGAGGGAAGGAGCCCTGCTTTGTTTATGCTTTTGGAGGAGGTACGAGTGAGTGAATGCCAAAGGGCTAACGACACCAAAGGAAAAAGTTCAAGAACTCCAAGAAAAGCTAGGTCATGCGGCCAAGGAGAACAGCAAGCGTAAATTCCATGCCCTGTACGACAAAATCCACCGCTGGGACGTGCTGTGCGAAGCCTGGAAACGGGTGAAGGCGAATAAGGGGGCTGCAGGAGTAGATGCCGTGACGCTCGCAGATATTGAGGAACAAGGAGAAACAAGCTTCCTCAAGGCTTGCGAGAGAATTGAAAGAAGGCAACTACTATCCCCAGCCCGTACGGCGGCACTTTATCCCAAAGAAAGACGGGAAGCTAAGACCGCTGGGCATACCCACTGTTCGCGACCGAGTCATACAGATGGCAACTAAGCTGGTAATTGAACCCATCTTCGAAGCAGACTTCGAAGAAGTCTCTTACGGATTTCGTCCGAAACGAAGTGCGAAAGGAGCGTTGGAACGAATTCGGAAAGCCTGCAACCGCAAAGGGAATTGGGTAGTCGACGTCGATATCCAAGGTTACTTCGACAATATTAATCAAGAGAAGCTCATGAAATTGATACAGATGCGTATCAATGACAGGCGGATCCTGAAATTAATACGGAAGTGGCTACAGGCGGGAGTCATGGAAGAAGGAAACGTAAAGCGATCTGATTTAGGCACTCCGCAAGGTGGCGTCATTTCACCGCTGCTGGCGAATATCTACCTGCACTACTTTGACCGATTGTGGGAGAAACACGGAAGTGGATTGGGAGAGCTGACAAGGTATGCAGACGACTTTGTAGTGGTCTGCAAAACCAAAAAGGACGCCGAACATGCGTATGAACTCATACGCAGAATCATGGAACGTCTGGAACTCACCCTACACCCGACGAAAACCCGAATTGTAGGCTTGTGGACAGGAGACGAAGGGTTCGACTTTTTAGGAATGCACCACCGAAAAACGAAAGCAGAAACTTCTCAAGGGAAGGTATATTATACCACGCAACAGTGGCTAACGAAGAAGGCAGAGGAACGGATCCGAGGCGTGGTCAAAAACAGATTAGCACCGCCGAGCATGCGCTCAAGATCGTTCGCGGAACAGGTGGAATGGCTCAATCCAAAAATTCAAGGATGGAGAAATTACTACTACACGAACTATAGCCAAAAGAGGTTAACTAAGCTGGATTGGTATATTTTGCAGAGATTAACCCGGTGGTATGCGAAGAAGAGACAACGTAGAAGATGGATGAGTTCATTATCTGAGGTTAAGTATATTGCCAACATGTATGGACTGAAAACGCTATTGTGATCTGCATGCCCATGAATGACAAACATCGGAAAGCCGTATGAGGGAAAACCTCACGTACGGTTTGATGAGGAGGGGCTGGTTTAAATCCAGCCCTTTACTCTAGGCGTGCCCAGAAGTACGCATTATCTAGTTGGTGAAAGTCCAACCAAGGGAGGGACCAAGCCACCTTTGTAGCTAGGATGCTTGCATATGGCGAAATCTGTGTGTAAAAGCGCATCGACAAAAGTATCAGTCAGAGACTGGGCGAGCAACAATCCAGGCCGCAACATCAAGTGAATCCTGCCGCGTCGTCAAAAAGGCCCTGCGAAGGGGAACAGAGGGAGCCGAGTCCCGCAACTATGGACGAAGGCCAAGGAAACTGTGCAGAACTTGGAACAGCAGTGAAGAACCCTCCGGCGTAATGGGAACGGCATGGATTGAAAGATAGTGCAGTGAACTGGGGAGACCCTCCCCCACACGGGAGAATTTTTTTTTGTAGGAACCCGTAAAGAGACGCTCTATAAGTCCAGAAGACGAAGTGAACCGTCTGTGGGAAGGGAGTCCGAGGGGCTCATAGTACCGAAGAACCTAAGGACAACATAACCTTAGGGAGGGAAGGAGCCCTGCTTTGTTTATGCTTTTGGAGGAGGTACGAGTGAGTGAATGCCAAAGGGCTAACGACACCAAAGGAAAAAGTTCAAGAACTCCAAGAAAAGCTAGGTCATGCGGCCAAGGAGAACAGCAAGCGTAAATTCCATGCCCTGTACGACAAAATCCACCGCTGGGACGTGCTGTGCGAAGCCTGGAAACGGGTGAAGGCGAATAAGGGGGCTGCAGGAGTAGATGCCGTGACGCTCGCAGATATTGAGGAACAAGGAGAAACAAGCTTCCTCAAGGCTTGCGAGAGAGAATTGAAAGAAGGCAACTACTATCCCCAGCCCGTACGGCGGCACTTTATCCCAAAGAAAGACGGGAAGCTAAGACCGCTGGGCATACCCACTGTTCGCGACCGAGTCATACAGATGGCAACTAAGCTGGTAATTGAACCCATCTTCGAAGCAGACTTCGAAGAAGTCTCTTACGGATTTCGTCCGAAACGAAGTGCGAAAGGAGCGTTGGAACGAATTCGGAAAGCCTGCAACCGCAAAGGGAATTGGGTAGTCGACGTCGATATCCAAGGTTACTTCGACAATATTAATCAAGAGAAGCTCATGAAATTGATACAGATGCGTATCAATGACAGGCGGATCCTGAAATTAATACGGAAGTGGCTACAGGCGGGAGTCATGGAAGAAGGAAACGTAAAGCGATCTGATTTAGGCACTCCGCAAGGTGGCGTCATTTCACCGCTGCTGGCGAATATCTACCTGCACTACTTTGACCGATTGTGGGAGAAACACGGAAGTGGATTGGGAGAGCTGACAAGGTATGCAGACGACTTTGTAGTGGTCTGCAAAACCAAAAAGGACGCCGAACATGCGTATGAACTCATACGCAGAATCATGGAACGTCTGGAACTCACCCTACACCCGACGAAAACCCGAATTGTAGGCTTGTGGACAGGAGACGAAGGGTTCGACTTTTTAGGAATGCACCACCGAAAAACGAAAGCAGAAACTTCTCAAGGGAAGGTATATTATACCACGCAACAGTGGCTAACGAAGAAGGCAGAGGAACGGATCCGAGGCGTGGTCAAAAACAGATTAGCACCGCCGAGCATGCGCTCAAGATCGTTCGCGGAACAGGTGGAATGGCTCAATCCAAAAATTCAAGGATGGAGAAATTACTACTACACGAACTATAGCCAAAAGAGGTTAACTAAGCTGGATTGGTATATTTTGCAGAGATTAACCCGGTGGTATGCGAAGAAGAGACAACGTAGAAGATGGATGAGTTCATTATCTGAGGTTAAGTATATTGCCAACATGTATGGACTGAAAACGCTATTGTGATCTGCATGCCCATGAATGACAAACATCGGAAAGCCGTATGAGGGAAAACCTCACGTACGGTTTGATGAGGAGGGGCTGGTTTAAATCCAGCCCTTTACTCTAGGCGTGCCCAGAAGTACGCATTATCTAGTTGGTGAAAGTCCAACCAAGGGAGGGACCAAGCCACCTTTGTAGCTAGGATGCTTGCATATGGCGAAATCTGTGTGTAAAAGCGCATCGACAAAAGTATCAGTCAGAGACTGGGCGAGCAACAATCCAGGCCGCAACATCAAGTGAATCCTGCCGCGTCGTCAAAAAGGCCCTGCGAAGGGGAACAGAGGGAGCCGAGTCCCGCAACTATGGACGAAGGCCAAGGAAACTGTGCAGAACTTGGAACAGCAGTGAAGAACCCTCCGGCGTAATGGGAACGGCATGGATTGAAAGATAGTGCAGTGAACTGGGGAGACCCTCCCCCACACGGGAGAATTTTTTTTTGTAGGAACCCGTAAAGAGACGCTCTATAAGTCCAGAAGACGAAGTGAACCGTCTGTGGGAAGGGAGTCCGAGGGGCTCATAGTACCGAAGAACCTAAGGACAACATAACCTTAGGGAGGGAAGGAGCCCTGCTTTGTTTATGCTTTTGGAGGAGGTACGAGTGAGTGAATGCCAAAGGGCTAACGACACCAAAGGAAAAAGTTCAAGAACTCCAAGAAAAGCTAGGTCATGCGGCCAAGGAGAACAGCAAGCGTAAATTCCATGCCCTGTACGACAAAATCCACCGCTGGGACGTGCTGTGCGAAGCCTGGAAACGGGTGAAGGCGAATAAGGGGGCTGCAGGAGTAGATGCCGTGACGCTCGCAGATATTGAGGAACAAGGAGAAACAAGCTTCCTCAAGGCTTGCGAGAGAGATTGAAAGAAGGCAACTACTATCCCCAGCCCGTACGGCGGCACTTTATCCCAAAGAAAGACGGGAAGCTAAGACCGCTGGGCATACCCACTGTTCGCGACCGAGTCATACAGATGGCAACTAAGCTGGTAATTGAACCCATCTTCGAAGCAGACTTCGAAGAAGTCTCTTACGGATTTCGTCCGAAACGAAGTGCGAAAGGAGCGTTGGAACGAATTCGGAAAGCCTGCAACCGCAAAGGGAATTGGGTAGTCGACGTCGATATCCAAGGTTACTTCGACAATATTAATCAAGAGAAGCTCATGAAATTGATACAGATGCGTATCAATGACAGGCGGATCCTGAAATTAATACGGAAGTGGCTACAGGCGGGAGTCATGGAAGAAGGAAACGTAAAGCGATCTGATTTAGGCACTCCGCAAGGTGGCGTCATTTCACCGCTGCTGGCGAATATCTACCTGCACTACTTTGACCGATTGTGGGAGAAACACGGAAGTGGATTGGGAGAGCTGACAAGGTATGCAGACGACTTTGTAGTGGTCTGCAAAACCAAAAAAGGACGCCGAACATGCGTATGAACTCATACGCAGAATCATGGAACGTCTGGAACTCACCCTACACCCGACGAAAACCCGAATTGTAGGCTTGTGGACAGGAGACGAAGGGTTCGACTTTTTAGGAATGCACCACCGAAAAACGAAAGCAGAAACTTCTCAAGGGAAGGTATATTATACCACGCAACAGTGGCTAACGAAGAAGGCAGAGGAACGGATCCGAGGCGTGGTCAAAAACAGATTAGCACCGCCGAGCATGCGCTCAAGATCGTTCGCGGAACAGGTGGAATGGCTCAATCCAAAAATTCAAGGATGGAGAAATTACTACTACACGAACTATAGCCAAAAGAGGTTAACTAAGCTGGATTGGTATATTTTGCAGAGATTAACCCGGTGGTATGCGAAGAAGAGACAACGTAGAAGATGGATGAGTTCATTATCTGAGGTTAAGTATATTGCCAACATGTATGGACTGAAAACGCTATTGTGATCTGCATGCCCATGAATGACAAACATCGGAAAGCCGTATGAGGGAAAACCTCACGTACGGTTTGATGAGGAGGGGCTGGTTTAAATCCAGCCCTTTACTCTAGGGCGCGTCGGGGCCGGCAGAGGAGGAAACAACGGCAAAAGTACCGTTGTTGAGCGCGTCGCTAAGCTCTATCCGCTCCTGGCAGATTGCGGAAGGTGATATGCAGCTGATCAGCGGGCCGCTTGATAAGCTGGGCATCAACTATTATAACGGGACTGCTGCCCGGCATGACAGCGAAGACGGGCTAATGCAGATCAGTACGGTGAATGTGGGGATGGGCACACGGATATCGGCTGGCCGATCTATCCGCAGGGATTTTACATCGTTCTTAGCCGCATTCATGAATTGATGGAGATATTCCGGTTTTTATTACGTAGAATGGTGCATCCTATAATGACGAGCCGGTGAAGGGAGCGCGGCGGATCGGAAAAGGATGGAGAACTTTGAACGGACCTACGGCTACACGATGCGGCTTGGTCTGATCCATGTGGGTTACAAAGACACCCGCCAGAACAAGGGAGGCCAGATTTTACCAAAATACGGTTGCGAATAACGGTTTTTACATTTGAATAATGAATCTAATGGCGGAGGCCTTGCGGTAAAATGCAGGCTTCCGTTTTTGCACATTAGGCCGTTCGGAGGAGAAAAAATGCCGGTAAATAGCCCTTTGGCAGGAACTCTTAAATGTTGTCAACAATGTTCATGACGAAACCGTGTTTTCAATTTGCTGACAAAGAAAGCGCTTTGATTTACGATGTCTGCATAAGGGATAACCTTTCAAAACGCTTCAAGATGGGGCATCCCATTCACTAACATAAGGGGGCATTTTAAATGGCCACAACAGCAACAACGCAAACTTCATCCGGTGGTGTAAGGGTGAAGGTCCAACAATTCGGCCGCATGCTCAGCGGTATGGTTATGCCGAACATCGGCGCTTTTATCGCCTGGGGGTTAATTACGGCTTTATTTATTCCGACCGGCTGGTTACCCAATAAAGATCTGGCAATGCTGGTTGACCCAATGATCAAGTTCCTGCTGCCGCTGCTTATCGGTTATACAGGCGGGCAGATGGTCAACGGGAAGCGCGGCGGTGTCATCGGGGCGATTGCGACCATGGGGGTTATCGTCGGATCAGACATTCCAATGTTCCTTGGAGCCATGATTGCCGGGCCTTTGGCGGGCTGGGTGCTGAGACTCTTCGACCGTGCAGTTGAAGGGAAAATCAAGGCAGGCTTTGAAATGCTGGTCAACAACTTCTCGCTCGGGATTATCGGCGGTATTTTGACGCTGGGAGCCTACAAAGGGATCGGGCCGCTGGTTCAGGGGCTGACCAATATTTTGTCTAACGGTGTTGAATTTCTTGTCAATCACAACCTGCTGCCGCTGGTTAACATCATTATCGAGCCGGCAAAGGTATTGTTCCTGAACAATGCGATCAACCACGGAATTCTGAGTCCCATCGCTGCTGAAGAATCGGCGCGGATCGGGAAATCCATCCTGTTCATGCTGGAATCCAACCCGGGTCCAGGTCTTGGTATCCTGCTTGCTTACTGGCTGGTTGGCAAAGGTTCGGCCAAATCCTCCGCACCTGGTGCGGTGATCATTCACTTCCTGGGGGTATCCATGAAATTTACTTCCCGTATATCCTGATGAATCCGCGTCTGATTCTGGCAGTCATCGGCGGCGGTGTAAGCGGTACCTTTACCTTCCAGCTTCTTGGAGCGGGACTCACTTCTTCGCCATCTCCGGGCAGTATCTTCGCTTACCTTGCCATGACGCCTAAGGGCGGTTATGGACCGATGTTCGCCGGTGTTATTGTAGCAACCGTTGTTTCCTTCCTGCTCGCTGCGCTTCTGCTTAAGACCAGCAGCAAGAACAACGAGGATGACGTGGATCTGGAAGAAGCTTCTGCAAAAATGCGTGAAATGAAAGCTGCCGGTACTGCGGCTAACAACACAAATGCAACGACAGCAAATGTAATCACTCCTAATGTAGCAGCCAACGTACGCAACAAAGGAGATGTCAACAAGATCGTCTTTGCTTGTGACGCAGGTATGGGCTCCAGTGCAATGGGCGCTTCCGTTCTGCGGAAGAAGCTGCAGAATGCAGGCGTCAACATCACGGTTGTGAACGCTGCAGTCAGTGAAATCCCTGTGGATGCTGACATTGTAGTCACCCAGAAAACACTGACGGACCGGGCGATTGCCAGCAATCCGAACGCAGAGCATATCTCGATAGACAACTTCCTGAAGAGCCCGAAATATGACGAGCTGGTGGAACGTTTGAAGTAAGGAAAGCAGGGCCAATCTGTATTCAGCTAAATTAGGAGACAAACGCTGGCCCTCAGACAAGGCCAGCGTTTATCTCCAGTTAAGGCGAGGGTTCGCAGATGATGAAAAAAATTACCGCAAGACAGCGCCAGATTCTATGGATTCTCTTGGGTGTGAAGGAAGAGATCACTGCTGCAGAAATCGCCGAGTCGACCGGGGTAAGCGTGCGGACGGTTCACCGGGAGATGGAGGATATTGAGCGGCTGCTGGGGGATTTCGGGCTTGATCTGATCAGGAAATCGGGAAAAGGCATCGCCTTGAGCGGATCTGAGGCCGCTCTTGCGGAGCTGCGTCTGTTTTTGCGGGAAGAAAAGCCTGCGGAATACTCCGGGGAGGACCGCAAAATTTATGAGCTTTGCACGCTGCTGGAAGCCGAAGAACCGGTGAAGCTGTTCACGCTGGCCCATTCGCTCAAGGTAACGGTGGCGACGATCAGCTATGACCTGGATGAGCTGGAGCCGTGGGTCCGCAAATTCGGTCTGGAGCTGGTCCGAAGGCGGGGGTACGGTGTTGAGATTACAGGTCAGGAAGCCGACAAGCGCCGGGCCATCTGCCGGCTGGCCGCTGAGTATCTGGACCTGTCCGATCTGGTAGGACATACGCCGCGGACCGAGAGCAACCCGGTTTTCCGCCTTTTGCTGACTACCGTAGGCAAAGTAAGCCTGATGACTGTGGAGAGCATACTGTGGGACATGGAATGGAAGTGGACCGCGGAGCTTCCCGAAATCGTCTACATGGAAATGCTGCTGGGTCTGGCTGTGACCACCCGGCGGATCGAGATCGGCCGGGGGATCAACAGCGGCGAAGAAGCCGGATTCTCCCGGGTATCCGATCACCGCAGCATTGCCGGAGCGGAGCAGTTCGCGAAGCGGCTGGAAGCGGCACTCGGACAGGAGTTTGCCCGCGCGGAGATTCTCTACATGGCCGGATTGTTCGACCGGGTACAGGAGTCGTTCTCCTCAAGCGGCGTCGCTTACGGCGATATGGAGCTGATGGAGATCGTATACAGGCTGACAGAGAGTGTGGCGAAGCGCACGGGGCTGCCTTTTGAGCGGGACCGTTCGCTGCGTGAAGGGTTGCTGGAGCATATGGACCCGGCGCTGAAGCGGATCCGGGAAGGCACGCGTATCCGTAATCCGCTGCTTGGGCCCATCCGCAAGGATTATGATTATTTATTCAACATTGTCCGCGCGGCTGCCCAGGATATCCAGCTGGAGCTGACGATTCCGGACGAAGAGATCGGTTTTCTGGTCATGCATTTTGGCGCATCCATGGAGAGGCTGAACCAGCTGAAGCGAAGTGTCCGGGCAATTCTGGTCTGTGCCAGCGGCCTCAGCTCCTCCAGGCTGCTCGCCACAAGGCTGGCCAAGGAAATGCCGCAGATTGAGGTGCTCGGCAACATCTCCTGGTATGAGGCCGCGCGTCTGCCCGGTACGGATTATGATCTGATTATTTCTACGATTGACCTGCCGATCGACAAGGAACGCTATATCAAAATCAGCCCCCTGCTTACAGGGGAAGAAATAGAGAAGCTGCTGAAATATATCCAAAATATCACGCTGAAGAGCCGGGAACCGGCTTCACCCGGCGAGTCTGATCAGCCGGTCCGTGAGGAAGCCGCGCTGGACCGGCTGAAGAGCTACAAGGGAATTTTGGATGAGGCGGTCAGCCTGCTGGAGCGGTTCCGCTTCCACCCGCTGGACAATACCGGCTTGTCCTTATCCCGTACGCTGGCCGGAATGCTGGAGCTTTTGAATGGCAGCGGTGTGGTCGGTGACGCCGGTATCGTGCTGGAGCGCCTGCTGGAGCGGGAGCGGATGGCCAGCCAGGTGATTCCGGATACAGGGCTTGCGCTGTTCCACACCCGGAGCAGCCATGTCCATATGTCCTCCTTGACACTGTACCGGCTGAGTCAGCCGGTGCTATTGGAGGGCGGAACCGAGGTCCGCGTTATTTTGCTGATGCTGGCTCCGCGCAGGCTGTCCAGGGAGAGTCTGGAGGTGCTCAGCGAGATCAGCGCCCTGCTGCTGAATTCGGAGCTGGTCAAACTGCTGGAGGAACGGACAGAGCCCGAGATCAGGCGGTATTTATCGTCGGAGCTGCTTCATTTTTTTGAAAATAAAATGTGAAAGTGAGAGGAACCATATGAGTATACTGTCTGAAAATAAAGTGATTATGAACGGTGCCGCCAAAGATAAATACGAAGCGATCACTATGGCTGGAAAGCTGCTTGTCGATGCTGGACATGTAACAGAGGAATATGTGCCCAAGATGCTGGAGCGCGAAGAGGTGGTGTCCACCTATATGGGCGGAGGGCTGGCGATACCCCATGGCACCAAGGAAGCCAGACCTTTTATCAAATCCACCGGGCTGTCGGTAATCCGTTTTCCGGACGGTGTGGATTTTGGCGGGGATGAGCCGGCTTTTGTGGTCATTGGCATTGCAGCCGCCGGAGACGGGCATATGGAAGTGCTGACGAATGTGGCGATGATTTTTACGGAAGACGATGCGATTGAACGGGTGATGAATGCCCCTACCCCGGCTGATGTCATTGCAATCTTCGAAGGAGGACTGGAGTAATGAAAGCGGTCCATTTCGGTGCGGGCAATATCGGCAGAGGTTTTATCGGCTTGCTGCTGTCGCAGGCAGGGTATGAGGTATGCTTCGTAGATGTTAATGAGGCTTTTGTATCCCAGCTTCAGGAGCGGAAGGAATATCCGGTGACATTGGCCAGCGAAGGCCAGGAAACCGTGATCGTCAAAAATGTGACTGCGCTGAGCAGCGTGACCCATGCGGAGGAAGTGGCGGCGTCCATTGCTGAAGCTGATCTGGTCACAACGGCTGTCGGAGTGACCATCCTTAAGCATATTGCCGGTGTGGTTGCGGAAGGCATCCGCAGACGGGTGGCAGTCTCCTCCGCTCCGCTGCATGTCATTGCCTGCGAAAATGCCATCGGCGGCAGCGCCCAGCTCAAAGAGCTGGTGTATGCCAAGCTGGACGGGGAGTCCCGCTCCAAAGCGGATGACTCCGTTGCTTTTCCGAATGCGGCTGTGGACCGGATTGTGCCGCTGCAGCAGCATGAGGATATCCTGAAGGTAGTGGTGGAGCCATTCTACGAATGGGTTATTGACTCCTCGCAGATGATTCCCGGATATGTGCCTGTAGCGGGGGTTCATTATGTGGACAATCTTGAGCCATACATTGAGCGCAAACTGTTCACGGTGAACACGGGACACTGCTCGGCTGCCTATCTGGGCTACCTGCGGGGCTATGAGACGATCCAGCAGGCCATGGCCGATGAAGCCCTGACTGCACAGGTGCGTGAAGTGCTGGAGGAAACCGGTGCAGTGCTGATTCAGAAGCATGGCTTCAATAAGGCGCAGCACAGCAAGTATATCGACAAAATCCTGGAACGCTTCCGCAACCCGGCGCTGACGGATGAAGTGTCCCGTGTCGGCCGCTCGCCGCTGCGCAAGCTGTCCCCGAATGACCGCCTGGTCTCTCCGGCATTGCAAGCGTATGACAGAGGACTGGGCTATGCGGCCCTGACCCGTTCCATGGCGGGAGCCTTGCTGTTTGATGTGCAGGATGATCCTGAAGCTCTTGAGCTTCAGGCTGCGATTGCAGAGTTAGGCGCCGAAGCCGCTGTAACAAAATACACAGGTATTGCTGCAGACCATGCGGTGCACCAGTCCGTAATGTCGGAGTATGGTAAATTGAAATAAAGGGCAGGCAAGCAGCCACGGCTGCGCCGTCCTTTTGAAGGGAGTATGCCTCCGTTAGCGGCGATGCTCCAAATAGCCTTACATGTACCGTTTCGCGGGAAGTAAATGGGCACTTTAAAGGTGAAAACATATAAAGTGGTTTATTTTGAGACAGGGTTCTGCGCTTTAATCAGCTCGCATCGGCTGAAGCGCAGAACCTTTTTATTATTGCGGTTTGAGGTAATACTCTAACAATAAAATTCTAAATTGTAATTATACGATTAATGTTACAGTTGAAGGTAAATTGAGCGGATTTAAGATTGGCCTAACCAATTAAGCGATCTGTCTAAGCAATCTGTCCTGACTCAAACGGGCTAACTGTACTTCCTACAATTAAAAGAGCAAATAACCAACTGATTTTAACTTTAAATGTATTTGATGCAATTAAAAATCGCAGATGCTTCCTTATCGATTGAATGTGGAGTAAATAACTGCACTGACTGCAGTTAAATCTGCTTCAGCGCTTAATTATGAGTTTTTAGTTGTAGGAAATGCAGTTAAGGTGGAAAACTGCCGGTCTCGCTGCCTGGCTTTTCTTACTCTGTTCTACATCATAATTATCAGCCTGATCGACTATGCCGCCGCTTTTGCCAGATGGCTTCAGTAAGCAAGCAGGCCCGCCATGTTCATTTCATCCTCACCCTGAACCGGCTTTCACCGATCGGGCTGAGGTGCGTTCGCGAAACTGATTGATCTTTATCCATAAAAAACGGGCTGGCCGGGAAAGCTATTCCTGGTCAGCCCGTTGTGCAATTAATGAACACTGTCCCTTTCAGGCGAGTGGGAGAGCCGGTTCAGCACTCTATTAGGCTGCAGACTTTCCGGTTCAGCCGGTTCCCTATTAAGCTGCAGATTCTCCAGTCTAGCTGTTCTCAAGTATGGTGTGCAGTGTTGTGCGGTCCAGCCCTTCCACCAGCTTGATCAGCAGCTCTTTGGCAGCCGCGTAATCATCGCTGTGAATGATGGAGGAAGCGGTATGGATATAGCGTGAACAGATACCGATGACAGCAGACGGCACGCCGATTCCGCTGACATGCACCTGACCGGCATCTGTGCCTCCCTGCGAGACAAAATACTGGTATTTGATCTTATGGGTATCCGCCATATCCTGTACATACTCGATTAATCCCCGGTGTGTAATCATCGTCGGATCGTAGATGCGCAGCAGCGCACCCTGGCCCAGCTGGCCAAAAGCCTGGCGGTCGCCGGTCATATCAGCGGCGGCGCTGGCATCGAGGGCGAAGTAAATATCCGGCTGCAGCAGATTGGCTGCGGTACGCGCACCGCGCAGTCCTGCTTCTTCCTGTACGGTTGCCCCGGCGAAGACTGTGTTCGGCAATTTCTTGCTGTGCAGCGCCTGAACCAGCTCAATCGCCAGACCTACGCCATAACGGTTGTCCCAGGCCTTGGCCATAATTTTCTTGGGATTAGCCAGCGGAGTGAACGGGCAGACCGGGACGATCTGCTGCCCTGGAGCTACTCCGAAGCTTTGCGCCTCTTCACGGCTGTCTGCACCGATATCGATGTACATTTTACGGATGTCGCCTGGCTGCTTCCGTTCTTCCTCGCTCTGCAGGTGGATCGGAGTGCTGCCGACAACGCCGGTGAGTGTGCCTTTGGGGTGATAATCTGCAGCCGCTGTGAGGCGACCGCCGAGGCCAGCCAGCCGCCCAGCGGCTGGAAACGGATCATCCCCTTATCGGTAATGCCTGTAACCATAAAGCCCACTTCGTCGAAATGCCCGGCAACCATGATTTTGGGCCCGTTCTCTTCCCCGCGCAGCACGCCGAACAGGCTGCCAAGCCGGTCCTGTACGAACTCGCCGGTATAGGGTGCCAGTGCATCCTTGACATAGGCGCGCAATTCGCGTTCAAAGCCGGGGGCTGCGGGGAATTCAGTCAGTGTTTTGAACAGATCAAGTGTTTCTGGATTCATTGTGCATATCGCTCCTTTACTGTCATCTAGTATGAACATTGCAGCTCGAATTGTCCATGACTGGAGGGCAAAATGAACACCCGGCACTACTGCTGCGAATACTATGCAATAATGGCTCTGCAGGCAGGGGCCGGGAAAGGAAGCGAAGCGGATGAGGGTGGCAGGAAGCGTTCCCCGGGCATGGCCCCACAGTGTATCCGGCAGGCAGGGCGCCCGCAGAATACGCCGGAGATACAGCCCGCGTTATATTGCTGAGCGCCAAGCTGTGCTTGTCTTGATTCTGTTCATCGTGCTGGTCATTGTGCTGCTGTATTTTACCTGAAACTGGCGGGACATAACGGAACGGCAAATGGCGAACAATAAGGAAAAACTTCTAAACGAAGGGAGAGGCCTGAGTCTTACGGGCGCAGGACTCTCTTTCGCATCCTTTTTACGGAGGTGTCCCGATTTGCCGGCAAAAACCAGAAAATCAGGGGTTAAGCTGAAGCTTGACACTCTGACCCCGAACGATTATGAAAAATTGTCCAAGCCTTACGTTCCGTCCCGTCCGGTGTTCAAAAACTGTATCCGCGCTTTCCTCTCGGGCGGTTTGATCTGTCTGATTGGACAAGGCATTCAGGAGGCATTTATGGCAGGCTTTGATATGACTTCAAAGGAAGCTGCCAGCCCGACTGTTGCCATACTGATCTTAATCTCCGTGATTCTAACAAGCTTTGGCGTATATGACAAGCTTGCGCAATGGTGCGGTGCAGGCACGGCAGTTCCTGTCACGGGGTTCGCCAACAGCATGTGCTCCGCAGCGCTTGAGCACCGGGCGGAAGGACTTGTGCTAGGGGTAGGAGCCAACATGTTCAAGCTGGCAGGATCTGTTATTGTGTTCGGGGTAGTCGCCGCATTTGTCGTAGGCGTAATCTATGCCATTTTGGGCTTTGGAGGTGGACACCTATGAAGCAGCTTGGGAGCCAGACGTGGCAGTATACAACCCGTCCGGTTATTCTCGGCTCCTCTGCAGTTGTTGGCCCAGAGGAAGGGGAGGGGCCTCTGACTTCAGATTTTGATTTTATTTATGATTCGCTGAAAATGGGCGAGAAAACATGGGAGAAAGCCGAGCGCGCCCTTTTCGAAAAAGCCTCCAAGCTGGCACTCATCAATGCTTCGCTGGAGCAGGAACAACTGGAATTTTTCGTCGGGGGCGATCTGATGAATCAGATTATCAGCAGTTCCTTTGCGGCGAGACAGCTGGGTGTGCCTTACCTGGGAGTATTCGGAGCCTGTTCCACTTCTATGGAGAGTTTAGCCATTGCCTCAATGATCGTGGATTCCGGCGGCGGCAAATATGCACTGGCGGGAACGTCCAGCCATAACTGTACGGTCGAGAAGCAGTTCCGCTATCCCACGGAATACGGCTCGCAAAAGCCTCCAACCGCCCAATACACCGTTACAGGCTCAGGCTGTGCGGTTATCGGCCGGGATGACGGCACGTCAGCAGGGCCGCATGTCGTTATGGCAACGATGGGCCGCATAATGGACCTGGGCCTCAAGGACCCTTTTAATATGGGGGCTGCTATGGCTCCGGCCGCTGCCGATACGATTACCGCGCATTTCCGCGACACTGCCCTTTCGCCCGGGTATTATGATCTGATTGTTACCGGAGACCTTGCCAGCGTAGGGCTGCCGATTGCCAAGGATTTGCTGGCCAAGGAAGGCATCCCCATGGAACAGACGGAATTCAATGACTGCGGCCTGCTGATCTATGATCTGGACAAGCAGAAATATGTAATCGCCGGGGGCAGCGGCTGTGGCTGCTCTGCAACGGTAACCTACGGGCATATCCTCAAGCGGATGAAAAAAGGAGAGCTGAAGCGGGTGCTGGTTGTAGCCACCGGCGCACTGCTCTCGCCGCTGTCTTACCAGCAGGGAGAGACGATTCCGTGTGTAGCCCATGCCGTAGCCCTGGAGATGGGGGGTGATGAAGCATGATCTATTTATGGGCCTTCCTGGTTGGGGGTGCCATCTGTGTCATCGGCCAGCTGTTGATGGATGTGCTTGGGCTGACACCCGCCCATACCATGAGTACGCTTGTGGTGGCCGGAGCTGCCGCTGATGCCTTTGGCATATACGATCCGCTCGTAAAATTTGCCGGTGCCGGGGCGAGTGTGCCGATTACCAGCTTCGGGAATTCCCTGGTGCACGGGGCGTTAACCGAGCTGGAACGGGATGGCTGGATTGGAGTCGTTACCGGCATATTTGATGTAACCAGTGCAGGGATATCGTCCGCCATTGTATTCTCTTTCCTGGCCGCACTCGTTGTGCGCCCGAAGGGCTAGCAAATTTTTTTATCTTAAAGGCCGCCAATTGGCGGCTTTTTATGTCGCTTAGGAAATTATACAATGCTAAGCAAAGTGGATATCTATGAAGCTTCAGATGAATAGGGAGGTGCAGGCTGAATAAGCTCCATCGGAGGAATTAGCGGACAGAGGAGACTTTATTTTGCCAAAAAGTTTGCTTACCTGACGGATACGGACTCATGAGCCGTTATTTTGTTTATTCGAGGCTGAAATGAGGGGGATCGGACAAATAGCGGCATCTCAGTCCGCATAACCTGCTGAACCGCCTGAATCGGCAGAATAAAGGCTCTCCTGTCCGCACAGCTGCGGCGATCCCGAAGAGGCCAAATGACGCTAGTTTTGCCTATTGAAAACCTCAAATTTTTTTCCAAAAGAATAGTTAGGATTAGGGTTGGGCTACATTATAATCCATATTTCTCTTACTACGTTAAAAGGCATGTAAAATGATCAACATTACAGTTAAAAACATGTCGAATAATGACGATAAACAAAGTAAGAAAAGCATCATAATAAGATGGGGGAAGTGCGAGCGTTGCAGAATCATAGATTAACCGAAATTATTTGGATGAGAAACAAGATTATCATCTGCGCTTTTTGGGTTGTGGCCCTGTTAGGCGTGATTGTAGCCTTCCAATCGTCAGACTTGTGGATAACAAATGCGTTTGTTGTTCCCTTGAGTGCCGTTTTAACCGTGCTTCATCTCAGAAAAAAAGGAACCCTCATCATTCCTTGGGTGTTTACCGTTATTCTTGGAGTATTATCCGTTTATTTGAATCAGGGTGAGGTTAACATTCCGGTGGCGCTGCTGTTTTGCTCGATGCTGCTGTTTTACCCGAATTATCATTATTTTGCGATTGCGGCGGGCGCGAATGCTGTTAATATTTTCATTCAGACCGTTACGGGACATTCAGCGGGTGGTGCCAATCCGGATTTCCTGGCCTACTTGGGCGGATTTGGCATGTTTGTGCTGATCAGCGCCGTCATGCTCGGCGTATCCATTGTGAACCGCAAGCTGTTCCTTCGCAGTGAGCTGCACCGGCAAGAGGTCGAAGCTTCGGGCCTGCAGGTGGAATATTTGATGGAACGTGTAAAAACGGCGGTAGACGGATTGTATGCTTTTACCGGGAATTTCAAAGAGGAAGTGGAGATGGTCGATGCCATCACCAATGAAGTGGTTATCGGATTTCAGGAAGTATCCAAAGGCATTGAATATCAGGCGAGCAGCATCGCGGACATCACCGAGTCCATTTCCGTGTCGGATCAGCACATCCGCGATGTGGCCGGCTACTCCCAGGAGATGAAGCAGTTGTCCTCAGATACGGCAGAGGTCAGCGAGCAGGGCAGCAGCAATATTTCCCTGCTTACGGGTCAATTCGCTGAACTGCGGGAAGTCATGAATAACACCTCCGGGCAGATGCAGGAATTCTCCGAGCGGAGTCTGGACATGCACACGATGCTCGACGGAATTATGCAAATTTCCCGGCAGACCAATCTGCTGGCATTGAATGCTTCTATAGAAGCGGCACGGGCCGGGGAGCATGGACGGGGGTTTGCCGTAGTGGCCGGGGAGGTGCGCAAGCTTGCCGAAAGTTCCGGACAGACAGCGGATTCCATCAGCGAGGTACTCGCCAGCCTCCGGCAGCAGACGGAAGGTCTGATTGCACAGTTCGAACAGAGCCTTGAGATTCTGCATATGGGCAGTGAATCCGCACAGAACACAGAGAAGGTATTCCAGTCCATCCAGACTAACGCCAACAAGGTGCTGGCACAGGCCGGGGATGTGGAGCAAAGCTCAGCGGGCATGAAGCATTTTTCCGAAAAGGTGGTCGGAGAAATTACGGAGTTTTCCAGTGTTACCGAGCAGTCCAGCGCCGCAACGGAAGAAATTCTGGCAGGAGTGGAGGAGCAGCGCAACATTACCCATCACATGGTGGAGAGCTTCAAACAGCTGGAGAGCCTGATTGTGGGACTCAATGAACTGGTTTCGGGCGAAAAAGCAGATACTAAGAAAGAATAGAGGATATAAGAGGCTGGCTGGGGGGACCCGTCCGGCTTCTTTTGTTTTTAAGGTGTTTTTGCTGCATACGGCTATGAGGAGAGCGCCGGTTTCTCAACCCCGCATACCGCTCGGTTGAATCCCGTTTGCCGCATGAAGCAGACTGAGAGACGCTGTTTTGCAAAAAAGATCTGTTTTTCCTGTTGATTGGGACTCAGGAGGCGTTATATCGTCCGTTTGGACCTGGAATAAGGGGAAATGAGACAAATAGCGGAATCACTCAGTCCGGTTGTCCTGTGGAAACGCCTGATCCGCTTAAATAACGGATTTCCTGTCCGCATCGTCGGGTTAGCCCCGAAACAACGGCAGAAATACCGTTGTTGCCGAACCGTTAGCGGGTTTGCCCCAAAATAACGGCAGAAATGCCGTTATTGCCGCGCCGCTGGCGGGTTAGTCCCGAAACAACGGCAGAAATGCCGTTATTACCGCGCCGCTGGCGGGTTAGTCCCGAAACAACGGCAGAAATACCGTTGTTGCCGCGCGGTTTGCGGGTTAGCCCCGCCGCTGGTCAGTTTACCCCGTCCGGCTACAAAGGCAGGCGGCTCCCGAGAAGCTTCAATGCCGAAGCGCTGATATCTTTATAATCTTTATCGAGCCAGAGCCGGGGTTCCGGTTCATAGTCTTTGTTAAAAAGCAGGGCCGACAGGTTGCTGATCATTAGATAAGACGCATAAGGATGAGGGAAATCCGGATCGTTTTTGGCCTGCAGCAAAAATTTTTTTAGAATCAAATGATCCTTGGAATAGAATAGCTCGACTAATTTGGCCCGATATTCCAGCTCTGTGGATTTCATGTCAGGAAACTGGCTGTAGTCATACTGATGCTGCGCTTCGTGTTTCAAAAAGGAAATTTGAAATTCTTCCGACTGCAGATCGCCATAGCGCTTGAAATTGCAATACAGCCCCTCCACGTCGGCCCATCCACCGACCCATTTATGCTCACATGTAGCGAAGCTTATCCAGCCCTCCAGCAGAAAGTCCGACATCATATAGACCGTAACGTGCTGCTGCCCGGACGGAAGCTCAACCTCAAAATCCGCGCTCTCCATCGTGCGCCAGATATAGGGGCCTCTATAGGGAGGCGTGACACCTCCTAAGAAATAATAGCCTTTTTCTGCGAAGATAAGGGTCAGCTTCTGCTCAATTGCATCGAGGTCCGGCGTGTTCTCCAGCTGTACTAATGCAGCCAAAGCATTCTTGAGATATTCCTCGGCGGCAGATACTTCTTCGGAGCGTGTCAACACTGTACGGAAATAAGCATGGTAAGCTAGAATGACACTCTTGATCCAGCTATCCGGGCATTCAATCTGCTCTTCATAGTCTTTTAAATAAAACCGTTCTGTAAACCGCTGCTCGATTGCTGTGACTTCTTCGGTCTTGGGCTGGAAGGATTTCAGGTAATCCATAGCCTGGGGAATATCCCCTTGAAGACACAGCGAATAAAATGTATCCATAACTTCACTTCTTTCCGCAAACATTATGCCAAAACCGGGACTCATAATACTTTCTATTAAAAGTATAATTTTCCTCTATGGGAGTTATTGATTTTTGGGGACGGCCTGCCTGCGTATCTTAAAGATCGTAATCTCCAATAATGTACTTTGGGGCCCCTAATCATGTAAAATGTAAATATTACTGCTTATTCTGACTTAGGAGGATTACCCCATATGCCCGTACGTCAAGAATCCATGCAAATTATGAACGCTGTACGCAATAATCTGGAATCCTGCATCCTTGGTAAATCATTTGAAATAGAGCTGCTGCTGACTGCTCTGCTTGCCGGCGGACATGTTCTGATCGAAGATGTGCCGGGAACGGGCAAAACCCAGCTTATACGGGCGCTGTCAAGATCCATGTCCGGTGAATACCGCCGGATCCAGTGCAATCCGGATATTCTGCCAAGTGATATCACCGGGGTGTCCGTCTATCATCCGCGCGATGAAATGTTCCATTTCCGTCCGGGCCCGGTCATGACCAATATTCTTCTTGCCGATGAGATCAACCGCGCCACCACCAAAACACAGTCTGCACTGCTTGAAGTGATGGAGGAACGGAATGTAACTGTGGATGGAGAGACGTATCCGCTTCCGCATCCGTTCATGCTCTGCGCGACGCAGAATCCGATTGACTTCGAGGGCACCTATACGCTGCCGGAAGCCCAGCTTGACCGCTTTATGCTGCGGATCAGCCTGGGTTATCCGGATGCAGACACCGAGAAGAATCTGCTGATGAGCCATCAGGAGGGCCAGCCGGTGGACAGGCTGACCCCCGTTACCGGCATGGACCAGATTGCCGCCATTCAGGAGGAAATCCGTTCCGTCTATATCAGCGATCCTGTCCTGAATTATCTGCTGGATGTGGTCCGGCAGACCCGGGAGCACCCGCTGGTGCTGCTCGGGGCAAGTCCACGGGCCTCGCTCTCGTTCATGATGGCCTGCAAGGCTTATGCGTTTCTGCAGGAACGCGATTATGTGCTGCCTGATGATGTAAAGATTCTGACCCCTTATGCCCTGGGGCACCGTATTCTGCTGCGTCCGGAGTCGCGTCTGGACAACGTCAATGTGGACACCCTGCTGCAGAAGCTGCTGCAGAGCATTCACGTGCCTGTCACGATGAGGCAGTGAGATGAAGAGCTATCTATCCGGGGCTGCGGCGGTTATCCAGCCCGGCAAACTGGCCGGGGTTCTTGCCATTTGGGGCATCACGCTGCTCTATGTACTTTTTCAGGGCGGCAAAACTTCCTTCATGCTGTTTATTATGGTCACAGTGCTGCTGCTGTATTTAATCATCGGGGGCCTGGGCGGCGTCCGCCGGGCCAGAGGCACGCGCAGCCTGTATTCCGAGCAGGACAAGCCTGATTTATTATATGCCGGCGGATTGCTGCGGGTGAAGCTGAACATTACCATTCCGGGGTTTTTGCCCTTGCCGTATGTAGTGGTAAGAGAAATACTGAAGCGCCACAACGGGGAATCCTGGGTGTTCGAGGAGAGTCTTATCCCGAGCCTGAAGGGCAAGGGGGAACTGCATTTTCAGACTCCGGCGCTGGAACGGGGTCATTATACTTTTGAAAGTACGGATATCCTCGCGGAGGATATCTTCGGTCTTGTAGAGCACAAAGGAACGTTTCACGCCGAAGGCCAGTTCCGCGTTCTGCCGCGCTCCGTATTCGTTCCGCGCTGGCAGCTCTATGAGCGGAGAGCCCGGCTGGCCGGGCCCAGGCTTCCCTGGTTCCCTCGCGGCGCGAGACGACGCAGATCAACGGCGTCCGTGATTACGTCTACGGTGACCGGCTGACCCGCATTCACTGGAACGCGACGGCCAAGACCGGCGACTGGAAGTCGAAGGAATTCGAGCATGAATCCATTCCCAAAACCGTGCTGGTCCTGGACGGCAGCGCTTCGGCCTATGGCAGCAGCAATCAGTTCGAGCTTGCCGTTTCGGTCACTTCCTCGCTGCTGGGCTATGGCATCCGGGAGCGGATCGGCATCGGCATGTGCTGCCTGGATAAGAATACGAAGGTGTTCAGTCCAGCGGAGGGCAGTGCGGAACGCCAGAAAATGATCCAATATTTAATCGATATCAATGCTGAAGGCCGGGGACCGCTGATCACACGGCTGGAAAAGGCGTACCGCTTGTTCCCCAAAGGCTCCTATTTTGTGCTGATCAGCCCGCAGTCGGGACAGTCTGTATTGGATGTGATGCGCTGGGCAGAGAGCCGGGGGATGACGCCTTCGCAGATTCATGTGCGGAACCCGGCGGCCAAGAACCGCAATCAGGAGTGGATGGATGTGCTGGCATCTCGCGGCATAACAGGCTACAGTGTGAGTTCGCTGCAGGAGCTCCCCGCGGTGCTCGGAGGTGACAGAGCCATATGATACGCTGGTGGAATGGAATCAAATCGTCATGGCATCACTCCTTCAGCCTATTGTGGCTGATGGTCATTGCCCGGCAGTGGGTTTCCTACACAGAGCCTTACTGGCTGGAAGTAACAACCGCCGCGGTACTGCTTACCCTGACTTTTGCGGCAGTTATTGAAATTCTTATACCTGTCAAAATGATCTACCGGCTGCTGCTTGAAGCTGTTGCAGGGGTATACCTTACCTACCGCATGATCCTGCATTACGGAACCTATGTTCCCGATCCCTGGCTGCCGGGGCTTCGTGAGAGGCTGCCCGATATCATGTTGCAAATGACGCCGTACATCTGGTTCGCGCTGGGGGCGCTTGTTCTGCTTCTGCTGTCCTCCTGGTGGGTATCCTCGAAGCCGCGGATCCTGATGTTTACTGGAATGAACATCTCGGCGTTTGCTGCGCTGGACTCTTTTACTTCTTCTATTCTATGGCAAGAGGTAGCCTGGACCGTATTTGCCGGCATGGGCTGGCTGGTTACCCAGCATTTAAGAAGCTTTCAGCTGCATTATCCGCGCGGCTGGACCCAGCTGCTGAAATATCCTTTTAAAATCGCGGTTAATGTAGCCATTATCTTCTCTTTAGTGATTATTACCGGTGTAAATATGCCTGAAGTGCGTCCGACGCTGACGGACCCTTATACCGCATGGCAGGAATGGAACGGCAACGGAACCAGTCCGGGTTCCAAAACCGCCGGGTCGTCCGATAACGGAAACGGTACAGCCTCTGCAGGCAGTACAACCTCCGGGTACAGTACGGATGACAATAATCTGGGCGGTGGCTTCAATTTCGATTATTCGCCAGTGATGACTGTAACCGCGGATCTGCGCACGTATATGCGCGGAGAGACCCGCAGCGTCTATTCAGGCTCGGGCTGGAGCGACGACAACCCGTTCACCAGAGGAGACCTGAAAGGGGGCGTGGTCGGGCAGCCGCTGGAGCAGGATAGGGGATCCAAGGTCCAGACAAGGGAGCTGAAGCAGACCGTAAAGATACTGGGGGAATTCTTATCCGGTGCTGTTCGGGGGGCTGTCCATTTCCAAGGTTAATTCGGTGAATGGCGCGGATTCCAGCAGCAGTCTGCTCTGGAGAAGCGAGGGCAGCGAGCTGCTGTGGGAATCTGTGGAGAACAGCAGAGCGTATCCGAGAGAATATGTGCTGACCTCCCAGGTGCCTGTTATTCCCATACAGGAACTGAACAAGCAGACCTATGAGCAGCTTTATGGCGGGCTGGATATGGATCAGCAGTATCTGCAGCTTCCCGGAAATTTCCCGGAGCGGGTCAGAGAGCTGGCGGAAAAGGTTACAGCGCAGGGGAAGACGCCTTATGAGAAAATAGCGCTTCTGCAGCAATATTTGCAGCAGTCCTTTCCCTACACCAATCAGCCGGATCTGTCACGGCGCAAAAGCAAAGACCTTGTGGAAAGCTTCCTGTTCGAGATTATGGAAGGCTATTGCGACTATTATTCCACTGCGCTTGTGACCATGGCCCGTTCACTGGATATCCCGGCCCGCTGGGTGAAGGGTTATGCGCCAGGCGAGCAGGCCGAGCTTCCGGACAACCTTGCCGTTCAGCAGGGAGGCGCTGTGCTTAATAATAACTATACGATTACCAACGCGGATGCCCATTCCTGGGCGGAGGTTTATTTTGGGGACTACGGCTGGATTCCGGTCGAGGCGACTCCGGGGTTCGCGGCTCCATTGCTGGCACAAAGCGAAGATACCGCGCCGCAAGCGACCGCCGCACCTGAAGAAGACCAACCCCGGCCGGAACAGGTAGAAGTGAATAAGGGAACGCAGGAGCAGGGCTTTCATCTGAAAATATGGATCGTGGCAGCGGCTGCGGCTGTGCTCCTGGCGTGGGCAGGGTTCCTGCTCTGGCAGCGCCGGTTCACCCTTCGCTTCTTCCTGCAGCGGCTGCGCAACGGCCAGCCGCTGTCGGCGGTTCAAAAAGTTGAAGCGGAAACCGCGCGTTGGGTAAGGTATGCCCGCAGGAAGGGCATGCTGAAGGAAGAGCATGAAACACTCCGCGAATCCGTGGACCGCTGGAGCCATGAGCGCCCTGCGGCTTCCGGCAATCTCACGGCGCTGCTGCGCATGTTCGAACGGGCAAAATACAGCCCCGAGGTTATTGAAGACAAAGACTGGCGCAGCGTGTATACTGAAGCTTTGCGGCTGCGCAAAAGCATCAGGTCCGGCAAGTGATGCAGCGGGCATACCATGGCCGCTGCAGATTCATTTGCGAAGCGCAAAGAGTATGATATAGTTTTTCGTAAGAAATCGAGGTGAACGTATTGTTTGAAAGGTTAGTGCCCAAACTCCGGGTGAACACGGTATTCGATATTGCTCTTGAGGAGCTGTACGCTCTGGGCTACCGTGGCATCATTACGGATCTGGATAATACGCTGGTTGGCGCCAAAGCGCCTCTGGCGACCCCCGAGCTGCTGTTATGGTTCGCAAAGGTGAAGGAGCTTGGCTTCAAGCTCATTATTGTGTCGAACAATAACATGGACCGGGTGTCACGCTTTGCCACGCCGCTTAATATTGAGTTCGTGCATCAGGCCCGCAAGCCCAGCAATACTCCATTCCTGAAAGCAATGAAGCAGATGGGGCTAACGCCGGAACAGACGATTGTGGTCGGCGATCAGATGCTGACCGACGTCTACGGCGGCAACCGGCTGGGATTGTATACGGTATTGGTATTGCCTATCTCCGTTAAGGATGAAGGGATCGGCACGAGAATCAACCGCAGGGTGGAGCGGATTGCAACGACACGGCTGCGCAAGCAAGGATTGTGGCACGAGGAGGATAAACCTGAATGAATTCAATGAATGAAACGAAGCGCCCTGAGAAATGCAGCGGCTGCGGCATTAAGCTGCAGACCGCGGATAAGGACCTTCCGGGCTATATTCCAGGGGTGGCATTTGAGCGGGAGCCCGTGATCTGCCAGCGCTGTTTCCGTATTAAGAACTATAATGAAGCTTCTTCCGTATCCGTGGATCAGGATGAGTTCCTGCATCTGCTGAGCGGCGTCGGCGAGAAAAATGCGCTTGTCATTCATATTGTCGACCTTTTTGACTTTGAGGGCAGCCTGATCTCCGGCCTGCAGCGGTTTGTGGGCAATAATCCGGTCATTCTGGCAGTCAATAAAAGCGATTTGCTGCCCAAGGTGACGAACTGGAACAAGCTGCGCAACTGGATGCAGCAGCGCTGCAAGGAGCATGGCCTGCGGACGGCGGAGATTGTGCTCTGCAGCGCCAAGCGCAACCAGGGCTTTGACCGTCTGCTGGAGGCAGTGTCTGAGCTGCGCGGACAGCGCGATGTGTATGTGGTCGGCGCAACCAATGTCGGCAAGTCTACGCTGATTAACCGGCTCATCTCCGATTACAGCGATCTGGAGCAGGAGCTGACCACCTCCCGTTATCCGGGAACCACGCTGGATACTGTGAAGATTCCTCTGGATGACGGGCACTATATCATCGACACACCTGGGATTGTATACCCTTGGCGCTACAGTGAACTGGTGGAACGCAAGGATCTGGGAGCAGTGATGCCCGAGAATCCGCTGAAGCCGGCCGTATATCAGCTGAACGAGGGACAGTCGCTGTTCTTCGGCGGGCTGGGCCGTTTTGATTTCGTGAAGGGGGAACGTCAGTCCTTCACCTGCTACATCAGCGGAACGCTGAAGATTCACCGCACGAAGCTGGAACGTGCGGATTCCCTCTATCAGGAGCACCGGGGAGAACTGCTGTCTCCGCCGGGAACCGCAGACATGGACAAGCTGCCGCAGTGGCAGCGCCACGAGTTCCGCATCGGCCGGAACAGCCAGAGTGATCTGTTCATCTCCGGCCTGGGCTGGATCAAAGTGAACGGAACAGGCGGAGCGGTTGTGGCTGTTCATATCCCGAAGGGCATTAAGGTTCTGACCCGCCCATCGCTGATCTGATCTATAGGAGGGCGAATACGCTGTGACAACTGCAAACGGCCAGTACTGGAACAAGGATATACTGCTGGGGGTAATGGGTGATCCTATCGCCCATACCAAATCCCCGCTTATGCATACAGCGGCCTTGAAGGCGCTCGGCATTCCGGGAGCCTATGTGCCGCTGCATATTGCCCCCGGCCACTTGGGTGAAGCCATTGAGGCAATCCGTACATTGGGATTCCGCGGGGTGAACGTGACGATTCCGCATAAGGTAGCGGTGATGGAATATATGGACAGGATTGATGACAGCGCGGTGGCTGTCGGAGCGGTCAACACGGTGGTCAATGACGATGGCATTCTGACCGGATACAATACGGACGGGATTGGTTATGTCCGCTCGCTGAAAGCGGAAGCAACGCCGGATTTGGCAGGCTCCCGGATTCTTGTCATCGGGGCCGGCGGGGCGGCACGAGGGATTATTGCCGCGCTGCTGCTGGAACATCCGGCGGCAGTGGTGATTGCCAACCGGACGGTGGAGAAGTCGAAGCAGCTGGCGGAGGCTTTTCAGGGCAAAGGTACGGTTAATGGCATCGGAAACGATGAGATCGCAGCCCATATTGCGGATATGGATATTGTAATTAATACGACCTCCGTAGGCATGTACCCCCATATAGACGCTATGCCAATCGACCCCGCCTTACTCCGTGAAGGCATGATTGTCAGTGATTTGATCTACAATCCGCTGCAGACCAGGCTGCTTACGGAGAGCCGTCAGCGGGGCTGCCGGATACACGGCGGCCTGGGCATGTTCGTCTACCAGGGAGCTTATTCGCTTGAGTACTGGACCGGCCGGAGCGCTCCGGTGGATATCATGCGGCAGACAATTATAGATTGTCTCGGCGGCAGCGCCTAATCCTCAACTCTTCCGGTGCTGCTTGCATATCTTCTCTACAGGGATATCTTTTCCGCCAGCTTCATCAAATAGGGTTCATTAGTTTATTGCAATTAGGGTAATAATATTTGTTAATTAAGGAGCTTGTTCATTTATGTTAACTGGAAAACAAAAACGCTATCTCCGCTCGCTGGCGCATCATCTGGATGCCGTATTTCAAGTCGGCAAAGGCGGGGTCAACGACCATCTGGTCCGCCATATTGAAGAAGCGATTGAAAAACGGGAGCTGATGAAGATCAGCGTGCTGAACAACAATGCGGATGATCCGAAGGAGATCGGCGCCGCACTTGCGGAGCAGTCAGGTTCTGAACTGGTGCAAGTCATCGGCAAGACGATCATTCTGTACAAGGAATCACGCGACAACAAAACCATCGAGCTGCCCCGCTAAAAGCGGCTCCGCAGCTTGCGGGAGCGTGCAGTTTACCCTGATAATAAGAGGAGGTAGACCTCTTGAGAGTTGGAATTATGGGAGGGACCTTTGATCCTCTTCATATCGGCCATATGATGGCAGCGGAGACTGCCAGGGAGTCCTACGCACTGGAAGAGGTATGGTTCATGCCTTCGCATATTCCGCCGCATAAGCATGAGGCCGGTGCGTCGGGCGAGGAACGGCTGGCCATGGTGGAGGGTGCTGTCAGGAATCATGCCGCTTTTGGCATTCTGGACCTCGAAATCGCCAGGGGCGGCGTATCCTACACCTATGAAACGATTACCTTGCTGCAGAAGGAATATCCGGAGCATGAATTTTTTTTCATTGTGGGCGCGGACATGGTCCAGTATCTGCCGAAGTGGCACGGAATTGAAGAACTGGTGCGGCGCCTGACCTTTATCGGGGTAGGACGGCCTGGCACACCGCTGGATCTTGCGGCCTTACCCGGCTTCATTGCCGAGAAAGTGCTGCTGGCGGACATGCCGCTCGTGGATATCTCTTCAACGATGCTTAGGGCCAGGGCCGCCGAAGGCAAGTCTATCCGCTATATGGTGCCGGATGCTGTATATGATTATGTTCAAAGGAGTGGATTGTATGGCACTCAGCCGCGAAGCGCTGATTGAAGCCGTCTCCGCACAGATGCCCGACAAACGCTGGAAGCACACACTGGGCGTGATGGAGACATCGGTGAAGCTGGCAGAACGTTACGGCGGTGACCCCGTCCGTGCCGAAACGGCGGCGATTCTGCATGATGTGGCCAAATACTGGCCGGTCGAACGAATGAAGGAGATCATTGAGGCAAACGGGCTGTCCGCCGAGCTGCTGAGCTATGACAAGCAGCTGTGGCATGCGGAGGTAGGCGCTTTTGTGGCCGGGGATGAATACGGGATTACCGATCCTGAGGTGCTGGATGCTATACGGTACCATACCTCCGGGCGCGAGAACATGGGCCTGCTGGAGAAGATCGTATGTCTCGCTGATTATATTGAACCGGGGCGGGATTTTCCGGGGGTAGATCATATCCGCAAGCTGTCCAAGGCAAGTCTGGAGGAAGGGCTGCTGGCCGGATTCGACTCCACGATCAGCCTGCTGCTGCAGAAGCGGCAGATTGTGTTTCCGCTCACCGTACTGGCCCGCAACGACCTAGTAAGAATATTGGAGGATAAAATATGACGATAGAATCAAGCAAGCTTTTGCAATTGGCCCTTAAGGCCGCCGAAGATAAAAAAGCAATGAATGTGGTTGCGCTTGACCTGCGCAGCGTGTCACCGATCAGCGACTATTTTGTCATCTGCCACGGGAATTCCGACACACAGGTACAGGCTATTGCCACAGAAGTACGCAAGGTGGTTCATGAAGCCGGCGGCGTAATCCGCGGCATTGAAGGCATGGATGCAGCCCGCTGGGTCCTAATGGATCTGGGAGACGTGATTGTGCATGTCTTCCACCGCGATGAGCGTGAATATTACAACATCGAGCGTCTGTGGTCCGACGCCAAGGTTGTGGAAACCGTATGAGTCTGATTGCCGGAACTACGGTTACATTGGAAGTTTTGCGTGAGGTGTCCCCTTACGGGTACTTCCTGGGCGCGGGTGGCCAGGAAGTCATGCTGCACTATACGGAACTCGTTGGCAGCAAGCCTAAGACTGGAGACAAGGTGGAGGTATTCATCTTCTTCGATACGGAGGACCGCCTGGCGGCCACAATGAAGAAGCCGTTCCTGACCCTGGGCGAGATGGCCCTGCTGGAAGTGGCGGACATTCATCCCCGCCTGGGCTGCTTCCTGGAGATGGGGCTGGGACGGCAGCTCCTGCTGCCGATCCGTGAGCTCCCGGAGCTGGTTGAGCTGCGTCCGCAGGTAGGCGACAAGGTATTTGTGCTCATGGAGCATGACAAGCAGGGGCGTCTGCGCGCCAAGCTGGCCGGGGAGCAGGAGCTTGCCCCGCTTGCTCTTCCTGCGCCTGCCTCCTGGATGGGGCAGACGGTTAAGGCCCGCGTGTACAAGCCGCTGCAGATGGGGACCTTTGTGCTTGTGGACGGCGGTGTGCTGGGCTTTGGAATCATCGGCATGGTCCATTCCTCCGAACGCAGCCGCCTGCTGCGGCTCGGCGAGGAGTTCGAGGCCCGCGTCTCCCATATCCGTGAGGACGGCCGGGTGAATCTGTCCATGTCGCAGCGCAAGGAAATCGGCCGGGATGTTGATTCCGCCGCGCTGCTGGACTTCCTGAAGGAACGTCCGGGCAGAGCGATGCCGTATTCGGATGCCACACCGCCGGAGATCATCAAGCAGCGGTTTGGCATCAGCAAGTCGGCATTCAAGCGTGCCCTCGGCAAGCTGATGAAGGAAGGTCTTGTTACGCAAAAGGAGAATTGGACCTATCTGGCCCGCAGCGAAGAGGATGGAGCGGATCAAGGACAGTCCAAGGACAACGGGGTGCCCGAATCATAACGGGCACTGTAAGCTGATGGCCTGCTCGTAATAAGGCCGCAGGGACTTAAGGAGCGTCAACGGCCGGAAGCCTCAACCTTCTCTGCAGTCACGATCAACGATTTACAGAAAGAAAGTCGGTGTAAGCCAGTGTCTTCCTATGGGAAATTTGCATATGTATACGATGAACTGATGGCGGATATGCCGTATCCGGATTGGCTGGCCTTTGCGGAGACGGCATGGAGCAAATACGGCAAGCCCTTGACGGTTGCAGAGCTGGGATGCGGAACCGGAAGCATCACCATTCCGCTCGCGGCCTCCGGCTACCACATGACGGGAATTGACCTGTCTTCGGATATGCTCTCCGTGGCACAGATGAAGATGGAGCGCCATCCGCAGGGGCGGCGTTTTCTGCGCGAGGGCAGTGTGCGCTGGGTTCGGCAGAACATGAAGGAATGGGAGCTGCCGGAACCGGTCGATTCAGTCATTTCCTTTTGCGATTGCTTGAATTATGTGCTGGAAGAGCGGGATATCACCTCCGTATTTGAATGCACCTATGCCGGTCTTAAGGCCGGAGGCACCTTCCTGTTCGATGTGCATCATCCGAATACACTCATCCGTTATGAGGAGGAGCAGCCGTTTGTGCTGGACGAGCCTGCGGTATCGTATATCTGGACCTGTGAAATGGATGTCCCGCGCCGGGAGATTGAGCATCATCTGTCCATCTTCGCCCGTGAAGAAGGAGGGAGCGGCCTATACCGCCGTTTTGAAGAGACGCACATCCAGCGGGCCTATGACCCGGAATGGATGGCAGAAGAGCTGCGGAAGGCAGGCTTCAGTGAAGTGAAGGTCTACGCCGATTTTGAGTGGGTGGAGGCCGACGACAGCGCCGGACGGCTGTTCTATGTAGCGGTCAAATAAACAATAGCTGATGAAGGTCCTACCATTCAGGGAGGGCCTTTTTGCTGTTTAGGCGTGCCCGGAGGCACGCCTTATTATAAAAACTATCAATCTCTTGTGAAGTTCTCTATCATTCCAGCTGGATACCGGCTACCTGCTGATCCATGTGGGAGGATCTCTTTAATACGTTGAAGATCAGCTTCTGTAAGATTGACATTAACAGCATTAATGTTTTGCTCAACCCGAGTAACACTGCGTGTACCAGGGATTGGGACGATATTCTCTCCTTGGTTAAGAAGCCAAGCTAGTGCCAATTCTGCTACAGAAATACCTTTGTTAGAAGCAAGTTCTTTAAGTTGTTCAGTTGCTTTTAGGTTGTAGATATAGTTTTCCCCTTGCCAACGCTCATCGAATCGACGCATATCTCCTTCGGGGTACTCGTGGGATGGTTTAACTGCATCTGTCAGGAATCCTCTGCCTAATGGAGCGTAAGGTACTAGACCTATACCCAATTCATTCAAAGTTGGTAGTATATCGTCCTCGATCTCGCGTTCGAATATGGAGTATTCAGTCTGAAGCACAGACACTGGGGTAACAGCGTGAGCTCGACGGATTGTTTTGGAACCCGTATTACTCAAACCGAAATATTTAACTTTCCCTTCTTTGATAAGATCTCCAACGACCCCGGCTACTTCCTCGATAGGAACATCAGGATCAGGGATATGCTGATAGAAAACATCAATGTAATCAGTCTGCAGATAGCGAAGACTGTTCTCAGCTACTTTACGAATATTTTCCGGACGGCTGTTAAAACGTGTTCCGAGCTGCTCGGCAGTCATGTCAAATCCAAATTTGGTAGCCAGTACTACCTTGTCACGAAAATCCTTCACAGCTTTACCCAGCAACTGTTCATTGTGACCATTTCCATATCCATATAATTCTGCCGTATCAAAGAAATTAACTCCAAGCTCATAAGCTCGACGAATAGTCGCTATTCCTTCATTTTCATTTGAAGGACCGTATGCCATTGTCATCCCCATAGTACCCAAACCAATAGAAGAGACTTTTAAACCTTGTTGACCAAGAATTCGAGTTTGCATTTTTGTTCCTCCCTAAATAATGAAAATCAGATTGTTATCACCCGAGTGTTTAAAGCCTAGGAACAAAAAACATAATATCAGATTGTTATTACACGTTAGAAAAAATGGGTTTCAAGGTTTGAAAATGGACGAAATCTCAAAAATTATGGATATAAGCAGGGCGACTTTATATAAATATTTCTCCACCAAAGAAGATATTATTACGTTTATTGTGAGTTCTTTTGTCGAATACATCCACGAGATTATTGAAGATTCTGACTCTAATCAAGTATTCGTTCAGCGATTTCAGCAAACATTTGAACAAACAATCTTATTAAAAGAGTACATCACAGACATTTTCCTAAGGGAACTTGAAAATAGTTACCCTGAGAACTATGAGCGACTAAAAGAAGCCATGAAGCAACGAGAAGATCAGGAATTGGCTTTTTATGATGATGGAATAAAAGAGGGTTTTTTTAATAAGATTGATGGCAGGCTTATCATTATGCAAGATGAGATTCTAAGTAACATTTTAGATGTAAAGTACTTGATGGAGAACCATTTGACCGTGTATCAGGTGCTATTTGACTATTACAATCTAAAGAAATTTCAGTTGTTTAAACCTGATAAAATTAAAATGATAGATGACAACTTGATGATCCCTAGAATTGAGCATATGGCACAAAAAATTTCAAAAAACTTGTATTAAACTTAGCATTGAGGATTAATTGTCCATGTCAAAAGCAAGGAATACAGACTTGCCTACTGAAGCAATTGCTGTTGGTCAATTTATCTGATGTACGAGGTTTTTTATTGAAAGCGGACATTGACAAGAACACAGCGTTCTCGGAATTATCTGTAAAGGCGTTAAAGAACATAAAGTGCTGTGCGATTACAATCAGTGGTTTATATGTATTAGGTTTGCCACTCTTTCGTTTTATAGCGAAGAAAGTGGACCCTCCTATTGGATTAATGGGGCTCATTATCATTTTTGCTTCGTTGGTTATCACCGTTTTTGCTGCTATCCTCCAACGGCTTCTACAAGAAGCGATTAACATATAATCAGAAAATGATTTGACGGGCTGAGGTGGGGAATATGACGATTATCATTAATATTGATGTGATTAAACGTTTTTCAAAGCTGAGTAATCTCCAATTCATAACCCCCGTTAAATCAACAACTCCAATCGTGAGTGGACCACGTAAAGTGCCTCAGAGGACCCGGGAGATAATTGCACGGTCAACCTCCATGTCTTAAACACATTAAATGGTCGATAATCCTGCACGTAATACGCCTTGCCTATAGTACAACAATCCGGGATGCGTATGCCTCAAGTTCATATTCAACTGCCGAAGAAAATGTGGTGTGCTGTGCAAAAATAAGAACCGGCCCAGGACGGGCCGGCATCTTTCAACCTTTTTCAGCGGTGCTCGAACAGATCGATGGCTCCCAGCACGATGTGGGCGAGGCCAAATCCAAGAATACCTGTAGCGGCCATCTTATACCGGCTGCCTAAAAAAGCTGCGCTTGAAGCGGTGACTACAGTTCCAAGAACGGTGGGAATCAAACCTTCACGCATCCGAAACACTCCCTCTTAAGCTGGTTTGAAAGACATGGTTAGTGTGGGTTAAGGTGCGGGACTTTATACTGTGGAGATGGCTTCCATAAAAGCGCAAAGACCATATGCCGGGCAGCATGCCCGGCATATGGTCTTTGCGGTGCGCAGCCTATTCCGCGCTGGTTGGAGTGGGGCCGGAGACGTCTTCGACCTCGTGAACATCGTAGAGCACACGGGCCAGCAGGTCCTGGCTGTAATTGCCGAAATGCTTGCCGTAAATGGTCAGTCCGCGTTTGTTGACCGGCTTGTCGGTGACGGCAATGCGGAAGGTCAGCTCGCTTTTGTAATCCAGCTTGATATCGTCCAGCGTAATATCCGAGATGCGGCAGCCGTCGATGAAGCTTCCTTCATTGTTGATGCGGATCAGCTTAAGCATGCCGTACTGGTTCAGGTGGGGGGCCACCAGTCGGGGTTAAAGGTGCCGCGGGCAGCGCCGAAATCGCCGGGACTGGTCCAGAAGCCAATTTCGATGCCGTTCACATAAAAATACAAATCCGAAGGATAATTGTCGCTGAATCCCGGAGCCTCCGAACCAATCTCCATAGAGAACTGAATTTCGCGGAAGGTCTGATTTGCCTTCAGGTAGTTCGGAATCCGGTATTCCAAAAAGCCTTCGGCCATCCAGATGATTTCGGAATCAATCCGCTGGGGATCGGCGAAATAGCGCGGTTCATCAAAGTCGCCAATGATACTGTCCTTAGTAGCCAGTCCGCAAGTCGGCACTGCGTGGTAGTTGCTGTAATGCCCAACCTGGATTTCGACCTCGTACAGATTGTCAGTCTCCTTGCTCCGCAGATCCACCATTAGCTTATCCTTATTCAAATAGCACACCTTCTGGATGCCATGCTTGCCTACGGAAGTATTAATCTCGATCAGGCCGCTTTCCTCCAGCTTCTTGATGTGCATGGTGATGGCTCCATTGCTGAGATTCAGCTTCTTGGCAATTTCATTGAGATTGAGGGCCTGATTGGTGGCGAGCAGCTCCAGAATTTGAATCCGGATCTCGGAGCTGAGCGCTTTGAAGATATCAATCCCGCTCATTAGATCTTTAATATAAATCATGGTTAAGTACCTTCTTCCGCTAACGTCATTATCGAAACTATTTTATAAAATTATAAACTAATCAGGCTGAAAAGGGAAGTATTCTCCATTTTTTTGTCTAATAATTTAAAAATTAATTATATTTCAAACGAAAAATCGATTTTAATTCAATATAAACTAAATACAAATGAGGGATTACGCGCGAAAATAGCGGTTTATTCTGCTAATGAGCTTATTTTTTTATTTTATTTTGTATAAATATAAATAGGTTTAGATATTATTGTTTACAAGGTGCCCTTTGTATGCTATTTTATACCTGTAAGCGAATACATTCAAATGTTTTTTAATTATTTAATGAATGTGTGAAAGAAGGCGTCCGAGTTAATTGTTTGCAAAAACATTTTTGTAGATGATTCACTAAAATTATTTCATTAGGAGGAGAAAGTGTGAAGAAAAAATGGGGGTTTTCAGTATTAGTACTTGTTCTAATGTTATCAACGTTATTAGCGGGATGCGGGGAAGACAACTCCAAGACGATTACCTTCTGGACTCCGCTAACCGGTGATGACGGTGCCTATATGGACCAGCTTGTTAATGATTACAATGCCACTAACCCGGAAATTAAGGTAAAGCATGTCATCACCTCTGATATGTACACCAAGCTCTCCACAGTGCTGAATTCGGGCAAAGGTGTTCCGGACTTGACTATTATTCATGCTGACCGTGTTCCGGGCTATGTCAAGCAGGGGGTGCTTGAGCCGATGACGGCAGTAACCACCGCCCAGCCTGAGATCAAACAGGAAAATTATCTGCCGCAAGCCTGGTCAACAGGCACGATTGACGGCACTCAATATACAGTACCTCTCGATATCCACAGTAATGTTATGTATTACAACAAGGATTTGCTTAAGAAATACAATGCGGAATCCTTCCTCGACGATAATGTGGTGACAATTGATGAAATGCTCTCTCTGCAAGGAAAGCTGGATGAAGGGGATTATGTTGTTAATGATGCGCTGCTGGGCTGGGTCATCCTTGCTCAGATTCAGGACCTCGGCGGAGACATCCAGGAGAATGGCAAGCCTGCCGTGAATACTCCGGTGATGAAGCAGGCATTTGAGAATGTAAAAAAGATCAACGACGCGGGCTTGATGACGCCGTTTGGCGAAGACGGATACCTGATGTTCCAATCCGGGAACGTATTGTTCTCTACGGACGGGACCTGGAGTTCTACGGCACATGCCGGGGTGGAAGGTTTGAATTTTGGAGTAACCAATGTATATTCGCCTACTGCGGATAAGTTCACCAACAGATCGTCCTCGCACCTGTTCTCGATGATGAAGAATAAAGACAGATCCGAAGAAAAGGTCGCGGGCATCGGCAATTTCCTGGAGTTCATCCGCGAGAATTCCATCGAGTGGGCTAAAGCGGGACAGATCGTAGCCAGTAAGCAAGTCAATGAAAGTCCTGATTTCAAAAATTATATCCAATCCTTCTTCACCTCCAATGAAAAAGAAGTTGAATCCCTTTACATTTACACTTACGAATATTATCCGTATATTGCGGAAGCCGTAGATACGTATTGCGGGGATATTGTACGCGGCAATGTGGATATTGATGAAACCCTCCAGACGATGCAGAAATTTGTGGAGGATAAAATCGCCGAAGGAACGGGCGGAGCAGCGAAGTAAACGAAAAGCGGAAATGATTGCATGGAGCAATGGACCGCCATCCGGAGCATTGCTTCATGCCAAAGGAGAAAAGAATGCCTATGAAAAAGAAACTGAATCTCGCGCCTGCTTTCTTTGTAGGTCCACATGTCATCTTATTTGCTGTTTTTATCCTGCTGCCAACCTTTTACGGAATTTATGCTTCCTTCACCAAATGGAATTTGATGAACGAGCCGGTCTGGGTGGGCCTCGACAACTATAAAACCATTCTTTTTGACAGCGGCTCCACCTTTCACACGCAATTCAACAACGGGCTTAAGAATACATTTATTTTTGTTCTGCTCAGTGTCCCGCTGTTAATCGTGATTCCGCTGCTTGTTGCTGTAGCACTTGAACACAAAAAAGTCAAAGGGAAAAGCCTGATCCAGTCCATTATTTACGTTCCGGGACTGATTTCCATATCTGCGGGAGCGCTGATCTGGCTGCTGCTGTTCAATAAGCAGCTTGGGATGGCCGGCAATGTTTTTGGATCGGATGTTTCCTGGCCGGCTAACCAGCCGTATGCCTGGATACTCATTATTATCATCACGATCTGGGGGAGTCGGCGGCAACATGATTATTTACCGTGCCTCCATAAGCGGCGTATCGCAGGATTTGTATGAATCGGCAGAGATGGACGGAGCCGGAACGATACGCAGATTTACGAGCATTACGCTGCCCTCCATCCGTTTCCCGCTGATTTACACCTTTGTCATGACCACAGCAGGGGCCTTCAATGTATTCGGTCAGCCGCTGATGATGACAGACGGGGGACCGCGCCAGAGTACGCATGTGCTTATGATGTATATCCGCCAGCTGGCGTTCGGCAATGGAGAGTCCATTGCGGGTATGGCGTCCGCTATGGCAGTGTTGCTGGGACTGGTCATACTGGTCATCTCGGCTTTGCAATATTACGTCATGAACCGGAATGCGGCTTAATGTTCGGCAGGGCAAGGAACCAGTAATGGAAATTGAAAAGGCAGGTGTACCCGTATGTCCAATCAGGTGGCGCAGCAATACGATAAACGCCCCCGCTTCAAAGAGCAGGGCACAGTAAAAAGTAAAAGCCCGGGAATCAGCATCTCAAAGTATATCTCTTATCTGTTTTTGATCGTGCTTTGTATCATTTGGATCATTCCCGTGGTCTTTGGCATCACGACTTCCTTCCGTTCCCAGTCTGAGGTGGTTTCCTCCGGGTTCAGATTATTCCCCAAGGAATGGATTTTTGACAACTATGTCGCGATTTTGGAGAATACCTCTACCGCACCGATTCTGCGGTGGCTCATGAATTCGCTGTTTATTGCCTCCATGCATACCCTTCTGGTGGTTGTGGTCATCTCCATTACCGGCTATGGCTACTCGCGGATGAAATTTAAAGGCAGAGATACGCTCTTTTTTACGTTGCTCGGCATCTCATTTTTTCCTGGTGTGGTGAATCTGATTCCCTCATACAAAATTATTGACGCATTGGGCTGGGTCAACACCTCCTGGGCCATGATTATCCCGGGACTGGCGGGCATGGGCAATATCTTCCTGGTCCGGCAGTTCATGAACGGAATTCCGAAGGACCTGGATGAATCGGCTCACGTGGACGGTGCGGGTCATTTCCGGATTTATTTCTCGATCATTCTGCCGCTGATCAAGCCGGTATTGATTGTATGCGCCTTATTTTCCTTCACCGGATCATGGAATGACTTCCTCTGGCCGGTAATTGTGTTTACAGATGTGGACAAAATGCCGGTTACAGCAGGGTTATTGCTGCTTCAAGATATCTATGGAAATTACCGTATGATTGGTCAGCTGATGGGTTCAGCGGTTCTGGCGATTATTCCAACTTTGCTGTTGTTTCTGTTCGCGCAGAAGTACTTTGTCCAATCCATCAATCTGAATTCAGGCATTAAGGGTTAAAAAAATAGAGACAGCCAAGGAGAGAGAAACGATGACTACAAAAGCTAGAATCCTGTCGGATATGCCAAAGAGTAAAATAAAATATTTACGGGCACTTTGCAGAGCATCTGGGCAGATGTATTTACGAGGGCATTTGGGTAGGCGAGGATTCGCCTATTCCCAATACGGACGGTATCCGTAACGACGTGATTGCTGCGCTGCGCAAGCTCGATATTCCCGTGCTGCGCTGGCCGGGCGGCTGCTTCGCCGATGAGTATCACTGGAAGGACGGTATCGGCCTTCCAGAAACCCGCAAGCGGATGATCAACACCCACTGGGGCGGGGTCGTCGAGAACAACCATTTTGGCACGCATGAGTTTTTCCGGCTCTGCGAGCTGCTGGAATGCGAGCCGTACATCTGCGGCAATGTAGGCAGCGGTACCGTGCAGGAGATGTCCGAATGGGTGGAATATATGACCTTTGACGGTGAATCCCCGATGGCGGGACTGCGGGCTGAGAATGGGCGCGAGCAGCCTTGGGCGCTGAAGTATTTTGGCGTCGGGAATGAGAACTGGGGCTGCGGAGGCAACATGCGTCCGGAATATTATGCGGACCTGTACCGCCGCTACCAGACCTATGCGCGCAATTACGGGGATAACAAGCTCTACAAAATTGCCGGAGGCGCCAATGTGGACGATTATAACTGGACGGAAGTGCTGATGCGGGAAGCCGGACAGTACATGGATGGTCTCAGTCTGCATTCCTATACGATTCCCGGCAGCTGGGAAGAAAAGCGTTTTGCACTTGGCTTCGACAACGGCGAATGGTTCGAGACCATGAAGAAATCCCTCCATATGGATGAGCTGATTACCCGCCATTCCAATATCATGGACAAGTATGATCCGGAGCAGCGGGTAGGATTGATTATAGATGAATGGGGAACCTGGTTCCTCAGTGAGCCGGGAACAAATCCGGGCTTCCTGTATCAGCAGAATACGCTGCGCGATGCATTGGTGGCAGGGATTCACCTGAATATTTTCCAGAATCACAGCAAGCGGGTACAAATGGCCAATATCGCGCAAATGGTTAACGTATTGCAGGCGCTTATCTTAACCGAAGGCGACAAGCTGCTGCTTACCCCTACTTACCATGTTTTTGACATGTATAAGGTGCATCAGGATAACGAGCTGCTTGAGGTGGTTATGGAGAGTCCGGTGTACAGCATGGGCGGGGAGTCCATTCCACAGCTTAGCGTATCTGCATCCCGGGATGAAGCCGGCAGGGTGTACATTTCCCTGTGCAATTTGAGCCATGAGGACAGCGCTGGACTCCGTATTGAACTTGCCGGAACTTCGGCTGGAACAGTGGCCGGGCAGATCCTGACCCATTCCGATCTGAATGCGCACAATACCTTCGAAGCCCCGGCAACCGTTGCTCCGGCTATTTTCGAAGGTGCTTCGCTGAAGGACGGGGTGCTGGACTGTCAGCTTCCTCCGGCATCCGTAGTTGTCCTGACCCTAGAATAAGAGAAATATATAAGATGAACTTGGAAAATTCATAAAAGGGAAGAAGTGCGGAGGAGAAGTTTGGATACTTACAGAGCGGTAGCGTCCGCCTGAAAGCTTTCCGTAGGAAAGCTCGCTTCGGAAGCATAATCAGTCACCGGATTTCAACCGCTAAAGGCGGTTCAAATCAAGAAATGTTCATCTTATATAGATAAAAGGAGAAACCATTATGAGCAGGAAAAAAGAATACAGCAATCCGCTTGTGGAGCAGCGTGCGGACCCGTGGATCTATAAACATACGGATGGCTATTATTACTTCACAGCTTCGGTGCCCGAATATGACCGGATCGAAGTGCGCAGGGCTGCAACCATTGAAGGACTAAGAGACGCTGAACCTGTCGTCGCCTGGCGCAAATATGAGACGGGACCGCTCAGTGCCAATATCTGGGCGCCCGAAATCCATTATATTCACGGGAAATGGTACATTTACTTCGCGGCGGCCCGGACGACGGAGACGAAGGAGGGGCTGTTCGATCACCGCATGTATGCGCTGGAGAACGAATCGGCGAATCCGCTGGAGGGCCGCTGGGTGGAGAAAGGCCAGGTGAAGACGGCCTGGGAGTCATTTGCTCTCGACGCGACGGCCTTCCAGCACAAGGGAGTGCTCTATTATGTATGGGCGCAGAAGGACCCGGATATTCCGGGGAACTCCAACCTGTACATTTCAGAGATGGAGAACCCGTGGACCCTGACCGGCCCGCAGACGATGATCGCCAAGCCGGAGCATCCCTGGGAAATCATCGGCTTCAGCGTTAACGAAGGCGCAGCGGTGCTTAAGCGGAACGGCAAAATCTTCATGAGCTTCTCAGCCAGTGCGACCGACCATAATTACTGCATGGGACTGCTGACGGCAGATGAGGACAGCGATCTGCTGGATGCCGCTTCCTGGAGCAAGCACCCTGAGCCGGTATTCCAGACGAGTGAAGCGAACGGACAATTTGGTCCGGGGCACAATAGCTTCACAGTTAACGAAAACGGGGAAGATGTGCTGATCTACCATGCCCGCAATTACAAGGAAATTACCGGTGATCCGCTCTACGACCCGAACCGCCACACCCGCGCCCAGGTGCTGGAGTGGAATGAGGACGGTACGCCTAACTTCGGCATGCCGGTAAAGGACGGCAGGGAGTAAGATCGGCGTGCTGGTAAAGGATGGCAGGGAGTAAGGTTACCAGTTGCGGCCTCATCATTTTGCAAAATGAATAGCTAAACGGCTTATGATTAGTGTCCCGGCTTCCCTGATAAGGGGAGCGGGACACTTTTTGCTTTGTTCCGGAGCAACTCTATCCTTTGTGCGTATGGCTAAAGGAACTGAAATCCTCGGTGTATGGTTAAAGTAACAGAGAAGCAGCTTTAACCCTAAGCGTGTGGTTAAAGGAACTGAGAAGGAGTTCTAACCCTGGCGTACGGTTAAAGTAACTGAGAAGTAGCTCTAACCCTGGCGTACAGTTAAAGTAACTGAGAAGTAGCTTTAACCCTAGGCGTACGGATAAAATAACCTAGAAAGAAGCAGTTTAACCCTAAGCGTGTGGTTAAAGTAACTGAGAAGCAGCTCCAACCTTCGGCTTATGGCTAAAGTAACTGTATTTTGTGCAACTAAAAAGAGCTGTAATAGATATGTTCGAACTTTAGCTGCAGTTTGTGCAATTAAAAATCGCCTGCAGCCCACTCTTAGCCCTTTTCAACAAAAATAACTGTACAAAGTGCAATTAAAACCTATTGGACTGCCAAAAGGCAGCTTTTAACTGTACGAAGTGCAATTAATGCTGTAAAGCAAAGCAAAACAAAGCACCGCCCGAAGGGCAGTGCTTTTTGGTGTTCGGACTCTGAAGATTATGGAGTGTACTGCTGTACGATCGAAGTAACTTTGCCAGCCTGGATTGTGATGTGGTAAGGGGACTGGCTCAGGTCGATGATGCCGGTTTTGGCGAATTCGCTGATGAACTTATCAAGAGATATGTGCTCATTCCAGTTGATATCCAGATCCTCCATGTGCCCGGTATGATCGTAAATTTGCATCGTTACCGCAGCATTATCGGCAATGGGATAGGAAGTAAGCGAGTCACTGTCATTTACGATATAGTAGCCGTCCGGCGTACCGCCAAGCTCTGCCGCTGCGTCTGGCTCCCGTTCGGCAAAGATGCGGTCGGCTTCAGCGCCTTCATACCATTCGATCTGGTCGGCGGTCATGACCGTATGTCCGTCTTTGGACTTCAGCGCGTGTATGTAAACCGTCAATTCCTGACTTTGGCTTATATCGCCGCTTTGCGCTTCTGCGCGTGTACCTACTGTACTTGCCGTAGTCACAAGGGAGAGGAACAGCAGAACCAGAGCAGGAAACAGATAAACCGATTTTTGTTTGAACATGTTAGAATTCCCCCTTGGTATAAATATGACACGGTATACGTCTATATACCTAATTACCCTTCGCAGTATTTCTCAAACGGGTATTATACCTCTATAAACGTAGATCGCGAAAAAATGTTGCAAAAAGTTTCGGGCCTGTGATGCGGGAAAGTAAGGGAAGTAAAAAGAACTGCTCCAGGGCATATTAAACTATTCAGATTACAGTATAGAGGTGTGGTGAAACATGGCGGCAGTGTGGCGGATTTATAAAAAAGATTGGGCGGGCCTGTTCAAAGCACCGGTGGCCCTATTGTTGATAGCAGCACTCGCATTGCTTCCCTCGGTCTACGATTGGGTGAATGTCGCTGCGGTATGGGACCCCTACAGCAATACATCCGGCATTCCAATCGCCGTGGCCAGTGTGGATCAGGGAGCTGCAGTCGATGGCAAAAGCTTCAACATCGGCGATGAGGTGCTGGAGAGCCTGCGGAGCAACAAATCGCTGGGCTGGCGGTTCACGGATGTTAAATCGGCGGAGCACGGGGTGCAGCGCGGGGATTATTATGCCAGCATCGTCATTCCGGCAGAATTCTCACAGCGGATGGCGGGGGTTCTCGAAGGGGAACTTGTGAAGCCGGAGGTGGATTATACCGTAAATGAAAAAATCAACGCGATTGCGCCCAAAATTACGGCGAAAGGGGCTTCTACGATTACCGCGCAGATCAGTGAGCGGTTCACGGAAACCCTCAGCAGCACGGTGCTGACGGCCCTCAGTGCCATCGACCGCGAATTCCAGGCCGAGCTGCCGGTTATCCGCAAGGTGGAGCAGGGGTTATTCCAGCTGGAGGCAGGCCTGCCGGAGATTGAACAGGCAGGGAGGCTGGTGCTCAAGCTGCAGCAGGACTGGCCGCAGCTTGCGGATTCGGCCGGAAGGATTGCCGCGCTTACGGATAAGCTGCCGGAAGTGGAGCAGGCGGGCAAGGCGGCCGAGCTGCTCGATGAGCACTGGGGGCAGATCAGCGATGCCGCGGGCAGGCTGCAGGAGCTGCAGGGCAGGCTCCCGGATCTGGCCCGCGCGGCGGAGCTGCTGTCCGGCCTGGATGCCGGCTTCAGCCGGGTCGGGGAGGCCCTGGACCGGGCCTCGGACAGACTGGAGGAGGCCGGGAAGGTTGTTGCTGCGGCTGCCCGGGCTCTGCCGCAGACCGACCGGATCGCGGCAGCGGGGCCTGCCTTCGGGCAGGAGCTGCAGCAGTATCTGGCGCAGAACCGCGCGGCTTTCACCGCGGTTCCGCAGGTGCTGCAGCAGAATCTCCATCTGCTGCAGCAGAATGCCGACAGCGCAGCGCTGCTGGCCAGCCAGCTCGCGGAAGGCACCGCGCCGCCGGACGCAGCGGCGGCTTCCCGGCTGCAGCTGGCCGCTGACCGGCTGACCGCCGGAAGCGGCGCGCTGCAGCACACGGCGGCTCTTTTCGCCGCCTTGAACACCCTCGCGCCCGGCACCGTGCCGGGCAGCGAGTTCCGCGCCCTGGCCGGGGCGCGGGCCTCCTGGGCCGCCGGCGCTGCGCAGGCGGCCCGCCTCGCCGCCGCGCTGCGGGACGGCGGCGGGCTGGACCCCGCTGCGCTGGCGCAGCTTGGCGGTGATTCCGCCAAGGGCGCAGCAGCGCTGGGCGGAATCCTCGCGCGCTACAGCGCGGAGGGGCAGTCTGCGCTGCAGGGCACGCTGCAGCAGCTGACAGCCGTGGCGGGGACCGCCGCCACGGCCTTGCAGCAGGCGCCGCAGCGGCTGGCGGCGCTGAGCGCGGTGCTGGATGAAGCGGGAACCGCCATCCAGTACGGGCAGACCGGCCTGGCCGCCTTGCGGGACAAGCTGCCCGCGGCAGCGGGCGAGGTCAGCGCGGCGGCAGCCGGCATAAGCGGCAGGCTGGCAGCGTTCACCGGCTTCGTGACGGATGTGCTGCCGCGCATTCAGAATGGGCTGCCTGCTGCCGGGGAACACATTCATGCGGCGGCTGAATTCGCCCGGAAGGACCTGCCGGGGGCGGAGGAGAAATTCCGCCGCGCGTCAGCGTGGATCACCGCCGGTCTTCCCCGGGCAGACCGGGGGGTGAACCGGGCGGCCGAGCTGGTGCGGAATGATCTTCCCGCCCTGGAGCATGCTGTCCGCCGCGCCGCCGATACGGTCCGCAAGGTCAAGCGGGAGGTCAACCTGGAGGAAATCGCCCAATTGCTGGGCGGGGATATCAAGGGCACCAGCGATTTTCTGGCCAGCCCTGTGGTTCTGAAGGAAAAGGCGCTGTATCCCATCCCCAATTACGGATCGGCGATGACACCGTTTTACGTAGTGCTCTCCTTGTGGGTAGGCGGCACCCTGCTGATTTCCCTGCTGCGGACCGGTGTGGATACCGGTGGTATCCCATACCGGCGGCACCAGCTGTATTTTGGGCGCCTGCTGACTTTTCTGACCGTAGGCATTTTTCAGGCTCTGATAGCGGTATTGGGCAATATGTATTTGCTGAAATGCTATGTTGCCGACAAGCAGTGGTTCGTGCTGTTTGCCGTCCTGATCAGCATCGTTTTTGTGACGATCGTATTTACACTGGTCTACGTCTTCGGCAATCTCGGCAAAGGTATAGCCATCGTGTTCATGGTGCTCCAGTTCTCCAGTTCGGGCGGGACTTTTCCGATCAGCACCACCGGGCGCTTTTTTCAAATCCTGAACCCGTTTATGCCCTTTACCTATGCCATCAGCCTGCTGAGAGAAGCCGTTGGCGGCATACTGCCGGAGGTAGCTGTCCGTGACGCTCTGTATCTGGTTCTGTTCGGTATGCTTGCCCTGGTGCTGGCGCTTACCCTCCAGAAGCCGCTGGAACGGTTCATCCGGCGTGCGGCAGAACAGGCAGAGGCGTCCAAGCTGATCTCCTAAAACCCTGGCCTGATCCTGGAACACCTAATTCTTTCCTGTCAACCTGTGTTCAACCTGCCAATGAACATTGACCTGTGCCATAGGAGAACCTAAGATATAGGAATATCTGGATTATCGTTCAAATATCTGGTTCTTAGGACGGTGTTTGTTTGCAATTCAAAAATACAATACAAGCAAAACTTGACGTTTACTTGAAGAGAGAAGGCATCACCATCAATCAATTTGCCGGAATATCGGGTGTGAACTCCGGTACGCTCAGCAGCATTATTAATGGGAACCGTCCCGTTGCCGTGAAGCAATTGGACCGGATTACAGCGGGAATGGGACTTCCCGAAGGTGAATGGTATGAATTATATATAGATGAATATGTGGTCAACTCCACCCCTGACTGGCGGCGGCTGGGACCCTTTCTGCAGCGCTGTGCGGAGCTGGACAAGCTGGAATGCATCCGGCAGGTAGTGCGGACCATTATGGATAATATATCCTATGCCCAGGCGGTATTTGAAATGGGGGAGGAATGGTTCGCGCAAGGCAAACGCCGGGCTGCTGCGCTGCTGTACGAAGGCGTGGCGGAAAGTGAGAAGTATCAGCATTCAGAGCGGCTGGCCTTATGCCAATACCGCTTGTTCAAGATTGCGCTGGGACAAGACCAGGAAGCCAATCTGCGCGCGGCGGTGCATTTTGAATATTTTGTGGAACGTCTGGATGAGGCGGACCAGTTGAATGCACTGAAGGACTTGGCGAATATTTACGCTTCCTTGCACCGCTGGGATACAGTTGATTTTTTGGCGGAAAAAATGGGACACAAAGCGTCCATCCAGTACCACAATAAATATCATAAAGTCAGCCGCCGTGCAGCACATAAGGAAACCGCCAGACCTCTTTGCTTCTATATTCTGTATTCGTATCTGCTGCGATCGGCTGTTTGTGCTGAACACGGGGATTACGGACAGGCCCTCCACTATGTCTCGCGTTATTCCGATTTCAGCTGGGTCCAGGAGAGAACGGAGGAGGCCCGGCAGATCATGGAGCAGTTCAGGGAATGGGCTGAAGCCAATACATATCTGTACCGCCTGATGTCAGGAGAGACGGCTGTGCTTGCCGGCTATGTCGATTTTATCAGCACCAGAGAGAACGAGATCATTCCGGGCCTGACCAAAATCATGCAAGCGGCCAACCGCTTTGGCTTGAACGTGGATTCTATTATTGAGCGCTTCGAACCCCACGCGGGCTTGAAAGAGCAACGGACCCTGATGGGGAAACGAAATGTGCAGGTCACCGAAGATCAATATGCGGTTCTATTATATGAGCTGTCTGTATATTATTTAAAAACTCAAAGAGTTCACAGGGGGCTCGCTTATTTGCTTCAAAATCTGGACCTTTCTGTTAGAATGAACAGTGACAGCGCTATTGTTGGGTGTGTAGCATTATTTGAGCAGTACAGACATCTCAGCTCCGCCGAAGACCGGGAACGATATAAACTTCTAATTGGTGAGGTGCAGAAGACTGATGAAAAGAAAAGTGGCTCTGCTGCTGGCAATAGGTAGCATTGTTTTGGCTGTAGAAGCCCGGGCATTGGTGATGCAAACCGCTTCCGCCCATTCAAGCATTGAGCCTTTGACACATGGAATCGGCGCCGAATAGGTCTATGACTGAAGTAAGGTGATTTTGTCAGGCGGTTGATTGTTCAAAAGCAAACCAAGCCTCTCTTTCACAAGAGAGGTTTTATTGTATTCGGGGCATTACTTTTGCACCCGTGAACGGGATGGAGCTGATCCGGATACGGGAACCAAAGCAGGGGGCCATTTTGTCATTATTACAGGATGATGAATAGTACGATACTTACCTTGAAATAATTTGGAGATAAGTTAATGACAGGGGCTGAGCATTGTGGAAAATGGGAGAATCTTAGGAATCGCATATAATGTAATTCCGGTTAAAAATGTAAAAAAATCTGGAGAATGGTTTGTCAGTCACTTTGGTTTTAACATTAGAAACGATAGAGGGAATTATATAAGTTTATTCAGGGATAACCGTCCAATCATTGATTTAATTGAATCTGATAATGACACAAGGGCGGTTTTTGAAGTAAACGGACGGTCAAGGTGGGTTGTAACATTTTTTACAGATGATATTGAATCATTACACATGAGACTAACAACAGAGGGCGTTACTGTTAGACAAATCAGCAATGAAGGTATTTACGGAAAGTTTTTCGTTTTTGAGGACCTGGATGGAAACTTATTTGATGTATGGGAGCATAAAGATTGTGAGTTAATCTTTTAAGAAAGCAATCTAAGCTACGAGAATTAGGCGAACAGAATCTGACCTTGAAGTTAACATTGTTTATTGCAAGTAAGCAAACCCGAGAACGTCTGCATGCGGCAATTCCGCAACCGTCCGAAAGAATCAAAGAAGCTGCCACGAAACTGCATGGCATCGGGAACAATACGTGCCTTCGTACTCAAACATTTAGTCGACATCGGTATGTTAAAAGTGCCTGATGAAGCATTCATATTCAAAAATTGGACACCCTATCTGTAAACATGGATGAGGTGTAATCAATGATTATGATAAGAGTCATTATAGCTGTGGTTCTAACTGTGACATTGAGCCTGTCATCTCCCTTGCAATCAAACGCAGAAGCTAGTTATCGCGTTCAGGAGGACTCAGAGGAGCTGAGATTGCAGGATATGCTTTTGAATTTTTTAACTCCATATATTAATGATGCTGTCCGGGATTATTATCGACGTTTATTAGTGGAACCGCCGCTAGTATATCCATATTTCGTTAATGTGGTCGACTCAATGAGCATAAATGGGTTTCGTGGTTTCAACTTATCAATAACGCTCGATGTAACGCCTGTTGTCGGACCACATATTTCTGTCGGAGAAGACAGGTTAACGTTTCAAATCTCAGTGGGACCTGAGGTTAAACTGGTTAATTACACCCACTTAAAGAGTTATGGACTCCCTCCTCATTGGCAGAACATTTTAAAGAAGCCTGTGAAATAACTTCACTATCAAAGGTACAACTTCCTAAGGATAGAAGAACGACTTTTTGTATTACGCTAACGGGAAACAAAAGCTCAAACACGATAGGGCAGCCGGTCAGTAAACGTGATCGGCTGCTTTTGTTCAGCTAACGAGCAGGATAGTTTAATTAAAGACGTTATTTATTGTCCGTCCCCTATTGAGTTTTGTTAGAATATTATTAGATTTTTATGAGGCATAAAGGAGGGATCAAGTTGAAGATTGTCTTTGCAACAGACTCAGACTATGAATACATACGAAAACGTGACCATCATATTTCTGAGAGCTTAATACTGTCAAAAATAAAAGAAAATGAGATATACATTCTGCGCAGTCAGGATGAAAGCAATATCGGATGGATGAGGTATGGATACTTTTGGGACAACACCCCTTTCATGAACATGATTTGGGTCGATGAACAATATCGAGACAAGGGAGCAGGAAAGCAAGTTGTCTTCTTCTGGGAAGAACAAATGAAACAAAAGGGCTTCAATCTGATTATGACGTCCACTCAGTCAGATGAAGGAGCCCAACATTTTTATAGAAAACTAGGCTACAAAGATGCAGGATGTTTAATACTTGATACACAACCATTGGAAATACTCCTCGCAAAAAACTTAGGCTAACTAATCTGTATATAAAAGATATTAATGGTAATATTTACAATGGAATAAGGGAAATCAGTGGAGAACAGCATATGCAAGATGACGAGTTTTTCCAGGTCCCTGGTGAAAAGCATTTATATAAATAAACCCCAACAAAAGACTCCTCCATTGTGAACTGGCCCCGTCAAGCAGGCAGTTGTAATCCTTCAACTATAAGGATTGCAGCTGCTTTGTTTTTTGTATATACATAAGCATCGTAAGGTTTAATTAAGAATCTAGTAAGAAATAAGAGAATTTTAGAAGCTAAAATATATATATCTTAACAAACCAATTTAAAAGTATATCAGGAGGATTTTATGAAAAAAAAGATGGGTATCGCAATTGCTGCTTCTATTATCACTCTCACTAGTTTTACAGGAGGTACTTATGCATCTTCGAAAGCAGAAGTTTCTGTTACAGCCCCCTACAACACAAATCAGATAGCCGAACAGATAAAATGGTTAGAAGAGCATGCAAAGCCATTGAAGACAACGGATCCAACAGCATCTCTTCAGGATTTAAGTCCGCTTAAGAATATGATAGGAGCAGCTACAATTGTTGGTTTAGGTGAAGCGACGCATGGAGCTCATGAAGTTTTTACAATGAAACACCGCATTGTTAATTATTTGGTACATGAAATGGGCTTTAAGGCCTTAGTGTTAGAAGAGGGATGGGACAGAGCATTGGGACTCGACCGCTATGTTCTTACGGGTAAAGGGGACCCAAGCCAATATCTATCGCCTACATTTAACACGAAAGAAATCATAGATCTGCTTCAATGGATTCGCCAATATAATGCTGATCCAAAGCATAAATCCAAAATACGGGTCATCGGGATGGATATCCAAAACGTAAACGAGAGTGTTTATAACAATATCCTAGCGTATGTAAAAAAATACGATCCAAAACTTGCCACTCGTTTCGAACAAAAGATGAAAGGCCTTATTCCTGTAACAAAGGATATGGATACTTTTAGCGGCCTTAAGAAAGAAAAAAAGGAGCAATATGTTTCAGATGCGAAACAAATCAGCACTATATTAGAACAAAATAAAAATAAGCTGAATGGAAAATCCCAAGAGTTCGCATGGATCAAACAAAATGCCCGTATTATCGAGCAATTTACGACAATGGTGGCTTCTGAGAACCCGAAAGACTTTTATTTGAAACATGATATAGCCATGTATGAAAATGCGAAGTGGACAGAAGAACATGTAGGAAAAACAATCGTGTGGGGCCATAATGGACACGTTTCGAAAACAAATATGCTCCCTTTCGTATACCCTAAAGTAGCTGGGCAGCATTTAGCGGAACATTATGGAAAACGGTATGTATCCATTGGAACATCTGTCTATGAGGGACGTTACAATGTTTATAACAGTAACCAAGAATTTGGGCCTTATGGAACATTAAAATTAAATGACCCGAGTAGTTTTAACTATTCGTTTGGACAAGTCAATTACGACCAGTTTTTTGTTGATTTACGTAAGGCAAGCGGAATGACAAAAACGTGGCTAAACGAGCAGCATCCCGTTTTCGCTGGAATAACTACCGTAGGTCCAGATATCCCGACAACTATTGATTTATCATTAGGTAAAACATTTGACATCATTGTTCAAATTCAGAAAGTGAATCCGTCTCAACTGAACCGATAAGTTGTCGATGCGGATTCGTATTATTAGGTCAGCCAGATTTCTGGTTGGCCTATTTTTGTAGACATTATACGAAAAATCAGATATCTTGAGCCACAATACAATTGGATTGGGACGCAGATCATTGAAGAGAAGGCCAGGATCACGGTAGAATACGAATGGGTAACCGCAGGCGAATAACCACTAAATCATAATCAAAGGATGAGTATTCATGTCTACTTTTTCTGGCAAAAGCAAGGTTTTTCTATTTCAAGGAGATTCGATTACAGACGGCAACCGGGGCCGCGACGAGGACCCTAATCATATTCTGGGTCACAGCTATGCGTATATCATCGGCGGCAGGCTGGGCAATGAGCTGGCGGAGCAGAAGCCGGTATTCTATAACCGGGGCATAAGCGGGGACCGGATTTCAGATCTCTATGCCCGCTGGAATGAGGACGCAATCTATCTGAAGCCGGATGTGCTCAGTATTCTGATCGGGGTCAATGATCTCTGGAGAATAATGAAGGGCGAGCCCAGCGGGGTAACGGACCGTTTTGAGCGGGCCTACCGCCATGTGCTGGAGGAAACCCGCGAAGTGCTGCCGCAGACGAAGCTGGTGCTGTGCGAGCCGTTTATCCTGAAGACGGGAGCTCCGGCCGAAGCCTGGGACGAATGGTCGAAGCATATGACCCATTATCAGCAGGTGGTCCGTGCGTTGGCAGAAGAGTTTGGCGCGCTGCATGTTCCGCTGCAGGCCGCCTTCGCTGCGGCGGCGTCAAGAGCGGATGCCGCCTACTGGCTCTGGGACGGCGTCCATCCGACGCATGCCGGCCATGACCTGATTGCTAATGAATGGCTGAGTGCTGCCGGGAAGAGCGGAATTTTGAACGGTTAAGATTCTGTTGCACTTCATACAGCAGATTACTCCTAAATCAGCCTGAAATTAGAAATCTGTTGCACTTCATACAGCAGAATCTTGCGGAAGAGGTGTTTTTGAGCAGAAATCCGGAAATCAATTGCACCAAATACAGCAGAATGCGATTTCCGGCAGCATACGGTGCATTCTGCTGCACAAAGTGCAATCACACCGGGATTTCTCGGCAGGTGACTCATAGGTGATCTAGGCGCCTCGAAGGGATCCTGTAGGTGACACTCTAGCCGGTAACCGGAATTATGGCAGCGCCCGCGGGGGACGTGTATCCTGACCTGTCCGACGCCCATCTCCATTATTCCGCCCAGGATGGAAAGTTTCGGGTCAAGTGCGCCGGCATGTGAACGCTGGTTGTAACATGCGAAGGGACCGCATTGGAATGTATCATTGCGAATAGTATCGCCACCTTCGAGAGAAGCCGGGCAGCGTTATTTGCTGCATTTTGCAGAAGGCGCTGACAAATAAGCTTACCGGAATAGCAAGGAAATAAGAGCGTCCCTTATTGTTGGAGGGGGGCTCTGTTTGGTTTGCCGCCATTTTTCGGAGTGAAGCGGAGCACCCACTGAATCCCGGATTATATATGTTTGGAATACAGATAAAACAACATTGCAGTTCTTTTTATGTTGACTTCAGAAAAAGTAAGAGTAACATGGGGATAGGCCGGCAGCCTATAAACCTAAGTGATAATTTTGATAGGAGGCATATTTGTGGACAGTATCAGATACAACTACAACCATTATTTGCAGGATATGAAGGAAGAACTGGGCAAGCAATGGCCCGATAACCGCACACTGAATATCGTTTGCCACGGGCACAGCGTTCCGTCGGGATATTTTGCCACCCCCGTTGTTGATAGCTTTAACGCTTACCCCCATTTGCTGCACAAGCAGGTCAAAGCGCATTATCCGTATGCTGTGCTGAATGTGATTGTTACCGGCATTGGCGGAGAAACCTCACTGTCGGGACGGACTAGAATCACCGGGGATGTACTCGGCCATCGTCCGGATGTAGTGACCATTGATTACGGGTTGAATGACCGGGGAATCGGACTGTCCGCTGCTCAGGAGTCCTGGAAGGAAATGATTGAGCTCCTGCTGGACAGGGAAATCAAGGTAATCCTGTTGACACCAACCTGGGATCGGTCGTATGGTACAGGGGATGAGAGCTGGTTGTCCCTGCAGCAGCATACGGAGCAAATCCGGCACCTGGCGCAGGAATACAAGGTAGGGTTATGCGACAGTTTTGCAGCTTATCAGTCGTATGTGGACGCCGGAGGCATACTTGAGGATCTGTTGTCCTATGTGAATCATCCGAATGCACGGGGGCATGCGCTGGTTGCCGGGGAGCTGGCGAAATTTCTGCTGTAGGAAGGGGAGAAGGCATCCATGAAGCTTCTGAGACAATGGGGCGGCCTGATCTGGAGCAAGTGGAGTGAACGTTTTTATCAGGTGTCCATCAAGCAGCGGGTGCTTATCTCCTTTATCGTATTGATAACGCTGTCAATCAGCGCCATGGGCGTTCTGACCTACCGGATAGCCGGGAAGGAAATTCAGAATAATGCGTTTGATACCAGCAAGGAGACGGTGGACAAAACCCTGCAGCTGCTGGACTACCGGCTGAATGATGTGGCGATGTCGGTCCAGTCCCTGATGCTGAGCGATGCCTACAGGCAGATGATGATTGATGTGCAGGCTCATGATGTGACGAACTATTATGTTCATTTATCCGAAATGCAGTACGTTCTCTCGCAGGCCACCTTCAATGAGCCGATGATTGAGAACGTTCTCATAGCGACGCCGATCGGCGACTTTTATTCCACCACCCAGGTCCGTGCGCAGGATAACTCGTTCTACGGCTCGGAGCTGTACGACAACAGCAAAAAAAGCCCCGGCGGTTACTGGGCCAAAGGCCATTACGACCGGCTGTTCACCGGCAGCCAGCGGGTGGTTTCCTTTGTCGTGCGGGGGATTTATGAGAATACGCCTATTACCAACGTCTTCATTGTGGTCAACCTCAGGGAGAATAAAATCACCTCACTGCTTGGTCAGGGCACATCCGGAAATGACCGGAAATATCTACTTCTGAATACGGAAGGAGAGACGGTAGTACAGACAGGCTGGCCTGCCAAGGGGGAGCCCCCAAAGGACCCGGAATTTCTGCAGGACAGCACGGCGGACAGCGAGGGCAATTTCTTTTATCCTTTTGACGGTGAGAATTATCTGGTCAACTATAAGCAGTCGGCGGTTGCGCCGAACTGGATTCTCGCCGGGATGCAGTCCAAGGATCAGGTGTTGGGACAGCTCAAGGGTGTGCAGCGGGCGGTTTTGTATGTGATTCTTGTCTTTCTGCTGACGACGTGGTTTTTCTCGAACAAGCTGACGGCTGCACTGCTCCGGCCCTTGTTCAAGCTGAGCAGGCTGATGCGCCGGGTGGAGGAGAACCAGCTCAGCGTTTCTTTTGAGAGTAAATATAACGACGAAATCGCCCAGGTGGGGTTTCAGTTCAACCGGATGATGACGGAGATCAAAACGCTGATCGAAGATGTGCGCCAGAAGGAAAAAGGCAAACGCCATGCGGAGATCCGGGCGCTGACTGCGCAGATGGAGCCACATTTTCTGTACAACACGCTCAATACGATCTACTGCAAATCCGTGATGGGCGAAAATGATGATGTTAACGAGATGATCCTCGCTTTATCGCAAATGTTCCAGCTGGGGCTTGGCGGCGGCCAGGATCTGATTACGCTGGAGGACGAGCTTTCGCATGTGCAGCAATATTGCGCCATCCAGCAAAAATGCTATGAGAATCTGTTCGAGTATCATGCCGAAGCCGAAGAGGAGGAGCTTTTGTCCTTCCCCATTCCCAAAATACTGCTGCAGCCGCTTGTAGAGAACAGCATCCAGCACGGGTTCTCGGACCGGCGGAGCGGCGGCTGCATCCATGTGCGGATTTCGCTGGAGCAGTCCATGCTGCATATTGTGGTGGAGGATAACGGCAAAGGCATGGATGCCGCCAAAGTGGAGCAGGGAATGGCCAAACGGGAGATTTCGAAAAAAGGCTATGCCCTGGTCAATATCAGGCACCGGCTCCAGCTGTATTATGGCGATGAGGCACGGATGGAGCTGTCCGGCCAGGCGGGCGTGGGCTCGCGCACAGATCTGTGGATACCGCTTAGCCCGCTGAGGGAAGAGGGAGGAAATTATGGAATATCCTGAAGCGAAACCAGTTAAAATCTGCGTTATCGATGATATTAAAAGTGTGGTGGACATGATCACCCGCAAGCCGCAATGGCAGGAGTACGGCATCGAGGTGGCCGGCACAGCGCTCGACGGGGAAGAAGGGCTGCAGATGGTCCGGGAAATGAAGCCTGATATTGTGCTTACAGATATCCGCATGCCGCGTATGGACGGCCTGGAGATGACCCGGGCGATTCTGGAGTTTGCCCCGCACTGTAAAATTATTATTCTCAGCGCATACTCGGAGTTCTCCTATGCCCAGCAGGCGATTCGGCTTGGGGCGATGGATTTTGTCAAAAAGCCCTTCTCGCTGGAGGAGATAGTGAACGTCGTGCTGAAAGCCAAGGCGCTGTGCCTGGAGGAACGCGAAGAGCAGGAGAAGATCATGGCCATGCAGGCCCAGATCAAAGAGAGCCTGCCGATTCTGCGCCAGGAGTATTTAACCTTCCTGATGCAGCACAGGACAACGGAGTCGAGTGCGAAAGCCCGCTGGGAGTATCTTGGCATTCCGCTGGCGCAGGAGAATTTCACAGTGTTTATCGTGGAGATTGACCATTTTGCCGAGAAATACGGCCGCCAGCCGGTGCAGGAAATCGAGCTGATCCGCTTCAGTCTGCAAAATATACTGGAGGAGACGATCCAGGCCTGGACACAGGGAGTCATCTTCCGCGAGGCGACGAACCGCTATGTCTGCATCATCAACGGGGGTGACCCCCATGCTGCCGGGCTGATCACGGAAGCCTGCTGTGCGAATGTCAGCCGTTATTCCCGCTGCACGGTCTCGATCGGGGTGGGACTCTGCGTGGCTGCGATCCATGAGCTGGCGGATTCCTACGCACAGGCGCTCAGCGCGCTGGCGTACCATTTCTATACCGGTGGAAACGCTGTGTACAGTTACGCGAGCATCGTGCATAAACCCCGGGCCGCGAGCCATTATTCCGTTACCGCCGAACAGGAATTTCTTTTTGCACTGCGTTCAGGCAACCGTGAGAAAAGCCTGCTGGTGCTGCAGCAGATTTTTGATGAGCTGCTGCAGCTCGACCCGCTGCCTGCCCCGCAGTATGTGGAGAACATCGGCTACGAGCTGTCCTTCAAAATCTGCCGGGTCATGCTGGAGCTGTTCCCCTATGAGAAGGTCCAGCCGCTGGAGCAGCAGGTGAACCAGCTGAAGAACCGCCTGCATCCTTCACTGCAGGAGATCCGCTCCCTGCTCGAAGGATTATGCGCCGAGGCCTGCCGCTGGATTGAGGAGGAGCGTTCGGTCGAATCCACCCGGATTATCCAGCAGGCCAAGGCCTACATTTGCGCCAATCTGCACACCAGCCTGACGCTGGAGCAGGTGGCGAAGCAGATCAACCTCAGCCAGGGTTATTTCTCGAACCTGTTCAAGAAGGTGTCAGGCATCTCCTTTCAGCAGTTCGTCATGCACGAGAAGATGGAAAAGGCCAAGACCATGCTGATTGAAGGGATGCAGGTGCAGGAAATCGCTATGGAGCTCGGCTACGAGCACCGCCGCTACTTCAGCGAGGTGTTCAAGAAATACACTGACATGACCCCGTCGGAGTTCAAGATTTCTTATCTCGGCAGGTGAAGTAAAGCGGCAGCCATGCAGGTTGCTTGTGCAAGCGAAACCAAAGATAGTTTTACCTCTCATTTTGTGTTGCAGCGTGTGAGAGGGGAAATCAAAGGTAGTTTCTCTTAGAACGTTAGCATGGAACGTCGGTTGATTGCACGGAAACAACGGCAGAAATGCCGTTGTTGGGTGCGTCGCAGCGGGAAAAGGCGGAAACAACGGCAGAAATGCCGTTGTTGGGTGCGTCGCGGCGGGAACAGGCGGAAACAACGGCAGAAATGCCGTTGTTGGGTGCGTCGCAGCGGGAACAGGCGGAAACAACGGCAGAAATGCCGTTGTTGGGTGCGTCGCAGCGGGAACAGGCGGAAACAACGGCAGAAATGCTGTTGTTGGGTGCGTCGCGGCGGGAACAGGCGGAAACAACGGCAGAAATGCCGTTGTTGGAGGCGTCGCAGCGGGAACAGGCGGAAACAACGGCAGAAATGCCGTTGTTGGAGGCGTCGCAGCGGGAACAAGCGGAAACAACGGCAGAAATGCCGTTGTTGGACATGCTGCCGCCAAGAGAGCTGCCGCCAAGAGCGCTGCCACCTGGCGCCGCCGCTGCGCCATTGCCAGCGAGCCAATGCCGCCGGGCGCAGCGAAGCCCCCGGCGGCCCAGCCTGTTTCAATGTACGAATCCACAGGGATGGACGATCCGCTGATGCTGCGGGGTTCATCCCCGTTTGGCATGGAGTCCAGCAAATTTCTGCCCTTAATGTGGGTTTACCCGCATTATGCAGATGCATAGCCTGCCCTATAATCAGGGTGTAAGGCAAACACAGCTTTGAACATTTAAGGGGGCTAACAGAAATGAAGAAACAACTGCTTCTGACTTCACTAAGCGCGGTACTGGCATTCGGCCTGGCCGCTTGCGGCAACTCCAATACCGCTGAAAATTCCGGAGAGGCCTCAAACGCGGGGAAAGCATCAGACGCGGGAGCGGCATCGGGCGAAAAAACCAAAATCACTTACTGGACGGGTGACCGCCATGACGCTGAATTTGTGAAGGAGAAGGTAGCCGAATTCAACGAAACGAATACCGACGGCATTGAGGTGGAGCTGGTTGTCAAGGGTGACGATTTCGATACTGCACTGGACCTGTCCTTCCAGACTGCCGACTCTCCGGATGTAATCCGGGTGAAGGAGAACACCATCGGCACCTTTTATAAAAAAGAGTATCTCGCTCCAATCGATGAATATCTGTCAGATGACATGAAGGCGAAATTTCCGGAGATGACGGATCTGAACACCTTTGACGGCAAACGCTACAGCCTGCCGAACTACGGGACAACCATGCGCCTGATCTACAACAAGGATCTGTTTGTCAAAGCGGGGGTTACGAATCCGCCGACCACTCTGCAGGAATTGGTGGATACCGCCAAGAAGCTGACTGCTGCGGGCAAAGCGGACGGCGCTTACGGCTTTGCACAGAATTTCAAAAGTCCAGCCAGCGCATTTGGGCGTTCGGCCCGCGTCATTGCTGAGATGAGCGGGTTCGGCGGCTTTGGTTATGATTTCAAGACAGCGCGTTTTGACTTCAGCGGCTTCAAGCCCATTATTGAGGCCTTCAAGCAGATCAGGGACGACGGCAGCATGCTGCCGGGTGTGGAATCGCTGGATATCGACCCGCTGCGGGCACAGTTTGCCGAAGGCAAGATCGGGATGTACCTCAGCTTCTCCTCAGAGCCTGGGGTCTACAGCACACAGTTTCCGGCCAAAATCGACTGGGCTGCGGCACCCGCTCCAACGATTGACGGCAAGGTCAAGGGCGCTTCCGGCTTCCTCGGCGGACAATGGCTGGCTCTGAGCTCCAAGTCCAAGCATAAGGATGCTGCCTGGAAGTTCATGGAGTACATGTACAGCGATCAAATGCTGACAACCTATCAGGAAAAAGGCTTTGGCATCTCGATGGTTCCTTCCATCAGCGCTACAGCCAAAACCCCGGAGGTCAACGGTATCGAAGGTTTCCTGCCGAACCAATATGACGGTGTATGGCCGGTATATCCATCGGTGGCGCCAGAAGGCATGAAATCAGATGACGCTTTCTTCAAATACATGCTGAACGGCGGAGATTTGGATGCTGCCATCTCCGATCTGAACAAGCGCTACAACGCTGCACTGGATGATGCGATCAAGAATGACGGCCTGAAAGCAGAACCGGACCCAAGCTTTGACCCGGCCGCGCTTGCCGGCAAATTTGCCAAATAGTTAAGCCAAGCTAATTCAAGCGGTTTATAGAGATGACCTGGGGAGGGGATTATTCCCCCATCCTCACCGGTCTGCTGTAAGACAGGAAAGGAGCCTGGAAGAACCCATGAACAAATCCAAGAATGCCGCGTTTGCCTACAGCTTTCTGCTGCCGAGCGCACTGCTCACGCTGGTGCTGGGAATTTACCCGATTGCCTGGGCATTCCGCTACATGTTCTACAACTACAAGGGCTATGGAACAGCCCGGTTCATCGGCCTCGATAATTTTAGCCGGATTTTGCGCGACACAGAGTTTTGGAACTCGGTCGTGAATACATTTGTGTATGCGGGGGGCAAGCTGCTGCTCTCGATCCCGCTGTCCCTGCTGCTGGCAGCGATTCTGAACCGCAAGATCAGGGGCAGACAGCTGCTGCGGGCAGTCTTTTTTATGCCTACGGTAATCAGTACAGCCGTCATGGCTGTGGTTTTTTTTACCATCTTCAACTCCTATAACGGGATTCTGAACCAGTTCCTGATCAAATTTAACATTTCATCCTCCGGCATTGACTGGCTGGGTCCGAAGCATGCCATGCTTACGGTCATTCTGGTAGCGGTGTGGGGCGCTGTCGGCAACTATATGCTGCTGTTCCTGGCCGGACTCCAGAATATTCCCGAGGATGTTTACGAGAGCTCTTCTTTGGACGGAGCCAATAAAATACAGCAGTTCCGCTTCATCACCCTGCCGATGCTCGGACCTGTGCTGCAGATGGTCATCATGCTGGCAATTATCAATGCGCTGAAGGGCTATGAGAGCATAATGGTACTCACCGAAGGCGGTCCTGCCGGTAAAACGGAAGTAATGTTCCTTTACCTGTATAAGCTGTTCTTTCCGGTCGGCGGCAGCGCAGCCTCTACCCAGGTGCAGGAGTTTGGATATGGCAGTGCAGTCGCGTTCGTGTCTGCAGTCATCGTGGGAATGATATCGCTGATCTATTTCTACGCCTCCAGACGAATGAATCGGATCGATTGAGGAGAGATGTGACATGAGAACAAAAGAGATAACGGGAAAGACGGTTTTATGGATCTTTTTGCTGGCACTCGCCTTTGTAACCTTGATCCCTGTTGTGATTACCATACTCGGCTCGTTCAAAACAAACAGTGAATTGACTACAGGCGCAACCTTTCTGCCAAGCAAGTGGCATTTCTCCAACTACGCCGAAGCTTGGGACCAGGCCAATTTCTCCACATATACGGTGAACAGTCTGATCGTGTCACTGTCCACGGTAGCCGGCACGCTGCTGGTAGCTTCCATGGCTGCTTATGTGGTAGACCGGATGGACTTTATCGGCAAAAAAATCTATGTTGGCATGCAGTCGTTCACGATGTTTGTCGCCGTTGGGGCAGTGGTGCTGCGTCCGCAGTTCGATCTGATGGTCAAGCTGCATCTGCACAGCTCGCTGTGGGGTGTCATACTGATTCTGATCTCCGCGCATGCTTCGATCTTTTTTATCCTGCTGAGCTTCATGAAAGGCATTCCGCGTGAGCTAGACGAAGCTGCACGGATCGACGGAAGTTCGCTGGCCCGCACCTTCTGGACTATTATCCTGCCGCTGCTGGGTCCCGGCCTTGGTGTTGGAGCTTTGTTCACCTTCCGCGGCGCATGGAATGAATACCTGCTGCCGCTCGTGTTCACGATGACGAAGCCGGAGCTGCAGACACTTACCGTTGGTTTGGCGAACCTGAAATACGGCATTTCCGCTGCCTCGCAGACCCATTACATGATGGCCGGTGCCTGCTTGTCCATTCTGCCGATTCTCATAGCCTATGTGTTTGCCAATAAATCCTTTATGCAGATGACGGCCGGTTCCCTGAAGGGATAAGCGCCCGCTCCGGCATTCGCTGACATGCTATTAACTATCAGTACTGCGTATAACAGTGGAAATAGAAGTATTTTTGAGACTCTGACTAATCCTACTAGTCAATAATCAGGAGGTTTACAGCATGACAGTTCAGGTTCCCGCAATTCTAACATCCAGTCCGGTGATTCACCGCTATGAAGGCAATCCGGTGCTGGACGCGTCTAAGGTTCCCTATAACACAGCGCTTGTGTTCAATGCAGGTGTGACCAAATTCAAAGGCAAGTATGTGATGGTGTTCCGCAACGATTATGGCTCGCTTGCTGATCAGACGATTGAGCCGCATCACACCACCGACCTGGGGATCGCCTTCAGCGATGACGGAATCCACTGGGAGGCCAGTCCCAAGAAATGCTTCAAGCTGCATGACGAAGAGATTATCCGCGCCTACGACCCGCGCCTGACGGTGATTGGGGACCGCTGCTATATGTGTTTTGCCGTGGATACCCGGCATGGCATCCGGGGCGGGATTGCGGTGACGGATGATTTTGAGGAGTTTGAGATCCTCAGCCTGTCTTCGCCCGATCTGCGCAACATGGTTCTGTTCCCGGAAAAAATAGGCGGCAATTACGTCCGCCTGGAGCGTCCGTTTACTGTGTACAGCCGGGGCGGCAAGGACCGTTTTGACACTTGGATCTCGGAATCTCCCGATTTGAAATATTGGGGCAATTCCGACCTGCTGCTCGCTGTGGAGCATGTGCCGTTCGCCAATGACAAGGTGGGTCCTGCCGCGCCTCCGGTGAAGACGGATAAGGGCTGGCTGACGACCTTCCATGCGGTGGATATTGACCCTTCACGCGGCAAGCACGGCTGGGAGCCAGCCTGGAAGAAGCGGTATACTGCTGGCATCATGCTGCTGGATCTGGACAATCCCAAAAAGATTCTCGGCATGTATAAACAGCCATTGCTCGCACCAGAGACCAGCTATGAGATTGACGGCGGCTTCCGCAACAACGTTATTTTTCCGGGCGGAATGATTCTGGAGGATAACGGCGAAGTCAAAATCTACTACGGCTCTGCGGATACGATTGAATGCCTGGCTACCGCGCATGTAGATGATCTGGTCTCCCTGTGCCTTAAAGGCTGATAGCGAGGATGACGAGCGGGGAGACGAACAGGATGACGAACCGAGATAATGACAGGATATTGAACCCGTGGGATATTTTGAAAAACCCGCCTGCCGCCTACCGCTCCGTTCCGCTCTGGTCCTGGAATGACCTGCTTGAGAAAGAGGAGCTGGAGCGGCAGATTGAAGAGATGCACCGGGCGGGAATTGGCGGCTTTTTCATGCATGCCCGGGGCGGGCTGCAAACGCCGTACATGGGCGAAGAATGGATGGAGGCCATCCGCACTTCAATTGAGAAAAGCCGCGAGCTGGGGATGAACGCCTGGTTCTATGACGAGAACGGTTGGCCCAGCGGTTTTGCAGACGGGAAGGTTCCCGCCAAAGGACTGTACTATCAGCAGAAACGGCTGGTCTGTGAACAGGCTCCATTTCAGGATGTTCCAGCGGAACGGATCATCGGCTGGTACGCCGCTGGTGCGGAGGGAGGAGCGGACTACCGGCTGCTGCCTCCGGGTGAAGAGGCCCGTGCTGATCTTCGAATCAGCTATGATGTGAATCCTTACTATACGGATACGCTCAGTTCCATGGCTGTAAAAGAATTTATCGACAACACTTATGAGCGCTACTGGAAGCAGTTCGGAGAAGAATACGGCGGGGAGCTGAGCGGTATATTCACGGATGAGCCGCAGTTTGGACGCGGTGCGCTTCCCTGGTCTTTTGAGCTGGAGGATATGTTCATCAGAAGACATGGCGGCAGCGTGAAGGAGATTCTGCCGGCTCTCTTCCTGGATACGGTGGGCGCAAGCAGGGCCAGATACGCTTACTGGGAGACCGTAACCTTTATGTTCACGCAGGCCTACGCCAAGCAAATCGGCGACTGGTGCGCAGGCAAAGGCTGGTCGGCGACCGGACATGTCGTCGATGAGCAGGAGCTGATGCATCAAGTGACCTCCGTCGGCGATCCGATGGCCTTCTATGAGCATCTGCAGATTCCCGGCTGCGACTGGCTGGGCCGGTTCGTCGGAAACGATGCGATGGTACCGAAGCAGGTCAGCTCGGTGGCCCGCCAGCTCGGCAAAAAGCGGGCCATCACCGAGAGCTTCGGCTGCTCCGGCTGGAACGTCAGCTTCGCCGATCTCAAGCGGATCGGCGAGTGGCAGTTCGTGCATGGCATCAATCTGATGTGCCAGCATTTGCAGGGCTATTCCTTAAGGGGGCTGCGCAAGCGGGATTACCCGCCGTCCCTGTTCTATCAGCAGCCATGGTGGAGTGACTATAAAGGCTTCAACGACTATTTTGCCCGGCTGTCTCTGCTGCTGTCCGAAGGCGCCGGCCAGGCGGAGGTGCTTCTGCTGCATCCGGTGCGCACAGCCTGGACGCTGCAGCGCGGCGGAGATTATTCCGCCGTGATCCCTTATCATGAGGCATTCGCCCGGCTCACCAGATGGCTGTGCCAAAGCCTGATTGAGCACGACTATGGCAGCGAGGGCATTATCGCCGGACATGGCCGGGTCAGCGGCGGCAGCTTCATTGTCGGCGAAGCGGCGTACCGCGTAGTCATAGTGCCGCCAAGTGTGACGGTGGACCGGCGTACGGCAGAGCTGCTCCGGGAATTTTCTGCGCAGGGCGGGACGCTGATTGCTTTTGAGCCTTATCCGGTGCTGGTTGACGGGCAGGAGGATACAGAGTTCGCACGCTTCATGCAGGCAGCGGTCCTGCCGGAATGGAGCTGCGAAGCGTTGTGCCGGGCGGTGTCTGCCGGGGCAGGACCATTCCTCCAGATATCCGGCGGGAACGGGGAACCCGTTGCTGCGGATACACTCAATGTGCGGACGCTGGAGCTTGCAGGTTCGATTCTGCATTATGTGGTGAACTCCGGCACGGAGTTCTACCCGCTGCTGAATATACAGCTGACCCGCCAGGGTACAGTTTCACTGATTGATCTGGAAACAGGAGAGATCCGTCCGCTGGAGCAGAAACTGCTGGGGCGTGATCTAATGGGGCAGGAGCAGGTGGAGCGTGATCTAATGGAGCAGGAACTACCGGAACAGGAGCAGGTGCAGGCGGGGCAGGAGCAGAAGGGGCAGAAACTACAGCCACAGGGCGTGCGCCTCCAGCTCCCGCTGCATCCCGGCCAGTCCTATATGCTGAAGGTCGATCCGTTTACGGGTTCAGCCCCAATCACCGGGGACGACGGGAGTGTACGGGAACAACCGGATAACCAAGAACGTTCGCCGGTGGAGCTTGCAGCAGAATGGGAAATTGTGCATGCCGATCTCAACAGCCTGACGCTGGACAACGCCCGCCTTCGGGTAGATGGCGGTGAATGGTCGGAGCTGCAGCCTGTGATATTTATCCAGGAACAGCTGCTGGCTTATGGCCGGACGGTGACGGCGGAACTGGAATTTGCATTTGCCGTCGGCTTCGATACCGCGAGGCAGCGGGAGTTGTATCTCGTAATCGAACGGCCGGAGGAGCTGGAGGTTGAGCTGAACGGGGCCAGGGTAGAGACGGCCGGCAGCGGCTGGTGGCGGGATATCTCGTTCAGAACCATTGATATTAGCGGCCTGGCGGCTGCAGGACGGAACACGCTTGTCCTGAGAATGGAATTCCACAGCTCGCAGGAAATCGCGGATCGGCTGGCGCGGGCCAAGGCATTTGAAGCAGAAGGCAACAAACTGACGATCGATCAGGAGCTGGAGAGCATTTATCTGCTCGGCGATTTTGGAGTCCATTCCGGTTCGGGGTTCACGGACGGGGAGCGGAGAGCGGTATGTACTGAAGGGCCTTTTCAATTGATGGAACCGGCCCGGCAGGTACAGACGGGGGATTTGACCCGGCAGGGTTTCCCGTTCTTCTCCGGCAGCCTCCGTTTACGGCAGACGCTGAAACTTGATGCAGCGCAGGCTTCGGGAGCACAATGGTTCTTTCAAGCCCCACCTGACGCAATAGTAACCAAGCTGTTCATCAACGGAGCGGAGGTGCGCAGCTTCCTGTGGGAGCCGTATGACGCAGACATTTCTTCCTTTTTGCACAGCGGGAGCAACGTCATTGAACTGGAGCTGACGGGCAGCTGCCGCAATCTGCTGGGACCGCATCATCATATCAAAGGTGAAGTTTACAAGGTTGGGCCGGACAGTTATAAGGATAAGCCGGGCTGGACCGACAAGGACCTGGATAAGGATACGCATGTGTATCAGACGCGGTACGCTTTTGTAAAGTTTGGACTGGCGGCGTCTCCGCTTATCTATGTAGAGCAGGCTTAGTACAGACTGCCCATTGTTGCGTGAAAATAACCTGTTAGATGGAAACTAACCTCAGCTACAGCCAAAGAGCCACTCCGGTTGCACGGAGCGGCTCTTTGGCTGTATTGCGGATTGGACGATACAGTACTAGTTCCCCGGTGCAGAAGCGGATTGCTGATTGAGTTGCTGGTAAAGTTCATGTTCGTCTTCTTTTAAGCTTGCCCACGAGTTCTAACTGTAGTGAAAGGTAAAAATACCTCTGAATTCGGCGCGTGCGGCCAAAAACTATAAAGTCTATTTAGCCCGCACGCGATGCGTTTTTTTCGCATATTGTCCCCGTTTCCATAATGAACTATAATTCTCATTCTAGGACAAGCAGCAGCCTTATGCCACTTGGAAACCGCAGAGGGAGGATGAACAGGACATGAATGTGGAAGTGTACACTTTAAATGCTTTTGCCAAAGATGGCAGCGGCGGAAATCCCGCAGGGGTGGTGCTGGATGCCGGTTCAATGAATGCAGCGGAAATGCTGCGTACGGCGAAAGAGGTGGGTTTTTCAGAGACCGCTTTTATAGGGAAATCGGCGCTTGCCGACTATAAGCTCCGTTATTTCACCCCTGCCAGTGAGGTGGATTTGTGCGGGCACGCGACGGTTGCCGCTTTCTATCTGATGTATTCCTTGGGTCTGGAACCGGCTGGCACCTATACCCTGGAGACCAAAGCCGGATTATTGGAGGTCAGCATCAGCCGTGGCGGGGAGGTCTATCTGTCGCAGGCGCTGCCGCAGTTCGGTGATATCTTGCCAAGGCAAGAAATTGCGGCGTCACTTGGCATCGGTATTGAGGATTTAGCTGAAGAGCTGCCCATACAGATTGTCTCTACAGGGCTCCCGGATATCTTGGTTCCGGTCAATAGCCGTCAGCGGTTAGCCGGGATACAGCCGGATTTTGCCGCTATAACTGCTGTAAGCGAGAAGTATAACGTCATCGGCTGCCACCTGTTCACACGTGATACCCCGGATGGCGCCGCTGCCGAATGCCGGAACTTTGCGCCGCTGTATGACATTCCCGAGGAGAGCGCTACTGGTACTGCAAGCGGCGCTTTGCTCAGTTATTTGTATAAATACGGGCAGCTTTCCATACAGCAGGCTCAACAAGCGGTGTTCAGGCAAGGCTATCCGATGGGCTGCCCTTCCGAGATTAAGGCTGGTTTAAGTCTGAACGCTTGCGGAGATATTACCCGGGTTCAGGTGGGCGGGATTGCTGCCGGCATTGAACGGAGAAGTATCGTCATCTGAGTACATTAACCCATAACAGCTTTCTGTCATATCCTATTGAAAAAGCCAAAAGGGTGAATGGAATGACGGAAATACAAGTAGCCGCTGTGGGAGACCTTATGGTCAAACGTTACATTATTTCGGAGGCCAGACGGTCAGACGGCACCTATTCGTTCGACGCCTTGTTTGCAAAAGTGGCCCCATATCTGAAACAGGCAGATTTGACGATCGGAAATCTCGAAACCACCTTTGCCGGAAACGGGCCAAACTCCCGGAGAACGCTGCGGTCTTCCGGCCCGATATTCAAGTGCCCGGATGAACTGGCCCCGGCGCTAAAAAAAGCCGGGTTCGATGTCTTAGTGACGGCGAACAATCACTGCATGGATTATGGAACCCCGGGTCTGATCCGGACGCTGCAGGTGCTGGACCGCAATGGAATCAGCCATACCGGTACATCCAGGTCATTGGAAGAATCCAAGCAAGTTCTGATCAAAAACGTAAAAGGGATTAAGATCGGAATCCTCTCCTATACGGCAGGAACCAACAGGATTCCCGTACCGGCGAACCGGCCGTGGCTCGTCAATCGGATAGAAACCGGCAAAATCAGCCGGGAGATCCGGAAATTAAAAAAGAAAGCCGATCTGGTCCTGCTGTATCTGCATTTTGGAAACGAATATCACTATACTCCCAACAAGAGGCAAAAACAGCTGGTGAACCTCTTCTTTAAAAATGGCGCCAACATCATTCTGGGATCTCATCCGCATGTTCTCCAGCCCATGGAATCCCGGGGAAAGAAAAAATTTGTGATTTATTCGCTGGGGAACTTTGTGTCGACTAAACTTATGAATATTCCTTATACACAAAGCGGAATCATTCTTAATCTCACCATTCAAAAGGATCAAAAAGGAAACACGAATATCGCTAACGTCAATTACATCCCGACTGGCGTGGATCGGAGAATGGCAAGCGGCAGCACAATGACTGAGGTTGTCCCCATCCGCGATGCATTGAAGACGGGCGTACCGGATAGAACAGGCCGGCGGAATCACCTGAATCGGATGTTGAACCATACCGAGTCCATTCTGAAGAGGGAAAAGCGCCGTCATTAACATCCCCCGGTCTGCTCACCGGAACATCATAGTTAGATAAAACAGCGGTAGTCCAGGACGTTATTGTCCGTGGCTGCCGCTGTTCCTGTTAAGGGGGGCATACGGTGAAACCACGGCACGCATACGGTCATTTCACTGTCCTCTGCGCCGCACATTGTCGAATTGGGGCCTGGAGTGACATAATCGTAGCATAGAGACTTTTAGGGAAGGCGTGAAAAGCTTGGACTATCTCCGCAGGCAATCGTTCCGCAGCAAACTCAAAATCGCATTTCTGGCCGTCATCCTGCTCTCGGTGCTGATGACCGGAGGGCTGTCCTATTACATCTCGGCGGCCACCCTGGAAAAAAATGCCCTGAAGCTTACACAGGATACGGTCGTAAGATCCGCGCAGATTGTGGATGAGAAACTGAACAAGCTGATGCTGATCATGATGACATTTATGATCAGCCAGCCCTTTCATGACATGCTGAAGGATGCCGCTGCCGGGGACACCAGCCGGTATTACACGCATCTGAACGATCTTGATAACGTTTTCTCGCAGGCGCGGATTGCCGAGCCGCTGATCCAGTCCATTTATGTTTCTACGCCAATTGGCGAATTCTACCCATCGTCGATGAACCGCAACCGGCTCACCTCGTTCAAGGATACCTTTCTATACGGCCGCATCGAACAGGAGCAAAAAAATCTCTGGGTAGAAGGCCATGAGGATATGCTGTTCTCCGGCAAAGACCGCGTTATCTCGCTGATCCTGGAGCCGATTTTTGACACACCGGTCAGCGGCGTCTATATTGTCGTGAATATCCGTGAAGACGGCTTCCGCAAGCTGGTGCAGGGGGATACCGGGGCTGGAGCGGCCAGTTTTTTGCTGAATGCAGAAGGGAAGACGGTATACCCGCTAAAAGAACCGCTCGTCCGGCAGGCGGTAGACGGCGGAAATCTCAGCGGCATGATGAAAAGCCCGGAGGGCAACCAGTCCTTCGACCTGGACGGGAAAACCTATCTGCTCAATTATGCCCATCTCGGCATTGCGGATTGGACGATGACCACCATCCAGTCCCAGGCCAGTGTGCTGAAGGATATGGTCTATGTCAAATGGCTGATCGGCGCGGTAGCCCTGGCGGCCTTCACCGTCACTACACTGATCTCCGGGGCATTTACGCGTTATCTGCTGGTGCCGCTGCAGGGGCTGATGAAGGTGATGAAACGGGTGGAGAGCAACGATCTGTCAGCCCGTTTTGAGAGCGGCAGCGGGGATGAGCTGGCCCAGGTCGGCTTCCGGTTCAACCGGATGCTGGAACAGATTGTTGTGCTGATCGGGGAGGTCACCGAGGCTGAAACACATAAGCGCTCAGCGGAGATCAAGGCGCTGTCGGCACAGATGGACCCGCATTTTCTGTACAATACCCTGAACACGATCTACTGGAAGCTTAATCTGAAGCAGGTTGAGCCGTCGCAGAAAATGGTCATGTCGCTCTCCCGCCTGTTCCAGCTGGGGCTGAACAAGGGCCAGGAAATCACAACCTTATCCAAGGAACTGGAGCATGTGCGCCAGTATTTGGAGCTGCAGTCGAGCTGTTATGAAGGCTTGTTCCATTATGAGATTCATGTCCGCGAACCGGAGCTGGCTGCGCTGTCCATTCCCCGGATCATTCTGCAGCCGCTGGTAGAGAACAGCATTCTGCACGGCTTCCGTGATCTCGAAAGCGGAGGGCGTATCGAAATCGAAATTGCCGGGGACGGGGAACGCTGGGAGCTTGCCGTGCGTGATAACGGCAGCGGCATGGAGGAGGACCAGGTGCGCGCGCTTTTTTGGCAGGAATCGGAGAAGGGGTATGCCGTGTCCAATCTGATCCGGCGGCTTCAGCTCTATTACGGGGACAGTGCGGAATTCTGCGTGGACAGCGCACCGGGGCGCGGAACGGAAGTACGGATTTCTGTACCCAAGAAAGGGGAGCATTAGCATGTACAATCACGAGACGGTCAGTCTCTGCATTATCGATGACATTAAAAGCGTAGTGGATGGCCTTACCGCCATGAGCTGGGAGGATCAGGGGATTCAGGTTGCGGGGGTGTCGGGCAATGGCGAGGAGGGGCTGAAGCTGATCGCCGAAGTGCGGCCGGATCTGGTCATCACGGATATCCGGATGCCCAGAATGGACGGGCTGAGCATGCTGCGTGCGGTCCTGGAGGACAACCGTAGCTGCAAGGTGATCCTGATCAGCGGCTATGCCGATTTTGAATATGCGCAGCAGGCTGTGCAGCTGGGAGCTTTTGATTTTGTGGTGAAGCCTTTCTCAGAAGAGGATATCATGGCGGCGGTGCTGCGGGCCAAGGCCGAGATCCTCGAGGAGAGATCCAGGCGGCTCAGCCTCAGAGAAATGGAGATCAAGCTGCGCGAGAGTATGCCGGTGCTGCGCCAGGAATACTTTACACTGCTCGTGAGCCACCGTACATCCTGGGAACAGGCGGCAGGGCGCTGGGAATTTCTGAATATTGAACTGGATCCGCGCGGATTCGTGGTGATGCTGATTGAGATTGACCGTTTTCAGGAGCAGGTGGCCGAGCTGCCGATTCGTGAAATAGAGCTGATCCGCTTCTCCCTGCTCAACATTACCCAGGAGACGATTGCGGAATATGCCAGCTGTGCCGTGTTCCGGGCCCGCCATAACCGGTACCTGGCTGTGATGAACGATACCGGCCCGGTCAGTCCTATTGAAATTGCGGAGCAGTGCTGCAGGAATATTGAGCGTTATACCAAGTTCACGGTATCAGTCGGGGTCGGCGGCAGAGTGGAGGAGACAAGCGAGCTGCCGGATTCTTACCGCCAGGCCCACCGGGCGCTGGCCCATCATCTGTTCACAGAAGGCAACGCGGCCATTATGTATGACGACCTGCACCAGACCGGGAGCCAGGAGCCGCTGGCACTGGAATACAAGGATGAGCTGCTGCTGGCGCTGCGTTCCGGCAATGCCGGACGGACGGGCACGATTCTGTCTGCCATCTCGGAGACTCTGCAAAGCCTGATCTCCCGGCAGAATCCCGATTATCTCCTCAGTCTTTACGATGAGCTGGCCGCATCCGCCATCCGCACCTTTTATGAATTGGTCCCGTACCGGGACATTCAGCCTCTGATCCAGAGATTCAGGGCGGTGCAGGGAACGGCGGGGCTGCCGCTGGCCTCCCTGCAGCGGCAGCTGCTGGCACTGTGCACAGAGGGAGCCGGACTGGTCCGGCAGAACAGCCTGTCCGAAGGGCAGAAGGTGATCTATGAAGCCATTGACTACATCAAAAGCCGCTTGCCGGAAGATATCACCGTCGGCGAATGTGCGGCCCATGTCCACCTCAGCGCCAGCTATTTTTCCAGCCTGTTCAAGAAGGTGACCGGAATGACGGTCACGCAGTTTACGACCTCGGAGCGCATCCAGAAGGCGAAGGCGCTGCTGGTGGAGGGAGCGCAGGTGCAGGAAGTGGCATCAGCCGTGGGCTACGAGGAGCGCCGATATTTCAGCGAGATGTTCAAGAAGATCACCGGCCAGACCCCGACGGAGTTCAGGGCGGGTTATCATCCGGACCAGCAGGAGAGGTGAGGGACAGCTTCACAGACCATAGAATTCTATCCCTGGAGAGTGAGTCTGCCTCACTCCCTTCCTCCGGGCAGGGGCCTATAATTATAGATGAGTTCACAATACAAATGTTAATCAAAGGGGTAGAACGTATGCAGAAAAAATGGTTGGGTCTCAGCCTGAGCCTCATGCTGGCAGCCGGAATCGCCGGCTGCGGCGGTAACGGAAACAACAGCGGCAACAGCGGTGCGGCGAATGGAGAGGCTGGAGGCAGCACAGCAAGTCCCTCAGCCGAAGCAGGCGGCAATACGGCCAAAAGCGGGCCTGTACAGCTCAAGTACTGGACCGACGACCGTCATGACCAGGAATATATCAAGGAACTGATCAACAAATTCAATGAAACCAATAGCGACAACATTCAGGTGGAATTGACGGTCATGTCCGAGAACTATACGCAAAGCGTCGATATTGCCTTCTCCAGCAACCAGGCGCCGGATGTGCTCCGGCTGAAGAGCGCCAACACCTCCGAGTTTGTCAAAAAAGGATATCTGGCGCCGGTTGATTCCTATCTTACCGATGATATGAAAACCAAATTCAGCAGCCTCATGCTTGACAACGTCAACCGTTTTGACGGCAAGCTCTACTCTCTGCCCAATACCGGTCTGACTATGCGTCTGGTCTACAACAAGGATATCTTTGCCAAAGCCGGCATTCAGAATCCTCCGGTATCCCTTCAGGAAATGGTGGACGACGCCAAGAAGATTACTGAAGCCGGCAAAACCGAGGGCATTTACGGCTTCGCGCTGAACTTCAAAAATCCGAAGCAGGCCTTCGACCGTTCCATCCGGGAGATTCTCTCGCTGAGCGGTTATCAGGGCTTAGGCTTTGATCTAAAGACGGGCCAGTTTGATTTCGCTCCTTACTCGCAGGTCATTGAATATTTCAAGCAAATGTACAAAGACGGCAGTGTTCTGCCAGGCGCTGAAACGCTGGATATCGATCCGCTGCGCGCCCAGTTCGCGGCAGGCAAAATCGGCATGTACCTCTCCTTCTCGACGGAGCCGGGGGTATACAAGGACCAGTTCCCGACAGAAATCAACTGGGCAGGGGCTCTGGCGCCCACGCTTGACGGCCAGATCAAGGGAACTTCCGAAATCGTGTCCGCCGGTACCTGGCTCGGCATCAGCGCCAAATCGGCTCACCAGGAAGCGGCCTGGAAGTTCATGCAGTACATGTACGGCGACGAGGTTCTGAAGACCTATCATGAAAAAGGCTTCGGGATTGCCGTTGTGCCAAGCATTGTGGAACAAGCGAAAAACCCGGACATCAAGGGCATGGAAGGTTTCCTGGTCGGAGAACATGACTCTCTCTGGCCGGCAACGCCAAGCGTCACTCCGGAAGGCTCTACCTATGCGGATGCATTCTTCAAATACATCCTTACCGGGGGAGATGCCAAGGCAATCACCGAGGATTTGAATACAAGATATAACGCCGCATTGTCCAAAGCTGTAGAAAAGGGCGAGGTTAAAGTAACGCCGGACCCTGCCTTTGATCCAGCCAAACCGCAGGGTGAATAACAGGCAAGGATGGGGCTGACGCGCACTTCTTGGCGGATGCCCCTTTTCTTTTCCCGAAGGAGGAATGAATCATGAGCTTTAAATGGAAACGGCTGGGGGAAAATTCCCTGTTTCTGATCCCGAGCATTATTCTTACGGTTGCGCTCGGCATATACCCTTTGTTCTGGATGCTGCGCTACATGTTCTACGATTATGCCGGATACGGCGATGCGCTGTTCGTGGGCCTGGACAATTTCCGGCGGCTGATGCGTGACGGCCTGTTCTGGGAATCTGTCGGCAATACCTTTATTTTTGCCGGAGGCAAGCTGCTGCTGACGCTGCCGCTGTCGCTGCTGCTGGCGGTCATGCTGAACGGCAGGCTGCGCGGCGGAAATCTGCTGCGGGGGATCTATTTTATGCCCACGGTGATCAGTACCGCAGTCATCTCCGTTGTTTTTTATAACATCTTCAATTCCTATAACGGGATGGTTAATACAGTTCTGATGAAGCTGCATCTGGTCTCTCAGCCCGTTGACTGGCTGGGTCCGAAGCATGCCATGCTCACGGTCATTCTCGTGGCGGTATGGGGGGCGGTCGGCAACTATATGCTGCTGTTCCTGGCCGGACTGCAGAGCATCCCGCAGGATTTATACGAGAGCGCGGCCATTGACGGCGCGAACGCCGGAAGACGGTTCTGGAACATTACGCTTCCGATGCTGGCCCCGGTTGCTCAGATGGTCATCATGCTGGCGATTATCGCCTCCCTGAAGGGCTATGAGAGCATCATGGTCATCACGGAAGGCGGACCGATCGGCAAAACCGAGGTCATGTACCTCTACTTGTATAAACTGCTGTTCCCGGTATCCACCGGTTCACCGGTTGCCCAGCAGCTCGGGTACGGAAGTGCCGTAGGCTTCGCGAGCGCAGTCATCGTCGGAGCGATTACCGGACTGTATTTCTTCCTGAGCCGCAAAATGAACAAGGTGTATTAGTCGCGTTAGACACCAAATCTGCGAATATTCTTACTATCTGATAAAAACGCCGCAGTCAGAACTATGAATGAACGGCTGCAGGCGTACTGGAGGTGTGACAAGATGAACGAACAAGTGTTATCCCAACAGCCCCCTGTGCGGGAAAAGAGGGTTGCCCGCCCCTCCGGCAATGCCGGCAGAATTCTCGGCCGTACGGTCATGTGGCTGTTTTTATTGGCAACAGCGGTTCTGACCTTGTTTCCGCTGGTCATGACCGTATCCGGCTCGCTGAAGACCGGAGCGGAAATGATGACCGGCGGCAGCCTGCTGCCGTCCAAGCTGCAATTCGCCAACTATGCCGAAGCCTGGAAGCAGGCCAATTTCGCCCGCTACACCTGGAACAGCGCTTTTGTCAGCATCATGGTTACCGTCGGCACGCTGCTGGTGGCTTCGATGGCGGCTTATGTGGTGGACCGGCGCGATTTTCCCGGCAAATCCCTGTATGTGACGGTTCAGGCATCGATGATGTTCATATCCGTAGGAGCCATCGTGCTGCGCCCGCAGTTTGACCTGATGGTCGCGCTGCACCTGAATACCACGCTGTGGGGCGTGATCCTGATCCTGGTCAGCGCTCATTCCAGCACGTTTTTTATGCTGCAAGGCTTCTTCAAAGCCATTCCCCGCGAGCTTGATGAAGCAGCGATGGTAGACGGTTCCGGGTTTATCCGCACCTTCTTCCGCATTATCCTGCCGCTGCTGACCCCGGGGCTTGGCGTGGCCGGGCTGTTCGCCTTCCGCCATGCGTGGAACGAATACATTCTGCCGCTGGTGTTCACAATGACCAATCCGCAGCTCCAGACGCTGACCGTAGGGCTGGCCAATCTCCGCTACGGCTCGTCTGCGGCGATGCAGATCCACCTGATGATGGCGGGTGCGTGCCTATCCATCCTGCCGATGCTGCTTGCCTATATTCTGGCGAACAAGACGTTTATTCAGGTGACAGCCGGTTCGGTCAAAGGCTGAAGGCTACAGATTTCAGTTCAATTCTATATAGAAGGAGCATTATCATATGAGCAATTTTACAGTTGGCCCCTTATTCTCCAGTCCGGTCATTACCCGGCACCCTGCGAATCCGATTCTGGCTCCCGGCGATGTCCCTTACGGTCCGGCTATGGTATTCAATGCAGGGGTCACGAAATTTAAAGGGAAATATGTGATGGTCTTCCGCAATGACTACGGCGATGAGGCCAAAGGAATCGTTGCCCCCCATCACACAACGAATCTCGGCCTGGCCTTCAGCGATGACGGAATCAAGTGGGAGGTGCAGCCGGAGCCATGCTGGTCCTGGCATGATGAAGAGGTTATCCGCGTGTATGACCCGCGTCTGACGGTGATCGGCGGGCAATGCTATATGTGTTTTGCAGTGGATACGAAGCATGGCCTGCGCGGCGGCATCGCGGTGACGGAGGATTTCCGCTCCTTCGAGGTGCTGAGCCTGTCCCTGCCGGACAACCGCAATATGGTGCTGTTCCCGGAGCTTATCGGGGGCAAATATGTGCGGCTGGAGCGTCCGCTGCCGGTGTACAGCCGGGGCGGCATTGACCGTTTTGATATGTGGATGAGCGACTCGCCTGACCTCAAGTACTGGGGGAATTCCCGCCTGCTGCTGGCGGTTGAGGATGTGGCCTATGCCAATGACAAGGTAGGTCCCGGCGCACCGCCGGTCAAGACGGACAAAGGCTGGCTAACCTTGTTCCACGCGGTCGATCTGGACCGCAGCCGGGGCAAAAACGGCTGGGAGGACAGCTGGAAAAAACGCTACACCACAGGCATTATGCTGCTGGATCTGCATGATCCTGGCCGGGTTATCGGCAGGGCGGCTGCACCGCTGCTCGCGCCGGAAGCCGCCTATGAAACCAGCGGCGGCTTCCGTAATGATGTTATTTTCCCCGGGGGCATGATTCTGGAGGATTCCGGGGAAGTCAAAATCTACTACGGTGCCGCCGATACTGTTGAATGCCTGGCCACCGCACATGTCGATGATCTGCTGCGTCTCTGTCTGGAGGGCGGGACTGTTAAATAGAATGCGATTCACCAGAGATGTGAATTTCAAGTTCAGCTAATATAGATTTGGAGGATGATTCTATGCATTACGGACATATAACCCTGCCATCCGCCAGTGTGCCGGTTACCCGCGAAGTAGACGTACTGGTCATTGGCGGAGGAGCATCCGGCATCGCCGCCGCGATTGCTGCTGCGGAAGGCGGGGCGAGCACCCTGCTTGTGGAGCAGAGGGGATTTCTCGGCGGAATGGGCACAGTTGCGCTTGTCCCCGCCTTTTGTCCCTTTACAGACAAGCAGAAGCCGATTATCCGCGGCTTAGGCCTTAAGCTGATGGAGCGGATGAAGCTGGCCTGCGATCCCGGCTACCGCGAAGAATACCGGGACATGCTGGATTGGGTGCCGATTGATCCGGAGGTGCTGAAGCGGGTCTATGACGACGCCATTCTGGAAAGCGGCGTGACGCCGCTCTATCATACTTTTGTCTGCGATGTAGTAATGTCGCAGGACCACAGAACGGTCGAAGGCGTCATTGTCGTCAACAAAACGGGGCGCTCCTTCATCCGCTGCCGCTATATTATCGACTGCTCGGGGGACGGGGACATCGCTGCGTTGTCCGGGGTGCCCTTCCAGAAGGGCGGCGAGGCGGGTGAGCTTCAGCCGGGCAGCATGTGCTATCTCCTCGCCAATGTTGACCGTCCGAAGTTCAGCCGCTTCCTGGAGGAGAGCGGGGATACGGGCCAGCTGCATGCAACGGTGGAGCGGGCGATAGCCGATGGCGCGCTGCCGGAGGGCCGCAAGTCCATCTCCGGCCTGGCGTGGGTGAGCGATTATCTGGTAGGGGTCAACTTCGGCCATGTGTTCGGCGTAGACGGCACCCTTGCGGAGGATTTGACGCGGGGCGCGATTGAAGGGCGCCGCACGGCAGAACGCCAGCTTCAGTTCTTCCGCAGCTATGTGCCGGGCTTCGAGCACGCCCATATGGTGGCGAGCGGGGAGCAGCTCGGCATCCGGGAGACCCGGCGCATCGAAGGGGACTACGTCCTGACCGTCGATGATTTCATTGCTGCCCGCTCCTTCCCGGATGACATTGCCCGCAACGCGTATTATATCGACATCCATCTCGCCAACAGCAAAAGCGAGATGACCTTCAACCACTTGCCGCCGGGCGTCTCACACGGCGTCCCTTACCGGATCATGCTGCCGGTCGGCATCGACAACCTCTGGGTGGCCGGACGCTCCGTGTCCTCGGACCGGGCGGTTCAAGGCTCCCTGCGGGTGATGCCGAACTGCTTCTCCATGGGTCAGGCTGCGGGGACAGCCGCCGCATTGGCGCTGCGTGACGGCACAGGCTCACGCGGCATTTCCGTCGCCGAGCTTCAGCAGCGCCTGCTGGAGCAGGATGTCTGGCTCGGCGAGAACTTCGTGCCTGCTGCGGAGCACACCGGCAGGAAGGAAGGGGATGCGCTGTGAAACAGCTTCCCTTAACGGATGAATGGTTCCACGGTGCGGTTTCACTGGAGCACCGGGAGGATGGAATCAAGCCGTGGCGTATTCCCTACGCGGATTATGAGCTGTATGCACCGGAGGGAATCGGAGGCAAAGCCGAGATTTGTGCCGGTGTGCGCCTGCGGCTGCGGAGTGATTCCGCAGAAGTAGCGGTATCGTTCCTCCCCCTTGCGGATGCAGCTGCTATGGACTGCCTGGTGGCAGGGCAATTGTTCCTGACCCTCAGCCTTCCCGCAGGAGCAACCGAAGCCTTGTTCAGCGGACTTCCCGCAGGCATCAACGATCTGGAAATCTGGCTCCCGCAAAATATCGGGATGACGGTAACGGGCCTGCGGATCGGCAGCGGGGCTGCTGGTGATCCGCTGCCGGATCGCCGTCCCCGCTGGATCACCTATGGGAGCTCCATTACCCAGTGTGTGGCAGCTTCCAGCCCTTCGCGTGCCTGGCCGGCCATCGCCGCCGCTGATTGCGGCTGGAATGTGACCAATCTCGGCTTCTCCGGCAACTGCCATATGGAGCCGATGATCGGTCGTCTGATCCGGGATTTGCCGGCCGACTTCATCTCTATATGCGTGGGGGTGAACATCTATGGCGCCGGTACCCTAAGCCCGCGGATGTTCAAGCCTTTGCTGATCGGATTGCTGGAAACGATCCGCGACAGACACAAGGAGACTCCGCTGCTGGTCATCTCCCCGATTTACGGCACCGTCCGCGAAACGGAGCCTAACCCGCTCGGCTTCACGCTGCCCATGATGCGCGAAGATATCCGGCAGACCGTGGAGCTGCTGCGGGAACGGGGGGACCGCCAGCTGTATGACCTGGACGGCCTGAGCTGGTTTGGGCCGGAGGACGAAGCCTTCCTGCCGGACGGCTTGCATCCGGGAGCCGAAGGCTGCGAACTGCTGGGCAGAAGGTTCCGCGCACTGCAGCAAACCGCTCTTCAGGCAAGGCAGCTGCAGCAGACCAAAGGTGAAATTTGAACTTCAACTTGAAAAAAGCAGCAGGTATCGGGAGACCCCGTATGCCTGCTGCTTTTTTCTGAGCATAAGGTGACGGGAACGGTTGTGGGTGCGCTGCTGTGTTGCCCAGGAAAGGACGGCACAGTCTATAGGAGACTATACAGTGTAAAAAAATGTGGATATCTTGGAGGCCGTAGAGGATATAAGCGATGCAGAAGGATGGGGTTCCATCCGCGGACTGATGCGGACAGAGGAGCCCTTATTTTGCCAAAAATCTTACTTTTTCAGCAGTTACGGACTCAGGAGCCGTTATATCGTTCGATGGAGCCTGGAATAAAGGGGAAAGGGACAAATAAAGGCATCTCGGTCCGTTGTCCTGCGGAATAGAGGAATCTTCCTTCAATAACGGCTTTCCGGTCCGTAACGGCTGCGGATCGCTCGTGAAGGGAGCTCATCGTGTCCGCAGAATGACCCACACCATAATCATATGGCCCCCAATGTATGTCTTAACTGAATTCTGGGCGGGCATTGTGCATGTGGTATAACAATATGAGATCTAAGCAAGTTAAAGGACGCTAAGCCTGTCTGTCATACAACGATCCGTTTTCAGCGTGCCCCGTTGATTTTGGAACAGTTGGGTATCCCTGCGGCCGTAAGCCCCGTGTTGTTATTCACCCGCCAGGGTGAGTTTGTCCTTCTCTTTGTTCCCATGAAAGACGAATGATTAGGCTAACGGGCAGGCTGTTATGCTATACTTTTACACAAAGATTGGGTGAAATAATAGAAAGGGGTACGGAAGTGCTAACGGCATTCATTGGCCGTGCTGCTTTTTTGGCTGTTGCTATTTTAGCCGTATGGGGGCGCAAATAAATCTATAACTCTGCATAAAGGAGCTTTGGATGATTATGGATCACACACTGGAAACGCTTTTGGACGAAATGAAACAGGAGATTGACAATTGGGCAGCCTATATTAGCAATATAGACGCGGACAAAATCGTGAAACGCACAACGCTGCAGGTGGGGATTCACAGTGGCGCTCTGCTTGAATATGCCAAGGGCAGGGTGGATGTGACGGATGGGGAACTCGATCTTACGGTGCCGGGAGGCAAGGCCGGACCCAGCGAGTGGCTGACCGGGGAACAAGTGCGGGAGCAGATCGTCCCTGAGCTTGCTTCCTATATGCAGCATAAATTGAACGGGATGCCGCCGGCATTAACCGATTATCAATTTACTTTTAACGGCAAGTTCCAGGTGCGGGAAGGCGGGGTCAACGTTCGTATTCTTGAATACGTCGACGAGACGAAGAAGAAACTGCTGCTGGAACGTATCTCCGCCTATGTCGGGAATAAGCTCGAAGCGGGAAAATATCCGACCAAACCCTTGGAGACCTTTTTCCTGTCCAGACACCTGTTGGATGAGGGACTGTTCCCGGAGATGGACCCTGGCCGGATCATTTCTGTGTTTGAGAACATTCAACAAGTGAATAAAGGAAACAAACATCTTGCCGAGCACCGGAGTAATCTGAGCGGGGCCTTGCGGAATTGGGTGGAGAATCACTGGTTGCCCCGTTATTTCGATAATATAGGATCAGAGTGGCAGAAGGAATACAAGCGAAAAAGTGATGCCCGGCTGGACAATCCCGAGCAAGGTCTCATCGAACTGGTCCTGTATTCCGCAATCTTGATTCTGAAATATGAGCCTTCCTATAGCAGAAGTGTGGGGCTGTCTATGTTGAATTGCGCTATCGAGTTGGGAAGTACCCGGGCCAAACGTCTGACTGAGGAAGGCAGCGGAACGTTCGCCCGGGAAGATGTCTGTCTTCGCGGTGAACTGGCGGAATGCACAGCCAACGATGTATTTGCCGAGGTGACCATAGCCATTAAGCAAGAAACGGAGGAAAGCTACGCGCGTGCGCTCCGGTTTCTTATCCGCTTGCTAAGCTTGGGTTTCCCTAAGAGCTATCAAATCAAGCTGAAATCCTCCGTCAAGCAATGGCTGCCGGTCAAAGGATTGGCCAAGTCGGGCACGCACCGTTTCTTTGCCAACGCTTTGGAGTATCCGAATTTGCAGCCTTTGCTGGAGGAGTATGCCGGGGTGGCGATGGAAACCTTCGAATGGTATACGGATACTGAAGGGGAAAAAAGCTGCATGCCGGGCAGTTACGCGGTTTTTGGCCTTGGTCTCGCGGACCGGGCGTATTTTCCATTAGTAGAACAATATATGGAGCAGGTCGACGAAGAACACCAGTCCGTTCAGAACGGCTTTACGGCCGCTTTGGCCGGTCGGCATGGCGTTAACGCGGATACGCTTCCTACACTGGTGAAGTGTATGCTGCATAGCGGTGATTCGATGAAGCTGAAGATCGATGCCGATCTGGGGGACGACAGGATTCTCAGGCTGCTGCTGGATCAAGTTCGCGGCCTAAAGCGCCATGAGGTGGAGCATATTGTGTATTTGATCTGGGGCGGAACAGACAAGCTGAAAAAAATCGCCGCCAAAGCCGAAGGGGAGCGGGGAAATGGCTATCTGAGCTGGCACAGGCGGCCAGCCGCGGCTAACCTTACGGCTTTGGGGGATCATACCATCCTCAACCGGTAAGCTGGTTCAGTATGAGGGCGGCTGCCCCGGCGGCGACAGCAGTGTCGCTTAAGCTACCTTGAGTGAAGCGGACCTTGTATTGCTCGCGGTAGTAGGTCCTCTCAAGGGCGGTCCTTGTGGCTTCCCGGTAGAAAAAATCCGCAGCTGAGAACAGGGGGCCGCCCAGAATGACCTCCTCCGGATGGAGTATATTAATCAGGTTGGCCAGACCAATGCCGCAATAGACCGCCGCCTGCCCGAATATTCCGTTCACCACGGAATCCCCGGCCTGCAGCGCTTCAACTATATGTGCGAATTCAATGTCCTCCGGGCGGTCAGCCAGCTCACGGAGCAAGGTGGGTCTGCCGCGTTTCCATTCCTCCCGGGCCTGCATTTCCAGGGTGCGGATAGAAACATCAGGATTCCCATGCGCCGGAATTGCCGCCCGGCACGCTGGAAGGAACGCCGGAGCTCTCAATGATCATCTGGCCGACGGCCCCTTCGGTGTCGATGACGCCGTAGAGAATCCGGCCTTCGTTCATAATCGCGGAGCGCAGCCCGATGCCGGCATGGAGATAGAGCAGCTGATGCTGCCGCCGGTCGCCGCCGGCCCAATATTCGCCAAGCAGCGCGGTATTGGCCCCATTATCCAGACACACCGGCACATCAAGAAGCTGCTCCAGCCGTTCTTTGACCGGCACCTGAGACCAGCCCGGAGCTGCAAAGCCGGCTGGCTGCAGAATCCTTCCTTCCTTGCGGTCCAAGGGGCCGACGGCTCCAATGCCAAGCCCGATAACTTGGCTGATGTCAATGGAGGCTTGCTCCAGCATGCGCAGCACCTGGGCATGAACGGATTCAATCAGGCGTTCCGGCGTGGCCTGCTCATCCATAGGCCATGAATATTCATCCAGCAGCTTTAGATGGAGATCTGCAAGCACGAGCCTGGAAAACGTCCGGGAGATTTCCAGGCCGAAGACATAGCCATAGGCGGGATTGGTTTCATATAGGGTGGGCCGTCTGCCGCCCGTGGATTCCCCGAAGCCTACCTCCAGCAGCAGGTTCTGGGCAAGCAGCTCATCAAGAATCCGGGTCAAGGTGCTGACAGTCAGGCCGCTTTCCTCCAGCAGGGTTTGTTTGGATACGGTCCCTTTTTTTCGGACAGATAAGTACATCTCTTTGGTTCTGGAATTAGGTATGAGTTCATGAATAGGCAGCACAAAGGTCTCTCCTTATGAATAAGTATCCCGATCAGGTAAAGAGGGGAATTCTAAACCTGATATTACAATGACACAAAAAGGAGGGGGCCGCAACTGAATGATACATTTCAGCGAAAGTGAAACGGCGAACGGGCCATGGCCGCGGGGTGTGCTGCCCGGTGCAGACGCTGCCTAAGCAACGCTGCTTAAGCAGCGCCGCCTGAGCAGCGCTGCCTGATCCACTTACAGCGGCAGGTCCCGCCGCCGGAAGATCCGGATGCCTGCGGCAAAAGCCGCAAGGCCGATCAGCAGCAGCCAGAGGCAAATCTGCATAACTTCGGCTGTGCCCTGCACAATATGGGCGGGGCGGTAGAAGCTGAACAGGGTGAAGTAGCGCAGCACGTCAAGCTTACCGCTGATTTTGCCGAGCAGGTCGAGCGTGAAGAAGCCGAAGGTGACCGCACCGGAGATTCCGAGCGCCTTCTTTTCGTCATTGCAGGCGCAGGAAATCAGGAAGCATAGCCCGCCGATAGCGAAAAACAGCAGAAAGGCCACGGTATTCAGCTGGGTGAAGCGGCCCATATCGAATTCATATTTGGTGCCGAGAAACCAGCTTTTTCCGGCAAACCCCGACAGCAGGGTGACCGCCAATATAATGAAGAGAGAGGTGACCAGAACCAGGCCTTGCGTGAAGGCTACCTTGCGGCGCGTGGTCGGAGTAGCCAGCAGATAGGCCATGGAACCCCGGTCCACCAGCCGGGCGATAAGCTGAGTGGAGAGCTGCACGCAGACGATGGACAGGATCAGGACCAGAATAAGCCCGTAATATTCCCCGGAGATAAAAGCCTCCGCGCTCGCGAAGCCGCTGTTCAGCCCGAACGCATTGCCTACGCCTTCCGGCATCGCCTTAACCAGTTCATCTATGGCTGCTGTACTGCCGCCCAGGCCGGGATACAGCCAGATCATGAACAGCATATAAAACGCAGAGCCCACAGCGTAGTTCATGATTCCCTTCAAATTGACCCGCATCATTTCTTTATAGAGTGAAAAGTTCATTCTGCATTCACCTCGCGGTCCCGGTCATAATAGTTCATGAAAATGTCCTCCAGATTCTGCGTAGAGATGTCGATGCTGCGTACGGCATAGTGGGCCAGCTCCTGTGTAAATGCCGCATAATCGCCCTGAATGGCGATCCGTACCCGGTTGCCTTCCTGTGATTCGACCTGCAGACCCGAAGCGGCAAACTGTGCGGCATCCTCCTGTGCTGCAAAGACCACCTCAAACAGCTTGCGCTGCATGGACTGCAGCTCGTGGATATTTTTGACGGTGACAATCCGGCCGTCCTTGATAATCGCAGCCCGGTCGCAGGTGCGTTCAATCTCCTGAAAGCTGTGAGAGGACATGAGAAAGGTGGTTCCCGCTGCTTTTTCTTCCAATACCAGCTCAATAAATACCCGCTGCATCAGCGGGTCCAGACCGGAGGTCGGCTCATCCAGAATAATGAGCTTCGGGCTGTGCATGAAGGCGGCCACAATGCCGACCTTCTGTTTCATGCCTTTGGACATTTTGCGGATCGGTGTCGCGGCATCGAATTGCAGGCGCCGGATCAGGCGGTCACGCTTGGAGGTGTCCTTCACTCCCTGCATCGAGGTCATGAAATTGAGAAAGCTTGTGCCGGTCATGCCGTCGATAAAGTTAATCTCTCCCGGCAGATACCCGGCCAGCTTCTGCACCGTTCCCTGCCCCTTCCAGGCATCGAGCCCGCCGATCGTAACCGAGCCGCGATCCGGCTGCATGAACCCCATGATGTGACGGATGGTTGTGGATTTCCCTGCCCCGTTTGGTCCCAGGAATCCGAACACCTCGCCTTGATGAACCGTGAATGATACATTGTCAATGCCTCTGCCATTTGAAAACCGCTTGCTGAGCCCTTCAACCTTCAGCATGACGCCACCTCCGCAACAAATATGAAATATTAACGCTTGGATATTTCATATGTTATAATAGTCCCGGGATTACGCGAAGTCAATATAATTATGAAATTATTTGTATTTTATATTTCATTATTTTTGGAATAGCATATTTTCTATACAAGCCGCTTAGGAGGACGAAGATGAACGGTTTTGAGAAGAGAGCAGCCCTGATCAAAAGCAAAATCATGAAGACAACCATGGAGCTGCTGAAGACTTGGGAGATCAAAAAACTGCGGATCGCCGATATTGCCAAGGCGGCAGGGGTGTCCCAGGTGACGATTTATAATTATTTTGGCAGCAAGGAGGCGCTGATCAGCGAATCCTTCAAGGATTTTGTGGAGGAATCCCTGCTGGAGTTCGAAGAAGAGATGCGGCAGCAGAAAACCTTGAAGGAGCGGATCACTTATTTTATTTTCAAGGATAAGGAAACCTACTCTACCCTGGATCCCGCGCTTGTCAAAGAGATCATGTTCGACGATCAGGCTATGTACCAGTATATCCAGCAGCAGTATGATGACAGGGTGACGCCGCTGATGGTCCAAATGGTGGAGGAGGGCAAGGCCAGCGGAGAAATTTCGCAAAAGGTGTCCGTGGAAGCGGTGCTGGTAATGATCCAGATGTATATCAAGAGCTCCGGGGAAATGCTGGACAGTGTGGCGAAGCATGCGGACAAGGGAAATTTTCTGGATGAGCTGTTCCATATTTTTTTCTATGGGCTGTGCGGCTGGGGGCCGGAGGAATAAGGAAGAAGCCTCTAGAGTGTGGGGTGCGGGGCTGACATGAAGCAGGAAAAGCTGAAGCGGCTCCGGCTGAACAGGTACATCTGTTGACAGGCAGCCGGAGGCCGCACCGGCCGGAAGGCCCGGTCCGGGTTAGAGCAGGGTTTTGAAGCTATGGCGGATCACATCGCCGCGGCTGATAATGCCGACAAGCACCCGGTTCCGCTCGACCGGGACTTTTTTGATCTGTTTTTTGCCGAGAATGGTTGCAATTCTTTCAATATCTTCGTCCCAGGGAACAGTGATGACCTTCTTCTTGGCGATATCCATTACATTCAGGCTCAGCAGTCTGCGGGTCCGCTCCTCGAATTCCTCATTATCCCCCACAAATACATTGATCTGAAAAAAGAATCGACGATCAGATCTTCATGTCTGCCGATATAACGCATGATATCCCCATCGCTTAAATAGGCGACGATTTCATTTCTATCATTGACCACAGGCATGCCGCTGATCCGGAATTGAATGCAGCGTTCGATAAAGGTCCGAACCGTATCGGCTTCCTTGACTTTGTATACTTGTCTGATCATAAACTCATGAGCTTTCATAATGTCCCTCCGCAGCTTATCATTCCGGAAAATAACTTGTATAATGAAAGTATATACTTGTATTATACAAGCGGGAATGGTAATGTCAATGATCATAATATGTAGATACAACTCGAGAGGAAAGGATGCAACGTCATGAATAATACAGTTGATGTCATAGAACTGGAGATGGCCATTCTGGTGCGCCGCCTGGTGTCCATGACCACTTATAAAAAGATCGGCAATCTGGACCGCTCCGCCTATCTGCTGCTGTATCAAATCGACTCCCACGGCTCGGCCGGGGTGAAGGCGCTGTCTGATGAATTCCACCTGGATATTTCGACGGTCAGCAGACAGGCCGCAGCGCTGGAGCAAAAGGGGTATGTAAGGCGTATCCCTGACCCCGTTGACGGGCGGGCTTATTCGCTGGAGATGACGGAAGCGGGCCTTGAAGTGCTGAACGAGAACAAGAAGGCGCGGCAGGACAGCATCGGCAAAATGCTCAGCAGCTGGAGCGATGGGGAACGCGTGATTTTTGGAGAGTTATTGCGGAAATTTAATATGGCCATTCTTGAAGAAGCATCAGAATAAGACAAGCCTGCCCCTGCGTGCGGGCGAATTTTTTTTTACGAAGCGTTTAGGCTATAATTACTTATGATAATTGAGCATATGAGGTGTACCGATGACAGACGAAATGGACGACTATGAGAATATTGATGCTTTAATAGAAGCGTTCCAGCAATTTTCCCGGTTGAACTGGCGCAGGAATTCCATATCCAGTCTGAAGCCGAGCGAGCTCCGGATGCTGGTATCGATCAGACAGGGCAATGAACGGGAAGACAGGAAAGGACAGACCGTCTCCGATCTCAGCAAGCAGCTTAAGGTTACTTCTCCTACGGTTACCCAAATGGTCAACAGTCTGATTTCCCAGGGTTACGCCATCCGCACTACAGATGCCCAGGACCGCCGGATCAGCGAGATTACACTGACAGACCGGGGCGAGCGCCTGGCGGAGCTGGTTACGGTGAGAACCCATGAAACCTTTAAGGGAATGATTGATTATCTGGGCAAGGAGCCGAGCGACACCCTTAGACAGCTGCTGAACGGCGTGTATGAATATTTTGAACAGTTGAATAACCGGCAGGACGAATTTTAACCCCCGCATATAAAAGAGATGCCCCGCAGCTTTCGCTGTTGAGGACATCTCTCCCGAAGGACTGCTATCTGTGCTTATTGCACAGCAGGCGCCTGTTCCTTCAGCTTGCTGTCTACGCCTTTTTCCCCGGCTTTGGCCTCTGTTCTGGCTTCGCTGGACCGCAGCGGAATCTCTTTGAGGAATACCACCAGAAGTGCCGCAATGACCAGAAGCGCTGTACCGCTCAGGAAGACAACCGTCAAGGAATCGCTCAGAGCGGACCGCAGCATCTCAATCAGCTGGTTGAACAGAGGCTGGATCTGTTCCGGCAGTGTCGCATGCAGCTCCTTGAGCTTGGGCTGATCCAGCAGCATTTGCGGATTCATGAATGCCGACAGCTGCCGGGCGGATTCGGCATCGAGTTTGGACATATCGGGACCCTGCCCCGAATGAACCGCATTCTCCAGCTTATGTGACAGAGTCGTGTTCATGACCGTGCCCATAATGGCAATACCGATCGTGCCGCCCAGGTTGCGGAACAGCGTTGAGGTGGCAGTAGCGACACCCAGCATAGCCGGTGCAACCGCGTTCTGCACGGTCAACGTAAATACCGGCATGGCAAGACCCAGACCAATCCCGAAGATGATCATGCTGGCTACGGCCATCGCAATACTGTTCATAAAGGCCATGATCAGCATCGCCGCGACCATAAACGGCATGCCGATCAGCGCATACCGCTTGTATTTTCCCGATTTGGAAATCCAGCGGCCGACCAGTGTGCTCAGCACAATCATCATCAGCGACATCGGCATATTGATAAAGCCGGAATTGGTAGGCGATACACCTTCTACGCCCTGAACGAAGAACGGCAGATAGATCATAGCCCCCATCATGCCGGCATTCATCAGAAAGCCGATAATCATCGACAGGGATATGATCGAATTTTTGAACAGCGAGAGCGGCAGCACCGGGCTTTTGGCTTTTCGCTCGATCAGAATCAGAATGACCGCGAAGACTGCCGCAGCTGCGAACAGGCTGAGAATTTGCGGCGATCCCCAGTCATATTGGGTGCCTGCCCAGGAGAATCCGAGCAGCAGGGCCACAATGCTGAGCGAGAGGAAGAGCGATCCCGGATAGTCGATGGATTCGGAAGCGGCGCGTGTGGTTGTAGGAAACATTCTCCAGATCATGACAAAGGCCACAAGGCCCAGCGGCAGGAAGATCCAGAAGATCCATTTCCAGGCCATATGGTCAATCATGAAGCCCCCGAGGGTTGGCCCGATGACGCTGGAGAATCCGAACATCGCCATCATGATTCCCGTCCACTTGGCTCTTTCCCTTGGAGCAAACAAATCCCCTACGGCGGTTACAGTCGCGGACATCAGAATCCCGCCGCCGACCCCCTGAATCCCGCGGTAAGCGATCATTTGAAAGATGTTGGCCGACAGTCCGGACAGAAAAGCCCCGATCACGAAAATAATAATCCCGGCAAGCAAGAACGGCTTTCGTCCATAAATGTCGGACAGCTTGCCGACAAGCACCGTAGCGATAGTGGAGGTAAGCATATAGATGGTGATGACCCAGGTGTAATGCTCAATCCCTCCCAGCATCGCAATAATGCGCGGCATCGCGGTGCCCACAATCGTCTGGTTGATTGCCGCGAAAAACATGGCTGCCATTAATGCGATCATAATGGTAACCTTTTTCTTTTGCGTGAGATGCTCCACAATGATTCCTCTCCTTTATTCTAATTAGGTAGGCTAACTATCTTTTATGTATCATACAAAAAATAAAAGCATAGTACAACTAAATAATTTTTTAAATTTAGATGAGTTGTTCTTGATTTTTGTGAAATAGGTAGGTAATCTAAATAAAATGAGGTTGTTTTCCGTCCTCTGCTCCCAACCATAAACCGGAGGTGCCTTATGGATACCCAGGACAGTCAAGAGAGAAAGCTGCTCATTGCACTGGAAAATATAAAACGTCTGACTACGCGTACCCAACTGTTTGCCTCAATTCCGCGTGCGGAATTTTTGACAATGTTCGTGATTAACGCCAGCATGCAAAAAGCGGAACAGGAGAAGGAAGCCTCCCCGGGGTGATGATCTCCAAATTAAGCGAGCTGCTCCTGATCAGCAGGCCTACCGCTTCGCAAATGATCAGCAGCATGGAAGAGAAAGGATATACCCGGCGGGTGATGTCTACATCGGACCGCAGAGTGATCTACATTTGTCTAACGGAGAAGGGCCAGGCCGTTCTGCAGATGAATTTGGCCCGTTATTCCGGTGTTCTAAATGAGATCATCGAGAAAGTAGGCCGGAAGGAAATCGATCAGCTGATTTTTCTGTGTGACCGGTTCCAGGAAGTGGTGAACGAAGTGAAGCCCCGGCTGCTCGATAATCTTCAGTCTGCGGAGGAGCATCCTGTCGAAGAGCCGGTGTAGTTGTACAGTTGTGTTGATTGGTGAGTGCTTGATGGAAGTTCGGAACCCTGAGGGGATTAATCCCTCTCGGGGTTTTTTGTATAGAAAATGATGATTGGGACAAGCGGCGGCGGACGAAAACTTAATGGCAGGTAAGCACGTAGTCCCACTGTACGGTGAAATGAGAGGTAAAAATACCTTTGAATTCGGTGATTTCGGGCTGCGGGGGAATGGGAGGTGTAAGTCCTTGTAAGGAATTCTGGCTGTTTTGGCGGGATTTGCCCCCTGGGAACCGGGAGAGCTGTACGCTGGACACCGCAATTGTACCTATTCAAACGGGGCGGCTCCCCCTATGATCTTCTCGTATGGAAAGCGCTACCATCCAGGGGCGGATTTCCATGCGGATGAGTCTGGCAGAATTGGAAAGCGCTTTATAAACTGCGAGGGGAGCTGGGAGATTTGAAGTCTTTGGCTAAAAGGATCGGGATCAGTCTGCTGCTGTTTATGATGGTGGCTGTACAGTCTGGAGTGGCGGGAACCACAAGGAACGTGGCGGAGGCGGCGGACAAATCATTGGCACAGAAGCCGTATATGGGCTGGAGCAGCTACAGCATGCAGGTGTATGACCCATCCGGCAGCTGGATCTCGGCGGAGAGCATCAAAAAACAGTCCGACGCCATGCATGAGAAGCTGCAAAAGCACGGCTATGAGTATATTAATATTGATGCGGGCTGGAATGGGGGCATGGATGAATACGGCCGGCCTTTACCTAACACTGAGCGTTATCCGGACGGTTTTCAGGAGGTTATTGATTATGTGCATAACAACGGGCAGAAGATCGGCATTTACCTGATTCCGGGCCTGTCGATTGAAGCGTACAACAACGATCTTGAAATCTACGGTACCAACGGGGAATGCCGGGTACGCGATATTGCGGTACAGCCGCTGAAAATTATGGATTACTGGAACTCCTACACCTACAAAATCGACTTCAGCAACCCCTGCGCCCAGAAGTATATCGACTCCATTGCCGATCTTCTTGGGGAATGGGGCATAGACTTCTTGAAGTTCGACAGTGTAACTCCAGGATCGGGGATCAACAACCTCAGCCGTGATGCACGCGGAGATGTCGAGGCCTGGTCCAAGGCGCTGGCGAGGCATGATATCTGGTTCGAGCTTTCATGGGCGCTGGACCACAACTATGTGGATTTCTGGAAAAAATTTGCCAACGGCTGGCGGATTCAGTGGGATGTGGAATCCTATGACAGCAACATCGGATTGACCCAGTGGGCCAATATTGCCAGGCTGTTCCCGGATGCGGCCATCTGGTGGAGGGATGCCGGTCCCGGCGGCTGGAATGATTTTGATTCCCTGAATGTCGGGAACGGCGCTATGGACGGATTGACGAAGGATGAGCGGAAGACGGCCATGACCTTCTGGGCGGTTTCTGCGGCACAGCTCTATCTCGGCAACGATATGACCCGGCTGGATGATTATGGCCTGGAGCTGCTGACCAACGACGAGGTAATCGCCGTTAATCAGGCCGGGCATCCGGCTCACCCGTTGTCGATGGATACCCAGCAGCAGGTCTGGTATGCCAACAATGGAGACGGAACCTATAATGTCGCCTTGTTCAACCTCGGCAGCCGCAGCGCCGCAGTGGATGTGAAATGGAGCGACATTGGCCTTGCGGGGCCGGCTTCGGTCCGCGATCTGTGGAGCCACAGTGAGCTGGGCACCTTCGATACGGGCTTCAGCGGGGGGTGCTGGAACCCCATGCTTCCCGGATGCTCAAGGTAACGGCCAAGAGCGGCATCTCTACCGTCAACGATGATGATACGAATGTCCGGTACACCGGCTCCTGGCAGCGCAATGGAGGCAAGGAGCAGACACCGGGTTCACAGGATATCACTGTGAAGATCACGGATTCGGCGGGAGCTCCCGGGGACGGCCAGCCGGGTGGAGAGCTTCCACCGAACCCGGTTACCCGTTCGGTGTACATTAACGACAATGACAGCGGAATTGTGTACAACGGCTCCTGGTCCTCGCAGTCCGGAAGAACCGCCGGAGATTACGGGGCGGATGTGCACTACACTGAGACAGACGGCGATTCCTTCGTGTACACCTTCAAAGGCACGGGCATTGACCTGCTGACGGAGAAGGATTCCTCGCAAGGGGATGTGCTGGTCTATCTGGATGATGCCGCGAGTCCGCAGACGGTAAGCACCTATACCCCAGGGGCCAAGGAAGCCCAGCAAGCGGTTTACAGTGCCACAGGCCTTGCGGATGGGGAACATACACTCAAGGTGGTCAAAGGCTCAGGCCAGTATATGCTGCTGGATGCGCTGAAGATCAGCGTCAATCAACTGCTTGACTCTGTTACGGGAAGCTTCGACAAGGCGCCTGACAAGCAGGCTGATGTAGCGGTAACGCTGCCTGCGGGCAGCGACTCCCTGCTGGAGATCAAAAACGGCGGCACTGCATTGGTAAAAGGAAGCGACTATACCGCCAGCGGAGGCGTTGTGAAGATCAGGAAGGAGTATCTTTTTAATCTGCCATCGGGCACTGCGGAGCTCACGTTCTTTTTCGACGGAGGTGCAAGCGAGGTGCTGACGGTGAATATCACCGGCTCCGCTTCGGTCCGCTACTCGATGATTAACAATGACGATCCGGCGATTGCCTACAACGGCTCCTGGTCACGCAGTACCGGCAGAGGAATGGGCGATTACAAGGATGATGTACAATACACCGAGACAAATGGCGATTCCTTCGAATACACCTTTAGAGGCACAGGCATCCAGTTGTATACAGAAAGAGATACTTCTCAAGGCGACATGGATATTTATGTGGACAATCAGTTCCAGCAAACAGTCAGCGCTTATCATGACGGGCGGCAGGCCCAGCAGAACCTGTTCAGCATTACAGGTCTGCCCGAAGGCTTCCATACCCTGAAGGCCGTGAAAAAATCAGGCACCTTCATGCTGCTGGATATGCTCAAGGTGGAAATTCCCGACCTGGTGAGCCCGGTGGAAGCCGCCTTTGACAGAGCTGCCTCCGCAGATATCGAAGTGAAGCTGCTGCGTCAGCCGGAGCTGTTCGGCGGCATCAGCCAGGGCACCTATAAGCTGGTGGAGGGCACAGATTATACACTTACAGGAGACACAGTAACGCTCAAGCAGGCGTATCTCGCCGCGCAGTCCGAGGGCAGCCTGCAGTTGAAATTCGCCTTTACCGGCGATTATCAGAATGATGTTCACTATACGGAAACGGACGGTGATTATTTCGAGTATACGTTCAGCGGCACCGGAATCGAGCTGCTTGGACCTAAAGGGCCCGATATGGGAGATATGGAAATCTACCTGGACGGAGCATCCGTTCAGACCGTAAGCGCCTACAGCGATAACCGGCAGATTCTGCAGAGGTTGTTCAGCCTGGAAAAGCTGACAGACGGTGTTCACGTGCTGAAGGCCGTAAAGAAATCAGGCGCGCTGATGTTCGCAGACCAGCTGAAGTTCAGTGTCAGCACAGCGGGCACAGATCCGGGTGAACAACCAACGCCAACACCGACCCCAACGCCAACGCCAACGCCAACTTCGACGCCAACACCAGCACCGCCAGTTGTCTCAACGGAAACGCCGGGTTCGGTCAATCCGGGACCGGTGGCTACAGCAGCCCCATCTGCGTCTCCGTCCACGACTCCGCCGGCCACCCCTGCTCCAAGTGCTTCGCCGCAAGCTGAGCAAGATGGGGTGATGAAGCATTCGGCGTACATGAGCGGTTATCCGGACGGCTCCTTCAAACCGGATCAGAAGATTACCCGTGCCGAGATGGCGGCTTTGCTCTTCAAGGCCGCCGCCGGAGAGAAGCCAAAAGCGGCGGCAGCCTTCAGCGATGTCCCCTCCGGTTATTGGGCGGCGGAAGCTATAGCGGGCGCAGCGGAAACGGGCTTGATGACCGGCTATCCCGATGGCAGCTTCAAGCCGAAACAGCACATTACGCGTGCAGAAATGGCCAGTCTGGCCGCACAACTGAGCAAGCGCAGTGATGTCTCAGGAGAAGGATTTACGGATGTTGCCGCCGGTCACTGGGCATTATCCGCCATTCTTCAGGCCCAGGGAGCAGGTATTCTGAATGGCTATACCGACGGCACTTTCCGTCCCGGCAAGGCGCTGACCCGTGCCGAGGCAGTTACAGCTGTTAACAGAGCACTGGGCAGAGGCCCGCTCTTCGGAGCAGAAGCCTCCCCATGGAGCGATGTGCCGCTTACACACTGGGCATTTGCGGATATTCTGGAGGCTTCCACTGCCCATGCTTACAAGGCTAAAGCCGGGGGCGGCGAAGAGATGAGCAATTAGACAAGCAGCTTCCTGGGATGCTGATCCAACGGGAACAGACAGAAGCAGCGGAAAGAATAAAAGGGAGCCGGCGACGGCTCCTTTTCGAAATATAGGGAGTCTGGATAAATTCGCCGCAGCTTGCAGATCATTTCCCAGGCAATGAACACCGGCGCATGATGACTTGAAACCAGTATGAGAAGGAACTGGCGCAGCAAAAGTTTCGGGTGATGCGGACTCTTGATAGAGCAGACAAAGACTTGACTGTGTGGCAAATTGTTTTAAGCTTATGCTATGTGAGCGCTACCAACTGAGAGGAGAATCAAGCGATGCTCAAATACTCCAAGGTTTTCCGCAGATTTCTAATCTCCTACATAGTTATTCTGATTATTCCAAGCATAGGCGGCTACATGTCTTACCGCACATCGATCGCTGTAACCGAGTCCATCTCCATTGAGAACAGTGTGATCCAGCTGCAAAAAAGCCAGGAAATTCTGGAGCGCCGGATGGCTGAGGTGGAGGGGCTGACCAGACAGCTGGCGGTGAATCCCGAACTGAACGTGCTGCTGAATGAACGCGGCCGGGAGACCAATGTTTACGGAATCTGGAGGACCATGCGCAATGTTCTGACCTTCGGCCAGACGAATGATTTTCTGCAGGATTATTACATTTATCTCGCCAATTACGATCTGGTTCTAACTCCAGGCTCCTCTTACCGCCCCGAGCATTATTATGAGATTTTTCACTATAACGATCTGCCGCAGGCCGAGTGGAAGAAGCAGGTGCTTGAGAAAACCCACCGGAGTGAAATCAGGCCGCTGAGCGCTTTTGTCAGCAAAGGTGCACAAACCTCGGTCATTACCTACATGCAGTCGCTGCCGCTCGACAGCTTCAATGATTCATCCCCTGCTGTTGTGGTCGTGATTATCGATGAGAAAATCATTGCCAGCCTGCTGTCCGGCCTGACTGAGCGTTACGGGGGCTGGGTTCATATCAGCGATGCAGCCGGGAAGACCATCGTGCTGCAAGGGAAAGATGAGCCGTATATGAACAAGCTGAACGCGGATTCCTCGTTCGACAAGGGCAAGGTGAGCCAGTTTTACCAGGATGATCTCGTGATTACCACCCGTTCAGATACGAATGGCTGGGTGTACCAGGCGGGCATTCCCCGCAGCATTCTGCTGGAGAATGCCAACAGAATCAAATACATGTCCTGGCTGATCACCGGAGGCGCGTTGTTCCTCGGATTGCTCGCCGGTCTTGTGCTTGCTTACCGGAACAGCGCTCCGATCAACCGGATGCTCAGTGTGATGAAGGAGCAGTTTGGCAAGGAAGAGACGGCGGAGCAGAGTGAGTTCGACTTCCTGAGCGGGAATATTGCCAATATGATTACCAAGAACAAGCTTTTGGAAAGCGAGCTTCACCGCCAGCTCCCCTTGGTCAGGGATGCTTTTATCAAGCGGCTGATCGCCGGGGAATTTGAGTCGCGGGAGGAAATTGTCTCTGCTGCCGCCCAGGCGGACATCGGGCTGAATCAGGGAACCGGCTATGCCGGGATCATCCAGATCAACGGTTATTCCGGCATGGACAGCGTGGAGATTCTCAATGAGCTGAACGCCGCCCGGCTGCTGGTGAAGCAGGCGCTTGCTGCGCTGACCGGACCGCTCCCCATGGCCGACATGGGCTCGGACAAAATGGTCTGCCTGTTTTTCTCGGGCTCCGGGGAATTCGCGGCGGACCAGGAAGTGGCGGTTACACACATTATGGAGAACCTGGCGCAACTGGTCCTGAAGGAATACCGGATTTCGGTTCAGGCCGGGTTCGGGGGCTTTTTCGCTTCGGTTACAGAGGTCAGCGGGTCCTTTGAGCAGGCGAAGCAGGCGCTGGAATACGCCGTGTATATGAACAAGAAAGGCATCACCTGGAATCATGAGGCTGGAATCAAGAACTCGACCTACTACTATCCGCTGGATACGGAGCAGCGGCTGATGAGCACTCTGCGCGCCGGGGAGCTGGCCGAAGCCACCCGCATTATCGATGCGATCTTTGCGCAGAATCTTGGCGAACGGGAGCTGTCCATTGAGATGAAGCATCAGCTGATCGGGGAGATGAAGGGCACCTTCCTCAAGCTGCTGGATCAAAAAACCTTCATGGAATCCCCGCTGTTCGAAAGTGCCAAACGGCGGATCATCGACATCAGCTCCACGGAGCCGCTGGACCACATCCAGGCCGGATTTCATGCCATCATGGAGGGGTTATGCGGGTATATCAGCAATAAAAAGAAAGATGCGCACACTCAGATTATTAAGCAGATTTACCAGTACACCGAGGAGATGTATTCGGACTCCGAACTGACTCTGTACCGGGTAGCCGAACATGTGGAGCGGCCGGAAAAATACATTTCCCAGTTGTTCAAGGAGGTGACCGGCGTGAATTATTCCGATCATCTGGTCAAGGTCCGGATGGATCAGGCGGCAATCCTGCTGAAAGAGAGCCGGTACACGGTGGATGAGATTGCAGCACGGGTAGGCTATAACAGCTCGCATTCCTTCCGCAGAGCGTTCAAGCGGTTAACCGGCATTTCTCCCAGCACCTACAGACAATCACATGCCGAATAAAAAAGTGTTGGAAAAAGTAACGCTAACTAGCCCCCGCACCCTGTGCTCGATAGACTAAGTGGAAAAAGTATCACTCATTGGCCTGAGCACCCTGCGCTCGGCAGATTAGGTGGAAAAAGTATCACTCATTGGCCCGAGCACCCTGCTCTCGGCAGACTAGGTGGAAAAAGTATCACTAATCCAGCCCATTTCCCTCCGGGCAGGAGAATATGGCATTTTTAAGTGTACTTTTTCCACCTAAACCCTCAAAATTGCTGTTTTCGGCGGTATTAGGTTCACTTTTTCCACTTGGGCTTACCTCCTCTCCTGGTTGGGGGAGTTGGGATGACAGAGGGAAGCGGAGGGAAGCAGCGGTCCTCCGGTAAGAGGGATGCAGGGTCTCCTGGCCATCCCAGGAAAAAACGGCTGTATTGTCCATTCCGGACGGTGCAGCCGTTTCTGTTCGGGCGGGAGCCTCCAAAAATGTATCCGCTTGCAAAAATGCGGAATTCAGGCCGTCCCAGGAAGTGTTGCCCCCATAAAGCGGGCAATCTGTACGCAAAATACGGAAGTGTACCTGTTCAAGACCGGCCGGTATCCCCTATGATCAACTCGTGTAGAAAGCGCTATCACACATACTGTCAGACACCAAGCCGTATGCTTCCAAAGCAAGTTGGGCTGAAGTGAAATCAATGGAGCAACAACTTTAAGGGGGGGATTCAACTGGATAAAGAAATAGCTATGAGCACCCGCACGGTGCCCCGGAACAAAGGCCAGGGCTGGCTGCATACCGCCGGAAAAAAAATAATGAAACACTGGCAGCTGCACCTGCTTGTGATCCCGCCTTTGCTGTTCTTTGTAATCTTTAAGTATTACCCGATGGCGAACGCTGTCCTGGCTTTCAAGGATTATAACGTGATCAAGGGGATCTGGGGCAGCCCTTGGGTAGGCCTCAAGCACTTTGAACTGTTTTTTGAAAATCCGCTGTTCTGGACACTCGTGAAGAATACCATTCTGCTGAGCGGTTATCTGCTGCTGGCCGGGTTTCCGATCCCAATTCTGCTCGCGCTGATGATCAATGAAATCCGTGGCGGCCGGTTCAAACGGTTTGTCCAGCTTGTATCGTTTGCGCCGTATTTTATATCCACTGTGGTCATGGTTTCGATCATTATGCTGTTCCTGGCACCGCGTCTCGGGTTCGCCAACATTGCGCTGAATTTCTTCGGCCTGAACTCGGTGAACTTCCTGGGCGAGCCCGGCATGTTCCGCTCGATTTATGTCTGGTCCGATATTTGGCAGACCGCGGGCTACAGCGCCGTAATTTATCTGGCCGCACTGGCCGGGATTGATCCGACCCTGTATGAGGCGGCCAAGGTGGACGGGGCTTCAAGGTTTCAAAAGATCCGCCACGTGGATCTTCCCGGGATTGTGCCGACGATTGTGATTATTCTGATCCTGAATGTGGGCAACGTAATGGCGATTGGTTTTGAAAAAGTCTATCTGCTGCAGAATCCGCTGAATATTGCCAATTCTGAGATCATTGCCACCTACGTCTACCGGATCGGCTTGCTGAACGCCAACTACAGCTTCGCGACCGCAGTCGGTTTGTTCAATTCACTCATTAATCTGGTTCTGCTGGTTACCGTGAACGGACTGGCCAAACGAATCACCAATAACAGCATCTGGTAAGAAAGGAGTTCCTGTATGGCAGTTTCGGCAGCAGTTCCCCAAAAAATTAGAGAGTCCGCCGGTGACCGGATATTTCTGGCTATAGTGTACACTGTGCTCATCCTTGTAGTCATCGTTGTGCTGTATCCGCTTATTTTCATTATCAGCAGCTCCATCAGCAGTCCGGCGGCCGTCACCTCGGGCCGGGTCTGGCTCTGGCCGGTTGATATCTCCTTCAAGGGCTTTAAGGTGCTGTTCAGCACGCATGAGATTATCAGCGGGTACGCGAATTCCATCTTTTATACGGCAGCGGGAACGCTGATCAGTGTGACGCTGACGATTATGATCGCGTATCCGCTGTCGCGGAGAGCTTTTTTTGGCCGCAATGCGCTGATGATGATCATTACCTTCACGATGATCTTCAGCGGCGGGCTGATTCCCACCTACATGGTCGTCAGAGAGCTGCATCTGATCGATACGCGCTGGGCGCTGCTTATCCCCAATGCCATCTGGGTATGGCAGGTGATTATCGCCAGATCCTTTTTCCAATCCTCCATCCCCGAAGAACTGCTGGAAGCCAGCGAGATTGACGGCTGCAGTGATATGCGGTTCATCCGCAGTGTAGTGCTGCCGCTGTCCAAGCCAATTATCGCAGTTTTGGTGCTAATGTATGCTGTGGGGCAATGGAATTCGTATTTTGACGCCCTGATCTATCTGAAGTCGGCAGATCTGTTCCCGCTGCAGCTGGTGCTGCGCAGTATCATTATCCAGAACAACACTGCCGGGGCTATGGATGCCATGGCGATGGTGGAGCGGCAGCAGATGGCCGAATTGCTGAAATATGCGCTGATTGTCGTCGCCACCTTGCCTGTGCTTGTCATTTATCCTTTTGTGCAGCGGTATTTCGTACAGGGCATGCTGGTCGGCTCAGTCAAGGGGTAAGAGAAGCTATAACCGGCAAGGGGGTGAGGCCGTTTTTTTCGCAGCAACACATATCCACCCTGTCCAACTTAAAAAAGGGAGTTGATCGGCTTTGAAGAAAAGTTTGTTGGCTTTGTTAATGCTGGTAACGGTATTTTCCCTTGTGGTCAGCGGCTGCTCGGGCAAAAACAATACAGAAAGCCCGTCCGGCACAGCAGCCGGCAGCGGAAATGCCGCAGATGCGTCCAAGCCTGTAGAGGTCAGCGTGTTTGCCGTACAGGAATCAGGGATTGATATCCCGACCAATAAATTCACGGCATTTGTTCAAGACAAGTTCGGCATCAAGTTCAACTGGCAGATCAATCCCTCCGACGGTGCCAAGGAGAAACGCCAAATTTCACTGGCCAGCGGCGACTATCCCGATGCCTATCTGCTCACCGCCTACATTGATGAATTTTCCCAGGGCGATGTGCTGAAATACGGCCAGCAGGGCGTGCTGGTTCCGCTGAATGACCTGATTGACAAATATGCGCCCAACATCAAAGCGGCCATGGAAAAACATCCTGAAATGAAAACGCTCAATACGGCGCCGGACGGCAATATCTACGGGCTGGGCGCCTATGCTGAATGCTTCCACTGCTCGTATCCCAACAAAATGTGGATCAACACCGAATGGCTGAAAAAGCTGAATCTGAAAGAGCCGAAAACCACGGAGGAGTTCAAACAAATGCTGGAAGCCTTCAAGACAAAGGACCCGAACGGCAACGGCAAGGCCGATGAAGTGCCGCTGAGCGGTTCGACAGAAGATTTCGGCGTGCGCATTATCCCTTATCTCATGAACAGCTTCGTTTATGATGATGACCGGAATTACTTGAACATGACGGATGGCAAGGTCGAATCGGCCGCCATCAAGCCGGAATGGAAGGAAGGCCTGAGCTATATCAAGTCGCTGTATGATGCCGGTCTGATTGATCCGGGAGCCTTTACCCAAAATGCGGAAGCCTTTAAAAAAATCGGTGAAAATGCGGATGCGGAAATTCTCGGCGCAGGCGCGGGCATGCATCCGGCGATCTTCATCAACATCGACCCGGGCAATACCCGCTCGGCGCATTACAATCCGCTGGCTCCGCTTACCGGCCCCAAAGGTATCTCGTACACGACCCATGACGCCGGAGGTGTATCGCCGGGAGCCAAGTTCGTCATCACCAACAAAGCCAGTGAAGAAGCAAAAGTGGCTCTGATCAAGATGGTGGACTACATGTTCACACCGGAAGGCCAGACGAATGCGGCCAGCGGGATGAAGGGCATTGACTGGACCGATCCGGCTGAAGGCGATGTTGCGCTCGGCAAGGATGTCAAACCAGTGATCAAGCAGATTCCGATGGCGGAAGGCGAAGCGCCGCGCAATGCGGGCTGGAGCGGAATGGGGCATTTCTACATGCCGAAGGAATACCGCGACACCTTCGTCCAGGCGACGGACATCTATGCCTCCAACGGGTACGAACGCAGACTGTATAATGCTTCCCTGCTGTACCAGGGCCATGAGCCCAAGGAGCTGTTCCCGATCTGGTCGATCTGGATTGATCCGTCAGAGATTGATGAAGCCAGCATGCTGCAGACCAACCTGAGAAACTACATTGAGCAGAACGAGCTGCAATTCATAACCGGCAACAAGGATCTGAATAAGGACTGGGATGCATATGTCCAAGGCCTGAAAGACCTGAAGCTGGACCGCTACCTGGAAATTCTGCAAAAAGCATATGACGCTTCAGTAAAATAAAGCTTGTATGGGGGAGTCCGCCAGGGCGCTGAATTGCGTCCAGCGGCCAAACCTTTTCCCATAGGCAGGCGAATGCAGCATAAGCGCCGACTCTGGTCTTACAGAAGCCATCCTGAATACAGCACGAGCGCCTGTGCTTCGCGTAGCAGTGCCGGCCTGTCAAGGCCGGCACTGCTGTTTCAATATAAGTTGAACTGGATGGCTGCCTCTTCATCGATTCTTCAATTTCAATCTATTTATTATGTATTTGAACCGGAGGTGAAGTCATGGTTCATAAGAACAGCGTCGGCAGCTCCAGTATTTCGCCGCGCCGGGGATTGCCCGGCATGCGGAGCAAGCTTGCAGGAACCGCCCCGATTACAGTCGCCTTTCTGGGCGGCTCCATTACAGAGGGGGCAGGCGCTTCGGATGCCGGTGCAACCAGTTGGCGCGCGTTGACCGGACAATATTTGCAGAGTGTATACACGGGCCATCCGGTGCGCTGCATCAATGCCGGAGTCGGCGGGACCACCTCTACATTCGGGGCGCACCGGCTGCAGGAGCATTTGCTTCGCGAAGGTCCGGCCGACCTGCTGTTTGTCGAATTCAGTGTCAATGACGGGGAGGACCGGGAGGAATCCGTACGCGGCATGGAAGGGATTGTCCGCCAGTGCCGGCGGCTGTCGCCGGAGACAGAGCTGTGCTTCGTGTACACAGCGGCTGACAAAAACCTGACCGGCTATAAGCCGTTCAACATCGCGGTGCATGAGGAAGTGGCTGAATATTACGGCATTCCTTCAGTGGATTGCGCCGCCAGAGTGTATACGATGATCCACACGGGCGAGCTGGATTGGAAGAAGTTTGCCCCCGACGGCTATCACCCGCTGGACGCGGGACATGCGCTGTATGCCGGCTTGGTGCGGGGTTATCTGGAGCAGGCGCTTGTGCAGGACAGGGTTTTGCCTGTCGGCGGGCTTGAAGAGCGGACCACGCTCCCCGTTCCCCTGGACAGCCGGAACTATGAATATGGCCGGATGCTGGATTTCAGCACCGCCCATTATTCCGCAGCTTTTCATATGGGGGAGCTGCAGCCCGATGAGCCGCTGATGAACTGGAGATTCTCCACAGCACATGCGTGGACAGATGATCCGCAGGCGGCCTTCACCTTTACGGTGTCCGGCCAATGTGCCGGACTGGTTCTGCTGTGCGGACCGGACACAGGGATATTCGAATACTCGCTGAACGGCGGGCCTTTTACTGAAGTGAATCTGTTCGATGACTGGTGCCTGCAAGCGTACCGGCCTGTTCTGGCGCTGTTTCCTCTGCGGGAAAAGCGCGGCGGGCTGCTTATTAAGGTCCGCAATACGGAGCGCAAGGACAGCCGCAGCACAGGTACCGGCCTTCGGGTGCTGAAGATGCTGTGCAGCTGAAACGGTGCCTGCCGCTGCGCTAGGAGTAGAGACTGACAAGAGTCGTTAAATGAGGGGATGGATCGGAAGATCGTTGCAGATTTTGGATGCAGGTTTGAAAAGCTGCGTACTGGGATTGTACAGACTATCATACAGACAGGAGAATATGGGATGAACGATTTTAAGCTGTGGTATTCGACCCCTGCATCGGGCTGGTCCCAGGGATTGCCTCTGGGCAACGGAAGGATAGGCGCAGTGGTGATGGCTGCCCCGAACCGTGAGGTGTGGAGCATAAGCGAGGCCACCTACTGGTCGGGACAGCCCGATCCGGAGCCGGCTTTTGCAGGGGGCAAGGATGTGCTGGAAGAAATGCGGCGGCATTTTTTTGCCGGAGATTATGAGGCGGGTGACCGTCTTGCCAAGCGGTATCTGCAGCCGAAGAAGCAGAATTTCGGCACGAATCTCGGAGTATGCGAGGTTGTCATTGCTTTTGCAGAGCAGAATCAGGAGTCCGGGGAAGCCGGAAGCTTTCGGCGAGAGCTGGATTTGACAAGCGCAGTGGCAGGAGCGGTCTGTCAGGGAAACGGATCAACACTGTACCGTGAGGTCTTCGCCTCGCATGCGGATCATCTGGTGGCCTCTAGAATTTGGAGCGGTCATCCGGGTGGCGTATCTTTTACACTGGGTCTGAAGGGGGGGACTGCATCGTTCTCAGTCTCAGGTGTGGACGACGGCACACTGGAATTCAAAGGCCGGGCGATAGAAGCCATACACAGCAATGGGGCTTGCGGAGTATGGGCCAAGGGTTTGGTTAAGGTGTCCGTATCCGGCGGTACGGTTCATAGCAGGGATGGCCGGATTACGGTCACTGGAGCGGATGAGGCACAGATTTATTTTGCCGTTAGCACCGATTACCGCCGTAATGGGGCGGACTGGGAAGCGAAGAGCTGCCATACGCTTGAGCAGGCGATTGCCAAAGGTTATGACCAGCTTAGAAAGGAACATATCGCAGATTACACACAGCAATACAGCAAAGTGAATATACAGCTGGGTCTTTCAGGCAAGACCAGTCTCCCTACAGATCAACGCATTCAATTACTAGCCAAGGAAGGCGGTGCGGATGATCCGCAGCTGTTCGCCCTGTTCCTGCAATACGGACGTTATCTGACTATCGCCGGCTCACGGGGGGATTCTCCGCTGCCTATGCATCTTCAGGGCATCTGGAATGATGGGGAAGCCTGCCGGATGGGCTGGAGCTGCGACTATCACCTGGACATCAACACCCAGATGAACTATTATCCTACGGAGATTACGAACCTGGGGGACAGCCATCTTCCATTGATGCGTTATATTGAAGATCTGGCACAGGCGGGAAGATCCACCGCCCGTAATTTATATGGCAGCGAAGGTTGGGTCGCGCATGTATTCTCGAACATCTGGGGGTTCACGCTTCCGGGCTGGGAGACTTCATGGGGGCTCAATGTCACAGGCGGGCTGTGGCTCGCGACACACCTGATCGAGCATTATGAATATAGCCGGAACCGTGAATTTCTGGAGCGTCACGCTTATCCTGTGCTCAAAGAGGCTGCGGTCTTCTTCCTGGACTACATGAGTATTCATCCCAAGTACGGCTGGCTGGTGACCGGACCCTCCAACTCGCCGGAGAACAGTTTCTACCCCGGCGATCCCGGTGAGGGTGCCCAGCAGTTATCTATGGGACCAACCATGGATCAAATACTGGTGCGTGAGCTGTTCGAATTCTGCCTAAAGTCAGCGGAGCTGCTGAAGAGGGACGAAGAGCTGCAGCAGAAGCTGCATGAAGCGATATTCAAGCTGCCGCCGCTTCAAATCGGCAAGAGAGGGCAGCTGCAGGAATGGCTGGAGGATTATGCGGAGGCGCAGCCGGAGCACCGGCACCTGTCCCATTTGTTTGCCCTGTATCCCGGCAATCAGATTACACCGGACCGGACACCGGAGCTTAGCAGGGCAGTGAGAGTCACGCTGGAGAACCGGATGCTCCAGGATGAGCTGGAGGATGTGGAATTCACAGCAGCCTTGTTCGGGCTCGGCTTTGCCAGGCTGCATGACGGGGAGAAGGCCTACAAGCATGTCTCCCACTTGATCGGCAGCCTGTGCTTCGATAATCTGTTCACCTACTCCAAATCGGGCATTGCGGGAGCGGAGAGCAATATCTTTGTTATCGACGGGAATTTCGGCGGGACGGCAGTCATTGCAGAAATGCTGCTGCAAAGCCGCGCGCATGAGATTCATTTGCTGCCTGCACTTCCTGAGGCATGGAATACAGGCTCGGTGTCCGGGCTGCGGGCCAAGGGGAATGCCGAAGTGGATATATTCTGGGAGGAAGGCCAGTTAAGCACAGCTCAGCTTCGCACCTTCACGCCGGGCATGGTAACAGTCCGCTCGGGTGGACACCGGATCACCTTCTATGCCGAAGCTGGCGGAAGCTATACATTAAACCGCCGTTTGGAGCGGCTGTAGGGAGAACGGGGAGGGGTGATCTTGCCCCCGTTTTTCTCTGTCTGCCGGCTTTGTCCAGTATAAGTGCTCGGCTATAAGCTGCATCTCCCGGCAAAGCTGCTGTTGTCTGCTATAAGCTGATTTCCCGGCAAAGCTGCTGTTGTTAATCCCCCTTTACTCGCGGTTTCGCGCATGTGTTTTTCTCCATGTTCGATTTGGCTGTGCTAAGTGGAATTTGTACCACTAATTTGTGCCTCTTCGGCCTTTTTGCAGATGCTAAGTGGATTTAGTACCACTAATTTCGCCGAAATCGGCTCCGGCTGGTGGATCCGGGAGAATTAAGGATACTTTTTCCACTTAGCACAGCGGATTCAGCTGGTGTAGCTGATTTAAGTGTCCTTTTTACAACTAATGACGGTCAATTGAAAGAGCTGTTGGTCTGCAGAAGCATTCCCTTCACCTGTGGCAGTCCAGCCCGCAGGTCTTTCCACAATGTAACCGGGCGGGGTGCCTGCATCCTGCACTGCCCAAAAGTCACAGTGAAAAGGCTGAACATCCCTTATCATAGGAGAAACCAAATTAGCGTGAGAAGGGAAGGATGAAACCTTGCTGACAATTTGCTCAGCCGGAATAGAGGATTTGGAAGCCATGAGCGCGCTGCTTAGCGAGCTGTTCGCCCTGGAGGCCGATTTTGCCGGTGCCATCAATACGGATAAGCAGAAGGCCGGGCTGGAGCTGATTCTGAACCATCCGGACCGGGGCGTACTAATGCTGCTGAAGAGAGATGTAAAAGTAGTGGGGATGGTGAACCTGGCTTTTGGCTTCAGCACCTTTGAAGGCGGGCCGGTCATCATGCTGGAGGATTTTATTGTCTCTGCGGCTGAGCGCGGAAGAGGGAGCGGCCGGTTTTTCATGGACCGGATTGCCGAGTATGCGAAGGCGAACGGTTTTTTGCGGATCACGCTGCTCGCTGACGCCGGTAATGCACGGGCGCTGCATTTTTACGAGGCTGCGGGCTACCGGTATTCCAATATGAAATGTCTGCGGCTGGGACTAAATTAAGAATTCCGGCTAGAGGGTCCGCTGACTGTCTAGTGAAGTGATTTACCGGGGCAATCTGCCGCACTTTCAGCAGCAGAATGCTCCCGGCTCAGCCGGAAAACAAAATCTGCTGCATTCTGTACAGCAGATTTCTGAGAAAAGGCCCTGTGGAGGCGAAATCACAGAAATCAATTGCACGAAATACAGCAGATCGAGATTTACCGCAGTAATATACGCTTTTTATTGCACAAAATGCAATCATATGAGTTAAGGAAACAGCGGATTCCCCTTCATCCCCACCCATAGCTCCGATTGCTCCAACTGGGCGGCCAGCTGCAGCAGCAGATCCTCGCGGCCTTTGGAAGCCATCACCTGAACCCCGATCGGCAGGCCTGCCGGTGTAAGATGCAGAGGGACGCTCATTGCGGGCTGACCTGTCAGGTTGGCCAGTTGGGTAAAAGGTGTATAGGTCAGGCTTGGCTCGAACATCTCGTAGATCATCCGCTGCTGTGCTTCCTTCGGAAGCTCGCTTATATGCAGCAAAGCCTCTATTTCCTCCGGCTGCTGGGTAAGCTCTCCGATCTCAGGCGCTGAGTCCGCATTGGCAGGTGTGATATACAGGTCATAGCGGCTCAGCAGGCCCGCCATTTGCGCAGCGGCCACATCCCATTCGTTCAGGCTGTGCACGAATTCAGCTGCCGTGACCTTTTTACCGGCTTCGCCGAGCACCCAGGTCACGATATCCACTTCATGTGCCGCTATGCTGCGTCCCATATCATTCTCCAGAGACATAAACATCGCTGCTACCTCTCCGGCGTTCATCGTATAGTAGTTCTCCATCAGCCACACGCCGTTTACCGGACTCAGCTTTTCTTCAACCTCATGGCCTTCAGCCTGCAGCCATCTTACGGTCTTCAGCACCGCAGCCACCGCCTCGCCGGAGACCGGCGTTCCGACAGGGGACGCGGTTGTATAAGCAACCCGCAGCTTGCGCTGCAGGGGCCTCATAAGGTCGTCCCGATAGACGCCCGGATACAGCGGCGTCTGAAACGCGGCCTCCGGCTGCAGGGTCTGCAGCAGATCAAGCATGGCCGCGCTGTCGCGCACGGAACGCGTCAGCGCAAAGTCAATCGAGGCCCCCTGCCACTGGCGGCCGACTCCAGGCCCCACCGGCGTGCGTCCGCGCGTCGGCTTCAGCCCGAACAGGCCGGTGAAGGAGGCAGGGATGCGGATCGAGCCGCCCCCGTCGCTGGCACCCGCCGCCGGTACGATACCGGAGGCTACCGCTGCGGCGGCCCCGCCGCTGGAGCCTCCCGGCGAGCGGTCCGTGCTCCAGGGATTCCGGGCAGGCCCGTGCAGGAGCGGCTCGGTGATATTTTTCAGCCCGAATTCGGGGGTATTCGTGTGCCCCAGAGGAATAAAGCCCCCGGCTCTGATACGGGCGACGTAATTGGAATCCCGCTTCGCGATATTGTCCTTCAGCAGAAGGGCGCCGGAGGTCAGCGGTTCGCCGCCGATCGCCTGGGAGATATCCTTCAGCAGAAAGGGGACGCCGGCAAACGGCCGGGACGGATCATCGGGCGGCATCGTGTCGGCTTCCTTCAGAGCCGCTTCGCGGCGGGTGCGGACAACGGCGTTCAGGAGCGGATTCACTTCGTCCAGTCTGGCGAATGCGGCTTCTACAAGCTCGCGCGGCGAGACTTCGCGGGCCCGGACCAGCGCGGCAAGCCCCAGCGCATCATAAGTGGAATAAGCGGATAATGTCATGATGATAACCTCTTTTCGGCAGGGACGCTTTAAGCACGGGTCCGCTGATCTTTAGTATTGGAAATCGTGTCTTGTATGTACCGTGATCTGGTGGGCATGCAGTGATGCTTCTTGCATTATACACCAGACGGCCTTGATTTGAAGAACCGGAGGCGGGCTCTTGTTCCGGCTGGTGCGGGCTGTGCGCAAAAAGGGAAGCACCGCAAGCCGCAAGCCGCTGCTGGTACTCCCCTTTTTTCACGCTTTGTGGAGGGATTTATATAAACTCAGATTATATGCGCCCGTGCTTAGGGCTGTACACCCGAAACCAGAGTGCCGTTTTGGTACAGGGTAACATGGTCCCATAGGCTGTAGGCTGTTTTGGAGGCATCGAAGGAGTAGTCGTTGTTTTCGTTAAAATGACTCCAGTCGCTTTTGAACAAACGAAGCTGAATATCCCCGGTCTGTTCTCCGGGCTGGAGATTTCCCGCTCCTGAGGTAAAGCCGACTTCCACGTAGGAATCTGCAGACGCGGCATTTGCCGTTCCAAAGGTAAGCGTTAGATTGGCCGTACCCGGCTGTGCCCAATCTATTGCGCCGTTTAGCGCCTGTACCCCGTCTTTGGTGAAATAGTAACGGAGCTTCAGCCCGCTTAGACTGACGGCGGAACCGCCGTTGTTTGTGATATTGAAATGGGGCTTGATCTGGTTGTCGTTCACATTCGTATCCGCCGCCCGGTAGTACAGTGCAAGCGCTCCGGGTGTTTCTGTTGGAGTCGCGGTTGGTGTAGCGGTTGCAGTCGGCGTAGCGGTCGCGGTCGGTGTAGCAGTAGGAGTTGCAGTTGGTGTAGCTGTAGCCGTAGGTGTTGCAGTAGGTGTCACGGTAGCCGTTGGTGAAGGTGAAGGTGTAGGTGTAGGTGTTGTCCCGTTGTCGGGTACAGGCACGTAACCAGGAGTGGTGTAGATTTTGTTGAGCACTGAAGTTGCCTTTGTGCCATAGGGGCCGTTCACAACGGATTTCCCCCAATCCGACAGGGTGCCGGCGGGACCGCTCGCCAAATCGAGATATTCGACCCCGCCGCCGTTTCCGTACCAGGACCATGCCAGCCAGCCGACCCCTTTTTCCTGCGAATAGCTCATAATGGCTGCTTCATCGACGTCTCCGCCCGAATGCTTCCAGCCGAACTCCCCGATGATGACCGGCACGCCAATGGCCAGGGCATTGTCAATATTGCTTTTTACCGTGGCGGCTGACCCGCCGGAATATTCGTACATATGAATGGAGAAGATCGTATTCGCAAGGGGATCAGAATTGAACACGGCATTCCCGCTTGTAAAAATAGAGGATGTGTACTGTCCCCAGCCTGCAGCATCGACGACCAGAGTATTTTTGATGCCGGCTGCCCGGAGGGCCGGGATGGCGGACTGATAGCCGCTGGCCCAGGCCGGCGTGCTCCAGGAGCCGAACCATTCGTTAGCGATATTGACGATGACCCGGTCTTCCTTGCCGATGAGGACATCCTTGATGCTGATCCAATAATTGACGGCTGCGTTCAGCGTGGAAGTGTTATCAGAACCCGTCGCATCATGCACCTCAAGCATGGCGGTCAGCTTATACTGGTCGCAGAGCGCCAGGATGTTCTGCACATCGGACAAGCTGTCAGGGGACCACTGGCCCCCATTGGAGAGTACGATACGGACTGTATTTGCGCCAGTAGCCGCAATCGCGGGAATGGCAGCCGCCAGGTCGTTTTTGTACCAGGTGTGCGCATGATTTACGCCTCGCATGACAAAAGGGCTGCCAGTGGCATCTATTAACTTGGTACCGCTTACATGAAAACCCTTGACTGAAGTTCCTGCTGCTGCCGCCTGCTTCTGTGGGATCGAGAGGGAGAGGATAAGGATAAACGTTAGAGCCAAAATACCAATGATCCGGATTGAACAGTGCTTACTCGCTTGCATGGATAGTTCCTCCTTATAACGGATTTGGATTTGCTATCTATATCTGCATACTCCCAGAAGTGTGTGCGGTACGCGGCCAGACCACCTCCAATACCCATATATATCCAATATAACATATGAATATTTGTTTTGTAATCACTATAAAAAAATAATAACAAAATAAAAAAAGTTCAAATTTAAAAAGGATTGTCATAGCAGGCGATTAAACCTAAAATGTAGTGAGAACTATTCTCAAATGGAGGGCGAAATATGAACGACATGCATCTGGAGATGTCCGGCTATCTCTACAGGCTTTCCGGACGGCTTTCGCCGGGCGGGGCCGGTTATCTTCATTCACTGCTGCTGCTGTCCGGTAAAACGGAGAGTTTTGTCCGGCCTATCCGCCGTCCGAAAATGCTTCAGACCGCAATGATTATTCCGCCAGGGGCTGACCTTTCAGCCTTCACCGGGGGCTGGGAGCGAATTCTGGTATTAAGTTTTTCTATGCTTCAGGAGAGCCCGGGCGGGCGGCATGTTCCGGTCTGTCTGGAGCAGCCCATTGAGTTCAGTCCAGTCCCGGGGTGCTCGCTGATGGATATCGGAATGGAAATCAGTGAAAAGCTGGATGGAGATGCGCCGCAGCGCATGAAGGCAAACATCCTGTTCCAGGAACTGCTGCTTGCCTTGTTCGAAGGGTCCTCCGGCCCGAATGAATCCGCTCAGGAACGGGCTATTGCCCAAACCGTTGAATACATGCACCGCAATTATCACCGCAGCGTCAGCCGGGAACAACTGGCAGAAGTGGCGGGGATGAGCGCCGATTACTATTCCAGGTTATTCAAAAAAAGCTGGGCCAGACACCGGTTGAATTCCTCACCGGAATCCGGCTGAAGCACGCCAAGCAGGCGCTGCTCTCCACCAAAGAATCCTTCCGCGCCATTGCCCAGAGCGTCGGTTTTGCCGATGAGTTCTATTTCAGCCGTAAATTCAGGACAGCGACAGGAGTGTCCCCCTCCCATTATGTCCGCCAGGTTAAGGCTGCACAGCGGATTGTTTCCCTGCAGCATCATTTGACCGGACATCTGCTGGCGCTGGGCATCAAGCCGTATGCCGCTTTGGTCAACAGCTATTACCCGCTCAGGTTGAAGGAGGTACGGGACATTGGCCATTTCCGTCCCGATCTGGACAAGCTGGCAGCGGTGGAGCCGGATCTTATTTTTACCTGTGAGGTGTACGACGAGGAGACGCAGCAGAAATCCAGAATGTTCGAGCACATTGCCCAGACGGTCACGATTCCATTTTTCGAGGATTGGCGTACACAATTGCGCAAGGTGGCGATTGCCACCGGGAGGGAAAAAGAAGCCGAGGACTGGCTGCAGCATTATGAGCTTAAGGCACAGCAGACGCGAGCGGCTCTTTCACCTTTTACGGAGGGCAAGTCGGTGCTCATTGTAGGGGTAGGCAACGGGAGAATATGCCTGTTCGGCCATAGAAATGTAGGTGCGGTCCTGTACGGGGATTTGGGGCTTCAGGCCCCTGACGGCCTTGGCGACATCCGGTTGTACCGGGAGATTGACTATAGTGAGATTTATAGCTATGATCCGGACATTCTGCTGCTGACCAGCTTTCGCAACGACGGCAGCCCGCTGACGAAGCTGGCAATCCGGGAAAAAATCCGGCAGATTGAAAGCGATCCCCGCTGGATGGCTATGAAAGCGGTGCGCAGCAGCAAGGTCTACTCCTTATTTGAGGAACAGCATTTATATACCCTGTACTCCGCATATTCGCATAATTTGCTGCTGGATAAGCTCCTGGAGCTGTGGAGGACGGAATTGTCCAAATAATGAACGCAAACGGCTATGTTCACCCCACGCTCTTTTTCTATAATTAATAATGAGAATCAATATCATTTACAAAATTCTCATAACTATAGAGAAAACGGGGGAGTAAAGTCAATGAAACGTACCGGATATAGCTGGAAAAAAGCGTGGATGGCCGCTATGCTGTTCGCGGTTATGCTGGTTGCCGTAGGCTGCGGGCAGAATCCGGGAAGCGCGGCTGAGGAATCCGCACCGCCGGCCTCAGAGCAGGCTGCTGCACAGGCCGCTGCGAACCCGGCTGAGAACAGTACTGAACCGGCATCCGAAGAGGTGCGCACCATCAAGCATGAAATGGGAGAGACGCAGATTAAAGGCACTCCTGTGAGAATCGTCAGCCTGTACCAGGGGGCGAATGATGCTTCAGTTGCTTATGGGGTCAAACCTGTCGGAATTGTGGAGTCGTGGCTGGAGAAGCCGGTCTATGAATATCTGCGTGCAGATTTGGGCGATATTGCCCAGATTGGAACCGAGGTTCAGCCCAATCTGGAGGAGATTTACAAGCTGAAGCCGGATGTGATTTTTGCCAACAAAATCCGGCATGAAGCGATCTACGACCAGCTAAGCCAGATTGCGCCTACAGTGATGACTGGTGAGGTGTACGACTGGAAGTCGACCGTGAAGCTGATGGGCGAGGTGCTGAACCAGCAGGACAAAGCGGCTGAGCTGATGGGTAAATGGGACAGCCGGGTGGCCGACTTCAAGCAGAAGATGGGTGACCGGCTGCCGATTGAGGCCACAATCACCAACTTCCGGGAAGACCATGCGCGGATATTCTACATGGGGTACGCCGGGGGTATCCTGAAGGAGCTTGGATTTACGAGACCGGAGGGCCATGACGCTGACACCTGGGGCGTGCAGCTGACCTCCAAGGAGAGCATCCCGGATATGAATGCCGATGTGATTTTTAACTTCAATTCCGGTACAGATGAAGCTGCGGTCAATAAGCTGTATACGGACTGGACGAGCCATCCGCTGTGGAAGAACCTGGATGCGGTCAAGAACAATCAGGTGCATATGGTGGATGAGGTGGCCTGGAATATGGCAGGTGGCATCCTGTCGGCCCATCTGATGCTGGACAGCCTGTATGAAATGTTTGATTTGCCGAAATGAGCAAGCGCAACACCTTGCTGCTGCTGATCCTGGTTCTGCTTCTGTGCGGGGCCTTCACCGCCAGCCTGATGCTGGGAAGGACGGTAATGTCCTGGAGCACGCTGGTTCTGGCCTTTACCGATTATGATGCGGGTGCCGTCGATCAGCTGATTGTGCGCACGGAACGCCTGGCGCGTGCTGTCATTGCGCTGGCGGTAGGTGCATCACTGTCCGTGGCAGGCACCCTGATGCAGGCGATGACCCGCAACCCGCTGGCTTCGCCGGATGTGTTCGGGATCAGCTCCGGTGCCATCCTGCTGGTTGTGCTGGCAGTGCTGGTGAATCCGGCAACGCCGCTGTCTGTCCTCTCTCTCTACGCTGTTGGCGGAGCCATTCTGGCTGCTGTGATCGTCTATGCGCTTGGATCGCTGGGACGCGACGGGCTGACACCGGTCAAGCTGGTTCTGGCCGGCTCAGCCATTACCGCGTTATTCGCCTCCTGTACACAGGCGTTGCTGGTGATGAATGACTCAGGCCTGCAGGATGTGCTGTTCTGGCTGGCCGGATCGATCAGCGGACGTTCGCTTGAGAATGTGCGTCCTCTGCTTCCATTCATCGTATTAGCCGGATTGATTGCGGTGAGCCTGGGCCGTGCGCTGAATCTCCTTACAACCGGCGAGGATACCGCCAAAGGCCTGGGCCAGCGGACCCTGCTCGTCAAGCTGCTGCTCGGCGGCTTGATCGTTGTACTCGCAGGCGGTTCGGTGGCGATGGTGGGAGCGGTCGGCTTTATAGGCCTCTTCGTGCCCCACATGGCCCGGGGGCTTGCGGGGAATGATTACCGCTGGGTGCTGCCTTTCTCTGCCGTGCTGGGAGCGGGATTATTACTGCTGGCGGATGTTGCCGCACGGCTGCTGATTCAGCCGTCGGAGGTTCCCATCGGGGTGATGACGGCTGCGGTCGGGGTGCCGTTCTTTATTCATGTGGCCCGCAAGGGAGGTGCATGGAGATGATCAGATTGGTTAATCCGCGCACGAAGAAAAGCGGCGTGTACTTTCAAATGGAGCGTACAACCGTATGGGCGCTGGCAATCGGGTTTGCGCTGTTTGTTACAGCTGTTGCTGCGGGAACCGGGTGGGGGAACGGTTATATTTCACCCCCGGATGTGCTGCGGACGATATTCGGCAGCAGCCAGGGGAATATGACTTTATTATTATGACCCTGAGGCTGCCGCGGGTACTTACCGCACTGCTTGTCGGCTCGGCACTGGGCGTATCCGGTGCGATTCTGCAGGGGGTCATCCGCAATCCGCTGGCCTCGCCGGATATTATCGGGATTACGGGCGGAGCGTCGGCGGCAGCCGTAGCCTTCATCACCTTCCTGAGCGGCAGTGTGAGCATCAAGCTGCTGCCCGCCGCCGCCGTAGCGGGAGCGCTGATTGTATCCCTGCTGGTCTATGGCTTGTCGTGGAAAAAAGGGGTGACGCCCATCAGGCTCGTGCTGATCGGCATCGGCCTGTCGGCCGCAGCGAAAGCGGCCACGACATTGATGATTGTCATGAGCCCGGCGATTTCCGCCAGCAAAGCCTATCTCTGGATGACGGGCAGTGTGTACGGGGCTTCCTGGGACAACGTGCTCACAGTGCTTCCGGCTGTGCTCGCCGGAATTCCGCTGGCCCTGTATTTTGCCCGCAGCTTGAACGCCCAGGAGCTGGGCGATGATGTAGCCGGAAGCCTGGGGGTCACCGTTCAGCGGCACCGCTTTGTGCTGGTGCTGATCAGCGTAGCACTGGCCGGCTTTGCCGTTTCGGTAGCCGGTGCTGTCGGCTTCATCGGTCTGATTGCTCCGCATCTGGCCCGGCGCTGGACCGGAAGATTGTTCGGCGGGCTGCTGGTGATGTCGGCATTGACGGGCGGGCTGCTTGTCTTTCTGGCGGATCTGATTGCCCGGACGCTGTTCTATCCGCTGGATATTCCGGCAGGGGTATTTACAGCAGGAATTGGAGCGCCGTTCTTTATTTACATGCTCTTCCGGAACCGGAATCAATGGTAGCGACAGTAAAGGGGGAGAGGCATTGGCGACACTGGAAGCACGTGGTTTAACAGTATCCTACGGTTCCAAGACTGTAATTCAGAATCTGAATGTGCAAATCCCGAAAGGGCGGATCACCGTGCTCATCGGCGGCAACGGCTGCGGCAAATCGACGCTGCTGCGCACGCTCGCCCGGCTGCTGAAGCCGGGCGGGGAGAAGTGCTGCTGGACGGCGGGCGCATTGCCCGCTTGTCCACGCGGGAGGTGGCCAAGGCGATGTCGATTCTGCCGCAAGGGCCAACGGCTCCCGAGGGGTTGACTGTGCGGCAACTGGTCCGTCAGGGAAGGTATCCGCACCAAAGCTGGCTGAAGGCATGGTCGGGAGAGGATGAGGCCATGGTGCGCTCAGCGCTGGAAGCAGCTCAGGTGGCGGATCTGGCCGATCACACAGTGGATTCCCTCTCCGGCGGCCAGCGGCAGCGGGTCTGGATTGCGATGTCTCTGGCACAGGGGACAGATCTGCTGCTCCTCGACGAGCCGACCACCTATCTTGACCTGGCGCATCAGGTGGAGATTCTCGATATGCTGTATGAATTGAACGAGCGGGAGGGGCGGACCATTGTCATGGTGCTGCATGATCTGAATCTGGCCTGCCGGTACGCCCATCACATGGTGGCTGTGCATGCGGGGAACATCTACGCCGAAGGGGCGCCGGAGAGCATCATCACTTCTGAAACGGTTAAAGCGGTGTTCCAGCTCGACTGCGAGGTGATCCGCGATCCGCTGTTCGGAACACCGCTCTGCATTCCCCACGGGAAAGGGAGAAGGATAGCAGCAGAGGCCGTAACGGGTTCTCTGCCTCTGCCGCAGGAGAAAGTACTGCTGCAGCGGGGCTGAAACCCGGATAGATTAGAAGCATCCTAAGGAGCTGAGTATATGGGCATTATGGATTTTTTGGAGCAGCGGTACGGCATTACCTTGCTTCCAGCGGAGCCTGAAGCCATTGTCATTCCGGCAGCAGAGCTGCTGCAGGCTTCGCGGATGGAAGAATTTCTGGATCATTACCGCAGCCTGCTGCGGGCGGACAACAGGCAGCCGGCGGCAGCTTTTACCGCCGTCAGCTTCGGCGGGGCGGGGCTCGCGCTCCAATATTGTGTATCAGTCCGTGACAGCACCCCCGATTTCTCACTAGACAACCTTGTCCTGCAGATGAGCCTCAGCAGCAAACGGCCTGACCTCTCCTTCCGCCCGCTGCACTGGCGGGAGCGCGAGAGCCCTGAAGGCGAGCTGCCGCGGCGTCAATGGCTGGCCGAAGTGCTGGCCGGCTTCTATGGCGGCCAGGCCAGGCCGCTGCTGGAGAGCCTGTCCGCCGCAAGCGGTCTGCATATCAGCCAGCTGTGGGGCCAGCTGCCTACCTGGTTCTACCGTGATATCCGGCAGCTGCTGGAGGAGGAACGAAGGGAGCGGATCAAGGCCAGAATCTCTGACGATTACCGTTTTTTACAAGAAGGCTTAGAGGCCCGGTCCGTGTTCGGCCGTCCCAGAAACCCGTTCGCCGCTCAGATCCGCGCCTTGGAGCCGCTGGTCGACCCGAACAGATTGCCTCTGATGAAGACAGCCTGCTGCCTGAACTATATGACGGAGGATTACGGCTACTGCTACACCTGCCCGCGTCTGAATGAGGAGCAAAGAACTCTTGTGGCGGAAAGCTACCGGGCCCGGCATTGACAACAAATTTCGAATTGACTATACTTTCAGTAATCATATAGCTGACATACGTTGAACGAGACAGTAGCAGCCTTTGTCCCTGTCACAGAAAGCCTGGGGGATGGAACCCTGGCACACACATGGACTGCGAATTACACTCTGGAGTATCTTGGGTAATGCCAAGCGGAAATCAAGCGAACGATACCTCGCTTAAGAGTGGTGCGGACTCTGCCGTCAGGCCGTTCGTGCAATCTGGGTGGTAACACGGTTAATTATAATCGTCCCTGTGTCTGAATAGACAAGGGGCGATTTTTTGTGCGGAAAGATAAGGATCTCTATGGTTCACACCCCCTGTGACCCTTATGGTTCACGATGAAACCAAAGCATCCCTATAGGGCGGAGTAGCCGTTTCAACTCGCTTGAGCTACCGGAATTAGAGTGCAGCGCTGCTTGTTTCAGCGTACAGCGGATGGATACGAAAATATGGACAAAGGGGCTGTATCAGCTTGAACATTATTGATGAATTGGAATGGCGCGATGCGATTAACCAGCAGACGGATGCGGAAGGACTGCGGGAATTAACGAATACCAAGTCAGTGTCACTCTATTGCGGTGTTGATCCTACGGGCGACAGCATGCATATCGGCCATCTGATCCCCTTTATGGTGCTGAAACGCTTCCAGCTTGCCGGACACCGTCCGGTGATCCTGATCGGCGGGGCTACGGGAACGATCGGTGATCCGAGCGGACGGCAGAGTGAGCGCTCCCTCCAGACGCTGGAACAGGTGCAGGCGAATGTGGACGCCCTGACGGCGCAGATGAAGAAGCTGTTTGTGACGGAAAGCGACAATCAGGTGCGTATGGTCAACAACTATGACTGGACCCACAAGATTAACGTCATCGAATTCCTGAGGGATTATGGCAAAAACTTCAGCATCAACACCATGCTTGCCAAGGATGTTGTCTCCAGCCGTCTGGACAGCGGGATTTCGTTCACGGAATTCGCTTACCAGATTCTGCAGTCACTGGACTACCTGCACCTGTACCAGCATGAGGATGTGCAGCTGCAGGTCGGCGGCTCTGACCAATGGGGCAATATCACAAGCGGTCTGGACCTGATCCGTAAAAAAGAAGGGGCGGACGCCAAAGTATTCGGCTTGACCATTCCGCTGATGCTTAAATCGGACGGAACGAAATTCGGCAAAAGCGCAGGCGGCGCGATCTGGCTTGATCCGAAAAAAACGACCCCATACGAGTTCTACCAGTTCTGGGCCAACAGCGACGACCGCGATGTGGTGAAATACCTCAAATACTTCACCTTCCTGACCCGGGAGGAAATCGAGGCGCTGGCGGAAAAGGTGCAAACCGAGCCGCATAAGCGCGAAGCGCAGAAGGCGCTGGCCGAGGAAATGACCCGCTTCGTTCATGGCGAGGAGCTGCTGGAACAGGCGAAGCGTATTACCGCAGCCCTGTTCAGCGGCGACATCCGCTCCCTCACTGCGGAAGAAATCGAGGAAGGCTTCAAGGAAATGCCGACCTACACCTCCGGCAAGGAATCCAAGAACATCGTGGATTGGCTGGTCGATCTGGGCATTGAGCCGTCCAAACGCCAGGCGCGTGAGGATATCACCAAGGGAGCGATTTCGCTCAATGGGGAGCGCGTCACCGAACTCGGGACGGAAGTGACGGCTGAAGACGCCATCGGCGGGCGCTTCATAATCATCCGCAAGGGCAAGAAGAATTACAGCCTGGTCAAGCTGGCCTGAGGCACACAAGGAATAGCAGCAGCAGGCATAGGGCTGTCACAGACGCGGGACTTTTCTGCGGATGGGGCGGCCCTGTATGTTCTTGCTGAAAAGACACTGTCCCTAGACAGTCGCCGAAGCCGTTCCTGTTTGTACAAGGAAATTATACAATGCAAAAAGTGTGGATCACATGGCTTTGCAGTAGGGAATGCAGAATCTGGACAGGCGCGGAAAACTGGGGAAGAATTAAGTTCACCTTTTTCACTTGAGCTGCTGACCGGGTCAAAGAGGAATGAAATGAAGAGCGGCTACACTGTCCAATGAAGGACTGCGTAGCCGTTTTATTCTTGTATAGGTAATTATACTTGGAAGCCTCAGAGAATATAAGCGATGCAGGAGGATTGGGCACCATCCGCGGACTGAAGCGGACAGAGGAGCCCTTATTTTGCCAAAAATCTTGTTTTATCAGCAGTTACGGACTCAGGAGCCGTTATATCGTTCGATGGAGCCTGGAATAAAGGGGAAAGGGACAAATAAAGGCAACTGAGTCCGCTGTCCTGCGGAATAGAGGAATCTTCTATCAATAACGGCTTTCCGGTCCGTAACGGCTGCGGATCGATCGCGAAGGGAGCTCAGCGTGTCCGCAGAATGACCCACACCATAATCATACGGCCCGCAGTGCGTGTCTTAACCACGCGATCCGATCAAGCGTTGTGCATGTGGTGTAACAATATGAGATCTAAGCAATGCTATTTTTCTTAACCCGGCGGACCCGGTCTATTGTGGACTATAAGGACTTATGTGTTCTGCACTAATCAGGTACGCTCATCCGTGAGGTACGTCTTCACCGGCGGCGGGGAATAGTTCAGGAATTGCCGGATCATGCCCTCGGGAGAGACATCGGTGAGGACCATGGACCGGTGTTTGTCCGGCATGAACTGCTCCCGGGCCATTTGGTCAAACAGGGCAATCAGCGGATCATAATAATGATGTACATTCAAAATTCCGCAAGGCTTCTGATGCAGCCCCAATTGCGCCCACGTAAAAATCTCAAAGTACTCCTCCATCGTCCCCGGGCCGCCCGGCAAAGCGATGAAGCCTTCAGCCAGCTCCGACATTTTTAATTTGCGTTCATGCATCGAATCCACCAGAATCAGTTCCGTGAGATGCTTGTGTTCGATTTCCCGGCTTTTGAGAAAATGGGGGATGACCCCGATCACGTCCCCTCCGGCTTCCAAAGCGGCGTCCGCCACCTCACCCATGAGGCCGACAGTCGCCCCGCCGTAGATCAGGGTGATGCCGTGTTCTGCCAGCACTTTTCCCAGCGCATGGGCGCTTTCTTTGTAGACGGGTGAAGCTCCATCACGTGACCCGCAAAAAACAGCAATGCTTTTCATAGGTGAATAACTCTCCTTTGCTTGAGTAAGATCAACTCACCGGAAGCCGTCTCCAGGAGTACACTTCTAACGGTAGCACATTGATGAGCTTAATGCACTTCCTTCTGTCTGAATGGGAGTAAGGAATGGGGCTTCTTTATTGGAGAAGAAAGAGAGGAATGGGGAGCTGGCACCGGCGCTGGAATCGATAGTGGGTATTTACATGTAAGTCCATATGAAACAATAAAAGGACTGCCGCTGTTCTCCGGCAATCCTTTTATTGTTTGATTTATTGGATTTTCATTAGATCTCAGCGGATTGCTTTTTCTACAGTTTGATTGTTCTGCTCTTTAATTTGGGTAGCAGCGTACAAGCACATTTCTGTTAAAGCGGCACTAACATCATTCATGATTTTTCTCATCTCCTGGTAGGGAGGAACGAATTCCCCATCGGGTGAGCCAAATTCAATCGTAAACGAGTAAATTTTAGCGCGTGCCGGATTTATCAAATGTCTGCTATAAGCGTAATCATCTGAAGTAGCTGAAGTTGGGTATAGTCCGACTGCCTGCTGAACGGTATAGCTTCGATTTCGAACCGAACGCAGAGCGTCGTTCATTCGATGGGCCAGCTTGATCTCTATGTGTTCATCCTGAACTTCGATGTATTCCTTGTAATCGCCGCTATCGTTTCCTTCCACTTTGCCTCGTTTGCCGTCAAACTCTGGATTTTTGAAGTTCTGTTCCGGTTGATTACTCTGGTTATTATCATCTCCCCAGTTATACAGGATTAATCCTCCAAAGCTGTGTATGTCTGTGAAGTATTGAATGTTGTCATAGATATCCAAAAGATACTTTACATTCTGCGTCTCCGGCTCAGAGAAGGGGGAAGGACCTTTATAAATATAGCTTGAAAGATCGTTAGATGAACCAATTTCGCTGCTCCAGAGAAAGTCGAAATTACGATTGAGATCAACACCCATGGGCAGATGCGGACCGTTAGGCCGCCTATTTTTTCTCCACCATACGTTCTGATGATTTTCCGCTAAATCTGCAGATTGAGAGTAGACCTTGCCATCTGGATTCACCTCGGGAAATACATAGATGTCCAACCGGTCCATTAACGTTCTGATTTGCTCATGCTCATATTTTTTACCACCATAAGTAACAGGTGTTTTGTCGTGATAAGCTCGAAGTATTTGCGTCAGAAAATGTATACAAATATCGGAGCCACCCCATTCCCTTGCGTGTACATTTCCTAAAATGAGCACACCTGTCCGATCTGCCTGAACTGTCGTCCGAAGCCGGAGAGCCCGGCATTTGCGGCCTTCCCAAGTTGGATGCGGGAGATCAATCAAAGTAACGGTTTCCGGATATTGCTGCTGCAGGCCCGTAATGAAGCTATCAATTTCCTCAACTGTCAGATAGCCTAGAATCGTTCTTTCCTTGGCCTCTGTTGCATTTGCAGGATCAGCAAAACGGTTGACAGGAGAAACTTCCTGAAGCCGATCGGCGGCCTGCTTGGTCAGATCCTCTTTTACTTCAACGAAGTATCCGGCTTGGCGGATTCGATGAATTTGATCCTCACTAAGAATTCCTTGAATAGAGAAGTGTTGGTCGTTCTGTACTACAGCAGAATGACGATTCAGATCTAGATCGAATTGGTTTAGCGCCTGCAGTTTTTCTAAGGAATTCGTAATGATCAGCGTTGAGAAGAGCTTCATATGCCAGTTCCCAGCCGTTTAGCTTCTTGCACGGCTTTTAGTGCATTTACCCGTCCGTAGCCATACAAATCGCTATGCCGGCCTACAGCAGTTTCGCGGGCATACGATGCAGGATCACCGATCTTATCTGCTGTGCGGGCAAGGATTTCTTTTACTTGCTGCAAGGTGAGAGCCGGGTTTGCCGATAACATCAAACCAACGATACCAGCTACAAGAGGAGAAGCAGATGATGTTCCTCCAAATCTTCCCGTGTAGTTAGAATCCTGAAGATCGCTGGAGCTGCTTCCGCGGTTGTAACCTTTGTTGCCTGAACGGTCTGTTGTAATAATCCCCTTGCTTCCTCCATTAGAAGGAGCGGAGATCCAGACTTCATTGCCATAATCACTATAATAGGATCTTTCACCGCTATCTGTACATGCAGCGATCGCCAATACATCGGGGTTGGCAGCATATTGATCACTGGACATCGATTGGTCGCCATTTCCGGCTGCCCAGCAGATAACTACCCCTTTTCCGTTCCTTCCTCTTGTTGCTGCGTTATGAATGGCTGCTCGAACGAGCAGTGGCAACGGATATTCCCCATCGGTATTAGGATTGTTAGTATCTGGTGGTCCCCAGCTGCAGTTGATCACATCTGCACCTTCACTTACAGCCCAGTCGAACATTTCGGCTTCAGCATTCACGCCCAAGTAATCAGGAGAACGTATGGCTATTATCTGGCTGGCGGGAGCAGCTCCATATGCCTTAACACCAGCAGCGGCGGCGACTCCGGCAACAGAAGTGCCATGATTATCAGATGTGAAATTCGGATTTCCATCGTTCGGGAGATTAGGGTCACTGTAATCACGCTGTTTCACAATCCGATTCTGAAATTCCGGGTGAGAGGTTTCTACTCCATCATCCATAATGCAGATGGTAACACCTGCACCCTTGGCAACCTCCCATGCATCAGTGACTTTTGTATGCTCCAAATGCCATTGCTCCGGAAGGTAATCACTCCCTGAGCGTTCGGTTACGTTGGCTTGTTCCGCTAAAATGACATTAGACGTGGTGTCTCTTACATGTTTTTTGCGGATAAAATTGGGTTCAGCTTCAATTGCCTCACCGGATTCATAATAGGCATTGGCTGTTTCCACTACACCAAGCTTGTTCTCACCCGGAATAATCTCCAGTCTGTACAGATGTTCATCGTAAGGCAGTTTCTCCACAATCTTTACACCGAATTTCTGGTTCATTTCGTTTATTTGGGATTCAGTGACCTCCGGTTTGAACTTGGCGTGAAACTCATTTGTTGCAATCATGTAATCACCGGCTGTTTGTTCAAAGACCGGCAGCTCATCACTGTCTGCAGTATCTGCAGTAAAATTGCGGCTGCTTGTCCCGCCTTCATAGATGCGGATTCCATATTGGGGAATGTTCACAATGGCTTTGCGGTCTGTGGTCATGGATTCAGTCCTAGCGTTGTGTTCATTTTCCGGGGGCTCTTTTACTGCAACTACATTCTTAGCTTTGGTAAGTGGAACGCGTTTTCCCTGCGAATAGAAAAAATCATCTTTTAACAAAACATTTCAACTCCTCTAGAATATTTCATTCAAAAATTATTATTGTGAACTCTTTTACGAAGTATTCGCCAACATACAAATCATTAACTTTGGATTAAGGTTGAAATAATTTCTAATTATTTGATATAAATACAATAATTTAATTTATAAAACAAAACACTTTGAAGGAATATAGGTTGGGCACAGCACAAGGCTATGAGATTGTTGATGTTGCATTTAATTTTTAAACACAAGGAGATGTAAATGATGGGTACAACTATTCGTCCGAACGATATGGCTGTGAACACAGCAAGCAAGCTGCAAATTCTGGATGCCAATCTGGAGAAATTCCGCAGAGAGGCCAGGGAGTATTTTGACGCTGCCAAAGACAAAGCGGATATAGAGCAGTTTTATGCGCAGCTGAACCGGAATGAGCAGGATGGAAAGGCTCTGTTTAATGCCTTGAACAAATTGCTTACGAGTAAACACGAGAATGAGATCAATTACAAAAAAAGCGACGATTATCTAAAAACCTGGGTTGATCTGCACGATGACGGACTCCTGCGAAGCATTTATTCCGGCAAAGAAGCCGAACCACATAAGGTTATTGAAGAAGACGAGGCCATGGTTGCTGCGGCAGATGAAATAAATTCACTTGGGCATAACGTAAACATTGAACATGTCGTGCCTCAATCATGGTTTGACAAAGCTGAACCAATGCGGGGGATATGCATCACCTGTTTTACTGTGATGTACAATGCAATTCATTTAGAGGGAATAAAGTATATTCCGACTTCTCCGACTTCAATCCCGATCAGTTCAGAACGGATTCAGTACGGGGTGATTGCGGAAAAGGTGAAGGCGGTGACGGAGCGACAGATGGACAATTCGAGCCTGAATATGCCAAAGGTGTAGTGGCGAGAGCGATGCTCTATTTCATTCTCCGCTACCCCTCTAAAATTGAGAAAGTGTATGTTATGAAGCAGGATATGGACGTATTGTTGAAATGGCACAAGGCTTTCCCGCCCAAACTGAAATTTGAAAAACACAGAAATCAGGCCATTTTTGAAATCCAGGGGAACCGGAATCCTTTTATTGATCTGCCCGAACTGGCTGATCGGATTGATTTCAGTGTGTATAAGCCATCTCAGCAATAATTAAGTGAAAATAAGCATAATGGAGGTAATCCAATGTCTTCAACAAGTACACTCATCAGCGATGGAGTAGAGCTTCAGCCTTTTCAAACAGCGGATGTAACGCGCCATATTAAAGAAATCCCAAAGGGGGTGCAAATGATCCAGGCACCGGCGTTTTGGGAGAAAGGACAATATGGCAGAGGTGTAAAAATTGCCGTTCTGGATACAGGCTGCGATAAAGATCACCCAGATCTGAAGGACCGGATTGTCGGGGGACGGAATTTTACCGATGATGACGGAGGAAATAAAGAGAGCTTCAAGGACTACAATGGACATGGAACCCATGTGGCCGGAACAATTGCCGCTACCAAAAACGACAACGGCGTGGTAGGCGTGGCGCCGGAAGCAAGTCTAATAATCCTGAAGGTGCTGAACCGTGAAGGGAGCGGCCGTCCCGAATGGATTGCAGAGGCGATTGATTATGCCATTGAGCAGCAGGCTCAGATTATCAATATGTCTCTCTCCGCCGGAGCTGGGCATGAGGCTATGCACGAAGCCATCAAGCGGGCTGTAGACAAAGGCATCATTGTAGTCTGTGCGGCAGGCAACAGCGAAAAGAATGAAAAACGTTATCCGGCAGCTTACAATGAATGCACCTCGGTAGGTGCAGTTGATTTTAGCGGAAAGCAAGCCCATTTCTTAACGGAGAATAATGAGGTCGATATAACGGCCCCCGGTGTCAATATATTGTCCTGCTATCCCCTTGATCTGGTCCCCAATCGCAACGAGCCCTATAAAGTAATTTCGGGTACTTCGATGTCTTCTCCCCATGTTGCAGGGGCTTTGGCCCTTGTGCTCAACTATTATCAAAGCGAAACCCAATTCAACCGCACATTAACTGAAGATGAGCTGTATGCGCAGATTGTCAGATGCACCCTTCCACTGGGCAGTCCCAAAACATCAGAAGGCAACGGCTTGCTTTTTTTAACTGCCCGGGAGTTGTTGGCTGAGTATTGGAGAAACAATAAACCAGACTTAACCCAGTATTCGTAGGCTATGCAGCATAAGGAGGTTTCTCACCGTTAGCCCAAAAACTGCAAAGGAGCATCAATATGAGCGAACATTTTGAACGCGAGGAAGGGTTCATTCCTAAATATATACTGGAGGAATTAGCGGAAAAAGGGGATGAGGATGCCAAGCGAACACTTGCTGGTATGCAGGAATTGGCTATGAAGGAGGACCAGGTAAAAAAAAGAACATAGAAAGTCAGGCGGGAAATAATACATTAGAAGCTAATGCCAGTGTTTACCCCAAACGCGGTGTGTATGACAGTCAGGGCACAGGAGAGCTCCAGCATAAGTTGGCCCGCCAGGAGGGAGACCCTCCGAACAGCGATCAGGTTGTAAACCTTTCTTACGATTTCTGCGGCAAAACGCTGGAGTATTTCAAATTGATGTTAAACCGGAATTCCATTGATGGAAATGGCATGGATGTCATCAGTAATGTTCATTTTAGGAAAGACTACAATAATGCAGTGTGGTTACCCAGCCAAAATCAATTGGCTCTGGGTGACGGAGATGGAAAACGCTTCATTAATCTGGGAAGGAGTATAGACGTTGTGGCCCATGAAATGGCGCACGGTGTTACCGAATATGTCAATCATCTTGACTATACGAGACAATCCGGAGCGCTAAATGAGCATTTCTCAGATGTCATTGGAACTGCTGTGCAGCAGTATGTAAAAGGACAAACAGCACAAACAGCCGACTGGCTCATCGGTGATGAAATAGTTGGTTCTGAATTTCGAGGCAAAGCTCTCCGATCCATGAAGGAGCCGGGAACGGCCTATTTCGGGGACAGGCAGGTTGCCCATTTCAGCAAGTATATGGATATTCCGTTAAGCGATGACGGAGGCGGCGTGCATTATTTCAGTGGGATACCGAATAAAGCCTTTTTTCTCGCTGCGATGCAGCTGGGGACAGACCCGGCAACGCTTTTATGGTACACAGCTTTGCATGACCGTGGAACCATACGCCGTGACGCTAAGTTTGTTGATCTGCTTAAGGCCCTTCTTATCGCAGCAGAGAAGCTGATCCGGCAAGGGGAACTACCACAATCCGCAATCTCGGTTGTGACAAGCGCGTTCAGTGAGGTGGGTATTCTCTTGCCTGTTCATGCCTGAGGATGAAATGAGAGCTTGATCCAAGACACCGGTGGCTGTTATTCAGGCAGCCGGTGTTTTTAAGTTGTCTTAAATAGTTAAGCTATATATTTCAGGCAAACGGTTGACACCAGCGCAATTACTGATTATACGGCAGCCACCGCAGCCACTTTAAACAGGTTCAAAATGTTTGTACCCTATCGGACTATTGGAAAACATCCATATCGTAAAATAGATGTTAAATTTTATAAAATAAGAGAATTTAGGTAAAACATCATTGACACAAAATCCCATTGCAAGGTAAAAATCTTATATAAGATTATTTGTAACAAAAATTACCTATGCGAGGGGGAGTGGCTTAGTGAGCAAAATGTTTGTTCGTTCATCAAGTGCCTCAAGCGGCACTAATCAAGCGGTCTATCAGCTGGTTTCAAATGTAACGGGTCATAGGATCGAAGATTTGAATTCGGATATGTATCTGGAAGATGATCTGGGGCTGGATTCCATCAAAATGATTACCTTAATGAATGAATTGATCGGACTGGTCCCGGCAGAGCAAATGGAGGATTTTACGGCCGCATACCCGGTGACTGTCTTGATGGGTCTGCAAACCGTCGGCGAGCTTGTGCAGATTTTTGAGGAATGGGAACATGCCCGGCAGCAAGGGGCAGAGGTGCAGACTGCGGCCAGTGCTGTGCTTCAAGTGCAAGAGGATACCTGGCCGGAGCACCCTGCAGTCCAGATTCATTCCGCTCCCCCTGATCTGCGCGAACAGTTGAAAATAGAGGTTTGCAGGCTGATTTCCAGCATTACCGGACATAAGTCCGAAGATTTGCATACCGATATGGATCTGGAGCGGGATTTGGGCCTGGATTCCATTAAAATGATTACCTTAATGAGCGAGATGGTTTCATTGCTCCCTGCCGATTCAGCCGGCGGACGCAGCGAAAGCACTATAGCGGCGTCGCTCATGTCCATGCATACGGTTGGAGATATCGTGGAAATGCTGGCCGTCCGCAACGAGGGAAACAGCGGTACGCCGGCGGTTGCAGGTGACGGGAACACTTTTGTGGCGGAGATTCCTGAAAATGAGCCTGAATTTCTTGAAATATTACATTCCCAATATTTATTTCTGATTACTTATTTGTCGGTAGCCAACCTGACCATAACGTCAGGGGTGCGCGTGAGGGGGAGACTGGATGCCGACAACCTGCGGAAGTCGTGGGGCGAGCTGATCCGCCGCCATCCTGTACTGCGGGCTGTCTTCATCACGGAGCCGGCGAACGCGAGCTTGAAGGGGTATCGCCTCCAATTACTGAAGGCTGCAGTGCCGCCGGAAATTCCCGTCCTGGATATCAGACATCTGGATGAACAAGCGAGGCTCCGGTGGATCTCGGAAAGGTTCGAAGCCTCGCTGAATGAGAAATTGGATATCACCCGCTGGCCGCTGCATTCTTTGTCAGTTATCCAGACGGCCGACCTGGAATACGAGCTGATTCTGGATATTAACCATATGATCTCGGACGGTCTGGGCAACCAGCAGATTCTGAGAGAACTGTTGGAGATTTACGGAGCCGGGTCGCACAACAAAGCAGCCAAGCTGAGGCCCGCGCTGCCAGCCGGGGAATATAACCGCATTGTATCTGAAATCAATGCCTGGAATGCCCCGGAAGAGATGGAGGCGCTGGACCGGTATTTGCAGCAGCAGGGCCGCGGAGCCTACTTCTTCAACCCCGGCGGGGCAAGCCGCAAGGCAAATGCAGCAGGTGCTGCCGGAGCCGTAATTCATTCCCGCAAATACTGGATCGGCGAGGAAATAACAGCACGGCTGATTGCCTCTACCAAGACCTGGCGCACTTCTCTTTTTATTCTTCTGGTCAGCGCCTATCTTAAGACGATCAAGCAGCAGGGGAAGAGCGGAATCGGATTATTCTGAATCTTCCGACAGGCGGCAGGCTCTACCCCCACACGGATGCTTCGGAGGTGCTCAGCGCCTTTGCCCAGAATCTTGCACTCAGCTTCACCTGCGGGGATGCAAATGAAGAATGGGAATCATTAATTAACAGGACACATGAAGAATTCACCAATCAACTATCCTCAGGCATAGACAGGGCGCAGACCTACAGAGCTGCGCAGTATGCTAAAGACACCATCCATCTGCAGAACGGCGTTATGCCGGAAGCGGTGGCCTCCATGATCCGCTCTACGTTGAAATCAAACCTATATCTTTCATTTGTAGGCAATACATCCATACACACGCGATACGGGGATTACGAAGTTTACGATTATGAAGCTTATACAGGAACCAATCCGGGAACGATTGACTGCCTGGCTGAATTGTTTCAAGGCAGGCTGATGATCACGGCCAACTATGACAGCAGCTTTTTTGATGATGATTATATCGGGGAGCATATGGACAGGTTCATGGATAACCTCAGCCAGCTTGCCGGAATGGGACCAGTGGGCAAGCCGGTGCTTGCCGCAGCAGATACCGAAGGGCCGCATAGTGCGGAAATAAGAAAAAGGCTGTACGGAATAGTCCGGGATATTTCCGGAACGGCGCTTGACGAGGAAGCCCTGCTCAAGGATATGGAGGCAGAACTCGGGATGGATTCCCTGCAGCGCATCCGGCTGATTACCAGGCTGGGTAAAGTATTCGGGCATGCCGACAAGGCGTCATTGCTTGAATGCAGGACTCTGAATGAAATCATTACCCACATTTCACATGTTAATAATGCGATTGAACCGGCAGACCGGGACTCTGCTGCAGAAATTCCCTATCTCCATATTTCCCGGCAGTGCAAGGCAACTCCCGATGCAGTTGCGATATTAGACGGCACCAGGGAGGTTACCTACCGTGAGCTGGACGAACAGTCCAACCGGCTTGCGCATTATTTAATTTCACAAGGGGTGCGTTCGCAGAGCCTGGTCGGCATTCTGACGTTCCCTGGCCATCTTATGCTGATCGGAATTTTGGGAATCTTGAAGGCGGGTGCGGCTTATGTGCCGCTTGATCCGATGTATCCCGCTGACCGGATTGAATATATTGCGGAGCATGCGCAGCTCAGTATCCTGCTCACAGAGCAGTCGCTGCAAAAGCAGACAGACCCTATAGTTCAGAAGAGTCCTTCTATCCGGAAAGTGATCTTTCTCGATGAAGGGTATGAAACCCACGGCCATTTTGAACAGACGGGAACGGAAGAGTGGCAGAGCTGCCCCGCCGGTGATCTGCGGGTGGACAGCGCCCCTCATGACCTGATGGTTGTTCTATATACATCGGGTTCAACCGGGAAGCCCAAGGGAGTCATGCTGAATCACCGCGGCTATATGAACCGGCTGGAATGGCATCAGCAGACCTTCTGCCTGCAGCTTGGCGAGCGTGTGGCCCAGAAGACCTCCTGCTGCTTCGATATTTCCGTGTGGGAGCTGCTGTGGCCGCTGATGTACGGCGGAACGGTATGCCCCGTAAGGCAGGAAATTGTCAAGAATCCCTGGAGCCTGGCCCGGTGGATGACGGACACCGGAATTAATGTCATGCATTTCGTGCCCTCCTTGTTCGGTGAATTTGTAGATTCATTGGAGGATGAGAGCTATACATTTCCTGCGCTTCGCTGGCTGATTTTCAGTGGAGAGGGGCTGCCGCTCCGCCCGGTGCAGAAATGGATGGACCGCTATGGAAATAAGACGAAGCTGGCTAATCTGTATGGTCCTACCGAGGCTTCTATCGATGTTACTTTCCATATCATTTCACAACGGCCGGGTTCAGCAGGCGAGAGGAGCATTCCTATCGGCAAGCCGATTCCCGGCGTGTATATCAAAAATCTGGATGAGCACATGCGCGAAGTGCCGGAGGGTGAACTTGGCGAGCTGTGGATCGGCGGCATTCAACTGGCCAAAGGGTATCTGTACAACCCGAAAAAAACCCGCGAAGCCTTCCACCCCAACCCGTTTCCGGAGATTCCGGGAGAATTTATCTACCGCACAGGTGATTTGACGGTCAAAAGGGCGGACGGAAGCTATGAGTACCATGGACGCACCGACAACCAGGTGAAGCTGCGCGGATTCCGTGTGGAGCTGGGCGAAATTGAAGCTGTGCTGGGCAGCCATGACCATGTGGCCGAGGCGGCGGTGATTGTCACGCAGCCCGCGCCCGGACAACAGCTGCTGCTTGCCTGCCTGGCTGGCAAGCAGGTGCCGGACCAGGAGATCAAAAACTTCGCCGTCCGCAAGCTTCCGTATTATATGATTCCACATCGGGTGGAATGGCTGCCCAGGCTGCCCAAGAATCCGAACGGCAAGCTGGACCGCAAGGCGCTGAGTGTTATGTTCAGCGGGACAGGGCAAGCGCCTCAAACGCCTCAAGCTTCAGAGCTCCAGGTTCCTCCGGCGGAGCGTGAGCCGCTGAACGCAGGGGACCTGCTCCCGCTTGCGCCGGCGCAGAGCTGGCTGATGAATTATTTCGATGATCCATACTGCTGGGCGGGCTATACCCGCTTCCTATACAAGCAGCCGCTGGATTTACAGCAGTTCAAGCAGGCTGTCATGATGCTGAACCGGCGCCATGACGCGCTGAGAAGCATTCTGGAGCGGAAGGATAACGGCTTTGAACAAAGGTTCCTGCAAGGAGAGCTGGGGAGCAATGTGGATTTCTATGATGGAAGCCATATGGAAGAAGCTGAAAGAAATGAAGAAATCGGGGCGATTCTGACAGAAGCGATTCAAGGGTTCCGGGTGGACCAATGGCCGTTATGGCGGATCATTGTCGTTCAGGTATCGGAAGCGGTCTATGAGATTGCGGCGGTCGGGCATCACCTGATTTCGGATGTGGTCACGAATCAGCTGCTGCTGCAGGAGGTCTGGCAGATTTACGCTTCGCTGAGTCCGGGAGCCCGGCACATAAGCTTTCCCGATGCCAAACCGTTTGCCGATTTTGTCCGGGCGGTCCAGGAGAAAAAAGAATCCACGGGAAAGAGTACGCAGGCTACTGGTCCACACATTTCCCTCCTGAATCCGTGTGCAGGCTGCCGGCAGATTTCATCAAGGGCCCCAACGACGAACAGTCTGCTGCGACTCAGCGCTTCACTTTTGACCGGGAGCAGACCTCGCTGCTTCTGACCAGGGCCAAGAAGCATTTCAACAGCAATGTGTATCCGATTTTACTGGCTCCCCTCTATAAGGAGTTGAGCGTTTTTTTCGGACAGCCGGAGGTTGTGGTGAGCCATCGGGTGCACGGAAGAGAATTGGGCAGCGGACAGAATTTCATGCAAACACCGGGCAACTTTGCCGTGAATTTTCCGCTGGGCATAAATGTGGAGAAGGACAGCCATTGGAGCAATCTGATCGCAAGCATCCGCAAAGGCCTTGAAAATGTGCCGCTTGGCGGAGTGAGCTATGATCTGGTATCCGAGAATCTGCCGCGCTACATGTACCCGGATGTGAAGCTGACTCCAATCCGGGCGAACTATCTCGGAAACCGGGATGCCCCCCGCCTGCCGGGCCTGGAATTTTCCAGAGAAGGCATGGACCGCAGATTTTCACTGCCGGGTCAAAAACGGATATCGGTCATTGAATTCTTTTTCTCCATTGAAGAAGGGAAGCTGACCGTTGAGATCGAGTACTCGGCCAATCTTTATGCTGCCGCTACGATCCAAAGTCTGGCTGAGCAGTATAGGGAGCAAGCCCTTGAGCTTCTGGAGTCCATCCAGGATACCCCGGTGCTGCCCCCGGCTCCCAGAAAAGGACTGCTGGCCAACAAAGTAGCGGTCATAACGGGCGGCAGCAGAGGCATCGGACGGAGCATAGCCCTGTCCATGGCCGGTGAAGGGGCCGACATTGTGCTGGTATCCAGATCCGGGCAGCAGCTCCGGGAAACCGCAGATGAAATCCGCCGGCTCGGGGTGAAGGCCATGTCCGTATCCGCCGATGTGAGTGACGCTCCAAGCGTCAATAAGGCGGTTGAACAGATTATTGGAAGCTTCGGCCGTATTGATATTCTTGTCAACGGTGCCGGAATTACCGGCATGGCGGCGATGGCCGACATGAGTCCGGGGGTGTGGGAGTCGATCATTCAGGTGAATCTGCTGGGAACCTATCATTTCTGCTACGCGGTGATCCCTTATCTGATCAAGCAAAAGCAGGGCAAGATTATCAACATCGGCTCGGATTCCTCATTTATCGGCTATCCGATGATGAGTGCATATGCGGCATCCAAGCACGGGGTGCTCGGACTGACCCGTGCACTGTCAGAAGAGCTGAAGAACAGCAACATCCAGGTGAACGCTGTATGCCCGGCGCTCGTGGACACCGATATGGCGCCGGCGGCGTTCAAGAAGCGGGCAATTCCGCCGTCCGGGGTTGCGGACTCGGTGGTGTTCCTGGCCTCTCCGCGTGCGGACTATATTACCGGCGAGGCTGTACAAGTCTACGGCAAGCAGGATATGCACTGGTTCGGGGCACAGCAGATGCAGATGCTTCAGGCCGTGCAGCGCAGGCAGCCGTAATGGAGGCGGCATGATGGAACAAAAGACGCACAAGACAGGGAAGCTGGGTGATCTTTTTGGAGGGGGAAAGCCGTTATTTACGGTATCGCCCTACTGGTAGGCACCTCTGTCGGTGTCATTAATCCGCTCTCCACCACTCACATGACGGCGAATCACGGAGAAGAAATATGGATAGGGGTGATCTCCTCCTCCTACTTTTTCTTCATGGCGCTCGGCTCCATGGCTGCAGACAGAACGATGAGAGGCACCGATATGAAGAGGGTCATTACGTCAGGCCTGTTGCTTACAGCGGTCTGCTCGGCGCTCTTCCCGCTGTTTACTGTGAATGCAGTCTGGCTGCTGCTGATGTCACTGATGGGGATAGGCATCAGCTGCAACATGATGGGACTTCAGACGGCGCTCCACAGTCTTACGGGTGAGAAAAGTCTGGGGATGGTCAGCGGAATGTACAGTCTGTGTTTTGCGCTTGGACTGATTGCCAGCTCTGCACTTGCGCCTATGGTCTATGACCAGGTGGCCTGGCTGCCGTTTGCGTTCAGCAGCTTCTGTCTGGTGCTTGCTTCAGCCGTTATCCATTTCAAGCTGCCGGGTACACTGGTCATTCCGGGGCGTGCGGGGAAAAAGGTGCTGTCCAAAATCAACCTGCCGCTGTTCGGCGCTTTTGTCTACGGCTTCGGTGAAACGATTGTGGTGGCCTTATATCCCCTGTATCTGATCCGTGAGCATGTTGCCGTTGCCCAGACGGGGTATGGGTTAAGTATTTTTGCCGTCGGCAGCATCCTCGGCCTGCTGCCGGTCACCTATCTGGCTGACCGGATCGGATGCAAGAGGTGCCTGATTTTATGTGTAGCTATCTCGATCTTTACCCTACTGGGTATTGTGAACTCCGGCAGCATGCCTTTAAGACTGCTGTTCTCCTTTGCCTCCGGGTTCATCATCGGCCCCCTGTACCCTCTGGCGATGGCGCTTACGGCCCAGGTACTGACGCCAGCGGAGAGATCCTCAGGGAACGCTTTGTTTACCACATTTTATGGCTTTGGATCAGCGGCAGGTCCGTTTTTATCCTCAATAGCCATGAATGCATGGGGCAATCAGCATTTATTCACTGTATGTGTGCTTCTGTTCTGCCTGTTCCTTGCCCATGCGGCAATAACAAGAAAAGGATCGAAAGTAAGGGTAACGAAGGAGGAATTATTGTGAGCAGTTCCAAACGGAAGAAATCAGAAACCAAACTTTCCATCCTGAAGGGCGAAAGCATCACCGGCAGATTTACGGAAATGGAGAATCTGGCCAATGTGCTGATTCACGTGTCCGGCAATAAAGACCGGGGCATTACCTTCCTGCAGAATGACAATTCAGAGTTCTTTCTCTCCTATCTGGCCCTCCTTGAAGGCGCAACCCGCCGACTGGGCGGGCTGCAGGAGCAAGGTTTTACACCAGGCCAGTATGCGCTTATTTTGCTGGAGGACAGCCGGGAATTCGTTCTTACATTCTGGGCATGCATCCTGGGCGGGATCATCCCCGTACCGGCCTCCTATCCTGCGTCCTCGAAGGTCATCAATACCTCCCTCAGCAAGCTGCAGGCGATATGGGAGGTTCTGGAACGGCCGCTGATCATCTCGGACCACAGCCTCGCAGAGGCAAGGGATGAGATGGAGACAACGCTCGGCATCAGCGGCCTGCGGATTCTGGAAGCCGCAAAGCTGGATACAGCCGGGCAGACCGGGACCCTTATGCTGGCCGGGGCGCATACTCCGGCGATGATTCAGTTCAGCTCCGGGAGCACAAGTGTGCCGAAAGGCACCATTCTGACCCATGATAACCTCCTAACCAACATTGAATCGATTATCACCAGCTCAAGGATGTCGGAAGATGACCGTTCTCTCGGCTGGATGCCGTATCACCACGACATGGGACTGATTGGCTTCCATCTGTCGACGGTGGCCTGCGGGATTAACCAGTTCAATATGACGCCGATGAAATTTGTAAAAAGGCCGACCCTGTGGCTGGATATGATCGACAAGCACCGGATTACCTTCACCGGCTGCCCGAATTTCGGGCTTCGGCTTGTCAGCAGCAGAGTGAAGGAAGCGCAGCTGAAGTCCTGGGATCTAAGCTCGCTCCGGCTGCTCTATAACGGTGCCGAGCCTATATCGGTTAAGACCATGCGGGAGTTCATGGACAAATTCGTGCATAGCGGGCTAAAACGCAGTGCGATGTATCCCGTATACGGAATGGCGGAGGCCTGCCTGGCGGTCAGCTTCCCCCGGCCTGGCGAAGAGCCGCTGGTCCATTCTGTCAACCGCGAGCGGCTGGTCGGTGAATCGCGGATTGAGGCCATCGGCGAGAATGACCGGCATGCCTCATTAATAGCCGATGAGGGCTACCCTGTGACGGGCATGGAAATCCGGATCGTGGACGATGCTTCCGGTGCAGTCGTTCCCCAAGGAACGGTGGGAGAAATTCAGATTCGCGGCCGCAATGTGACTTCGGGCTATATCAATAACCCGGAGGCTACCGCGCGGTCTTATCAGGACGGGTGGCTGAAGACCGGCGACACCGGCGTTGTTCTGAACGGGCGCTTATCGGTAATCGGAAGAATTAAAGACATTATCTTTGTCAACGGCCAGAATTTCTTTGCGCATGATATTGAAGCGGTAATTGAGGAGCTGGACGGGGTCGAGCCGGGCAAGATTGCCGTGTGCGGCTGGCATGATGAACAGGAAGGACAAGAGAGAGTCGGGCTCTTCTCAACGGTACGGCTGCAGGAACAAGAGGTTAAGCCGTTCTACGCCAAAATACTCCGTCATGTGAATGAGGTCATCGGCATCGCTGTAGACTATGTGTCCCTTATCCGCTCCATCCCCAAGACGACAAGCGGCAAAGTGCAGCGGTTCGTTCTTGTAGAGGCCTTCCGGAAGGGGGAATTCCAGGATAAGTCGTATTCCGCCGCGTTTTTCGCAGAGGAGACTAAGGGGGATTACTCTCTGGAGGCACCGTCCCTTGAGGCACCTTTCCCTGTGGCGGCTCCCGGAGCCTTTCTGGACAAAATCCGCAGCGTCTGGGCTGAAGTGCTAGGCCGTCCGCCTGCAGCGATTCCGTATAACCAATCATTCATGTCCATGGGAGGCACCTCGCTCAAGGCGATACAGATTCTGGGTGCTTTGGAGGATGAGCTGCACATTGAACTGACCCATGATCTGCTGATCCAATGCCGCACCATTGAGGAGATGGACAGCTATCTGGCCCGCAGGGTGAATATGGGCGGCAATCCGCCTTCTGCCGGGGAGCGGCAATCCGCTGCTGTTCAAGGAAGCGGCAGCGGCGATGCAGCTATTGCTGTGATTGCGATGGCCTGCCGGTTCCCGGGTGCTTCAAGTCCGGAGGAATTCTGGCATAACCTGCTGCAGGGGAAGGATTCCATCGGTGAAGTGCCGCGGGACCGCTGGAATATTGACGATTATTACAGCCCTACACCGGAATTCGGCAAAATCTACTGCCGCAATGGCGGGTTCCTTGATAACCCTTATGGCTTTGACGCCGCTCTGTTCGGCATCTCCGGGGATGAAGCGGCGGTGATGGACCCGCAGCAGCGGATCGTGATGGAGCTGGTATACGAGCTGATTGAACGGGCCGGATATTCAAGGCAGCAGATGAATGGCAGGGATGTCGGGCTGTTTGTCGGAGCGGGCGGTAATTCCTATTTCGAATATCACCTGAACACCTTGAACCGGATGAATCTGCAGAGCTTTGACAGCTTTTCTACACTGACGAGCGTGCAGCAGGAGCGTATTATGGAAGAATGGAAGCGGAAGCTGGGGGTTACGGGAACCCATCCGAATCTTCTGGTGGATAATATCATCAATATGATTCCGGCTCGGACCTCCCAGGAATTTAACTTCAAAGGGCCAAGCATGGCGGTAGATACGGCCTGCTCCTCTTCCCTGGTCACGCTGCATCTGGCTGCAGACTCCATCCGCAGGGGGAATGCGAATCCGCTATTGCCGGCGGCATTCATCTTATGCTGACGCCGACCTCCTATCAATATTTCAGCAGCGCCGAAGCCTTGTCTCCCACTGGACGCAGCAGCGTGTTCGCGGCTGACGCGGACGGCTTCGTTCCGGGCGAGGGTGCCGGACTGGTGATGCTGAAACCGCTGGAGCAGGCGCTGAGAGACGGCGATCCGGTGCTGGCGGTGCTGAAGGCCAGCGGAATCAATAATGACGGGCATTCCATCGGCGTAATGGCCCCGAATCCGGACGGGCAAAGGGAGCTGATAGAATCTCTGTACATCAGGCACAATCTCAGTCCGGCGGATGTGCAGTATGTGGAGGCTCACGGAACAGGCACCAAAATCGGCGATCCGAGCGAAGTTAGGGCACTGGACAGTGCCTTCAAGCGCTGGGGGCTGCTGGGGCAGTCTGTTGCCATTGGGTCGGTGAAAGCCAATATTGGCCATCTATTGGGAGCGGCGGGCATTGCAGGCTTCATCAAAGTGGTGTTGGCGCTGCAGCACAAAATCATGCCGCCGCAGATCAATGTCTCCGCTCCGAACCCGATGCTGAAATTTGAGAAGACGCCGTTCTATCTGCTTGCTGCAGCCCAGGAGTGGTCGGTGGCCGAAGGAAAGGCCAGAAGAGCGGCGATCAATTCCTTTGGCTTCGGCGGCACCAACAGCCATATGGTGGTTGAAGAAGCGCCTGCACGGGCCTCGGCAATTGAAGCGGAGCAGCCGGTTCGCGCGAAGCATGTTATAGGGCTGTCCGCGCAGACTGAGCATGCGCTGCAGCAGAAGATGCTGGAGCTTGCGGCATTTCTGGAGCAGCACGGGGACTATCCGCTGGCAGATGTCTGCTACACCGAGAATGCCGCGCGAACCGCATTGCCGCACCGCTTCCATGCCGTGACGGATTCGGTTCAGGACCTCATCGGAAAGCTGCAGACCGGAGTCCATGCCGCTGCCCCGGTTTCTCATTCACCCGCAATGGCCCTGATGTTCACCGGACAAGGCTCGCAGTATGCAGGCATGGGCAGAGCGCTGTATGAAGGACTTCCCGCTTTCCGGAAAAATGTAGACGCCTGCTCCGCAGCCTTCGAGCCCTATCTGGACCTGAGGCTGACGGAACTCATCTATGGCGGGGAGGCCGATGACAGACAACTTGCCCAGACGCAGCTTACCCAACCGGCCGTCTTTACGCTGGACTATGCGTTTGGACGCCTGCTGCTGGATGCGGGCATCCAGCCTGCTTATATGCTGGGGCACAGCATCGGAGAATGGACCGCCGCATGCCTTGCGGGCATCGTCAGCCTTGCCGATGCGGCGAGACTGGTCGCCGCAAGAGGCAGGCTCATGAGCGGGCTTCCGGCTGCCGGAGCCATGGCTGCCATATTCACTTCAGGCAGCGCGCTGGAAGAGCTGCTGCAGCCTTTTGCCGGTTCCTTATGGGTTGCCGGATACAACATTACGCATCAGGTGGTCTCCGGCAGCAGCGAGGCGGTCGGGGAATTCCTCGCCGTATTGCAGGCCAAGGGAATCGGGGCCAAACGGCTGAATGTGTCCCAGGCCTTCCACACTCCGCTGATGACTCCGATGCTGGAGGCGTTCAGGAAGGAGCTGGAGGCCACTGTATTCCATGCGCCGCTGATTCCGGTGATCTCCAACGTCACGGCCGAAGTGATCGAAGGCCCGCCTGCGGCAGAGTACTGGCTGCGGCATATCCTGGAGGCTGTCCGCTTTGAACAGAGCCTTGCTTACGCTTTGGATCAGGAGGTCTCGGTTCTGATTGAATGCGGACCCGACGCCATCCTCGCCGGAATGGCCGGAGGGCTGCGGCACCCGGGCAAACCGCAGGTGCTTCATGCCCTTAGCCGCAAGAAGGACCCATGGGACACCTGGCTTGGCCTGCTCGGCCAGCTGCATTGCCTTGGCTCCAGGCTGGACTGGGCGGCTGTGGAGCAAGGCGGTCTTTTCCGTAAAGTCCCCCTGCCGGTCTATCCTTTTGAGCATACCATCTTCAAGCCCGATTTCGGAGATGCCTCCGGCTCAGACTCTGCTGTAAATGCAAGGAAGTGGCTCTATGAATGGAAATGGAGACCTGAACCGCTTGCGGAAGACAACAGCCTTGCGGCCGGGGCGGTGCTGGTGTGGAAGGGGGAAACGGAGTTCGGAAACGAACTGGAGAGCCTGCTCGACCCTGAGCGCAATCCTGTATTTTATGTAAGCTTCGGCAATGAACCGCATTATGACGGGGACCGGAGCTTCACGATTCGGATGGACAGGGCGGAGGATTACAGCGCCATGCTGCGCCAGCTGCCGGGCGCGGTCTCCGCCGTGATTCATTTGTCCAACTATGCGCGGGAGAAGCTTGGGACCGCTGAGCTTTTAACGGACATCCAGGCGGTGAACGACGGAATCTGGAGCCTCTATTTCCTCGGCCAGGCTCTGGTGCTGCAGGGGCTGAGCGATGTGCGGCTGGTCATTGTGACGAATAAGGCGTTCAGGCTCGAGGGGGATCTGCAAGCAGGCAATCCGGCTCAGGCGGCAGCGGCTGCAGTGGGTCAGGTTATTGATCTGGAGCATGAAGGGATTCATGTTTCGGTGCTGGATATGAACAGGGAGGACTATCCTTCAGGCCGGGAATTTGCCGCCGCCCTGCACGCTTCCCTGCTGCTGAGGGCAGACGGGGAAGCTGTCACTGCGATCCGCAGCGGCACCGCGTATTCGCGGAGCCTGGAACGGATGCCGGAGCAAGCTGCCGGGAAAGTGTTTGAGCCGAGCAGCGGCGAGACCTACCTGATTACCGGCGGCACAGGGCTTGTCGGCAGCCGGATTGCCGAAGCGCTTGCCCGGCAGGCACGGATCAATCTGGTGATTACCGGCCGCAGGCCGGTTCCGGCCAACCCTGAACTGCTCCTGGAGCTGGAGAAGCTGGGGGCGCAGGTGATGTATGCGGCAGTGGATGTCACCAGCCGTGCGCAAATGGAGGAACTGCTGGCCCGCATTCATGACGTCTATGGACCGCTGCATGGGGTTATTCATGCAGCCGGACAGATGGAATATGCTCCGCATAAGCTGCTGGCCCGCAGCCAGGACGAGATCGAACAGGTGCTGGCTCCCAAGTGGCAAGGCACGATTATTGCGGACCTCGTCACCCGGCAGGAGCCGCTGCGGTTTTTTGCCGCCTTGTCCTCTGTCTCGGCTTCCCGCAAAGCCTGGGCTTCGGGGCTTGGAGATTATGCCGCAGCGAACGCATTCTTGAACGGCTATTGCATGTACCGGGCAGGGGATCATGCGCCGGGGCGTTCCTTATCCATTAACTACTCCCTCTGGAAGGATACAGGAGCCGGAACGGATTTCGGCAAGCTGGTTGAGCTGGCCCTTAAGGGGCAAGGCTTGCAGCCGCTTGCCCATGAAGCAGCAGCGGCTGTTTTCCTGAGAGCCTTGTCCTCTGCCGGGTCTGGTATCGTCCATGTGCTCGATCTCGTGGAGCCGAAGGCGCAAAAGGAAGCTTCCGCGCTTCCTCCCAGCCAGCAGGACCCTGCGCGGCTGGCGGAACGGAAGTTCATCCATCGCTCCGCGAGAGAAATCAGAGATATTGTCTATCAGGCCATCGGTGAGGAATTGCGGATATCCGTCCGCCATCTGGAAACGGGCATGAATTTCACGGAGCTGGGCCTGGATTCGGTTGGGGCGACGCGGGTGGTTGCCGACATTGGCGGCAAACTGGGTACAGAGCTTTACCCGACCCTGATTTTTGAATATCAGACGCCGGAAGCCCTGGCCTCGTATATTGCGGAGCAGCTGACGGAGGATTCAGCGGCTTATGCCGCTACAGCCCTGGAAACAGCGGGCCCAGCTGCTCAACCCGGCCCGGAAGAGCGGCAGGACATCGCCATCATCGGCATGGGTCTGCGCATACCGGGGGCTAACTGCCTGGAGGAATACTGGGAGCTGCTGTACAGCGGCAGAAGCGCCATCCGTGAAGTGGCTCCCGGCAGATGGTCGGATGACAAGCACGTGAACGAGGATGCAGGCGTGTTTCATACCTCCTATACCGGCAAGGGAGGGTTCATTGATGCCCCGTATGATTTTGATCCGCTGTTCTTCGGCATGTCGCCCAAGGAAGCGGAGTCTGCAGATCCGCAGCAGAGAATTTTCCTGCAGATTTGCTGGGAGGCCTTGCAGCAGGCAGGATACGGCGGGAAATACCGCACCCGCAAAATAGGGGTGTTCGCAGGCTGTGAGCAGAACACCTACATGGAGCATTTTGCCAATTACCGTTCCTATATGCTGATTAAGGAACGATTGCTGGACAGTCCGGCCTTCCTCGGGATGCTGCCTGCTGAGCGGCAGGAAATTCTCGCCCGGATCTCCGGCGTGCTGGAGCCTGCACGGCTGGTCGCCGATGTCGTCGCAGGGAACGGCCTGAATGAAGTGGCCGCGCGGGTCAGCCATTGCCTCAACCTGAGCGGGCCGAGCCTGATCGTGAATTCCGCCTGCTCCTCTTCCCTGGTGGCCATCCATATGGCCTGCGAGAGCCTGCGGACCGGACAGTCGGAGATGGCGCTTGCCGGAGGGGTGAATCTGAACCTCAGCCCGACGCCGTTTGTGTCTCGAAGCCGGGTAACCGCGCTGTCTCCAACAGGCGAGTGCTATCCGTTTGACCAGCGGGCGAACGGAATGGTGCTGGGAGAAGGGGCAGGCGCTGTGCTCTTGAAGCCGCTTCATGCCGCACTGCGGGACGGCGATCATATCCACGCGGTGATCAAGGGCTCGGCGGTCAACAATGACGGGCGCTCCCAGGGAATTACTGCGCCCCGGCCGCAGGGGCAGGCGGAGGTAATCCGCGAGGCGTTTGTGCGGACCGGCATTCATCCGGAGACGGTATCCTATATCGAGACCCATGGCACAGCCACACCACTGGGAGATCCGATTGAGATTGAAGGCATGACCCGGGCGTTCAGCAGCTTTACGGACAAGAAGCAGTTTTGCGGCATCGGCTCCGTAAAATCCTCTGTCGGGCATATGTTATCTGCCGCAGGGGTGACCAGTCTGATCAAAGTGGTGCTGTCTCTGAAGCATCAGATTCTTCCGCATACGGTAAATTACGAGCAGCCTAATCCTAATATCGATTTCGAACATTCACCTTTTTATGTCGTCGATAAGCATCCCCGGCGGTGGGAAGCCGCCGGAGACGCCCCGCTGCGGGCCAGCGTGAACGCCTTCGGCTTTGGCGGAACCAATGCCCACGTAATTCTGGAGCAGGCGCCGCCGGAGATGGTTGTTTTCCCTGATCCGGCGCAGCTTGCCCCGCAGCTTCTGCTGCTTACGGGCAGAAACGAACCTGGACTCAGACAGGTTGCCGGCAGGCTCCGGGCTTATCTTGCGGATAATCAAGAGCTTAGCGCCGCTGCTGTCTGCCGTGCGATGAACCGTTCGCAGAAGGAATTGCCGATTAAGGCAGCGGCTGTCGTAACCTCCAGGGAGCACCTGTCCGGCATTCTCTCGGCTGTCGAAGAGGGCGGGAGCCTGCCCGGGATCCTCAGAGGCCGGGCTAATCCGAACAGAACGACTCCGGTCCAATGGGTGCTTGACGGCGGAAAGGCCTTGAACGGCCAAGAATTGGATGCTGTCAGCGCACGGTTCCCTGGCTTCGGCTTGGCTTACCGGGAGGTCATGGAGGCAGCGGGTGGAGCAAGCCAACAGATCGAATGCCTGGCTACCCAGTTTGCGCTTGGCAAGCTGCTTCTCGATGCTGGCATCCGTCCTTCGGCTATTCTGGCCGAAGGGGCCGGCATTCCCGCAGCCCTGATGCTTACGGGGCGAATCACGCTGCGCCAGGCTGTTCTGTTCATTCAGGACGGACGGGAACCGGCAGGAGATTCTTCACCTCTTCCCGAAGGGCTTGTGAAGTGTGCGGTGGTCATTCCTTCAGGAACCGTTGATCAGCCGTTCATGGATGGTCTTTGGCCGCAGATTGCAGAGTCCATGGTGAACAGTCTGGAGCTTACAGACTATGAACACTCATTGGAAGCGGGTGATACGCTGCTGTACTGCGGCAGCCAAAACCGCCGGAACAGCCTGCCCCTTGAGGGCATCCGGGGAGTGCATACCCTCTGCCTGCTGCTTGAGCATGACCCTGTGGAGCATTTGCTGCGGGCCATGGCAGAGCTGTACGTGCTGGGTGTGCCGTTTGATCCGGCAGGACTGTCAGTTCCAAGCGGGCGAACCCTGCCCCTGCCGACTTATCCATTTGAATATGCGGCCTATAAGGCGTCGTTCGAGGATGAAATTCTGCTGCCTCAAGCATCAGGGACTCCATACGCTGATCCGAATTCCAGAAAAGGACTCAAAAAAATAGAGGTATAAAGGAGATGGCCATGAGCAAGCGCGCCAAAATATCTATGATTATCCTATTATCGGTTGTTATTCTGCTTATCCTGCTTGCCGGAGCGGTATTCACGGCGAGCGGCGTATTTAAGAAAGCCAAGTATCTGGACCCCTGGAAACGTGATTACGTTGACCAATTCGAAGATCCGAGAGTGAAGCTTGCGGCCTATGGCTTGCTTGCTCCCAACGGACACAATTTGCAGCCCTGGAAGATTCGTCTTGACAAGCAGAACCCGCTTAAGTTCACTTTGTATACGGACAGTACACGCCTCGCGCTGGAATCCGACCCGTTGGCCCGGCAAACCATGGTTTCCCAGGGTACCTTTCTGGAATATTTGAGGGTTGGCGGAGAACAGTTGGGCTATCAGGCGGCGATCAGGCTTTTTCCGGAAGGGGAATACGATGAGCAGAAGCTTAGCGGGAGTATGGACCAGAAGCCTGTAGCGGAAATAACACTGTCCAAGGCACAGCCTGTGGCTAATCCGTTGTTTGATTATATGTTTTTGCCGGATACCAACCGGATGGCTTATAAGCCCGACCCGTTGACTGCAGAGAAGCGCCAGCGTCTGGAACAGACCAATGCGGATGAGGGTTTGAAGTTAATCTTCCTGGATGCTCCGGAGGACATCAAGAAGCTGGGAGAATACAGTCTGGAGGGTACAGACATCGAAACCGGACTTAAGCGCATGAATGATGAGTCAGCAGATATTTTCCGTTCGAATGAGAGCCAGAAGAACAAATACCGGTCCGGTTTTTCGTTTGAGGGGCAAGGAACCACGGGCGTGAAAAAGCATCTGCTGCAAGGCATGATTACGATCGTCCCATCCTTTAATAATGAGGAAGCTTCGACGAAGCTCGCTGTCGATGCGGCCCGGACGGCAGCCGAACATTCTCCGGCGTATGCGCTGATTCTCAGCAAGGACAACAGCCGCACAAGTCAGGTAAAAGCAGGCATGCTCTACAGCCGGCTCCTTCTCGCCGGACATGAGCAGGGACTGGTGATGCAGCCGCTCAGCCAGGTGCTGGAGGAGTATCCGGAGATGAAGGCGCCGTATACCCGGATTCATCAGGAGTATGCTCCGGGTGGTGAAACAATCCAGTTTCTGATCCGCCTGGGCCAGCCGGCACAGGATACGCCGCTGAGCATGAGAAGGGAGGTTACCGACCTGATTGCAGACTGAGCGGGGCATACTATCGCTTTCTGTTAATGTTCAAGGAACTTTAGAGCGCCGCTTCTCCTGTGGAAGCGTAAATTGACATGGCATTGCCAACCGGATAAACCGGAATAATTGATCACCGGCCGGACCACCGGAAACACAATAGAAGCCAGAAACAGCTGGCTTTTATTGTGTTTTTTTGCTGTGGATAAGGTGTGGGCGACGATGCCTATTTTAACGAGTTCCTAAGTGAATATGACGATGTGGATGGCATTTTCGCTATTATGATATGTTGGCCGCCAACTATATAGAAAGAGCACGCAGGCAAGGAGAAACTACATGATTCCTTTTGAATTTTAAAAAAACGAGTGTAGAAATTGGAAGTGAGCTGTATACTTTCGAAGACATTGCAAAGGTACTTTCCCAATTGTCAGGAAAAGAGGCATGGACAGCCCGGCCGCGCGCAGCTGACCGGGCTGTGTGTCTCTGCCACAATGTCACATGGAATTAGATCTATAGCGTAGAATAGTAGAGAAGATTGAGGCCGTTATACACTATATGCACCATGACCCCGGGCCAGATGGAGCCCGTCTTACGGAACAGTATGCCTGTCAGGATGCCGACCATGAATGCGTCGAACAGGATGACGTTGAATCCATGAACGACGCCGAAGATCGCAGCGCTGCCGACCACGCCGGCCCATGCTCCGTAACGGTTCAGCGCATTGGCAATAACGCCACGGAATACAAACTCTTCGCCGAGCGGTGTGAGGATGGCGCCACTGATAATCAGAATGAAGAGTGAGAGCGCGCCGCCTTGCGCCGCCGTCTGAAAGTCTGCTTGGTTGTTCGGCTCGGTGATGAAGTGAAAATACACCCCTTCTATAATGAAGCATCCGCCGAACGCGGCAACACCGAGGGCGGCTCCCACAAGCAGCCATTTCCGTTCGGGCACCCGGAAACCAAAAGCGCGCAGATCGCGAACCCGCAGGGCGTAGGCTGCGAACAAGGCGGCGAGGCCAACGAGACCATTGCCTACACCCCCGATGTTAATTCGCAAGATGGCTTGCTCATCAGGGATTTGCGACATCCAAAGACCGAGCATAACAATGCCGATCAGATAGAGAGCCAGTGCAGTTAGGATCTCAGGCCAGCCAGGCCGGGCTTGGGGGATAGTGGACTTGGAAGGGCTACTCATTTCCAGCCTCTGGTTTGCACAAGCTTTTACTCATAATAAAAACCTCCAGTTAAAATTGAAGTTAGTTGTCCGTCATAGCCTTTCGAAAACAAACATACGTAATGATTGCAGCGCCAATGACCCAAATGGCCAGGATTCCGAGTGGTAGCCACGAACTGGTTTTATGGGTTTCCATCGCCTGCACAATCGGAAACTTATCGATGATGGTAACTGCTATGCTGCCTTTATCAAGAGCGCCCACAGTGCTAATCTGCGGTGTGAAACCGAACAAAAAAGTCATCGGTATCAAATAAACGGATACGGAGGCAAGCGAATTTGCGAATAACCCCATGCTGATGCCAATCAACAAAAAGAACAAGAGCAACAAAATTAGTCCAATGATAGCCCTGAAGTTCATTACCGGCTCAATCCCCACGAGGAGCAATGACACTGTAAGGGTAATCAAAGTTCCTATTAGGGTGACCAGACTCTTCCCAATAATAATATCCAGAAGCGAAGCAGGAGACTGAATCAATCCACGCAATGTCTTCTTCTCTTTTTCCTCTGCCATCATAGTCATAATGGTGCCTGACGTAACCAAGGTGAAAATCCCCCCGATTATCATATAGAGTATGGTAATCGTAATTTTCCCATGAATAGACCGGTTCAAAATTAAAGAGAACAGGATTGGAGCCGTCAACATAACTAACAACTCTGCGTTTTTCATCAGGTCTTTGATATCTTTTTCAAAAATGGCACTTATTCGCCGAATGCTCACTATCCCAGTTCCTTTCCAGAAGATTTGTCCCTCGAAGCCTCCCTTTCGATGAACTGCTCTGATCTTATCGTAAAGAGCGGCAAAATACCGGCTTTTTGCATCGTAATGTACGATCTGGAGGGCGAACGGTACCTATTCCAGGTTGAATTTCTCCTGAATATCCTGAATTTTGGTTCGTGATAGCGGAATAGTCGATTGAATCTTGTTATCGATCCGGAGCGAATAGGCATTTTTTGACCAGGTTATAATCTCGCGTACCTTCTGCAGATTCACGATGTAGGAACGGTGGCAGCGATAAAATCCGTAAGCCTCCAATTTCTTTTCGATCTCCATCATGGTAGCATCCAACGCATATTTCTCGTTGTTAATGACGATCATCGCCTTGCCATCCTGGCTTTCGATGTAATCAATTTCAGGCGGGTCGAACAAAATCATCTTTTCGTCCACTTTTGCTGAAATCTTGAACAGCTTTGCAAACGCCGGCGCAGCTGCGCTTTCTGGCTCAGGCGTTGCGGCGTCCTCTTCTGTTTCAATGGGCTTGATGCCGCTTGGCTGAAGCTTGTATACAACGTCCCCAACTAACAGTGCGTGTTCCAGGTTGGATACTAAAATAAGCACGGCTGCCGGCTGTTCTTTCATGGTTTGAAGCATTCGGACAAAGGTATGGATGGTCTTAATATCGACGCCGTGGATGGGCTCGCAGAACACCGCTGATGGAACGCCACTCATATAATATTTGGCAAAGCAGACGCGCCGGATTTCGGATTTCGAACACTTGTTCAGCGGTTTCTTCGCATCGTGTTGCAGTTCAAACCGGACAAGAATTTCAGATAGCGGCTCCCTGCACCCGAACCATTTGTGGAAAAAGGCAATATTGTTTTCAACCGTAAGACGCATATACAATCCATCCTGATGATCAAAAACCGGGATGTCTGTACTGCTGCGCAGGTCCTTTACCAGTTCATTCTGTATATCGGGATCACTGTAAATAGCCGTAGCTTGGCAATCGCCTACGGCTAGGTAAAACGGGGAGAACGCCCCGCTGGTTAGTATCTCTTGATTAATGACGAAAGGTGCCATTCCTTTACCATCCCATCCTTACTATTAATAGTTTTTTGGTTTTTTATAAAATAACACTATTAATACGCAAGAGCGGCTATTCTGTGCCACGCAAATTTGAGCGAATAGTTCTGCTTATTTGCATGAAATGGTCGGGTAAAGTGAGAAATGGGGAGTTCTACTTATTTAAGGTGAAGCACTGCCTTGCCGGAAATGTTTCTGTCCAAGAGTTGCCGGGCAACGCCGCTAATTTCTGTCCATGGTGCTTCGACAGCGATTTTCGGTTTCAAACAACCGGTTGAGACCAGGTTAGTCAGAATAGCCAGATCGGATGCAGCCGGGTGACGTGTGAGCTCCTCACCGAGAAAAAATCCGTACAGCGTTCGTCCACCGCTGGTTATGAAATTACTCATATCAAGTGTTGACGAAGGTGATGAGGAAAATCCCACTGCTATGCAGGAACCTTGTAGGGCAAGCTGCTGTACCAAAGCAGCAAGTGTATCGCCGCCTACTGAGTCAATAATTAAGTCAAATGGTCCGAATTGGCTCACATGTGAAGGAACTGAAGCACCAACAAGGACTTCATTAGCTCCGGCTTCCAGCACGAGTTCAGCTTTTTCTTCTGTACTGGCTATTCCGACATTGAAGGCTCCGGATAATTTGGCCAGCTGATGAGCAAACAATCCAACGCCTCCCGTCGATCCTGTGATGAGCACGCGCTTGCCAAGCAGCAGACCTCCTTTTCGCAGTGCATTCAGTGCTGTCAAACCAGCAACTGGCAGAGCAGCGGCTTCAGCAAACCTAACGTTGTCAGGAATTTCAGCAAGAGCAGAGGAAGGGACGGCAATCCGTTCGCCCCAGGCACCCATGGGTAATAAACCAACCACACGTGCTCCTGCTTTGGGACCATTCCCCATCTCAGCTGATTTTGCTACCACTCCGGCAAAATCCCAGCCAAGCCGGGAAGAAGTCCTTTGGTTGACGGCATCTTTTATTTCCCCGCGGTTCAGAGAAATGGCATGCACCTCTACAATAGATTCCCAAGGCTGTGCTTGAGGAGGGGCTACCTCTTGAATGGTTAAATTAGACGGGGAATTTGGATCACTAACTATCGCACGTATCATTTATCAACTCTCCTTTGTTCTGGATACCTTGGTAAGCTCTGCTTATCTTGATCTTAGTTTTCATTCAAGAGTATACTCATAGGAGATTTTCAAACCAAGTGTAGAACTACACCTTGTCATAAGTAGGGGATAGATGTGCATACAAAAAATACGAGACTACAGCAGCTTTTATACATGATTGAACAATTTCGCATTGTCCGCCAACGGGAGACATCTCTGGGGAAATACATGCCTTGGAAACGATTTACTCAACAGGAGTTGAACGATGAGGCCTGTGCAACATATAAGAATTTGCTAGTTGGCCGCTCTCTTCGTATACCGGATCGTAATCGTATTCTCACCATTGCCGATTATTTGGAACTTAGCTCTGACGGGCGCAACGATTTGTTGCTGGCAGCCGGATATCTGCCGATCCGGACAGAGATATCCGGGAACGCATTAGAGCAGGCAATTGGACAGGCGCAGCATACGATGAATGTGCTGCCTTATCCTGCGATGATTGTTACACATACAGAAGATATTAAGGGATATAATGAGTCTTTTCGCCGCTTGTTTGGTTTTCCTGAGAGCCATGCTTACGACCATCTGATGAATCGGATCGACTTGCATTTTAATCCGGATCTGCCTGTATACCTCCGTTCTACATTTGACCGCTCATCCTTTGAGAAGTGGAAAACTCATGCTGTCCAAGGAATTAGGCTGTTTAAGAACAATCATATACTTTCCCGCTATGACGATTGGTATCAAAGGGTCTTAAACCGATTTGAACATTATCTTTCTGAAGAGCAATGGCTAGAGGACGCCTTGGTCACCGGGGATATAGACAATGGGGAGTTGACGCAGACCATATTAACCAGAAGTGAGAGTAACGGCGAGTTCATCCCCATTCAGTATAAGCAGGTTTCGATTACTACGGGAAGTTTGATGACTCCCAAAGTGCAGGTCTTTTTACCCGTAGATGACGCTGCACGCCGGATATTTGAAGAACTGGGATGTCATGTGAATGAAGAGCCAAGATAAAATGTGAAGCTATCACATTACAAAAACACCGCCTTATTAGGACTATGGGCGGTGTTTTTGTGCCATAAAGTGGTTATTCAAAGTCGCTAAAACTCCTTTGTCGAAGAATGCGGGGTCATAGCTATTAATTCGCATTTCTCATAAATCATCATAAAAAGCTCTTTCGGGAAATTAACGTCCCCCCGTTTTTTTACTAATCAAAAAAGAGCAGAAATAAATGCCACTCATCTACGAATATGATATAAACACAGAAGCAATAGAATAGGCTTATAGGGGCGTATCGGCTACCTCTCGTAGAAGGGAGGGATGCCTTGTGGAAGTTAAAATAGACCGCCCCGGACAAGGAATCGGTCTATTTGTATCCGTCATTCCACTGAAGCTGAACGCCCTTAGAAGCGGCTCTATTGCTCGTAGGGGGCGTGTTACCAGCACGACTCCTTTGGCTACAATATACAGCATTTTGCTGAAGATTTGAAACTCTTTTTATTTTTTTGCTTTATAACTCTAAATCATCTTGGCATAGTGTTCTCGGCGTTTACTTGACTCTTTAACAACAAAAAAACCACATCCATTCAGGAAGTGGTTATATGACTTGGAAATCGAGACGACAGGATTTGAACCTGCGACCTCTTGCTCCCGAAGCAAGCGCTCTACCAAGCTGAGCCACGTCTCGTCAGTACGGGTTCACCCGTTGTTAACCGCAGAAGGGTTCTAAACAATCCACATTATACGCCTGTAAGGAAGCGCTGTAAATAATCTTTTTCTGCGCGGTTCTCTGCCCGAGATTGACAGATATAGGGGCGCTGGCTATACTTGAAATGTTAAAATGCAAATCGGACAACACATTGATGAAATGGAGTACGCCGGAGAATGGCTTGATCAGAGAAGAGGTTCCTTTGCGGCAGTTGCCGCAATGGCTGTGAGAACCTTGAAGACAGGCCGGCGGAAAGCTGATTTCGGAGTGCGGGAAATCCCGCCGGGGGCGCCCGTTAACAGCCGCACAAGGCGATCGTCAGTTTCATCTCCGTAACATCACGGATCATGGCGATAACCAGGGTGGTACCGCGATAATCATCGTCCCTGAATTTATTCAGGGGCGTTTTTGTGTAAATATAAGAGTTTATATGCTTCACGCAATAAATGTTCCTTATATTTCTCGCTGAAACGGTACCGTCCTTTAAAAGGACGGTGAAGCCGCTTCTGCTTGTTTCAATAACTTTAAGACAGGGGCTGTACATGATGAAAGCAAGTGAAATCCGTTCCAAATGGCTGCAGTTTTTTGAGAGCAAAGGGCACCGCATCGAGCCGAGCGCATCGCTCGTGCCGCATAATGACCCGTCGCTGCTGTGGATCAACGCCGGGATGGCGCCGCTTAAGGCTTATTTTGACGGGCGGGAAATTCCGGAGAATCCGCGGCTGACCAACTCGCAGAAATGCATACGCACCAATGATATCGAGAATGTCGGTAAAACGCGCCGCCACCATACGTTTTTTGAGATGCTGGGCAACTTCTCCATCGGCGACTACTTCAAGGAAGAAGCGATTACCTGGGCTTGGGAGTTCCTGACCGGCAAGGAATGGATCGGCTTTGATCCGAACCGTATTTCCGTAACGGTATATGCCGAGGATGAAGAAGCGTTCAAGCTGTGGAATGAAAAAGTCGGACTGCCTGCAGAGCGCATCATCAAGCTGGGCGACGACAACTTCTGGGATATCGGAGAAGGCCCTTGCGGTCCTTGCTCGGAAATCTTCTATGACCGCGGCGAAGCCTACGGCAGCGACTTGTCCGATCCCGAAATGTATCCGGGCGGGGAAAATGAACGCTGGCTCGAAGTGTGGAACCTCGTATTCTCGCAGTTCAACCACAACAAAGACGGCAGCTATACGCCGCTTCCGAACAAGAACATTGATACAGGTGCCGGTCTGGAGCGCTTTGCATCCATTCTGCAGGATGTAGATTCCAACTTCGACACCGATCTGTTCCAGCCGATTATTCAGAAGACTGCGAAGCTTGCCGGTGTCACCTACAAAGACAATCTGGAGCAGGATATTGCGCTGAAGGTCATTGCCGACCACATCCGTACGGTAACGTTCGCCGTGGGTGACGGTGTGCTTCCTTCCAATGAAGGCCGCGGCTATATTATCCGCCGTCTGCTCCGCCGTGCAGTGCGGTACGGCAAGACGCTGGGTCTGGACCGTCCATTCCTGTTCGACCTTACCGAAACCGTAGGCGAAGTGATGGGGGTCTACTACCCGTCCGTAGTCGAGAACCGCGAATACATCGCCAAAATCATCCGCACCGAAGAAGAGCGTTTCCACGAAACGCTGTCCGACGGTCTGGCGATTCTGGGCGAAATCAGCGCCAAGGCTAAGGCTGACGGGCGGGGTGCCATCGCCGGTGCAGACGCGTTCAAGCTGTATGACACCTACGGCTTCCCGTTTGACCTGACCGAGGATTTTGCTTCCGAGCAAGGCCTTACCGTGGACCGGGAAGGCTTCGACGCTGCGATGCAGGAGCAGCGCGACCGTGCCAGAGCCGCCCGCCAGGACGGCGGCAGCATGAAGGTTCAAGGCGGACCGCTGGCTGAGCTGACGGTTAAAAGTGAATTTGTTGGATATAATGACACCGTAGCAGAATCTAAACTATTGGCTATTGTTGTAGACGGCGAACTGGCGGAGACCGCAGGCGAAGGTACCGACTGCCAGGTAATTCTCGAATCAACGCCATTCTATGCCGAAAGCGGCGGCCAGGTCAGCGATACCGGCCTTCTGACCGGAGGTTCGGTCACGGCCAAGGTAACCGGGCTGTTCAAGGCTCCGCATGGCCAGCATGTTCACCTGGTCACTGTAGAAGCCGGTGAGCTGAGAGTAGGCGACAGCGTCCGTGCTGAAGTGAACCGTGAGCAGCGCGAGGACATTGTGAAGAATCACACGGCAACACACCTGCTGCACAAAGCGCTCAAAGAAGTGCTCGGCGGTCATGTGAATCAAGCCGGTTCTTTAGTAGAAGGCGCACGTCTGCGTTTTGACTTCTCGCATTTCGGAGCCATTACGCCGGAAGAGCTGAGCGACATCGAGCACCGGGTAAATGCGCAAATCTGGCGCGGCCTGGATGTGGTCATTGAGAACAAGCCGATTGACGAGGCCAAAGCTATGGGGGCGATGGCACTTTTCGGTGAGAAATACGGCAATATCGTCCGCGTGGTCCAGGTAGGCGATTACAGCCTGGAGCTGTGCGGCGGTATCCATGTTTTGAACACCTCACAGATCGGTATCTTCAAGCTGGTCAGCGAGAGCGGCATTGGCTCCGGTGTACGCCGGATCGAAGCGGTCACCGGACGTTATGCGTACCAGTTCACCGAAAGCCAGCTGGATCTGCTTAAGCAATCGGCAGGACTGCTGAAATCTTCATTAAACGATGTACCGAAGCGGATTGAAGCCCTGCATGCCCAGGTGCGTGAACTGTCACGCGAAAATGAATCCCTGCAGTCCAAGCTGAGCGCTACCTTTGCAGCCGAGCTAACCAGCAGTGTGAAAACAGTAGGCAGCGGAACACAACTGCTCGCGGTTGCCGTTCAAGCCGGCAATATGGACGCACTGCGCTCCACGGCCGATGAACTGAAATCCAAGCTGCCGGATGCCGTGCTGGTGCTGGGCGCAGCTATGGACGACAAAGTCAACTTTGTCGTATCGGTTCCGCAGAACCTCGTCCAAAAAGGCTTCCACGCCGGTAAGCTGGTGAAGGAAATCGCCGCAGTATGCGGCGGCGGGGGCGGCGGACGTCCGGATATGGCGCAAGCCGGAGGCAAGGACGCTTCCAAGCTGGGCGAAGCCCTTATGAAGGCAGAAGAGCTTGTAGCCGCATTGGCTTAAAGCTGCTGAAGCAGGCTTCTGAAGCTGCTGCATAACACCAGAAATTTCGGGGTTTTGCAGCTTTGGATCAAGGGATGAAGACGACAGGAGTTTCAGGTTTGCCGCAGCGGTACTGAGGGTGATTTCTCGGTACCGCTGCTTTGTTCAGGAGAAGCGGGGAAATGTATATTTTTTGGTAATATTCACTTTCAGCGATAATCTGCAATAGCTTAAAAACCAAAAAAATCACTAATTTTGTAGACGAAATGCCAAAAAAAGCGTTATCACAGTTGTGGGATTTCCTGGTTGGGCTATGAATATGTTATGATGAGGGCAGCAAGTCAGCTGTACAGCAGCAACTTTGCGAAGCCGCCCAAGAAGCGGGTGATTTTGCAGAAGGAAGGTGTCACAAATGGACTCCATGGACAAAACGGTCAAATTCAATGTGAAGGGCGATGAGAAGGAAGCTTCTTCCGAGGAAATCCTGCTCGCAGTATACGATGCGCTGGTGGAGAAGGAATATCATCCCATCAATCAGATCGTAGGGTATCTTATTTCCGGAGATCCGGCTTATATTCCGCGCCATAACAATGCGAGAAGTTTGGTCCGGAGAAAAGAACGTGATGAGCTGATTGAGGAACTGGTTCGATTCTACCTCGTCAATCACCGGGTGGATAATCCGAAATGATGAAGATGCTGGGTCTGGATTACGGCGACCGTAGAATCGGAGTCGCCACAAGCGATATTTTCGGCTGGACGGCGCAAGCTCTGGAGACGATTGAACGGCGCGGAAACGGCAATGAGTTTGAGCGTATCCGCGAACTGGTCAAGGAGCATGAGATTGGAGAGATTGTGGTCGGCCTTCCGAAGAATATGAACGGCTCAGTAGGACCCCGTGGTGAGATCTGTATCGAATTTGCCGATCAGCTGCGGGAAGAGCTCAAAATGCCCGTACACCTTTGGGATGAGCGTCTGACGACGGTATCCGCCGAACGGATGCTGATTGAAGGGGACGTCAGCCGGAAGAAACGCAAAGGGATTGTGGACAAAATGGCCGCAGCCCTGATTTTGCAAAATTTTTTGGATGCTAACAGTAAAAGGTGAGGGGTGTGTTGGATTGACAAACGAGCAGATTGGCCAAGAAGAAGAACCGGAAATTATCTATATTCCCGACGAGGAAGGTAATGAAGAGGAATTTGAGGTCATTATGAAGTTTGAAGTTGACGGTTCGGATGCCAAGTATATGATGGTGGTTCCGCTGGATTCCGAGGATGAAGAGAGCGATGAAGTGTACGCGTTCCGTTATGAAGAAGACGGTGACGATCTTCAGCTCTTTATGATCGAGAATGACGAGGAATGGGCGATTGTTGAGGAGACCTTCAATACATTGGTGGATGAGCTGGACGGAGGAGCGGGGAATGACTGATTTTTCCGCCGATCAGGTGGTTTGGACTTCCAAACTCAAAGAAGCATATGGAGAAACAGTAGAACTGGAAGACGAGCAGGGCAAATCTTCCATTTACGATATTATTGCCGAGTTTGAAGTCGGCAGCCGCGCGTATGCGGTGCTGGCCGGTTCCGGGAAAGGCGCCGAACAGGAGATTCTGCGGATTGTGGTATCTCCTGACGGGCTTCCTGAACTGGAGAGTATCGTGGATGATGAGGAATGGGAAGATGTCTCCGAATTGTATGACGAGCTGACTTTTCCCGCTGACGAGAGCGATTAAGCTGGAGATGGATAGGCTTTTATCAAAGTTTGGCACGGAAGAGGGCGGGATTTTTCCGCGCTCTTTTTGCTTGTAAAGCGTATGTCCGCAAAATATATGTTGAATTTGAGACAATACAATTTTATACTTTATAGTCGGAAAGTGAGGAGTGACATTTGAAAGCCGCAATCCGTACGGTGCTCATTATCATCCTATTGCTGGCAGCATTGGGGGGAGGGGGAGCCTGGTACGTCTGGAATGGCATGCAGCCCGTGGAGCCGGGCCAACCGGTAACGTTTACGATAGAGAAGGGGATGGGCAGCTCGGAAATTGCTGATCTGCTCGAAGAAAACGGCATTATACGCAAAGGTTTGTTTTTTAAAGGCTACTTGAAATGGGTCAAGGAAGGCTCCAGCTTCAAGGCCGGCACGTATACCGCTGCTCCCGGGGATACCTATGATGCACTTATTGCCCGTCTGAATGCAGGGGACGTGGTGAAGAAGGCTACAGTGGTCTTTACGATTCCTGAAGGATATACCGCCAGGCAGATTGCCGACAAGCTTGCTGCCGCCTGGAATCAGAAGCCTGAAGTATTCCTGAAAATAATAGATTCGGGGGCGGGGCTTGAAGCCGTAAGCAGGCTGGGGATTCCTGAGGACAGCCAGCTGCGGCACCGCCTGGAGGGCTACTTGTTCCCGGAAACGTATGAGCTGGTGAAGGAGAGCACCCCGGAGCAGGTTGTTGAAGCGATGCTGGAGCAGCTTGAGAAGAAGCTGGACTCGGTCGGGGGCTGGCAGGCCAAGCTCAAGGAACGCGGACTTTCCCTGCATGAGCTGCTGACGGTGGCTTCGCTTGTGGAGCGGGAGGTTGTAGTGGACCGTGAGCGTCCGATTGTGGCCGGGGTGATCTATAACAGGCTGGATAAAGGGCAGAAGCTGGAGATCGACGCAACTGTCCAGTACCTCCTGGATAAGCAGAAGGAGCGGCTGTATGAGAAGGATCTGAAGGTAGACAGCCCTTATAATACGTATAAAAATGAAGGGCTCCCGCCGGGGCCGATCAGCAGCCCCGGACTTGCTTCCATCAAGGCTGCGCTTGAGCCGGAAGCTTCGGATTATTATTTCTATGTGACGAAAAAGGACGGCTCACAAGGCCATTTATTCGGCAAAACCTACAAGGAACATTTAGCCAATATCAAAAAAAGTGAACAAAATTAGCTGGTAACCCATTAAAATAGAGTGTGATACGGTTATAACATAACCGTGAAGTAGGAGGGTGCAACATGAATAACAAACCGGAGCTGCTGGCGACAGCGGCTTCCTTGGAAGAAGCGGCTGTACTGCTGAAAGCCGGAGCCGATGCGCTGCTGATTGGCGATGACCGCTTTGGCATGCGTCTGGCAGGCCACTTCTCGCTGGAAGATACTGCTAAGGTCGTTAAGCTGGCTCATGAGCAGGGCCGCAAGGTCTATGCAGGCCTCGGCGGCCTGATGCCGAACCGCCTGCTGGACGAGCTTCCCGCTTATGTACAAGCGATTGGGGAGCTGGGTGTAGACGGCATTGAATTCGGCGATCCGGCAGTGCTTGCCGCCGTAAAGAGGGAAGCCCCGCTGTTGAAGCTGCATTGGAACGCGGAAATGACCTCAACCAACTACGCCACAGCCAATTACTGGGGCCGCAAGGGCGCTTCGCGGGTCGTTCTGGCCCGTGAGCTGAATATGGACGAAATGACGGAAATGGTGCCGCTGCTGGAAGTTGAAGCCCAGGTGCAGGTCCATGGCATGACGAATATTTATCACTCCAAGCGCAAGCTGGTCGCAAGCTATATGTCTCATCAGGGCCGTCCGAGCGATGGCGGAAGCTTGGGCAAGGAGCGCGGCCTGTTCCTGATCGAAGCAGAGCGCCCGAATGAAAAGTTCCCGATCTATGAGGATGAGAACGGCACGCATATTATGAGTTCTGATGATATCTGCATCCTGGAGGATCTGCATTTTCTGCTGAAGGCCGGTGTGCACAGCCTGAAGATTGAAGGGCTGCTGAAGCCGGTTGCCTACAACGCAGCCGTCGTGAAGGCTTACCGTCATACGATTGACCTCTACGCGGCTGACCCGGAGGGCTATGTCTTCCAGGAGAGCTGGATGGATGGCATCCGGGCGCTGCAGGACCCTGAGCGCGAGCTGTCCTTCGGCTTCTTTTACAAGGAGCAGGTGTATTAAAATATAAATAAGCAATGACTCAGCTATTTAAAAATAGATTGAGAAGTTAACATTAAGGTGCAGCAGCGGAGGGGAAGTTTGGAACTGGAGGAGCGGTAGCGTCCGCCTTTGTCTGCGGATTTCAACCGCGAAAGCGGTATACAATCAAGAAATCTGCAGACAACAGCGGCCGGAAGTCCAAACATTCCCCGCAGCTGCGTGCAACACCTAAATGCAGAGCATTCAAGCTTTTATGAGCTGAGACAATGGAGGGGAGAACAGGAATGGGAACCATGACCAAGCCGCAATACAAGGGCAAACGTTACCGTCTGGACAAACCGGAGCTCCTTGCTCCGGCGGGTAACCTGGAGAAATTGAAATTCGCCGTACACTATGGTGCGGATGCAGTATATATTGGAGGACAGAAATACGGCCTGCGCTCGGGAGCGGATAATTTCAGCTTCGAGGAAATGCGCGAGGGCGTGGAGTTTGCCAAAAAATACGGCGCCAAGGTTTTTGTCGCCACGAATATTTATGCCCACAATGAAGATATCGCCGGGATTGAAGAATACCTGCGCAATCTCTATGAAGTGGGGATCGCTGCCATTATCGTGGCCGATCCGGTCATAGTGGATACCGCCCGCCGGCTGGTGCCGGGCCTTGAGGTGCATCTGAGCACCCAGCAGTCCACACTCAACTGGCAGGCCGTGTCTTTCTGGAAGGAAGAAGGGCTGCCGCGCGTGGTCCTTGGCCGTGAAACGAGCCTGGAGGAAATCGCTGAAATTAAGCAGCATGTCGATATCGAAATCGAAAGCTTCATCCATGGAGCGATGTGCTCCTCCTACTCCGGCCGCTGTGTGCTGTCCAACCACTTCACGGACCGCGATTCGAACCGCGGCGGCTGCTGCCAGTCCTGCCGCTGGAAATACGACCTGTTCGAGGATGCCCGGCCTGAAGGCACATGGGTATCCGAAGAAGACCAGGCCCAGGCGCAGCAGCCGCCACTGCCGCTGCAGCCGGGAGTCACCCAGCTTCCGCTGCATCAGCCGGAGGATAATCCATTCTCGATGGGCTCGAAGGATCTGTGCATGCTGGAGAGTATCCCGGAGCTGATTGAGGCCGGCATTGACAGCTTCAAGATTGAAGGGCGGATGAAGTCCATCCACTATGTCGCAACAGTCGTCAACGCTTACCGCAAAGCGATCGATGCTTATATGGCCGACCCGGAAGGGTATGTGCTCAAGCCCGAATGGCTGGAAGAGCTGCAAAAAGCGGCGAACCGCCCGCTGAATACAGGGTTTTTCTATGATACGCCGGATCACGAGGATCATATTTATGAGCCTGAGGAAAAGGCGGCCCCTTATGACTTTGCCGGACTGGTGCTGGAGTATGATGCTGCTGGCGGAACCGCGCTTATTCAGCAGCGCAACCACTTCAAGCCGGGACAGGAAGTGGAGTTCTTTGGTCCTGACAACACGTTCTTCAAGCAGACGGTAGGCGAAATTTGGGATGAGGACGGCCAGCCGCTGGATGCGGCCCGCCATCCGCTGCAGCGGGTGCGCATGAAGGTGGACCAGCCGGTTGCTTATTTCGACATGATGCGGAAGAAAAAATAGTGCTTTTTGAGTTTTTTTGCAGGAGTGCACCTCGGAGAGGAGGGGCACTCCTTTTTGTATATAGAATAAAGTGGAAAATCGCTAAAATATATAAAGAATCTGTGGTAATTTCTAAAGAAATCTAAGTAATTATACCCAGTCTGCCGATATAAAGAAGAGCGAACGCTTACATATGTCTTTTAATCTAACTGGCAGGTGATTATAATGGTTGCTCCTAAACGGGACAGCAATGGGGAAGAGAAGAAAGAGAGAAGGATGAAATTGACAAAGAAAAATAAGACCAGTAAGAAACCGCCGTCAAACGTCCAGAAATCCGAGGCAAACCAGGCAGATGTAGGACAGGCAGCAGTTAAGGAAGCGGCCTCAGCCAATGGAAAAGGGTCTGCCTTGTCCTTCAAGGGCGTGCTGCATGGCTCGGTTCGTCAGGTCAAGAGAGTGAACCCGAATAAGTCGGTTGGGGTGAAGCTGTTCCTGATCTTTTTATCCTCAATTGTAGTGGTTGTACTGGCTCTAGGGCTGTTGTCCTATAATAAGGCTAAAAACACGATTAAAGAAAATGTGTCGGAAGCGAACCGCCAGACCATTATTCAGACCTCGGAGAAGCTTGATATTACGCTCAAACAATATGAGAGCCTGGCGATGCAGCTCTTTTTTGATCCGCAAATGCAGAATAATCTGACAGACCTGGTGTCTGCATCGTCAAGTTATGATCGATTCGTGGCTACGGATGCGATCAGTAAGAAGCTTTCCAGCCAAACGACTACGGATTCTAATATCGTTGCGATTACACTGGTTCCAACATCCAAGGATTACGATATTGTTTCAAGCGGAAGCTCCGGCATGAAGCTGGACGGCGTCAGAGACCAGGAATGGTACAAGACAGCGGTTGCGAATGCCGAAAACTACCAGAGCTACTATTCGAAAGAAGCCAAATCCGCACAGAACTATTGGTTCCCTACGGCTGTAGCAGGAGAAAACGGGAAAAATTTTGCGATGGTCAGAGCGCTCAAAAACCTCGGAGCCAATTCAGGCTATGTCATTCTGCTTGAGCTGAAGAATACCCTGCTGGAGGAAGCCTTCGACAGTGTTACCCTTGGGGATGGTTCCCGGATTCAGCTCGTTTCCCCGGACGGGACGGTGGTTGCTTCGTCCAATCCTGAAGAGGATGGCAAGCCATCAGAGCTTGGATTTATCAAGGAGAGCAAAATTAACAATAAGAGCCAGGATGCCGAAGATGCCAACGGAGAAGATGTTCTGGCGGTCTACAGTCCCATGGTCAAAGCGGATTGGAAGCTGGCAGGCATTGTTCCTACCGGTGAGCTGGTGAAGGCGGCGACTCCAATCCTGTTCACCACCTTCCTGGCTGCCATAGCTGCAGCGGTGCTGGCCGTTCTGGTCGGGTTTGTGATGGTGCGGATGATCGCCCGGCCGCTGGCCCGATTGAAGGATCTGATGGTCGAAGGCGCAAAGGGCGACCTGAGCGTACGCACCGAATATGTATCCAAGGATGAGATCGGTGAATTGTCTGCTTCCTTTAATACAATGATGGAGCGGATCACGGAGCTTGTTGCCCAGACAACGGATACTGCCCGTGAAGTGCTGGAAACCGCAGGCGAGCTTGGCGATGCTTCCCGCAAGACAGCGATCTCCGCGAAGGAAATCGCTGCAGCGACCGAAGAGATTGCCGGCGGTGCAGGAAGTCTGGCTCAGGAGGCCGAGCGCGGCAATGAGCTTACCGACTTGATTGGAACTCAGATGCAGAGCGTAATCGCCGCAAATGCCGAGATGGACGAAGCCGCACGCGGCGTGGGAGAAGCCAGCGGCCAAGGGGCGAAGCAGCTGGAAGAGCTGCTGACGCAGACCAGCCGCACCGGAGAGATGACCACTGCGCTGGTGGACCGGGTCAATAATCTGAAAGAAACGGTATCCTCGGTCATCAAAGTGCTGGACGTGATGAAGAACATCACCCAGCAGACGAATATCCTGTCGCTGAATGCCACGATTGAGGCAGCAAGAGCTGGTGAAGCGGGACGCGGATTTATGGTCGTTGCCGATGAGGTCCGCCAATTGGCCGACCAGTCCAAACAGTCCATTGCCGTTGTAGCCGGAATTACGGATAAGATTATTACTGAAATGAATGAGACAGTGGCTGTATTGTCTGAGGTTGCACCGCTCTTTAAGCAGCAGATGACCTCGGTGAAGAGCACCAGCGAGATCTTTGTATCCGTACAAGGTCAAATGGATGATTTCATTTCCAGCCTGGAATCGGTCACCGGAGCTATCGACAGCCTGAATCATTCCCAGGGTGTCTTGTCCGATGCCATGAGCAATGTTAGCGCGGTGGCACAGCAGTCTTCAGCCACCTCGGAAGAGGTTGCTTCCCTGAGCAATGAACAGCAGAATGTGAGTGACCAGCTCGTTGCTCTGTCCGGAAAACTGGAAGGCGCCTCGACCCAGCTCAAAGACAAGCTGTCACTGTTTACGATCAAATAGAAATCAAGGAGTCCGGAACTCTTGTCCTGAAGCGCCCCGCAGCCAGCAACTGGCAGCGGGGCGCTTTTGGATAACAGGATCGCCATATGTGCTGAAGCAAATTCCTTGTACATCGGCAGACTAACACGTATAATTATTTTGTTAGGTAATTGTTATGTTCTGTGGAAAAGTTAGGTTAACGCTGAAACGAGGAGAAGGACCCAATGAAAGCAAAACGCAGTCACAGCTGGTGGTCCTACATCGGAGACATGGCCATGGAACGCAAGCTGCTCCTGGTCTTTCTGATTATTATTACGCTTCCGCTTTCAGTCATCAGTGTGATCAGCTTCAAAAGCTACTCCGAATCGATACAGGCGAACACCGTAGCTTATTCGGAAAAGCTGATTGATCAGATGATGGATTCCATTGATGACTATATAGAGGATATGAAACGGATTTCGTCCATGCCGGCATATGTTAACGATATCAAGCAGAACCTGATCCGCTCGAACCGCTATTATGAACAAAAGCGGATGATGGACAGCAAGGGAGGCAGCACCCCGGTGGCTCCGGGAGACTTCGATCTGCTGCTGTCCATTCAGCGGGGCATTGAAGGCAATATTTCTTTTATTAACAATATTAAGCGGGGCACCAATTCCGTGTATATTTTTGACGGGTACGGCAACGGATATTATTCTGCCAAAGACGGCGGTGTCCGGCTGGATCTGGAGCAGAGCTACAAGTTCTGGAGCGGGCAGTCGAGGGATTCCAGCGGCGAGGCGCTGCTCTTTGGCACTCAGGCGTACACAAGCAATCTGCAGAGCACCCGTTATGCCTTTACTGTGGTCCGCAAAATTGTCGACGGGCTGTGGAATCCGATCGGACTTATCGCAGTCGAAGCCAACATCAGCAATCTGGAAAATCAAGTGGCTGAGCTGGATACTGTAACCCATGGCAAATCAATCATTGTGGATGAGGACGGCAAAGTGATTTATGACAGCGGCCGGAAGCTCCTGACCACCGATATTTCCCGTACGAGCCTGTTCCGGCAGGCTGTGGGCAATGCCGGAAGCTTTTATGATACCGTATCCGGCAAGGAACAGCTTAATATTTATTCAAGCTCTGCCAAGACCAACTGGAAGGTCATCATCTCTATTCCTGTGGATGAGCTTACCCGCGGGGTGAAGCTTACCCGCAATGCGACCTTTGCCGCAACCCTGATTATTATTGTGCTGGCGCTGATCATTTCGATCATCCTGTCCTTTGCCCTGACGAAGCCGCTGACCCAAATGATCCAGCTGATGAAAAGGGTACAGAACGGCGACCTGGATGTGACTTTCCGCGTCAGACGCCGGGATGAGATCGGACTGCTGGGCCATCAGTTCAACCGGATGCTTGCCCGCATCCGGCAGCTGATTCAGGATATCTACCGGATTGAAGAGCAGAAGAAGGAAGCGGAGCTGCAGGCGCTGCAGAGCCAGATCAATCCGCATTTTATTTACAACACACTGGAGTCTATCCGTATGACCGCAGAGATCAATGATGACGTGGAGGCTGCCGATATGGTTTCCATTCTGGGCAAGCTCCTGCGTTACAGCACCAGTGATCTGTCCGGGACTACAACCATGAAGCAAGAGCTGCTGTATGTCCGCAATTATGTTGAACTGCTGGGCTGCCGCTATCCCGGAAGGTTTGTCCTGGATATCGATGTTCCCGCGGCGCTGGACAACTACTCCATGATTAAGCTGGTTTTTCAGCCGATTATTGAGAATGCGGCCTATCACGGACTGGATGACACGAAACCCCGGATGCATTTGAGCATCACCTGCGAGGTCACAGAGCAGAAGCTTCTGTTCCATATCCGCGACGATGGCTGCGGAATGGAGCAGGCCACGCTGGACAAGCTCAATGACAGCCTGAAGCATGAGATGCCTCCGAAGAAGAGCATCAATGGGGGGATAGGCATGAAAAATGTGCATCAGCGGATACAGCTTCACTATGGAGCGGCCTATGGCATTGAGGTCTTCAGCAGGCCTGGCGAGGGGACGGATGTTATTTTGTCCCTGCCCCTGCAGGTCCAGAGCGCTATGGATTGAAGGGAAGAGAATAGAGGAGGAATCCGCTTGAAACGGATGAAGTTACGTTGGCCCATGCTTACCATCCTGGTGCTGCTCCTGATGTCGGCCGGTTGTGACAGCCGCAGCAATAATCAGGTTTTGCCTTCGCCGTCTCCCGGCACCGGCGGGAGCCCGTCCGGATTGTCCGGGACCATCGTGATGCTGACGAACCGGATTGATCTGATTGAGGATGGGACTTTCAAAAGCTATGCCGATGAGTTCACGAAGAAATATCCGGAAGCCCATGTGGAATTCGAAGGTCTGTCCAACTATGCCACCGACATACTGGTCCGCCTGTCCACCAAGGATGCCGGAGATGTGCTGCTGCTTCCGGTGAATCTGCCGGCAAAGGAGCTTAAGCTTTTTTTGAACCGCTGACCGCAGAATTGGCTGCACAGGAGAAATTCACGACCTTTAACATCTATGACGGCAAAAGATACGGGCTGTCGACAGGCTCGACTACCAGCGGTATCGTCTACAACAAGCAGGCTTTTAAAAAAGCGGGGATTGAGCGGGTGCCGCAAACACTCGATGAATTCTACGCAGCCAGTGCCAAGCTGAAGCAGGCAGGCATCATCCCGCTGTACATGAATTACGGTGCCGTCTGGCCCCTGCGGGAATGGGGCAACAACCTTGTTAATTATATGACGGGCAATCCGGATTATCTGAACAACATGGTGCAGGAGAACAATCCCTGGAAGATTGACAATGAATGGGGCCAGGCCATTGCGATCGCCCGGACAATGGTTGCCAAAGGGTACGTGGAGGACCAGCTCTTCTCCAACAATTGGGAGATTTCCAAAACCAAGCTGGCCCAAGGGGAAGCGGGGATGTACCTGCAGGGGAACTGGACAATCCGCCAGATTCTGGATGCCGGTGCGAAGTCCGAGGATATAGGCTTCTTCCCGTTTCCTTATGATAACAAGCCTACCCACTACGCAGCGCTGAATCCGGATTGGTTCATAGGGGTCAGCAAATTCAGCAAGAATAAGGAGCTGGCCATGGCTTGGGTGGAGTATTTTTTGAAAAAAACCTCCTATACAGCGAATTTCCTTCCCTCTGACAGCTCGGAAGAGCCAGCCTTGCCGCAATACAGCGAGTTTCTCTCCTATCATCCCAAGCTGGTTGAGGCTACTGTACAGACGGATGCTTTTATCGACATGGCGAACCGGGCGAAGCTGTCGTTCTGGTCGGGCGATTATATTCAGGAGCTGCTCGCCGCGCCGGATTTGCAGAAATCTTTTGACGAATTAAATGAGAAATGGAAGGAAGCGCGGGAGGGACAGCAGGCTTCTTCCGTGCCGCAGGCGTCTGCCGTGCAATCAAGATAAATTCTGGAGGTATGTATAGTGGCAAAAAAAGTGACCATGCAAAAAATCGCCGACCATCTCGGCGTCTCCAAGTTTGTTGTCTCCAAATCACTCTCCGGCAAAGGAGGCGTCAACGAAACCACCCGGGAGCGGGTCATTCAGGCTGCATCGCAGCTGGGGTATTTCACGCAGAAAAATGCTTATGTGCAAAATGTTAAACGTCCGTCCCCGGCAGCCGGCAGTGACCGCAACAAGCAGTCGGTGCTTGTGCTGATGCCGAATATCCGGTCGCAGACCCAGGATTCCCTCTATTGGGGCAAAATCGTCGACGGCATTGCGCTGGCGCTCGATCAGGTGGGTCTGGGGATGGTGATTGTCTCGGAGCACCGTGCTGATAATTTTATCAATATTCTTAATCCTAGCGGGCTGCTCGGTCTGGTAGGGGTGGGGCAGATTTCCACCTCCCTCCTGCTGGAGGTTCACCGCATCGGGCTGCCGATGGTGCTCATTGACCATGAGGACCCGCTGATTCCCAGCGATACCGTGTTCGCCAACAATATCGACTCCATGACCCGGCTGAGCAACCATCTGATGGGTATCGGGCATACGTTGTTTCATTTTATCGGCAATATCCGCTACTCGCGCAGCTTCCGTGACCGCTGGATCGGCTTCCGCAGTGCGCTGGAGGAAAACGATATGAAAACTCCGGCTGGCGATGATGAGATGCTGACGCTGGAGGGGATGGAGGATGGCTCGTTCCGTGACGATTTTAAGCTCTGGCTGGCCAAACGCAAAAAAGCCAAAACCCTTCCGAGCGCACTCGTCTGTGCCAACGACTCCACGGCGCTCATTATCTGTGAAGTGCTGAGGGAAGAAGGCGTAGCCATTCCCGCTGACATTTCGGTAACGGGCTTTGACAATATTGAGGATGCCATGCGGGGGATTCCGCCGCTCACCACCGTGCATGTACCGAAGGAGGCAATGGGCCGTGCCGCCGTGGAGAAGCTGATGAACCGGATTCAGAATCCGTCTGCGCCGCTGGAGAAGATTCTGATCGCCGCTGATATTGTTCACCGGGATTCGGTGGCGGGTCCGGGGAAGTAGCTTTGTTAACTTCGTGGGATGCCGGCATGACCTGCGACGCATAAGATGCCGGATAGCCGATCTGCTGCAGAAAGTGCAATAGAAACGTCCGATTTTGCTGCTTCTGCCGCTGGAAACCGGATAGGTGTATTCTGTGCAATTAAAAAATGGAATAATACTGTGAAATGCAGTTATAGCTTCTGACCCATAAAAAGGCGGCCCCAGTGGATGAATTCCAGGGGCCGCCTTTTACTACTTCTTACTCTCCTATAAAAGAACTTGAGAAGTCAACATTAAGGGTGAAGTAACGGAGGGAAGTTTGGATACTTACGGAGCAACAGCGGCCGGAAGTCCAAACATTCCCGCAGTTACGGCGAAATCCCAAAATGTCCCCCCTCAAGTTCACTCCACAACTACTTCAACTGCAAATTGCTGTCGATTAGAGCAATCCGCTGCTGTACGCAAGCATAGGAACGAAGCGGGTCTTCCGGGGTATTAAGGACATAATCCAGCATCTGGTCAACCGTTGTGGTGGCGACATGGATACGGGTGTCAGACGATGCGTAATAGATGTAAATGTCTCCGTTGTCGCGTGCGATCACGCCGTTGCAGAAGACAACGTTGGATACATCGCCGACGCGCTCTTCACCATCCGGAGCGATGAAGTGTCCGCCTGGCGTGTGCGTGACCTTGTTAGGCTCCTCCAGATCGGACAGGAAGGCATACAGCACATAGCGCAGTCCGGCAGCGGTGTTGCGGACGCCGTGGGCGATGTGCAGCCAGCCGCGAGGCGTTTTGATAGGTGCCGGACCTTGGCCGTTCTTCACTTCTTTGATCGTATGGTAATAGCGCTGGTCCATGATGGTCTCGCTTGTAATTACAGCATTTTCGATCGTGTCGGATAATCCCCAGCCGATGCCGCCGCCGGAACCGGCGTCGATGAAGCCATCCTGCGGCCGGGTATAGAAGGCATATTTGCCGTCTACAAACTCAGGGTGCAGCACGACGTTGCGCTGCTGCGCGGACCCCGTCTTCAGGTCAGCGAGGCGTTCCCAGGTCTTCAGATCCTTGGTGCGGGTAATACCGCACTGGGCTACTGCGCTGGACAGGTCGCCATGCGGGGCATCCGGGTCTTTGCGTTCGGTGCAGAACAGGCCGTAGATCCAGCCGTCGGCATGCTTCACGAGGCGCATGTCATACACGTTGATGTCCGGGTCCTCAGTTTCGGGAAGCACTACAGGATGATCCCAGAAACGGAAGCCGTCTACACCGCTGTCGCTCTCGGCAACGGCAAAGAAGGATTTGCGGTCATTGCCTTCTACCCGGGCCACAATATAGAACTTGCCGTCCAGTTCAATGGCACCAGGGTTGAAGATGCCGTTAACCCCGATTCTTTCCGCGAAATAAGGGTTGGTCTCCGGATTGAAGTCGTAGCGCCAGATCAGCGGCGCATGCTCAGCAGTAAGCAGCGGATATTGGTAGCGGTCGTAGATGCCGTTGCCGTAGGGAACCTTTTCATTTTTGCGCCCGATCAGCGCCTCATAGCGTTCAGTCAGCTTCTGTTTGCGTTCTTGAAAAATTGTAGTCATTATTTTATCTCCTTTATGGTGGAATTCAGGGTAAGCCGCCCGATCATTTCGAAACAGGCCCTGCTGTTATGGTAAGGGCATTTCCAGGCGCTGACCTTGGGCTCGCGGGCCAGCGGCTGCAGCGCTTCATCAACGCCCCAGTACCATTCGCCAAGCTTGTGGTCAACGATATATCGGTCAGTAAAAATCCAGGCGTTCTCCGCAGCTTCCAGAAACCGTGTCTCATGGGTCAGCTGATAGGCGTTGTAGAAGCCGACAACGGCTTCGGCCTGCGGCCACCAGTCTCTGGACTTGTCAATGTGACCGCTGCCGTCCGCTTCATTCCAGATTCCGCCGTCTTCCGCAATGCCCTCCGCCAGCACGGCCTCAGCCATAGAGACGGCTACCTTGCGCACGCGCTGCAGCAGTGCTTCATCTCCAAGCACCTCAGCAGCTTCAACCAGCAGCCAGCTGCCTTCGATGTCGTGGCCATAAGAGATGCTCTGCGATTTCACATGCCACTCTTCGTCCAGGAACAGGTGGAAGTGCTTGCCGTCCGCATCGATAATATGGTCCAGCATGGTTTCGATCAGCTCCGCCAGCTTGCTTTTCAACTCTTCCGATTTCCAGACCCGGTACAGGCCGGTATAGCCTTCCAGCACATGCAGATGAGTATTCATGGATTTCTTCTCGTTCATGTCCTTGGAGCTGAGACTCAGGTTATCCGTCACCTGCCATTCACGTGACAGGGCTTCAATGTAACCTTTATAAATAGGATCATAGCCGTGTTTCTCTACAATATGGAACAGGTCAACCGCTTGCTGCAAGGCATCGGCGCGTCGGGTAGCGTGGTGAAACTCGGCCAGTGCATAGATGGCAAAAGCCTGGCCATAGATTTGCTTTTTCGGTTGGGAAGGAACTCCGCGGGCGTCTACCATCCAGAACAATCCGCCGTATTCGGTATCTGTGAAGTGCTGCATGAGGTAGTCGTAGGCGCGTTCAGCCATAGCTAAGTATTCTGAAGTGCCATATAACCGGTAAGCGCTCGCAAAGGTCCAGAGGATCCGCGCATTCAGCACAAGGCTTTTCTCCGCGTCCGCTATGACATTCATCTGGTTGTCAATCTCACCGGCAAAGCCGCCATGCGCTTCGTCCAGTGTGTGCTCCATCCAAAAGCCCAGGATATTACCCTTCAGCTCATTCTCCAGCTGTCTCCGCCATTCCTCAGTTGAAATTTTCATTTTGCTTGTTCACTCCTTTATATTACTTCTGAGTCTTGGAGCTGTAGTACTCTTTAATGATATGTGCTGCGGATTTGCCATACATGCAGTAATCATCATTCTCCGCAGCCTCTTCAAGCGGGTAGAGCTGTGCCGGCCAATCCCAGAGCATGAAGCCCTGGACCCATTCCCGGCGCTCACAGCTGTGGAACATCGCCTCGTAATAGCGTTTCTGTTCGTCCTCGCTCGGTTCGCCTTTCAGGGACCAGTCATTCGGAATTGCGGCACTGCCGGTCCGGCTCGGACAGCCGGCTTCCATGAAGAAGAAGGGCTTATTATGCTGCTTCACTACAGCCTCAATCCGGTCAAGCTGTGCCTCCCAATCCTGCCCGGGGTAGTAGCCGCTGGAGGAAATGACATCAAGGGCATCCCACCAGGTCACATTGTCCTCTTGATACTTGTCGCAATTATAGGTAAGAATTCCGTGGTACACCTTGCGGACTTCAGCAATCAAGGCCCGCCACTGCGCGGCGCGTCTGTCGGACATGACCAGTTCGCAGCCGATGCAGAACATTTCGCAACCGCTTTCTTCGGCAATCGCGGCAAAATGCAGAATAAAAGCAGTGTAGGAGCTGAACCAATCCGACCATTTGGGCTCGCACGGAACATCTTTGTCGAAGAAGTTGATGTGGGCGCGCCAAGTGCCGTCTGCGCAGTTCACAATCGGTTTCAGGCATACCTTCAGGCCAAGTGACTTTGCTGTGCGGATCGCCCATAGGACCTCATCATCGGTAACCGTGGGTTCCTCCCAATAAGGAATTTCTGTGGATTGCGGAGTGGCTTGGATCGCACTGAAGGCGATAGCGGTCCAGTTCGCTCCAGTCACGGATTGCATAAGCTCCATTGAAGTCTTGGCCGCATCATTAGCCCAGGTTCCGCGTCTGCCCATGAACCCCCAGGTAACGCCTCCGACATATTCATTCTGCAGTGACATCTCAGCTACCTCGCTTAATTAGAATAGTAGGAATTAGGCCTCGAAACATTTAGTTATTTTGTTATATTGTTATTATAATTTTGTTATTTAATAATAACAATACACAATTAAGTTATAACCTTTTTTAGGCATGATTTCAAGCAGAAAATGGGGCAAAGTAAACTGAAGACTATAAAAGTACAATAGAGTACATATGCTAATAAGAAAATGAAGCTTATAATTGATAATGATAGCGCAATCATTTGTAGCTTTAACGAAACTGGAGGCGATTTGCTGGTGATCAGGGTCATGATTGCGGACGATGAGGAAGTGATTCGCCGTGGGCTTGAGAAAATTACTTCCAGAATGGATTTGGAAGTTCAGGTTATCGGTTCCTATGGCAACGGATTGGAGGCATGGAATCATCTCCGGGAGCTCAGCCAGGACGATATCGACCTGCTTATTACAGACATCAAGATGCCGAGAATGGACGGTTTTAAGCTGATTGAAGAGGTAAGAGGGCATTTGAAGCAGCTCCCCATAGCCGTGCTGAGCGGATTCAGTGAATTTGAATATGCCCGCCGGGCCATGCGGCATGGTGTGCTCGATTACTTGCTTAAGCCCATTGAGAAGGCGCAGCTGTACGATTTGCTGAAAAGTGTGGAGGAGAATAAGAAGCTGCGGCCGGCGGCAGCGGAGCCTGAAGAAGCGCCCCACCAGGCCGGTGAGGGCGGTGAGCACTACGTGGTTGAGCAGACCAAGAGCATCCTGGAGAAGGAGTATGGCCAGAACTTTGAGCTTGAACGGCTGGCAGAGACGGTCGGGATGAATGCCAGCTATATCAGCAGGCTGTTCAAATATAAGACAGGCCAGACGATAACGGACTACCTGATCGGCATCCGCATCGCCAAGGCCAAGGAGCTTCTGATCGGACAGCCCGATCTGAAAAATTACGAAATTGCCGAAAGGGTCGGCTACAGCGATCCGGTCTACTTCAACAAGCTGTTCAAAAAAATGTGCGGCATGACGCCGAAGGATTATAAGAGCCGCAGCAGATAAAAGGATGAGCTTGCCAGAAGGCAATCTGCTAAAAATACAAACAGAGGCGCGTCCAATCCGCGAGCTGCAAAATCTGCCTGTCCGGCAGGGGGCCTGGCTCGGAGAGGAGGCACACGCGGAACTGAATATCTGATCTGGTGCAGGCAAATTTCCCGAAATGGGAGTTTGCCTTTTTTTCATTTAAAATAGATAACAAATAGAACGTAATGAAAACAAAAATAACAAATTGAAGACCAGAAAAAACAATTGAAACCATCGTTTTAGGTTTGGAAACGATTTATAATAGGTTTGTAAGCGATAACATCATCACTTTTCAAGCGGAAGCGGGTACAAATCGTCTTTTCTGAAGTATACATCGTTGATTTGTGGTGATTTTTGTTAGCTTTTTGTTATGGTTATTTCAGGTTTCAAAATGAAGAGAGGGGTCAACAAACAATGAAGAAAACCAAAGCAGTTACCAGCCTGGCGGCATTGACACTGATGGCTGGCTTGTTCGCAGGCTGTTCATCGAACAACAATAACGCCGGCAATGCAGCAGCAACCAATGCAGGCAATACCGGAACAAACACCGAGGCGACAGCAGCCCCTGAAGGCGGCGCAGCTCAAGATATCAAAGGTGAGATCACGGTTATCACCCAGAGAACGGATATTGTTGATACCGTATTCAAGGATTTCGCCGCAAAGTTCAATGAAAAATATCCGGATGTCAAAGTTAACTTCGAAGCGCTGTCCAGCTACGAGGATCAGATCAAAATCCGCATGAGCACCAATGACTATGGCGATGTGCTGCTGCTGCCTACAAGCGTAGCGATCAAAGATCTGCCAGACTTCTTTGAGCCGCTGGGTAAGATGTCCGATCTGGAGAAGCAATATACCGGTCTGGAAGAACGCGCAGTGGACGGAATCGCTTATGGAATTCCAACTACGGTTAACTACTCCGGGGTTATCTACAACAAACAAGTGTTCAAAGATGCCGGAATTACGGAGATCCCCAGAACCTTTGATGAGTTTAACGCAGCTCTGAAAAGCATTAAGGATAAGACCGACGCAATTCCGCTCTACACGAACTATGCGGCTGGCTGGACGCTGACCCAATGGGAAGCGGATCTGGCTACCGTAGCCGGTGACCGGGATTATGTCAACATCGGACAAGTAGCCTCTGATGATAACTTCGTTAAAGGCCAGCCTCACTATGACTTGTACAAAGTAATGTACGACGCAGCCAAAAATGGTCTGATCGAAGAAGATCCAACTACAACGGACTGGGAATCCTCCAAATCCGATTTGGCTAACGGCAAAATTGGTATGATGATGCTTGGTTCATGGGCTATCGGGCAGATCAAAGGGGTTGCCGCCAACCCGGATGATGTAGGCTTTATGCCTTTCCCGACCAACGCCAAAAAAATTCTTGTTCCATTGTCTGACGATTATACGCTCGGCGTAAGCATCCACAGCAAGAATAAGGAAGCCGCGAGAGCCTGGGTGGATTGGTTCATTAACGAATCAGGCTATCCTACAAATGACGGCGGCGGTATGAGCCCGGTTAAAGGCGCTGAGCTTCCGGAAATGCTGAAACAATTTGAAGGCACGGATGTTACGTTTGACACCCTTGCCCCTGCCAAAGCCGGTGAAGAAGGCTGGGTTGACGCTATTGATAAACAAGCTGAAATCGGCCTCTGGCAGCCTGACTTCAAGAAAGTCATTATCGAAGCCGCCATCGGTAACCGCAAAGATTCCTTTGATGACATTATGAAAGACCTGAATGACAAGTGGAAAGAGGCAAGAGCTAAAATTACCTCTGGCAAATAAGACTTAATAATTTTTACCGCAGAAGTGAGGACAGACTCAAAAGAACGGGAAGGTGCCTTAGCAGGCATTTTCCCCTTCACTTATGCGACGGAGAAGGGTTAGGAGTAGTAAGCATGTGTTCTTAGGAGGTGTGGAGAGTGCCCAAATTGTCCAACATGAGCTACAAAAATCAACGTATATTGATCATTTTTTTATTTTCACTGGTTCCCGTTGTCCTGCTGCTGACGTTTTCCTATTTGCCCGTGTTCAAAATGTTCCAGTACAGCTTCACAAGCTGGAATGGATTTAGTAAAAATATGGAGTATGTCGGCTTTGACAACTACAAAACGATCTTCACCAAACCCGAGTATTTCGCCGTGTTCAAGGTCAGCTTGTATTATTTCTTTGCCACCTTTGTCCAAATGGGGCTGGCGCTTTATTTTGCCACCATTCTAAGCTTTAACGTCCGCATGAAGAACTGGTTCAAAGGAATCCTGTTCTTTCCGACATTGCTGAACGGCGTGGCTATCGGTTTTATCTTCCTGTTTTTCTTCAAGCCGGAAGGAACACTGAATACCATCCTTGATCTCGTCGGGCTTGGAGCCTGGCAGCAGAAGTGGCTGCTGAATCCCCAGCTGATCAATATCTCCCTCGCCTTTGCTTCGGTATGGAGATACATGGGGATGAACTTTATCATCTTCCTTGGGGCGATTTCCTCTATCGGCGGTGATATTTACGAAGCTTCGGAAATTGACGGCGCCAACCGCTGGCACCAGTTCAGACACATTATTATTCCGAGCATCAAACGCATATTGCAGCTCAATCTGATCCTCGCGGTGAGCGGAGCGATCGGTGTGTTCGAAATTCCGTATGTCATGACTGGCGGTTCCAATGGCAGCGGCACTTTTGTCATCCAGACCGTCGATGTGGCCTTTAAATACAGCAAGCTGGGACTAGCCTCGGCAATGGCCGTAGTGCTTCTGGGAATTGTGGTTCTTGTCACCGTTCTGCAGCGTGTTCTGATTAAGGAGGAGAAGTAAGAACTATGCATACTCTGAAATATAACTTAGCCTCTTTCTTCAAATACCTCACTTTGGTTTTGGGAGCGCTGATGGCGCTGGTGCCGATCGTCGTCGTCTTTTTTGCCTCTTTAAAAACGAATAAAGAATATGCGTCGACAGGCCCGCTTACCCTGCCGGAAAACTGGCTGAATTTTTCTAACTATTCCAAAGCATTTATCGACGGGAATATGCTGCTCGGCTTCATGAACACGATTATCATCGTGCTCATTTCCATTGCGGGTGCTACCCTGACCGGTTCTATGATGGCATACATTTTGGCCCGGTTCAGATTCAAGGGCAGCAAGCTGCTCATGGGCGCTTTTCTGCTTGCCACGCTGATTCCCGGGGTAACCACCCAGGTGGCTACCTTCCAGATCATCAACTCGCTGGAATTGTTCAACACCCGTTGGGCGCCGATTCTGATGTATCTGGGTACGGATATTATTGCTGTTTATATTTTCATGCAGTTCCTGGACTCCATTTCCGAATCGCTCGACGAATCGGCAATGCTGGACGGAGCGTCTTACTGGACAATCTACTGGCGAATTATTCTCCCGCTGCTCAGTCCGGCCATTGTTACTGTGATTATCGTCAAGGGCGTTAACATCTATAACGATTTTTACACACCTTTCCTGTACATGCCTAAAAGCAGCCTGCAGGTGGTCTCCACCGCGCTGTTCAAATTCAAGGGTCCGTACGGTTCACAGTGGGAGGTTATCTGCGCCGCCATTATGATCGCTATTATACCGACACTGATCGCCTTTATCGCTTTGCAGAAATACATCTACAACGGTTTTGCGCAAGGGTCGGTAAAATAAGGCCTGACAGACCGCAGATGATTGCAGCAGAGCATTCAGAATATCCGAGTTTTGTAAGAAAATAATAACCGCAGCATGCGCTGCTAAAATTTGGAGGGATTTGTAATGATGAAAGAAGTTAAGCTGACGGCAAGCCAGAATATTCCCAATATACCTTGGCAGGACAGACCGGCCGGCAATGACAATCCGGTATGGAGACACAGTGATAATCCGGTAATCAAGCGTAATCCGGCTAAGGGTGTCGCGCGTATTTTCAACAGTGCTGTTGTGGCTTATGAAGGCAGCTTTTTGGGCGTATTCCGTGTTGAAGACAACACCACCCGTCCTCATCTGCGCATGGGTCACAGTGTGGACGGCCTGGATTGGAAAATTGACGATGAACCGATTCAGTTTGTAGACGAAGCCGGCGAACCGTATATGCCGCGTTACGCTTATGATCCGCGTCTGGTCAAGGTTGAAGATACGTATTACATCATCTGGTGTACAGATTTCTACGGAGCCGCGATTGGTGTAGCCAAAACCCGGGATTTCAAAACCTTCATCAGTCTGGAAAATCCGTTCCTGCCGTTCAACCGCAACGGTGTGCTGTTCCCCAGAAAAATCAATGGCAATTTCGTGATGCTGTCCCGTCCGAGCGACAGCGGACATACACCTTTTGGCGATGTGTTCCTGAGTGAAAGCCCGGATTTCGTGTACTGGGGCAAACACCGCCATGTCATGACCAAAGGCGGGCAAGGCTGGTGGCAGAGCACCAAAATCGGCGGCGGCCCTGCACCTATCGAAACTACCGAAGGCTGGCTGATGTTCTATCACGGCGTTACCGGAACCTGCAACGGCCTTGTGTACAGCATGGGCGCGGTCATCCTCGATAAGGATGAGCCGTCCAAGGTCAAATACCGTTCCAAAAACTTCGTGCTTACCCCGGAAGAATGGTACGAGGAAAGAGGTTTCGTGAACAACGTGCTCTTCCCTTGCGCTACCCTGAATGATGCTGAAACCGGCCGCATCGCCATCTATTATGGCGCCGCCGACACCTATGTAGGTCTTGCTTACACTACCGTCGAAGAAATCGTTAACTACGTGATCGCAACCCATGAGGAAGTCGGCGACGACGCCGGGTTGGGCAAGATCTAAGCAGGCAAATATGGAACACCTGTAGGCCGTCTTAGGGAAGTTTTAGAGTATGTCCTGTGAAGTGTGTTTATAATGTGCCTGGTGAAGTGTTACCTGCTAACTGTCGCTTTACCCGGTTGCGCTGGGGCATTCTATTGCAGAATGTGCAGTAGAATGCCCTTTTTTTGTGCTGACCAGGCCATCTGCTGCACTTCCTGCAATAGAATTTGCTCAAATTCACTTTTCTTAATTATCATAGTCTATCCGAACTCCGGTAGTGTCTCCAACACAATATAATCCAACATTAAGGAGGATTTCTTATGACGTCTGAAAGATCCCTGACCCAGCTAAAAGCCTACGAAGGCTCCAGCCCAAAGCCTGCGGATTTCGATTCATTCTGGGAACGCGCCCTGCGTGATCTTGATGTCCAGACCTTGGACTACGAACTGGTGCCTGCGGAATTTACCAGCGAGCTGGCCGAATGCTTTCATTTGTATTTTACCGGCGTGGGCGGTGCCAAAGTGCACTGCAAATATGTCAGACCGAAGAAGGCGGAGCAGGCGAAAGGGCCTGGCGTGGTCATGTTCCACGGCTATTCCTGCGACAGCGGCGACTGGATGGAGAAGGTTGCTTATGCCGCGCACGGCATCAGTGTGCTCGCAATGGATTGCCGCGGACAAGGCGGGTTGTCCGAAGACAACCTTAAGGTGCAAGGCACAACCATCCGGGGCCACATTATCCGGGGGATCGATGATCCGGATCCGGACAAGCTGTATTACCGGAACGTGTTTCTGGATACCGCCCAGACCGCACGGATTTTGATGAATATGCCGGAAGTGGACTCTGAACGGGTCGGGGCATTCGGCCTCTCCCAAGGCGGAGCGCTTACGGTCGCCTGCGCTGCCCTTGAGCCGCGGATCAGGCTGGCCGTTCCGGTCTATCCGTTCCTTTCCGATTACAAACGGGCGTGGGAGCTGGATATCACGACTTCTGCTTATGAGGAGATTCACTATTATTTCCGCTTTTTTGATCCTCATCATGAACGGGAGGTAGCGATTTTTAACCGGCTCGGGTACATCGACATTCAGAATCTGGCAGGCCGGATCCAGGCCAAAGTGCTGTGGGTGACCGGACTTGCAGATACGGTCTGCCCGCCTTCGACGCAATTCGCTGCATATAATAAAATCACAGCAACAAAAGAGCTGATGGTATATCATGAATATGGTCATGAGTATCTTCCATATCTTTCCGATCGGGCGCTACAGACCTTCATGACCTTGTAACGGGGGGCCGTGCAAGAATATTGTAGATCTGGCGGTGATTTTTTTGAGTAAACAGGCAGCAGACAGCAAAGGATTTCTTACTCGGCTGCATCCCTCCAAGTCGCTGGGGGTGCGGCTTTTTCTCGTGTTTTTTATCGCGACCATGGGAATTGTATTATCCCTTGGGTATACCTCGTACTCCGTTGCCAGACAAACCATTGAGAACAACGCCCTGTCATCCAATCAGCAGACCGTTGAACAAACGGCAGAGAAGCTTGACGTAATCCTGCTGCGTTTTGAAGACAGTTTGGGGCAGCTTTTTTACAACAGGGATATTCAGGAGGCAATTCGTCAAGGAAGTATCTCCACTGCCGGCAGCGCTGAACGGAACAGTCAAACGGAACGGATTAATAGTGAATTAGACCGCTGGATCACTTCGGTAAAGGGAGTGCAGGCCGTATATCTGGTACCCTTGAAGGATGAGCTTCCAGTGTCTGCTACGGGAACAAAAGATAACGCTTTTATGAAAGGAATCCGGGAGGCATCCTGGTTCAAGCAGCTGAAAGAGAAGCCCCACAGCTTGTGGATTACGCAAGGATTGAAGCAGGGGGATACATCGGGCGTATTTCATTTTGCCAAATCCATGGCAGATGAATCCGGCGGGACAGGCTATATCGCTGTCTGTGATATCAGTACCAAAGAACTGGACAGCCAGCTGAGCAAGGTCAACCTCGGGCTGGATTCCTACATCCAGCTTCTGACCAGCAAGGACGAGCTGATTGCTTCCTCCCAGCAGCAGACGGATTCTTATCTTCGCCTGGGCGGAACATTGTTCAAAGGTCTGACCGAAGCTTCGGGGTCTTTGCCGACCCAGGACGAAAAAGGCAAATCCATTCTCGCCGTATATGGCACACTGCAGAGTTCGGGCTGGAGAGTACTGGGCGTTGTGCCTTCGGAGAATCTGGTCAAAGATGCAGGCCGTATTCTGGGAACGACCTATATTGCTGTTGCCGCCGCAGCCCTTATCGCGATTCTGATCGGCTTATGGATGGTCAGAATGGTATCCCGGCCGCTCTCACGGCTCAGGGATCTGATGTTCCAGGGGGCGGAAGGCGATCTGCGGGTGCGGACCAGCGTTGCTTCCCGTGATGAAATCGGCCAGCTGTCGTCTTCCTTCAATGTGATGATGGAGCGGATCACGGAACTGGTGGTTCATACCAACGAGACGGCACGCGAGGTCCTCGAAACAGCAGATGCGCTGGGCAATGCTTCGCGCAAGACGGCTGCGTCGGCCAGGGATATTGCAGCGGCGACCGAAGAGATTGCCGGAGGAGCCGGAAGCCTTGCGCTGGAAGCGGACCGCGGCAATGAGATGACGGCGCAGATATCCGAACGGATGGATATGGTGATATCTGCTGCCCACGAGATGGGCAGCATGGCACATCATGTGGGACAATCCAGTGAGGAAGGTGTCGTGAAGCTGCAGGAACTGCTGCACCAAACGCATACCACAGGCACCATGACCGATAAGCTGGTGATGAAGGTCAATGACCTGAAGGATACCGCTTCCTCCGTCATGAAAGTGCTGGAGGCTATGCAGAGCATTACGCAGCAGACGAATATTCTGTCGCTGAACGCCTCCATTGAAGCTGCACGCGCAGGCGAAGCGGGCAGAGGGTTTACAGTTGTGGCCGATGAAATCCGCCAGCTGGCCGAACAGTCCAAACGCTCCATTGCGATGGCGGCGGGAATAACGGATAAGATCATGACGGATATGCATGAGACTGTTGCTGCGCTGTCAGAGGTATCGCCCCTGTTTGACGAGCAGATCGTTTCAGTCCGCGACACAAGCGAAATCTTTGTCTCTGTACAGGAACAAATGAATCATTTTATTTCCCGTCTGGATTCTGTAGGAGCCTCAATTGAGGGGCTGAATCAATCCCAGCATGTGCTGTCGGATGCGATAAGCAACGTCAGCTCTTTTGCCGAGGAATCCTCGGCTGCTTCACAGGAAGTGGCCTCTCTCAGCGGGGAACAGCAGAATGTGAGTGATTATCTCGTGGACCTTTCTGCCCAGTTGGAGAATGCTTCTTCGATGCTGAAGGAAAGACTCTCAAAGTTCACGGTGTAAACAGGCTGCTGAGTGATGTGCAGCTGCTGCCGTATGAAATGTTAAGAGTACCCACTCAAATCTATAACCCGGACCGTTTCTTCCAACAGGGAGAGGCGGTTTTTGTTATTATTTTGGGATTTCCTCTTGTGTTGTACAAGTTGGATAAGATGCAGGGAAAGTAAGGGATTAGTGATAGTGGGGTATATCAAGCTGACCTGTGGAATCTTCTTTGCTGGAGTGGGCTGGGAAGAAATTGAAGGCGGCTGAGAGGACGGGGCTTAAAGGAAGCTATAGTGGAATTAGTACACTTAATTGAACAAAATATCCTCATAAAGAGGAATTAGTGGGAAAAAGTAGAGTTATTTCAAGCAAATTGACCTGAAAAGCGGCGCATCGGCTGAATTAGTTATCCTTTTTCCCACTAGCACTACCCAGGAAACCGGATCGGGAGGAATTAAGTTTACTTTTTCCACTTAAACTTACCGCTTGGTCCAAGTAGAAATATTTTAACTCGCCTAAGCTATGTGTTCGTCCCTAGGTATACTTTTAATTTCAAGCGTCGATAATGTTAAAAGGTTTTATTCGTAATGTGTGGTTAATGGGGGGGATTGGGTTGACGTACCAAGAGGTATACGACCTTCATGAGCAGCTGCTTTTAATCTATGAAAAAAACAGGAAGTCTCCAAGTCCATATCAGCGGAAAATCAATCATTACAAGAGGCAACTTTATATCGCCCAAGATATTGTTCAGCGGATATACGTATTGAATCAGTTAATCATCCTCCATGAGAAGAGCAGGGAAGAGCAGATTAAATGGTGTTCTAAAGAGTATTTTAATTGAACCCTATCACGGAATAAATATGAGTCCTGATGATCAAGAAACCCTTGATGATCGGGGCTTTTTTTAAAAGGACACCGGGCATGCATCACCGGACAACCAAGCCGGCAATAAGTCAGGTAATAAATCCGCAACGTGGGCATAATAGATGCCATGAAGCCCGTCTGCCGAATAAGGTATCATTGGACTGGAGGAATGGCTCTGCACAAGCTTATTCATAAACGTATTTTTTGGGGCTCGCTTATCCTGTGTTTGCTGGTGGCTGTGCTGATCGTCCGGCTGGCTTGGGTACAGTTGCTTCTGAAGGACCGCAAAGTACCGGGGGCGGAATACTCCATGGCCCAGATGGCCGCGATCCAGAGTGAGCGGGAGGTGGTGCTCGACAGCGGCCGGGGGCGGCTGTACGACCGCAGCGGCCAGCCGCTGGCCGGCGAAACGGTGTGGACGGCGGCTTTTTTTCCCGGGACGAAGCGGAAGCGGACGCAGAGGAGAGTGCTGCCGGCAAGGAGAAGCTGCGGCAGCTTGCCACAGTGCTGGGAGTGACCTACGAGCAGCTTCAGGCTGAACGCAGCGGGCTGAAAGAGCCGCTGCTCTGGCCTTCAGGCAGCGGCAAAAATCCGCTGGAGCTGACACCGGGGCAGGCTGAAGCGGTTGAAGCGCTGGCCGTCGGCGGTGTGCGGGCGCTGCCTTTTGCCCGCCGGTATACAGGGGAAGCGACAGGCCGCCAATGGCTGGGCTACCTGTCGGAAGCTAAAGCGGCGGAGGCGAAGGAATCGCCGACCGGTCTGAGAGTTCCCTGGACGGGAACCGCCGGTCTGGAGAGGACGCTGGAGCCGCTTATGCAGGGGGTGGGCCATACTGAAGCTTATGCCCAGGTGGATGCGCGCGGCAGCCGTCTTCCTGACAGTCCCATTAAAGTGAGAGCGCCGGGGAATCCTTATTATCCGCTGTCTTTGTACACGACCATAGACAAGAAGCTTCAAGAGAATATTGAGAAGCTGGCTGTGAAATCCGGAGTCAAAGAAGGCGCTGTAGTGGTGCTGGATGCCGCCACCGGTGATATTGAAGCCATGGTTTCATTGCCGTTCTATAATCCGGCGCAGATTTCGCCGGAAGGAGGCGAGTGGAACAACCGGGCGCTTCAGGCCGCGGTTCCCGGCTCTATCTTCAAGATTGTAACCGCCGCTGCGGCACTGGAAGCCGGTGTGACTTCCCCTGAGGAAAAGTTCTATTGCTCCGGGCATTACGGTAAATATGGCCTGTCCTGCCTGAATGGGACAGGACACGGCTCCCTTACCATGGCGCAAGGGTTCGCCGTGTCCTGCAATACCGTATTTGCCTCCCTGGCTGAGCGGCTCAGCGGAGCCCAACTGCAGTCCGCCGCACTGGCGCTGGGGCTGGGCCGGGATATCAGCTGGCAAGCGGAGAATACGCTGGGCCTGCCGCTGCTCCGTCCGCTGTCCGGGGAGCAGCCGGGGGCGATCTTTACCACTCTGCTGCCCGATGACGGCGGGGCGAGGGTGCAGACGGCGATTGGCCAGCGCGATGTCCGGGTCACGCCGCTTCAGGCGGCCAACCTGCTGGTTACGCTGCTGCACGGCGGAGAAGTCCATGCGCCGCGTATACTCCAGCGGGTGGCCTTCGCCAACGGACAGACGCTGAAAGAGCTTCCAGGCCACTTAGCCCCGTCTCCCCAGGGCCGAATCTCGCCGCCGACAGCCCATGTGCTGCTCTCCCTGCTGCGGAAGGTTGTGACCGCAGGAACCGGCAAAAGCCTGCAGGGCACGAAATGGCCCCTTGCAGGCAAGTCAGGTACAGCCCAGACATGGGTGAAGGGCATGCCGCGCAATAACCAGTGGTTCATCGGCTACGGACCGGCCGGGCATCCCGGATTTGCGGTGTCCGTCCTGGTGGAGAATGTGGCCCCGGGGAGCCCGCATGCGGCCACCAGGCTGTTTGGTCAGGTGTTTGATCTGCTGGCGGAATCCTCCGGCGCGTGAGTCCCATCGGGATCACCCGACACGGCCTCGCCTCCCGGAGTGGACGGCTCGCCTGATGCTGCGAATGGCGAGACAATGAACTCTTCCTTCGGCAGGAAAATCCAGCGCTGGAGATAGCCCTGCTGAAGCAGTTCCTTGAGCAGTATGAGCAGGATCGGCGAGAGAATCAAGCCCGCGAAGCCAAAGATGGAGCTGGACAGAATAACGAACGACAGCATCAGGAAGGCGGAGGATACGCCGATGGAATTACCGGTGATCTTCGGCTCCAGCAGCTGCCGCACAATCAGCACCACCGCAAGCAGCACAATCAGGCCTATGGCCAGCGTGGTGTTGCCGATAATGAACAGATATACAATCCAGGGGATCAGTATCGTTGACACCCCGAGCAGCGGCAGCACATCAAATATGGCGCAGACCAAAGCCATAGTGATTTCATTGCCGCTTCTAAGAATAAAGAGCCCGGCCAGGACAATGACGAAGGTAATGCTGATTAGAATCAGCTGTGCTTTGAGATAGGACCCGATGGCCTTGAAGACATTTCCCTGCAGAAAAGCATAAGCTGTCTTAAATGTTTTGGGCATCTTGTCATGGGCGATTTTACGCCAGTCCTTAATCTCCATGCTGAGAAAAAAGGCGAGAATAATCGCGATGCCAAAATTAGCCATAAATGAAGAGAAGGAGCCAAGCACTCCGATCATATATTTAAGGAAGATTACCAGCCAGCCCGAAAGCACATTGGTGGCTTGCTTAAAATATCCGTTGATTTTGTCGGTAAGGTCCGGCGGAAGCGCCTCAACTTTGTGCTGCAAATAATTGGTCGTCTCAGCAAATTGCTGCTGGACTATATATGTATATCTGGGCAGATCATCCTGGAACTTAAGAGCCTGCATCGTAATGAGCAGCCCGGCGCCGAACAACACACCCAGCAGCACAATCAGGAACAGGATAACTGAAATCGCGGAAGCAAACGGTTTGGCCATTCCCCGGCGGTTCAGAAAACGGGCCAGCGGCTCGATCATCAGAAATACAAAAAATGATAAGAACACAGGCGCGGCGAGCCGGTACACCGTACTGAAAGCGAGCATCACAAGATATACGGTAAGCACGACTAAACCGATGTCGAATATGGTGCGCCAATATTTTTTGTACAGCGGCAACATGGATATGAACGACTCCTTTTTAGATAAAATAACAAATTCAGCTTTAATTCATTGTACACGATTTTAACAAAAAAGCGTCTTTTTCTTTGATACCTGTGTTAAAATAGGGGGTAACGTTTTTTCGTGGGAATCTGCCTACTTAAAAACTGCGGGGCATACTTCACTCTACTTGGCCGTATCACTGAATCTGCTTGCAGACCCAACGCGAGCCAAAGTCAACTCTGGAAAAGCGGGGAATTTATATGCAGACTTTGCTGCTCTGGTTATTTTATATTTCAACATTTTATGCCTTTATCCCTGGGATGATCAGCCGGATATTCGGATATCGCGTCTTCCGCAAAGGGATTGGCCGCAATGAATTTGCGCTTACGTTTGACGATGGTCCGGACTCGCTTTATACACCGCTGCTGCTTGATCTGCTGAAACGCTACGGTGCCAAAGCCACTTTTTTTGTCGTCGGCTCCCATGCTGAACAGAACCCGGAAATAATCAGGCGCATGCATGCTGAAGGGCATTTGATCGGAATCCATAATTACGTTCACAAGACGAATTGGCTGATGCGTCCGGCTACCGTCAAACGCCAGATACAGCACACAGATGACATTATTTTCAGTATTACCGGTGAACGGAGCACTTATTACCGTCCCCCCTGGGGGATCGTTAATCTGTTCGATTTTTCGAAACGCCGCCAGGTGCAGATCGTACTATGGTCGGCAATGTTCGGCGACTGGAAGGAAAAGCTCGGCGCAGACCGGCTGACAGAAAAGCTGCTTGCCAAGCTGAATCCAGGCGAAGTGATGCTGCTGCATGATTGCGGCACCACACTCGGGGCGGACCCGAATGCGCCGGAGCATATGCTGGTCGCCTTGGAGCGGATGCTGCAGGAGGCGGAACAACGCGGGCTGCGCAGCATCCGCATCGATGAGATGATCAGGATGGTGCAAAGCTCTCCGGTTCAAAAGCTTTCTTTTGGCAAAAGGCTCCTTGTCGGCTTATGGCTGGCTTGGGAACAGGTATTCCAGCTGATGCTGCGGATTAAGACCATCTCACCGGCAGATCCGTTCCTGCATTACCGCATGCGCAAATATAAGGGCGAGCCTGTACAGATGGAAGGCGGCGAACGGCTGACCAAAGGCGACAAGGTGATTGAACTGCATATCGACAACAGGCAGCTGTTCGAGCTTGGCATTCATTCCCGTTCCTCGGCGCAGCTGGCGATCCGCATGATCCGCCGGATGGAGAAGGATATGCCGGTGCTGGCGCAGCGGATTGCTGCGGATATAGACCTGGCCGAAGCGAAAGCGTTGTACGGTGTCAGTATGATCAACCGCGGACCGGAGAAATTCGGGTTCATGGTGCTGGATCTGCCGAAAGGGTGGTTTGCGCGGTCGACCAAGTTTTACCTGAGCATCCTGCTGAGTGTCATCCATCCGGCAGGCGGGGCAAGGCTGAAGGAACGGAGCGAGGTGCTGGTTCCCAAAATGATGCTGATGCCCGTCTCCCAGCTGCTTGACCAGATGAACCAGCAGCGCCCGCAGAAACAGGTGAAGCCGCGTGAACAGCTGCGGGAAGAGGAGTTGTCTCTGGAAGCCGAGCTGCCGGCGGCCACGGTTGTGCACTAATGATCACTGTTAATTGAAATGAAACAGCAATTATAAGATAAGCTTCTGTGACCTCAGGTTGCAGGAGCTTTTTTTGATTTTTAAGGAACAAGCCGGCAAACTAGCGCTATTATTCGGATGATTTCTAAACTATGGAGGATATTTTGCACCCCGGGGGCGGGCTATAATTGGAATAATCAATCGAAGTAGAGGCTACCCTGAGGAGGCAAAGCAATGAAAATCAACAGACATCCGGAGAATCCGATTGTCGTTCCGGGCAAATATGACTGGAGGCTGGCGACTGTGTTCAATCCGGCAGTCATCAAGGACGGCGGCAAGTTTTATATGATTGAGCGGACCGCTGGCTCATTGACCCCGTGCAAAAATTTTCTGGGCCTGCTGGAAAGCGAAGACGGCGTGCATTTTACACATGTGAAGGAGGAGCCGGTAGTCACTCCCGATATGCTCGGCTTTCCTTATGGCAGCGTGCAGGACCCGAGAATCGTGAAGATCGGAGACATGTTCTACATGACGTTTGCGCTTCGTCCCTGTGCGATGAACTATTACCCGACTGGAACCGGTATTCCTGAACGCTCCATTCCCGAATATCCCGATGGCTGGGGAGAGGAAGAGGGGCACTGGCTGACCCGCTCCATCCTGATGTCTTCCCGCAATTTGACCGACTGGGAATATGTAAGCACGACTACACCGCTGGAGATCAACGACCGCAATAATATGCTGTTCCCGGAGAAGATCGGCGGCAAATACGCGCTGCTGCGCAGGCCGGAGGAGTATATCGGTGAGGCGTACGGAACAGAGCAGGCGGCTATCTGGATTTCCTATTCGGATGATCTGAAAAGCTGGGAAGCGCCAACCCTGCTGGCCAAAGCGGAAAACGGCTGGGAAAATAAAAAAATCGGTGCGTCCACCCCGCCGATCCGCACGGAACATGGCTGGCTGCTGCTCTATCACGGCGTAGACAGCGATACGGTGTACCGTTTGGGCGCGATGCTGCTGGATTTGGAGAACCCGTCCAAGGTAATCGCCAGAACGAAGGAATTTATTATGGAGCCGGAGACTTATTATGAAAAATTCGGCTATCAGATTCCCAACGTGATTTTCCCGACCGGCTGTGTGCTGGATGAGGGCATTCTGCATATCTACTATGGTGTAACCGATACGGCGATCGCATTGGCTACGGTTCCGCTCTCCGAGATGCTGGAGCATCTGCTAGGGGCGGCTGTGCTGTAGCAGCAGAGGTAACCTACAACCGCTTGACCCTTTCAAGCGGTTATATAAACCCTTGTATTGGAAGCGTTTACTGTGAAAACAAAGAAAGAAAATTGTTATTTACATTACATTTAGTGTAATATAACATGACTTATTTTCGAGAATTTTGGCAGTTTTTAGCGGTTTATTGCAAATCATCTGAATAATCAAGGATATAATCTAACATTTGTGGGATATAGGGAGCCGCCGATAGCTTCTATAATTAACGTATCGTTAAACTTATGAGAAAGAGGGTTGATTATAGTGACAATGAACAAGACAAAAAAAGCAGCATTACTCGGTATGGCGGGCGTACTGGCCCTGTTCACGGCCGCTTGCGGCAACAGCAACAGTGCGGATAACGCCAGCGGAAGCGGGAACGGGAACGGAAACGGAAATGCGGGAGAAACCGTCACCCTGAACATGATGCATCCCTGGACATCGCCCAATGTGGACAATGAGGTGTACAAGGCACGGATCGCGAAATTCGAGGAAGAGCATCCGAATATCGTCATTAAGCAGGACGGTGTGCCGTCCGCACAATACAAAACGAAGCTGCGCACACTGGCTGCCGCCAACAATCTGGCGGACATCAATGTCGTCTGGCCCGGAGCGGATCTGGAGCCGCTGGTGGAAGGAAGTCTGGTGGAGCCGATTGACAGTCTGATGGACAACTGGAAGGCGATTTTGCCCGAGACTGCTCTGGCCGGGTTCAACATTGGCGGCAAACAATATGCGATTCCGACGAAGCAAACTTTTGTGGACATTATTTATTACAACAAGGATATGTTCGCCCAGGTTGGCTATACGGAGTTCCCGGATACCTACGATAAACTGATCGATGCGGTCAAAAAGCTGAAGGCTGCCGGCATTACGCCAATCTCACTGGGCAACAAAGAGCAATGGCCGCTGCAGTCCTCCTACCTGTCCATTATCGGGGACCGCTTCACCGGCAGTGACTTCCTCGGCAAGGTGATGAAGAAGGAAGCGAAGTTTACAGAACCTGACTTTGTCAAAGCCATTTCAGTCATCGATGAATTGACCAAGCTGGATGCCTTCAATACCGATGCCAACAATATGGATTCCGTGCAGGGACAGGATTATTTCATCCAGGGAAAAGCAGCTATGCATATCTCCTCCTCGACGGTAGACGCACGAATCCGCATCAATAATGACGAAGGCGGCAAGTTCGGCATTGCCCTCTTCCCAAGTGTGAACGGCGGCAAAGGCGACCCGGTCAAGAGCGCAGGTGTAGTGCAGTACGGCATTGCGATCAAGAGCGGACTGGATGAGAAAACCAAGGCGGCAGCCGAGGAGTTCATGAAGTATTTTGTGAGCGAGGATCTGTACAAGGAGCTGATCCGCAACGGGGTAGTGGTACCGGCCACCGTAGAAATTCCCGAGGATGCCAGCCCGTATCTGAAAGAAATGCTGGAGCTTACCAGCAAAGGCACGGCCCCTGTATTTGACAGCATTATCCCGACGCAGGTGGTGGATGTAGTACAGAATGGTATACAGGCGCTCACCGTGGGCCGCGGCACACCGGAACAGGTCGCCAAGGATGCGCAGGAAGCGGTTGACCAACTGAACTAGGACCGGATAGGGAGAAACGGAGTCCGTCTGTGGAGTCAACAGGCGAAGCCGTTTCTCCGTTTCATAAGCAGAAGAGGAATCGACTGGAAGGGGGATGCCCTGTGCATACGCTTAAGCAAACTAGACTGGCGATCTTTATCGGATTATTTCCGGCGCTGGTCATCTATCTTGGAATTGCGATCATACCGATCGGCATTTCGCTTTACTACTCGGTGATGGACTGGAACGGGATCGGCAAGATGACTTTTATCGGCCTGGACAACTATTCGCGTATTCTCACGGATGATACGTTCTGGCTTTCGGTTCAGAATAACGTTGTGATTATGCTTACCGGGTTGGTCGGGCAGATTCCGCTGGGCCTGATTATGGCTCTGCTGCTGAACCGGGGGCTGAAGGGCTCCGGCTTTTTCCGTACCGTAGGGTTTATGCCCGTTGTAATTTCTTCTGTCATGGTTTCCTTAATTTGGGGCATGATTTATAACACAGAATACGGAATGCTGAACAGCATGCTGGCGTTCTTCGGGCTGGGGGGCTGGCAGCAGAACTGGCTGGGCGACATGAAGTGGTCCATGCTGTCGATCAGTGTGGCGTACATTTGGCAGAACTGCGGGCTGTACATGGTTATTTTCCTCGCCGCCCTGCAAAATATTCCGGATGAAGTCAATGAAGCGGCAGAGCTGGACGGCGCAACAGGCTTCCGGCGCACGCTGCATATCACTATTCCGATGCTCCGCAGCACGATTATGGTTGCGGTGGTGTACAGCATCAGCAACTCTTTCCGGGTGTTTGATCTGATCCAGGTGCTTACCGGCGGCGGCCCGGCGCATCAGACCGAAGTCATGACGCTCTATATGTACAACAGTGCGTTCATGAATCTGCGCTACGGGTACGGCAGTGCGGTATCCATTCTGATCCTGCTGTTCAGTCTGATTGTGATTAGCATCGTCAACCGGATCGGCCGGGAGAAGGATGCCTGAGGATGATTTTATCAGAAACTAAGGTTATTTATGAAAGGAGGAAGACATAATGAAGAAAAAATCGCCGTTGTTCAAAATCTTCGCCTACACATTTTTAAGCCTGTTCGCTATTATGAATATAATTCCGATTTTCTGGATGATCGTCAACTCCTTTAAAGAAGAGCAGGAATATGCGGCGAACCCGTTTTCCTTTCCAACCACACTGCATTTCTCGAACTATACCAAAGCTTGGGAAGTTGCCAATATGAATATATACTTTTTGAACAGTCTGCTGATTACGTTCGTATCGCTGCTCGTAACTGTGCTGCTGGGCTCGCTTGCCGCCTATTTTCTCGCACGGTTCACCTTCAGGCTGCGCGGGTTTACGTATGCGCTGTTCTTGCTGGGGATGCTGGTGCCGATTCACGCCACCTTGATTCCCATCTTTCTGATTATGCAAAAATTAAGTCTCATTGATACGTATTTATCGCTTATCCTGCCTTACACCGCTTTTCACCTGTCGCTGACGGTGTTTATCCTGGAGGGCTTCATGCGGGGGTTTCCCAAGGATCTGGAGGAATCGGGCATCATGGACGGGGCCGGGGTATTCCGCATTTTCTGGTCTATTATTCTGCCTATTACCCGCCCTGCGATGGCTACAGTGGTAATACTCAACTTTATATACAACTGGAATGAATATTTATTCGCGCTGGTGCTGATCACCTCCAATTCGCTTAAAACGCTGCCTCTCGGTCTGGCGAACTTTGTAGGCGTGGAGACGGCGAGTTATACTTTGCAGATGTCGGCGCTGACTATCGCGCTTGTTCCCATACTGATCTTCTATCTGCTGCTGCAAAAGCAGCTGGTAACCGGGATGACCGCAGGGGCCGTCAAGGGCTGAGCCTGGAGACTCCGGTCCATCGGCTGGCAGCTGCAAAGAAGCAGGCGGTGGAGAGAAAAAGGAGTCTTAAAGGATGAAGATACGCTGGAGAAAGCCCCGTAATTTCGGTCTAAAGCGCAAGGCGCTGGTCATATTTCTGCTCTTTGTCATTTTGCCGACCATCGGGGTTGGGGTCATTGTGCAATATAAATATAACAAGGTCCTGCGCGAGCAGTTCATCAGCTCGACCAGGCGCAACCTTGACAATGTGACCAGCCAGCTTGGCGAGCAGACCAAAATGGTGGAGGACATCGCGGATTATTTTATCCTGAGTCCCGATATGCGGAACTTTCTCCGCAGCTATCCACCGCTTGGGAATGAACAGAAGGCGGTATACAAACGTAATATTGAAGATTTTCTGACCTTTCAATTGATGTCGAAAAGTTATATCCGCTCCATCGTCATCTCCGGCTTCAACGGCAATTCCATCGAGATGGGCGAGCCGTTCAGCGGGGATGAAGGGGTGTGGGAACGTGAGGCGGTGGCCCGCAAAGGCGGGATATACTGGACGGAAGGCTATCCGCTGAAAAGCTCCTGGAACGGGCAGGTCCGGGTGCTGTCGATGATCCGTATCCTGAACTCCTTCAGTGAGATCACGAAACCCCTCGGCATGCTGACCATCCGCTTAGATGAGGCTTCCATAGCCGCACAGCTTGAAAAAGGCGTGCTGGCTGCTGACTACGGAAGCGTGTTCATGGTAGGCGGGGCAGGGGATCTGATCCTGGAATCGGTCAACCGTCTTCCGGGTGGCTATGTTCCCGGCCCATCCCAGATGCATGCGCTTACCACCGGCACAAACAAGCTGGCAGCCTACACGGTTGCCGGCAAGCGGTACCTGACGATGTACAATCAAATCGAAAATTCCGAGTGGAAAGTGGTTGTCATGATCTCTGAGGCCAAAATGGCGGAGGAATTCCGCGGCGTCAAGATCGTGATGCTTATCATCCTGACAGCCATACTGGTACTGGCGCTCACCGCACTATTCGGGTTCCACTACACCATTATCCGTCCCATTCTAAGACTGAAAATCGAAACGGGGCGGGTGGCCGGCGGGGACTTCAGCGCGCGGGTGCCTATCGACTCACAGGATGAAATCGCCGAGCTGAACAGCAAGTTTAATGAGATGGTTATGACGATCCAGCAGCTCATTGAACATAAATATAAGCTTGAGCTGCGGGAGAGGGAATCGGAGCTGCGGCTGATGCAGAATCAGATGGACCCGCATTTTCTCTATAACACGCTGGATATGATCCGTTGGACGGCCCGTCTGGAGCAGGCGGAGCAGTCCAGCCAGCTGATCGAAATGCTGTCCAGGTTCTTTCGGGCCAGCGTCAATAATGGCAGCTACCAGACGACGCTGGGCAAGGAAATGGAATTTGTCCAGGCCTACTTGTATTTACAGCAGTACCGGCTGGGGGACAAGCTGTCTTATTCGCTGCACCTGGAGCCGGGGATTGAGGACGCTGTCACCCTGAAGGCGACCATTCAGCCTCTGGTGGAGAACGCGCTTAAGCATGCCTGGGACCGGAGCAGGCCTGTGAACAGGATCGAAGTGAAGGCTTATACAGCCGGGGATGAAATCAGGATTGAGGTGACCGATAACGGCAAGGGGATGACGGCGGACCGGGCACGGGCGGTTGCGGCAGCCCTGAAGCCTGGGCCATCAGAGCGAATAGCCGGGCACGGGGGCGCGCTGCATAATATTCATGAACGGCTGTCCATTTTCTTCGGACAGGAGTTCGGACTGAAGATCATCTATACTTCGGATGAAGGCACGGGAATCCGCATCACTCTCCCGCTGCAGCGGGCCGAAGGAGAGGGGGTGAAGATCATGAGCAATAACGGAAAAGGGAATGCCAATGGGCTTAAAATGCTGATTGTCGATGATGAGCCGATCATTTGCAAGGGACTTCGCTTGACCATCGACTGGGCTGCGCTTGGGATTGAGGTGATTGGCGAGGCCTATGACGGGGAGGAAGCACTGCAGGTGATGGCAAATACTGAAGTGGATTTCCTGCTCTCTGATATCCGGATGGAGGGGATGGACGGTCTGCAGCTGGCCGAGCAAGTAGGACAGCGGTACCCTGAGGTGCGGATGGTCATCATCAGCGGCTATGAAGATTTCGCTTATGCGCGCCAGGCCATGCGGCTTGGGGTGAACGATTATTTGCTGAAGCCGGTCAATGTGGACGAGCTTACCGGGGTAGTGGGCAAGCTGGCGGATGAAATCCGCCGCCGGCAGCAGGAGGGCGGCAAGGATGAGGTCAAGCTCTGGCTGACCAATATGGCCAGGCATGGCATAGCCTACCGCAGGGCTGTTCCGCCATCACTGCAGGGAGCGCAGTTCAGAATTCTGGCGACACAGCTCGGGTCTTTTCACGAGCGTTATGCGGAACTCGGCCAGGAGGAATACGAGCAGCTGCAGGAGCAATGGGTCAGCAGTCTTCATCAGCGTCTTTCGCTGCCCGGCCTGAGGCTGGTCTCGATCTTCGATCACGAGAATCTGCTGATCACGCTGGGGGTCTCGGACCATTGGATGGAGCCGCAGGAATGGCGGGTACTGCTGGACCGCCTTATGGAGGAGCTAATCCCCGGGGCGGGGCTGTTCTGCGGTGTATCACAGGTTTATGCAGACGCAACAGAGACGGCTGACCGCTGTACCGAAGCCGCGGAACTGCTGCGTTATTCCGTGTTGGGGCAAGCTGTTGTTTTAGATCAAGAGGCAGTCCGGCAGCGGAGCGGCGCCCGGGAGCCGGCTGCCCTGGATATTGCAGATATGGTGCAGAAGCTGGTCGCGGCTTTATTCAAGCAGGATGCCGGGGAAACGGGCGGTCTGGTGTCGGAGATGCTGCAATTTTTTAGGCGCGAGTCGTATTTGCTGCATGAAATTATGACGGTGTATGAGGAACTGTTCGCCCTGCTGCGCCAGCGGCTGCGCAAGAGCGGAATCACGGGAATGGATTACGGCCGTCAGGTCCCGGACCTGTATCTGTATAATTCTTACGAAGCTCTGGAGGAGCTGATCCGAAAGGACATGGCTGATTTGCTGGAGCTGATAGAGCAGAATGGAACAGACCGCTCCTACTGGATCGTCGAAAAGGCTAAACGTTACATCGAAGCGCAGTACCGCACCGATCTCAAGGCTTCGGAGGTCGCAGCCTGGCTGAAGATCACGCCCAGCTATTTCAGCTATATTTTCAAGCAGAGCACGGGCAAAGGCTTCACCGAATATATGAACGAGCTGAGGATCGAGCAGGCCAAGGCGCTGCTTGCGTCCACACACGACAAGGTGTTCGAAATTGCCGACCAGGTGGGCTACAAAGAATACAAGTACTTCGTGACGGTATTCAAATCCTATACGGGCATGACTCCCAAGGAATACCGGGGACTCAGGGCGAGCAAGGACTTGTAGGGCTGTGGCGGCATGACAGATTACTCCTACTCTGAGGGGATTTGTTGAATGATTGCACTTTCTGCAATAGAATGCCCATTATTCTTCGCCGAATCGCATTCTGCTGTATTTCGTGCAATAGATTTTCGGATATCTGATCAAAATCACCTTTTGGACGGGATTCTGTTGTACAGAGTGCAATAGAATCTCTTTTCGGCGCATTATGGGGCCACCTGCTGTAGAAAGTGCAATAGAATATGTTTTGATTCGGGCTTTATAGGGACTTTGGAAGGAGCAGCTCCAATGAGTCTGCAGTAAACAGACCTACTTGAGGTGTTTCAATTAAAGTGCTTAATTAAAGTGAACTAATTAAAGTGTTCTAATGCCCCAATTAAAGTGCAGAAGGTCTGCTTCCTTGCTGATTTTTGCAAATTTAATCTTTAGCGTTCAGTTTAGATGAGGGCAACAAACGGGAGGAACAAATAGATGGAAGTATACAAGAATTCATCTTTTAGTGTAGAGGAGCGGGTTCAGGATCTTCTGTCCCGCATGATGCTGCGTGAAAAAATAGGCCAGCTTAACCAGCGGATGTACGGCTGGGATGCTTACGCCTGGGAGAACGGGGAGCTGGTGCTTACCGAGGCTTTCCGGCAGGAGGTCGCTGCCGGGGGAGGCATGGGGGCGCTGTATGGATTATTCCGCAGCGACCCTTGGTCCGGCGTCGATTACAGCAATGGCATTACGGCTGCGGACAGCGCCTCCGCTGCGAACAAAGTGCAGCGTTATATTCGGGAGCACGCACGGCTTGGTATCCCGTGCTGCTCAGCGAGGAGTGTCCGCACGGCCATCAGGCGCTGGACGGCACGCTGCTGCCGGTGAATCTGGCGGTCGGGGCGACCTGGAATCCGCAGCTGATGGAGCAGGCCTACAGCCGGGTGGCCCTGGAGCTGCGCAGCCGCGGCGCCCACATCGGGCTCTTGTCCGCGCTGGATATTCTGCATGATCCGCGCTGGGGGCGTTCCGAGGAATGCTACAGCGAGGACCCGTTTCTGGCCGCTGCCTTTACGGCAGCGGCGGTGCGCGGGATGCAGGGAACGCGCGGAGAGCTGGGTTCGCCGGGCAAGGTGGCGGTGATCCTCAAGCACCTGTGCGCCCAGGGGGCTGCGCAGGGCGGAAGGAACGCCGGACCGGCAGCTATTGGGGAGCGCGAGCTGCGCGAGATCCATCTCCCGGCAGCGCGGGCGGGAGCAGAGGCAGGTGCTGCGGGATTCATGGCCGCATACAATGAAATCGACGGCATTCCCTGCCATGCCAATGAGGCGCTGCTCAGCGGTATTTTGCGCGGGGAGTGGGGGTTTGACGGCATTGTTATGGCTGACGGCCAGGCCATCGACCGTCTGGTGGCGCTCACCGGCAGCTATGAAGGGGCAGCAGCGCTGGCGTTGAGCGCCGGGGTCGATCTGAGCCTGTGGGACAAGGCGTTCACCACGCTGGAGGAGGCGGTGAAGCTGGGGCTGGCCAGCGAAGCAGATATTGACCGCGCAGCTGCACGCGTGCTGGCGCTGAAGTTCCGGCTCGGCCTGTTCGACCAGCCGTATACAGATGAGCAACTGGCCCTTACTGCCGTGGGCCATGCGGATACCCGTGAGCTGAATCTGCAGGTGGCGCGGGAATCGGTTGTATTACTGAAGAATGAGGGAGGCCTGCTTCCGCTTGCGGCTCAACACCGCCGGATTGCTGTCATCGGTCCCAACGCGGACCGGCTGTATAATCAGCTCGGCGATTATACGAGCATACAACGCGAAGGAAGCGGTACGACAGTGCTGAAGGGCATCCGGCAGTGCGCTCCAGGCGGTGCCGAGGTCGTGTATGCCCTCGGCTGCGGCATCCGCGAGTCTTCCACAGCAGGGCTGAGCGAAGCGGTGGAGCTGGCGCGCAGCGCGGATGTAGCTGTGCTGGTGCTCGGCGGCAGCAGCGCACGGCAGTTCGGCGGCGACTTCGAAGCCAACGGCGCCGCGATTATCAGTGAAGGCAGTCCGTCCGAAATGGACTGCGGGGAAGGGGTTGACCTGGCCGACCTGCGGCTCGGCGGCATCCAGCAGCAGCTCGCGGAGGCGGTTGCCGCCACCGGCACGCCGGTCGTGGCGGTCATTATCCAGGGCCGCCCGCATGCCCTGGACGGGCTGGCGCCGCTGGCTGGTGCGCTGCTCTGCACCGGGTATCCGGGGGCAGAAGGCGGACAGGCTATCGCCGAAATTCTGTTCGGCCATGTGAATCCCAGCGGCAAGCTGCCGGTGTCCCTGCCGCGCTCTTCAGGGCAGCTGCCGGTATACTACAACCAGAAGGACCCTGGCCGCCCCCGTGTATATGTGGACATGCCGTCTGCACCGCTGTATCCTTTTGGACACGGGCTCAGCTACACGAGATTTGAATACAGCAGCGTGGTATTATCGGCGGACTCAATCTCAGTCGGCGATCTGAATGCAGGCCGTAAAGTAGCCGTCAGCATCAAAGTGAGGAATACCGGAACCTCCAGGGGGATGGAGACCGTCCAGCTGTACATCCGTGCCCGCGAGTCCGGCATTACGCGCCGGATAGCGGAACTGAAGGGCTTCCACAAAATCACGTTGCAGCCTAATGAAGAGAAAACCGTGACCTTCCGCCTGGGTGTAGAAGAGTTAGGCGTGTGGAATACTGCGATGAAGTTTGCTCCCGTGCCTTGCCGGGCTACGGTTATGGCAGGAGGAAGCTCTGCTGATACCCAAGCGGCGGAGCTTGTAATCACGGGCTGATTTTGGCCGATTGGCAGGGGGAGGCAAGATTGTTCCTTGTCAACATTGATATTGACGCAGTATATTACAGAAGATGCCCTACAGTCATAGTGACTGTAGGGCATCTTTATCCGCTCCAACAATATCATCTTTTGTTTAAAAGCTGCAGCAGTTTTTGGTTAACTGCTGTTTTTTGCCTACAGACCACTCGACCACTGGCTCAGTCTACTGAGCCAGTCTTAACACAACAGTCCTGCTCTCCGTGTAACATGGAGATTGGCCCCGCTGCCGCGTCGAACCCCGCAACAACGGCAAAACTGCCGTTGTTTGGCCCCGCTGCCGCGACAAACCCCCGCAACAACGGTAAATCTGCCGTTGTTTGGCCCCGCTGCCGCGACAAACCCCCGCAACAACGGCAAAACCGCCGTTGTTTGGCCTCGCTGTCGCGTCGAACCCCGCAACAACGGCAAAACTGCCGTTGTTTGGCCCGCCGGCAGGTGAGCAGTTGGAAAAAGGGAACTTATTTTTCCCTAAAATAAACATTCGCGAGGTTTAAGTGGAAAAAGGAAACTTAATTCGGCAACTTCACTCCGCCAGGAGAGAAAAGGGCCGAATTAGTGTCCCTTTTCCACTTAGCCTGCGGAGCGCAGCGTTTTCGAGCGAATTAGTTGTACTTTTTCCATCTAACCAGCTAACGAAGCCCCGAGAAGTTACGTATGCTTCTTATGCACCTCTTACGCCACCCCTCCGCCGCGCCGAACGCCCGCAACAACGGCAACCCCGCCGTTGTTTGGCCCCGCCACCACAGTAAAAGCCCCGTAACAACGGCAAAATCGCCGTTGCTGCGGGGCCGCAGAGAACGAGGGCCTCCTGGCTGAAACACCAGCCAAGAGGCCCTCGCAGTTCCGTGCTTCCTGCATTGAAACGTTAGCCCGGCCCGGTGCCGATTAGATCTTCAGCACGCCGCCCTTGCTGGCGTTGGTTACCAGCTTGGAGTAGCGGGCCAGATAGCCAGTCTTTACCTTTGGCTCGAAGCCCTTCCAGCCGGCGCGGCGGACAGCCAGCACTTCCTCGTCAACCAGCAGCTCGATCTTGCGGTTGTTGAGGTCCAGCTCGATGATGTCGCCGTTCTCGACAAAGGCGATTGGGCCGCCTTCGGCAGCTTCCGGCGAGATATGGCCGATGCTGATGCCGCGCGATGCGCCCGAGAAGCGGCCGTCGGTGATCAGACCCACCTTGGCGCCAAGACCCATGCCGACGATCTGCGAGGTTGGAGCGAGCATTTCCGGCATGCCCGGTCCGCCCTTCGGACCTTCATAACGGATAACCACTACATGGCCTTCCTTGACTTTGCCGTTGGCGATGCCTTCCAGCGCTTCCTCCTGGGAATCGAAGCAGATGGCGGGTCCTTTATGGTAGCCGCCAACGGAAGCATCCACCGCACCGACCTTGATGATGGAGCCTTCAGGTGCAAGATTGCCGTAGAGGACAGAGAGTCCGCCCACTTCGGAATACGGGTTGTCCAGGCGGTGAATAACCGTAGTGTCCAGGATTTCATGCCCGGTGACATTTTCGGCCAGCGTTTTGCCGGTAACTGTCATGCAATCTCCGAAGATCGCGCCCGGCTTCTTCAAAAGCTCATTCAGCACGGCACTCACGCCGCCTGCCCGGTCAACGTCTTCAATGAAGATGTCGGAGGCCGGAGCCAGCTTGGACAGGTAAGGCACGCGGTTAGCGACTTCGTTAATGCGTTCCAGCGGGTAGTCAATTTCCGCTTCCTGAGCCAGTGCCAAGGTGTGCAGCACCGTATTGGTGGAGCCGCCCATAGCCATATCAAGGGCAAAGGCATTGTCGAGCGATTCCTTGGTTACGATATCACGCGGCTTCAGATCCAGCTTGATCAGCTCCATGAGCTGGGTTGCCGATTTGCGGACGAATTCTTTGCGTTCTTCGGCTACAGCGAGAATGGTGCCGTTGCCCGGCAGCGCGAGGCCCAGTGCCTCGGCCAGACAGTTCATGGAGTTCGCAGTGAACATCCCGGAACAGGAGCCGCAGGTTGGACAGCCGTATTGTTCCAGTTCAAGCAGCTCATCATCATTGATTTTGCCGACCTGGTGAGCGCCTACGCCTTCGAATACGGAAGTCAGGGAGAGCTTTTTCCCCTTGCTGTCCACACCGGCTTTCATGGGACCACCGCTGACAAAAATCGTCGGGATATTGACGCGCAGGGCGCCCATCATCATGCCCGGGGTGATTTTATCGCAGTTGGGAATGCAGACCATGCCGTCGAACCAGTGGGCGGAAACAACGGTTTCCAGGGAATCGGCAATGATCTCGCGGCTTGGCAGGGAATAACGCATCCCGATATGTCCCATGGCGATCCCGTCATCGACGCCGATGGTATTGAATTCAAAAGGAACGCCGCCGGCTTCGCGGATCGCTTCCTTGACGATTTTGCCGAATTCCTGCAAATGCACGTGGCCAGGCACGATGTCGATATAGGAATTGCAGACCGCGATGAACGGCTTGCCGAAATCCTCCTCTTTTACACCTGCTGCCCGCAAAAGACTGCGGTGCGGAGCACGGTCGAAGCCTTTTTTGATCATGTCTGAACGCATTTTCTTGACTGCCATGATGACATTCCCCTCCTAATTAAATGTGAACCGGATATAGTGCCGCATTAACGCAATGCAATCCCAAAATCTGCGTATCTGCGGCTTATAGAAAGAACGGGGTCCAGCTTCCTGCAGAAAAATAGAAGAGGGCGAAGCCGTTTCTATAAAATATAAGCGGATATAATACGAACGTTATTAGAGAGTCTATCACAAAAAACCGCTTTTTTCTACCGGACAATGTGAAGTTTGTCATTAGAAGATTCCCTTGCCGGACGCGGAAAAAGCCCATCCCGGAGGGGATAGGCTGATTTGGAAGTATGTTACAGGGAACGGCGCAGGGCAGCACGCTGCAGGGAAATCATCCAGTCCACAGAAGGCTCGACCAGGGGATGCAGCAATCGTTTGACTGCGGGCTGGGCCAGCAGTACTGTACAAGCAACAGCGCACAGCAGCACAAGTGCTGCTCCGGCGGCATTGCCAAGATAAGCGTATATTCCCGACACGGCAGCGAGGCGGACCACAAAGCCATGCAGGAGGAAAACATAAAGGGTGCGGCGGCCCCAATCGGTCATCCGGCTCAGCCGGTAAGGCACCCATCCCAGAAAAGCGAGCGAAGCGGCCAGCTGCAGCCCGTACATTCCCAGCCGGTACACACCCGCATACCATTCAGGCGCGTCAAGCTGCATGTAGGTCATGCTGCCGTACAGCCAGCCCAGCGGAAGCTCCGAACCGAGCATGCCCAGCAGGAGGAGCAGCAGTACCGATGCGGCAGCGGCAGCGATTTTGACATATTTATTGTAGAACCGGACAAAAGCCTCAAAGGAGAAATGGTATCCGATCACGAAAAACGGCAGATAAACAAAGGTGCGGCTGATGCTGAACCAGATACCGTCAAGCTGCAAATAACCAACAGCGATACCGGCTGAAACGGAGAAAATAATTTGTGCCGCCCTGCTCCATCTGCCCATGCCGAGCATCAAGAGGCGCCAGCAGGCATGACTGGCCAGGAACCACAGCAGCAGATAAGGCGCGAAAAAGGAATGATGGATATTGGCTACATGGAAGACAGATGCATCCAACACGGAGTACAAAGTCTGAAAAATGAGGTATTGGAGTCCGATTTGCAGCAGCACCTTGCGCCCGGCGGCTCCGGTGAGGTTTTTTCCGGCAAAATAGCCTGTAACAAGCACGAACAGCGGCATATGGAAACTGAAAATCCACAAGTACAGGCTGTGCATTCCGCTCAAGGACTGAATCAGAGGTTCAATGGCATTGCCGGCAAAAACGGTGACTATAAGCATGAAGCGCAGGTTAAGAAAAAAAGTTTCTCCGCGTGCTGTAAGTGAACTGTTAGCTACCATGACTTTACCTCCAATAGGCTTGCGCTAAGCAAATTACTTTAATTTTAAAATACTAGATTTCCGGAAAAACAATTGTGAATTACATCACAAATAGCGGTTTGGTAAGCGCTATCATAGCGGATAATTGTGGCGATGTGTTGAAGGTTGTTTGAATGCATTGATTCCTCTATAATTTTCTGTATGCAGTCATCGGGAGTGAGCATTATGGGGAAAAAATTAACGAAGCGCCGTGTCTTACTGGGTATTTTTGCCATTCTGATTGCGGCAGGTTTTTTTCTATGGAGATATTTAACACCTTATGCGCCGGAGGAAAGGGCTGAAAGTGCGCTGGTCTCCGCAGGCGGCGTCCGGGTGGAACAAAATGATAACTGGATTTCATTTGAGCCTTCGGTCACTCTTGGAGCGGCCGTAATTTTTTACCCGGGGGCGCTGATTGCGGCGGAGGCTTATGCTCCTCTGGCCAAAAAAATCGCCGCTGCCGGTCACCCGTTCTATATCGCCAAAATGCCGCTGAACCTCGCGTTGATCAAAAGCGATGCGGCCGAAGAGATTATCCGCGTGCATCCGAAGCTGTCTTTTGTGCTGGGCGGCCATTCGCTGGGCGGTGTTATGGCTTCGCGTTATGCGGCGGAGCATGCGGGCCAGTTGAAGGGGGTATATTTTCTGGCCTCCTACCCGGATGAGAAGGGCAGTCTGAAGGATACTACGCTGTCTGTTCTGTCCATACTGGGTACGGAGGATCAGGTGGTTGACCAGAAAAAGTATAATGAAGGCCGTTCCTATCTGCCCGGCAACACGGTATATTATTCGGTCAAAGGCGGAAATCATGCCCAGTACGGAAGTTACGGCGAGCAGAAGGGCGACGGGAAAGCTGCGGTTTCCGAGGAAGAGCAGCAGACCCTCACCGCGCGAGCGATGCTGGATTGGATGGGCAATCTGCGTTAAGCTGGCCCTGTAATTAGGAGAGGAGCTGAAGAATGGCTGTACTGCATGTAAATGATCTGGCCATACCCTGCAAGGGCATATTGTTCGACAAGGACGGCACCTTGCTGGATCTGCTCGCGACCTGGGGAACCTGGGCTGATCTGATGCTGAAGGGGCTGGAGAACCAGCTGGCGTTAATCGGAAAAGACAACTCTGGCTCCGGCCCGGGCCTCGCCAGGGTGCTTGGCACGGTGCATGACGACGCCGGGCGGGTGATCGGCTATGACCCTGCCGGGCCGCTGTCCATGGCTACTGCGGAGGAGACAAATGGCATCCTGGCCTGGCAGCTGTATACGGCGGGAGTCCCCTGGAACGAAGCGCTTGCCAGGGTAACTGCCATCGGCAAGGAAGCGATGAATGAGCTGCGCCGTCTCCGGGCGGCACATCCATTGCCGGAGCTGCTGCCGTTTCTCCGGCAGTGTGCCGCAGCTTCATTGAAGCTTGGCGTTGTTACTTCCGATGGGGCTGTGACCACCGGTGAGCAGCTGGAATGGATGGGGATTACCAGCTATTTTGACACGGTAGTTACAAGAGACCGTGTTACCCACGGCAAGCCTGCACCTGAAATGGCGGAGACCGCCTGCCGGGAGCTGGGCCTTGACCCGGGGGAGGCAGTGATTATCGGCGATAGTAATGCCGATATGCAGCTGGGCAAAGGCGCAGGCCTGCGCCTGTCCATTGGCATATCACCAGCCGGTAGCACCGCTCACCTGCTGGATGCGGATACTGTCATTTCCGGCTATCATCAGCTTCGTCTCACAATCTGAATATGATCTATAGAAAGGATGCGTGCAGGCTTATGGACCCATTGCAGACACTGGTTTCCTGGATTAAGGACAGCGGGAGCATAGTTTTTTTTGGAGGGGCCGGAACATCCACCGAAAGCGGAATACCGGATTTCCGCTCGGCGGCAGGGCTGTATCAGACACAGCACAATTCTCCTTATCCGCCAGAGGTAATGCTGAGCCGCAGCTTTTTTATGTCCTCGCCGGACATTTTTTTTGACTTTTACCGCAGCAAAATGATTCACCCGGAAGCGAAGCCGAACGGGGCGCATCAGCTTCTTGCCCAGCTGGAGCGTGACGGCAAGCTCAAAGCGGTCATTACGCAAAACATCGACGGCCTGCATCAGCTCGCCGGAAGCCGGCGCGTGCTGGAGCTGCATGGCTCCATTCACCGCAACCACTGCATGGATTGCTCGCGTTATTATGGGCTGGACCAAGTGCTTGCCTCCGAGGCCGGAGTTCCGCGCTGCACGGAATGCGGGGGGATAATCAAGCCGGATGTGGTGCTCTATGAAGAGGAGCTGGATCATGATGTCCTTGTTGAATCGGTCGCGGCCATTGCAGCCGCGGATCTGCTCATCATCGGCGGGACTTCGCTTACGGTGCAGCCGGCAGCCAGCCTGATTACTTATTTCCGGGGCCGGCATACCGTGCTGCTGAACGGGGATCCGACTCCGTATGATCATCAGGCCGATCTGATTATTACGGACCGGATCGGTGCTGTGATGGGGAAGATTCAGGAACTGCTGTAAGCCGGCCGGCAGCCATGCCGGGAAGCAGGAAGACAATATATTTATAACCGGCCTGCTTCTCACTATATAAGTTGAACTTAAAAAATTCATAAAAAGGGTAGAAGTGCGGAGGGGAAGTTTGGATACTTACAGAGCGAATGCGTCCGCCTGAAAGCTTTCCGTAGGAAAGCTCGCTTCGGAAGCATAATCAGTCACCGGATTTCAACCGCTAAAAGCGGTTCAATCAAGAAATTCTTACGACAACAGCGGCTGGAAGTCCAAACATTCCCCGTAGTTACGACCATACCCCACAATGTTAAACTATAGTTCAACTTATATAGATTACATTTACCTTCAGCGGTTTAAAATAGGGTATCGCGTCTATCAGAGAAACGAGAGGCAGGGATGAAGAATGGTATATGTGGCTAACGATGAACGGTATGAAGGGATGCGGTACAACCGCACGGGCAGATCCGGCCTCAAGCTTCCGGCAATTTCACTCGGACTCTGGCATAATTTTGGCGGCATCAATACCTATGAAAATGGCCGGGAGATGATTACCCGCTCGTTCGATCTCGGAATTACCCATTTTGATCTCGCCAATAACTACGGACCGCCCGCCGGGTCTGCGGAGGAAATGTTCGGCAAGGTGCTTGCCCGCGACCTGGCTCCCTACCGTGATGAGCTGGTTGTTTCAACCAAGGCAGGGTATTATATGTGGCCCGGCCCTTATGGGGACTGGGGTTCACGTAAATATATGCTGGCGAGCCTCGATCAGAGCCTGAAGCGGCTGGGGCTGGATTATGTGGATATTTTTTATTCGCACCGGCCTGACCCGGAGACGCCGCTGGAAGAAACGATGGGCGCTCTGGATACTGCGGTCCGTTCCGGCAAGGCGCTGTATGTCGGGCTGTCCAACTATACGGCAGAGCAGACCGCGGAGGCTGTCCGTATTCTTACCAGCCTTGGCACGCCGCTGCTGATTCATCAGCCCCGGTACTCCATGCTGGACCGCTGGATCGAAGGCGGGCTGCAGGATGTGCTGGAGGAGCATGGCATCGGCAGCATCGCCTTCACCCCGCTGGCTCAGGGTCTGTTGACCAGCAAATACCTCAACGGGATTCCGGAGGATTCCCGGGCGGCAGGGCCGTCCGCTTCTCTGAACGAAAGCCGGATTACCCCCGAGGTGCTGCGCAAAATTCACGCGCTCAACCAGCTTGCCGTCTCGCGCGGCCTGTCCCTGGCGCAGTTTGCGCTGCTCTGGACCCTGCGCGGCGGCCGGGTCACCTCTGCGCTGATCGGCGCGAGCCGCGTCAGCCAGATCGAAGAGAATGTCGCCGCATTATCCCACGGCGAGTTCTCGCAGGAGGAGCTGGACCGGATAGAGACGATCCTGAAGACGGACAGCGAGTAGTTCAGAATAAGTAGCTCTGTATACAAACAGCATCACACCTGAAAAGCCCGCTTCCTGCCGATCCGGAAACGGGCTTTTCGTGCAGACTGCGGATTGTCCGGCCGGTGACCGGTCATGCGAAAGTATTTGCATGAGCTGCTTGCATTGCTAACGCAAGTACATATCATCGGGACTTTTAGTCTCCGTGCGTATTTAGCTCGTGAACAGTATCGCTAATCGGCTTGTTTGTCTGCTGGTCCTCGTGGGAGCAAAGTATCGTAAATCCGGCGTAACTGTCCGCCGGGGCACTTTAAGTGGAAAAAGTATCACTAATCCGGTGTAACTGTCTCCTGGGCAACGTTTAGTGGGAAAAAGTACCACTAATTCGCCCATAAACGTCCGGATGTGATGAAACTGCTTAAATTAAGTGGACAAAATCCCACTAAACCCTGTTCGCGCCAGATTTCCGGCGAATTAGTTTTACTTTTTCCACTTAGCACTCCTGGTGTAACTATCTGCTGCTGCACTCATAGTGGAAAAAGGTACCGCTAATCCGGCACGACTGTCCGCCGGGGCACTTTAAGTGGAAAAAGTATCACTAATCCGGCGTAACTGTCTGCTGGGCTATATTTAGTGGGAAAAAGTACCACTAATTCGCCCATAAACGTCCGGATGTGATGAAACTGCTTAAATTAAGTGGACAAAATCCCACTAAACCCTGTTCCCGCCAGATTTCCGGCGGATTAGTTTTACTTTTTCCACTTAGCACCCTCCCGCAAGTGGAGTTTCAAGCGGGAGTAATCTGAGCAAAAAGGCGTAAGTACAAATCTACTTAGCGTTCAGCCAATGTTGGCGATTATGAACAGGATGAACTGGATCAAGGGTGGGCTGGCAGAAACTCCGCGAGCCCCGGCCGTCCGCGAGCCCCGGCCGTCCGCGAGCCCCGGCCACCCGCGAGCCCCGGCCGTCCGCGAGCCCCGGCCACCCGCGAGCCCCGGCCGTCCCCCGGGGCCGCCATCTACTTCTCCCCATGCCTTGCCGTAGCAATACGGTAAGCGGTGGGGGACTGCGCGCAGAAGCGCTTGAACTGCCGGGAGAAGTACAGGGCATCCGTCAGGCCGACCGAGGCCGCAACCTGCTCGACGGACAGCTCCGGGCGCTCCCGCAGCAGCAGCCGCGATTTCTCGATGCGCAGCTTCAGCAGGTAAGTCACGGGCGACAGGCCCGTTTCCTGCTTGAAGATGCGTGACAGATAAGCGCGGTTGTAGCCGAGGCTGGCGCACATCTGCTCAATGGAGACGGGATGGGCGTACTGGGCCGCCATGTAGTGGATCATTTGCTTCACGGTGCGCTTAACCTGCGATTCCGCACCGGGCAGCCGGGAAGAGGCGAGAAGCAGTTCGGCTGCTTCGCCGACGAGCAGATAGAGATAGCCCAGCGAGGTGAGATGGGCGCTCTCCATGCCCGCATAGAAGGCACGCATCATCCCGGCCAGGGCGCCGGGGAATACACTGCCTTCGGCGGTGGACAGGACCGGCTTCTGCGGAGTGAAGCCGGTCTGCAGCACGAGCGCGTCCGCGTCCGTGCCCGTGAAGGCAGCCCAGCGGTAGCGCCAGGGCTGATCTTCGTCCGAGACATAGCTGACGAGCTGTCCGGGATGAATCAGGAAGCAGTCACCCGGCCCAAGCTCATACTTCCTCTCCTCGGTGCGGAAGGTTCCGAAGCCGGATTCAATGAAATGCATGAGGTAATAATCATAGATTTTGGGACCGGCCTGATGCAGAGGCAGAGTCTGGCTCTCGCCGGCAAAAAGCACATGCAGATGCTGCCGGTCATAAACCACGGGATTTGATCCTACGGAATAAGTATGTTCCACGCTGGAACCGCCTTTCTTGAGTTAACGCTGCCATAACCGCGCAGACGGGTGGATAAGGTGAGGAAACTACCTTTTGATTATATCGCCACTTTTTCGGAAAGTCACATTTGTCCATGCATTACACACATGATTGCATTATCAGGGCAAGTCTGATTTTATTATAATGTAAGCATAAACGAAGCAATACGCTTTCCAAAGTTCAAGCAAGAAGCAGCGAAAGGATGGAGTGGCATTAATGAGCTTACAGGATCTGAAAGTCAAATTTATCGAGAAATACGGAAAAAGCACAGAGGAGGTGCGTATATTCTATGCTCCGGGGCGGGTGAATCTCATCGGAGAGCATTTGGATTACAACGGGGGATACGTGTTTCCGGCAGCGCTGGACTTTGGGACTACACTGATCGTGCGGCCGCGCAGCGACGGCAGGGTTCAGTTCGCATCGACGAATTTTCCATATGAAGCTTCCATTGACTACAGTGAAATCGGCAAAGCCAAAACCGGGGAATGGGTGGACTATCCGGTAGGTGTGATGGTGGAACTGGCCAAAAAAGATCTTCCGGTCTCTGCAGGCTATGATCTCCTGTTCCATGGCGAGATTCCGAACGGCTCAGGCCTGTCCTCCTCGGCTTCCATCGAAGTGGTTACCGGTTTCGCCTTCCTGACGCTGCTCGGCGGAGATACGGATACTGTGGAAATCGCCTTGCTGTCGCAGCGTGCGGAGAACCAGTACGTGGGCGTGAATTCCGGGATTATGGACCAGTTCGCCGTGGCCAACGGCAAGCGCGATCAGGCGATCCTGCTGATGTGTGACACGCTGGAGTACAGCCTGATTCCTTTTGTGACCGGCTCTTACAAGCTGGTGATCAGCAACACGAACAAGAAGAGAGGTCTGGTGGACTCCAAATACAATGAGCGCCGCAGCCAATGCGAAGAGGCCCTGGCGATTTTGAAGCAGGAGGTTCCGGGCTTGTCCTACCTGGCAGAGCTGAAGCCTGAGCAGTTTGAAGCGCACAAGGACAAAATCACCGACGAAACGGTACGGCGCCGCGCCCGCCATGTAGTGGAAGAGAACCAGCGTGTGCTCGACTCCGTGGAAGTGCTGAAGCAGAACGACCTGAAGCAGTTCGGTCTGTATATGAATGATTCCCATGTCTCGCTGCGCGACCTCTATGAAGTCAGCTGTGAAGAACTGGATGTCATGGTGGAAGAAGCACAAAAGATTCCCGGCACTCTCGGCTCCCGGATGACCGGCGCAGGCTTTGGCGGCTGTACTGTATCGCTGGTGCATGAGAATGACGTGGAACGATTTATTCGTGAAGTAGGAGAAGCTTACAGAACCAGAACCGGTTTAATCGGCGAGTTTTATGTATGCGGGATTGGCAATGGTGTAGAAGAACTGAAGGGAGTGGAGTAAGATGGCGATTCTGGTAACAGGTGGAGCAGGGTATATCGGTTCACATACCGTAGCGGAGCTGCTGGAGCGGGGCGAAGAGGTTGTGGTGATCGACAATCTGCTGACAGGACACCGCGAGGCGCTGCTGGGCGGCAAGCTGTATGAGGGCGACCTGCGTGACAAGGTAACACTGAATAAGCTTTTTTCGGAAAACAAAATCGATGCCGTCATTCACTTTGCCGCAAGCTCACTGGTTGGCGAGAGCATGAAGGACCCGGTCAAATATTACGACAACAATGTGTATGGCACCCAGTGTCTTTTGGAAGCCATGCAGCAGGCCGGTGTGGATAAAATCGTCTTCTCCTCCACAGCCGCAACCTACGGCGAACCGGAGAAGGTGCCGATTGAGGAAACCGACCGCACGGAACCGGCCAATGTGTACGGTGAAACCAAGCTGACCATGGAACGGATGATGGCCTGGTTCGACAAGGTGCTGGGCATCAAGTATGTGGCGCTGCGTTATTTTAATGCCGCAGGTGCCCATGCCAGCGGGAAAATCGGGGAAGACCACCGTCCGGAGAGCCATCTGATTCCGCTGGTGCTGCAGACCGCGCTGAAGCAGCGCGAGAGCATTGCGGTGTTCGGTGACGATTATCCGACAGAAGACGGCACCTGTGTGCGCGACTATATCCATGTCAGCGATTTGGCGGATGCCCATGTACGGGCAGTGAATTACCTGCGCAGCGGCAGTGCCAGCAACATTTTCAACCTGGGCAACGGGCTGGGCTTCTCCGTCAAGCAGGTTATTGAAACGGCGAAGAAGGTAACCGGCCTGGATATTCCGGTAGTGATTCAGGAGCGCCGCGCCGGTGATCCGGCTGTACTGGTCGCTTCCTCCGACAAAGCCCGGTCTGTCCTTGGCTGGAATCCGCAGCACGCCGATGTCGAAGACATTATCCAAAGCGCCTGGAACTGGCATTCGGCCAATCCGCAGGGCTATGGGGAATAGATATCCGACACGGCCGAATATCTGTACCATTAGGGTAAGCACAGCCAGATGAAGGAGTAATGAAATGGATAACGAAAAGAGTGCCGCTCCCGCCGCGCAGAAGGCGCTGCATGCGATCGAACAGCTGGTGCTGTTTGCCAGTCATCAACAGCTGATTAAGCCTGCGGATGCCGACTACAGCCGCAATGCGCTGCTGGACCAGTTCGGCTTCAGCGAGCCGTATGCTGCAGAATTCACAGAGGCTCCGCTTGAGAGCCCACAGGCTCCGCTGGATGTTCTGATTGACTACGGCTTTGAAACCGGTCTGATTCCCGAGAATACCGATACGTACCGCGACCTGCTGGACGCCAAAATCATGGGCCTCCTCATGGCCCGCCCTTCCGAGGTCAATGCCGAGTTCTACAGGCTTTCCGCGGAGAAGGGCATTGAGGCGGCAACCGACCGCTTTTATAAGCTGAGCATTGATTCCAATTATATCCGTATGGACCGTATCTCCAAAAATGTGTTCTGGCTGCAGGATTCCCCGTACGGCGGCATTGAGATGACGATCAATCTGTCCAAGCCGGAGAAAAATCCGAAGGAAATCGCCATGGCCCGGCTGCTTCCGCCGCCGGTGTATCCGAAATGCCTGCTTTGCCGCGAGAATGTTGGTTATGCCGGAAGGCTCAATCACCCGCCGCGGCAGAATCTGCGCGTTATTCCGCTGAAGCTGAACAACGAGAACTGGTTCCTCCAGTATTCTCCTTATGTCTACTACAATGAGCACTGCATCGTGTTCCACCACGATCATGTGCCGATGAAGCTGACGAAAGATTCGCTGAAGCGCCTGCTTAGCTTTGTGGAAGCTTTTCCGCATTACTTCATCGGTTCCAATGCCGATCTGCCGATTGTTGGCGGCTCGATTCTGACCCATGACCATTTTCAGGGCGGGCGCCATACTTTCCCGATCCAGAAAGCACCGAAGGAGATTACCTTCACCCACGCTGCCTATCCGGGTGTCAGCCTCAGCATCGTGAAGTGGCCAATGTCGGTGCTGCGTCTGCAGGGAGCCGATCCGGCAGTGCTGCTCGAATGCGGTAATGAATTCTATGAAGCTTGGAAAGTCTACAGTGATCCTGAAGCGGAAGTCCTGGCCGCAAGTGAGGTGGACGGGGAGCAGACGCGGCATAATACCGTCACTCCGATCGTACGCCGGTCGGAAGACGGCGGATTTGAGATGGATCTGGTGCTGCGCAACAACCGGACCAGCGAGGAGCATCCCGAAGGGATTTTTCACCCGCACCGGGAGATGCACCATATCAAAAAAGAAAATATCGGCCTGATCGAGGTAATGGGGCTGGCCATTCTACCCGGCCGCCTGAAGGAGGAGCTGGATGCCATCGCCGGAATTCTCGCCGGAGATACAGCTCTGCTGGAAGCCGTGCAGTCCCAGGCAGATCATGCGCTGGCGCAGCATGCTTCCTGGATTCAGGAGCTGGCCGCACGCTTCGGCACTGCTATGGAGCGTGAAGAGGCAGTCAAGACCGTGCAGAATGAGGTCGGCATTAAGTTCACCCACATTCTGGAGCATGCGGGTGTCTATAAGCGGACACCGGCAGGCCAGGCGGCTTTCCGCCGTTTTGCCCACAGTCTGGGCTTCCGCTGAGCCGGCGTCTGCACAGTTCCTGTGGCTGTACAGGGCTTCGGCGAAGCCGTGCAGGCTCTGCTAATTGTATAGCTCTGCTTTAGGAAATGTCCCCGGCCGCTGCGGCGCGGGGGCATTTTTGTTCTTGTATAGGAAACTATGCAATGCTAAACAAAGTGGAGATCTATGAAGCTTCAGAAGAATAGGAAGGTGCAGTCGGAATAGGCTCCACCGGCGGAATTAGCGGACAGAGAAGGCCCTATTTTGCAAGAAAGCTTGCTTTCCTGACGGATACGGACTCAGAAGCCGTTATATCGTTCATTTGAGCCTGGAATAAAGGGGAAAGGCACAAATAAAGGCATCTCAGTCCGCATAGCCTGCTGAGCCGCCTGAATCGGCAAAATAAAGGCTCTCCTGTCCGCATCACCCGTGGATCTATCGTCAAGAGGCCAAATGACGCTAATTTTGCCTAAGGGTACAACCATCCGTGCCCCCAACGTACCCCCAACGTACCCCCAACGTACCCCCAACGTACCCCCAACGTACCCCCAACGTACCCCCAACGTACCCCCAACGTACCCCCAACGTGCTCCCAACGTACCCCTAACGTGCCCCGTCGATTTTGACACGGTGAGGAAATCGCTGTGGTCATAAGCTCCGGGCTGTTTTTCACCCCGCTGGGTGATTTTGTTCTTGTATAGGAAACTATGATTACTTCCGCATGTGGATAAAATTATACTTAAAGTTGTAGAATAATTACTTTGGACCCATTTGTAACGAACAACGGCAGAAATGTGCCGTTGTTGGAGCGTGAAGGCCGGTTTGCCCGGAAACAACGGCAGAAATGCCGTTGTTGGAGCGTCGAAGGCCGGTTTGCCCGGAAACAACGGCAGAAATGCCGTTGTTGGAGCGTTGAAGGCTGGTTTGCCTGGAAACAACGGCAGAAATGCCGTTGTTGGGGCGTCGAAGGCTGGTTTGCCCGGAAACAACGGCAGAAATGCCGTTGTTGGAGCGTTGAAGGCCGAGGTCTGAGGGGGGAGTCATTTCCCTGGTAACCGCTAGAAACAAGAAGGCTGCACTGTCCCGTGGAGGACGGCACAGCCGTTTTTGTGCTATGTTTTGGGGGAGGCGAAGCGTACCCCTTATTTATTTTCTTACACCCGGCGGATGTTATGAAGTGCTGGTTTGAATGCTGCGGGCGAGAGGTCTATAATAGGTTATTGCATCACATTCCTGAAATAACGGAGGGTTCATCCTTATGCGCAAGTTTGAATTTTATAATCCTACCAAGTTGATTTTTGGACAAGGTACCTTAAGCGCGCTTCAGACCGAAGTACCGAAATACGGCAAAAATGTACTGCTGATGTACGGCGGCGGCAGCATCAAGCGCAGCGGTCTGTACGATAATGTAATTACCGGGTTGAAGGCCATCGGTGCTGTAGTTACGGAATTGTCCGGCGTAGAACCGAATCCGCGCCTGTCCACCGTACATAAAGGTGTAGCCCTGTGCCGCGAGAAGAATATTGAGCTGATTCTCGCCGTCGGCGGCGGAAGCGTGCTGGACTGCGCCAAGGCGGTTGCAGTCGGTGCGAAGTATGATGGAGACATGTGGGACTTTGTGGAGCGCAAGGCGGCTCCGCAGGGAGCTTTGCCGCTGGGTACAGTGCTGACTATGGCTGCTACAGGCTCTGAAATGAACAACGGCTCCGTGATTACCAATGAAGTCACCAAAGAAAAAATGGGCTGGGGGAGTGTGCACGCCTTTCCGGCCTTTTCGATCCTTGATCCGGAGAATACCTTCTCCCTGCCGCGTGACCAGACCGTGTACGGCATGGTAGATATCATGTCCCACGTGCTGGAGCATTATTTCCATACCGATGGCAATACTCCGGTCCAGGACGGGTTCTGTGAGACGCTGCTGCGCACGGTGATTGACACAGCGCCGAAGCTGATTGAAGACCTGAACAACTATGAGCTGCGTGAAACGATCATGTACTGCGGGACCATGGCACTCAACGGAATGGTCAGCATGGGTTTTGCCGGTGACTGGGCTACCCACAATATTGAGCATGCCGTATCGGCGGTTTACGATATTCCGCACGGCGGCGGGCTGGCGATTCTCTTCCCGCACTGGATGAAATACAATCTCAGCACGAATCCTGCCCGTTTCCGCCAGCTGGCTGTGAACGTATTCGGCATTGAGGCTGCTGGCAGATCCGATGAAGAAGTTGGCCTGGAGGGCATTGAAGCGCTGCGCCGTTTCTGGGATTCCATCGGCGCGCCAAAATCACTGGGCGACTACGATATCGACGGCAGTGAAATCGGCAGTATGGCCGACAAAGCCGTCCGCTTTGGACCATTCGGCAATTTCCGCAAGCTGCAGCGTGAAGACGTTGTAGAAATTTATACAATGGCACTGTAAAAGCATCCGGCAGCCCGCTGCCGTTCAGTGACTATGAACAAGAGCTGCCCCTTAGGGGGCGGCTTTTTTTAAAATATAAGAATTTCTATGCTTCACGCTATAAATTATCCTTCTATTTCTCGCTGAAACGGGTACCGTCCTAATAAGGACGGCGTAGCCGTTTCTACTTGTACATTGGGTCCCCGCAAAGTATCTGAATCGCTTCTATGCAAAGGCCCCATGGGGTTATTTTATCGGGGTCCCGGCTAAGCCCGGCTGGACCTCAGGGATGGCCCCGCTGATGAGGTTGATTATGTGGCGTTTCTGTATGGTTACTCCTTGATTTCATACATTCTTGAGATAAATACCCAAGATTGTGAAACCAAGGACATGGTTTATACGTTTAAGCTATTATGACAGTCCGGAAGTAAAGACGGGAGGAGAACGATATGGAAACGCTGTATTTGGGCTGTTTGGCGCTTGGCGTCATTTTTGCCGTAGTCAGCGTACTTTTGGGAGATCTGATCGGTAGTGCTTTGGACGGAATTTTTGATGTGGTGTCCTTTCATTTTATCAGCCCTGCGGTTCTGGCCGGAGGCATCACCGTTTTCGGGGGAGCAGGCATTCTGCTGACCCGCTACAGCAGTCTGGAGAAGGGGCCGGTTTTGGCATTGTCTCTCTTGACGGCGGCGTTTATGGGCGTGGTCATGTATCTGGGCGTAGTGAAGCCTGTGAACAAGAGCGAAATGTCCAGCGGGTTTTCCATGAGTGAACTGCCCGGCAAAATTGGGGAAATTACCGTCCCCGTTCCGGCACAGGGCTACGGCGAGATTATGGTGAAGTTCGGTGCAGGCAACAGTCTGCATACGGCGGCCAGCTTTGATCATCATCCTCTGCCTGCCGGAATTAAGGTTGTAGTGGTCGATGTCGAAGATGGTGTTGCGCTTGTGTCTGAATTCGAACAGCGAAGAGGAGTGGATGCGTAATGTTTGGTTTGCCTGATTTTTTGTTTATTCCGGCTGTGGTAATTGCGGTGCTTCTGGTGCTCGGGATTGCCTTCTGGGCGCGGTACAAGACGGTAGGCCCCGATGAAGGGATGATCGTTACCGGTTCCTTCCTTGGCAGCAATCATATATCCGATGACGGCTCCGGCCGCAAAATCAAGATCGTCCGCGGAGGCGGGGCATTTATTCTTCCGGTCTTCCAGAAGGCGGAATTCATGTCGCTGCTGTCCCACAAGCTCGATGTGACGACACCGGAGGTGTACACGGGAGCAAGGGGTGCCTGTCATTGCCGACGGGGTGGCCATTATCAAGGTGGGCAGCTCCACCGAGGATGTGGCTACCGCAGCCGAGCAGTTCATGGGCAAGCCGATTGATGCGCTGAAGAGCGAAGCCCAGGAGGTGCTGGAGGGCCATCTGCGGGCAATCCTCGGTTCGATGACCGTGGAGGAGGTCTACCGCAACCGTGACCGTTTTGCCCAGGAGGTTCAAGGGGTAGCTGCACGTGATCTGAAAAAAATGGGGCTGCAGATTGTCTCCTTCACGATAAAGGATGTGCGCGACAAGCATGGATATCTGGAAGCGCTCGGGAAGCCGCGGATTGCGGCTGTTAAAAGGGATGCAGAGATTGCCGAAGCGGAAGCGCTGCGGGATGCGCGGATTCAAAAGGCCAATGCCGAAGAACAGGGGCAGAAGGCCGAGCTGCTGCGCGACACGAACATTGCCGAAGCCTCCAAGGATAACCAGCTCAAGGTTGCCGCTTTTAAGCGCGATCAGGATACCGCGAAGGCGGAAGCTGACCAGGCGTACCACATTCAGGAGGCACGTGCCAAACAGACAGTGGTAGAGGAGCAGATGAAGGTCGAACTGGTCCGCAAGGAACGTGAGATTGACCTCCAGGCCAAGGAAATTCAGGTCCGTGAGAAGCAGTATGATGCGGAAGTGAAGAAAAAAGCCGAAGCGGACCGCTATGCGGTGGAACAGGCGGCGGAAGCCGACAAGGCGAAGAGAATGCGCGAAGCGGATGCCTTGCAGTACAGCATTGAAACCCAGGCCCGGGCGACTTCAGAGCAGAAGCGGCTGGAAGGCCAGGCGGTGGCGGATGCTGAACTGGCCAAAGGTAAAGCGGAATCCGAGGTGATCCGGCTGCGCGGTCTTGCGGAAGCGGAAGCCAAGGAGAAGCTGGCGGAAGCGTTCCAGAAATTCGGCGAGGCCGCTGTACTCGATATTATCGTGAAAATGCTGCCTGAGCTGGCCGGACGCATCGCTGAGCCGCTCACTTCGATCGATAAGCTTACGGTGGTGGATACCGGCAACGGGGAGGGGGCGGCCCGGGTCAGCAACTATGTGACCCAGCTGATGTCCACGGCTCCTGAAATGCTGAAGAGTGTGTCCGGGATTGATGTGGAGGCGTTGATCAAGGGACTGACCAGAGGGAATACGCACACCCCGGCATCTTCCGGTCCGGCTGTAACCCAGCCTGCAGCTTCTGCTCCTGTAGCACTGGCTGAGAAACGCGAAGAATAGTAAATAAGCACCAAGATCCAGGGGATGACCGGCTTTCGCCTGTTGTCCCTTTTCTTTTAAACATCGGCAGTTATGAGAAGTGGAGGTGGCCCGGTTGCAGCTGATTCTGGATAATATCCGCAAAAGCTTTGATAACAAGACAGTGCTGAAAGGCATCGATTTTACCTTTGAACAAGGCAAAATCTACGGCCTGCTGGGGCGCAACGGAGCCGGGAAGACTTCGCTCTTCAATTGCCTGAGCGGAGAAACCCGGATGGACAGCGGTGGAGCCTTTTTACGGAGAAATGAAGTAAGCCTGCCGCTGCGGGAGGAGGAGATCGGGTATGTCTTTTCTCTGCCGATCCTTCCGGAATTCCTGACAGGCTATGAATTTGTGAAGTTTTATATGGACATCAACCAGGATAAAATACAGTCCGGCAGAACCATAGACGACTATTTTGACATTATCCGGTTTGAGCAAGAGGACCGGCACAGGCTGATCAAAGGTTATTCCCACGGCATGAAGAACAAAATCCAAATGCTGTGCTTTATCATCACCCGTCCGCCGCTGATCCTGCTGGATGAGCCGCTTACCTCGTTTGACGTAGTGGTGGCGCTGGAGATCAAGAAGCTGCTGCGTGAGATGAAGCAGGACCATATTATTATTTTCTCTACCCATATTCTGCAGCTCGCCGCCGATCTGTGCGATGAGCTGGTCATTTTGAATAACGGTGTGCTTCAGGAGATTCCCGCAGACACTCTGCACAGTCCGGAATTCGAGGAGCAGATTATCGCACTGCTGAAGGATGGCAGCCATGATTAGCACGCTGAATACCATAATGAAGATCCGCGGGGCCTCGGGGGCGAACCGACTGCTGTACTATTTTGGAAGGCTGCCTCTTATCGGTAAACTGATGAATGACAGCGTGTACTCCAAGGCATCCCTCAAAAAAACATTCACCATAGCGGTCCTTATCCTGAAAATGATCTGGGGTTTTCTGTCCAAGTTTGCCTATCTGGGGCTTGTGGTGTACCTGCCTGTACAGCTTGCCGTCAAGGAGCTGCCGATTGCGGAGCGGTACGATCTGTATCTGTATATTCTGGTTCTGCTAAGCTTTGGGGTGGGGGCTGTGTCGAATGCTATTATTCTGGAACCCAAGCGGGATAAATATATCTGTGTCAAGCTTATGAGGCTGCCTGCGGACAGATACATGCATGCTGTGATGGCCCTCCGGGCGCTGACTTTTTTTGTTTATTTTATTCCTGCAATGCTGGTATTTGCCCGGGTCTATGGCGCGTCGCTCTGGCAGGGTCTGCTGCTGTCCTTACTGCTGTCCTTATGGCGTATAGCTGGTGAAGCGCTGCATTTATGGATTTTTGACCGGAAGGAAATTGTTCTGGTGAAAAAAAACGGCCTAGTCTGGGCCGTCATTGGTGCAGGATATCTGCTGGCTTATGTCCCGCTGTACATGAGGAGCTCCCTGCTTGATATGGATAACATGCTGTTTAGCCTTCCCTTGAGCCTGGCGCTTGTGGTTCTGGGAGCTGTATCCGCTTTGTATATTGCGAGGTATGCCGGCTACCGGAACGCAGTGGACGCGGTCACCAAAATAGATGATCCGCTGCTGGACATGGGAAGGATGATGAAAGAGGCAAACATGAAGCAGGTCGAGACTAAGGAGAAGGACTTCTCGGCAGAGAAGCTGAGACCTGGCCAATTTGCGGGGAAAAGCGGTTTTGCCTACTTGAACGCGATTTTTTTCTCCCGGCATAAACGTTTCCTGATTCAGCCCATTCAGCGGCGGCTGGTGATCATTGGCGCGCTTTCTGCTGCCGGGCTGCTGGCGATGTTCGCCGCCCCGGACACCTTCTCGAAGCTGGCCCGGTATTTAATCAGCAGCCTCCCTGTCCTGGTCATTGCCATGAATTTCACCTCCATCGGGGAACGGGTCTGCAAAGCGATGTTCTTTAACTGTGACCTCAGTCTGCTGCGGTATGGATTTTACCGCGAACGTTCAGCGATTCTGACCAATTTCCGCACCCGTCTGCTCCGCATCAGCGGCCTTAATCTTATTCCGGCCGCAGCTATCTGTGTGGGCGTGAATCTGCTCCTTTTCTTGTCCGGGGAGCATTGGGGTGTTGGGGAAGCACTGATCGTCAGTGGTGCTATTATGGGGTTGTCACTGTTTTTTTCTGTGCATCATTTGTTTATGTATTATATCTTCCAGCCCTACAGCACGGAGCTGAATGTGAAGAATCCGTTTTTCAGTATCGTGAACAGTATTGTTCTGGCGGTGGGCGTCGTCTGCATGCAGTTTCAGAGCTCGCCGGCCCGGTTTGCTATGGTCGTGCTGCTTGCGGCTGCGGCCTATATGCTGATTGCCTTGTTTTTGGTATACAAATATTCGTCCAGAACCTTCCGCGTGAAATGATATCTCCTTCCAGCCTCTTCTAAAATGGAATTCTTGATGTTATGATGATAGCTCAAGTATAATCTACAGATGCTGCGGCGTTATACGGGCTGCTTTAAAAAGAAAGGGTATTCAGAAGTAAAAGAGGTGTCGGAAGTGAGCAGCATAACAGTAGCTAAGGTACTGAACAATAACGTGATTATAGCCCAGCATCCCCAATATGCCGAGGTAGTTGTCATTGGCAAGGGAATCGGGTTCAACCGTAAAGTACGCGATCTGATCAATCTGTCCTCCGTGGAGAAGATGTTTATTCTGCGTAACCAGGAAGAGCAGGAACAATATAAGCAGCTCGTTCCCCAGGTGGACGAGAAGCTGATTGAGGTTGTGCAAGAGATTGTGCTGCATATCCTGCAGAGCAGCCGCCAGCCGCTGAATGAGCATATTCATATTGCGTTAACCGATCATATCTCTTTCGCCATCCGCCGTAACGAGCAGAATATTGCCATACATAATCCGTTTCTGTACGAAACCAAAGAAATTTATCCTGAAGAGTACAGTCTGGCGGAGTATGCGGTGGGGAGGATTAACGAGGCGATGGGGGTAAGACTGCCTCCAGACGAAATTGGTTTTGTCGCCCTGCATATTGTCAGCGCACTCAGCAACCGGCATATTTCCGAGGTCAAGGAGCATTCGCTGCTGATTGGGGATCTGGTGAATCTGGTGGAGGATCATCTGGAATATCATATTCCGCGCGATTCCCTGGATTACTCCCGGCTGGTGACCCATCTGCGTTTCGTGCTGGAGCGGCTCCGCCGGGGCGAAACGGTCCGGGAAACCTCCTCGCTCGATGGATTGATGAAACGGGAATATCCGGAGATGTATATGCTGGCCTGGAAGCTGACCAAAGTTATCGAGAAGCGGGTGCGTATTCCTGTATACTCGGCAGAAGTAAGCTATCTGACGATTCATCTGCAGCGGCTTGCCCAGAAAAAAGAGGATGAAGCAGACATGCAGCAGCCGGATTAAGCATTACAAAAAGGGACGGTTTTGCTGTCTTCTGAAAGATGCGCCTTCATATGCATTCTTATATTTGGAGCCAAGCCCGGCTTTCGTTTTTTTAGCTTGCATGTTCAAAAAAACGGTGCTACAATGTTCCCTGGTAAAACAAAACAGAATTCAAAGCGTGTAACTGATTCGATCAGGCATGAGTGATTTACAGTATTTTGGTTGTTCAGCCCCAAGTCGGGGTAATCTAACCTTGTGTTAGAAAGACAACCAATATGCTGTGTTGCTCATGCCTTTTTTGGCTTCTGTTTGGACGAAATTAATGTGTAAGGGAGTGAACTCCATGTTCAAAAAGCTGTTTGGCGTACTGCAGAGGGTTGGTAAGGCACTTATGCTGCCTGTTGCCATTCTGCCTGCTGCGGGCCTGCTTCTTGGGATCGGCAACATGCTGGTTAACCCCGATTTCCTCCAATACGTTCCGGCGCTGGAAAATGATGTGGTTCAAGCCGTTGCTACCGTATTGATGAATTCCGGGCAAATTGTTTTTGACAATCTGTCGCTGCTGTTCGCGGTTGGTGTAGCCATCGGCCTGGCCGGAGGCGAAGGTGTCGCCGGTCTGGCCGCCATCATCGGGTTCCTCGTTATGAACGTAACGATGGGGACGGTTGTCGGTGTGAATGCTTACGTGCTTTCCTGGAAGGATTATGCCTACTCCAGTGTGCTCGGCATTCCAACATTGCAGACGGGTGTCTTCGGCGGTATTCTGGTAGGTATTCTAGCCTCAGCCATGTATAAGCGGTTTTTCCGCATAGAGCTGCCGTCCTATCTCGGCTTCTTTGCGGGTAAACGCTTTGTACCCATTATGACTGCAGTAACATCACTGTTGCTTGGTCTCCTGCTTACACTGATCTGGCCGCCGATTCAGCACGGCCTGAACTATGTATCGCAGAGTATGATCAACACGAACCTGACGCTGTCGGCGTTCATCTTTGGGGTCATCGAGCGTTCACTGATTCCTTTTGGCCTGCATCACATCTTCTATTCGCCATTCTGGTATGAATTTGGAAGCTATGTGGATAAAGCAGGCGATCTGATTCGCGGGGACCAGCGGATATTCATGCAGCAGCTCCGCGATGGTGTTGAGTTTACCGCGGGTACATTTACGACAGGTAAGTATCCATTCATGATGTTCGGTCTGCCTGCTGCGGCACTGGCAATCTATCATGAAGCCAGACCCGAAAATAAACGGGTGGTCGGCAGCTTGATGATTTCTGCGGCCCTGACTTCATTCCTGACCGGGATTACCGAGCCGCTGGAATTCTCGTTCCTGTTCGTGGCTCCGCTGCTGTTCGCAGTACATGCCGTATTCGCAGGTCTGTCTTTCATGACCATGCACATCCTGAATGTCAAAATCGGGATGACCTTCTCCGGCGGGTTCATCGACTATATGCTCTTCGGGGTTATCCCTAACCGTACGGCATGGTGGCTGGTTATCCCGGTAGGTCTTGTGCTTGCGGTCATCTACTACTTCGGATTCCGCTTTGTAATCCGGAAGTTCAACCTCAGAACACCGGGCCGCGAAGATCCGTCCGATGATGTTGAAGAGACTGACACTGAGAATGTATCCAGAAGCGGCGACGATCTGCCGCGCAACATCTTGTCCGCGCTTGGCGGCAAAGAAAACATTACCCACCTCGACGCTTGTATTACACGCCTTCGTGTAGAGGTCAAGGATAAAGCCGGAGTTGACAAGAACCGCCTGAAGAAGCTGGGTGCATCCGGCGTGCTTGAAGTCGGCAACAACGTGCAGGCGATCTTCGGAACCCGGTCCGATACGATCAAATCGCAGATCCAGGATGTGATGGACGGCAGAACGCCTGCCGCTTCACCGGCAGCGGCCGCACCGCAGCCTGAGCTTGAGAAGCAGGCAGGTGAAGAAGGCGCAGCCATTATTCCTGAAGATATCGTGTCTCCGGTCAACGGAGAACTGCTCGATATCACCCAGGTGCCGGATGCCGTCTTCTCCCAGAAGATGACCGGTGACGGGTTTGCATTCCTGTCGGATGACGGCAAGATTGCCTCGCCGGTATACGGCAAAGTGTTCAACGTCTTCCCGAGCAAGCATGCGGTCGGCATCATGTCCGATGGCGGCAAGGAAGTGCTGGTTCATATCGGCGTCAACACGGTTAAACTCAAAGGGAAAGGTTTTACAGTCCTGGTTGAAGAAGGCGATCTGGTTGCCGCAGGACAGCCGATCATGGAGGTTGATCTGGAGTACGTCAAGGCAAATGCGCCTTCTGTGATTTCACCAGTGATTTTCTCCAATCTGCCGGAAGGATCAGCGGTCACTTTGAAGAAGCCGGGTAAAGTCGCTATCGGCGACAAAGATATCATCAGCATCATGTAAAATGTGCATTGGCGAAGCGCTTCCTTTATAATTAAAGGGAGCGCGGCCTTTACCATATAATACAAACCTACAGAAAGCGAGTTGGATATTATCATGCAAAAAACATTCAGAATTATTGACGAAGACGGAATTCACGCACGCCCGGCAACAGCGCTGGTAAATACAGCAACTAAATTCAAAGGCACTGAATCCTTTGCAGAAGCCAAAGGTAAAAAAGTAACGCTTAAATCCATTCTCGGCGTATTGTCTTTGGGTCTTGAAGCCGGCGATACACTGACTCTGATTACAGAAGGCAGTGAAGAAGCTGAAGCCCTGAGCGCACTTCAGGAAGTTATGGTTAAAGAAGGGCTGGGAGAGCTGCATGAGTAAAATTTCAGGAATCGCGGCTTCAGCAGGTATTGCCGTAGCCCGTGCCTTTATCCTGGAACATCCGGACTATACCATTACAAAAACGGCTGCCGCCGACGTGGAAGCAGAGATTGCTAAACTGACAGACGCGCTGGAGAAATCCAAAGCCGAGCTGCAGAGCATCAAGGAGCGCACGCTTGCTGAGCTGGGGGAGAAGAAAGCGGAGATTTTTGAATCCCATCTGCTGATTCTGGATGATCCCGAGCTGATCAGTCCGGTAATGGACAAAATCCGCGAGGAAATGGTTAATGCGGACTACGCCTTAAATGAAGTGGCCACACAGTTTATTGAAATGTTCGAAAATATGAAAAGTGCGTACCTGCAGGAACGTGCAGCGGATATGCGCGATGTGACCAAACGCGTGCTGAACCACCTGCTTGGTATTCATTATGTCAGCCCTGCCGAGATCCGCGAGGAAGTCATCGTGATCGCCCAGGATTTGACGCCTTCCGATACAGCACAGCTGAACCGCAACTTTGTCAAGGGCTTCACTACGAACATCGGCGGACGCACGTCACACTCGGCCATCATGGCCCGTTCCCTGGAAATCCCGGCGGTAGTCGGGACCAAGAATGTACTGTCTGAAGTCAAGGCAGGGGATCTGGTGATTGTCGACGGCCTGAGCGGCGATGTGCTGATCAATCCGAGCGACGCTGAAGTTGCGGAGTACAAAGCCAAGCAAGCCGCTTATGATCTGCAAATCGCCGAGTGGAAAAAGCTCCGCGACGAGCCGACAGTATCGGCAGACGGCAAGCATGTGGAGCTGGCGGCCAACATCGGCACACCTAACGATGTGAACGGTGTGATCGATAACGGCGGCGAAGGAGTGGGCCTGTACCGCACTGAGTTCCTGTACATGGGCCGCGACAAGCTGCCTTCCGAGGAAATCCAGTACAATGCTTACCGCACCGTACTGGAGAACATGAAGGGCAAGCCGGTTGTGGTGCGCACGCTCGATATCGGCGGCGACAAGGAGCTGCCTTACCTGGATCTGCCGAAGGAAATGAACCCGTTCCTCGGTTTCCGGGCGATCCGCCTTTGTCTGGACCGGCAGGACATTTTCCGCACCCAGCTGCGTGCCTTGCTTAGAGCAAGTGCCCACGGGGATCTGCGGATCATGTTCCCGATGATCGCTACGCTTGGCGAATTCCGGGCAGCCCGTGATTTGCTGCTGGAAGAGAAAGCCAAGCTGCGCGAAGAAGGCAAGGAAGTATCTGACAGCATTCAATTGGGCATTATGGTGGAGATTCCTTCCACGGCGGTCCTGGCCGACCAGTTCGCCAAAGAAGTAGACTTCTTCAGTATCGGAACCAATGACCTTATCCAATATACAATGGCTGCTGACCGTATGAATGAACAGGTATCTTACCTCTATCAGCCATACAACCCGGCCATTCTGCGCCTGATCAAGATTGTGATTGACGCCGCCCATGCGCAAGGCAAATGGACCGGCATGTGCGGTGAGATGGCTGGCGACAGCACAGCTATTCCGCTGCTGCTTGGACTTGGCCTTGATGAATTCAGCATGAGCGCCACTTCCATCCTGCCGGCACGCAGCCAGATCTCCAAGCTGTCTGCCGCAGAGATGAAGGAAATGGCTGCGAAGGCGCTGCAGCTTAGCACCGCCGAGGAAGTTGCCGCCCTGGTGCAGAGCAGCGTCCAATAATTACTGCTTCAGGAATTACTCCGTTTGATCCGCAAGTCACTTTTCCAACTACTTTATGCCGGCCTCCTTCGGGAGGCCGGTTTTTTTGTGCGGCTGCTTGGGTATTAGAGACCGAATGGCTGGAAGCACGATGCCGAAGTGAATTTAGTAGTGCAATGTCCGAAACCTGCGCACCAAAGTGTTATATAAACGTGACGCGTTACAACAACTGTTGGTCAGTCAGAATGTTTATAATTCCGTAATTGGGCAAAGCCCGGAAGGAGAATGAGATGAAATTTCAAAAAATAGCAATTGCGATGACCAGTCTGGCGCTGCTATTCGGTTTCACCTATGATACCGCAGGCACAGCGCAGGCAGAGACTTATGTCAAAGGCAAAACCGGTCTCTACAAACCCAGCAAGAAGCAATTGGCGGAGAAGAAGGAGCTGGACAAACGGGTAGAGGCCATTCGGGCACAGGTGAGGGCGCCGGGAGAAATCGATTATGTCATTGTGAAAAATATGACCATAAATTTACCGGAAGGTTTTGATGATTGGAGTATCTTTGAATACAATGAAGGAATCAAAAATTATGATGAATATTTGAAAAAAAGCAAGGCTCTCCAAATTCCTCGACTGGAGCTTGCGGAAGTTCCGGAGGGGTATCAATTTACAGGTGCCTCCATCTACACCAGTAGACCCCCGCTATCGTCAGCGGAAGATAAGAAGATTAGCAGCCAATTGCTTGCCGAATACAAGGCAGCTGGCAAAAACTTTTATACGAAAAGAATATCGTTTAAAAATCGTACCGGCGTAAGTCTTTCCTACAAAAAAGGAAAATCTGGTTTCTTTGTGAGCATTGTCCCCACGTTTACAGAGCCATCGAATATGAAGGCAAAGACTATGAAGAAGGATAAATTGACCATAGCCGGTCAGGAAGTGACGTATACGGAAGAAGGCGATTATCTGCGTCTGCAATGGGATGACAAGGATGCAAAATTCACTCACACTGTAGGGAGCAATAACAATGGCTTGACCAAGGAAGAACTGAAAGCCATAGCCAAGCAATTGATCGCTGCGCAGTAAGTTAATTCATGGACTTTGGGTTCGACGGGTTCTTCCAATATTTCTACGAGAAGCAGGTGCCTCCTTATAAGGACGTCACCTGTTTCTTCATGTATGAGCACTTTTCGAAAATCCCCCAAGCGTCATTCAAACTCTATCTCTCGCCATTAAGGTTTTGTTCAGTAGCGAATGATCGCTTGCAGAATTTTGACAACATGTCCGAAACACACAGACTGAAGTGTTATATAAATGTAACGCGTTACAGACAATTGTACATCATTCAGGATGGTTCCAAATTATGCCGAGGGCAAAGCCCGGAAGGAGAATAAGATGAAATTTCAAAAAACAGCGATTGCGTTGACAAGTCTGGCTCTACTGTTGGGAGCTGGCGGCACAGCGATGGCGGCGACACCTGTTTTTGGGGAAACCGGTCTTTATCCCCCAGCAAGCAGCAACTCCAGGAGCATAAAGAGATAATAAAACAGGCGGAGGCGATACAACAGAAAAAGAGACAACTAGGGGAAATTGAATATATCTATATCAAAAACATGACCCAAAATCTGCCGGAAGGTTTTGACTATGTGATAGGGGAGGGGGGTTATGAGGCGTTTAAGGATTATGCTGCACTTATGGAGCGAGCCGAAAGTTTGGGTGTCCCTCAGCCGAAGGGATTGATTGTGCCCGAAGGCTATCAATTTACTGGCGGCGCCATACAAACGCATGTGCCCCAATCTTGGTCAGCGGAGAACGAGAAGGTATTAAAACAACTAAGGGTTAAAGCAGCCGCAGCGGGAAAAAAATTCTATACAGAAAAAACTACGCAAGAAAAACGTAAGGATATCAGGATGTCATACGCAAAAGGGAAAACTCAATTGAGTATAGCTATTGAACATACCGATGTGCAAAGTCCAAATGTAGAAATTATGGATGATCCGAAGTCAGAGAAACCGGGGGAGTTGACCATAGCCGGCCAGAAAGTGACCTATACGGGAGGGGCCTCGCTTCCGAAAGGAAGTTTTCCGGCGACCCAGCACTATGTGCGCTGGAACGACAAAGATGCGAACCTCAGTTATCGGGTTTGGGCCCGTGACAATGGTTTAAGCAAACAAGATTTGATAGCATTAGCCGAGCAATTGATAAATGCACAATAAGCTATCTGAATAAAAGAGAGTAAGAAATAGAAGAAAGGGGTGGGTATGCAGCAATTGTAAAAATTGTTGCTCTGCCCTTTCTTGTATTGTAAACAAGCTGCAATTGTTGTATTGGTAGCTACAGGGAGTGAGCCCGTGGAAGCAATCGAAGAGACCATTAGACGAATACAATCCGGAGAGATCTACCTGTTTGCAAATATTGTAAATGAGTACCAGCAACGGATCTATATATACTGCCTACGGTTGTTACGCAACGAAGATGAGGCCGAGGATGCAGTCCAGGACATTATGCTAAAAGTTTTTGAGAAAATAAAATCTTATCATCCTAAGGTTACATTCACATCATGGATGTATAAAGTGGCTTATAACCATTGTTTGAACCTGCTTCGCAAGCGTCGTATCCGGCAGCAATTCAACTGGTTGTTCAGGCAAGAAGTTACCGCAGAGAGTGCCGAGCAGAGCGTAGTAAAGAAGATGGTCAGCGAACCGGTCGCTGATGCCTTGAGCATGTTGACGACGGAGGAACGTAATCTGCTCATTTTGCGTGTTTTTGAAGAAAAAACATTCGAAGAAATTGGTGAGATTCTCGGCAAAAGTATGGATGCTGTCACGAAGAAGTATGGGCGTGTCAGACAGAAAATGAAGAACACAATGGAGATCAGGGGGGAGAGCCATGCCCGAAAGTCGATTAACCTTGGCGGAGCAGCGCCTAAAGAAATATGACAATGCCGTTGGGGCAAAAACTATCAATGTCCACGCATCCGTAATGGAAGTTATCGAGCAAAAATACGGCAGCCTTAGAGATGAACATCGGATGGGAAAGAATGGAATAGTGAATGATTACATGCCGGACACCATGCAAAAAGTAGGAGAAACGGTGGTGGTGATATCTCCCTCCAAACGCAGTGTACTAAAGAAACGGGGGCTGGCCTATGCTGCGCCCTTTCTATTGCTCTTGTCTTTGGCTGTTGGATACCTGCAAGACAGTCAAAGCGAAATGAAGCAGAAGGGAGACATTCATTATACAGTAATAGCCTATGAGCCTCTGGTTGATCCTGTGTCGGGTTTCCGCTTTAGTATGAAAGAAAAGCCGGAAGGAGTACCGCAGGAACCGCTGAGTACCGAGGAGAAAATACGTAATGAGAAGAACAAGCTAGCTGTTGCATTTTTGGACAAGCAGCTGCTCCCAGGGGAAAAGGCCAGTTTTGTGATTAGGACGAAAGCTGCGGTTAACGGGGAAGACGTGGTCTTCACCCACTCCGTTCCTTTTCGCTATGAAGACTATCCTGCATATTTGTCCAAGCAAGCGGAAATGGCCACTCCAATGCTGGAGCAGCCTGATTATTTGCCAAATGGGTTTTCTTTCAAGGAAGGCTTCTTCTACCCTTATTCCTCAGGCACTGCAAATGTAGACTCGTCCAAGAAAAGGGTCCAGAAACTCGATGCATTTACAGCTCGGGATTTGGGAGACGGGTATGAACTAAAATGGAAAAAAGGAAGTGAATTTAATGAACAGGCTTACTCTATTTTAACGTATGCAGACGGCAACCAGTTAGTAACGATTAGAGCAGATCGGGTAGAAGGTCGCAGGAAAATCGAACATCAGAGATTGGGCCATTCTGTAGTTGAAACAATACAAATGGAGGGTAGAAAACTGCTCTACACGAAGAGTGCAAGCAACAGTTGGTGGGACTATAGACATAGCCTGTATTGGCTGGAACCGAAGTCCGGCACGTATTACAGTCTGTCCGATAATAGAAACAGCAAGTTGTCAAAAGAAGAAATGCTCAAGATCGCGGCCAGTATGTTTAAATAGTTGCCTCATTGAACCTGGAAAGGAGTGATTCCATAGCTGTCAAAGGCTTTGGGATAACTCTTTTTTTGTGTTTTATTCCTCCGAGGGATACAGTGTTGAACGTGCATCTCTTGAAAAAAGCGGCTTTTACGTTATAAGATTAACTGGACTGCATTTCGCGTCGATATATAGAGTAGGCAAAAGGGTCTGCGGGAACCCAAGCCTGTGAACATGTTGTGACATATTATAGGATAAGCAGAAAAAGCCAATTCTCTGCCGGCTCGTAGTTTGCTGCAGGGGGCGCCGGACTGCGCTGCAAGGTTTATTCTAGTACGAAGTGGAAATATATGGACTTATCGGCCCGCGGGTTTGGATCAGGAGCAGTAGGGATGGTGAATGGAAATGAACAGCCATATTATAAATGCGGAATTATTGGAAGAGATGTATGAAGGTAAGGATTTGGGGCTGAGCTATGCAGCTGACGGCGTGGTGTTCAAAATATGGGCGCCAACAGCGTTCACCGTGTCCCTCGTGCTGTACAAGACCGGTGGCAGCGCGGTTGCGTACGGCCGAGAACAGGCGGCCCGCGACAGCGGCCGGATCGTGAACATGCAGCGTCAGGAGGGGGGATCTGGCAGGCCCGTCTCCATGAAGATCTGAAGGGCATGTATTACATGTATCGTGCCGTATTTGAAGACGGCACGCTTAATGAAGCCGCAGATCCTTACGCCAAGGCGGTGTCGGCAAACGGTGTACGCTCGGCCATTGTGGATCTGCAGGACACTGACCCGGAAGGCTGGGACCGGGATGTATCCCGGCCTTGCCGCATCCCGCCGATGCTGTGATTTATGAGCTGCATGTGCGGGACTTCTCGGCGGCTGCGGACTCGGGCATGCGGTACAAGGGCAAATTCAAGGCTTTCACTGAATTCGGGCTGACAAATTCCGCAGGGCAAGCTATTGGGATTGATCATTTGGCTGAGCTGGGCATCACCCATGTACATCTGATGCCGGTAGCCGATTTTCAGACCGTAAACGAACTCGGAGTGAACAGCGAACGGTCTGCCGAGCCTTTTTTTACCGAATATAACTGGGGATATGATCCGCAGCACTATAACGTGCCGGAGGGGTCTTACAGCACCAACGCGTCTGATCCAGGCACCCGTATCCGTGAAATGAAGGAAATGGTGCAGGCGCTGCACAGTAAGGGCATATCTGTGATTATGGATGTCGTATACAACCATACCTATTCTGTGGAAAAAGGGCCTTTTCAGCCGCTGGTGCCGGACTATTTCTACCGGCATGACTATACTGGCAGACTCTCCAACGGCTCCGGTGTCGGCAACGAGCTGGCTACGGAACGTCCGATGGTACGCAAATATATCAAGGATTCATTGGCCTACTGGGCTTCTGAATATCACATCGACGGCTTCCGTTTTGATCTTATGGGACTGATGGACAGTGTGACCATGCGTGAAATTGCGGAAGAGCTGCGGCTGGAGGTTAACTCCGATCTTCTGCTCTATGGTGAACCGTGGACCGGAGGCGACTCTCCGCTGGCAACCAAAACTCTTAAGGGTGTGCAAAAAGGCAAGGGTTATGCCGTCTTCAATGACAATTTCCGTTCTGCGATCAAAGGCGACAGCGACGGCTGGGGCAAAGGGTTCGCAACCGGAGAGTATGGCAAGGAAGGTGCGGTTGCTTCCGGAATCAAAGGAGCGATTCATGAATTCACCGACTCCCCGGTGGAGACGGTGAATTATGTTACCGCCCACGACAATCTGAATTTGTGGGATAAGGTGCTTGCCACCCAAGGGCTGCGCCAGGCAGCAAGGCTGCCTGAACTGGAAAATGGGCGGCTGAAGTACGGAGGCTCCGTGGAAGCGGCGGTTGCCGCAGCTGATCCTTACATTGGGATTGATCCGGATGACATTCTCGGCAATGAGACGGTGCGCCGGACACTGCTGGCCAACGGGATTATCCTGACCTCGCAGGGGATTCCATTTCTGCAGGCCGGTGATGAACTCCTCCGCAGCAAGTATGGTGACCACAACAGCTACCGCAGTCCCGATGCGGTTAATGCCATCCGCTGGGAGAACAAGGATAAGTTCCTCCCTGTTTTTGAGTATTATAAAGGGCTGATTGCGCTGCGCAGCGGGCATCCGGCCTTCCGGCTGCATGGACGACAGGAAATTGAGCGTTCTCTGGAATTCCTTCGCTGTGACGGCGGAGTCGTAGCTTATCTGCTGAAGAATAACGCAGGCGGTGACGTCTGGAATAATATCGTGGTGATCTTTAATGCCAATCCCGGACCAGTCAGCCAAAGGCTTCCTGAAACGGACAGCTGCTGGAATATTGTCGTTGACCATACCGCTGCCAGGGCCGATGCCTTCCGCAGTGTCCAGGACCCGGAGGTACAGATCGAAGGGTTGTCCATGATGGTACTCTACGATAAATACGGCCAGCCTGAGCCAAGGTCCAAGATGGTTGAAATCCGTTATGAACGTCCGGATGGCGATTATCGGGGCTGGAATCTATGGGTATGGGGTACAGGCATTCAGGATGGACAACATGATTTCCGGCAGATGGAAGACGGTGGTGCGGTGGCGCGGATCGAAGTGCTCCCGGAGACTTCGTCGGTAGGCTATATTCTCCGGCTGAATGACTGGGAAGAGAAAGACGGCGCCGGAGACCGTTTCATCGACTGCTCCGGCAGCAGGGAAAGGGTTAAAGTGACCATCCGCGACCGTAGGCAGGAGAACAGCGGGGATAAGAATGATCCGCTGCAGATGACCAGTTAGGCTGCAAGCAAAGGAGCTGTTCTGTACGGCCTCCCTCTTAGAGGGGGCTGGCAGAACAGCTCCTTTGTAATATTTTAGGGTTTCTCTACGCCATGCACCTGAGCAGACTTCAGGTAAGGCCTGGTGTGGGGAAAGTTTATTTAGGCTGGTCCTTATATTCTTCATCCACAAGCTCACTGTAGAGATTGGCTTCGTTGCCGCCGTGTTTTTTGGAACGGTACATCGCCAGATCGGCGGCGCGCAGAAGCTCATTGATGCTGCTGCCGTGCTGCGGATACAGCGCGACGCCGATGCTGGCTGAAGTATGGAAGCTGGAGCCTTTGTTGACCGACCAGGACTTATTGAAAAGCTGCAGCAGCCGGTCCAGGATTTCATCCAGCATCTCGGGACTGGCAAAGCGGTGAAGCACGACGGCGAATTCATCCCCACCGATCCGGAATGCCTGGCCGGTGCCCTTCACGGTCTGCTGCAGCTCCCGTGAGAGCAGCTGCAGGAATTCATCCCCGGCGAGATGGCCAAGGGTGTCATTGAGCTGCTTGAACCGGTCGCAATCGAGCAGGGCAAGCGCAATTTCCTGTTTGCGTTCCTCCGGCTGGCTGATCAGATTCTCCATGTACATTTTGAAATGGGCCCTGTTGGGGATGGCGGTCAAGTGATCGTAGAAGGCCAGCTTATGCAGGCGTTCTTCATGCTGCTTCCGTTCGGTGATCTCGCGGGAGACCAGCATAAACTGCGCAGGAACAGCGCCGCCCCCCTTAATGGGGGTAACCTTGGTTTCCAGCCATACCCAGTGGCCATCCCCTGCACGCATGCGCAGCTCGGAAATCCGCGGAGTGGACTGTACTACACTTTTGAGCTTCACCCAGGTGATTTCCGCCTCGCGGATATAATTGGAAAGCGGAGTCCCCCTGCCGGGAAGATAGCCGAGCAAGCTTGAATGGGAGGGTGAAGCATACAGGATCTGCCCGTTTGAGTCGGTCAAAATAATAAAGTCGGACATCGTCTCTCCGATTAATTGATACAGCGACTTCTCCTCAAGCATTTCGTTCTGGAGGTCAATCAGCTTGCGGCAGAGATAGATAATGACAAGAACCAGTAAAAACAGGAAGAGTGAATACAGCGCGAATAATGAGCTTTTTTGGTCCCGGAATTCCTGGGTAACCTGGCGGGCGTAGGCGTCAATCAACCGCTCGGAATTATCGAGAGGCTCCCGCACATTTTTTAGAAGGACATTGGCTTCCAGGGCAGAGTAAGATTCAGGATTCCAGCCGCTCCGGACCCGCTGGGCCATAAGATTCGTGCCTGTATCCTTCCAGATTTGAAAAGGGGCATCAATACTGTCCAGTACCTCCCTCAGCTTGTTTAGCACCAGTTCGCTCTGCTTCATCTTGCTGAACGGGTTCTTCACGGAATTGATGTTATCGCCGGCCATTCGGAGACGCCGCTCTGCCTGGGCATTGTTCTCCTGAAAATCCCGGGACAGCCTGCTGTACTCCCCGCTGGTCAGATTCCCGTTCATCGCCGTATGGAAGGCCAGGGAGGCCTGGTACAGGTCGCGGTCGGCGTTCAGAATAAGCTGGGAATTCTGATAGACATCGCTGTATAAAGAGTCGGACAATTTGTTCATCGTATGATTCAGATACAAAAGGGAAGCAACACTGATGCCGACCAGAAGAACGGAGATAGCGGTGAATAAAAGGATTAATCTGCGTGTGTTTTTGAACTCGGGAAAACCTGCCACTTCATCCACCCCCTGCAATAACAATTAAGTGTTCTCTATTGCTGTGTACATGAACACGCGAAGTATATCCATATTGGGGACCAATTGCTATGTGTGCAGGACATTGAAGAGATAACGATCCAAGCGAGTCATACAGAGCTGGGGAAGGTTGAGGTGGCAGAAATGGGAATCTCCCGGTATGATCGAAGTTTCTTCTCATCAGTATGTAGGAAGCACTCATGCGGGGCAATTGCCCGGGATTTAATGGATACCGCGTAATAATCTCAGAGACTTCCGCTGTTTCGGACCAAGAATAGGCCATTCTCCACAAATCTTATCTTCTAAAAGAGTATGTATAACCTGCTACCCTATGAATATTCCAGCCCTTGAGTCCTATTACCCAACTTAGCTGCAAACGATACCCTCCCCGGAATAATCCGCTGATATCGGTCCCGGGTTGCCTTAGGCATAAGGCAGAAGTCTTGAAAGAACTATACCGCAAGCCCCAGTAAAATGTGGTTTACACTTAAATTGGTTACAGTAATCCAGCTAGTCATTGCCCAGGGCATAAGTCGGCCGGAATTTGTCCCACTTGTCAAAACGGCTGATTATGCATATAATAAATGGACATATCTTCTTAAGCAGAAGATGCCATTGATTCAGCAGCATCCATGTGAAATGCATTGATGGAGAAGAGTACGCAGTGCCTGGCTTACAGGGAGGAGACGCCGCAGATTGAGAGCGTTTCTAGGAGAGCAGAGCTGCCGAAGTTCACTCCGGAGCAGTTCCCTGAATTTTTTTCCGTTCTATATGGAAGGAAAGCGTAGGGGAAACCGGCCGCAGACCGTTATTTCTGCTAAAGTGAGACAGGTCTCTGTCATGCCATAAGGGGAATAATGCTCTTGGGGTATGCGGTTCAGGGCGGTCTAACAAGGGTGGTACCACGGTCTTTTCGTCCCTTACCGGGAGGAAAGGCCTTTTTTTGTTGAATAACATCATGATAAGGAGGCAGTACACGGCCATGAAGGAAAAGCTTGAAGCATTGAAGGTCGAAGCATTGGCGAAGCTGCAGGAAGTTACCGATCCGCAGCTTCTGAATGATTTGCGCGTAAAGTATCTGGGGAAAAAAGGTGAACTTACAGAAGTCCTGCGCGGCATGGGCGGGCTCAGCGCGGAGGAGCGCCCGGTGATCGGCCAGGTGGCCAATCTGGTGCGGAGCGCCATTGAGGAGATTATCAGCACGAAGCAGGAGGCCTTCCAGCAGCAGGAAACGCTAAACCGGCTGAACGCTGAAAAGGTAGACGTAACCCTGCCGGGCCGCAGACTGCCGCAAGGCGGGATTCACCCTGTGAGCCGGGTCGTCCGGGAAATCGAGGATATTTTCATCGGAATGGGCTACCGGGTGGCTGAAGGTCCGGAGGTAGAAACGGATTATTATAACTTTGAAGCGCTCAACCTGCCGAAGAACCACCCGGCCCGCGACATGCAGGATTCCTTCTATTTGACGGAGGATATCCTGATGCGCACACAGACCTCTCCGGTGCAGATCCGCACCATGCAGGCGATGAAGGGGGAAACACCCGTCAAAATCATCTGCCCGGGCAAGGTATTCCGCCGCGATGACGACGATGCGACCCACTCCTTCCAGTTCCACCAGATCGAAGGTCTTGTAATCGGCCGCCATATCCGCATGAGCGATCTGAAGGGCACGCTGCAGCAGTTCGTGCAGGAAATGTTCGGACCCAACACAGGCATCCGCCTGCGTCCAAGTTTCTTCCCGTTCACGGAGCCTAGTGTTGAGGTGGATGTGAGCTGCTTCAAATGCGGCGGCCACGGCTGCCGCCTTTGCAAGCAGAGCGGCTGGCTGGAGATTCTCGGCGCAGGCATGGTTCATCCGAACGTGCTGGAAAAGGGCGGCTATGATCCTGCCGAGTACAGCGGCTTTGCCTTCGGTATGGGCGTGGAGCGGGTTGCAATGCTGAAATACGGCATCGATGACATCCGCTATTTCTACACGAACGATATGGCGTTTGTGAAGCAGTTCAAGGGGATTTAGATTTTTGGCGGGCTTGCGGGACTGGGGGCAGAAGCAACTGTCGAGGATCTTTGTTTCTGTTTAACAATCTGTTAAAAATGGACCGGAGGGGAAGTTTGGAACTGGAGGAGCGTTAGCGTTCGCCTTTGTATCCGGATTTCATCCGCTAAGAGCGGTATAAATCAAGAAATCTGGATACAACAGCGGCCGGAAGTCCAAACATTCCACGCAGGGACCCTATTAACAGACGTATTTTTAAATAGAATTAAAAGTTCCGCTCGCTGCTCTCTGTTTCCCCATATCCAGGCAAACCCGGCACGTAGATAAATACATCTGAAACAAAAAGGAAGTGTGCGAACATGAAAGTATCAACCTCCTGGCTCGCGGATTATATCTCGCTTGAAGGCGTGACCGCAGCTGAGCTGGCAGATAGAATCACCACCGCCGGCATCGAGATCGACGGTGTGGAGCGCCGCAATAAAGGCCTTTCCGGCATTGTTGTCGGCTATGTGAAATCGAAAGAAAAGCACCCTGACGCCGACAAGCTGAATGTGTGCATCGTGGACGCCGGACAGGGCGAGGATCTGCAGATTGTCTGCGGAGCCAAGAATGTAGCCGCAGGCCAAAAGGTTCCGGTTGCCCTGGTGGGCGCCAAGCTGCCGGGCCTGGAGATCAAGAAGGCCAAGCTTCGCGGCGTGCTGTCGCAGGGCATGATCTGTTCCGCTAAAGAGCTGGGCCTTAATGACAAGCTGCTCCCTAAGGAGCTTCAGGAAGGTATTCTGGTACTGCCCGAGAACACGGATATTGGCCAGGATATACTGAAGGTGCTGGGTCTGAACGACGAGATCCTGGATTTCGATCTGACCCCGAACCGTTCCGATTGCCTCAGCATGATCGGGGCCGCTTATGAAGTGAGTGCGATTCTGGGCCGTGACCTCAAGCTGCCGGATCCGGCAGCGGACTTGGTAGAAGCAGGCGGTTTAGCCTCTGACTCCATCTCGGTCAAGATCGAGAATGAAGATTACTGCAAGCATTACTCAGTGCGCTATATTTCCGGGGTGAAGCCTGCCCCGTCACCGCTCTGGATTCAGAACCGCCTGATGGCGGCGGGTGTGCGTCCGATCAATAACATTGTGGATATTACCAACTATGTGATGCTGGAGTACGGACAGCCGCTGCATGCGTTCGACGGCGATAAAGTGGAAGGTGGAGTGCTGGGTGTGCGGTTTGCCCGCGAAGGCGAGCTGCTGACCACGCTTGACGGGCAGGAACGCAAGCTGGAGCCGCAGATGCTGGTTATTGCCGACGGTGCCGGCAAGGCTGTGGCTCTGGCCGGAGTCATGGGCGGTCTGGAGACGGAAGTAACGGAAGCTACCGTGAACCTTGTTCTGGAATCAGCCAAGTTCGACGGAGGAACGGTCCGTAAAACCTCGCGCCAGCTGGGCCTGCGCTCCGAAGCTTCCCTCCGCTTCGAGAAGGAAGTTGATCCGAATGCCGTGATCCCCGCATTGGACCGTGCCGCTGCCCTGATTGCCCGTTATGCCGGAGGCACTGTGCACACGGGGATTATGCAGGCCGGGACTGCGGCTGCGGAGGAGAAGGTGCTGACCTTATCCCTGGAGAAGCTGAACCGTTATCTCGGTACAGACCTGTCGCTGCTGGAAGTGAAAACCTTGCTGACCCGTCTGCACTTCAAGTGCGGAGATGCGGATCAAGGGCTCGTCGAGGTGCAGGTGCCGACAAGACGCGGTGATATCAGCTATGATGTCGATTTGATTGAAGAAGTCGCCCGTTTATACGGCTATGACAATATTCCTACAACCCTGATTGAGGGTGTGACTACACCGGGAGCATTGACCAGCCGGCAGTTCCAGCGCCGTGAATTGCGGCGCCTGCTGGCAGATGGGGGCTTCCAGGAGGTTATGGGGTATTCCTTCATTCAGCCGGAACAGAGCAAGCTGTTCCCGGCACTTGCGGATGGCCTTCTACCGGTGAAGCTGGCGATGCCGATGAGCGAGGAACGCAGCGTTCTGCGCACCAGCCTGATTCCCCAGCTGCTGGACATTGCCCGCTATAATACGAACCGCCGCCAAAGTGATCTGGCGCTGTTCGAGATCGGGAATGTCTTCTTCACGGACGAAGAGCAGCTGACCCGCCAGCCGCGTGAATTGCCGGTGCTGGGCCTTTTGCTGAGCGGCAGCCGGGCATCCAAGCAGTGGAATGTGGAAGAGCAGCCTGTGGATTTCTTCGACCTGAAAGGTGCGCTGGAAACCGTGTTTAACTATCTGGGCCTTGGCGACAGCGTAAGCTATGAAGGCGATGCGCCGGAGAATTACCACCCGGGCCGTTCCGCCTCCATCTATTTGCAGGGCCCTGAAGGGCGCATGAAGCTGGGAACCCTCGGCCAGCTCCATCCGGAATTGCAGCGTGAGCTGGACCTGGAAGATACCTACGTGGCCGAGCTGCTGCTTCAGCCGCTCTACAGCGCCGCACGCACCAATCTGCAGTACACTGAGCTGCAGCGCTTCCCGGGAATGGAGCGGGATATCGCTGTTGTAGTGGATTCCGCAGTGCCTGCCGGGCACCTGCTGGCTTCCATCCGTGAGAACGGCGGGACTCTGCTGCAAAACGTTCAGGTATTCGATGTGTATACAGGCGGCAAGATGGAGAGCGGCAAGAAAAGCATAGCCATTTCGCTGCTGTACCGTCATACTGACCATACACTGACCGACGAAGAGGTTGTAGAGGTGCATGACAAGGTAGTTTCCGCACTTCAGCAAACTTTTGGCGCAGAATTAAGAAAGTAGCAGGAATTGTGCAAAGCCGCAGCGAATCCATTTACAAACGGAATTCGCAGCGGCTTTTTTTCACTTTTTTTGAGCTGCGGCAGTTACCGGAAAATCTATGAAATCAGCGCTTTTTGGCAAAAGAGAATGAATCACGCTACAATAGGAGCAGAGAGACCAGCTTAGAATCCGCACACATACAAAGGAGGGCACAACTGTGGCTATGGACCGGACTCGTGTCGCCGTGGAGATATATGGAACTTCTTATAAACTTGTCGGAAGCAGCACTGAATATATGAAACAGGTTGCCCGTTATGTAGACGAGCATATGCGGGCAATTTCCAAATCACATACGAGACTGGATACCCCGCGGATTGCAGTGCTTGCTGCCGTACATATGGCGGAACAGGCTATTCAGGTACAGGACTTTAAGAACGAGCTGAACATGCTGACCGGGGAACGCACGGAGCTGCGTGTAGAAGTCGCACGCCTCACGGAGGCGCAGAAAGAACGGCAGGAAGAATATGAACGGCTGGAAGCGGCAGCCCGGGAGGAAGCGGCCCGCCTGGCCGCTGAAGCCGAAGAGGAGCGCAGGCGGCACCTGGAGATTCAGGAGCAGGAGCGGAAGCTTCATGCCGAGGCACTGCTGGAAGCGGAGACGGCTGCGGCCGCGGCCCGTGAGCAGCTGGCTGAAGAGCTGAAGGCCCGTGAAGCGGAGCTGAAATCGCTCCGGGAGCGCTATGAGCAGGAGCAGGCAGCCGGGCGTGAGAGCCACCGGCAGGAGCTGGCAGCCGCCGAAGCGGCCCGTCTGCAGCAGCTGGAAGAGCTGAAGGCTGCTCATCAGCAGGAGCTGGAGCATCTGCGCGAAACGCTGGACAAGGAGAAGGCGGAATCGCTGTCCCGGCTTCAGGAGGAGCTTGCAGAGACCCGCGATTCGCTCGGAGGGGAGATTGTGGAGATCCGTTCGGCGCTCAGCAAGGAGCTGGCGGATACCAAATCCACGCTTGAGAAGGAGCTTGCGGAGGAACGTGAGGCGCTGCAGAAAGAGCTTGCTAAGAACAAGGAGCTGCGGCAGTCGCAAGGCACGCAGGAGCACCGCCATAAGCAGCAAATGCAGGAGATGGAGAAGCAGATTGGCGAGCTGCGCGGCGGCACCGGGCAGCTGCAATCCAGGCTGCGCGCGGCCGAAGCTGGACTGAAGAGCGAGCGTGAGGGCCGTTTGACGCTGCTCGCCCAATACGAGGCGGTGCTGAAGCGTGAAGAGCAGCTGACGGAAGAGCTTCGTGCTGCTGCCGAGCAGGGAGCGTTGCGGCAAGAAGAGCTTGAGGCGCTCCGCCAGCGTTATGAGGCTGTGCAGCAGGAGGCTGCCGGGCTTAAGGAATCGCTGCGGGGAACCGCAGAGAACCTGAGCCGGGTAGAGGCTGAGCTGCATTCTGCCAATGAGCTTGGAGATCTTCTCAGTGATGAGCTGGAGGAACTGCGCCAGCGTCATAGCAGGAAGCAGGAAGAGGCTGCTGTGCTTCACCAATCACTGGAAGAAACGAAGAGCAGCCTGCATCAGCTGGGAGGTGAGCTTACCCAGGCTGCTTCGGAAGCCGCCACCTGGCATGAGCTGGCCGACAAGCACATGGAGGATATCGGAGAACTGGAAATGAAGCTGCTGGAAGCGGAAGAGAAGTCTTCGGCGCTGCAGACAGAGATTGATACGCTGCGCGGGCAGGCGGACGGCATGGTTCAGCAGCTTGACCGTGAATCCGGCCTGCGGGCTGAAGCGGAAGCCGAGAGCCGGCAACACCAGGCGGAGGCGGAAGCTGCCCGCAAGGAGCTGGCCGCGCTGCGGGGCCGTTACGAAGAGCTTATCGCACAGTATGACGAGGTGCTGCAGGATGGCGAGCAGCTGAAGGAAAGATATGAGCTGCTGGAGGCGGAAGGCGAAGAAACGGCCCGCCGCCTGGAAGAGCTGTACGAGACTGGACGTGAAGCCGCCGCTGCGGCGGCAGAGCAGCAGGAAGCGCTGCGGGAGACCCGCGAGGTCGAAGCTTCCTGGAAGCGTAAATACGAGGAACTCTTGCAGAGCCAGCAGGAGTGGAGCGAGACGGAAGCGCAGCTCCGCGAAGAGATCGAGATTTGGGAGCAGGAAGCGAGCAAGGCGGAAGCGGAAGCTGAATCCATGAACCGGGAGCACTCCCAGGTGCAGCAGCAGCTCGACGAGATCGGCGAGAGCTATGAGCTGGTCCAGGGCCAGCTGCGCCTGATGCAGGCGCAGTCTGAAATGCGGCAGGGGGAACTAGACAAGCTGTCCCAGGAGCACCAGAGCCTGCAGGCGGAATATGCCAAGCTGCAGCGTGAATATAATGAATGGATTCAACTGATCGAACAGGACAGTTGAATGGCGGACGCATGAAGAGAAGGGCCCCAGGCAGTTCCTACTGCCTGGGGCCCGCTTTATTAGTGGCTTTAGCCAGTTGAGTACGCGAAGCGTGCGAAACAAAAAACCACCTGCTATGCGGGTGGTGTAGTGATGCTTATAGCAAAAAACCACCTGATGCGATCGTTATAATAGGAGTGTTCAAGCTACTATGTCTAACGAAAGGAGAAGGTGGTTTTTGTGGCACAAGCCAGAGAAGGCATGGCACAACCCAAGTGGATGTGCAAGTACCCTATCGTATTCACCCCAAAGTATAGACGAAAGGTGATCTACAATCAATACAAAGAAAGTATCCGAGATATCCTAAAGCAACTCTGTGGCTACAAAGGAGTAGAGATTATCGAAGGACACCTCATGCCCGATCATATTCATATGTTGGTGAGTATTCCACCGAAAATGAGCGTCTCGAGTTTTATGGGATATCTGAAAGGGAAAAGTGCGCTCATGATCTTCGATAAGCATGCAAACTTGAAGTATAAGTACGGGAATCGCCATTTTTGGGCAGAAGGGTACTATGTAAGCACGGTAGGTCTCAATGAAGCAACGATTAAAAAGTATATCCAGGAGCAGGAAAGTCACGATATTGCACTGGATAAGCTGAGTGTGAAAGAGTATGAAAACCCCTTTAAGGGGTAGCTGGTAGTCCAAGCACCCCTTCAGGGGTAGGCAAAAGAGGCAAAGGCATAGTGGCTTGAACGAAGTGAAAGCCAGCGCCTTTAGACGCTAGCCGGCACCAGAGGCTTATAGCCTCAGAGCAAACCACCCGTTGGACGGGTGGTTATGATTTGTTCTTAATTATGATTGCCTCCATCTAAGGAAATAAGATGCATAAGGTAGGGGGTAAATAGACCGACGTGAATTCGCACATTTAGGCGGAAAATCAGCCAGCTTCGATAGCCTTTTTCCAACTCAAGCTGGCTATTAAACAGGTGAAACAACCGCTAGGTGGAAAAAGGGAACTTATTTCCCCTCCAAATCAACAAATGAGGGATTTAGGTGGAAAAAGGGAACTTAATGGGACAATTTACTCCTTTAGGAAGCGATATAAGCTGAATTAGTGATCCTTTTTCCACTTGGAACTGCCGCTGGACTCAGGAATGGCCCCGCAGGCAAACGCTAAATTGAAATCCCAAGCAGCTACGTTATCCGGTAAAGGACGGCGTAGCCTTATTTGTTCATGGTGTTGGGACACGTTTCTCCTGTCCGGAATTACTGTTTACTTGTCCTCAGAAGCGAAAGAGGCAGCTCCATACTTTCCGGCCCCTAACTCTCAAAGCCATCACCCTACTCGACAATCACCTTGGCGCTCATGCCGCTGTGGCCTGAGCCGCACATGATCGCACAGGTCATTTCGAACGTTCCGGCTTCCTCCGGGACAATGACCTGTGAGGAATCTTTTCCGTCCAGCCGCAGGTTCAGCTCCGGAACAAGGATGCCATGATTGCCGCTTTCATTTTTAAACACAATATTGACCGGAACCCCTTTTTTCAAATGGTATTCTTTTTGGTCAAAGCTGTAATTGGTTGCCGAAATCATGAGTTCCTCGTCTGCGGTGAGGCCGGCTTCAGCTGCTCCATCCTTGTTGTTTGCGGTCCCGGTGTTATTGCCTGTCCCGCCGCAAGCCGCGAGAATAAGCAGGGAGCCGATGGACAGCAGCATGGCAAATCTTCGGATCATCTTTATCCTCCTCCTGGAATCATATTAAGCCTTGCGTGCCCCTAGCATAACTTAATTCGGCAAAGATGTCTTGAGAAATTGAATGAGGTTTTTTCTACTGTCGAAGGGACTCCAAAGTTTGTCGAAATATGCAAAAATATGATGCAATAATCATTAAAATTTATTATACTTAATGCTATATATCATTAGGTTGAGAAGTAGGGGATCATATTAATATCGCCGAATATTCGCCGAATACGGAGAAATGGCACCGTAAAATATTGACCGGTTACTGGATCATAGTGTTTTGTATGCTGGTGGCCCAGCTTTTATATGTTTTGTCGAATCATGTCATTGAAGTCAGATCCATCCTGCTTCCCAGTAAAGGCCATTTGTTCATCGGCTGCAATCTGATGATTGTGATTGCCATGACCACGGCGGAAATGTGGCTGCGGTCGACCTCGCTGTACCACAAGCAGGCGGTTGTGGTCTGCGGATTTGCGGTCTCTTATCTGATGTATTTTGTGCTTGAGCCATTTGTCGACGGTGCACAGATGACTCTTATGATGCCTATAATGATTTCACTTGTCTATTTTGACCAGCGGCTGCTTAATGCTCTGGGAGCCTTCAGCCTGCTGTTCTATGCCGCGATTTATTTGGGGCTGGAGCAGAGGCTGCTGGACAAGCCGCTGCTGGAGTTTCTGATGGTGGAATGTGTGTTTATCGTGTTCGTTGTCATGGCCCAGGCGGTTATCATCCGTGCCCGTGAGGTGCGCGAGCATCTGGAGCAGCTGACCAAGTCCGAGCAGGAGCTGATGGTGGAGCGGGCGATTTCCGACAAGCTTCTGAAGATTGACGCGCTGACTGGACTGTACAACCATAAGACCTTTCACGAATATCTGGTTTCGCTGCTGGAGCAGTGTGAGAGCAATGGCCTCAGGCTGCAGCTCGCATTGTTCGATATAGATAACTTCAAGCGGGTGAATGATACCTACGGCCACTGGGTCGGGGACCTTGTATTGAAGGAGGTTGCAGCCAAGGTAGGCGGATTGATCGGGTTAAATGATTTTGCGGCCAGATACGGCGGGGAAGAATTTGCGGTTATTTTTACGGATAAAAGCATTCACGAAGCCTACGCCGCTGCCGAGGAACTGCGTCTGAAGATTGCGGCGATGGAGCATCCTTATGCCGGGGGCAAGCCGATTACCGTCAGTATCGGGTTATGCGACTACCAGCTCGGGGACGGCAAGGAGAAACTGTTCCGCAAGACGGACCATGCCTTGTATGCCGCCAAACATTCGGGTAAGAATGCCGTAGTTACTGCTTCCGCTGCCCATGACGATGACAATATTCTCTCCTATGCCTAAAAGAATACAACAAACCCCCTATTTCCGGTGAATTCCGGAGCAGGGGGTTTTGTGTCTGCAGAAAGCTGTGCAGTTTGCTGTTATTTCCCGGCTTCAAACGGTGTGGATACCGGCAGGAACAGGTCGATAATCCCAATGACCAGTGCTGCCAGAAGTGCTCCAAGGACGGTGACGCTGACACCGCTCACGATGAACTGGGCAATCCAAATGACCAGTGCGCTGACCAGGAAGCCGACGATGCCTCGGCCGAAGGGCGTTGTTTTTTTGCCGAAGATGCCCTCAATCACCCAGCCGAGAAGTGCGATGACCAGGGCAAGAACAAGCGCGCTCCAGAAACCGCCAACCGTAAACTGCGGAACAATCCAGCCAACCACCATCAGCACAATCGCTGCCACGATAAAACGGACCACATGACCTAAAAATCTCACTGAACTAACCTCCTTTGGCCTTCGCATAAGGATATGTGCAGTTGTTATTGTGGCCTGCCGCAAAATTTCTATTCCCTGAAAACATACCCAAATAGCGAAACCCGGCTGAATTAGGTATAATGTAACCATCTATGAAGGGAGCTGTGACTGTAATTGGACGACAAAATTTTGCATACGCTTGAATATCGCAAGATTTTAAATAAATTGACGCAATATACGCAGACCCCGATGGGGCGGCTAGAGGCGGAAAGTCTGAAGCCATCCGGTGATTTTGAAGGCGTGAAAAAGCTGCTTCAGGCTACGGATGAGGCGGCGAACGTAGACCGGCTGAAGGGCATTCCTTCCTTTGGCGGCGTAACGGACATCAAGATGGCCTTGAAGCGTGCTTCCATCGGAGGGTTGCTGGGGACCAGCGAGCTGCTGTCTGTGGGGAACACGATCGGCGGGGCGCGCAGGGTCAAGCGGTTTTTGGCGGCGATGCATGAAGATGAGAATATCCCGCTTCTGTTCGCGCAGAGCGATCTGCTCTCGGAGCAGAAGCATGTGGAGGATGCCATCCGCGCCTGCATTGACGAGAACGCTGATGTGCTGGATACGGCAAGCCCTGAGCTGGCCGCCATCCGCCGCGAGCTGCGTGGAGGCGAGACGCGTATCCGGGAGAAGCTGGATTCCATGATCCGTTCTTCCTCGGTAGCCAAAATGCTGCAGGACCAGCTGGTAACTATCCGTGGTGACCGCTTCGTCATTCCGGTCAAAGCGGAATACCGCGCCCACTTCGGCGGCATTGTTCATGACCAGTCGGGTTCCGGTGCCACGCTCTTTATCGAGCCCGAATCGATTGTGGCCATGAACAACAAGCTCCGCGAGACCCGGCTGCGCGAGGAGCGGGAGATTGAGATCATCCTGCATCGGTTGACCGCGCTCGTTGGCGATATTGCCGAGGAAATGGCCTATGATGTGGATATCCTGGGCGAGCTGGACTTCATCTTCGCCAAAGCCCGTCTGGCCCGTGACATGAAGGCGACCCAGCCGCGGATGAATGACCGGGGCTACCTCAAGCTGCGCAAGGGCCGGCATCCGCTGATTCCGGCGGAGCAGGTCGTGCCGCTGGACGTGGAGCTTGGCAACCAGTACAGCTCCATCATCGTAACCGGCCCCAATACGGGCGGTAAGACGGTGACGCTGAAGACCATTGGCCTGCTCAGCCTGATGTCGATGTCGGGATTGTTCATCCCGGCGGAAGAAGGCAGCCAGATGTGTGTATTTGATGCTATTTATGCCGATATTGGCGACGAGCAGAGTATTGAGCAGAGCCTCAGTACCTTTTCCAGCCATATGACTAATATTATCTCCATTCTGCGCAGAATGACTCCGAAGAGTCTGATTCTCCTGGATGAGGTAGGTGCAGGTACCGATCCCGCAGAAGGCTCGGCGCTGGCGATTGCGATTCTGGAGAATATTCACCGGACGGAATGCCGGATGGTGGCCACCACCCATTACAGTGAGCTGAAGGCCTATGCTTATGAACGCAAAGGCGTCATCAATGCCAGCATGGAGTTTGATGTACAGACTTTAAGCCCCACCTACCGGCTGCTGGTCGGTGTGCCTGGACGAAGCAATGCATTTGCTATTGCCGAGCGTCTGGGCCTGCCGAATGCGATACTGGAACACGCGCGCGGAGAGGTCAAGGAAGAGGACCTGCGCGTCGAGCATATGATTGCCTCGCTGGAAGAAAACCGCCTGGGTGCGGAGAACGAGCGTGAACGCGCCGAAGCGGTCCGCCGTGAAGCGGAGGAATTCCGCAAGCGGCAGCAGCTGGAGCTGGAGAAGCTGGAGAGCCAGCGTGACAAGCGGCTGGAGAAGGCCGAGAAGGACGCCAGCGCCATCCTTGACAAGGCCCGCAAGGAAGCGGAGCAGATCATCAGCGACCTGCGCCGCCTGGCTCTGGAGGAAGGGGCTTCCGTCAAGGAGCATAAGCTGATTGAAGCCCGCCGCCGTCTGGATGAAGCGGAGCCCGCGCCCCGCAAGAAGACAGCGGCCCGCAGCAGCGTCAAGGCGCCGCGGAAGATTCAGCCCGGCGATGAGGTGAAGGTGCAGAATGTGAACCAGAAAGGCTATGTTGTGGAGCTTAGCGGCCCCAAGGAAGCCATTGTCCAGTTTGGCATTATGAAGATGAAGGTCAATCTGGAGGATCTGGAATTTCTGGCTTCCGCACCGGATTCACCGCCTCCTGCGCTCCGCCGGGCAACTACGGTAAAACGTACCCGTGATGAGAACATCCGCAGTGAGCTGGACCTGCGCGGGACGAATCTGGAGGAAGCCATCATGGAAACAGACCGCTTCATTGACGAGGCTTTTCTGGGCAATTTGGGGCAAATCTCCATCATTCACGGCAAGGGAACCGGAGTACTGCGCACCGGTATTCAGGAATATCTGCGCAAGCATAAGCATGTAAAGAGCTACCGGCTCGGAAATTACAATGAAGGCGGCGCGGGTGTAACCGTGGCTGAACTGCAATAGCGGCTGGAGTCCAGCAGAAAGAGGGAGAAGGATGCAAGAAAATATTGATCTTTTGCTGGATCATCCGCTGGGAGCGCTGCTCGGCTACTTCACTGTGGCCATTCTTGGCCTGGTGGTATTCCTGTCTTTCTTTGAAATGGTGACCAAATATAACTGCTGGGAAGAAATCCGCAAGGGGAACGTGGCGGTGGCTATGGCAACCGGAGGCAAAATCTTCGGCATCTGCAATATTCTGCGCTTCAGCATTTCAGCAGGCGTCTCGATCTACGAAACGATGAAATGGTCGGTTGTGGGGTTTCTGCTGCTGATTCTGGCGTATTTCCTGTTCGAGTTTCTGACTCCGGTTTTTTCCATTGACGATGAGATCGCCAAAGATAACCGGGCTGTGGGCTTGACTGCCATGATAATTTCCGTGTCCCTTTCCTATGTCATTGGTGCTGCAATTTTCTGAAGCGGGGGTAGAAAACATGAAGATCTTGGTTCGGGTTCTGTTCCTTTCTGCCCTGACTTTTCTGGCGGCCGGTATAATTTATCTAATGATCAACTGAATTCAAATGTGAGGTAAGAAGGAGATAGTCAAGATGGAAACAACAGTTTGTCCTTGGTGTCATACAGAGATTGTATGGGACGAGGAGTTCGGGCCGGAGGATACCTGTCCCCATTGCAACAATGAGCTTAGCGGCTACCGTACGGTGACCCTGGGGATCGATGACCTGGAAGATGAAGATGAACCGGAAATGGCCGGGGAGCCGGACCAAGATTCGGTTAGTGACGACAATCTATGGGATGATGAGGATAAGGAAAGTGTAGTGCCGATCTTCAATACCCTGGTTCAATTCGGTGAAGATTATGACCTGAAGCACTACGAGTCCAAAGTGGCGGCTATTCTGGCAGCTCAGCTGGAAGCGCCTGAATGTCCGCAGTGCCATGAGCTGATGCTGCTGTCCGGCACGCAAAAAGTAGAGGGTTTTGAGCCGTCGTCCCCGGAAGAGCTGGGCGGGCCGGTGCTGAAACCGCCATTCGCGCTTAATCTCTTCGTCTGTCCTTCATGCTTCCATGTGCAGCACAGTCTGGCGCAGGAAGACCGCATTCAGCTGGTGCGCAATCTGAGCACAGGAGCCAAGTAATTCAGGAATACCGGTTATGCTTTCTCCTTGAGCTGGGCATGTTAAGCAAAACACGTCCAGTTCGCAAGGGGGAGCAGCATGAAGGATTCAGCGCATAAACAGGAGGTACTGCTGCTTGCAGTCAACGGGTTATGTTCACTCGCAAGCGTGCTGGCAGGAACCTTTTTGAACGTTTATTTGTGGAAAAACCAGCAGAATTTTGCCATGATCGGCTGGTTTGCGGTGGCTCAGCAAGTGGCCGTGGGACTCAGCTTCTGGCTGGGCGGCAAATGGGTCAAGGAACATAACAAGATGAACGCCCTGCGGCTGGGCCTGGCCGTTTCGGGCCTTTTTTATTTGCTCGTACTGTGGCTTGGCAACCGGGCGGTTCATTACATTTGGCCGCTTGGTTTGGTGTTGGGCATAGCTATCGGTTTGTTCTGGCTAGCGTACAATATTGTTTATTTTGAGATTACGGATGCCGGAAACCGGGACTTTTTCAATGGCTGGATGGGGCTGCTGGGTTCATTTACCGGCATATTGGGCCCTTGGGTGTCGGGCTGGATCATTTCGGCCCTGCATGGCGAGCGCGGGTATCGTCTGGTCTTCCTGTTGTCCCTCTCCATTTATGGACTTGCTGTGGTCTTAAGCTTTTTCCTTAAGAAACGCAAAAGTGAAGGGGCGTACTTATGGATGGAGCCTTGGAGGGAGCTGCACCGCAAAAGCAGTGCCTGGAGGCCGGCAGCGGCAGCCTTGGTGTTTCAGGGGTTAAGAGAGGGTGTGTTTTCCTTTCTGATCGGTCTTCTTGTGTACATAGCCGCTAAGCAAGAAAGCAAGCTGGGGCAATTTGCCCTGATCACTTCAGCGGTTGCACTGGTCAGCTACTGGGCTGCGGGCAAATGGTTCACTCCGAAACTCCGCTCGGGGGATGCTTGTTGGCGGCATTCTGCTGGTTGCAGTCATTACACCGCTTCTCTGGAATGTCAGCTACGGCACCTTGCTGATTATGGGCATAGGCACCTCTCTTTTTCTTCCATTATATATGCTGCCGATGACCTCAAGCGTCTTTGACCTCATGGGGGAGTCGAAGGAAAGTGCGGGCAAACGGGTGGAACTGGTGGTTCTGCGGGAGCTTTGCCTGATGTGTGGCCGGATGCTGGGCATCTTTGTGTTCATCGCAGTGCTTTCGGTGAACGATTCGCCGCGTGTCATTACCTGGCTGCTGTTGCTGCTGGGGGCGGCTCCGCTGGGAAGCTGGGCTGCACTGCATCATCTGCTGAAGCGAAAGGCCGCTGCTTCCCTCCCGCAATGATTTGAAGGATTTGAACAGGGGAAAAGCGTATTGGTCAAAACAAAGGATTACGGTCTGAGGACAAAGGTTACCATCATGGTCTCCGCTGTGGTGATGCTGGTCATGCTGGTGCTCTACATTATTTTCAGAAATCAGATTATTCCCCAGACCAGACATGCCCTGGAGGACAAGGCAACGGCCATCGCCCGGACCATTGCCCTGATTCCCCTGGTGTCAGAAGGTCTTAATGAAGGACGCAGCAAAGAGATCCAGGCCTATACCTCCAAAATCACCCGCCGCAATGATATTATGTTTGTAGTTGTGATCGACATGCACAGCATCCGCTATTCACATCCCGATCCATCACGGATCGGCAAGCCGTTTGTCGGGGAGGGCAAAAGGCTGCGCTGCACGGTGAAGAAAGCATCTCTGAGGGTGAGGGGCTGCTCGGCAAGTCGCTGCGGGCCTTTGTGCCTGTGTATAATAACAGAGGCTCCCAGGTAGGTGTAGTCGTCGTAGGCCTCTCAATGGACAGGGTTCACCTGCTCATCCGGCAGAATGAATGGACGATCATCGCAATTCTGCTGTCCGGTGCCGTGCTTGGAGCGGCCGGAGCGATGGTCCTGGCCCGGAAAATCAAGCAGATGATGTTCGGCATGGAGCCAGCGGACATCTCGAAGCTGCTGCAGGAACGCAGTGCTATGCTGCAATCCACACGCGAGGGGATTATTGCGGTTGATCATGCCGCCCGGATCAGCATGATCAACAGGGAGGCGGAGAGGCTGCTGGGCACCGCCGGGATTACAGGCAATGGGATGACCCGGCATATCGCCGATTATTGGCCGGAGCTGCGTCTGGAGCAGGTGCTGTTCAGCGGCGAAGCCAGGCAGGACCAGGAGCTGGAGCTGAACGGAATCACTTTGCTCGTGAGCAGTGTCCCAATCCAGGTGAATGGCCGGATTGCGGGAGCCATCGCTACCTTTCGGGACAAGACAGAGCTTGCTGTACTGGCGGAACGGCTGTCCGGGATATCCGTCTATGCGGACGCCTTGCGGGCAGGGGCACATGAATATATGAATAAGCTGCATGTGATTATGGGCATGACGCATATGGGCCTTTTTGATGAGCTGCAGGAGTACATTTCGGGAACCGTGAGCAACTATCAGAATGAGATCGGTTCGATCACCAGGCAGATCAAGGACCCGGTCATGGCCGGCTTTCTGCTCGGGAAACTTAGCCGGGCCCGTGAAGCAGGAATTGAGCTGCAGCTCGCTGAGGACAGCTACCTCCCGGAATCCGCCGATCCTCAGGTGATTCATCAGCTGATTACCATCGTCGGCAATCTGCTCGACAACGCTATGGAGGCGCTGGAGGGGCAGCACATGAAGGAAATCGAGCTTTCTTTTCAATATGAACGGGGACGTCTGATCTGCACTGTGCGGGACAATGGTCCGGGAATCCCTCAGCCTTTGCGGGAGCAGATATTTGTCCAGGGATTTTCCACCAAGGGAGAGCAGCGGGGGATGGGCCTTTACCTGGTTCGTAAAAGTGTGGAAAAGCTGCAGGGCCAGCTTCAGATGATACCCGGCCCGGAGCCGGGAACGACATTTATGGCCGATGTGCCATATGCAGTAAAGGGTGATGAGACCAATGACCATTAAGGTATTGATCGTTGAAGATGATCCGATGGTGGCAAAGTTCAATCGGCACTATGTGGAGCAGGTTCAGGGCTTCGAGTTCGCCGGCTGGGCCGCTTCGGTCGATGAAGCCAGGAAGCTGCTTGCCGGACTGAAGGTTGATCTCATTCTGCTGGATATCTATATGCCGCGTACCAGCGGGCTGCAGCTGCTGTCCTCTCTGCGGGAGCAGGGCAGCGTGGTTGACATTATCGTCATTTCTGCAGCCAGCGACAACGCCAGTATCCGCAAGGCCCTGCAGCTGGGGGCCGTCGATTATTTGATCAAACCGTTCGAGTTCGCCCGCTTTCAGGCGGCATTGTCCGCCTACCGGGAGGATTACATGCTGATGAAGCACAGGGAGCATCTCAGCCAGGAGCAGCTCGACAAACTGCTGCGCCATTCCACAGGAACGGAGGAGGACAAAAGCGGCACGCTGCCCAAGGGGCTTACCGAAGGAACGCTGGAGAGCATATGGAGCACCATCCAGAAGCTGGAGAGTCCGGTATTTTCCACCGAGGAGATCACGGCAGAGGCTCCGATTTCGCGGATCTCCGTACGCAAATACCTGGCTTTTCTCACAGAGGCGGGTGTGCTGGAAATGGAGATCAGCTACGGTGCGGTGGGCAGGCCGGTATATATGTATACCGTGACCGCTTCAGGACATGAAATTATAGCTACATATATTTAAGCGGCTGGCCGCGAAAGAGGACCTTTGGGTCCTTTTTTTATGAAATTGGTTTGGCTGAAATGCCATCTGAAGGCGATATAGTATCTAATTCGGAGGCTTATGATGTTTTTTTTAAAAGACGGCAAGCATGTTGAGTTGTCTTCAGATGGCAGGTGGTAGGCGATAGGTGGTAGGGGGTAGGTGGCACGTGGTAAGTGGGGGAGCAGCAGCAATCGGGGTCATCGGTGCCATCTTCCGCATGATGCGGAATGAGAAGACGTTATTTTGTAAAAAAGACTGTTTTTCCGGTTGATTTGGACTCAGGAGCTTTTATATCGATCATCTAAATCCAAAATTAGGCCGAAAAGGCTTATTAGCGGAATCTCAGTCCGTTTGACCCGGAGAATCGGCCGACCTGCCTCAATAAAGGATCTCCTGTCCGGATTCCAACAAATGGATCACAAATCCGGTTGCGTAATATGCCCTAAGTGGGGATTATAGCAAAATCCGCATGTGAACTAGGTGTTCTAAACACTCTAATCCAGATGCTGGTTCTGATGCGGTGCAATGCCAATGCCGATGCCGATGCGAATCCCTCCAAATTAGGTCAGAACTGTACTTCTATTGCACTTTCTACAGCAGAATCCCCATAAATCGTCCGAAAAACTCAATCTATTGCACTCTGTACATTAGAATCTGCTGGAGATGCTGCTTTTGACTCCAAATCTGGAATTTGGTTGCACAAAATACAGCAGAATGCGATTTGACGCAGAACAATAAGCAATTTTATTGCACAAAGTGCAGTCATACCCAAAATCATTATCTGCAAAAATGAAGTCTACGGATTTCTAGTTCAATCTATATAGGGTGAATTTATTTTGACAGGGGATAGTAATGTAAGTGGTAATGTAATTGGGATAGACCTAAGGAACGAACGATCAGATACCACCACAATCGACCTGTTTTTTATTTTCATTCTTACATTTTTTAAATTCATTCTCACAAGCCCCCCAACCCCGCTTACTTTAATTACTAAACTATTTTTTTAATTACGTAAGCTTCCAAGAACTGCACCTTTGCCGCTATGATAATTGTGAAAATATGCACAAGGGGGCAATAACATCATGAAAAAGAAAGCAGGCGCTGCTCTTATTCTCATTCTCTCGGTCATGCTCGTTATCGCAGGATGCGGCAACAATGGCAGCAGTAACAGCACCGGGAACAAGAGTAAGGACAATGAGGCCAAAAAAGAGACCACTGAAGCAGTATCGGGGGCATCGGAAGCAAGCTATACACCGTATGATCAATTAAAAGATAAATATGATATCATCATCGTCGGTGCGGGTGGTGCCGGTATGTCGGCAGCGCTTGAGGCCAAAGCGAAAGGCATGAATCCGGTTATTCTGGAGAAAATGCCGGTAGCGGGCGGAAATACGACCAAATCCTCTTCGGGGATGAACGCTTCGCAGACGAAGTTCCAAAAAGAGCAAGGCATTGAGGACAGCAATGATTTATTTTATGAAGAGACGCTAAAAGGCGGCCACGATACCAACGATAAAGAGCTGCTCCGTTTCTTCGTGGACAATTCTGCGGGTGCCATCGACTGGCTGGATTCCATCGGAATCCGCTTGAACAATATCACCATTACCGGCGGGATGAAGGAAAAACGCACACACCGTCCTGAAGACGGCTCTGCGGTAGGGCAGTATCTGGTCAAGGGATTAGTGAAAAACGTACAAGAGCAAGGTATCCCGCTATTTGTGAATGCGGATGTCAAGGAAATTACCGAAAAAGACGGTAAGGTTACCGGTGTCAAAGTCCTGTTCAACCAGGCAGACGAAAAAACAATAACAGGTTCTGCTGTCATTGTCACCACCGGAGGTTTCGGCGCCAATAAAGAAATGATTGCCGAGGTTAGACCTGATCTGGAAGGGCTCGTAACCACCAACCAAGTTGGCAGCACCGGCGACGGCATCCAAATGATTGAGAAGCTCGGCGGCACCACAGTCGATATGGATCAAATCCAGGTTCACCCGACCGTGCAGCAGGAGAAATCCTATCTGATCGGGGAGGCTGTTCGCGGTGAAGGCGCAATCCTCGTATCAAGTGAAGGCAAACGGTTCACCAACGAAATGGATACCCGTGATCATGTCACCGCAGCCATTAATAAGCTTCCTGAAAAAGCAGCGATTCTTGTCTTTGATTCCGGCGTTAAATCCCGTGTCAAAGCGATTGAACAATATGAGAAAATGGGATTTGTTCTGACCTCAGACTCGATTGAAGGCCTGGCCAAGGAAATGAATGTTCCGGCAGATGAGCTGCAAAAGACAATGGATACCTGGAACAGCGCAGTGAAGAATAAGAAGGATGCCGAATTCGGCAGAACTACAGGAATGGATAACGACTTGTCCGGCGCGCCATTCTACGCGATCAAAATCGGTCCCGGGATTCACTACACCATGGGCGGTGTAAAAATCAACACAAACACAGAAGTATTAAATAAAGAAGGTCAACCGATCACAGGTCTGTTCGCGGCTGGTGAAGTAGTGGGCGGGCTGCATGGCCAAAACCGGATCGGCGGCAACTCGGTCGCGGAAATTATTATCTTTGGGCGTCAAGCAGGGATTAAATCGGCTGAATTTGTAAAAGCACAATAAATCATCCAATACCAATAATAGGGAAGGGTTGTCTCGCAGTAGAATTTTTCTACTGGTGAGACAGCCCTTTTTTATTGAGCATGAACATCTTCTAAGCAATATCTTCTAAGAAACAGCTTTGAATCGTCCGGGTTATGCCTGAACAGCCGGAAAAGAAGGAGAAGGTCTGGACGTCCGGGTCAGTGAAAACAGCTCAAGCTCCGGCCGGGAAATGCCTGCCAGGGTATCGGCCAGGAGTTCTGCCGCGATCATGCTGTAGACGGTTCCGTTGCCGCCATAGCCTTCGATGAAATAACAGTGGGGATATTCCGGATGGGGGCCGATAAAAGGCAGGCCGTCATGGGAGGTCCCGAATACACCGCCCCAGGCGAACTCTGCAGCTGCCCCCTTAATCTCGGGGAAGAGGGCTTCAAGCTCTTCAAGCAGCCGCCGGCTCCGGGACCGGACTCTGGCCTCGCGTTGCCCAGGATCAGATAGCTGCTCATCCTTGCCCCCGGCAATGATACGCCCGTCTTTCGTTGTGCGGAAATACAAATAAGGCCGGGCCGTTTCCCAGATCAGGCTTTGTTCATGCCAGTGGGGGAGGTTCTTCAAAGGCCGGGTCATCATGGCGTAGGTATAAATCAGCTCGGCTCCCCGGTCCTTTTTCATCTCCTGGGTTTCATAGCCCAAGGCAAAAATAACATGGTTGGCAAAGATGCGGCCGCTCTCTGTATAACAGGTTACCCCTTCCGTTCCAAAATCAAAATGACGGGCCTTCGTATGCTCATATACACGGACACCGCTTGCGTGTGCTTTATGAATGAGACTGTGCAGCATCCGGAACGGGTTCGTTTCCACATCCCCTCGGGAGTAGATGGCTGCTGGTTTGGCGAAGGAGTAATGGGCCCTGATTTTGTCTTCCTCCCAGAATTCTGTGTCAAAACCATGCGCGGCCAAATGTTCATGCTCCAGCTTCAGCGCGGCAACATCCTCCGGAAAGCTCGCATACAGCAGGCTGCTTCTGGGAATAATGTGCGGATCAATATCCAGTGTGCCCGGCAGCTTCAGGATATCCCCAATCGCCTTGCGGCATAGCTTGTAGAATAATAGGCCGTTATCTGCTCCAAAAGTATTCATGCAGGAGGTCAAGGATTTGTCGTTAGCAACCTTTAGCAATCCGGTGTTGGCAAACGTACTGCCGTTTCCCACTGCATATTTATCAATCAATACGGTACTGGCTCCGCTTGAGGACAAGCGGTAAGATGCCATCGCCCCTCCCATACCTCCGCCTACGATCAGGCAATCGCATGTGATATCCCCATCCAGCACAGGATAAACAGGAAAATGAGGCAAGGTTCTCTCCCAGGGCGCCTGCCCGCTGATTAATTTCATCTGTTGATCTCCCCTTAAATGAGATTCGGATAAGGTAGTATTGGTCGCTGTACTGACTCTCATACATCGCTGCCTGCTTCAATAGGCTGGGAGTTGTGCATTTTAACACATATTTAGCCTCCATGCGCGCATACTAAAGCTGCTTGAACCATTTTGAAGGAGGGAACAGTGAATATGCAATCTACGCAAATGCAGCCGCTTAGCGGAAAAGAACTGGACTATATTGCCGACTCCATCTCCAATGAGGATTTGCTGATCAAGCAGCTGGCGGCTACCGCCGGCAGCACGCAGAACTCGACAGTTAACCAGATTTGCAATCAGCAGATCCAGAGCCATACCCACCATTTGGGAGTGCTCGTTCAGCTTTTGCAGCAGCACCAGCAATATGCCCCCACACAACCCCAGCAGTAAGTGAGCTTTCAGCATGCTGAATCTAATTCATATTCAAGGAGGTTATTAAGTGTACACACAAAACGGACAATTTATGGCGGATGAAGATCTGTTGACTATGATTTTGGATGACCTGAAACGGACAGTACGCGAATATACGACAGCGGCGACAGAATCAAACTGTCAAACTGTGCGCCGGGCTTTCACTGACCTGACTCTGGATACACTGCGGATTCAGGGGGATCTGTACAACCAGATGTCGCAGATGGGATTCTATAAAGCACCTGACAAAGCCCTCCGGCAAGCCGTCGACAAACAGATCCAAAGTGCACAGCAGATCCAGCAGAAAAGCCAGCAGTTTGTGCAGCAGAAAATGAATGGCACCGGTGATTTCAGACAGGCTCCGAATGTGCCGCAGCATCAGCCTAACGTGCACAGTTCCTATTATATGTAACCCGGCTGCCTTCCGTCCGACGCAGCAGAGCTAATCGCTCACGGATTCCTGACGGAAGCGGCTGCTTCAGTATAATGCAATCCGTTAACCCCGCTCCTGCGGGGTTATTTTGTTTGCAGTGATGCCATTTTCATGTCATATTAGTATTAAACTCTTTTCGCAGGAGGGAAGGCATGAAGGAAATGAATGATTTGAAGAGGAAAGTGCTGGAACTGCTCAAGGAGGACGCGCGCAGCTCTACAGCGCTGATGGCGACATTGCTTGGAGCGGAAGAAGAAGATGTCAAACAGGCCATTGAAGAAATGGAAAGAGACCATGTAATCGTAAAATATGCGACAGTCGTGAATTGGGATAAGGTCAGCGATGAACGGGTAACCGCACTGATCGAGGTTCAGATTACACCGGAGCGGGGCCGCGGCTTTGAAGGGATTGCCGAACGGATCTATTTATATCCGCAGGTGAAATCGGTCTATCTGATGTCAGGCGCCTATGACCTCTTGGTTGAAGTTGAAGGCCGGAATCTGCGGGAGGTAGCCAACTTTGTCTCCGAGAAGCTGTCGCCGATTGACGCAGTCCTCTCTACCAAAACCAATTTTACGCTTAAAAAATACAAACAGGATGGTATCATCTTTGAAGAGCATGAGGAAGACAACCGTCTCATGATATCTCCGTAAAGGAAGTAATCATATGATCACGAATAACAGTCAGCAAACCGGAGATACAGGCAAATCCATGCATTCTTATTTGGCCCCGCTGGTCCAGCAGATTCAGCCTTCGGGCATCCGCAAGTTTTTTGATCTGGCGGCAGGCAGCAAAGATATTATCTCCCTTGGGGTCGGAGAGCCGGACTTCAAGACGCCTTGGCATGTCAGGGAAGCCTGCGTATATTCGCTGGAGAGGGGGTTCACCGGCTATACCTCGAATGCGGGCATGCCGGAGCTGCGGGAAGGCATCGCCGAATACCTGTACACCCGTTTCGAAGTAGAATACAATCCGGCCAATGAGATCATCGCCACAGTAGGCGGCAGTGAAGCGATTGATCTGGCGCTGCGCGCCTTAATCTCGCCCGGAGATGAAATTCTAATTCCGGAGCCCTGCTATATTTCCTACTCGCCGATTACTGCAATAGGCGGAGGGATTCCCGTAGGCATTGAGACATTCGGGGAGGATAACTTCAAGCTTACCGCCGAGGGGCTGGAAGCCAAGATTACTCCGCGTTCCAAAATCCTCATTCTCTGTTATCCCAGCAATCCGACAGGAGCGATCATGAGCCGTGAGGATTGGGAACCAATCGCCAGGGTTGTGGAGAAACATGATCTCATCGTGATTTCAGATGAAATCTATGCCGAGCTGACGTACAGCGGCGCCCATGTCAGCTTCGCTTCCCTGCCGGGCATGAAGGACCGGACCATTCTGGTCAGCGGTTTTTCCAAGGCTTTTGCCATGACAGGCTGGCGAATGGGTTATGCTTGCGGCCACCCGGATCTGATCGCCGCTATGCTGAAGATCCACCAGTACACCGTCATGTGCGCACCTTCCATGGGCCAGGTGGCCGCGCTGGAGGCACTGACCAACGGCATGGAGGAGAAGGACCGGATGGTTGATTCGTATAACCAGCGCCGCCGCCTGATTGTCAAAGGCTTGCGCGATGCCGGGCTGGAATGCCATGAACCGCAGGGCGCATTTTATGCGTTTCCGAGCATTCGCCGGACCGGACTGACCTCTGACGAGTTCGCCCAGCGCCTGCTGCTTGAACACAAGGTAGCCGCAGTTCCAGGCAGTGTTTTCGGATTAGGGGAGAAGGGTATCTGCGCTGCTCTTACGCCACTTCCGTCTCCCAGCTGAATGAAGCCGTTGAACGGATAGGGGCATTCGTCTCACAGCTTGAACGCGAACGAACGGAGTAATGCAGCAAGAATGAAGTAAATCGGACTATGGCGGATCTTCCTGTTCTATGGTATTATTTTACTCTGGGAACAAGAAACACCTGTATAAGTAAAATATAAGAATTTATATGCTTCACGCTATAAATTATCCTTATATTTCTCGCTGAAACGGGTACCGTCCTTTTAAGGACGGTGTAGCCGTTTCTGCTTGTTACAAGGATTTTCTTTTCTGAATAATACATTTAGGAGGGATGATTGTGCTCAGCGCCGATTATTACTTGCCTTCCTTCGGCGGCGAATGTTTGACCGGAAGCGGCAAACGGCCCCCCAAAGGTGATGTTAACGCACGCAGACTCTCTCTGGAGGATGAGATCCTCACACTCCGCAGCAGGATGGAACAGCTTTTTGTACAGGAGAATTCCTTCACTTCGGCTAAGGTGATTGAAATCAGCAGCCTGCTGGACCTGAAAATAAACGAATACATGAAGGGGCATTCCCGCCGGCGCTAGGCTGGTGATGCTCTTGACCAGGGACCTTCGGGTCCCTTTTTGGTGTCCGTATCACCCGCAGACAAGTCACTAGAAATTTTGATTGATTTTCACCAGCAGCTCTTTGAGGAGCTTCTGCTCATCGCTCGAAAGGGGGTGAACGATTTCAGCCTCTACTTGTTGAAACGACCTTTTGAACTCTTCAATTAATTCAACGCCTTTAGGCAGTACATATATATTTTTTTGCCGCTCGTTATGGGCCGGAATTTTGCGTTCGATGTATCCCTTTTTTTCAAGACCTTGAAGTATGCTCGTAATGCTTGCCCCGCGGGCATGGAACCGGTCGGAGAGATCCCTCTGAATTACCCCCTTCTCTTGATGCTTATGAATATATTCGATCATTTTTCCCTGCTGGGCATTTAATCCTAATTCTCTGATGCTGTCGTCAGCCCGTCTTTTCAACTTCAGCCCGATGAGCTGCAGTAATTCCAGATAGGGTGTATCCTGCTGAGTATCCATTAACGTTTGTCCTCCTTACGCTAAAACTATTAAAGTTCTAACTGTCAATAATGAAACTTTATTAGGATTCTAAATAATTGTCAACGGAATATTAGTGAATTGACAATTAGAATTCTAATAGTTAAAATACAATCAATCGGTTGGTCGTTAAGACGGACTGAACAAACTGAGGAGGTCATAAAATGAGCAGCGGCGAACAAAGTCATCCAATGGCAGGGGTAACGGCTATTACGAATGCCCGTATTTTTGATGGGGAGAAGGTTATCAGCGCAAGGCATATTATCATTCAAGAGGGCACGATCATCGCTGTGGGGGAGAGATTCCGGCACATGCGGCCGTGATTGATGCGGAGAATGCAATGTTAATGCCTGGTCTTATTGATGCGCACGTTCATACCTCCATCGGCGGGTTGCGGGATGCCCTCAAATTCGGCGTAACAACTGAACTTGAGATGAATGGCGGTTTTACGGAAAAAGGGCGTGAAATTCAATTGCAGAATTTGGGCGGCGTCGCAGACGTTCGTTCGGCCGGCATGGCTGTCACGGCTCCAGGCGGTCATCCCGACGAATTATTGCCGGATGATGGTGAGATTCCTGATTTTGTGCTAAAAGAATTAGAGAAGTTAACGGAGAAAGACCGGAATGCGATGCTCGAAGCTTTTGCCCATGATCATGATGAGGCACCTCAAGTGACAAGCATAGAGGAAGCGGTCAAGCATGTTCATACTCAAGTGGAGAATGGCGCCGATTATATTAAAATTATGATTGAAGAAGGAACAGTCATGGGGGTACCGGGACTTCCCGTTTTAAGCGAAGATATTCTAAAAGCGGCTGTAAGAGAAGCGCATAAGCTGAATAAAATCGTCCTGGCCCACGTGTTGACAGCTGACTCTTCGCAATCTGCCATCCGAATTGGTGTTGACGGTCTCGCCCACCTATTTATCGACCGGCCTGAATCAACGTCCGAAGTAGTGGCAGCTATTAAAGATTCCGGTGCATTTGTTACACCATGTTTGGTATTGAACGCGTCGATCACCGGAAATCCGGCGTCCGAACTGGCTGGCGATCCGCGGGTGAACTCGAAATTAAGCCAGGAATGGATTGATATCCTGAATTCCAGCTTCAATACGTATCCGCAAGGGAGCTTGGACAACAGCTTCAAAAGCGTGATGGAGCTTCACAAGGCCGGAGTCGATATTCTCGTCGGGACTGACGTCTCCCCCGTTCCGCTCCACAACCTCGGAGGTCTGGCTCATGGAGCCAGCGTTCATCATGAGATGCAATTGCTGGTGCAGGCTGGTTTTACTCCTGTTGAAGCTCTACAGTCAGCTACCTCCAAGCCGGCCCGCCGCTTTGGTCTCCAGGACCGGGGGCGCATTGCCGAAGGCTTGCGTGCGGATCTGGTATTGGTGGATGGTGATCCGACAACCAGCATTTCGGACAGCCTATCTATCCAAGCGGTGTGGTTAAAAGGAGAGGGGCAGCAGATTCATTAGAAATCGTATATAAAGTTATTGGTGGACTGTTCTCCCCTGCCGAGCACGGCAGGGGATTGTCTTGTAACCGTAAGTTTGTTCTTATATATGAGATTTACACATCACTCCTTATAATAGTAGTTAAGTGCCCCGAATTTCCTGTCATCCTTGGCTACCGAGAAAAATCCCGAAGTGGCGGAGCATCTGGTGCTGCTAATGAAAAACCACAATCAGCAGGCTATGTTCATACATAAGCTGGAGCTATACAACAGAGAGAAAGCGGTTGCAGTCAAAGAGAAGCTCTATTTTTTAATAGGAGAATATAAGCTGGACCGCAAGCGGGATTTCATCAAGCTGCTGACAGACGGGGGATTCCGCTATCAAGTCATACCGGGTGCCGGGCACGGCATCAACCATGAGCAGCCGGAGGCCGTCAATCGGGAAATCGTGAGCTTTTTGCTTGGGCAGAAGGTGGAGAGATGATTATGGACTGGTGCTGTTATTCTCCGTCCATGGACGGAGAGCGGGAACATGCGGCAGCCCGATGAGGGGCTCCGGCTATAGGGCATATAATGATCTCATACGAGCGTACATGCGGCGCCGGCTGTGCTGCACAAGAAAGAGGATGAGAATCATGTTGAAGGCTGAAATGCTGCGGGACCCGGGTACTTTTGACAGATTGGAGCTAACGCCTGCCGGGGCCGTGAACCCGGTAAATGGACAATGTTATCCGTGGGAGCACGGATTTTTTGTGTTTCTGAATGAGGCTGATACGGAAGGCAGCAACAAAAAGTATATGGAAATGTACAATAAAATCGCCCGTTTTTACCGGCTGAGCAACAAAGCCTATTTCGCACTTAAATTTGGCGGGGAACGGAACTATAGACGACAGTTTCTCTCCATGCTTGAGCTGCGGGACGGCGATCATGTGCTGGAGACCTCAGTGGGCAGCGCCGATAATTTCCCCTATATTGATGCAAAGGCTGAGTTCTATGGATTGGATATCTCCAGCGGGATGCTGAAGCAGGCGGTCCGCAATCTGCGGCGCTGGAGGCTGAAGGCTGAGTTGTTTCAGGGGCAAGCAGAGGACCTGCCTTTTCAGGACAAGATGTTTGACTGTGTGTATCATGTAGGGGGCATCAATTATTTCGGTGATCCGGGCCGTGCGGTGCTGGAGATGATCCGGGTGGCGAAAAGCGGCACCAGGCTGATGATTGCCGATGAGACGGAGAAGCTGGTCCAAGGAACCTATGAGAAGGTGCCGGTGGTCAAGGGTTATTTTGAGAAGGGGAAGGATTTGCCGGGCATTCTGGGGTTGATTCCGGAGAACATGCTGGAGATTGAATACAGGGAAGTCTGCAAAGGGTTGATGTACTGCATAACATTCAGGAAACCGTAAATGCAGCAGAATAGCTGCTGCTTACCCCGGCTCAGGATTTTGCATAACAGAAATTCCGGTCTTTGTTTGCCTAATGTGCATGGGAACGTATAAACTAATTACATGTGACTTATTAGACAGGGGGACAAACAATGGCGATCTATACACGTACGGGTGACAAAGGGGAAACCTCGGTTATTGGCGGCAGAGTGGGCAAGGATGATGTGCGCGTGGAGGCCTACGGCACGATTGATGAGCTGAACAGCTTTGTCGGCCAGGCGCGCAGCCTGATGGAGGACGCGAAGTTCGCAGATGTCCGGGAGCAGCTGCTGGAGATTCAGCATGAGCTGTTCGATTGCGGTTCTGATCTGGCTTTTGTGAAGCTTAGCGAGAACAAATATAAGGTGAAAAGCGAGATGGCGGAACGCCTTGAAGGCTGGATCGATGCCCTGCAGGCGGAGAATCCGGTGCTGGAGCGCTTCATCCTGCCGGGGGAAGCCAGCTCTCTTCTGTGCTGCATGTCTGCCGCACGGTATGCCGCCGTGCGGAACGGCGTGCGGTGACGCTGGGCCGGAGTGCGGATATCAACCAGGAGGCTGTGATTTATCTGAACCGGCTGTCGGATTACTTTTTTGCGCTGGCCCGCACGGCCAATACACGCCTGGGGATTGCTGATGTAGAATATGTGCGCAGCAAAAAGGTGTTCCGCAACTAAGATGACAACGGGCTATTATTCACCAATTACCTATCAAGTGCCGCCGTCTGAGGACGGCTGGCTGCTGAAAACCATTCTGCAGAAGCGGATGGATGTGTCCCGCAAGCTGCTGTCCCGGCTCAAAATGACCGAGCAGGGCATTATGCTGAATGGAGAACGGGTCTACATTAGCGTCCGGGTCAACGCAGGAGATGCCGTGCAAATCCGTATGGAGCAGGAGACCTCGGAGGACATTTTGCCGCAGCCGCTTCCTTTTGAGATCCTCTATGAGGATGAGCATCTGCTGGTTGTCAACAAGGCCGCCGGGATGATTGTGCATCCGACCCACGGGCATTATACGGACACATTGGCGAACGGAGTCGTCTATTACTGGGCGCAAAAGGGCGAGCAGTTCCGCTTCCGTCCCGTCCACCGGCTGGATCAGGAGACATCCGGCGTGCTGGTTATTGCGAAGAATCCCTACAGCCACCAGCATATTTCCGAGCAGATGATTGCCGGAACTGTGGACAAGCGCTACAACGCTTGGGTTCACGGCGTTCCTCCTGTGCTGAGCGGCGATATCGACGGTCCGATCGACCGCGACCCGGCGGAGCCGCACCGGCGGATCGTGACGCCGGACGGCTATCCTTCCTTGACCCGCTACGAGGTCAAGGAGGTGTACCCCGGCGCAGCCAAGGTCGAGCTGAAGCTGGAGAGCGGCCGCACCCATCAGATCCGGGTGCATATGGGCTCTATCGGCTGCCCGCTGATCGGTGACGGCATGTACCGTCACCCGCTCTATAGCAAGGCGGGCCTGCCGGCCGGGGAGCCAGGGGCACGGGTCCCGGAGCGAGTGCAGCTGGAGCGGGTAGCGGAGCTGGATGCGGGGGAGCGAGCGCAATTGGAGCGGATAGCGGAGCTGGATGCATCCATTTCGCGCCAGGCGCTGCACGCGGTGCGGTTGTCCTTCCAGCATCCGGTGCTGCGCACGGAGCTGGCGTTTGAAGCTCCGCTGCCGCCGGATCTGGCGCTGCTTCAGGCGAAGCTGCAGCGGGAGGCGGCGGCAGCGCCGGCGCCCGGCTGTGATCGAAATGAGAGGTGAAAATACCTTTGAAATCGCCTCGCGCAAACGCGCTATACGCAGAAGGAGATTTTTAACTCTACTATTTACTTTAACTTACTCAACCCATTAATCTCAGTATACACCGGAGGAGCAGCCGATGAGTCATCTAAAAGTCTATCAATATCCTAAATGCAGCACGTGCCGCAGTGCGGTAAAGTGGTTAAAGGAGGCAGGCCATGAGCTGGAGCTGCAGCATATCGCCGAGCAGCCGCCTACCGTCCAAGAACTGCGCGTGCTGGTGGCGAACAGCGGGCTTGAGCTGAAGAAGTTTTTTAATACAAGCGGTGAGGTCTATAAGAACCTTGGCCTTAAGGACAAGCTGCCGGGTCTCAGTGAAGAAGAGCAGCTGGACCTGCTGTCCAGGCACGGCATGCTGATCAAACGTCCGGTTGTCACTGACGGCAAGAAGGTTACTGTGGGATTTAAGGAAGAGCAATACAGCCAATCTTGGTCAATGTAGCCACCCGGATTTCCCTGTTGCGTAAGAACCGTCCAAGCTATGCCGTTAATCCAGTCCGCCGAATCGTATTGTACCTCCGGGACAGCGTTCTGAATTGACATTACTTTAACCCGGCGTTGATACTGTGATAATTTTTCCGCTTTAAAGTAAACATGAGAGAGCCAACTTAAAGCCGCAGGGTAGGAGACGAGGAGAAAACCCTCTATGCGTCAAAGTGAATGCAGGCCCGTTTCGGGTTTGATTTCACCTTGACGGATTGCAGGGTTTTTTGTGCTGCTCAGATTACACTACGACATTTGGGAGGGTACAACCGCAGATGCAAAAAGTGCAAAAAGTGCGAAAAGCAAAAAAGCTTGTGAACCTGGTGGCAATTGCCGCTATATTGACCGGCCTACTGGATACGTCATTTTTGCCCGCAACCGTTTCGGCTGCAATGTCTTCTACAGCGGCGACTGAATCTTCATCCCCGGTGACAGCAGAGTCACCAGGATCTGCGAATGTACCAGCGGAACCAGCAGCAGCGATACCTGTACAGTCAGCAGCTGCCGAGCCTGGAAGAGCGGCGGCTGAGGTCAAACGGACATCGACCGCTCCGGTTATTGACGGCAAACTGGACGAAGGTTTCTGGAGTCTCCACGAGTCATTAAGCGTGCGGACCGGGGAGCCGGCAGGGGAGAACAGCAGCTTCGGGCTGCTGTGGGACAGCACCTATTTATACATTGCTGTGGATGCGCCTGACAGCACACCGGTCTACGACGGTGCGGGATATTGGTTCGATCAGGACAATCTGAATCTGTTCCTGGACCCGACGCTGCACCGGTCATCCCCTTTTGCGAAGGATGATATGCAGATTGGCATCCTTTACCGTCCGGGCAGCAGCACGCCTGAATTCCGTTTTGGGGCGGCGCTGAACAATCATCAGGGCAAGGATGAGAAGCAGATACTGCGTTCTATCCACCAGAACGGGGAAGGCTGGAGTGCGGAAATTGCTGTACCTTGGGAGATGCTGGGCCTGGACCCGCATCTGACGAAGCAATTGGGGCTGGAACTGAGTGTGACTGACCGGCTGGAGAAATCTGACGCCACAGCGCAGCGCACAGGGTACTGGAGCGCCTACAATTCCTCCAGCTTCTGGAATGATACCTCCGGCTATGGAGTCATTACGTTAAGTGACGAACAACCGGTCAGCGGGGAGGTTAATCCAATACTGCTGGAGGAGAATTTCGACGGTTATGCGGATGGAGCCATACCTGAAGACTGGATTGCCGACGGGAGTGCAGGCAGCAGCCCGTTTGCGGTAGTGCGGGAGCCGAGTGTGGTGACGGAAGCAACATACAATTCAGGCCAAGACATTGCCAGCGTTATGGAAGCAACCTACGACACAGACCAAGACCAAAACATTAACAGTGTTACGGAAGCCGTCTATAACAATGGCAGATTGCGGTTTGACGGCAATGCCGCCGGACGGCAGGGCCGGATTGTGGCCCCGGTGCAGGCGGATCATTATACGATTGAAGCGGATGTCCGCTTCGAAAGTGTGCTGAACAGTGCCCGCTGGGCTGCGCTTATGTTCCGCGTCCCGGCCAACGGCAAACTGCCGTATTACCAGATGGCGGTGCGCCAGAACGGGAAATACGAGCTGGCCTACCGGAAGCCGGACGGGAACTGGAATGTGATGTCGGACGGAAGTGGTGCACCGCTTGCCTTGAACAAGGATTATACAATGAAGGTCCGTGTCTTCGGCGATAACGTCAAGGAATACATCAAGGCCAAGGATGAGGCGGATTATACTCTGCTGCTGGACAAACCGCTTGAGAATGGGCTGCTGGATAAAGGCAAAGTGGGCTTCCAGGTTGATCAGTCGGCGGTTTCTTTTGACAACCTGAAGGTGACACGGATTACAGCCGACCGTCTGGAGCTGGATCTGCCGCAGCAGGCGGAAGCGCTGGCAGGCCCGCTGACGGTAACAGCTTCGGTGTATTATTCTGACGGGCTGACAGAGCCGGTGCAGGCAAATGGCTTGAAGCTGTACTCTTCCGACGAGAGCATTGTGCGGATCGTCAACAATCAGCCGGTGCCGGTCAAAGAAGGGCAGGCAACGGTCACAGCCGTCTACTATCAGGCGGAGGCCAGCCGTCTGCTGACCGTTACGCCTTCCAAGACAGGGGCAAAGGTGCTGAGCCTCAGCCACGAAACCGGCTATGTGCTGGAACAGACTGGCCGGGAGCTGGCACTTGACACACTGACGTTCCACGCGGAATCCAGCGACTACAGCTCGGCAGAACTGAAGGGGGATGCGCTGGAATGGAGCACAGACAGCAAGGGGGTTATTCTCGGCAAAGACGGGATAGCTGTCGAGACGGAGGGCATACATCAGCTGACCGGGCGGAAGGATGATGCTGTTATCAGATTAATTCTGGTGGCCAAAAAACCGGAAGCCAAGGAATACGTTTTGTTTGAGGATAACTTTGACAGCACACCGGAGGGGACGCTTCCAGACGGCTGGAAAAGGGTGCAGGGCATGACAGCCGGCAAAGCTGCCGTGAAGGGGGGAGCGCTGGAGCTGAACGCCACGGCGGCCCCGGACAATCCGTTGCGCGTAATGCTGCCGGATTATCTAAGCCTGTTTGGCAACTATGTGATTGAAGCTGATGTCACCCACACGGACGCAGCAAATGCCTCGCGCTGGAATTCGGTGATGTTCCGGGTCCAGCAGGGCGATTACCCGTATTACCAGATGGCGGTGCGCAAAGATCCTTCCGCTGCCAATGGTGTGGAATTCGCCGAGCGGACGGCGGCCAATCAATGGAATGTAATGGAGAGAGGCTCCTATACGGAGCCGCTGGCCGAGGGTACGCCGCTGCACTATACGATCAAGGCTTACGGCAACCAGGTTCAGGAGTGGATTAACAATCAGCTGATGATCGAGACGCTTCGGGCGAACAGTTATGCCAAAGGCGGGATTGGCCTGCAGGCGGACAGCAGCAGGATGCGGGTCGATAACCTTCGGGTGACCTTGCTGGAGGAACCGCTGCCGGCACCTGTGATCGAGCCCTTCATTAAAGTGGCGGAGCCGGAAACCCAAATTGCGCTTGCTCCGACGATTGTTACAGAGATCAAGCAGTCAAGCGACCTTGGCAAGCTGGCCGCAGACCAGCTTCCGGCCACGGCAATCCTGCATCTGAACCCGGAGCTGATGGTGATTGAGCCGGGAACCGGAGCGGTAATTGCAGCTCTGCCTGAAGTGCTGGCGGGAGCCGGGAACCGGGTAATCCCTGCTTTGTATGTCCATGATGCGCTGACGGTGGACCGGCTGGTGCAGGTGCTGCGGGAGCGCGGGCTGGAGGACGTGTTCGTGGTTTCGGAGCAAGGGGAACTGATTAAGCGGGCCAGGGCGGCTTACCCGATGGCACGCGGCATTCTTGACTTCACCGCTGCGGAGAATCCGGGACCGGAGGAACTGCTGGAGATGCGCCGTGCCACAGCGGCCAGCGGAGCGAGAGTAGCGATGCTGGCTGAGAATGCAGCGACCCGCGGGAATACGGCGTATCTGCAGAAGCTGGCGGTAATGGTCTGGAGTGAGGCGAAGACACCTGCGCCTTCCGGCACGGCGGCCGGATTGCATCAATTGATCACAGCCGGCGTGAACGGTCTGGTAACGGATGTACCCGCTGCGGCTCATGCGGCACTGGCGCTGTACAACCGCGATACCACGCTGATCCGCAAGGTGTATATCATTGGACACCGCGGGATGCCTTCCGTGTCGCCGGAGAATACAATCGAAAGCAACAGGCTGGCACTGGATGCCGGGGCGGATTTTATCGAAAATGACATGTTCCTGACTACGGACGGACATCTGATCATCACGCACTCCCCGGTGCTGGAGACCACAACGGACGGGAGCGGACCGGTGGAGAATTATTCACTGGAGCAGCTTAAAACCTACAATGCCAACAAGACTTACCCGGAGGGCTTCCCGCTCGTGAGAATGCCGACCCTGGATGAGCAGCTGGAGCTGGCGCGTTCGCGCGGCAGGCTGGTGTATGCCGAGATCAAGACGCAGACGCCTGAGGCGGTGGATGCCTTTGTCCGCACAGTGAAGGAGCACAAAGCAGAGGATATTGTAAATGTGATGTCTTTTTACCCGGCCCAGCTGGAGCGGCTGAATAAACTGATGCCGGAAATTCCCGCCGGACTGCTGACCGGTTATATCGCCAGCGAAAATAACGTGGAAGGCTCACTGCGGGATACGCTGAAGACGGTATCGAAGCTTAATCTCACCTTCAATACGGATTACAACGGGCTTGGACCGGAGTTCATGGAGGCGGCGAAACACCGCGGCCTGCTCATCTCCCCCTGGACGCTTAACAAACGCGAGGATGTGATCCGCTTCCTGAAGCTTGGAGCCTTCGGCATCACTACAGACTATGCCTATTGGGCATCCGATTGGGCGGCCTCACTGAGTGCGAAGCAAGCCCGGATTGAATTGAATATAGGTGAAGAGCGGAACCTTGAAGCCATCGTGGAGACCTATAAGGGCGAGCGCAAGGAGATCACGCCTGAGCTTGTATTCCTGGATGGGCAGGAACTGCTGCAGGCGGACAAAGGCCGGGTGAATGCCCGGAAACCGGGAACCGCCCATGTGCTGCTGCGTTACTCAGCTTCCATAGAGAACGGGGGCACGTATGATCTTTATTCGCAGCCGGTGGAAATTACGGTGCAAAGTGCTGCGGGTCCGACATCCACGCCAACACCGACAACAACGCCAACGGCAACACCGACTGCAACGCCAACAGCAACACCAACGGTAACACCGATAGCAACACCAACGGTAGTACCAACACCAACACTATCGCCGACGCCTGCGGCCACTATGGCACCAGGTAGTGGAGGCTATACTCCTCCGGGCGCAGCACCCGGATCTGGAAATACCAGCGTACCTGGAACTGTTGGCGTGACCCCTTCCCCGGCAGTGCCTGTACTTGAAGCGGTGGATGGCACAGTAGAGGCTGCTGTTCTGGAAAAAGCGTTCCGTTCCTCCGCGCAGGTGGCAGTCAACTTCACCGGCGATACGCTGGAGCTTCCGGCACCTGTGCTGCAGAACGCCGCGCACAGCGGGACCCTGCTGAAGGTGGCTCATACTGAAGCGAAGGCCGGATACATTCTCCCGCTGGAGCAGCTGCAGCTTGAACAGCTGGCTGCAGAGCTGGGCACAGGCTTGCAGGAGATGAAGCTTAAGGTTACCATCCGCAGACTGGATGGTGAAGCGGCGGCGGCAGTAACCCGCGCCGTGGAGCTGGCCGGTGGCCGGCAAATGGCCCCTGCGGTAGAGTTTAATCTTGAAGCGATGTCAGACGTCCGCTCAACTCCGGTCTTATCCGGTTCCCGTTATCTCACGCGTTCACTGGCCCTGGACTTGCCGGCTGGCAGCACGGCAACTGGAATAATGTTCTCGCCGGAGAAGGGAACCCTGTCCTTCGTGCCCGCCGGTTTCACAGGCGATGGAACCGGGGGAATGCTGCGCCAGATCCAGAGCGGCAGCAGTATCCTGAGCGTCATGACGCTGGATACATCATTCCGTGACCTGAACGGCCACTGGGCGGAGCGGCAGGCGAAGCAGCTGGCGGACAAATTGCTGCTGAACGGAACCGGCGGCGGCCGCTTTGAACCGGAGCGTGCGGTAACCCGGGCGGAATTCGCCGCCATGCTGGCCCGCGCGCTGGCCCTGCCAGCCGGTCAAGGCAGCGGGAAGGCGGCAGCCTGGCCGGATGTTCAGCCTGCGGACTGGTTCGCAGGCGACGTATCCGCCGCCGCCGCTGCCGGGCTGATCAGCGGCTTCGGCGACGGAACTCTCCGTCCGGATGCCAAGGTGACCCGCAGTGAGCAGGCGGTGATGCTGGCCCGCGCCCTGCGTTATATCGGGCAGAACGGCGCTGCTGGCGGCACAGCTGCGGAATCAGCGCCAGCCCTGGAGCTGTTCAAGGATGCGGCAGGCATCTCATGGGCGCGTGAGGAATGGACTATGGTCATTCAAGCCGGATTAATGAACGGTGTATCGCAAGAGCGGCTGATGCCGGGAATGAACGCCACCCGCGCCCAATCGGCCGTGCTGCTGCAGCGGTTCCTGAGCTTGGCGGGCTTTATCCAATGAAGTGTGGGCGGGACTCCGGTCCCGCCGTTAATACCGCGCTGACAAACGGCTGTTACAATGGTCAATATTCACTGGTACAGAAGGAGGATAACAGGTGAAGAACGGACTGTTTGCGGGAAGCGGCAACCATAGGATTATACCGGCAGTGCGCAAGGCTGAAGATCTGCAAAAGGCCTGCGACAGCGAGTGGCCGATGATCTTTCTGCTGATCGGGGACCTGTTCACTGTGAAGCAATATGTGAGGCAGGGTCTGGAAGCCGGCAAGAAGGTCTTCCTGCATGTCGATTTCATCGGCGGATTGGGCAGTGATCCGCTCGTGGTCAAATATATTGCCGAGAAGATTGGCCCGACCGGCATTATCTCCACCAAGAACCATATGGTCAAGCAGGCTAAGAAAAGCGGGCTTCTGGCGATCCAGCGCCTGTTCCTGATCGACACCTCTGCGCTGGAGCACGGGATAAACAATGTGCGCCAGAATGAATCGGATGCGCTTGAAGTCATGCCGGGGCTGATCCCCAGGGTCATAACCGAGCTGAGCAGCAGTACTTCCCGCCCTATCATTGCCGGCGGCCTGATCAAGGATCATCAGGAGATTGAGGCTGCTCTCCAAGCGGGAGCGAGTGCAGTATCGATGGGCAACCCGGAGCTTTGGCACAGTTTTGCACAAGCTTAACCTGGAGTTAATATCAGGATGACATGGTTAATTTATAGTGAAGAAGTAAGCGTAAGTGAACACCATTCAATTTCATAATCAAGGGTCGGAGACGAAGAGAAAACCCTTATGCAGCTCGTGTACACGGCGGATTCAACATGCCCGCTTATTGAGCTGGATATAGGGTTTTTTGGTTTGTTTCCATTAAGGAGGCTGCTTTCCCATTGCAGGATGTGCTTGCATACGAGACGTATTTTTTTGATTTGGACGGCACCATTTTTATTGGTGACCTGCTCCTGCCGGGAGTGAGGCAGACACTGCAGTATTTAAGGGAGCAGGGGAAACAGGTGCTGTTCCTGAGCAACACCACCATTCGGACCCGGGAAGAATGCCGGAACCGGCTAAGGCTGATGGGGGTTGAAGCCCGGACGGAGGAAGTGGTGACTGCGGCTTCGGTATCTGCGGCATATTTCCGTGAAATGCAGGGAATGAACCGCAAGCCGCAGGTGCTGGTGATTGGGGAGCAGGCGCTGAAATATGAGATGGCCGGCGGAGGGACGGTACTCACCGATGAACCGATGGAGGCCACGCATGTGCTGGTGGGGATGGACCGCGATTTCGATTATGAGAAGCTGCACCGGGCGATGAAGGCTGTCCGGGCAGGCGCCTATCTGATTGCCGCGAACCCTGATCCGAATTGTCCGGTAGTGGGCGACCTGCTCCCCGATACCTGGGCTATGGTTAAGGCCATTGAGGCAGCCAGCTGCGGCACTGTGCAGGAGATTATCGGCAAGCCATCCGCCTATTATGCGGAGAAGGTGCTGGAGCAGAGCGGAACCCGCCGGGAGAACTGTCTCATGGTCGGGGACCGGATGGATACAGATATCCGGTTTGGCCTGAGCCACGGCATCAACACGGCATTGGTGCTGACCGGGGTGACTGCGAGAGAGGATCTGGAGCAATATTCGACCATGCCGGATCATATCTGGACCTCAATGTCCGAGATGCTGCAGGATCATTTGCGCCTGTCCTGAATGTAGGGGGCAATGAACAACAGGATCACCAAGGGATTCCCATGTTTGCCAAAGCAAGAGGATCTGCCGTCCGTAGAGGGCTGCCGGTCTTTCTGCTACTTATGAATAGATAATGGAGGAGATCACAGGGATGCGTAAAGGAAATGTAATGGTAATGGCGGCTGCACTAGGAATGTCGGTATTGGCAGGCTGCGGCAGCAACACAAACACAAACACAAACACAAACAACAATAACGCCGCTGGCAATGGCAGCGGCACCGGGGCTGGTGAAGCCGCAGCCGCACCGGCGGCCAACGGAACCAAAACAGAGCTGACCTACTATTACCCGATTGCTGTCGGAGGGCCGCTGACGGCTACGATTGAAGCGATGACTGCGGATTTTATGAAGGAGAACCCGGACATTGTGGTTAAGCCGGTATACACCGGCAGCTATGCCGATACAGCGGTCAAAACCCAAGCCGGAGTCCAGTCGAAGCAGCCGCCCGATGTAGCGGTATTGCAGTCCACAGAGCTGTTCAGCCTGCTGGATATGGATGCGATTATTCCGCTGGACGAGTTCATTGCGCAGGAGGGCGGAGACACTTATTTGTCTGACTTCTACCCCGCCTTTATGGAGAATTCCCAGACAGAGGGCAAAACCTACAGTATTCCGTTCCAGCGCAGCACCATCGTTCTGTATTACAACAAGGATATGTTCAAGGCTGCCGGACTGGACCCGGAGAAGCCGCCTGCAACGTGGGCAGAGATGCAGGAATACGCGGTCAAGCTGGCCGGTAACGGCAAGTGGGGGCTGGAGATTCCGGTGACCGGCTATGCCTATTGGATGCTTCAGACCTTCGCGCTGCAGAACGGCAACAATCTGATGACTCCTGACGGCAAAAAAGTAATGTTCAATACTCCAGAGAACGTGGAGGGTCTGCAGTATTGGGTCGATCTGGCGGCGAAGCACAAGGCCATGCCTGGCGGCGTTACCGATTGGAGCACGGTGCCTTCCGACTTCCTGGAAGGAAAAACCGCAATGATGTACCATACCACCGGCAACCTGACCAATGTCAAGAAAAATGCGTCGTTTGACTTCGGTGTCAGCTTCCTGCCGGCGCAGAAGCAATACGGCAGCCCTACCGGCGGCGGCAACTTCTATATTTTCAAGGATATCGACAAAAAGAAGCAGGAAGCAGCCTGGAAATTCGTCAAGTTCATGACTGAAACCGAACGTGCGGCGCAGTGGAGTATCGATACCGGCTATGTGGCGGTGAAGAAATCGGCATATGAAACCGAGCGGATGAAGGCTTATGCCGCCGAATTCCCCGCTGCGCTGATTGCCCGTGACCAGCTGGAATATGCATCTGCTGAACTATCAACCCACAACAACGGCAGAATTGTCAAAATCCTCAGTGACTCCGTGCAGGCCGCACTCACCAATGAGCTGACACCGGCGGAAGCCCTGCAGAAGGCGCAGAAGGATGCGGACCAGGCTCTGGCTTCTTTTAATAAGTAAGATGAACGCCAGTCTGAGAAGAAACGGGTTCGCCTGGCTCCTGCTGCTGCCCTCACTGTTGTTCCTGCTGCTGTTCACCTTCTACCCGATCGCGCTGACGCTGCGGCTGAGCCTGTTCCAGGCGGACCTGTCCACACCGGAGCCGGTCTTCACGGGCCTGGCGAATTACCGCACGATGTTTCAGGACGAGGTTTTCCGTAAGGTTATGACTAACAATGTGCTGTTTGCGCTGGGGACGGTTCCACTCGGAATCGCTCTGGCGCTTTTGATGGCGGTCTTCGCCAACAAGGCGCTGCGCGGCAGAGGTTTTATGCGGTCAGCATTCTTTTATCCGACTCTGATCCCCATGATTGCAGTGGCTAACATTTGGCTTTTCATTTATACACCGGAGTATGGCTTTATGAGCAGGCTGTTGTCCTGGTTCGGCGTGAACGATATCAACTGGCTGGGCACACCGGGGCTGGTGATGTGGGCGATGATTCTGATGATCATCTGGAAGGAAGCGGGATTTTTTATGATTTTTTACCTCGCCGGTCTGCAAAATATCTCCAAAGAGCTGTATGAAGCCGCGCATGTCGACGGGGTGGGCCGGTTCACCGTGTTCCGCAAAATCACTTTCCCGCTGCTGATGCCAACTACGCTGTTCGTAAGTATTGTTGCGCTCACCAACGCCTACAAGCTTGTCGACCACCTGATGATCATGACCCGCGGGGGTCCCAACAACTCCAGTAATCTGCTGCTCTATTACATTTATGAAACAGCGTTCAGCTATTGGGATCAGGGAATGGCGTCTGCGCTGACGGCCGTGATGATTGCCGTATTGCTGCTGATTGCGGCTGTGCAGTTTTTTGGCCTGGACCGGAGAATTCACTATAACTAAATCTGCACGGCTGCCGGAAGGAGGGCAATTCTATGAAAACCAAATTTACATCCAGACTCGGAAATATACTGATGCTGGCCCTCGCAGCCTTCTGGCTGATCCCGCTGCTCTGGATGACGGTGACGGCGTTTCGTCCCCGTCATGCGGCGCTGTCGGGCCTGTTCTCGCTGGACTTCACTTTGGGCAACTTCGCAACGGTCTGGTCTGCCGCGCCTTTTGCCACTTATTATCTCAACACCATTCTGATTGTGGTATGCGTGTTTGCTGTGCAGATGCTGACGGCCAGCATGGCAGCCTTTGCCTTTGCCCGTATAGCCTTTGCCGGCAGCAGCATAGTGTTCCTGCTGTTTCTGGTGCAGATTATGATTCCCGCCGATGTGCTGATCTTCCCCAACTATAATGTCCTGAAGCAGTTGTCGCTGCTCGACACCAAGCTGGGCATTATGCTGCCGTTTCTGGCTTCGGCGTTCGGAATCTTTCTGCTGCGCCAGGTATTTAAGACGATCCCTGCCGAGCTGGAAGAGGCGGCGCTGATCGAGGGCTGCAGCCAATGGCAGGTGCTGTGGAAAATTTATTTCCCGCTGGCCCGGCCCACCTATGTGGCCTTCGCCCTCGTCTCGATCAGCTACCAGTGGAATAACTTTCTCTGGCCGCTGATCATCACCAATTCGGTGGAGAACCGGCCGCTTACGGTGGGGCTGTCGATCTTTGCCCAATCGTTCGAGATTGGGGTGCAGTGGACGGAGGTCAGCGCCGCTACACTGCTGGTGATCACCCCGCTGCTGCTGATCTTCCTGGTGTTCCAGCGCCAGTTCATTGAGAGCTTCATGCATTCCGGTATTAAATAGAGCTGTTCAAGGAGGAGTTCGGATGACGTCATTACAGGACTGTGCGGTCTCTACTTATGTCTACATCGGCCGTCCGCTGGCTGAGGCTATTGAATTACTGGCCGCTGAGGGCTGGAAGCACATTGAGATTATGTGCGAAGGCAGGCATGGGGAGCTGCTGGAATGGACGGCAGACCAATGGGCTTCACTGGCCCGCAAAGGCGGGGACCTTGGCATCCGCTGGAGCATCCATGCGCCGATCACCGGCTGCAACCCGGCGGCAGCAGACGGGCAGCAGCGTGCGGAGGCCGAAACGCTGCTGCTGGATACGCTGCGCGCTGCAGAGGTGCTGGGCTGCAGCTACGTGGTGCTGCATGCGGGCGAACTGCCTGCTGCGGGCACTGGGGGACAGCAGCGGAGCCCGGGGCGGCATCGCTGCCGGAAGAGGCAGCGGCCGAGGCAGGCGCTGGAGCGGCAGCCGTTGATCCGCGGGAAGCGGCCAAGGCGCGGGTGGTGCGTTTCCTCCAGCGGATACTGGCGGAGACCGCAGGCTCCGCGGCAGTTATCGCGCTGGAGAATGTTCCCCCGTACCCCGGGCTGCTGGGGACGGAGGTCACAGAGCTGCTGGAGCTGGCCGGGCGGGTGGATTCCTCCCGCATAGGCCTGGTGTTCGACAGCGGCCATGCCCTGATGGCAGGCAAGGAACGCTGCCTGCTGATGATGCAGCAGGCCATGCCCCGCCTGGTCGCGCTGCATCTCAGCGACAATGCCGCAGAGCAGGATGAGCACCTGGGGCTCGGCCAAGGCAAGGTGCCGCTGGAGGCGATGCTTGCCGGGCTGACGGCAGGCGGCTTCAAGGGCGCCTGGGTGCTTGAGCTGCGGCATCCCGGAGATCTGCTGCCGTCCGCAGCCAGACTTCACCATTTACGGAAGCAATACCAGGCTGTCTATGGCATTGAACCTGTCCCGGGAATAAGGTAGACTTGATAGAGGAATGCATGTTCCAATATCAATAAAGCAGGTGTTACACACAATGAGTTCAGAACCAAAGGGCCGGGTAATGATCGTTGACGGAATGGCTCTGCTGTTCCGGGCTTTTTATGCGACCGCCTATGGCGGATATATCCGCAAGACCAAGGCCGGGCTGCCGACGAATGCGGTGTACGGGTTTTTGCAGTATTTTTTCGATGCGGTCAGCACGTTCGATCCTTCCCATGTAGTGTGCTGCTGGGATATGGGCAAGGGAACCTTCCGTACGGAGAAGTATGACGGCTACAAATCGAACCGGATTGATGCGCCGCTGGAGCTGATTCCGCAATTCAATCTGGTCAAAGAGGTCGTTGCCGAGCTTGGCGTGCCGAATATCGGTCTGGCAGGCTATGAAGCGGATGACTGCATCGGCACGCTGGCTTCGTGCTACAGCGGGGAATCCGAGGTCTACATTCTGACCGGGGATCATGACATGCTGCAGCTGGTCAGCGACAGCGTAAAGGTCGTGATTATGAAAAAAGGCCGCTCCAATTACAAGGTCTACGATCCGGCGGAGCTGCTGGAGGAAAGAGGGCTCACCCCGGCCCAGGTAATTGACCTGAAGGGTTTCATGGGCGATACCAGCGACAACTACCCGGGGTGCGCGGCATCGGGGAAAAGACGGCGCTCAAGCTGCTGAGTGAATACGGCACCGTGGAAGGCGTGATCGAGAATCTTCACCTGCTGCCCAAAGGGGTGCGGGCCAAAATCGAAGCCGACCTCGACATGCTCCATCTGTCCCGCGAGCTGGCCGAAATCCGCTGCGATGTGCCGGTGGTCTGTACGCTTACAGAATGCCTGTGGGAGCTGCAGCGGGAGAAAGCCGCACGCAAATTCCAGGAGCTGGAGTTCGGCAGCCTGATGCATCTTGTCGGCCCGCTGAAGGATGAACAGGGGATTGTGCAGATTGAGCTGGGGGATCTGGGTTAAGACCAGATTCTCTGTTCAGCAGGCCTATAATACTGACAACATATCACCGGATTACGCAGAAGCGCTTCCTGAGCCGACAACGGCAGGGAAGCGTTTTTTTGTTGTTGACGGATGCAAAGCAAGCCCTTTATAATGTTAATATAATTATTAAGTAGTTAATAAATATATTAATTGTGGGAGGCGGCATAGAAATGGCTCAGCGTGTTGTGCTTCATACGGATATCCGCAAGGGAACGATTAACCGGAATATTTATGGTCATTTTTCCGAGCATTTAGGACGTTGCATTTATGAAGGCATCTGGGTAGGGGAGGACTCTCCGATTCCGAACACTAAGGGCATCCGCAATGATGTTGTGGAAGCGCTTAAGGAGATCAAGGTGCCGGTGCTGCGCTGGCCGGGCGGCTGTTTTGCCGATGAATATCACTGGAAGGACGGCATCGGAGCGCGCGAAGGCCGCAAACGGATGATTAATACGCACTGGGGCGGCACGGTGGAGAACAACCATTTTGGAACGCATGAATTCATGGAGCTGTGCGCCATGCTGGAATGTGAACCGTACATCAACGGCAATGTGGGCAGCGGAACGGTGCAGGAAATGTCAGAATGGGTGGAATACCTGACCTTTAACGGTGTATCCCCGATGGCTGAGCTGCGGGCCAAGAACGGCCGGGAAGAGGCTTGGGCTGTGAAGTATTTTGGCGTGGGTAACGAAAACTGGGGCTGCGGAGGAAATATGCGTCCGGAATATTACGCTGACTTGTACCGCCAATACCAGACGTATGTGCGCAACTACGGGGACAACCGGATTCACCGGATCGCCTGCGGCCCGAATGCGGATGATTATCAATGGATGGAAGTGCTGATGCGCGAAGCCACGCGGTTCATGGACTCCATCACGCTGCATTACTACACCGTTCCCGGCGCTACTTGGGAGCAGAAGGGTGCGGCTACCGGTTTTGATACTGCAGAATATTTCACCACTCTGGAAAAAGCGCTGCGCATGGAAGAGCTGGTCACCCGCCACAGCGTCATTATGGACAAGTATGATCCGGAGAAAAGAGTCGGCCTGATCGTCGATGAATGGGGAACCTGGTATGATGTGGAGCCGGGCACGAACCCGGGGTTCCTGTACCAGCAGAACTCGATCCGCGATGCGCTGGTTGCCGGACTGACGCTGAATATTTTCCACAAGCACAGCGACCGTGTGCGGATGGCGAACATTGCCCAGACCATTAACGTGCTGCAGGCCGTCATCCTTACCGAAGGCGAAAAAATGCTGCTGACTCCGACCTATCATGTATTCAATATGTACAAGGTGCATCAGGATGCCGAGCTGCTGGATCTGACGCTGGACAGCGGGTCTTACAGCTTTGACGGCAAGGAGATCCCGGAAGTATCGGCTTCGGCTTCGGTAACGGCCGAGGGTGTGATTCATGTCAGCCTGTGCAACCTGAATCATGCGTCTGCGGCTGTGCTTCCGCTGGAGCTGCGCGGCCTTGCCGGCCAAGCGGTGGATATTGCCGGCACTACGCTTGCCGGGGCAACCATTGATGCCCATAACTCGTTCAGCGAACCGGAAGCGGTTGTTCCGCAGCCGTTCACAGCCTTTAAGCTGGAAGGGGATACTGTTACTGTCGAGCTGCCAGCCATGTCGGTAACAGTACTGGAAATTACACCGAAAGCTTGAATAAAGGAGAACCGCTATGGCCACAACCTCTGCCTGCAAAGGCTGCCGGGAAGATTATAAGGTCACGGAAGCGCAGATCGCCCGTATACTGGCGTCATCGATGTTCAATGAAGGCAACACCGCGTCAGATCAGGTGTATGCGGAACGGATCGCACTTTGCAATACCTGCCCCAAGCTCCAGGATGGGGTGACCTGCACCGCCTGCGGCTGCATCATCCCGGTTGTTGCCCGGCTGAAGGCGCGCGGCTGTCCGCTTCCCGGCGGCGGCCTGTGGCAGCCGGTTAACGGCTCCAAAATCAACTGATCCACTATGAAGACCACAGAACAGATTTCAAATTCTATCTGTTCTTGTATAACCGAGAATCCCCGATCCTCCACTGGCTTGATCCGCAGCGGAAGATCGGGGATCTTTCATTGCAACCCTCTGATGGAGCCCGGTTTAAGGCGTTCCGGCAGCGTCGGGACTGTCGGATAAGCCGGATATTTCCGTATAGAACAGTTCAACCAGCATGTCCTGGTTATAGTTGCCGAATCCTTTGCCGAACAGGGTCAGCCCGCCGATATGCTCGGCATCCTCCTCCACGGACAGTCTGAACGTCCACTGCTTGCTGCGGATGTCCACTTGATCCAGCGTAACCCCGGACAGCTTTTGCCCATCCATGAAGGTCCCCTTGGGGGTAACCCGCAGCTGCTTGAGCAACCCGTATTGGTTCGTGAGTGCGGGCCACCAGGACGGCGTATATTTGCCTCTGCTGTCTCCGTAATCTCCGGGGCTGGTCCAGAAGCCCAGCTTCGTTCCGTTCAAGGTAAAGGTGATATCCGAAGGCCAGTTGTTATTGATGGACGGGGCCTCAGAGGCGATTTCCATTGTAATGACAAGCTCCTCCGGCTGCTCGCTGGACAGGAGGAAGTTGGGGATTTTGTATTCGACATAACCTTTGCCGAACCAGAGGATGCCTGCATTCATCCGCTCCAGATCCCAGAAGTAGCGCGGGTCGTCGAAATTGCCGATGACCTTCTCTGCCGTTGCCAGACCGCAGGTCGGTTCGATCTGAAAGTCGGAGTAGAGGCCGACTGGTATCTCTTTGCGGTGGCTTTTGCGTTCCGCCGGGGCTTGAGCGGGGAAAATGATCTCTGCGCCTTCAGCTGCCAGCGTGCAGATTTTTTGCAAACCGCTCCGCCCGGGAGCCATATGTGTCCGGATCAGCCCGGCCGCCTCCAGCTTGCGGACATGCATCGTCATGATCGCGCTGCTGAGCTGGGCTGCCGCTGCCAGCTCCTTGACATTCATCGGCTGAACGGCGAGCAGGCGGAGCATGCGGAGGCGCACGGCGCTCGATAAAGCTTCGTAGACAGGCAGGGATTCTTCGGTAAGATCCAGTTTCATAGGACAGCCTCCGGGTACAGGTTAATAAAATAAGGGGACGGCAAAGCCGTTACTGCTTGTATAGTTAACAATTATATTATTCAAATGAGGTTCTTACAAGCTTCTTGCCGTTCATGGACACCTCCACTTTTATCACAGACACGCTTATGCCATGTCCGCTATGATGTACAGGATGAATTAGCGATGAAACAAGGTGCCTTTGATTCACATCAAGGGATAACAGGGAATCGGGTGCAACTCCCGAGCGGTCCCGCCACTGTAAGGAAGAGCCAGCTTTCAACAGGTCACTCGGTTGCTCCGGGGAAGACGAAGGCCAGCGATGATCCCGAGCCAGGAGACCTACCTTGTTTGCGCACACACGACTCTACGCGGATAGGAGCGGTGTACGAATGGGTTGAGAGATAAGGGTGTGCCGCTAATTTTGGCGGGTAAGCAGCCTTTTCTTTGTGATCCGGATACGTACATGATACTCCCGCCCCCAGGGGCGGGAGTTTTTGGTTTGACGCCGCACACGAAAATCAAATAGGAGGTGCAAGGATGAACAAACGGAGCTATTGGCGTTTCACGGCACTGGTCGGCGTATTTGCCGTTTATCTTCTGCTGAATGAGCCGGGAACGGCGGAAGCAATGCACATTATGGAGGGATTTTTACCGGTTGGCTGGGCGGTGTTCTGGTGGGCGGCTTTTCTGCCGTTCTTTTTCCTGGGCGTCCGCAGGCTCACAAGGATGACCCGGGACAACCCGGAGCTGAAGCTGCTGCTGGGTTTATCCGGAGCGTTCACCTTTGTGCTCTCAGCGCTCAAAATGCCCTCGGTAACCGGAAGCAGCTCTCATCCGACGGGGACGGGCCTTGGCGCAGTGATGCTGGGTCCGCTGCCGATGAGCGTGACCGGTTCCATTGTGCTGCTGTTCCAGGCGCTGCTGCTGGCGCACGGTGGAGTCACCACTTTAGGCGCGAACGCCTTCTCCATGGCAGTGGCCGGGCCTTTTGCCGGTTATGCGGTCTATAAGCTGATTATGAAGCTGGGCGAACGCGAAAAGCTGGCGGTATTCTTCGCGGCTGCGGTAGCGGATCTGATGACCTATGTGGTCACTTCCGTTCAGCTTGCGGTGGCTTTTCCGTCTGCGGATGGCGGTGTGCTGGCTTCCATGGTGAAATTCAGCGGTATTTTTGCCGTGACCCAGATTCCGCTGGCGGTCAGCGAGGGGCTGTTGACAGTGCTGCTATGGAACTGGCTGAAGGCCTACAGTCCACAGGAGCTGTCCCTGCTTAAACGGGGAGCCAAGGGAGGAAATACACTGTGAAGATAAAGAACAAATGGAAAAACCTGCTGATGCTGCTCGCGGTGGTTCTGCTGGTGGTCCTGCCGCTGCTGTTCGTGAACGGAGAGTTCGGCGGAGCCGATGATGCGGCAGAAGGTGCAATTACAGAGATTGACCCTGCATATAAGCCCTGGTTCAAGCCGCTGGCTGAGCTGCCGGGTGAAACGGAGAGCATGTTATTCGCGCTGCAGGCGGCTATCGGCGCAGGGGTGATCGGCTATACGTTGGGTCTTTTGAAGGGAAGACAGGGCCGGCAGAAGCTGAATGATCAGAAGAATTGATGTTATATCCTGCAGCAATGCCCTGAGCCAAGTGTCCCCGATGTGGAAAAGCCTCTTCGCAGCCGTCATGTTCGCCCTTGCTTATGTGCTGCATCCGGCCCTTCAGGTTCTCATTACGCTGTGGCTGATGCTGTGGTGCCTGCAATATGCCAAAATCCCGCCGCGCGCCTACGGGCAGTTGTTTGGCACTGCGCTGTTGTTCTACGGCCTCAGCCTGCCGGCACTGCTGGTGGAGCTGGGCCGTCCGGCAGCCGGGGAGGCCGCCCTGTACCTGCGGATTCCGGGCACAGCCCAGTTTCTGTACATAACCCGGGCAGGAGGCGTGCGGGCAGCGCTGCTGCTGGCCCGGATATCGGCCTGTCTGGCCTGCTGCCTGTTCATCATGCTGACCACGCCGTTCGGCGAGCTGCTGCAGGTGCTCCGCAGGCTGCGGATGCCGCAGATCGTGCTGGAGCTGATGCTGGTCATGTACCGGTTCCTGTTCCTGCTGGACGATGCCGCCCATGGCCTGCTGCTGGCCCGGCGGCTGCGCGGAGGCCGCAGGGGCTTCAGATTCAAGCTGCGGGAGGCTGCAGGTATGGCGGCGTCATTGTTCGCAAACACCATGCACCGCTACTATGGGCTGTCGCAGGGGCTTGCTGCGCGGGGGTTTACCGGGGAGATTCTATTACCCCCGTATGTGAGGCGGAAAGTGCCCCGAAGGTTTGCCTTTGAGGCGTATGCGGGAATCGTCCTGCTGGCGGCGGCACAGCTGTGGATGCTGTGGACAAGATGAGAATGGCAGGAATCAATGCAGTGAAAAGCCTGGAAACAGAACTGCTGAAGAAGGAGACAGCGTGGAGATGGATTACATTTTAGCCTTCGAGGATGCCGTATTTCATTATCCGGACACGGTGGAGCCAGCGCTCCGGGGGCTGACTGCAGCGATTCCCGGAGGCTGCAAAACAGCCCTGCTTGGACATAACGGCTCCGGCAAATCAACCTTGTTCCTGCATGCGGTTGGCCTGCTGCGGCCGCAAAAGGGAAGGGTTCTGCAAGCGGGACTGCCTGTATCCTATACCAAAAAGGAGCTTGCCGCTCTGCGGCGCAGAGTCGGGCTGGTCTTTCAGGACCCTGAGCAGCAGCTCATTTTGAGTACTCCGCTGGAGGATATCTCTTTTGGGCTGCGGGGCACCGGCATGCCAGAGACAGAAATAGCGGCGCGGTGCGCTGCGGTGCTAGAGCTGCTTGACCTTGCCGCGCTGAAGGATAAACCGGTTCATCAGCTCAGCCTGGGCCAGAAAAAGCGTACCGCGCTCGCAGGTGTGATGGCAATGGAGCCGGAGCTCATCTTGCTCGATGAGCCAACCTCCTATCTGGACCCGCTGTCGGAGGCGCAGCTTCTGGATGGCCTGGACAGCATACACCGTAAGGGTACAACTGTGGTGATGGCTACGCATGATATGAATCTCGCCTACCGCTGGGCGGACTGGATCATTGTCCTCGATCAGGGCGTCTGCCGGGCTGCCGGAGCGCCGGAGGCTATTTTTGCCGGCGGGGAGCTGCTGCAGGCGATGGGCCTGGCGCTTCCGCTGCTGGCTGAGCTATGGCACAGCCTGCCTCCGCGCGTAACGGCGGGGCACGCAGCTCCCCGGAGTGCGGAGGAGTTCAAGGCGGTGCTGAGCAGTCTGCTGGGCGAAGGTCCGGGGAGAGATAAGGGGAAGCTGGTCGTCAGCAATAGTAGAGTAGAACTCACTTTTTAGTGTTGGACGCTTAGAGGGTAAGTGCATTTGCTGCAGTTAAAATGAGGTGCAAACCCGCATTTTTAAAAGTAAATGTAATCTGTACAGTTAAATAGCGGTTTGGGCCTCTTTAGCTGAAATACGGTCCCTTTAAGTGTACAGTGTGCAATTAAATCGGTTTCAGCGCAAAAATAGGACTCTTTAGTTGCATCAAATACAGTTAGAGCATGAGCATCAATTTAGAGTCAGCGTTGGAGTTACACGCGAACGGGGGAACATGAATGAACAAACAAGGAAAGCTGCTGATTATCGGCTTTGGTCCTGGCAGGCTGGAGCATATTACAGGCCGTGCATTGGCAGCGCTGGAAGAGAGTGAGGCCGTGATCGGCTACACCACTTATGTGGACCTGATTAAGCCGCTGCTGCGGCAGCAGGAGATTGTCGGCACAGGCATGACCGAAGAGGTCAGCCGGGCCCAGGAAGCCGTGCGCCGTGCGGAAGCCGGGCAGACGATCGCCGTCATTTCCAGCGGTGACGCTGGGGTATACGGAATGGCAGGACTGGTCTATGAAGTGCTGATCGAACGGGGCTGGGACCGTGTTACGGGGGTGGAAGTCGAGGTGATTCCCGGGGTATCGGCCATTCAATCCTGTTCTTCGCTGCTGGGTGCGCCGATTATGCATGATTCCTGCACGATCAGCCTGAGCGACCATCTAACGCCTTGGGAGAGCATTGCGGCACGCGTGGAGGCGGCGGGAGCCGCGGACTTCGTGATTGCCTTTTACAATCCGCGCAGTGGAAAGCGCACACGCCAGATTGAAGAGGCCCGCCAAATCCTGCTCCGCTACCGTGATCCTTCTACTCCCGTGGGCATTGTGAAAAGCGCCTACCGCGACCGCCAGCAGACCATTGTCACAACGCTCCGGGATATGCTGGACCACGAGATTGGCATGCTGTCGACCGTGATCGTCGGCAACTCCGCAACGATGGTTTATGACGGCCTCATGGTTACACCGCGCGGCTATGAACGCAAGTACAGCCTTGGCGCCGATACGCAGGCACTGAAGCCGCATGAGCGGCTGCGGACCTCTTCGGAGCCCTGGTCGCTGGCGGCGCTGAATCCTGCGGGGAATGTGGTGAAGGTGAAAACCTGCGGCTTCTGCGGCATGAGAAAGAGAGTGCAGCTGGAGCCGCACGGCGGTTACATCAACAGTTAAACGGCCGGCTTGTGCCAAGAGAGCTGCAGATCAGTGTGGCTGGCTGCGGGATGGCCTGCAGTTCGGCGGTCCTGGAGGATATCGGCCTTGTCTATTCCAAGGGCAGCTATGAATTATATCTTGGCGGAAAAAAAACCGGACGTACCCCGCACGCGGGCAGCAAGGTCCGTGCGGGGATGAGCGAAGAGGAAGCGGTGGCCGCTGTAACTGAGGTTGTTGAGCAATATTGTGCGCAGGGCAGTCAGGATGAACGGTTTTATACTTTTTTTGAGCGGATGGGCAGTGGGATTTCAGCACATTACCCGCAAGCGGAGAGCGCACTCCGCTGTGAACACATGCACACGCACTCGCACCATAACCATGATAGAGCACAAGGGATAACTGCAGTATTACTTGTAGGACACGGCAGCCGTGTGGAAGAAGGGAATGAAGAGCTGCGGAATTTCACCCGGGCGCTTGCTGCCCGCAGGCCGGAGCTTGCCATTGAAACCTGCTTCATCGAGTTATCGGCTCCGTCCATTTCCGAGGGGATTGACAAATGTGTGCTGGGCGGAGCCGGGACGGTCTATGTTGTGCCGATTATTTTGTTCGCGGCTGGACATTCCAAGCTGGATATTCCGCTGGCTCTGGATCAGGCAAAGCTGAAATATCCGGGTGTGGAGTTTGTATATGGCCGTCCGATCGGAGTGCAGGAGAGAGCGGTAGAAATTCTGCTGGACCGGATCGCCGGGGCTGTCCCGCAGCCGGTTCAGGTATCGGCTCAGCCGGAGCTGTACGGAGAACCGTTGGAGGAAACACTGCTGGTGGAGCGCGGCTCGTCCGGGCAACAGAATACTGGGGGGCTGGAGACTGCGGCTGCGTTGTCTGTTGGAGAAACGGCCTCAACAGCTGCTAGGGATAAGCCTTATTCCAAAGTAAAGGATGAGGACACCATCGTGCTTGTAATGGGCCGCGGGGGCAGTGATCCGGATGCGAACAGCGATTTATGCAAGCTGGCCCGCCTCCTCTGGGAGAGAACTCCCTACAAAAGCATCGAGGCCTGCTTTATTGCCATCACCAAGCCTTCGCTGCCCGCAGGGCTGGAGCGCTGCCTGGCTCTCGGCGCACGCAAAATTATCGTGCTGCCGTATTTATTGTTCACCGGAGTGCTGATGAAGCAGTTCAACGAAACGGTGAGCCGTTTTGCCGCAGCGCATCCGGAGATTGAAGTGGAGGCCGGCACCTGTCTCGGCTCCCATCCGCTGTTGTCAGACATGCTGCTGGAGCGGATCGAAGAGACCCTGGCAGGCCGGACAGCCGCCAACTGTGACAATTGCGTGTACCGCGAGGAAGCGTCTGCACACCATCACCACCATCACCACCATCATGGTCACCACCATCATGAACACGACCATCACGATGATCATCATGATCACCACAGCCACGGTGAGGATGGGCATGAGTCCGGGCGCCGCAGCCAACCGGCCTCTGCAGACGCAGAGGTGCCGGTCCCGCCGCAGCCTGGGGCTTCCTATTCGGAGGATGCGGCGTACCCGGCCGGCGCTCCAAAGGCGCGCTGGCCGCGATGATATTTATGCTGTGCGGAACCAGTGACGCCCGTGAGCTGGCGCTGGCCCTGTCACGGGAGCAGTTGCCGCTGCTGGCTTCCGTTGTGACGTCCAGCGCTGCGGAGCGGCTTGAAGCAGCTGGCATCACAACCCGTGCCGGCCGGCTGGACCAGCAAGGGATGATCGCCTGTTTGCGCGGGCTGGACTGCAGCGCCATTATTGATGCCAGCCATCCGTTTGCACAAGAGGCGCATGACCATGCGATGGGGGCCGCTGAAGCGCTGGGACTGCCGTATTTGCGTTATGAACGGCGCAGCCTCAAGTATGAGCAGCATCCACGGTTGCTGGTTGTGTCTTCCTACGGGGAGGCGGCCCATAGGGCCAAGCAGCTGAAAGGCTCTGTCATGCTGACCACGGGCGGTAAAACCTTGGAGATTTTTGCAGAGGCGCTGCTGGGTGACCCTGCTGTCCGCCTGACGGTCAGACTGCTTCCCTGTCTGGAAAATATGCAAAAATGCCATCTGCTTGGGATAGAGCAGCGCAATATTATTGCGCTGCAGGGACCTTTTTCACGCGAATTGAATGAAGCATTGTACAGGCAGTACGGCACACAGGTCATGGTTACTAAGGAAAGCGGTGCGGAAGGCTCCCTCGATGAAAAAGTGCACGCCGCGCTCGATATGGGGATATATGTTATTTTGATTGCGCGGCCGCAAGCTTTCTATAAAGAGTATGGCAGGGTGTATGAGTCATTTGAAGAGATAGTGTCCGCAGTTGCCGCTTTTAATAAGAAATGAGGGATAGCTATGGAGTTTGGGACGGATTTTAAGCCGCTCACAGTGCAGCCGCAGGAAATAGAAAGCCTGAGCTTTCAAATGATTACCCGCGAGCTGGGCGATCATGGGTTTAGCGCTTTACAGTACCCGGTCGTGCAGCGGATCATTCATGCATCCGCCGATTTTGAGCTGGGACGGAGTCTGGTGTTTCATCCCCGGGCGATGGAGGCAGGGATTTCTGCTATTTTGGAGGGGCAGCCCATTATCGCCGATGTGCGCATGGTCGAGGCCGGTATTGCCAAGGAGCGGATTCACAAATACGGCGGAGAGGTACGGGTGCATATTTCTGATCCCGATGTGATTGAGGCGGCTAAGGCACAGGGAACAACCCGGGCCATCCTTGCCACACGCAAAGCCTGCACTGAAGCGCCGGGCGGCATCTATGTGATTGGCAATGCGCCAACGGCCCTGCTGGAATTGATCCGTCTGATCAAAGAAGGTGCAGCACAGCCAGGGCTCATCATTGGCATGCCGGTCGGTTTTGTTTCAGCGGCGGAGTCCAAGGATGAGCTGCGCAAGCTGGACATCCCTTACATCACCAACATCGGCCGCAAGGGCGGCAGTACGGTTGTGGTTGCGGCAGTCAACGCCCTCAGTCTGCTGGCTGTCCGTCAGGCAGGGGAATCACAGAGTCAGGGCGGATAGAGCAGAAGCAAAGAGAGGTATCCTTCATCAGCAGAGAGAGGAGAAACGGGCCATGGAGCAGCAGGAGTCACAGAGTGTACAGGACTATAAGCACAGCGGAGATTTGCAGCATGGACACAAGGGCCAAGCAGCGGCAGAGCTACAGGGGAGCCAAGCAGTGCGAGAGCCGCAGGGAAGCCAAGCTGCGGCAGAACTGCAAGGGAGCCAAGCAGTGCCGGAGCTGCGAGGAAGCCAAGCAGTGCCAGAGCTGCGAGAGAGCCGGACTGCTGCCGGCGGTCCCGCTGCACCGCTGCGGCGTGGCTACACCACAGGCGCCTGCGCAGCCGCAGCCGCCAAAGGTGCTGCGCTCCTGCTGGTCACGGGGGAGGCCCCGCCGAGCGTGGAGATCGATCTGCCCGCCGGCTTCCGGCATACGTTTAAGCTGACCGGGGGGCGGCGCAGCGGCAGGGACTCGGCAGTCTGTGCAACAGTGAAGGACGCCGGAGATGACCCGGATGCGACGCATCAGGCGAGAATTGAGGCTGCTGTGAGCTGGCGCGATAGCCCCGGCGTAGAGATAGACGGCGGCAAGGGGGTAGGCAGAGTTACGAAGCCGGGATTGCCCGTGGCGGTCGGTGAAGCGGCGATCAATCCTGTGCCGCGGCGCATGATTTTGGAGGCGGTGTCCGAGGTGCTGGAGGAGCATGGCGCGGCCCGGGGAGTGCGGGTGGTTATCAGTGTGCCGGAAGGCGAAGCTATCGCGCTCAAAACGCTGAATCCGCGGCTTGGCATCCTTGGGGGCATCTCCATTCTGGGCACGCGCGGCGTGGTGACGCCGTTCTCCACGGAAGCCTACAAGGCCAGTGTGGTACAGGCGATTTCGGTCGCCGCGGCCATGGGGAACAAGCAGATTATTTTGACCACAGGCGGCAGCAGTGAAAAGTATGCAATGGCGATGTTCGCAGAGCTTCCGGAGGAAGCTTTTATCCAGATGGGTGAATATGTCGGCTTCTCGCTGGAACACGCCAAGGCCTTCGGAGTCCGTAAGATCACATTAGTCGGCATGGCGGGCAAGCTTTCGAAGGTGGCGCAGGGGGCCATGCTGATCCATTCCAAAAATGCGCCGGTGGATTTCAGCTTTTTGGCCAAAATCGCGGCTGAGTCCGGGGCGGATAATGAACTGGTGGGGGAGATTGCGGCGGCTAACACGGCCTCACAGGTGACGGATCTGATGACCGCGGCCGGGAATGGGGTGTTTTTTGAACAATTGTGTCTGCACGCCTGCAGGCATTGTCTGAAGCATATGAATGGAGGCATGACCGTGGAGATGGTGCTGGTCACCATGAAGGGCCGGGTGCTGGGAAGGGCGGAAATCCGTGGCTGACATTATTTATATTATAGGCATCGGTGAGGATGGAGCCGGAGGGTTGACCCCGGACAGTCTAAGCAAGGTGCAGAGGAGCGAGGTGCTGCTCGGCGGGGAGAGGCAGCTGTCTTTTTTCGGCGGGTATCAAGGGGAAAAGATCGTTCTGAAGAACGGTCTGAAGGCTTTTGCCGATAAGCTGGAGGAAGTGTGGAAGGAGCGGCGTGCGGTGGTGCTGGCATCCGGTGACCCGCTGTTCTTTGGGATTGCCGGGTATCTTGTCCGCAGATTCGGGCCGGAGCATGTCGAGGTGATTCCGCATTACAGCAGTGTCCAGCTTGCTTTTGCCCGGCTTGGGGACAGCTGGCAGGATGCGGAGCTGGTCAGTCTGCATGGACGTCCGATCCGGGGATTGGCCCAGCGGATAGACGGCAAGCACAAAATCGCCCTGCTCACCGATGAAGCCAACACCCCAGCCGTTATAGGCGCTTATTTGCGTGAGTTCGGAATGACCGAATATGAAGCCTTTGTCTGTGAACGGCTGGGCGGGGGTGAGGAGGTCTGCCGGTTCTGGGAGCTAGATGAGCTGGAAAAAGGGAACTTTGCGCCTCTGAACGTAGTCATTCTGCGGTGGAAGCCGGGAAGCGGGACTGCGGCGGTGCGGCGCGGTTTTGCCTATCCCGATGAAGCCTTCCACCAGCGGCGCCCGGAGAAAGGTCTGATCACCAAACGGGAGGTGCGCGCCTTAGTCCTGTCCGAGCTGAATTTGTCTGAAGAAGCGGTGGTCTGGGACATTGGCTCCGGCTCGGGAGCGGTGGCAGCCGAATGTGCGCGGATCGCCCGCTGTGGCAAGGTATACGCCATCGAAAAAGCGCAGAGAATCTGCCGAATATGGAAGCTAACCGCCGGGAATTCCGCGCCGATTTTGAGATTATCCATGACCAAGCGCCGCAGGGCCTGGAACGGCTGCCGGACCCGGATGCAGTATTCATTGGCGGAAGCGGAGGCGGACTCCAGCATATTATTGCGCACTGTGCGCAGCGGCTGCGGCCGGAAGGACGGATTGTGATCGGGGCAATTACAATTGAGACGCTGTATACGGGCTTGGAGGCGCTGAAGCTTGCCGGAATGGCCACCGGGGTGACGCAGCTCCAGGCATCAAGGGGCAAGCCGATTCTCGGCATGACCCGTTTTGAGGGGATGAACCCTGTATACGTGGTAAGCGGGCGCAGGCCGGACTGATTTTGATTTTAACCGGTATTGGTACTCTATCGGCCATCCTGCTCTATGTGACCAGCTGCTGGCAGAAAGGGTTTAGCCTAGGCATCGCTGCATCAATAGATTAACTAACCTAAAGGAGGAGCGCTCATGACGACAAGGTTACAAAAAATAAGACGAAACCTCATCTGCACTCCATGGATGAGCAGGCTGCCCATGAAGAACAAATCACCGGAGCAGCCATGCAAACTGCAGTTGCAGCGTATCATGCTGATGATGAGTATCCGCTGGTGGAATCTGAGCTTGCCCCAATCGGAACAGGGACCTTGTACGGAGTGGGTGTAGGTCCGGGTGATCCCGAGCTGATTACGCTCAAAGCCTGCCGTTTGCTGAGGGATTGTCCGGTAATTGCCTACCCGGCAACTAAAAAGGGCGGGAAATCCTATGCCCACGAAATTGTGGAGATGCATATCAAGGCGGATGAAAAAGTCATGCTGGGACTTGTCTTCCCGATGACCAGAGACCCCGGGCAGCTGGCAAGCGGCTGGAACCGCACGGCTGAGCTTTGCTGGAACGAGCTGAAGCAGGGCCGGGACGTGGCTTTTGTGACGGAGGGCGATCCGAATCTGTACAGCACCTTCATTCATCTGGCCCGGTTGATGCAGGAGCTGCATCCTGGTGTGCCGGTCGTTTCCATTCCGGGAATATCGTCGGTGCTGGGCGCCGCTGCCGCGCTTGGACAGCCCCTTGCCGATGGCGATCAGCGGGTGGGGATTATTCCGGCTACCGAGGACCCGGAGGCCTTGAAGGAAGCGCTGCTGCATCATGATACGGTGGTGTTTCTGAAGGTGGCGAAGGTGCTGGATCTGCTGTTGGATGTGCTCGATGAGCTCGGGCTTTCGGGAAAAGCATCCGTCGTGACCAAGGTAACCTCTCCTAATGAAACGGTGTGGCGGGACGCCCGCGAGCTGCGCGGCCGGGAGCTTGAATACCTGAGCCTTATGGTGGTGAGCAAATGACGGCGGCTGACTTGGAACCCAAAGTATATATCGTAGGTGCAGGGCCGGGTGATCCCGAGCTGATTACGTTAAAAGGCAGCCGCATCCTGCGTTCTGCAGATGTTGTGCTCTATGCGGATTCACTGGTCAGCGGGGAGCTGATTGCAAGTGTGAGTCCGGGAGCCGAGGTGCTGCAAAGCTCGGGAATGGCTCTGGAGCAGCAGGTGGAGATCATGACCGCGGCAGTGAAGGCCGGTAAAAGCGTAGCCCGCATCCATACCGGCGACCCTTCCATGTACGGGGCAATCCTGGAGCAGATGTCGCTGCTGAAGCTGAACGGCGTCAGCTATGAGATCGTGCCGGGGGTCAGCTCTGTTTTTGCTTCGGCGGCAGCGCTGGGTGCAGAGCTGACTGTGCCGGAGCTGACGCAGACCGTGATTCTGACCCGTGCCGAAGGGCGGACGCCGGTCCCGGAGCGTGAGCAGCTGCGGCAGCTGGCGGCGCATCACTGCACCGTAGCCCTGTTCCTCAGCGCTTCGCTGGCTGAACATGCGGCAGCGGAATTTCTCGCTGCCGGGTGGAGCCCCGATACGCCTATCGCTGTGGTGAAGCGGGCGACCTGGCCGGACCAGCAGATTCTGCGGACGACCGTGGCGCGCCTTGCAGCCGACCTGCGCGAAGCAGGCATCACCATGCATGCGATGATTCTCGCGGGCTGGGCCCTGGACCCGGCGCTTACGGACCGTGACCAGCACCGTTCGAAGCTGTACGACAAGACCTTTACCCACGGCTGCCGGGAAGGGATTGACGCTGATGGCTAAGCGGTATGCAGCCGTTGCGATTACTGCAAATGGTATCCGGCTGGCGCTGAAGCTGGGTGAACGGCTGGCGGATACCGAGGTTTTTTGCTGCGCCAAGTACAGTGGAAACGTACAGGGCGCCACGGGTCATGGGCAGGTGTTTGCGGAGCCGGTCAAAGAGCTGCTGCCGAAGCTGTTCCGGCAGTACGAAGGGCTTATCCTGTTTTTTTCCCTGGGGCGGCAGTCCGGCTGATCGCTCCCCTGCTGGCGGATAAAAGAACCGACCCCGCCGTCATCGTCATTGATGAACGCGGTGAACATGTGATCAGCCTGTTATCCGGCCACTTGGGCGGAGCCAACAGGCTCACGCGGCAGGTTGCACAGCTGATGGACAGCCATCCGGTGATTACTACCGCTTCGGATGTGCAGGGCATCTTCGCCGTGGATCTGCTCGGCTCGGAGTTCGGCTGGCGCGCAGAGGGCTTCGCGACGATGAAAACAGTCAGCGCCGCCTTGGTCAACGGGGAAGCCGTGGCCTTCATGCAGGAGAGCGGCGAACGCGGCTGGCTGCCGCCCGGTGCTGTGCTGCCGGAGCATGTCCGCCTCTGCGGAAGCATGGCGGAGCTGCAGGAAGCGCCGTTCAGCGCGGCGGTCGTGGTCACGGACCGGCAGCTGCCGGAGCCGGAGGCAGCGGCTCTTGGAGAGCGGACTGTAGTCTACCATCCGCGCAGTCTTGTGCTCGGGCTCGGCTGCAACCGCGGGACCCCGCTGGCGGAGCTTGAAGCGGTGGTGCTGGATACGCTGGCCGAGCTGGGGCTTTCGCTGCTTAGCGTTCGCAACGTCGCCACTGCTGCGATCAAAGGCGATGAGCCCGGTCTTCTGGCCTTATGCGCCAAATATGGCTGGGAGCTGGCACTGTTTTCGCCGGAGCAGCTGAATACGGTGGTGCTGGAGCAGCCCTCGGAGATTGTTTTTAAGGCTACCGGAGCTTATGGGGTCTGTGAGCCGGCAGCCCTGTTGTCCTCTGGTGCCCGCAGCCTGGTGCTTAAGAAGAAAAAAGCGGCAATGCGACCATTGCAGTAGCGAGAGTCAGCTATGCTGAAACGGAGGGGAACCAGAATGAATGAGCGGAGCAGACCGGAGCAGCTTCCCCGGCTCCGCCCGCGTTTTGTGGTAGCCGGAACAGGCAGCGGTTCGGGCAAAACAACGGTGACGCTTGGACTGCTGCGGGCTTTTGCCCGGCGAGGTCTCACCGTGCAGGCCTTCAAATGCGGTCCGGATTATATTGATCCGGCCTACCACGCGGCTGTAACGGGCCGGACTGCCCGCAATCTGGATTCCTGGATGACCTCGGGCGGATATATGCTGGAGTATTTTTTGCGTTCTTCGGAGGCGGCTGATCTGTCCGTAATTGAAGGGGTTATGGGGTTGTACGACGGTAAAGAGGCGACCGGGCTTACCGGATCTACGGCGGAAATTGCCCTCCTAACAGGAAGTCCGGTGCTGCTGGTGGTGGATGTGCGCAGCATGGGACGCAGTGCGGCTGCAATCGTGCTGGGTTTTCAGCAGCTGGAGCCGGACGTGCGCATCGCTGCGGTGATCGTGAACCGCTGCGGGAGCGCCAGCCATTACCGGACGGTCAAAACCGCGATTGAAGCGGACTGCGGCATACCGGTCATCGGCTGGCTGGCACGGGATCAGGGACTGGATATCCCGGAACGGCACCTGGGGCTGCTCCCTGCCGTGGAACGCGGCGAGCTGGAGCCATTATTTGACCGTGCCGCCGACCTGCTGGAGGCAGGGACGGATCTGGAGGTCCTGCTGCAAATTGCTGCGGCAGCGTCTGTCCTGCGTTACCCGGCGGCGGGAAAAACACTGCCGGAAGAGGGTCCTGCCGAAGGGATTCCGTCAGAGGCTGTTCCGGCAGCCAGGAAGATCCTTCAGGAATCAGGCGTGCAGGATGTACAGGATTCTCCGGGCGGGCTGCCAGCTGTTGCGGCACGTTTTCCTTCGGTAGCTGCTAAGATCCTGCAGGAAACAGGCGTTCAGGATGCACAGGAACCTCCGGGCGGGCTGCCAGCTGCTGCACTTGTCCCTTCGGTAGTTCCTAAGATCCTTCAGGAAACAGGCGTTCAGGATGCACAGGAATCTCCGGGCGGGGTGCCAGCTGCTGCCGCACTTGTCCCTCCGATAGCTGCTAAGGAAGCCGGTGATCTACAGAGCTATCCACCCTTGGATTGTTCTGCTCCCAAGCTCTCGCCTCGGTATATGACCCTGCACCGGTCATTGCCGTTGCAGAGGATGCGGCGTTCAATTTTTATTACGCCGACAATCTGGAGCTGCTGGTCCGCGCCGGGGCCCGGCTGGCTCTGTTCAGCCCGCTCAGCGGCGAAGGCATCCCGCCGGAGGCGGATGGGATTTACCTCGGCGGCGGTTTTCCGGAGGAATTCGCCGCCACAATCGCCGGGAATTCGGCCTTCCTGCTCGGCCTAAGGGCTGCGGCAGCAGCTGGTATGCCGCTCTATGCGGAATGCGGCGGCTACATGGTGCTGGCCTGCAGCCTTACCGACCGCGCCGGGGCTGTGCATGAGATGGCCGGGATTATTCCCGCCCATTCGGTCATGCAGGACCGGCGCACCGCACTCGGCTACCGCGAAGTCACCGCGCGGGCCGATTGCCTGCTGCTGAAGCAGGGCGAGCGCCTGCGCGGTCACGAGTTCCACTATTCCCAGATGAGCTATTCGCCCGGGGAGCCGCGGCTGTACGCCTACGACAGCAGCGGACGAAGCGGCAGCCAGCCGGAGGGCTATGCCCGCGGCAATATCATGGCTGCCTATGCGCATATACATCTGGCTTCCCATATCCCGGCGGCAATCCGGCTGGTAGAAGCCTGCCGCAGCTACCATGGGAGTAACAAAGACATGCTGCGCACATAGGCTGATCCCTTTGAGAGCTGGGCCAGAAGAATCGCATATTCCCGGCAGATAAGCTCGGAACATGCGCACACTTGGAAGCGGATGGAGGTTCTCCCAAGTTCGCATAGAGCCTGAGTTCTAAGTGGAAAAAATACAACTAAATCGCCTATAATTACTCCGAAAAAGGATTTAGTGGGAATTTGTCCACTTATTTCGGGAAAATGTCCGAGATATCAGGAGCAATTTAGCCGGAATAAGTATACTTTTTCCAACTACGGGTGCCCGGACATCCCAAGCGGCACCGAATAAGTCTACTTTTTCCACTTAAGTTAGCACAGCCAAGCCGCGCACGCCCGGAAGTCAGATTCACTCCAGCCAGACTGGTGCCCGCCCGGAAGTCAGATTCACTCCAGCCAGGCCGATGCCCGCCCGGAAGTCAGATTCACTCCAGCCAGGCCGGTGCCCGCCCGGAAGTCAGATTCACTCCAGCCAGGCCGGCGCCCGCCCGGAAGTCAGATTCACTCCAGCCAGGCTGGTGCCCGCCCGCAAGACAGATTCACTCCAGCCAAGCCGGCGCCCGCCCGCAAGGTAGTTCCTTTTTTCGTATGTCAACCGCTTGTCACAGATCTGCGGGCCACGTATAATAAGGGAAAGAGAACGCTTTATTATACACATGGCCAATTTTTAGCTGAATGTTTACGGGGAAGGGAGACTGCTGCAGTGAAGGTACTTGGAGCAATTGAAGCAGGGGGAACAAAGTTTGTATGCGGGATTGGAAATGAGGACGGGACGATTATCGACCGGGTCAGTTTTCCAACTACCACGCCTGAGGAAACGATGGGGCTTGTGCTGGACTATTTTACCGGCAAAAATGTGGAAGCGATCGGCATAGGCTCATTCGGGCCGATTGATCCGGTGATTGGCAGCCCGACCTATGGCTACATTACAACCACACCTAAACCCCATTGGGGGCAATACAATCTGGTGGGAACAGTTGCCGGGCATTTTTCCGTGCCCGTCGGGTTCGATACGGATGTGAACGGTGCGGCGCTGGGGGAATACAAGTGGGGAGCGGCTCAAGGGCTGGACAGCTGCCTGTATATCACAGTCGGGACAGGAATCGGAGCGGGTGCAGTAGTGGGAGGCAAACTGGTGCACGGCTTGTCCCATCCTGAAATGGGGCATATTCTTGTGCGCCGCCATCCGGAAGACAAGTTTGAAGGCTTCTGCCCTTACCACAGCGATTGCCTGGAAGGTTTGGCGGCAGGTCCGGCAATTGGCAAACGATGGGGCAAGCCGGCAGGCGAGCTGCCTGCGGATCATCCGGCGTGGGCGATGGAAGCCCACTACCTGGCGCATGCGCTGATGAATTATGTGCTGATTCTGTCACCGCAGAAGATTGTGATGGGCGGCGGTGTGATGAAGCAGAGCCAGCTTTTCCCGCTGATTCATGCCAAGCTTCAGGAGCTGCTGGGCGGCTATGTGCAGCATCCTGCACTGAACGAGGCTGTCGGCAGCTACATTGTTCCGCCTCAGCTGGGCGACAATGCGGGTCTGTCCGGAGCGCTTGGACTGGCTAAGCTGGCGCTGGACCGGGAGTAGTCTGAGGCCGCGGGGATAAGGCTGGATTGGTTTTGCGGCTTAATTTATCCTTTTATTTCGGCTGAAACGATTACTGTTCCTATGAGGAACGGACAAGCTGATTCTGATTCAATACAAAAAGAGATTGACTGTTTCTCAATATATGGGTATTGTAAGCATTAACAGTATAGCATTCCAGAGGAAGCACCTCTTTCACATCATTTGTGGGAGAGGTGCTTTTTTGTGTGCAAATATAAGGCGGGTATAAGCTTCACGCTCTATATCGGCCTTATATCTTCCGGTGACGGGTCTGGCTAAGGAACCGTTCATCCGGTGAGTAACGGGATTATGCATGCTGTAAGACAAGGAAGGTAGGGATTGGGATGCAGATTGTGTTTATGAACCGTTTGTCGAGAATGTCAGGGGGGATGAAGAGGTATTTGCCCAGGTCTGGATCGGGGAAGAAGAAGGCATCTGGCGCCTCGGCTGGCGCGAATTCTCCGGCTCGGAGGATAACGGAGACAGCTTGTGGTATGAGGGCGGGTCCTGGAATGAGATGCTCTGCGTCTACCGGCATGAGCTGGCGGTGAAAATGGGCGATGGCTACCGGCCTCTAATCGATGGCGCCTTTCATGATGAAGACAGCCTGTCCGGCAGCCGCAATCAGGAGCAGCTTAAGCTGCAGTATTTCAGCGAGCAGCACGGCAATGAATCCGTCTATGAAGAGCTCTGCTCCTGGCGCCGGGGCAAGGCCTCCAGTGAGCGGAAAGCGCCTTACATTCTTGCCAGCAACCGCCTGCTGCGGATGCTCAGCGCTTTTCTTCCCCGTACCCTGGAGGAACTGCTGCAGATTCCCGGCGTAGGCGAGGGCAAGGCCTCGCAATACGGCGAAGACTGGCTGAGCATCACCTCTGCCTCAGAGAGGGAGCATAGCTTTCCGCTGGGCTGGGTGCATGAAGCCGTTGACGAGGAGCATTTTGTTTCCTGGCAGTACAAGCAGAAGGAGCTGAAGTACAAGAAGCAGCTGGAACGGCTGCGGCTGCGCAGGGTTCTGCTGCAGGGAATCGGGGAAGGCCTTGGCATTGAGCAACTGAAGGCACTGAGCGGAATAAGCCGCCGCGAGGTGCTTGAAGCGATAGAGGAGCTTGACAAGGACGGCTATTCCGTCGAAAAGCTCATTGCTCTCGAATTGGCTGAGGTATCCTCCAGCGAGCAAGCCAGTGTATGGACTGCCTATGAGCTGATGGGTGATACCTTTCTCAAGCCTGTACTGTACAAAGCCTACGGGGAAGGGTTCTCGCCTGCGGAAGGCCTGGATGTGTATTACGAACGCCTGCGGCTGATCCGCATCCGCTACCGGCGGGGGCAGTCCGTCCAGCTGGAAGCGGCGACGAATTTATAATTGCCTAGAGTCTGTGCCCGCAGAAAATTCAACGGGGGCTTGCCCCCATTTCTTAACTCCAGCTAATAGCTGTACTATATAATCTGAACTGGAGATTTTTGATTTTGGGATTGTCAGTGACTACAGATTTCAAGTTCAATCCAAATAATTCGCCTAGTTCCGGCATCCCCGCAGTATGGCTGCCCCGTCCAGGGTCAGAGTATGCTGCAGAGCCCTGTGTTTTCAGCTGAAGGCCGTTGGGGCCCTCTTTAGGAGAAGGCCTCTGGGGACTCCCTTTAGGAGAATGCCGCAATTTGGAGTAATATACAGGTATTCCGCATATAAAGGAGATAAACCTATGATCGTAACATTAACGGTTAACCCCAGCGTAGACGCCAGCACAGGTATTGACAAGGTTGTTCCCGACCATAAGCTGCGCTGCCGGGAGGCATCCTATAAGCCGGGGGGAGGCGGGGTCAATGTGTCCCGGGCGATCCACAGATTGGGCGGGGAGTCCTTGGCCCTGTATGCATCGGGAGGACTGCACGGGAAGCTGCTGCATGAGATGCTGGAGCAGGAGGGTGTCGGGCACCAGGAGATCCCGATTTCAGGGCAGACACGGGAAAATCTGATTGTTGTGGAAGAATCCACGGGCCAGCAATTCCGGTTCGATATGCCCGGCCCGCACTTTATTGAGGGCGATTGGCAGCAGTGCCTGGAGCAGCTGAAATCCCTGGAAGGGAAGCCAACCTACATTGTGGCCAGCGGCAGTCTGCCTCCAGGGTGTCCGGCGGATTTCTACGGGCGTGTAATTGAAGCCGTGAAGCCTTGGCAGGCGCGGGTGATTGTCGATACCTCGGGAGAAGCGCTGCAAAAGGCGGCTGATGCAGGCGTATACCTGCTCAAACCGAATGCGCGCGAGCTTGAGGAACTGACCAGACATTCTATTACAGGGGATGCAGAGGTCCGGGCGGCTGCGTTGGAGCTGATCGAGCAAGGGCGGACCGAAGTGGTGGTGGTATCCCTTGGCGGCGAGGGGGCATTGCTGATTACCAGAGAGGGCTGCGAGCATCTCAAGGCCCCCGAAGTTCCCGTGCTGAGTGTAGTAGGGGCAGGGGACAGTCTGGTGGGCGGGCTGGTCTACAGTCTGGAACGGGGCTGGCCGCTGCGCCGGGCCGTTCAATTCGGAATCGCCTCCGGAGCGGCGGCGGTGATGAATCCGGAGCGTCAGCTGTGCAAGCGCGAGGATGCAGAACGGTTGTTTTTGCAGATTGAAGCAGCGGATGCAGAATCCCTGAAATAAACCAAAAAGACGAAGGTTTCCTTGCCCGGGGGCAGAGAAGCCTTCGTCCTGCTTATTCGTCCATTTATGGTCATAACCAATCCTTTTTGCGGAAAACAACCAGCATGCCGCAGCCGAGCGTTACCATGACAGCAATAACTCCATAATAGCCGTATTGGGAATGGGTCTCGGGAATGTTATCAAAGTTCATCCCGTAAATACCGGTAATCACGGTAAGCGGCATGAATATTGTGGTGATCGCGGTGAACACTCTCATGATCTCATTGGCACGGTTGGCGATACTGGATTGATAGGCTTCACGTAAGTTCCCCATGAGATCGCGGTACGTTTCAAACGTTTCAGAGATCTTGACCGCATTTTCATAAATATCGCTGAAATACTTCTGCAGCTGATCATCGATCAGGCGGAGGTCCTTTTTGTTAAGCGTGTTGATAACTTCCTTCTGTGGCCCCAGCATTTTCTTCAGCCAGAGAATTTCACTGCGCAGACCAATGATTTCGCTCAGATGCGATTTCTTGGTATGCATCAGAATATCCTCTTCCAGCTTCTCAATCCGGGCTTCAATCCGGTCGCCGACGGAGAAATAATTGTCTACGACAAGGTCGATGAGCAGATACAGGAAACGGTCAGGCTCGCTGACCTCCTGCTCCCACAGAATGGGCTTCAGCACGCGCAGCTCGTGAATTTTTTGCTTGGTTACGGTGATAATGAAATGTCTGCCCAGAAACACGTTGAGTGCACGGAGAAAAATCTCTTCATCATCAAAACGGATGCTGTTGACTACAATAAAATAATGGCTTTCGTAAATTTCCAGCTTCGGGCGCTGATCCTCTTCGCTGAGGCAGTCCTCCACAGCCAAATCATGCAGATTGTATAAAGGCTGAAGCAGCTCCAGATCCTCAACATCCGCATCAATCCAATAAAATCCCTCAGCAGGGGCATTCAATGTTTCTTCAATGTCATCTACAGGTGTAAAAACCCCTGCGTTTACCATCCGGATTTTCATCTGATCCACTCCTCTTGACCCTGGTCTTCTCCAGGGCCTGTGCTAAATTAAGGCACAGGGAAAAATCAGCTTGGCCGGTGGTACAGTCAATGTATAAGGCCAAATGACGGTTCGAGAGCATGAAGAAGAAATGCTCCCGCCGCCGGCAAGCTGATGTTAATCCTGTGTGGTTGTTCTTTCTGGACGCTTAACTGCGAACTCGGGTCGCCTTCCATTCTTCTCTCACCTCTTCTTTTCGTCAGATAGGGGCTGTGAAACCCTTGTCTAGTATAACCCCCGGTTATGGGTCTTTCAAGCTAAATTCTTGTCGCTTTTCGGACCAATAGCATTGTATGGACTTGACGAAAAGGAGGTTCATGATTTAAAGTAAATTTTAAGAAAAGCATTTAACGTTATGTGACTTTTTCTCAATTGAATACAGCGAAATCTTATCAAGAGCAGGTGGAGGGACTAGCCCGATGAAACCCGGCAACCGGCGTGTGAACGCACGGTGCTAATTCTTGCGGAAACTTTGTATTGGGAAGCCTGTCCGGCTGCCCGGCACAAGTTCTCTGGCAGATGAGAGAGGCGCATATGACTGCAGATATATGACCTTTCTCACATGAGAAAGGTCATTTTTACATTGTCATCAACGAAGGAGTGGAAACTAGATATGCCGATAAAAATTCCCGACAGCCTGCCGGCCAAAGAAGTATTGTCCGGAGAAAATATTTTTGTAATGGATGAAAGCCAGGCCTTCCACCAGGACATCCGCCCGCTGCGCATCGCGATCCTGAACTTAATGCCTACGAAGGAAACGACAGAAACGCAGCTGCTGCGTCTGGTCGGGAATTCACCGCTTCAGGTGGATGTTGTGCTGCTGCACCCAAGCTCCCATACCTCGAAGAACACTTCGGCGGAGCATTTGAAGAGTTTTTACAAAACCTTTGACGAGATCAGCGACCGCCGCTTTGACGGACTGATCATCACCGGGGCTCCGGTGGAGCAGCTGGAATTTGAAGACGTGAATTATTGGGAAGAATTGAAAGTGATCTTCGAATGGAGCAAGCATAACGTGACCTCGACCATGCATATCTGTTGGGCGGCACAGGCAGGGCTCTATCATCACTTTGGCGTGCACAAGGTGAATCTGGACGAGAAATGCTTCGGCGTGTTCCCGCATACCGTGAGTCAGAATAATGTAAAGCTCCTGCGCGGCTTTGACGAGGTGTTCCATGTCCCGCATTCCCGGCACACGGATGTCTCGCGTGAAGATATCCTGGCCAATCCCGAACTGCAGATTCTGGCCGAATCGGAAGAAGCCGGGGTGTATCTGGTTTCGACGCTTGACGGCAAGCAGATTTTTGTGACCGGGCATTCCGAATATGATCCGTTTTCGTTAAAGTGGGAATATGACCGGGATATCGCCAAAGGAATGGATATTGCGATTCCGAAGCATTACTATCCTCAGGATGATCCGCTGCGCACACCGCCGGCAGTCTGGCGTGCCCATGCCAACTTATTATTCTCTAATTGGCTCAATTACTATGTATACCAGGAGACTCCTTACGATATAGACCAGGCGGATTATTTAGTATTCTAAATATATAGAAGAGAACACCACACTTAGGAGGCAGCAGCAATGGATGAAAAACTGAGGATTGAGAGCAGATTGGCGCAGATAGGTTCACAGGAGGACCCGGCTACGGGGGCAATTAATTATCCGATTTACAATGCGACGGCATTCCGTCATCCCAGACTTGGGCAGAGCACGGGGTTTGATTACATCCGTACGAAGAATCCTACCCGCTCGGTGCTGGAAGAAGCTGTGGCAGAGCTTGAGTCCGGGGATGCTGCCTTTGCCTGCAGCTCCGGGATGGCTGCGCTGACAACCGTGTTTGCCTTATTTGGACAAGGGGATCATTTAGTGGTTTCGCTGGACCTGTACGGCGGGACCTACCGTCTGCTTGAACGGATTCTCTCCAAATACGGCATAAGCGCCTCTTATGTGGATACGAACGATCTGGACGGCCTGGAGGCTTCACGGCGTCCGAATACCAAAGCTGTTTTTATCGAAACGCCTACCAATCCGCTGATGATGATTACGGATATAGAAGCTGTATGTACGTGGTCCCGCCGCCATGGACTGCTTACCATTGTGGACAATACGCTGCTGACGCCTTTTTTCCAGCGGCCGCTGGAGCTGGGGGCGGATATCATCGTCCATAGCGCGACCAAATACTTGGGAGGGCATAACGATGTGCTTGCCGGACTGATCGTAACCAAAGGCACCGAGCTGTCTGCGGAAATGGCCATTCTGCACAATTCCCTGGGCGCAGTGCTTGCGCCGAATGACAGCTACCAGCTGATGAAGGGCATGAAGACACTCGCACTGCGCATGGAACGGCATGAGAGCAATGCGCTGGCGCTGGCCCGCTATCTGCTGGAGCATCCGGCAATCGCTGAGGTCTTCCATCCGGGGCTTCCTGACCATCCGGGGTATGACATCCAGAAACACCAATCCTCGGGCAACACCGGAATCTTCTCCTTTAAGGTAAAAGATGCCAGATATGTCGAGCCGCTGCTGCGCCATATCCGCCTGATTGCCTTCGCCGAAAGCCTCGGCGGAGTGGAGTCGCTGATGACCTATCCGGCGGTGCAGACCCATGCAGATATCCCGGTGGAGATCCGCGACGCTGTCGGTGTGGATGACCGCCTACTGCGCTTCTCCGTCGGGATTGAGCATGCGGATGATTTGATTGCCGATCTCGGACAGGCGCTGGAAGCAGCCCGGACCGAGCTGGAAGAGGCATCTGCCGGCACAGCATCTTCAGCAGAATAATAAGCTTAACCGCGGCGCCCACACGGGTGCCGCTGTTTTTTGACAACAAAGATATATCGGGGTCTCAGCAAAGGTTTCTCAAGGCGTCCGGATTGTGATACGATGGAGGAACGAGCTTATTCAAATGTTGTACAAATTTAATTCATCCATTTTATAGTATAGGCGTAAAAAAGGAGGCTGCGAACGATGAGCGCGATAGATCTGATTCTGGACAAAACGCTGAAGGGCGAACGGCTCGGGCTGGAGGATACGGTCCGGTTGTTCGAAAGCAACGAAATTGAAAAAATGGGCGCTGCCGCTGACATTATCATGAAACGCTGGCACCCCGACCCGCTGGCTACATTCGTTATTGGCCGCAATATCAACTATACGAATGTATGTGATGTGTACTGCCGTTTCTGTGCATTTTACCGCAGACCGGGCTCTGAGGAAGGATATGTGCTGCCCGACGAGACGATTTTTCAGAAAATCCAGGAAACCATCGATGTGAATGGTACAGAAATTCTCATGCAAGGCGGAACCAACCCCAATCTGCCATTTAGCTATTATACGGATTTACTGCGTGGAATTAAGCAGCGTTTCCCGGAGATCACCATGCATTCCTTCTCCCCTGCGGAGATTATGAAAATGGTCGAAGTATCCGGTTTGCCGCTGGAGCAGGTGGTCCGCGAGATTCACGCTGCAGGTCTGGATTCCCTTCCCGGGGGCGGTGCAGAAATTCTGGATGACCGGACCCGCCGCAAAATCAGCCGTCTCAAAGGCTCCTGGCGGGAATGGATGGATGTCATGCAGACCGCGCACAAGATCGGCATGAACACTACGGCGACCATGGTTATCGGCCTTGGCGAGAGCATGGAGGAGCGGGCGCTTCATCTGCTGCGGGTACGTGAGGCTCAGGATGAGTGCATCGCGAACAAATATGACTCCGAAGGGTTCCTGGCGTTTATCTCCTGGACCTTCCAGCCCGATAATACCAATCTGAAGCTGGACAGACAGACCCCGGAAGAATACCTTAAGACCGTGGCTATCAGCCGTCTGGTGCTGGACAACATCAAAAACTTCCAGTCCTCATGGGTTACGATGGGGCCGGAGGTCGGCAAGCTGTCCCTGCAGTATGGCTGCAATGATTTTGGCAGCACCATGATTGAAGAGAATGTAGTATCCTCAGCGGGTGCAACCCATAAGGTCAACATCGAGTCGATCACCCAGATCATTCGTGAAGCAGGCAAAATCCCTGCGCAGCGCAACACGCGTTACGATATCCTGCGGGTGTTCGACGATGCAGATGCGAAGATTGACAATGATTTTGTAATGCAGAACTAATTATTTAATAAAATTCAAAAGATTCATCACTTTATGTGTGAGATTTTTTTGCGGAGTCTATCCTTGTGGAATTCCTCTATGGGAATTTACAAAGATAGACTTTTTTTTGTGTTATGTAAATTTTTATAGGCATTTTACCCAAAATTAACGGTTGAAATGTGATATTTTACACAACTATTACTTAGAGTTAATGCATTTTGCTAGATTCATAATTTTGGGTATGATACAATCTTGCGGTCAGCATAAGTAGGAATACGAAACATATGGGGAGGATATCTGACTTATGGGAGAAAGAAGTTGGAACAAGCCGATAGCTTCGATATTGGCGACCACCGTTCTGGCAGCACAAGTGCTGGGCGGAGTTTTTGCAGTTCCGGTTTTGGGAGCAGGCAAGGCAGAAGCCGCAGGCGCTGAAACGGTTGATCCGGGAACTCCAGGGACAATTAATCTGCGTTTGATGAGCACCACGGATGTTCACACGAATGTGATGGGCTGGGATTATTTTAAGGACAATGCATCGTTAACAGTGGGGCTGGACCGGACGGCGACTTTGGTAAAACAAGCTAAGGCAGAGCCGAAAGGAACATACAATCTTCTACTCGATAACGGCGATTTGATTCAAGGCACACCGCTTGGCACATACATGTCGAAGCAGGCTGATCCGGAGGGCAAGCTGAACCAGATTCATCCGATGATTGCGGCTATGAATATTATGGGCTATGATGCGGCAACGCTTGGCAATCATGAATTTAACTATGGTCTGAATTATCTGGAGAGCGTAACATCTGCAACCTATGCTACTTACAGCCATTCTAATAATTTTCCGAAGTTCCCTTATTTGAATGCAAACGTGTATGTGGATGACAAGGATAACAATCCTGAGAATGATGAGAACTATTTTACGCCATACAAGATTTTGGATAAAAAGGTCAAAGACAGCAACGGAGTAGAGCAGACCATCAAGGTCGGTCTTCTTGGCTTGGTGACACCGCAGATCATGGACTGGGACAAAGCCAACCTGGAAGGCAAGGTCATCACTAAAGACATTGCTGCGACAGCCAGCAAATTTGTTCCGCAAATGAAGGCTGAAGGTGCCGATGTTATCGTAGCTATGGCGCATACCGGTTTTGACGGGTCCGCTGTGGAAGGAGACTTCTCTGAAAATGACATTAATGCGCTCAGCAAGGTTGCAGGCATTGATGCCATTACGTTCTCCCATACCCATAAGGTATTCCCTGCGGCGGATGTGAAAGCACTGGATGCATCATTCAAGGATGCCGCTGGCAACGAGCTGCCCGGCATTGACAATGCCAAAGGCCAAATTAATGGCGTTCCCGCAGTTCAAGCCGGTTATGGCGGCGGGTATTTGGGCCTGATCGACCTTGCCATTAGTCCGGACCCGGCTAAGAGCGGGCATTGGAAGGTGGACAAATCCGCTTCCACTTCCTCGACACGTTCGATTTACAGAACCGAGAACAAAGTGAATATTTCCAATGTGGAACCGGACCCTGAGGTAGACGCGGCTGTTGCTGCCAATCATCAGGCCACAATGAAGTACGTCAATGAAACGCTCGGCACAACAACCGTACCTATGAACAGCTTTTTTGCTCTGGTGCAGGATGATCCGACCGTTCAGATCGTAACCTATGCCCAGAAGCGTTATGTCGAGAATCTGATTAATACAGATCCCTCTTTGGCCCAGTACAAGGGGAAGGCCATTCTTAGTGTAGGAGCACCCTTCAAGGCCGGACGCAACGGTCCGGAAGAGTATACGGAAATCGAAGCAGGACCATTGACCATTCGCAGTGCAAGTGACTTGTACCTCTACGATAATACGCTGAAAGCGGTCGAGGTCAGCGGCGCTACGGTAAAAGAATGGGTAGAGATGAGTGCGGGGGCATTCAACCGCATCGATCCGGCAGTTACTACGCCGCAGGAGCTGCTCAACTCCAAGTTCGCCGTATATAATTTCGACGTTATTGACGGAATTAAATATAAGATTGATGTGACCAAAAATGCAAAATACAAAACGGATGGAACGATTAATGACGGTTCTTCCAGCCGGATAACTTCCATTACTTATGACGGCAAACCGCTAGATATGAATCAGAAATTCATCGTGGTTACCAATAACTACCGTGCGAGCGGCGGCGGTAACTTCCCTATCAAAGACGGCAAACTGATCATTGATACGCTGGAAGAAAACCGTCAGATTCTGATGGATTATATCAAGGAAGCAGGTACTGTGAATCAGCCTGCCGACAACAACTGGTCCATTGCGCCGATCAAAGGGGATGTCAAAGTAACCTTCACCTCTTCTCCGAAGGCTAAGAATGTATTGCGCAAGGATGATAAAATTACGGATACCGGCACACAGAACGATAAAGGGTTTGAAATTTACAACCTCGATCTGAGCGGTGATGTTAAGGTTCATATTCTTGGAATCAATGACTTCCACGGCCAATTGGATACTACGTCTTTTGTAGGCGATAAGGCTGTGGGTACAGCTGCGATTCTGGCAACTTACCTGAAAACGGCACGCGCGCAATATGCGAACTCGCTGCTTGTCCACAATGGAGACTCTGTAGGAGCTTCAGCTCCGGTGTCCTCAATGGAGCGCGACAAACCGACGCTGGAATGGATGAACCTGATGAAGTTCGATGTCGGAACTTTGGGCAACCATGAGTTTGACCAGGGCGTCGCAGCGCTGAAAGCACAAATTTATGGAGGTGTAGATCCTGTTAAGACCACCATTACCCATGCACCTGTAAATTTTGATTATATTAATGCCAATGCAGTTGACAAAGATACCGGAAAACCAATTATCCAACCTTATACCATCAAAGAAGTGGGCGGCGTTAAAATCGGATTTATCGGCGTCGTTACCAAAGCAACGCCAAGCAAGGTATCTCCGGCCGGTACAGCCGGAGTGAAATTCCTGAGCGCTGAGGAAGAGGTTGCGGCGATTGGCAAATATGCTGCAGAGCTTCAGAAGCAAGGCGTTGAAACGATTATTGTCCTTGCCCATGACCCGGCAACCACCAAAGGGGATGTGACTACGGGCGAAGCCGCGGATTTGGCCAAGGCTCTTCCCGCCGATTCACCGGTTGATGTCATCGTGGCCGGCGACAATCATGCGCTTGCCAATGGTGTAGTGAACGGTAAGCTGATTGTTCAGGCTTATTCCTACGGCACAGCATTTGAAGACATCACACTGGTGATCGACTCGGAAACCAAGGATGTCAAAGCCAAATCCGCTACTGTAACCTCAACCTTCCAAAAAGGAGTGGAACCGGACGCTGAAACGGTGGCCTTGGTGAACAAGTACCTTAATCTTCATCCGGAGTTAACTCTACCAGTCGGCACCACAGACGGTTCGGTTACCCGTACGGATGCTTACAATAACGAAGCTCCTCTCGGCAACCTGATTGCCGACGCTATGCGCCAGGCTGATTTTAAAGATGGCAAAGGCAACAGCGCAGATTTCGCCTTCATGAATCCGGGCGGCATCCGCGCCGATCTTCCGAAAGGTAATGTAGCTTTTGGCGACCTGGCGAAAGTCCAGCCATTCGGCAACACGCTGGTGAAGCTGACGCTGACCGGTGAGCAGATCAAGACCCTGCTTCAGCAGCAATGGGGAACCAAAGCTGACGGAACGGCTGACACCAAAACCCTTCAGATCTCCGGTCTGAAATATACCGCAAATATGTACCTGCCGGTGGCTGACCGGATTGCCAGCCTGACCAAAACCGACGGAACGCCGATCAGCATGACACAAAGCTACACGGCAGTGGTCAATAACTTCATGGCTGCGGGCGGCGACAACTATAGTGTACTGACCAAAGCCAGTGAATCCCTGGCAGGTCCGATTGACCTGGATGTCTTCTATGATTACGTTAAGAATACGTTTAAGGGCGGCCCGATTACAGCCGCGATTGAAGGCCGGATTACGAATAATCTGACGGCTTCAACACCTGCTCCGGGTCAAGGCGGCGGAGGCGGAGGGGTACTGCCCCAACTGCAACGCCAAAACCTACGGCTACGCCTGCACCGGCTGCAACGGCAACGCCTGCACCGGCCGCAACTGCAACTCCGGCTCCTACACCAACGCCTGTAATCACTTTTGGAGATTTGGGCAAAGTGGCTTGGGCTCAGGAGGCCATCAACGCTTTGGCGGCCAAGGGGATTATTAAAGGAATAGACGGCAAAAACTTTGCACCGAACAAAACAGTAACACGCGCAGAATTTGTAACGATGCTTGTTCGTGCACTGGACCTTACTCCTTCAGGAGCAAGCACCAAATTCAGCGATGTGAAGCAAGGGGTATGGTATACCGATGCGATTGCTGCTGCTGTTAACGCCGGTATTGTGAAAGGCTCCGGCAACGGCAAGTTCGAGCCGGGCCGAGAAGTGACCCGTGAAGAAATGGCGCTTATGATCGCGGCTGCGCTTAAGGATCAATTGCAGTCCATCGACACAGCATCTGCACTTGCCGACTTTGGCGACAAGGCGAAGATCGCATCCTATGCTCAAGAGGCTGTAGCCCAGCTTACACAGCTTGGCATTGTCAACGGAGTAGATGGAAAGAAATTTGCGCCGAAGAACGATGCTACCCGTGCACAGGCAGCGGTCATCATTTACCGTATGCTGGAGAAGAAAGCTTCCTAAGCTTTGAATCTGGCATGACTTAGTCATTCAAAAAAGAGCTCCGCCCATCGATTTTAGATGGCAGCGGAGCTCTTTTGATGTTCAGGCAGGAGTAGAGTGCGTTATTTGACGGCAGCTTCCCACTTGCAGCGGATCGGGGAAACAATCGCATTTTCTTTTTTCAGCTCGGTGAATGCCTTGTCGATGGCTTTGCGTTCCAGACCGGACAGCTTTTCAACCTCGCCTGCGCTGAGCGGTGTTTCTGATGCTTTGATAATATCCAGTACTTGTTCCTTAACACTCATGTGTTCCACTTCCTTCTTCAATTAATAGTTTAGATTATGGCCTTGATAGATTCGTATTATAAAAGAAGAACGGTTAAAGTGCAGTGATTTTTATGTTTACATTCATATCCAAAAGTGATATCATAATTATATCAAATACATATCTTCTGGAGGTGCCTTTCATGAAAGAAAAAACATTGCATCCGGTTAGCGGCTTTTTGGTTATTGCGCTTATTGCCATCTGTGTGGCAGGGGGGATTTATGGTGCAGCTTATGATTATGCTGCAGTTCCCGTAATCCTGTTCGTCTTAGCAGGTGTGCTTTGTACGAGTATTACGGTAGTACAGCCGAATAAGTCAGTCGTGGTTACCTTTTTTGGTAAATATGTCGGTACCATTGTCAACAGCGGACTTTTTGCCGTCATTCCGTTCAGTATCCGCAAGACCGTATCCCTGCGGGTGCGTAATTTCAACAGTGTGAAGCTGAAGGTAAATGATGTCGAGGGGAACCCGATTGAGATTGCTGCAGTTATCGTATTTAAGGTTGTCAATTCGGCCAAAGCGTTGTTTGATGTAGACAAATATATGGCTTTTGTAGAAATTCAGAGCGAGACCGCGCTGCGGCATGTGGCCAGCCGGTATCCTTACGACAATTTTAACGAGTCCGGGATGTCCCTGCGGGCGAATTCAGATGAAATCGCCAAGGAGCTGGCAGCGGAGCTGCAGGAGCGTCTTTCCTTATCCGGTGTTGAAGTCATTGAGGCGCGCCTGACGCATCTCGCGTATTCAACAGAAATCGCCAGCACCATGCTGCAGCGCCAGCAGGCTTCTGCTATTCTGTCCGCACGGCAGATTATTGTGGAGGGTGCCGTCGGTATGGTGGATATGGCGATCCGCCAGCTGAAAGAGAGCGGTGTAGTAGAGCTTGATGAAGAACGCAAGGCGGCGATGATTAACAATCTGATGGTAGCGATTGTGTCCGAGCGCGGAGCGAGTCCGGTCATTAACGCCGGCTCGTTATACTAAGGACGGTTCATCATGGCGGCCAAGAAGAGCTTTCCGCTGCGGATCGATCCCGAACTGCACGAAGCGCTGGAACGGTGGGCGGGAGAAGAATTTCGCAGCGTAAACGGACATATCGAGTATTTGCTGCGTGAGGCTTTGAAGCGCGCAGGCCGCTTGCCTGAACGGAAACGCCGGGAAGAATAGAGTTGCGGGGCAGAAGGCAGCTTCTGCCCTGATTTTTTTTGGCGGTGGTAATGCGGATGATAATTGAAGGGATTGACTTGACGGAACGCCGGAGACAGAATTATAATTACACATGATTCATGTTAACAGCGTTGACAAAGATAGGGATTGTTACTATAGGGCCGCTTCAGAGAGAGGGAACTTCAGGCTGCGATTTCCTCCGGTATCCGGTAACCGATCTACCCCTTTGTAGCTGCGGTTATGAACTCCAGGGTGCTGTCTGCGGACAGCCTGCAGGGGATAGTAAGAACCGCCGGTTCATGGCCGTTATTCCCATGCTGATGAAGGATTCTTGAAGGCTCGGAATCGAATTTGGGTGGAACCACGGGTGCAATCACTCGTCCCTTTGCGGGACGGGTGTTTTTTGTATGTATTGATAGCCTAAGGAGCAGATGCTCACAAAACTAAGTGGATGCTTTCGATCCTCACAAAACTTTCAGGAGGAATAATCATGTCGGTAAATATTAAGCTTCCGGACGGCTCGGTCCGGGAATACGCGGATGGCAGCAGCATTGACGATGTAGCGGCTTCGATCAGCAGCGGGCTCCGCAAGAATGCGGCAGCAGGCAAGCTGAACGGGGTTGTTGTAGACTTGGCAACGCCGCTGCAGGAAGGTGCGCTGGTGGAGATCGTGACCCTGGATTCGCCGGAAGGCCTCGAAGTGATGCGCCACAGTACTGCCCACTTGATGGCGCAGGCGGTACGGCGCCTGTTCGGAACCAAGGAGGTTAAGCTGGGGGTAGGCCCGGTAATCGAAGACGGCTTCTACTATGATATGGATCTGGAGCACCCGCTGAATCCGGAGGATCTGCTGAAGATCGAGAAGGAAATGGAACGTATCGTATCCGAGAATCTGCCGATTATCCGCAAAGAGGTCAGCCGGAAGGAAGCGCTGGAGCGTTTCGGCGAGCTGGGCGATCCGTACAAGCTGGAGCTGATCGAGGCGCTGCCTGAGGATAGCGTGATCACGATTTATGAACAGGGAGAGTTCTTTGACCTCTGCCGCGGTCCGCATGTCCCTTCCACAGCGAAGATCAAAGTGTTCAAGCTGATGAATGTAGCCGGAGCTTACTGGCGCGGCGACAGCAAGAACAAGATGCTTCAACGTGTATACGGAACAGCCTGGATCAAAAAAGCACAGCTCGATGAGCATCTGCGTCTGCTGGAGGAAGCCAAGAAACGCGACCACCGGAAGCTCGGCAAAGAGCTGGAAATCTTCACCTTCAACCAGCTGGTAGGCCAGGGTCTGCCGATCTGGCTGCCCAAAGGCGCAAAGCTGCGCAGTATTCTGGAACGTTATATCGTCGATTTGGAAGCCAGCCTTGGATATCAGCATGTATACACTCCGGTGCTTGGCAACGTGGAGCTGTACAAAACTTCCGGGCACTGGGAGCATTACCAGGAAGATATGTTCCCCAAGATGACGATCGATACTGAAGAATTCGTCCTCCGCCCGATGAACTGCCCGCATCATATGATGATTTATAAAAGCTCGATGCACAGCTACCGCGATCTGCCGATCCGTATCGCTGAGCTTGGCACGATGCACCGCTATGAGATGTCCGGCGCGTTGACAGGTCTGCACCGCGTGCGCTCCATGACGCTGAATGATTCCCATATCTTCTGCCGTCTGGACCAGATTAAGAGCGAGTTCACCCGTGTACTGGATCTGATCAAGCGGGTATACAGCGATTTCGGCATTCACGATTACCGTTTCCGCTTGTCCTACCGCGATCCGCAGGATACCGAGAAATATTTCCAGAACGATGAAATGTGGGAGACTGCACAGCGGATGCTGCGCGAAGTGGCTGAAGAAGCCGGCCTGCCGTTCTTTGAAGCGGACGGGGAAGCCGCGTTCTACGGTCCGAAGCTGGACGTGCAGATCCGGACGGCGCTGGGCAAAGAAGAAACATTGTCCACCGTACAGATCGACTTCCTGCTTCCTGAGCGCTTTGAGCTGGAGTATGTCGGCGATGATGGCCAAAAGCACCGTCCGGTCGTACTTCACCGTGGTATCCTCGGTACCATGGAACGTTTTGTAGCCTTCCTGCTGGAGAACTTTGCCGGTTCCCTGCCGCTCTGGCTGTCCCCTCAGCAGGTGAAGATCATTCCGGTATCCTCGGCATTTGATGATTACGCCAAGGATGTTGAAGCGAAGCTGCTGGCCAGCGGAATCCGGGCCGAAGTGGACCTGCGCAACGAGAAAATGGGCTACAAGATCCGGGAAGCACAGCTGGAGAAGCTGCCTTATATGTTCGTGGTCGGCGAAAACGAGATGAACGCGGGAAGCGTCTCAATCCGCAAACGCGGCGAAGGCGATATCGGTGCCCAGCCGCTGCAGGAAGTCATCGCCACATTGGTTAAGGAAGTTGCGGAGCGTGTAATCTAAGCTGCTGCCGCAGATATCCTGATAGTGTTATTGCCATTTATAAGCCTCTGTCATATGCCCCCTGCGTCCGTAACCTTGCGGTTGCAGGTATAAAATTTTGTGAAACGGGAAACCTTCGCTAATAGGGGGAGGTTTAACTAATGAACAAAATGGGCTTATGCCAGAGGTTTTGGTGTCTTTTCGTCACTATTGTACTTTTGCTGACTGCTGCCGGAGTCTATCCTGATTTCGGGCGCAAGCGGGTGGAAGCTAACGGGACGGGAGACACTGCAAATCAGCTAAGCAGTACAACAATGTCACTTGATCCGCAATATACAAAGGATGCTGTGCCGTTCTGCAGTGCCAGCAGCCATACTCGGAATGACGTGCTTGCGGTTGGCCAAGCCGCACTGTACGCTCAGGGGAGTCCGTTTCCAGAGGGGTTTCCCGTTCGGAGGCGCTCGCCCAATCGGGCCGGCCGGCAGCGGCTCAGGCTCCCGGGCATCCGGCAGCTCCACAAGCAGTCCAACCACCGGCGAAGCAGCCGCTGAGGCCGGCATCCATTCAGGTAGCGGCACCTGCACCGGAGCAGATTATCTCTTCTTTAAAAGTAACGGCTACAGGCTATACAGCAGGTTATGAGTCTACAGGTAAAACCGCAAAGCATCCGCAGTACGGTATCACCTATTCAGGTGTCAAAGTCCGCCGGGATAAAAATGCCGTATCGACCATTGCCGCCGACCCGAAAGTAATTCCGCTTGGCAGCGTGCTGTATATACCCGGCTATGGCTACGCGGTTGTAGCGGATACAGGTTCGGCTATTAAAGGCCGGAAGATTGATCTTTATTTTAGCACCACCAAGCAGGTCTACAAGGAGTGGGGAAAAAGACGGTAGTGGTTCAGCTCATTAAGCGGGGGAACGGAAAATGTACCGAGAACATGCTGAAGAGTCTGGGGCAGGCCATCCAAACTTATAATGCCATCCCGCAGGATCTGCTGGAGGAAGTCATTTAGACTCGCCGTATACACCGGCAGTATGAATTTTATTTCACTTGGTCATGCATAAATAGGTCCTGCCTTTCTCATAATACGGACGGGGGCAAAGCAAAGCCTCTTTCGTTAGAATCTCGGACGCAATCTGAATTCAGGCTGCCAAGAGACAAGGGAGGTGAGTTCCGTGGCTACTTCTAAAAAACCAAAGGTCCAAGAAAACTATAAAACACCTAATGAAAAATTCAATGCTGAGTTTGCTGTTGAAAATGACGGCGCATCGAAGCAAAGTATTGCCAAACCGGTCCAAAAACCACAGCAGTAATGCTGTTGTCTAAGCTTTTGGAGCGATAGCTTTCAAATTGCATCTGCTATTTAATCGGCTGTCCCGATCCCGTTCAGTTCCTGAGCGGCGGGGCGGCCTTTTTATTGCGCCAAAATTTACTTTATTTCCCATACTGCTCAGTCCAGAGACTGAGTCAAGTTTCCTTCTCCCGGCGCTGTTCTCCGGCCGCCTGTTCCTGTAGACTAAGGCTATAAGATTGAACGAAGTGAGCTACATCAATATAAAGGGGAAATGAAGGATGAAAAGACGATTCACCAGCCAGATCCTCGGGGGGCTGATCCTGATTGGACTGGGAGCGATGTTTCTGCTTAGGCAGATGGGGTACACTGATTTCAACGTAGGTTCCTTGTTCGCCGATTATTGGCCGGTTATTCTTATTGTTATGGGTGTGCAGAATTTTCTGTCCACCAATGACCACGGCAAGGGATCATCTGTGTTTTGGGGCTTCTTTTATCTCGCGCTTGGGGTGTTTTTCCTGGGCCGCAACCTGGATTGGTTTTATGTATCGGCAGGTGATTTCTTCAAATTGCTGATACCCGTTATGCTGATCGGCGGCGGGCTGTATGTCATCTTCAAACCGCGGGACCATACTCCTCCCGTTCCTCCGGCACCTCCGGCACCGCCAGCACCGCCAACTTTTTATCCTCCGGGACCCGGGAAAAGCTCTTTGGATGTGGAACCTCCCAAGCCTCTTGAATCCACACTCGATGAGCAGTTCGAGCAGAAATTCGGCAAGCCTGAGGGCCAGCGGGATTGGAACGAGTATCTGCAGAAGGATGATGAAGACGAGGATGAGGACAACGGGCATATCCGCTCTTCGGCAGATTCACGCTGGCAGGAAAAGCATGAGCGGCACGAACGCAGACGCCAGGAGCGTCACGAGCGCCACGCCCGCCGGCATGGCGAATGGCATGGCAGATTTAACGATACGGATGACTCTAAGGAAACGACGCACCGCTCCGCTTTTATCGGGGATGTTCATATGGGCAAGGATCATTTCCAGCTCAAAAATACGAATATTTCGCAGTTCATCGGCGACACCGTGCTGGATCTGACCAATGCGCAGATTCCTTACGGGGAGACCAAGATTAATATCTCTGCTTTTGTAGGGGACATCAAGGTGTACGTGCCGGAAGACATGAATCTGGGAGTTAAGGTCAACAGCAGCTCTTTTATCGGAGACATGCAGGTTCTGGAACAATCACGGAGCGGGTTTATGAGCAATGTCCAATGCAAGACCCCTTATTATAAGGAAGCCGGCAAAAAAGTCCGCATTAATGTCAGTGCCTTCATCGGCGACATAAAAATCAAAACGGTAGGTTAGGGATGGGGAAATTGCTGAGCAATACCAAATGGATGCTGCTGGTGTATTTTCTTCTTAGCGGCGGTGTAACCGCCGGACTTATGTATGCCGGAACATGCCTGGGCTATATCGAGGTTCAGGATTACCGCATGTGGCTGTATCTCTGCATAGGGATTGTACTGTTCACGGTAATTGTCGGGTATATGGCGGGCCAGCGGATTCAGCGGCGGATTGATCTTCTGGACTTGAATATGCTTCAAGTAGCCAAAGGCAATCTTTCGGTCCGGATGCCTGAGAGCGACGACCAGTCTTTTACCAGAGTGTACCACGAATTCAACATGATGATGGACACGGTGGAGAATAAAATGCAGCTGCTGCAGCGTTTAGGCGAGCAGGAAGTGATCGAGAAGGAAAAGGCAGCGGAGAGTGCGGTACTTGAAGAGCGCAGGCGTATGGCCCGGGATTTGCATGATACGGTGAGCCAGCAGCTGTTCGCGATTCATATGTCCGCTTCTTCGCTGCCTAAAGTGCTGGAACGGAACGCAGAGCACGGCAAGACCGTTATGGATCAGCTGATTACCATGTCCCAAATGGCCCAGAAGCAGATGAGAGCCCTGATTGCCCAGCTTCGGCCGGTGGAGCTGGAGGGGCGCAATCTCTTCGAAGCGCTGGAGAAATGGTTCCCGGATTATTGCCGTCAGAATGGACTTAAAGGCGTGAAGGAGCTTGAGCTGCAGGGAGAGCTGTCCGAAGCGATTGAGCATCAGCTGTTCCTGATCATACAGGAATCCATGGCGAATATTGTCAAGCATGCAGGCGCGCGTATGGTCAGTCTGTCGCTGCGCGAAGTGCCGAGACAAGTGGTGCTGAGCATCAGCGATGACGGCCAGGGCTTCGAGCATGTGCAGCATAAGCAAGGCTCCTACGGACTGACAACGATGCGGGAACGGGCGGAGAAGCTCGGCGGACAGGTGGAAATCATCAGCCGCAAGGGAGCGGGGACCACGATCCGCGTACATATACCCAAATTTCTGCAGGGCGGTCCGGAGCTGGAGAGCGCTGGTGCGGCTGAGGGCTGACCATGATTAAAACTCTGAGGAGGATAAACATGAGTATCATTAAAGTTCTGCTTGTTGATGATCATGATATGGTCCGGATGGGCCTTAAAACATATCTTATGCTGGACCCGATGTTTGAAGTCATCGGAGAGGCGGCGAACGGACAGGAAGCGCTCAATATGCTCCGGAACTGGGGGCAGGAGGCGCTGCCTGACCTGGTATTGATGGACCTGATGATGCCGGTGATGAACGGCGCAGAGACTACCCGGGCTGTACTGGCCGAATTTCCGGGCCTCAAAATCGTCATTCTCACCAGCTTCCTGGAGGATGATCTTGTCGTGGATGCTATTGAAGCCGGCGCAGTGAGCTATGTGCTCAAAACCGTCTCGGCAGAGGAGCTGATCTACGCGCTGCAAGGTGCATTCCGCGGCATGCCGGTTATGACCGGCGATGTGTCCCAGGCCCTTACCCGGGGCATCCGCCAGCGGACGGTGCAGGGAGATTCCTCCGGCCTTACGGAACGGGAGAAGGAAGTGCTGCTCCTCATTGCCGAAGGCAAGACCAACAAGGATATCGGCGAGGAACTACATATCAGCATCAAAACTGTAAAAACGCATGTCAGCAACCTGCTGATGAAATGCGAGCTGGATGACCGTACCCAACTGGCGATATATGCCCACCGCAAAGGCTGGGCGCAGGGTTGAATATGCTGAAATTTAGTATAATTGCCAGTTGATTGTTTGAAACCCTCGTGGATCAAGGATTTCGCCAATGCAGCAGGTTGAATTCTTAAGTTCACTCTACTAATAGAGCAATTTGCGCGAATAGTTTATAGGTAACTTGACCTGACCTAACTGGAAAAAGGCCTAACTGCACTTCATACAGCTATTTCGAGTGAATGAGGCAATGATTTCATTTTTACTGTATTTTGTACAACTAACTTTGGGTCAAAGGCTGACTTCCATGCTTTTTCCAAAAAATAAGTGTACCAAATACAATTAACCTTTGGGATGCGACAACATCCACTATTTTAAATGTACGAAATACAATTAAGGGTCCGGCGCGTTTTGTGCGCCCGGGCCTTTTTTTCGCTTCCATTCGCGAATAACATAGCGAATATCGGATCTCTGCTACCCTGCAAGGGGCCCGTGTGTCAGAGCGGAAAGTTTACGGCCGCCTTTAAACTCGTGTTCCACCCGCAGGATCAATTCAAAGGAACACGAGTTTAACAGCGGTGCAGCCTGACACACGGGTCCACCCGTCATCTTTTATCTTTTATCTCCGTTTAAATTGTTTTTAATGTGACCTTAAGGTTTAAAGTACAAAATAAGACCAAGAAAACAAATTAACCCTTGCCGGATAGCGCAAGGTGCGGGAGGAAAGATAAACATGGACGATAACAAAAACAACTATGGCCGCGAAAACAACTTTAATCGTGATAATGAACCCTCGCCGGAGCGGGAATGGGATAGCAATAGCAGCAGCAATAATAATGAATCTACTGAATCCGGCTCTTCCTACTATTACTCTTACGGACCTTTCAAATCGCTTAACAAAGATGAGATGAACCCGGATGATCCGCAGCACTACAACCGCCGGGAACCGGAACATGTAGAGGTTACGCCTCCACAGCCGGTCAGACCGGTACCGTACAGCACCTCGATCCGCACAACCGGATTTGACGGCAATGGCGGACGGGGCGGCAGCGGCGGGAATGGAGCGGACGGCGGCAACGGCTGGCAGTATAACCACAAACCGAAGAAGCCGGTAAAAGCGGTGCTGGTCTCTTTTCTGGCCGGGATGGTGGTTCTCTCCGGTTCCATGTTCATGGCCGATCGCGGCAACTGGTTCACTGGGGACCCGGTCACTATGGCAACTGTATCGAACACTGCGGCGAAGACGGCTAACGGCAGCGCGGATGTCACACCTGCAACCACGACAACTTCGCTGCTCACAGGCACAACGGATGCTTCGAAGGTAGTGGACGCCGTTGGACCGGCAGTCGTCAAGATTGAAACTTTGGTGAAAACAAGCTCCCGCCGAAACTCAACCAATCCAAATTTTAGCGATCCGTTTTCACAGTTTTTCTTCGGTGATCAATTTGGCGGCAACAGTTCTTCCGGCTCAGGATCGGACTCGAATTCAGACTCGAATTCAGACTCGAATTCAGACTCGAATTCCGGCGCGAATTCTTCCCAGCTCACACCTTTCGGAATCGGAACAGGCTTTATTTATGACTCCGCAGGGTATATCTTGACCAACCAGCATGTGGTTGACAACGCAGATGTAATTCAGGTAACTGTAGATGGCAACACTAAGCCATATGAAGCTAAACTGCTTGGCGTCAGCAAGGATCTGGATTTGGCGGTGCTGAAGATTGAAGGCAAAAACTTCCCGACCGTACAGCTTGGCGATTCTGACAGCATCAAGGTCGGCTCTGAAGTGGTGGCTATCGGGAACCCGCAGGGTTTTGACCATACCGTTACGGCTGGTGTGCTCAGCGCCAAAAACCGCAGCATTGACATCAACGAAGAAGACGGCAGCGGCACCCGGAATTACAAAAACCTGCTGCAAACAGATGCGTCCATCAATCCTGGTAACTCCGGCGGCCCGCTGCTTAATCTGAATGGCCAGGTTATCGGAATGAACGTAGCCGTAAGCACGGATTCTCAAGGTATTGGTTTTGCCATTGCGGTAAATACCATTAAAGAGGTTGTTGACAAACTCGAAGCCAACCAGGAAATTCCTAAAGAGCCTGTTCCGTTCATCGGCGCATCACTCATGACCATTACCGATGAGGTCGCCAAGCAAATGGGTACGGATATTAAAGAAGGCTCCGTCGTAGCGGAAATCATCTTCAAATCGCCGGCCTACACCGCTGATCTGCGTCCTTACGATATTATCACAGGTGCTAACGGCAAGAAGTATGCAACCAGCCAGGATTTGATTACCTACATCCAGACCCTCAAAGTGGGTGACAAAATCACGCTCAACGTTGTACGTGACGGCAAAACGCTTGAACTTCCTGTAACCATCGGCAATAAAAACGACTTCAACACTTCACAAACTCAGAAGCAGTAAGATACCGGACGGTGAGGTGCAGAGCGGAAGGGGAGACCCTTCCGTTTTTGCTGCACTGGCTGCTAATACTAGCAATCATGTTACAATAGAGATATACGATTTGGACAATGGGGGTTGTTTGGATGCGGCCGAATATTCTAATTATTGATGATGATGAAAAAATTATTTCCATGCTGCGCCGGGGTCTTGCTTTTGAGGGCTATGACGTAAAAACGGCCACGAACGGGGCTGATGGCTTGCGCGCTGTACTGAACAGTGATCCGGATGTGGTTGTCCTGGATGTGATGATGCCGCAGGTGGACGGATTCGAGGTCTGCCGGCGTCTGCGCGAAGGGGGAAGCACGGTTCCGGTTCTAATGCTTACGGCCAAGGATGAAATTGAGCATCGGGTAAAAGGTCTGGATCTCGGAGCGGACGATTATCTGGTGAAGCCGTTTGCGCTGGAAGAGCTTCTGGCCCGTGTGCGCGCGCTGCTGCGCCGCAAAAGCGAGCAGGGCGGAGGAAGCTCCGACCAGGCCGTCTCCTACGAGGATATTACGCTGGATGTGGACTCGCGGGAGGTTACCCGCGGCGGCAAACGTCTGGAGCTGACAGCAAAGGAGTTCGAGCTGCTGCATTTATTTATGCAGAATCCGAAGCGTGTGCTGTCCCGCGATCTGATCATGGACAAAATCTGGGGTTATGATTACAGCGGAGAATCCAATGTGCTTGAAGTATATATTGCCATGCTTCGCCAGAAAACCGAGGAGCACGGGGGCAAAAGACTGATTCAGACGATCCGGGGAGCCGGTTACATCCTAAGAGGTGACTAATATGTCGATACGATTGCGGCTGACTGCTTGGTATTCAGGGATTCTGGCCGTTATGCTGCTGGCCTTATCAGCCGCAATTTACGGATTTGTGTATTTTAATACTTATGGTGATATAAAGGATCGGCTCAAAGCACAGTCGAACCAGTTGCAACTGAAGCCGACCTGGAATATCGACGGCACGAGGAAGCTTACCCTTGTGGGGTTTGAGGGACAGAATCTATATGCGCAGATGTATGTGTATGATGTAGGTAAGATGATTCCCAGCACCAACATGGAGGATCTAGGTTTTTCGTTTGAAATTCCAAAACAGGATTCACTAAAAAATGAGCAGGGCTTTATTCGAACAAGCTATGAAGGCAATCCGTTTCTGATGTATCAAATGGCAGTAAATGTTTCGGACGACTTGGCCACCCATCCAGGAGTGCTCCAGGTTGCTGCTTATGTCGGTGAGCAGGACCGGATGATGCTGAATCTGAAGAACATTCTGACCGTCGGCTCCTTCGCCACTCTGATCGCGGCATTCACCTTCGGCCTGTTCCTGGCCCGCAAGGCGATGAGTCCGATCGGCAAGGTTATTGAAGCGGCCAACGGAATTCAGACGGGAACCGACCTCAGCTCGCGGATTGTATATGATGGACCGCAGGATGAGATTGGACGGCTGATCCAGACCGTCAACAGCATGCTTGGGCGGATGGAAGGCTTTTATACAGAGCTTGAGGATTCTTATGCCACTCAGCGCCGCTTTGTGTCCGATGCTTCGCATGAGCTGCGGACACCGCTTACAACCATCCGCGGGAATATTGATCTGCTGCAAAAAATATGGGAAATGAACCCCGCTGAGAGCCGGATGACAGAAGCGGAGATCCGCCAGCTCTCGATTGAATCGGTCAAGGATATCGCCGATGAATCCAAACGCATGAGCCGCCTGGTGTCTGACATGCTGTCGCTCGCCCGGGCCGATACCGGCCGGACATTTGATATTGAACCGGTAGCCCTGGAGCCGATGATGACCGAAGTGGCCCGCAGAGCGTCCTTCCTGCCGCGGCAGGCGGAATGGTCCGTAGGAAGTCTCGGCCATTTGAACGGCAAATATATTGTTGGCAACAAGGATTATCTGCAGCAAATGTTATTTATTTTTATTGATAATGCCTTCAAATACACTCCTTCCGGCGAGGTTGCGATGGACGCTGTGTTTTATCAGAACCAGGTGGGAATCCGCATCTCCGATACCGGCATCGGAATGGATAAGGACGAGGTTCCGCATATCTTTGACCGTTTCTACCGTGCTGATGAATCGCGGGGAATTACCGAAGGAATCGGCCTCGGGCTGTCGATTGCCAAGTGGATTATTGATGAGCATGGAGGTTCGGTCGAGGTGGTTACGCGCCAGGGCGAGGGGACGACTTTTGTCATCTGGCTGCCGCTTCTCTTTGCTCCGCCGCTGGAATAGGGTATAATTAGGCAGGTCCTATTACAGCAGTCTACGACAGCAGAAAGCCGGTGAATTCATGGAAGTCATCAAAATTTCTCCCCGGGGTTATTGCTATGGCGTCGTCGATGCCATGGTGATGGCCCGGCAGGCCGCGCAAAATCTTGATTTGCCCCGGCCGATTTATATACTGGGCATGATTGTGCACAACAGCCATGTTACCAACTCGTTTGAGGACGATGGAATTATTACGCTGGACGGACACAACCGTCTTGATATTTTGGATAAAGTGGACAGCGGCACGGTGATTTTTACCGCCCATGGCGTATCGCCGGAGGTTCGCCGTCTGGCCCGGGCCAAAGGACTGACCACAGTCGATGCCACCTGTCCGGATGTAACGAAGACACATGACCTTATCAAGGAAAAGGTCGCCGAAGGCTGCGAGATTATCTATATCGGCAAGAAAGGCCATCCGGAACCGGAGGGCGCCGTAGGGATTGCGCCTGAGCATGTTCATCTGATCGAGAAGGAAGAGGAAATTGCCGGATTGTCCATTCCCTCTTCGCGGATCGTCATTACAAACCAGACTACCATGAGCCAGTGGGATATCAAGCATATTATGAAGAAGCTGCTGGAGACCTTCCCTGGTGCAGAGGTGCATAACGAGATCTGCATGGCTACCCAAGTACGCCAGGAAGCGGTCGCGGAGCAGGCCGGTCAGTGTGATCTGGTCATCGTTGTCGGCGATCCGCGCAGCAACAACTCGAACCGTCTGGCCCAGGTGTCGGAGGAAATTGCCGGTGTGCCTGCACACCGTATCGCCGATCTGTCGGAGCTGAAGACGGAATGGCTGCAGGGAATTACCAAGGTCGGGGTAACCTCAGGGGCATCTACGCCTACGCCGATTACGAAGGAAGTCATCAGCTACCTGGAGCAGTATGATCCTGCTCTCCCTGAGACCTGGGAGATCAAGCGTACCGTGAACATGTCGAAGCTGCTGCCTCCAGTGAAGAACAAGAGCGCAAGCATTACCTGATTAGATTTCCCATGCTGACTTATACCTTAAGTAGAAAGCACGCGACTTCCGGTTTTTGGGAGCTGCGTGCTTTTCTGCTATGGCGGAATCCGGAAATGTACCCTGAAGTTACCTGAGGGAATTAGAGGGAAAACAGAGAGGCACCGCCATAATATGGACATAAAGCAGACCATACGGCTGATTTCAGATTGACTAATAGGGGTAAATGAGTTAAAATTACTTTAGTGCTTAAAAGCGTACACGCGTCGTAGCGAAATAGTGTTTTTTATTATTTTTATAGCCGATTTAAGAATATTTGTCCAAAAAGGGGAGCTATCATATGATCGTCATTACATCCAATCAAACGCCACAGGAGCAGGTTAACGAAATTATCGCTGTTATTGAAAAGGAAGGCCTGCAGGTCCATCTCTCGCGCGGTGCGGATCATACGGTGATTGGTCTGGTGGGCGGAGTCACTCCGAAGCTGGCCGAGCATCTGCGGCAGATGAAAGGCGTGGAGAACGTAGTGAAGATCTCCAAGTCTTACAAACTCGCGAGCCGTGACTTCCACCCGGAGGATACGGTTATTGATATCCGCGGTGTAAAAATCGGCGGGGAGAATCTGGTGATCATGGGCGGGCCCTGCGCCGTGGAATCCCCTGAACAGATCGATGAGATTGCCCGTCTGGTCAAGGCTTCCGGCGGCCAGGTGCTGCGCGGCGGAGCCTTCAAGCCGCGGACGGGTCCTTACAGCTTCCAGGGTGTAGGCGTGGAAGGCCTCACGATGATGGCGGAAGCGGGCAAACGCCATGGCCTCTTGACGATCACGGAGGTAATGACACCGGAGTATGTTGATATCTGTGCGGAGCATGCGGATATTCTTCAGGTCGGCACACGCAATATGCAGAACTTTGACCTGCTGCGCAAGCTTGGGACCTGCGGGCGGCCCGTGCTGCTGAAGCGCGGCTTCAGCGCGACTTACGATGAGCTGCTGAATGCGGCGGAATACATTCTGGCCGGAGGCAACCGCGATGTCATGCTCTGCGAACGCGGAATCCGAACATTCGAAACATACACACGCAATACGCTTGACCTGTCAGCAATTCCTGTGCTTCAGAACCTGAGCCACCTTCCAGTCATTTCCGATCCAAGTCATGGCACAGGCCGGCGTGAGCTGGTTGAGCCGATGGCCAAGGCTTCGGTTGCTGCGGGAGCCAATGGTCTGATTATCGAGATGCATACCGACCCGGACAACTCTATGACGGGAGATGGCGTGCAGTCTCTGTTCCCTGAGCAGTTTGATAAGCTTCTGAGAGATCTGGAGAAGCTGGCACCGCTTGTCGGGCGCAGATTCTCCAATTCGCTTGAGGCAGCTCCCGCCCTTTAAGAGCTGCGGCAAGCAAGGCGTCCGGCCAGTCCTCCGTCCCTTTTTGGGCAGTCCTCCATCCCGCTTTCGGGCGGGAATGAGGACTGTTTTTTCGTATGCCGGCGTGAGCATAACAGGCGGTTGCACAAGGTGCGCATTTTTCACCAAAGCGTCAGAATATCTTACATTGTTGCAAGAAATACCTGACATAAGCATTGACGATGTTAGGTTTGGGATTTATAATGACGACAGCAAAAAAATTAAAAACAAGAACATTTGATACTGTGAGCGGCCTAATGTTCGGAACTTGGGGAGGAATTAATTCATGTCGGTTGAAAAAGTGTTGCAGACGATCAAAGAGAACAATATCGAATGGGTGGATTTTCGTTTTGTAGATTTGGGTGGACGTGCTCACCATATCTCACTTCCAGCTTCTGCTGTTGATGAAGAAACATTTGTGAACGGTGTTGCATTTGACGGTTCTTCCATTACAGGTTTCCGTGGGATTGAAGAATCAGACATGGTTATGATGCCTGATCCTGGCACTATATACATCGATCCTTTTACAGCTCATCCAACGCTTAACATCATGTGCGACATTTTCACACCTGATGGCGAACGTTACGAGCGCGACCCGCGTGGTATCGCAGTAAAAGCAGAAGAGTTCCTGCAAGCAAGCGGTGTAGGCACAGCAGCATTCTTCGCACCTGAGTCCGAGTTCTTTATCTTTGATGATGTGCGTTATGAGAGCGGAATGAACAGCTCCTCCTACTTCGTAGATTCCGAAGAAGCGGTATGGAACACCAACCGCAAAGACGAAGGCGGCAACCTGGCATTCAAAGTAGGTGTTAAAGGCGGCTACGTGCCGGTAGCACCAGTGGATTCCCAGCAGGATATCCGCAGTGAAATGTGCCGTTTGCTTAGTGAAGCAGGCCTCGAAATCGAACGCCATCACCATGAAGTGGCAACTGCAGGCCAAGCGGAAATCAACTTCCGTTTTGACACGCTGAAGAAAACAGCCGACAATCTCCTGACTTACAAATATATTGTGCAAAACACTGCACGCCAATACGGCAAAGTGGCAACCTTCATGCCAAAACCGCTGTTCGGCGACAATGGCAGCGGGATGCACGTTCACCAATCCATTTTTAACGGCGATTCCCCTTTGTTCTACGAAAAAGGCGCTTATGCCAACCTGAGTGAAATGGCTTTGAACTACATTGGCGGTATCCTGTATCATGCTCCGGCACTGATCGCACTGACCAACCCAAGCACGAACTCGTTCAAACGTCTGGTTCCTGGCTACGAAGCACCGGTTAACCTCGTATTCTCCAAAGGTAACCGCTCCGCTGCAGTCCGTATCCCGGTAGCTGCTGTGACACCTAAGGGCTGTCGCATTGAGTTCCGCACACCGGACTCCACTGCCAACCCTTACCTGGCATTCTCCGCAATGCTGATGGCAGGTCTGGATGGAATCAAGAAGAAGATCAACCCTGTTGAATTGGGTTATGGTCCTCTGGACAAGAATATCTACGAATTGGCCGATGAAGACAAAGAGAAAATCCGCAGCGTTCCAGGCACACTGGAAGAAGCGCTGGATTCCTTGGAAGCTGACTACGAATTCCTTACAGAGGGCGGCGTATTCACTAAGGACTTCATCGATAACTACATCGCTCTGAAACGTTCCGAAGCTCAAGCGGTTGCCATTCGTGTTCATCCGCATGAATACTCCCTGTACTTTGATGTATAAGATCGCTTAATCATCCGAATAAATCAAGAGGCCTCCGGGAAACCGGGGGCTTCTTTTTTTGCGCTGTGTGCCTTTCTACGGGCTTTGCAGCGGTACAGTGGTACCTTTGTGAAGGATGAAGTCAAAGGGGCGCTGTGAAGGAGCTAACGGCCTCTGGGAATAGTCTGGCAGAGGCAAGGAGCTTCTGCTTTGGTATCTATGCAGCGAAGTGCAGTCATGCCACGAATCCGCTATTGTGATCTACTATGAGTCTACGGATCTCGAGTTTAATCTATATAATATGGAAGAAATATATCTGGATTTTACGAAAAAGTTTCGAAAACTTACTGCGATGATGACTAAGGTTTCAGATTTTTAATATGGAGAACGCTTTCTTTTTTTGCGGGTAATCTATTTTCGAAGTAAAAATTATAATGGAATAATCATTTTTGATGCTGATTATGACTATTTACGAAAGTAGTTTCGTTAAAATTGTATCATAAAATTAGCTTTGGGTAGCGTTGGATTTGCTATAAAAGCGGCTTGTTCCAAGGTTTTTTGTTTTATCTCACGGTACTTCAGAAAAATCTTTACAAAGAAATGCAACGATGTAATAATAAAATTCGAAACCGGTTTCTGTTATGTTTTAACGTAACGGTCTGCCGTTTTAACTTGCTTAGGTTAACCTCAATATAGTTTGCCTATGAGCAATAGAGTATGAGCTATAGAGTATGAACAGTAAAGTATGAACAGTAAAGTATGAGCAATGAGCAATGGGAGTATGAGCAATAAAATAGGAACAATTAGGAGCAATAGAGAGGATGAATACAATGAATCAGTCGAAAACAGGATGGGTTTTTACCGGAAGCAACGGGGATTTCCGTCTTAAGCAGCCTGAACGGAGCAGTTTTTTATATTTTCCTCTGGTCAATGAGGGGGGATGATGTCTTCTGTCAGTCCGAAGCTTCATGGTCAAGTCACTTCAGGCCATAATACATTTCTTACTCCGCCCTTATCTGTGGAAGATCTGCATAACTCCCGGGCTTCCCGCAACTTCTGGGTGTATGTGGACGGCAAAGGGGCCTGGTCGGCAGCAGGGAACTCCGCCCGGCAAAATGCCGGTATGTATGGTGAAGAGGCTGACGATTCAGAACTGGAGGCGGGTTTGCTGTGGCACCGTGTCACCCGTGAGAGCCGGGAGTTTGGCATCAAGGCGGAAATCACCAGTTTTGTACCCGCAGGAAACGATAAGGTAGAGCTTATGAAGGTTGTGCTTACCAATATCTCTGCTGAGGAATTGACTGTGACGCCTACGGCAGCGGTTCCGCTCTATGCGCGTTCAGCGGATGATCTGCGGGACCACCGGCATGTCACCTCGCTGCTGAACCGGATTTATACCTCTGCGCATGGGGTTGAAGTGCAGCCGGCGCTTTCCTTCGATGAGCGCGGACACCGGGTAAATCACACCTCATATGGTGTGTTTGGGGCCGCAGAAGGCGGCGGACAGCCAACCGGTTTCTTTCCGGTACAGGAGGAATTCATTGGTGAAGGCGGAAGTCTGGATTGGCCGGAAGCGGTGGTTTTGAACCGGGAACCGCAAACCGGCGCAGGCGGCGGTGTACATAGGGAAGGTTATGAGGCGCTTGGCGGACTGCGGTTTGCTTCAGCAGCTTTGCAGCCGGGCCACAGCATTTCATATGTGCTTGTGCTGGCGATCGGCGATGAAAGAATCGATGTTGCTGCGCTGATGGACAAATACGGCTCTGCCAGAGCTTTTGACGCCATGCTCCGGGAGAATAAATCGTTCTGGGCCGACAAGGTGAACACAGTGGAATTTCATACCAATAATCCGGTAGCGGACCAATGGATGAAATGGGTCACCTTGCAGCCGGTGCTGCGCAGACTGTATGGCAATTCCTTTTTACCGTACCATGACTACGGCCGTGGCGGCCGCGGCTGGCGGGATCTCTGGCAGGACTGCCTGGCGCTGCTGATCATGGAACCGGGAGATGTGCGCAGTCTGCTGCTGAATAACTATGCCGGGGTCCGAATCGACGGCAGCAATGCGACGATTATCGGCCAGCAGCCGGGCGAGTTCATCGCCGACCGCAACAATATTCCGCGCGTATGGATGGACCACGGGGCGTGGCCGTTCCTCACCACCATGCTGTATCTGGACCAGAGCGGGGATCTGGACTTTCTGCTTGAGCAGCAGAGCTACTTCCGGGATTCCTTTATGGCCCGCTGCCGGGAGCGGGACGCTTCCTGGGATGCGTCCGCAGGCAGCACTCTGCAATCTGCGAACGGAGAGTCTTATACGGGAACCATTCTGGAGCATATTCTGCTGCAAAACCTTGTTCCGTTCTTCAACGTAGGGGAACACAACAATATTCTGCTGGAAGGCGCGGACTGGAATGACGGTCTGGATATGGCGGCACAGCGTGGTGAAAGTGTCACCTTCACCTCCTTCTATGCCAGCAATCTGCTGGACCTTTCCCGGCTGCTGCGCACGCTGAAAGAGCGCAAAGGGCTTGAAACGCTGGAACTGGCGGAAGAAATGACGCTGCTGCTGGATTCATTACATGATGCCGTGGATTATGAGTCCGTAGCCGCCAAGCGGGGACTGCTGGACCGTTATTATGCTGCTGCACCGAACAAGGTAAGCGGCGTCCGTTCGGAGCTTGCGCTGGACAGGATAGCGGATGATCTGGCCCGGAAGGCCGAGTGGATTGTTGACCATCTGCGCCGGAACGAGTGGATACAGAGCAATCAGGGAGACGGCTGGTTCAACGGCTATTACAATAATGACGGGGAACGTGTGGAAGGAGAAGCCGGCGGCAGCATCCGGATGACGCTGACAGGCCAGGTGTTTCCGCTCCTCGGCCATGCTGCCGCTCCTGAGCAGATTCCGCAGATCATCGCAGCGGTGGAGCGCAATCTGTATGATGAGAAAATCGGGTACCGGCTGAATTCGGATTTTGGCGGCATCCAGCAGAATTTGGGCCGCGCGTTCGGGTTTGCCTTTGGACATAAAGAGAATGGGGCTATGTTCAGCCATATGACCGTGATGTACGGAAATGCGCTGTATAAGCGCGGTTATGTAAAAGAAGGGCGCAAGGTGCTGGATTCACTGTACAGCCTGAGCGTAAATTTCGAGCTCAGCCGGATGTATCCCGGCATTCCGGAGTACATTAATGAGCAAGGCAGAGGCATGTATACGTATCTGACTGGCTCTGCGAGCTGGCTGCTGCTGACCATGGTTACCGAAGTATTCGGGGTCAAAGGAAAGCTCGGCGATCTCTTGCTTCAGCCTAAGCTGATGAAAGACCAGTTTGACCAGGACGGGAAAGCATCGATACGGACCATTTTTGCGGAGCGCGGGCTGGACGTTGTCTACACCGCTGCAAGCGGCGCTGAGTACGGAGACTACCAGATCCATTCCGTTACGCTGAACGGCGCTGAGGTGACGCTTCAGCGCGTCTCAGAGGGTGTTCTGATTCCCCGCAGCGTGCTGGCCGCCTTGCCGGAAGAAGGGTTCCATCTCCTGCAGGTGGTGCTGGCATAACAGCTGAAATATCATGAGAGGAGCGCCAGCTTCACCGCATCTGCGGCGGCGGGCGCTTTTTCACAGGTAAAGAGGCACTTGAAACCATCGTCATGATATGAGATGCTTTCCGGCAGAATCAATGGTTTAATAAGTGAGGGTTTAATAAATACTGCTATATAAAGTGAACCTGAAAAACTAACAAAAGGGAAAAGGGATGGAGGGGAAGTTTGGATACTTACGGAGCGAAAGTGTCCGCCTTTGTCTGCGGATTTCCACCGCGAACAGCGGTACAAATCAAGAAATCTGCAGATGGGCAGCGGCCGGAAGTCCAAACATTCTCCGTAGTCCCGACGAAGTCCCTAATGTAAATATCTTAAGTTCACTCTATATAGATATGGAAAGGAAGGATTGAAGATGGCTTACAGTCTCTCAAACGGCATACTCCAGGCAGATATAGCGGATGTCGGAGAGTACAGCGGTACCCGTTTTGACTGGACCGGATTTATTACAGGGGTGACTTTGCTTGAGGGAAGGCATACATTCTGTGTGCCGGAAAGCCTGGTTCCAGGTCATGGCAGCGGGGGGATGGGGCTGTGCAATGAGTTCGGCATTTCCCGGGCAATTGGCTATGAGGAAGCAGCGGCCGGGGAGTGGTTCCCAAAGCTGGGAGTTGGGCTGCTTCAGAAGGTAAGCGATGAGCCCTATGACTTTTTCGGAAACTATCCGCTTATTCCATTCAAAATTGAAGAGGAGCGCAGTGCACAGTCGGTCACCTATACGGTTCAGCCGATGGAGTGCCGCGGCTACAGCATACGGTTGACTAAAAAGATCACGTTGCTCGGAGACCGGCTGAATATTTCCTACGCGCTGGAGAACATGGGCGACAAGCCGCTGCATACGGAAGAATACATTCATAACTTTGTGGGGATTAACGGTGCAAGCGTCGGCCCGGACTATGAACTGGGAATCCCGGCCGGACTAAGAGTGGAAGACCCCGAATCGTCCTATACAGCGGATCTGCTGGCGGTATCCGGCAATTCCCTTACATGGAAGGCGGAGCCTGAGCGGCCGTTTTACTGCAAGCTGGGCGTCTGGGATAAAATGGATGACAGAAGCTTTTGGGAGCTGCGGCATAAGCCAAGCGGAGCCGGTGTGAGGGAGAGCGGGGATTTTGCCGCAGAGCGGATGGCGCTGTGGGGAGAAAAACATGTAATTTCTCCCGAGGTTTTTGTGAACATCAGTATTTTACCGCGTCACAGCAAGCATTGGAGCCGCAGCTATCAGTTTTTTACCTTGTGAAGGACTGCGATCTTACCTCCTATGTGAATAATTATACTTGCTGGTGTGTGTGATTACTGCTATCATATCGATATCCATATTCATAGGAGAGAAAGGGTGGGGAGCAATTTTGAGCAAGAGAGCATACAATTTTAACGCGGGTCCGGCGGCATTGCCGCTGACAGTACTTGAACGCGCACAGGCGGAGTTTGTCGATTTCCGGGAAAGCGGAATGTCCATTATGGAGATGTCGCACCGTGGGGCAATATACGAATCCGTGCATAATGAAGCGCAGGAACGTCTGCTTTCGCTCCTCGGCAATCCGCAAGGCTACAAGGTTCTGTTCATTCAAGGCGGAGCAAGCACACAGTTCGCCATGATCCCGATGAACTTTGTCACTGAAGGCAAGGTCGGCAGCTATGTCATGACAGGAAGCTGGGCAGAGAAGGCATTTAAGGAAGCGAAGCTGGTTGGAGGCGCACATGCCGCCGCATCTTCCGAAGACAAGAAGTTCCTGGCCATTCCCGAGCTGAGCAGCATCAAGGCTGCGGACAATGCGGCATATCTGCATGTTACCTCGAACGAGACGATCGAAGGAACACAATATGCGGAGTATCCGGATGCCGGTTCCATTCCGCTGATCGCGGATATGTCCAGCGACATTCTCAGCCGTTCCTTTGATGTGAATCAATTCGGGCTGATCTATGCCGGGGCGCAGAAGAATCTGGGACCTTCCGGTGTTACTGTCGTGATTGTCAAGGAAGAGCTGATCGCCAAGTCGCCTTCCAATATTCCGACGATTCTGCGTTACGATACGCATTTGAAGAACAACTCTCTGTACAATACGCCGCCATCCTTCTCTGTATATATGGTTAACGAAGTGTTAAAATGGATTGAGGAGCAAGGCGGACTGGCCGGCATTGAAGTTAAGAACCGCGACAAAGCAGCTCTGCTGTATGATCATATCGACGGCAGCGGCGGTTTCTACCGCGGAGTTGCGGAAGCAGGCAGCCGTTCCATTATGAACGTGACCTTCCGGATGCAGTCGGAAGAGCTGGAGAAGCAATTTGTCAAAGCGGCCGAGCAGGAAGGTTTTGTGGGGCTGAAGGGCCATCGCAGTGTGGGAGGCTTGCGTGCTTCCATCTACAACGCGGTCCCTTATGAGAGCATTAAGGCGCTGTCTGATTTCATGAAGCATTTCCAGCAAACTCAAGGTTAATGAATGCAAATTTCGAACCTTCCGCCTGTTGGCGGAAGGTTTTCTGCAATATAAGACTTTATATGCTGACCGCCATGCCTCCTACACACATCAACGGGCTGAATAGCCTGCAGAGAGGAAGTTCACTACATTATGGCATTACACATTGTGCTGGTGGAACCGGAGATTCCGGCCAACACCGGCAATATCGCCCGCACCTGTGCAGCAACAGGCACCCATCTTCATCTGGTCCGCCCGCTGGGCTTCCGTACAGACGATGCTACACTGAAGCGTGCCGGTCTGGATTATTGGCATGCCGTACACATTGAATATCATGATTCCTTTGGGGAAGTGCTGGAGAAGTATGCGGAAGGCCGGTTCTTCTATGCAACTACGAAGGCGGACAAGCGCTATACCGATTTCGCATTCCGGGATGGGGATTTTTTTGTTTTTGGCAAAGAAACCAAGGGCTTATCCGCTGAAATTCTCGAAGCCGGCAAAGAAACTGCTATGCGCATGCCGATGAGTGAGGCGGTTAGGTCCTTAAACTTGTCCAACTCTGCGGCAATTATTGTGTATGAAGCGCTCCGGCAGCTGAATTTCCCCCAACTATTCTAAAAGTAAACATATTTTTTTAATTTCTTCAGCAGGATTCGACATTTAGGTAACGAAATAGAAGAATAGTGCCGAAATAAGTAGTAGATACTAATTTTTTGTTGAACAGGAGAGTGTACGTTAAATATGAAACCTGCTGGCGTAGTTCGAAAAGTAGATCAGCTGGGTAGAATTGTTCTGCCTAAGTCCCTGCGTAAAAGATACCAAATGAATGAAGGTGATCCTGTAGAAATTCTGGTGCAGGGCGATCATATCATTCTTGAGCGTTACCGTCCGAAATGTGTTTTTTGCGGATCGATGGAAGGCGTAAGCGAATATAAAGACCGTTATATTTGTGCGGATTGCCTGACTGAAATGACCCAATTGTCAAGACACGCCTAATCAGATCAGATCAGGCATTCCAAGAGAAAGTGCGCAAGTGGCAATTGTACATAGGAAAGGCAACAAACCTGCGCCCTCTTGGCGGATTACCGATTCCAGACTTTTTACGAAAGTGGGCTGCAGCCAAGCGGCGACTGCTGTGCCATAGGGCGGTAACCATTCACTTAAGGGAAGAAGGATGAACAGCTATGTGAGCCTTTACATCCTTCTACTGCCCCAAAACAAAGAGCGCCGCACATTTGTGTGGCGCTCTTTGTTTGAAATATAAGGGTGGGCTTAGCAACTATCTGCGGCTTCTACAGGCCCTTGGTCTGGTCATCGTTGTACGCAGCGGTAAGGATACCAGCCAGAAACAACAGGAACACAAGGGAGATAATCCAAAAGGTAAGGGAAAACGACATGCGTGCACCTCCATGAGTGACTGTATTCGTTTCCCTGATTATACCCCGCGGTCTTCCAAAAATAAATGAAAATGTGATTTACCGCATAGACTATACATAATGATTATTTAAAAAAGAGAAAATTGGTAGGGACCTTGCGCAGATTTCCATCTGAAGGCTTATTGATGACCCGTCCGTTGAAAATCAAAGAGGAGGACCCGCCGCCATCCAGATTGTATGCGTCAATGACGCCCATATTCGACAGTTTGTTCTGAAGCTCTTCCAGAGTTGCCCCGGAGTTGCCATTTTCGTTATATCCGTCTGCCACCATCACCAGCAGCTGATCGTCTTTGTACTTGCCGATCACCGTACGTGGAGCACGCTTCGGGGACAGCTGCCATTTGGCCGGGATGGGCACCTTGGCGCTGTTCTTCAGCAGGACCGGCACAAAGGTGGCTCCGAAAACCGGCTGCAGCTGGTCCAGCTGTGTCCGGCTGTAGAATTTACCGCCGATCAGCTGGCCGGAAGCGTTCAGACCAACGAAGCTGAGATCCTTGTAGGTGGATTCGAAGCCGTACAGATACTCCCCGCCGATAACGGTTGTGGAGAGCGGGTAGCGCTTGCCGGCCCTGTCGGCGAACCCGCCTGCATTGATGCCGGCAGTTGCGCCGTAGCGGTTCGCGGCCTGCAGTGTCGTTTCCGCTCCGCCTTTGCCGTCTCCAGCCAGACTCATTTTCATGGCGGCCGGGTCCTTCAATTTTATTTTCATTGCGTAAGCTGTATAATTGCCGGGATTTAGCCGGTAGAGTTCAATGGTTATCCGGTCGCTTCTCGCGACATCGGCGGGAATGCCCAATCTGGAGCTGATCCGGCGGTTATAGATCAGTTCCGGACGCGATGCCTGGGTCTTCGCCATTTGGACCAGCGCATTCATGGCATTGGTCGTCTGATTGTACAGCTTCGCGCTGGCACTGATGGAATGGATGGTGTAAGAGGCCGCGGCCTGGGCTGTAGTAAGCGCACTCTGCAGCTCAGCTGTCTCCTTGACCGGTCCGGGCTCCGCAGCGAATTGCCCAACATCCAAATTCAGATCAAGCGGCGGCTGGTACCACCATAGGCAGAGCAGCAGGCCAAGAAACGGCGCGGTCAGCAGCATAAAAAAACGGTTGACTCTTTTAACCGGCGTCATCATTTCAGCAGATCCATTTCTTTTTGCAGCGCTGCCAGCTGTTTGCGGACCTCGTTCAGTTGGGTGTACAGCTTGTTGCTGTTATCTGTCTTGTTGCTGGCATTATCTTTGGTAAAGGTAAGAAGTTCGTTAAAGGTGTCCACAGTGCTCTGCAATTCCTTGACTTGCTGGGAGAGGACGCCAATTCGCGACTCGTAATCGGTCTTCAAAACGGTAAGCTGCTGCTGGCTCTGGGTGCTAAGCGAGCTTAGCACTTGCTCCTTAAGATGGTTGGTGTAGCTGTACACGGCGTAAAAGCCGAGCCCGATCATCACTATCCAGAACAGTAAAAACCATTTTACGGAAGATCCGTTTCTCGCTGAAGTGCGGCGCGAGTGTACCGGTGTCGATTCCGCTAGCGGTTGCATTGAATATCACCTCAGGCAAATTTTTTTCAAGTTCTCATTCTATCAGACTTTTACGATATTCGCAAAAGTGAAAAGACTTATATCAACGTGAAAAATTAATTGCGCTCTATTTAACTACTACGATACAATTTCTATAGATTGGAAGCTCTGATGGACGTATTCAAGGGAAAAGAAGGCAAAATTGACAAGTCCTCCTGAGCCTTGCATGCGTACTGACAGGAAACGCTATGGCGCTTCCCTTTTTGGGTAAATACATAGATAGCAGGAGGTCTGGGCATTAATGATGAAGGTGTGGCGGGTGATCATCGTGGGATGTCATCCCACAAGTATGCTGGGTACAAAATTGATTCTGGAGGAAAGCAAGGAGATTGAGGTGGTGGGGATGTTCTCCAACTGGAGCGAGGGCGTCCGCACGGTACAACAACAGCAGCCGGATCTGGTGCTGACGGATTATCAAATGCCGGAAGGCAATGTCGAGGGTGCGCTGGTGGAGATGAAGCAAAGCTCAAAAAGCACCCATTTCATCATTATGACCGAGGAAGAGGACAAGGAGCTGTTCCAGCCGCTTATTGAGCTTGGAGCCAGCGGTGTGCTCTCCAAGGGAGCATCTCCGCGTCAACTGCTGCAGATGATCAGCGGGCTGCGTGAAGGTTTTCTGTCCATTCCGCTGGAATGGGCCCGGGACGGTTTCCGTCCGGTTGCTTCGTCGCGCGGGCTGGATGGGGTACTGCAGTTGACCCAGACCGAAATGTTCATTATGGAACGGATCGTTCAGGGAATTACATACGATAAAATCGCTCTTGAAATCGAAGTCAGCCGCCGTTCTATCGATAATTATCTGCGGAAGATTTATGTGAAGCTGGAGGTGTCTACAAGAGCGCAAGCGATTGAAAAGTTCGCGCTTTTCTCCAGACAAAACAAGCAAATGTACGCTTAGCCCCAGCATAACGACATAATGCCGGCCGGAAAGGAATATTCTTGGTACCAGGGAGAAGGGGGGATCATATGAAATATGAGTTTTCTGCCCGCGCACATACATTACACTCTTCACCGCTGCTGAGCATACGTACAGAGACGCGCAGGGGGACGCTGATTTCACTGGCTGAAGAGCTGCCTGCCGAAGAATTGTTTCCATTGTCTCTACTGGCTGAAACGGCTTCCACAGTGATCTCAGCAGACGCCGGGGCGCTGCAATATGGTGATCCTGAAGGGTATGGGCCTCTTCGCGAATGGCTGACCGGGGACTGGCTGAAGGCCAAAGGGGTGGCGGTTGCCGCAGGCGGGGTTCTGCTGACAACGGGAAGTCAACAAGCGATTGATCTGTTGTCCAGGGTTTATATTGATCCCGGAGACCGCGTGCTGGTGGAGAATCCGACTTCTCCGGGTATTCTGCAGGCATTGCGGATGCAGGGTGCCGTGATTATTCCGGTCCGGGGCGATCAGGACGGTCTGCTGCCGGAGCATCTGCGTACCCAGATCCGCCTGCACCGGCCCAAGATGCTGTTTGCTACGCCGAGCTTCACGAATCCGAGCGGAATTCTCTGGAGTCTGGCCAGACGCAAGGAAGTGCTGGAGCTGTGTACCACGCACAATCTGCTGATCGTCGAGGATGACTCTTATGGCGATCTGCATTTTCAAAGGTACACAGAGCATCCTTCCGTGAAGTATCCGTCTCTGTATGCGCTGGAGAATGTCAGCGAGGGCGGACATGTGCTCTACATTGGCTCCTTCAGCAAAACGGTCGCACCTGCGCTGCGGACGGGCTGGGCGGCGGGCAGCCGTGAGCTGATCGGGATGATGGCTGCCGCAAAGCAGATGGCTGATTGGCAATCCAGCTCACTCAACCAGCGGCTGCTGCATCATCTGCTGGATGTGACGGCCTTTGATCTGCGTGAGCATATCGCGCTCCTCAACCGGGAGTACAATACCCGGCTGAAGCTGATGGCGGAGCTTCTGAAGCGTCCGGCCTGGAAGAGCAGCAGCTATTGTCTGCCGGCTGGCGGCATGTTCCTGTGGGTAACGCTGCCGGAAGGCCTGGATGCGATGGCGCTGCTGAAGGCCTCGCTGACCAAGGGCGTGGCATTTTTGCCCGGCCCGCTGTGCAGTGTGAGCGGAGGAAGCGGACGCATCCGCCTTAACTTCAGCCATCCCGGCCGGGATGAGCTGCTGCTGGGCATGAACCTGATGAGCGAGGCCGTGACGGAGTTTACGGCACGGAGCTGAGCGTGGCGTTTTTTGTTAAAGCCCTGAAAAGGGCTTTTTTCTCGTTGGATAGTGGATAGGGAACTATACAGTGTAAAAAATTGTGGATATCTTGGAAGCCTTAGAGAATATAAGCGATGCAGGAGGGTGGGGCTCCACAGGAGGACTGGGCTCCATCTGCGGACTGATGCGGACCGAGGAGCCCTTATTTTGCCAAAAATCTTACTTTTTCAGCAGTTACGGACTCAGGAGCCGTTATATCGTTCGATGGAGACTGGAATAAAGGGGAAAGGGACAAATAAGGGCATCTCAGTCCGTTAGTCCTGCGGAATAGACGAATCTTCTTTCAATAAGGGCTTTCCTGTCCGTAACGGCTGCGGATAGATCGTGAAGGAATAGGGCGATCCGTATTCAGCATGCCCCCGTTGATTTGGGAGCGGTAGGGAATCCGTGCGGCCGTAAGCCCCGTGTTGTTATTCATCTGCCAGGGTGATTTTGTTTATATACCGGTAACTATAATTAATTCTTCATATGGATAAATTATGCAGGAAATTGGGGATAAACACCTTTGGACGAATTTGTAACGAATAACGGCAGAAATGCCGTTGTTGAAGCGGAGAAGGCCGGTTTGGCCATAAATAACGGCAGAAATGCCGTTGTTGAAGCGGAGAAGGCCAGTTTGGCCTTATCTTAAAAACTATTAAGCTGAGGGATCAGCCGGTCTAGATTTCCTCATTCCAACAAGCGCTTGCTCACCGGCTTCTTCGCAAGCGCTAGTTGGAAAAAGGGAGCTTATTTTTCCCGAAATTCAATAATCCTGAGATTTAAATGGAAAAAGTAAACTTATTTGAGCTATATTCTTCGTCCAATGGTGAAATGAGCTGAATTAGTTGACCTTTTTCCACTTAACCTTCGGAGAACAGTAGTGTCGAGCGAATTAGTGATACTTTTTCCACTAGATCGACGGGGAATCTCAGGTGATAAGGCTGCAGGTGGGCAGGAGCAAACGGAATTATTCATTTGTAGAGTCAAACGGAGAGAGCAGGTGCTATTTTACGAATAAGTCTAGTTTTACTGAAGATTCGGGCCTAGAATCCGCTATAACGTGAATACGGGATCTCCTGTCCGCATCATTTGCGGCTAGAATTTCAGTAAGTCTGCTGAACAGAATAAGGCGGGGGGATCCATTCCCCCCAAAGGAAGGCGGCCTTCGCGAGGACCGCCTTTTTGTGTGGCCTGCTCCGGGTCAGCGGGCGGCATATTTTATGACAAATCGAAGAACAATGTCTTGAATTTGATGCAGGCTGCGGGGATTGGGCGGTGGCGGGCGTCTAAAAGAAGCAGAGGGACTGGTGCAAAATGGAAAGCAGAAGCAGAATACACAGCTAAGGAGATGCAAGTGATGGAGAACGTGCTGGAGTGCAGCAACCTGACCAAAAGGTATGGCAAAAAGGTGGCCCTGGACAATCTGAATCTCACCCTGCCGAAGGGGCGGATTGTAGGATTGCTGGGTCCGAATGGAGCGGGGAAAACTACGCTGATGAAGCTGATTGTATCCTTGCTGCGCGATTACCGGGGGTCCATTACCGTCTGCGGACGACGGCCCGGCCTGGATACCAAGAAGATCGTGTCTTATTTGCCTGACCGTGAATTTCTTTATCCCTGGATGACAATAGAGGAGTGTATCTCGTTCTTTCGGAACTCCTTCGCTGACTTTCAGCTGGATATGGCTTACGCCATGATTGAAGAGCTAGGCCTGGACCCCAAGGAAAAGGTGAAGAATTTGTCCAAGGGGATGCAGGAGCGTGTGAGTATTTCCCTCGTCTTTGCGCGGAAAGCGAAGTTGTATGTTCTGGACGAGCCGCTGGCAGCGGTGGACCCTTCGACACGGGACAAGATCATGCGGATCATCCTGGACCATTTTGACCCGGAAAGCTCCATACTGCTCAGCACACATCTCATTCATGATGTCGAAAGCCTGTTTACGGATATAGCAATTGTTAATGAAGGCCGGGTGCAGTTGTACGGAGGGATAGGGGAGCTGCAGCGGGATTACGGGATGCCTATCGAGGAGATTTTTAAACAGCTGGTCGGATGATTTCAAAAATAAGGGAGAGAGCTTCATGGTTCAACTTAACCAATTCAAACTGGAATGCCGGAAACATTGCGCCGTCTTCGCGGCATTCACCGGAATCAGCGTGCTTACGAATCTGTATTTTTTGTTCAGCCAGGATCAGGATCTGTCCTTTGTCTTTCTTCTGGTGAACATGGTGATCGGCATTCTGCTGCCTGTATACATCTATCTGGATTATTACCGCGAGTTTTTTACCGGCACCATGCCGATTAATCATCTGCTGCCCCTTAGAACCTCGGCATTGTTCGGTGTGAAGTCGGCGGTTTTTATGCTGGGGCTTATCCTGGTGTGGCTTCCCTCTTTACTTGATGTGTTTGTGAATCCGGCAGGCCTGTATCCGCAGCGGATCATGCATTCGGACAACCCGGCTCTGGGCATCGCTTATCTGGTGCTGTCCAAGCTGTGCAGCATTCCTGCCGGTCTGGCTGTGATGGGACTGGCACTTGCCGCTGCCAAAAGACTGCGCAAACCGTTGCTCAGCCATCTCTGCATAGCTCTTGTAATGGTCCTGGTGGTCGGCATTCAATTTGCGCTGGTGGTCCGGAACAGCTGGCACTGGAGCATCGGAACGTCCGCAGCGGAGACCTTCAAGCAATATGCGAACCTGCTTACGGTCAGCCCGGTCAGCCGGGTCCAGCCGGCCGATATCAACGAGTCGATTCAATGGTCCTCTGTGGGCATGAACCTTCTGGTAGCGCTGGTTGCGGGAGCCATCGGCCGGTATTTGTTCAATTCCCGGAAGTATGAAATCCTCGGGAAATAAGCGCAGCGGGCTAAGATTGTAGCGGGAAGGCTGTGAACAAAAAAGTGTGAATGCTATTAAAACGCAGCGGTCTACAGCTTGCCCGAGCTGATCTCCGCGATTGCGGCGTATTCGATCAGCGCCGCGGTTCCGGCGGCCGTGAGCGTGTAGCGGCCGCGCCCCACCCGGAAGAACCACCCGTAGTAGTTCTTCTGCAGGAACGCGGCGGCGCCGGGCACGCCGCTTCGCTTGCGCAGCTCGGCGGGGGTCACGCCGCGCGGTGCCTCCGCCCGGCCGGGCGCAGCCGCCGGGCCCCCGGCAGACGCAGCAGCGCCGGCCGCTGCTGCGTCTGCCCCTGGCGCGCCGCTCCGCGCAGCGCGCCTTCCGGCCGCCTCGGCGGCTTCGGCCTCGGCCGCCTGCAGCGCGACGGCCACGCGCAGCGCCTTCTCGCGGTAGGCCGTCACGAGCTTGACGCGCGTGCTGCCTCCGGTGTTGTAGTCCCCGCTGCGCTCGCGGAACTCATAGAGCAGGCGCTCGCGCCGTCTTGCGCCGCTGCGGACCTGAGGCGGCGCGTCGCCCGGCTCCGCGAGCACCTCGACGAGCGGGGCCTTGGTCTTGTAGAAGACCACGGTGACCAGCCCGAGGCCGAGGCGGCGGCACAGCCCGGTAAGCTCGCCCCAGCGCTGGTTCACCGCGCCTTTTTTGTCCCGGACGCGTTCTACCGCGAGGTAGACGTTCGGGCTGAGCCGCAGCCGTTCAACCCCCTGCAGCAGCAGGGCGAGGTTGAACGATTTTTTCATCTCCACAATCAGCGGCTGCTCTTCATTCCCCCGCAGGCCCACCAGATCGCAGGTCCGCACCTCGCCTTTGATGTCATAACCCTGCTTCTCAAAAAAACTCTTCAAAGGAGCATACAGCTCCGTTTCATGCTTAACCGCCATTGTTGTCACTCCTGCGCCCTATTTTTAAGGTATATGCATTTTCCCTGTTTTTTTAGCGTTGCTCTATTATAGCACAGCAAAAAAGAGGTCAACTATTCCAGGCTCACCGCATAGTTATGTAATACACTTTCTAAGCTGGTGGAGCAAGTAGGAGCGCAAGAGGAGGCAGCGAGCAATGGATATATTTGAGCGTATAGCTTCGTATCGGGCTGAGAACGACCGTTTGGCGTGGAGCGGCACCTTCAAGGAGTATATAGAACTGCTGAAAAAAGACCCCTCTCCCGCGAAAACGGCTCATTCCCGCGTATACGACATGATCAAGTCACACGGCGTAGAGGAAATCAACGGCCGCAAAAGGTATAAGTTTTTTGAGCAGGAGATATTTGGACTTGACCGTGCAGTAGAAAAGCTGGTGGAGGAGTATTTCCATTCCGCCGCCCGGCGGCTGGATGTGCGCAAACGGATATTGCTGCTGATGGGACCGGTCAGCGGGGGCAAATCGACGCTGGTTACTTTGCTGAAGCGCGGGCTGGAGCAGTATTCGCGGACGGATGAAGGAGCGGTCTATGCCATAGAAGGCTGCCCGATGCATGAGGACCCGCTGCATTTGATTCCGCTGGAGCTGCGCCCGGAGATTGAGCGGGAGCTGGGGGTCCGCATCGAAGGCAATTTGTGCCCCTCCTGCCAGATGCGGCTCAAAAATGAATATCACGGCGACATCGAACAGGTAAAAGTGGTACGTGTGCTGTTGTCGGAGGAGGAGCGCGTCGGGATCGGGACCTTCAGTCCGTCCGATCCGAAGTCGCAGGATATCGCCGATCTGACGGGCAGCATCGACTTTTCGACCATTACCGAATTCGGCTCGGAATCCGATCCGCGCGCTTACCGCTTCGACGGGGAGCTGAACAAGGCCAACCGGGGGCTGATGGAGTTCCAGGAAATGCTCAAGTGCGACGAGAAATTCCTCTGGAACCTGCTGTCACTGACCCAGGAAGGGAACTTCAAGGCCGGCCGGTTTGCGCTGATCTCTGCAGATGAAATGATTATTGCCCATACCAATGAAACAGAGTATAAATCCTTCATCTCCAATAAAAAGAATGAAGCACTCCAGTCCCGCATGATTGTCATGCCGGTCCCCTATAATCTGAGAGTGTCCGAAGAGGAAAAAATCTACGCCAAGCTCATCGCCCAAAGCGACATGAAGCATGTGCATATTGCCCCGCATGCGCTGCGGGCCGCAGCGATATTCTCTATCCTGACCCGGCTTAAGGAGAGCAAGAAGCAGGGCATGGATCTGATCAAAAAGCTGCGCATGTACGACGGCGAAGAGGTCGAAGGCTATAAGGAAGCGGATCTCAAGGAAATGCAGACGGAATATCTGGACGAAGGCATGTCCGGCATTGATCCGCGTTATGTCATCAACCGGATTTCCAGTGCGCTGATCAAAAACGACCTGAAATGCATGAATGCGCTGGATGTGCTGCGGGCGATCAAGGACGGCCTGGACCAGCATCCTTCGATTACGAAGGAAGAGCGCGAGCGTTATCTGAACTTCATTTCCATTGCCCGGAAGGAATACGATATTCTGGCCAAAAGCGAAGTGCAAAAGGCTTTTGTCTACTCTTTTGAGGAATCCGCCAAGACGCTGTTCGAGAACTATCTCGACAACATCGAAGCTTTCTGCAACTGGACCAAAATCCGCGATCCGCTGACGGATGAGGAAATGGAGCCGGATGAGCGGCTGATGCGTTCGATCGAGGAGCAGATCGGCATTTCCGAGAATGCCAAAAAAGCCTTCCGCGAAGAGATTCTGATCCGGATTTCCGCCTACTCCCGCAAAGGTAAAAAGTTCGAATACAACAACCATGACCGGCTGAGGGAAGCCATTGAGAAAAAGCTGTTTGCCGACCTGAAGGATATCGTCAAAATCACCACCTCCTCCAAAACGCCGGATGAAAGCCAGCTCAAGCGTATCAACGAAGTCTCCAGACGCCTGATCGACGACCACGGCTACTGCCCGATCTGCGCCAATGAGCTGCTGAAATATGTCGGAAGCCTGTTGAACCGCTGAGGTATCAGAAAAAATTGCACGGACTGCCTGCTGGCGGTCCTTTTTCTGGATAGGCTTGTCCCATAACAGGTGTACTCGTATGGATACGGTGCAGGAGGACGGGGGCTGGCCGCCCCCTCCTGCTCTAAAGAGCCCGAACCGGATTAATCCTCAGACAGTTCTGCTCCCTAAGACTCCTTATCCTTGCCGCCGATGTTAAAGCCTAACTGCCCATTATATTTGCCTACCTGTCCGGCGACTCCTAGGCCTGCTCCTTGGCCGCCGCCGAGCTGTGCCTGTACCTGTGCACCGAGGCCATTGTCCCCGCCGAGCTGAAGCCCGGTATTGAAGCCGGCGCCTTGACTTAGACCCAGGTGGCCTTCTGCATTGGCCTGCAGACCATATTCTCCCCGAGCTGCGCCCCCGTTTGGAATCCGGCGCCTTGACCGCCGCCGAGCTGTGTTTTTGCCTGAGCTGCCACTCCGTATTTGCCTAAGGCCTGGGCTTCGGCATTGATTCCAAGTCCCTGGCTGGTGTTCAGATGGGTATTGCCTTGCGCATGTATTCCGTAAGCCGGGGCGCCCATATGGCCGCTGGCATGCATACCCGCGCCGTTATGGGCTAAGCTGCCGCCGGCATTTAAGCCAATGCCGTGTTTGCCGCCCACTTCGCCTCCGGTATTGACGTGAACGCCCTGTCCGCTGCCAACATTTGCGTTCATATAGCCGTTTACAAGTTCTTTTTTGGGGTTTTGGCTGTCTGCCGGGCTGCTTTCTGAACGGACGAGATGGTAGTAGTGAGAATAGGGGAAAGTTGTGTAACGGGGGAATAAGGATATGCAGGTGAATTCATTTGGCTGTTAAGATATTCGTTCCCTTGGGTCATAGGGGATACCTCCATTATTTAATTAATGATAACAGCCTATTCATAGTAGAGTTGAATTGATACCCTTCTTAAGAAAAACGTATTCGCCGTTACGGCTCCTGCAGTCCCCAATTCCCTCCGTTACTCTCACTTGCCGCTTTTCATCGTTTTTAGATATTGCTCCATTTGCCGCTTATGGTGTTTGTCGTGGGGAATAAAGTCTCTCAGATATCCCCGGATACTGAATTTCTTGCCATCTCCGTCCAGATAAGCCTTGGTGAATTCTTCATCGCTCAATCCCGCGGCGGTCTCCAGGATTTTGGTCCGGTATAGCACGAATTGCCCGATGGCTGCCTGCGTGGTCAGCGACTTGGCATATTCGATGGCGCGGGCGTTGAACTCATCGAAGTTCTGATGCCTGCTGGCCAGCGGCTGGCCATTCTGTATTTTGGCGAAAGCCTCCTCATAAAAATACTTGTCCCACTGCGTAATGTGGCACAGCATTTCTTTTAAGGTCCATTTGCCGGCCGCGACCGGGGTTTCCCAATCTGCGTCTTCCAGGGTAGCGAGGGATTGGATGTAGGGGATTAGAGATTGAAATTCAAACACGAGCTGTTCGTTCGTTTTCGCTGCCATGAAATGACCTCCAGTTCAAATGTATATCCAGATTTTTCTTCTGTATCTTAACTATACCTCATGGAACTTGACTGCAGCCTGTCAGGTTTAGGACAAGGTGCTGCGGAGCGCAGCTTAGCAAAACAGGAACAGCCCGCTTAACAGCCGGCTGCTATAATAAAATCACCGATCGGGGAAAGGCTGGGTGACTCAGTGAATTACAGCAAGGATATCGAAAGAAGCATTGAATATATCGAACAAAATATAAAGAATAATCTGACTGCCGATGAGATCGCAGCAGAGGCCGGATATTCGTTGTATCATTTCAGCCGGGTTTTCAGCTTATGCAAAGAGATGTCCGTGATGGAGTATGTGCGCAGCCGGAAGCTGTCCCTGGCCGCAGTCGAACTGTTCAGCGGCAAGCGGATTATCGAGATTGCGCTGGATTATGGCTTTGAGACGCAGAGCGGATTCGCGAAGGCGTTCCGCAAAGCTTTTGGCTACAGTCCCACGCAGTATGCGGCGCGGATGGAAGGCTTTTTACGGATGGGCTCTAAAATAGAAATTGGAGGTTATATGATGAATCCAGTGATTGTACAGAAACCTGCATTCAAGGTTGCAGGCTACGGCATAGAAACGAATGTAGCGGAAGGGAATTATACGAAGGATATTGCATCGTTCTGGAGCCACTATGAAGGAGAAAATCTGGAAGCCAAAATGTACGAGCTTCTGAATCCGCCCAAGCATGGAGAAGTGGGGCTGTGTATTCCGGCTTTTGACAGCGGAAATGCTGTTTATCTGCTCGGTGTCATTGTGGAGGACTTCAGCCGGGTCATCGATGACATGTTAACCGTTAATGTACCTGAAGCTGAATATGCCGTGTTCACCACACCGCCAGTGGATACCTCCGAAGGGAAGGATCAGGAAGAGTTCGTGCAGACCATCAAGAGCACCTGGAAGTATATTTTTGAAGAGTGGTTTCCCGGCAGCGGATATATCTACGATGAAGGCAAGCTCAACTTTGAGTTTTACGACGAGCGCTGTCATTCCCGGGTGGACACGGTGATGGAGATTTATGTTCCTGTGAAGGAGCGGGCGGGAAAATAGGAACTTTGGAGCTGCGGAGCTGCGTTATACTACAGCCGTCAAGCTTAATCCTATTCATCCTAAATCGCCAAAAGGCAGGCCCCGCTGGAGGGAGCTTGCCTTTTGGCGTTCTTTTTATAGCCTACAGCTGAATTGCGACGTAGCTTCCTAATTCGATCATACCTGCATTGGCCAGCTTGCTTGCATCATATTGCTTAATGACCTCGGCGGTTTTCTGCGTAAGCTCCGCACTGTCGGTATCGGCCAGGACGCGCAGCACAACCAGGGTCTTCCCTTGCTTCAACTGCTCGGCCAGCTTGGTCTTGTAGGCTTCAAGCGAATCGGCCTCAAGGCCATGGGTCACGTAATAATCGTGGGCATTGCTGGTTGCCTGGAACTGGGACAGCTCATGGTCCAGCCAGGAGGAGTTGTCCATGACATAATCTACATTGGCGGCGGTGGCATCGTTGGAATTGTAGAGCAGATACGGAAGTCCGGAATTGGTCTCGTTATTGGTCGCATCGACATTGACCCATTCCCCGCCGATCTTCACTTTGTTCCAGGCGTGATTCACGCCGTCCATCGTTCCTGTGACCACCATCGAAGGGACCTGGGCCAGGTCAGAGAGCAGCTGGAAGGTGTGAGCATAGCTCATGCATACGCCAACCTTTTTGACCAGAATGCCGTAGGTACTGAAGGAATCGTTGAACTTGGCATCCACACTCTTGAACTGCTGCTGCTTGGCATTCTCCAGCGCGGCATCGTCGTAGGTGGTGTTGTCATTCAAATAATTGTAGATTGCCATCTGCTTCTCATCTGCGTTCATGCCGTCCTTGATGGCGGCTGCAATCACTTTGTCTGCCTCTGCGAGGATTTCCAGCTGTTTGGACAAGATGACCTCGGCAGGATCATCGAACTCTGTATGCAGAGTCAGGGTCTTATAGTCGTAGCTGTAACCGCGGAATCCAAGAATGAGCGGGTTCTGGTAGATTACTTTTTCCACTTCATCCATCAGGGTGCGTGCATTTTGCGCCTCCGGGAAGGCCTGCAGTGAAATTTCGGTCTTCCCGCTTATCAGATTCAAGGCAAGATACTCTTCCAGAGCAGAGTCCGCATGAATCAGGGTTGCCGGTATCTTTGACGCAGGTACGGCCTGCTTGTTCCCTTCGTCTACCTTGCTGCGGGTATTTTCTTTTTGCTGGTCAATGACATTATCACCGGATTCGCCGGCATTCCCGTTATTGTCAATGATGGTCGGCACATCGGGTGCAGGAACATAATCCGTGTTATTCTTGGGTTCCACATACCCTTGATTGGCCCCTTTGCTCTGGGCAGCCGCCAGACTCGCAATATCCGCATCCGTCAACTTCTCAACCTGGACATACCCCTTTAGCGCTGTGCCTTGAATGGAGAACTGGACATCGGTTGGACCGGACTGCTGAATGGTGATGGAATCGGTGTCGTAAATAACAGTTGCCGGGGCTTTGGAGCCGTCAATATATTGGATCGGGACTGTCTTGGGCAGTTCCCCGGCGCTCTTGAACAAATTCAGATTGAAATTATCTTCGGAAGCCACGGTACGCGGCAGTTGTTTGGACAGCGCAACAGTATCCACCGAGGCACTGAACTTGGACTCTTTGTCTCCCTGAACGGCGGTTACGTAATATTCACCTTGAACATTGTTGTTCTGGAGGCTCGTGATTGTCTCATCCACAATACCAAGCGCGCCGCGCCCGTCCTTCATGAAATCGTTAAAAGAAGTGCCGGGAACTGTCGCGATAAGCAGCGGACGCTGATCCGCATATCCCTGCTCCGCGCCGCTCAGTGCCTCATTGGTATTCTCCATCGTGATATGCGAAGCATTGTAAATATTGTAGCTCTCTGCTCCCGGCACCTCGCTCCAGACCAGTGACAGTCTGCCGTCAGGGCTGATGTCGGCCTGCAGATTCGGCACAGGCAGATCCGATTTCACCGTAAACGGAATGATAATCGGCTGCTTCAGCGGAGTAGGTGTTGCCGCATCCAGGTCATAGTTGAGCCGGATGTAGTATACGGGGGCGTTCCCCCAGGAGCTGCCTCCGGCTTCGCGCAGGGAATCGGAAGCGAGTACACCAAAGCCAAGCGGCTTGATGGAGTATACGCTTTTGCCATCTACAAGCTGTGAATCTTCAAGGGTCCCCACCTTGCTCTCCGGCAGTGCCTTGATATCGGTATGTACGGACAGCGTATGTCCAATAGCTTCTGGTCCGAGATCCGTATTGAACCTGAATATAAATTCCATATCCTGATCAACGTTGTACATTGGCATAATGCCCGGATTATTGTCTGTATCGTACTTCTGCTTCAGATCGTACACCGTCTGCGAAGCGTCCGGTAGAGGGTTCCCTGAAGGTTGCTTTGTCTCTGCAGCCGCACTGGCTTGCGGGGCGGGTGACGGCTGCGGGCCGGCTTCGCTGCTGCCTCCCATGCAGCCCGTTAAAACTACACACATGATGAGCATAATCATTGCCAATTGTTTCACTTGCACTTTCACTAATGTCCTCTCCCGTCTGGTTTGTCTGGATGAGCCTAATTTATGGATTGATCCATAATTACCCATTATAAATAACAGAAGATATATAACCCATTCCGATACTATTAAAACAAAAATGGGATAATTTATATTTAAGCTGCTGGAGTAAATTTAATTTAAATACCCCCTGCCGGGTAGCAGGGGGTCAGGAGGGCGGGATGAGGTAACTATATTCCAAACATTCTCTGGAGTCACGGCCAATCCCAAAATCGGAAAATCTCGAGTTCAGTTTGTATAGGGAATAGCCCGGCGGGCAGCGAAGAGAAGACTACATAAACCGCCGCTGTACCTTTTTGCCGTCATAGGTAAAAAGGGCTTTTTTGTCTTCCACCACGGTTTGCAGATGGACAGTGCGGCCCCACAGCGCATAGATGTGCGGCAGGGTGCGCTCCAGATATTTCAGATCCAGCTCAATGCTCTCGTAGCGGTGGACGATCAGCAGCTCGCCGTTGCGCTCGTAGTCTGCATCCTGGACGACCAGGTAGGGTGAGCCGCCGTTGACCCGGGCCAGCACCAACTGGTCGCGTACATTCTCCCAGGCCTTGTCGGTGATTTTCCACTCCGGGCCTTTCTTCTCGAAGACGTAGAGATCCAGATCATTGACCAGCTGCTTCGACAGATAGCTGCGGATAAAAGAGATGTCCGAGTCCAGCTCGCGGACCTCGAACATTTTATCGCGGTCCCAGCGGCGCTCGATGTCCTCGAAGATCTTCAGCCCCAGGTAGTAAGGGTTCAGGCTCTGCCGGGAGGGCTGAACGACCGAGGAATTGAGCTTGGCGTATTCCACCGTCTCCTCAGGTGTCAGATCCAGCTCGCGCATAATCCGCTGGTGCCAATACGAAGCCCAGCCTTCGTTCATGATCTTCGTCTCCATCTGGGGCCAGAAATAGAGCATTTCGTCACGCAGCATGGTCATGATGTCGCGCTGCCAATCCTCCAGCGCCGTTGAATACTGCTGGATGAACCAGACCATATCCTTCTCCGGCTCGGGCGGGAACTTGCGTTTTCCGGCCGTTTCCGGTTCCGGGCCGGCAGCCTTGCTGTTCTCCAGATCCCAGAGTTCCTCGTAGGGATTGGCCGGGCTGCTGCCCCGGGAGGAGCGTCCTTGCGCTCCTTCATTTTGGCTTCGAGCAGGTGGGACTTGCCCAGCTTGCGGGGCTGGATCAGGCTGGGGTCGATATGCTCCTGAACCGCCAGCACGGAATCGATGAAGCTCTCCACGGTATCTATACCGTAAGTCACTGAATAATCGGCGATCCGGTCCGCCGTGGCCGACATGCTCTCGACCATGTCGCGGTTGGACATGGAGAAGCGCATATTGTTTTTGAAGAAATCGCAGTGGGCGAGGACATGCGCGACAATCAGCTTGTTCTGGACCAGTGAGTTGCCGTCCAGCAGGAAGGCGTAGCAGGGGTTGGAGTTAATGACAAGCTCATAGATTTTGCTCAGTCCAAAATCATATTGCGACTTCATCCTGTGAAAATTTTTGCCGAAGCTCCAGTGCCCGAACCGGGTAGGCATTCCGTAAGCACCGAACGTATAAATGATGTCAGCGGGGCATATCTCATAACGCATCGGGTAAAAATCCAGCCCAAACCCGGAAGCAATCTCCGTAATTTCGGCAATCGCCCGTTCCAGCGCCTGAATCTCATCTCCGGGCATGAATCCATCTCTCCCTCCAGCTTGGGCTTATGCTGCAACCTATTCTGACAAGGCCGCCAAGGTGCTGCGGCCGCATCCGGAATTGTTCTTTTAATGTATATGGGAGGAGGGAGGGGAGTATGATGGGGGAGTGAGAATGTAAACAGGCAGGCGTAGATCTGATGTTCCAGATATCCGTCCGCCTAAGCGGCAACTGTATTTTGTACAATTAAATGGACGGAATATCAGCACAATTCTAAGATAACTGTACTTCGTGCACTTAAATTTTGCCCATTTGAGCAAAACAACTCAAGTTGCCTTTTATAACTGTACAAAATACATTTAAAGCTAAAAACAGGCGTTTAGACCGCATTTTAGCTGTACAGAATACAGTTAGCTATCCTGAGGTCTCAGACAGAAGCTTCCAGCGCCAAGAACTAGCGTCCGCTATCTTCATTGATTTTGCAAACCAGCTATCGTCGGCTCCTCCTCAGTACACAAACCTCCGCTGCGCCCAGTAACTGAACAGGAAAATCGAGACCTCGGTAAGCAGCTTGGCGGCGGCGAGCGGGATGATCAGCTTTTCGTTGTAGAAATAGAGCAGCCCGTAATTGAACAGCAGCACGAGGAGCACCAGCGCAAAGTATTTGGGCAGCGACTGTTGCAGCTTGGACATCTTGCCGCCGGTGAACACGTATCTGCGGTTCATGGAATAGTTGAAGATGGAGCTGCATAATCTTGCGGCGGCAACCGACAGGAACAGGTTATGGGTGAGACGCTGGAACAGGAATAACAGGGTGAAGTCGAGCAGGGCCGATACCAGCGATGAAGTGCTGAACATTAGAAGCGGCAGATAGATCCGGAAGGAATCCGCCAGAGGCCGGAAGTGAGATGATTGGTTATCATCCAGATACACGGTATCAATAAACTCTTCAGTAATCGTATAACCCTCCCGATGGGCGGTGAGCAGCATATTCATTTCGTATTCGAAGCGTTCGCCGGGAATTTGGCACAACCAGTCCAGCATCTGAGGGGAGAAGCCGCGCAGACCGGTCTGGGTATCATAAATTTTGGTGCCTGTAGTCAGGGAAAAGACAACACGTGTCACAGAGTTGCCGAAGCGGCTGCGCAGGGAGACGGTCCCGCTGAAGCGGCGGCTGCCCAGGACGATTCCGGGAGTGGTCTGGTTCTGGAGGACCCGGGCAACCCGCTTAATGTCATGGGGCAGATGCTGGCCGTCACTATCCGCACAGACCACATAGTCTGGCAGCCCGGCCTCCCGGATATACCGGAACCCTGTTTTGAGGGCGAGCCCTTTTCCGAAATTGACCGGATGGGTTAGAACCGTGCAGCCGAATGCTGCTGCAATGTTGAAGATTCCCTGGTAAGCCGGGCCGCTGCCGTCGTCTACAAGGACAATCGGTCCAAGCTGATCATCGCAGAGCTGTTCAATTAAATCCAGCAGCCGTTCATCGGGTTTATAAGCCGGGATCAGTATAGTCATGATGTTGCCCCCTCTTTGATATACAGAATGTCGCTGACGCCGCGTTCCTGGTTCTTGCCCTGCGGATTATTCACGACCCGTCCCATGAAGTACATGGTGGATGAGCCGCCGCCGTCCAGATTGTAGGCTTCGGTGGCTCCGAGATCCGACATGACATTTGCCAGCTCGGTCAGGGTCATTCCCCGGCTATATCCTTCACTGCGCCCGTCTACTACGACGAATACATAATGGTTCGGGGCAATCATGCCCACCGCGGTCCGGGGATTCGCATTCTGGATGGAGCGGTTGCCGAAATTGGTATCGATTTTGACATTGCTGAAATCACTGGCGATCTTGCCGTCCTGAATCAGAATCGGCCCGAAGGACAGCGTGTTGGCGGCTCCCTGCGCCAGCAGGTCGGACGAAGAAACTTTTTCCTCGCTGTAGGTCTGCATCGTCCCGTCTCCGAACAGCGCCATCGCATCCCGCACCGGGTCATCCCGGTAGAGGGTGCCATTGCGGATAATCACCCCGTCGTTACGGAAGCCGTAATAATCGCCGTTGATGGCAAAAATCGCATTGTTGCTGGCGGCTATCTCCGAGGTATTCTCCGTGATATTTGTTCCAAAGCTGTTGTCGGCAAAAGCAGCCCGCAGGCTGCTTGCATCCTTAAGGACCACGTCTGCGACAAAATAAGTGATCTGGTCCGGGCCGGACCCGGTCTGCACCTGGTCGATCCGGATCTGGATAGCGTCGCTGGAATAATTCCAGTCATCGGCTGAGGCATTGTCTTCGGCTGCTGACACAGCTGCATTTCCTGCACTGTCGGCTGCGGCTGTGTCATCTGCTACGACAACTTCGACATGTTCAATCAGGTAACGGTCTGCGAGACTATATATCACTGTACCGAGACCCAGGAGGACCACGATCATCACGACCAGCAGTTTGCGTTTGAAGCTCCAGGCATGTTTTCTTCGCCTATTCATCATTGAAGGATCACCTCATCAAGTAAGTTGTTAAGATGATCATACCTGGCCTACCTTTAATGAAACTGAAATAGAAATGGACCGGATGATTTGGATTGATGGTATACTTTAACCAGCATATTTTGAATTACAGGGAGGTTCGGACATGCCACAGCGTGTGTTATTGATAGAGGACGATGAGGCCATCAGTGAAATGGTGCGCTCGTATTTGGTAAAAGAGGGGTATGAGGTGGAGACGGCATTCGACGGGGATGCGGCGGAGAGGCTTTTTCACCGCGGCGGGGGTTATGATCTGGTTCTGCTGGATCTCATGCTGCCCAAACGGAGCGGCAGCGATGTGCTTCAGACGATTCGCCGGGACAGCCTGGTGCCTGTGCTGATTATGTCCGCGAAGGACAGTGATGTGGACAAGGCGCTGGGCCTCGGCTTCGGCGCGGATGATTATATTACGAAGCCGTTCTCGATGATCGAGCTGGCCGCGCGGGTGAAGGCGGCAATCCGCCGGGCCGGGTATGCTGCTGTGGGAGGTCCCGGCCAGGAAGCGGCTCCGGTGCAGGAGAAGGCTAATATAATTTCACTGCGCGGACTCACTGTGGATCTCGATAATTTCTCGGTGCTGAAGAACGGGGAGGAGGTCAAGCTGACCGCCAAGGAGTTCCAGATTCTGGGACTGTTTGCAAGCAGTCCCGGACGGGTGTATACCAAAGCGCAGATTTACAGCAGCGTCTGGGAAGATGAATATTACGGGGATGAGAATGTCATTAATGTACATATGCGCAGATTGCGTGAAAAAATTGAAGATGACCCGTCGAAGCCGGAGTACATCAAAACACTATGGGGCATTGGCTACAAGCTGGGGGATGTGCTGGAATGATTGCATTTTGGAGTGTGGCGGTGCTGCTGCTTCTGCTCGTGATCCTATGGCAATACCTGCGTTTGCGGGAGCATTCCCGCCAGCTCGAATATATCCATACCAAGCTTACGGACATTATGGACCGGGACTCGCATGAAAGGCTGCTTTTGTTCAACAGCGATCCTCATCTGCAAAAGCTCCTTACCGACCTGAACCGGCTGCTGGACGTCAACCACAGGGGGGCAGTAGAGCTTGCCAAGCTGGAAAAGTCCATGCGCAGCATGCTGGCGAACATCTCTCATGATCTAAAAACCCCGCTGACGGTGGTACTTGGTTATATTGAAACGGTTCTTCAGGATCAGGTGATGGCCAAGGAGGAGCAGGAGAAGATTCTGCGGATGATTCATGCCAAGGCAGGAGAAGTAATCCGGCTGATGAACAGTTTTTTTGATCTGGCCAAGCTGGAGAGCGGGGATAAGGACATTCCCCTGTCACGGGTGGAGCTGGGTGAGGTCTGCCGGAGAAACATTCTCTCCTTCTACGAAATTCTCAATGCCAAGGGCAGTGAAGTGGACATTGATCTCCCGGATGAGGCGCTGTATATTATGGGCAACGAAGAGGCACTGGACCGGGTGCTGTCGAATCTGCTCTCCAATGCAATCAAGTACGGGGATGCCGGCGGGGTGCTTGGGCTTAGGCTGTACAGCGACGGGGATCAGGTGTGCATAGAGGTGTGGGACCGGGGCAAGGGCATCACTGAAGGCGACCAGGACAAGGTTTTCGAGCGGCTCTATACGCTGGAGGATTCCCGCAACCGCGATTACCAGGGGAGCGGACTGGGGCTGACCATCACCAAACGGCTGACAGAACAGATGAACGGCAGTATTACCTTGCGCAGCAAACCTCATGTCAAAACAGCATTTACGCTTTCTTTTCGCAGGCAGACTTTCTGATGCTCTTATGGGTCCGGCGGCTTCCCGGGGCTTATGTCTGCAGCTTAAGAATTTTGTAAGGTTCAGGTAATAAAAAAGAAAATTCCGCTGTGTACAATAAGAACCAGGAAGACAAACAAAGAAGCCAAAGGGGATAACGGGAATGACAACCATATTGCGAACGTGGGATTTAACCAAGGAGTATCAAGGCAAAGAGGCTGTTAGCGGCGTGAATATGAGCGTCAAGCAAGGCGAAATTTACGGGTTCCTGGGACCGAACGGGGCGGGTAAAACCACGGTAATGAAAATGATCACCAATCTGGTGAAGCCGACAGCGGGGAATATCGAATTTTTTGGAGAGAGCATGACAGACCATTCCTATGAAATGCTGAAGCGCATGGGCTGCATTATTGAATATCCGGTGTTCTATGACAAGCTGACGGCGAGAGAAAATCTCCAGCTGCACGGGGAGTATATGGGGTACTACGATGCAAGGGCCATGGAAGAAGCGCTGGAACTGGTCAAGCTGAAGGGTGTGGACAAAAAGCCGGTCAAGCAGTTCTCCCTGGGGATGAAGCAGCGGCTGGGCATTGCCCGGGCGGTAATGACCAAACCGGAGCTGCTCATCCTGGATGAGCCGATCAACGGACTGGACCCCATGGGCATCAAGGAAATGCGTGAAGTGTTCCGCATGCTGAGCCGGGAATATGGAATGACGCTGCTGATCTCCAGCCACCTTCTGGGGGAGGTTGAACAGGTTGCCGACACCATCGGCGTGATCCGTGACGGAATTTTACTGGAGGAAGTGGCGATGGATATGATCCGCAGCCAGAACACGCAATACATCGAACTGATTACCGGAGAGAGCAGCAAAGCGGTGGTTGTGCTGGAGCACAAGCTGGGCCTTACCAACTTCAAGGTGCTGGACCCCCGGACGATCCGCATTTACGATGCCGTGCAGCAGCTTGAACTGAATAAAGCACTGGTAGAAGCGGGCGTGGAGCTGGAAAGCCTGAGTAAGAAGAATCATTCGCTGGAAGATCATTTTGTGGAACTGATGGGGGGTGAAGGCATTGCTTAAGCTGATACAACTGGAAATCCGTAAGAACAAACTAACAGGTATGCTCAAAGGTGTGGCCATTGCCGTGTTAATGATTTTGGGCTTTATGCTGCTGCTTACTTACGTTGACGCTGAGGACGGCAGCGGCCGCGGGGAATTCAAGACTTATGCAGAGATGTTCCAAGGCTTGTATGTTATGGTCAAAGTGACCTTTGTGGTGTTTGCTTCGGTTGTGCTGAGCAAGCTGGTGATCGACGAATATAAGAACAATACCATTACATTGCTCTTTATGTACCCGATCTCCCGTAAAAAACTCCTGGGCGCCAAAATTATCATCGTGTTCCTCTTTACACTGCTCAGCGTTTTTATATCAGATATTTTGATTAGCGCCCTCCTGATTGGAATTAACTCTTACACCCATGCGATTCCTGGACAGCTGGATTGGGCTGGTATTCCTGGAGAGCTGCTCCGGATGGGGATGGATGCGATATTTGCGGCAGGAATTGGACTCATTCCTTTATACATCGGAATGCGTAAAAAATCCGTAACCGCTACCATAGTTACAGCGGTGCTGTTTGTCAGCGTGAGTTCCTCCGATTTTGGCGGCTTCCGGCTGAGCAATCTGGTAGGGATCTCCATCTTCCTCAGTCTGGTTGGCGTAGCCATCGCTTACCTGTCGATCCGGAATATCGAACAGAAGGATATTGCCTGAATGTAATTCAATTCCCCCTGCGAGTGTTTTCATTTCCAGAGTTCCTCCGTTGCGATGCCAGGGTTGTTCTGTACGTCCCTGCGCATCCGTGGAGGGACTTTTTTTTGCTATAAAACCGCTTGGCATCAATGTTTTTATGGCGACCAACTGCGGTTTTTTTGCTATAATAGTGTATTATTCAGCAAATTCCGAGCGGGGTACAGATTGAAATTACATAGACAGTTAGACCGCAGTTTCTGAATAGATGAGGACACCGGATCGAAGCAGCAGAGGAGGTGGGCTATGCCTATAGAATGGTCTTCTATTCTGGACCGGGTGCTTTCCGGGGAAGGCGCCTATAAAGCATTATATGATCATCATCCCGACCTGATAATTGTGCTGGACAGGCAGGGGTACTATGTGGAGAGCAACCGTGCTTTTGAAGCGGCTGCTGGAGCAAAAGCGGAGGTAGAGCTTCCTGAGCCATTGTCCTGTTCCCGGCCGCAGGCTCCCGGAGAGGAACATTTTGCCGCAGCGCTTGGAGGCATCGGCTCCAGGGTGGAGCTGCCGGTGGAAGAGGGCAGCGGAAGCAGCCCAGCGGCCATTACGTATGTGCCAATACAAGCGGAGGAAGGAATCGCAGGCGTATTTGCTATTATCCATTATGACCAGAGCTGCGGTCTTCCGCTTGAGGTTGAAAAGTGGCTCGGCAGTCTCATCACCCGGGAGGAGCCTCCCCTGGAATGGACGGATGACCGGGCACCGGGGCATGAAGAGATGCTGGCCGCAATCGGGGCAGCAGCGGAACAGCAGCAGGCGGAGCTGGCGCCGGAGATGTCTGAAGACAAGCATCTTGGCCTGATACTGAACTCTGTTGCGGCGGGGATTTTTGGACTGGATACACAGGGAAGAATATTTTTTATCAATCGTGAAGGGGCAGATATGCTGGGATATGCTCCCGCTGAACTGATTGGCCGGACTTTTGCCGGGCAGGTTCATCATATCCATGGAGACGGGTCAAGGTACCAGAAGATTGAATCTCCGATCGCGCAGACTCTCCAGGACGGCCGTACCCGCAGCAAAGGGGACGAAATCTTCTGGCGGAAAGACGGCACCAGCTTTTTTGTCAGCTGCCGGATTGCTCCGCTTATGCATAAAGGCAGGATATGCGGGGTGGTGGGTTCCTTCAGCGATATTACAAATGAGCGGGAGATTCTCCGGGCCAAAGAAACAGCAGAGCAGGCCGCTCAGGCAAAAGCGGATTTTCTGGCGATGATGAGCCATGAAATCCGCACTCCAATGAACGGAATGATCGGGATGGCCGATCTGCTGCTGGAAACGGAGCTTGAGGAAGAACAGCGCACCTACGCCGAGATTCTGCGCAGCAGCAGCCACAGCCTGCTCAAAATTCTGAATGACATTCTCGATTTCAGCAAAATGGAAGCCGGGAAAATGCCGCTGCTGTCGGAGAAATTTGATCTGCGCGAGATGATGGAGAGCATCATAGATTTATTTACTCCCAAAGCGGAAGAGAAAAAGCTGGCGCTGCGGTGGTGGGCGGATACCAGTGTGCCGTCCATGGTCACTACCGACCCCAGCCGCTTGCGGCAGATTATTGTCAATCTCGTTGGCAATGCGCTGAAATTCACCGAACGGGGCAGCGTTACCCTGTCCGTGAAGAATATTCAGCTCCCGGCTTCGCCGGAGTATCTGCTGGAATTTTCAGTGCGGGATACAGGGGTGGGAATTGCCGACAGCAAGCTGAATCTGCTGTTCCAATCCTTCTCCCAGCTGCATCCCTTCATCAACCGCAAATACGGCGGCACGGGGCTTGGACTGGCCATTTGCAAGCAGCTGGTGGAGCTGATGGGCGGAACGATTTTTGTAGAGAGCGAAGAAGGCCGGGGCTCCACCTTCCGCTTCATGCTTCCCTTCATCAAGGAGGAGATTGAGGCGGATATCACTCCTTAAGGCTGTTCTGGTGTGACCGGACAGCCAGACAGCCGGACAGCCGGAGGCTGGAGGCCTCAGCGGACCTTTCCCGCAGGAGCTGCTGCAGAAAACAGCACATATTCATATTGCCCTATAATCCAAAGCAGCAGGCCTCCAGTGACGGAGACCTGCTGCTTTTTGCGTGGAGACTTTTTGTGCGGCAGACTGTTTGTGTGCAGAATCTCCCGCCGTTGGTCAGAGCTCGCAATCGCTAAGTGGAAAAAGTAAACTTAATCCAGCAAAATATGCAGAAAACCGTGAGTTAGGTGGAAAAAGTAAACTTAATTCATTCAGGAATGGAGCATTGGGGCTATAATTGGATATTTGTTAATATGTAAGTGGATACATTCCACCTAAATTCTAAAAAAGAACAAAATAGTGAAAATTAGGTGGAGAAAATCCACTTAGCTCCTGGACTAAGGAGATATGCATGCCCTATAAAGTAGTCTACCTGTAAAAATGGATGGTGTGCAGACCAGGCATCGTAACTCCTTTTGTTGCTCTAATTGCCGTCCGTACTCTATTGCTGGCACCACTTGTGGTGCGGGCAATCAGGATATGCAGTGACTTCTAATGCATATACATGAGACCGACGGTACCTGGACCACAGTGGCTTCCAATCACACAGCCGGCGTGAATGATGGCGATTTCGCCGGAACCCGTCTGCTCACGCAGTGCTTTCTCCAAATACTTGGCATCCTCTTCCGCGAGGGTGTGGGCAACAATGATAAGCTCTTTGTCGATAGTGATAGCATGCTCCAGGGCGTGGTGCAGCATCTGCTCGACCGCCTTTTCCTTTTTGCCGCGAATCTTGCTGACCGGCACGATGGCGCCGTCAATCAAACGCAGCACTGGCCGGATCTTCAGCAGGCTGCCGATAAAATTCTGCATGCCGGAGCAGCGTCCGCCCATGTACAGGTAGTCCAGCGTATCCACAACAAACTCCGTTTGCACCTGGCTGCGGCACTCTTTTACCATAGCGGCAATCTCCGGAGCACTTTGGCCTCTGGCGGCAGCACGGGCAGCCTTCATGACCAGGAGGGCAATCCCTCCGCACAGCGTCTCCGAATCTACGACATGCACCCGTCCTTCCGGGAACTCTACTGCCGCGAGCAGGGCATTCTGGTATGTAGAGGATAAAGCAGAGGATAGACTGATATAGACGACGTCTCCTCCGCTGCGGATTACCGGCTCAAAGGCAGCCATGAAATCAGCGGGCGAGGGGGCTGCGGTCTTCGGCAGGGCACCTTGAGCGGCTACCCGGCGGTACACTTCCTCAGGTGTAATATCCACCCCGTCCCTGTAAGTAGCGTCTTCAAATACGACATACAGCGGAATGATGCCAATATCATACGTTTCCTTCCAGCCTTGCGGCAAATCGGAAGTGCTGTCTGAAAAGATTTTTACGATAGACATGAATTTCTCCTTCACCGGTTCTCGGATGACAAACTTCCATAATATGATCCATATAATCTGTAATTATACCAAGCCAGCGCGGATTCTCAAAATGAAATAATAGTTTTGCCGCTGAAGCCGCGAAAAAAGACCAGCCGTTTCGGACGGCTGATCTTGAAAATAAATGTAGGAGGGCTACTTCTTCTGCACCGGGATCCACACTTCACAGACATAATCCTCTGCACCCGTATCGCCTGGCGGGTACAGCTCAAACTCCGGTCCGCCCGTATGCTCATAGCCGGTCCCCGGGAACCACTCCTGAAAAATCCGCTGCCACACCTTCTGAATCGCATGGGGCATCGGGCCGGCTGAAGTGAATACGGCCCAGCTTGCAGCCGGAACCACTGCGGTCTCGTATCCCTGCGGGTCGGTTTCAGGTGTGCCTTCGACTCCGATCCAGTAGGACAGCAGCTCCTTCTCCATATCCATGCTCATACAGATGCCGAGCCAATCTTTGCCCGTACCGATTTCAATCAGCTCATCCGAAGTGCCGTCCGCATTGCATTCATTCCAAAACTCGGGATTCTGCGGAGATTTTCTCCGTCCCGCGTAGTCACCTCCATGGATTTGCCGATCACAGTAAAAGCAGGTTTCTCTACGATTTTGTATTCCATTTCCTGATCTCCCTTCAATGATAGATGGAAGGTGAGGCGGGGGAATGCTTTGAGCTGCACCCCGGGCTCCCGCGCGGCGGAGGGGGCTAGCCCGTGCGCCTTGCGGAACGCTTTGGCGAATGCCTCGGGGGACTCGTATCCGTATTTCAGCGCCACATCGAGCACCCTGATCTTTGAAATAGCCAGCTCCTGGGCTGCCAGGGTCAATCTCCGTTTGCGGATATAGTCTGCCACTGTAACTCCGGTCAGCATGGCGAACATCCGCTGGAAGTGAAACGGGGAGACATGGGCCACCTTGGCAACATCCTCAATGCGCAGCGGCTCTGTCATCCTGCTCTCCATGTAATCCAGTGCATCTTTCATACGAATCAGCCATTCCAAGTCTGCCATCTCCCTTTGAACCCATCCTATCATGCCTGCTCCCGGGTGGTCCTGTTATTCTCTGCTCGTTGCAGACAGGTCAGGTCAGACCCCATCCCCGCATCCAGCAGAGCATCTTCCTTATAGTATAGCCCAGGAGTGGAGAAGGAGTCAGCCCCCCAGCCGGCAGACTCTGGCTTCATAAGGACGCAGGGTTTCCCGGTCCATGGCCGGCTGCTCCTCAGGATAGTTGCTGATGATCGTTTCAGTCACAGCGTTCAGTTCATCCAGGAGATCTACGGTCTGCGGGTGTTCGCAGAAATTCAACAAGATCAGCCACCGTTCCCCTTCCAGCGTCCGGGTATAGGCATAAATGTATTCATGCTCCGGCAGCAGCAGTTCATAATCGCCATAGACCATAACAGGATGGTTTTTGCGCAGACGGATCAGCTTCTGATAATAATAAAATACCGAATCCGGGTCAGCCAGCGCCTGTTCCACATTGATCTCCTCATAGCGCGGATTGAGCTTGAGCCACGGAGTTCCTTCGGTAAATCCGGCATTGGGGGAGGAGTCCCACTGCATCGGCGTGCGGGCATTGTCCCGGCCTTTAGTATGGATCGCCTTCAGAATGGCTTCATGATCGCCGCCGCCATCCGTCACCTTTTCCTTGTACATATTATGGATTTCAATGTCCTTGTAATCTTCAAGCTGCGGGAACTGCACATTTGTCATACCGATTTCCTCGCCTTGATAAATGTAAGGTGTGCCTTTTAGCGTATGCAGCAGGGTAGCAAGCATTTTGGCCGAAATCACGCGGTATTCCCGGTCATTGCCGAATCTGGAGACCATCCGGGGCTGGTCATGGTTGTTCAGGTACAGGCTGTTCCAGCCGCGGTCCGCCAGACCTACCTGCCATTTATGCAGGATATCGCGCAGCTTGGTCAAGTTCCAGGGGGCGACATTCCATTTGCCGCCGGGGCCGGAGTCCACATCCATATGCTCGAATTGAAAGACCATCTGCAGCTCATTCCGGTCTTCAGCGGTATACAGGATGGCGTCTTCTACCGTGGCACCCGGCGTCTCGCCAACGGTCATTACATTATATTTGGAGAGAACCTTCCGGTTCATTTCCTGCAAATATTCGTGGACACGCGGACCGTTCATATAATATTCTCCGCCGCCGGCCAGCTCGCCGGGAGCAAGACCCTCATAATGGGCGGAAGGCAGGCCTTCCACCTTGGAAATCATATTGATGACATCCATCCGCAGCCCGTCTACCCCTTTGTCCAGCCAAAAAGCCATCATCTTGTACAGCGCCTCACGCAGCTCCGGATTCTCCCAGTTGAGGTCCGGCTGCTTGCGAGAGAAGAGATGCAGATAATATTCGCCTGTTTTTTCATCCAGTTCCCAGGCCGGGCCGCTGAAGATGGAGCTCCAATTGTTCGGCAGTGCGCCAGCCGGACCGCCGGGCCGCCAGATGTAATAATCCCGGTACGGATTATCCTTGGAGGAACGGGATTCCACGAACCAGGCGTGCTCATCCGAGGAATGGTTGATGACAAGGTCCATCATCAGCTTGATGCCGCGTGCATGCAGCCCGTCCAGCAGTTCCTCCCAGTCGCCAAGGGTGCCGAATTCATCCATAATATCCTCGTAATCACTGATATCATAACCATTGTCGTCATTTGGAGATTTGTAGACCGGCGACAGCCAGACGACATCGACCCCCAGCTTGTGCAGATAATCGAGCCGGGAGATAATCCCCCGCAAATCTCCGATCCCGTCTCCGTTGCTGTCCTGGAAGCTGCGTGGATAGATCTGATAGACTACGGCTTCTTTCCAAAAGGTTCTGTTCATGCGAATTAGCTCCTTTGAATGGTATTGGAAGATAAAATGAGCCCTAAAATGAAACCAGCAATAGTGTCGGCTCCAGGGAAGATTTGGAGTTCCGGCCGCTGTTGTCTCCAGATTTCTTTTTTCATTATTCCGCTGGCAGCGGATGAAATCCGGAGACAAAGGCGGACGCGTTCGCTCCTACACTTCCAAATTCCCCTCCACCTTTCTTGCTGATTTAATTTTCCAGTTCAACTTATAGAAACAGCCCCGAAGGAACTAAGCCTCCGGGGCAGCAGCAATTACACCGTAACGGATGAGCCTTCAGCAGTAACGCTGCTCAGCCCGTTCACCGTATAGTCCTTGCCGTAAATCGTGATGGACGCCGGAATATCCGTTTCATTGACCACTGTAACCTGCACATCGGTTACACTCACCTTCAGGCGGGAGCCGCGGAACATGATTTTGAACGAATAAGCTGTCCAGTGGCCCGGATTGGAAGGATTCAGGATCAGCCGGTCAGCCTGCACCCGCAGTCCGCCAAAGCCATGCACGATCGACATCCAGGTTCCGGCCATGCTGGTGGTATGGCAGCCGTCTTCCGTATCGTTGTTGTAATTGTCGAGATCCAGTCTCGATGTGCGCAGGTACATTTCATACGCCTTTTCCTTGTATCCCAGCTCACAGGCGAGAATTGCATGGATGCAAGGGGAGAGGGAGGACTCATGGACGGTAATCGGCTCATAAAAGTCGAAATTCCGCTTTTTGGTCTCCAGATCATAACGGTCGCCGAGGAAATAGAGTCCCTGCAGCACATCGGCCTGTTTGATGAAGCAGGAGCGCAGAATGCGGTCCCAGGACCATTTTTGGTTCAGCGGAAGGTTCTCCGGCAGCACATCCTTGACCTGGATGATCTCCTTGTCGAGGAAGCCGTCCTGCTGCAGGAAGATGCCGAGTTCCTCATCGGCTGCATAGTACATTTTGGCGATAATGTCGTTCCACTTTGCAGTTTCATCCTCTGCCAGCTCCAGCTTGTCGACAAGCTCCGCATAACGGGCGGATTCATTCTCCTGCAGATACGCCAGCGCTTCCAGGGTGTATTCCATCGTCCAGGAGGCCATCCGGTTCGTATACCAGTTGTTGTTGACGTTGTTCTCGTATTCGTTCGGGCCGGTGACACCGAGCATTACATATTTGTCCTTGTGCGGCACGTAGTGCACGCGTTCCTCCCAGAACCGGGAGATTTCCACCAGCACCTCCAGGCCGTATTGGCCAAGATAGGCTTGGTCTCCGGTGTAATTCACATAGTTATAGATTGCATAAGCAATGGCGCCGTTGCGGTGGATCTCTTCAAATGTAATCTCCCACTCGTTGTGGCACTCCTCGCCGTTCATCGTTACCATTGGATACAGCGCGCCTTTTTTGAAGCCGAGCTTGCGGGCGTTTTCCTTTGCCTTCTCCAGATGCTTGTAACGGTAGATCAGCAGGTTGCGGGCAATCGAAGAATCGGCAGTACTTAAGTAGAATGGCACACAATAAGCTTCAGTATCCCAATAGGTGCTGCCGCCGTATTTTTCCCCGGTGAAGCCCTTAGGTCCAATGTTCAGCCGGTCGTCTTCACCGGTATAGGTCTGATTCAGCTGGAAAATATTGAACCGGATCGCCTGCTGCGCGGATACATCGCCTTCAATGATAATGTCGCTTTCCTTCCACTTATCCTTCCAGGCCTCAGCCTGTTCGGTCAGAAGCGCCGCAAAACCGGCCTCCCGCGCGCTGTGCAGTGCGGTTTCTGCTGCTTCAACCAGCTGGCCCAGCCCGTGATTGCGGGAGGTGACATTGGCAGCATATTTATAAATAACCACCTGATCGCCGGATTTTACCGGGAAGCTTACTTTGCTGGCTACATATTTCTCTTCCTCGAGGGTAACGGCTTCACGGGTCAGCTTATCCCCGTTCAGGAGGATGTCGAAGAGATAGGCAGAGGTGACGTGAAAATCAAGTTTTTTGGTCTTCAGTGTCAGATGTCCGCCATCCGGTCCGCTTTTTTTCTCCACTTCATTCCAGAACTTCTCGTCGTAGTTGGCGTCTTTGTTCTTGATGTCGCCGTCCAGGTAAGGGGTAATGGTTAGCTCACCGGCAAAATTAACCGGGCTGATCGAGTACCGGATGGCGCCAATCTCACGGCGGGCCATGCTGACAATACGGAGGCTGTCGACCCGGACTTCCTTGCCTTCAGCCGTAACTGCGGTGAAGCTGCGGGACAATGTGCCTTCCTTCATGTTAAGCTCCCGGCGGAAGTCGCTGACGGTGCAGGCTGCCAGATCCAGCGGTGTGCCGTCAATATCAATGTTGATGCCGATCCAGTTCGTGCTGTTCAGCACCTTGGCAAAATACTCCGGATAGCCGTTTTTCCACCAGCCCACCCGTGTTTTGTCGGGGTAGTAGACGCCGGCCATATAGCTGCCCTGCAGGCTGTGCCCGCTGTACTGCTCTTCAAAATTGGCGCGTCCGCCCATATACCCGTTGCCGATGCTAAAGACGCTTTCGGAAATTTCCTGGGTCTGCGGATCAAAGGATTCTTCGATAATGGACCATTCGTCGATTTTTAAATATTGTTTCATAAGTACCGCTCCTTTTAGATAGGGGATGATATAAATGGAACTATCCGTTCGACGTTGCAGGTTACGTGTTAAGCCGCTCAGCTATCACGTAACTCCAGTTCTCACACATAGTTCTATTATAGAAAGTAGGGCAGAAGTGACTCGCATTGCCTATAACTGTTAATGTTCGTCAAACACCTGCAAATGATTCCCTGAGGGCTGCAACGCTGATGTGCGCCAGCGAAGGGACCACAAGGTTGGCAGCTCCCAGAGTTTCGGGCGAGCCAATTCCTACGCTGCGCATGCCGGCGCGGATGGCGGCGGTGATGCCGGCTTCCGCATCCTCGAAGACGACGCATTGCCCGGGCTCAGTGTAGGTTGCTCTGGCTCCGAGGAGGAAAACCTCGGGATCGGGTTTGGCGGCGCTGGTATGCGTACCGTCGATGATGGCATCGAAATAAGGGGTAAGGCCGGTGTTGTTCAGGATCAGCATTGCATTTTTGCTCGCCGAGCCGAGAGCCGTTTTGATGCCTTGGGCACGGCATTCCTTGAGAAAATCCAGTGCACCCGGGAGAATTTCCGAACTGTCCATCTTGGCGATGTACTCGACGTACCGGTTGTTTTTCTGCTCGGCTAGTTCGGCCTTGCGGGTTTCGTCTAGGGTTAGTCCGCCGATTTCCAGCAGAATGTTCAACGAAGCCGTCCGGCTGACGCCCTTGAGCCGTTCATTGTCTTTCTCAGTGAAGACGAAGCCAAGCTGCTCGGCCAGCTCTCTCCAGGCGATGTAATGATATTTGGCGGTGTCGACGAGTACGCCGTCCAGATCGAACAAACAGGCTTTGATTTCTGACATATTGAACCTCCTAAAAGTAGTGTAAGCTCCGGCTCCCTGCTGTTGCATCGTACAATGCCTTTGCAAAAGGGGAAGAGTGGATCATACGAATTGTCATGATGATGAAGTGAAAATTCAGCCATTGCGTTAAACCTGTAAAAATCCTGCACGCCGTACAACAATCTGGGGGCTGAACCCGCCAAACTGGTTGAAATCCTGCACAACATACAACAATCCGGGGCTGAACCCGTCAAACTGGCTGAAATCCTGCACACCGTGCAACAATCTGGGGGCTGAACCCGCCAAACTGGCTGGAATCCTGCACACCGTGCAACAATCTGGGGGCTGAACCCGCCAAACTGGCTGAAATCCTGCACAACATACAACAATGCGCCTGTTGTTAGTGTTACGAAAGAAGACTTTTTATGTAGCGCAAACGTTTGTACAAGTTTCGAAAAAATAAATGAAGCATCGGTTGCTTCATTTATTTTGTTCCCAAATCATTTTTTCACGGGTGAGTGCATGGATGACTCTCTGACGATCAAGCGGTGGGGAATCACGAACCGGTTCGTGTATCCGTCATGGTTATCCGGCTTCTGGATGCTCTGGATCAGCACCTGGGAAGCTGTGTAGCCAAGATGATAAATGCCGATATCGATACTGCTGATTGGTGGGCTGGACAATTCCGACAATGGAATATTGTTAAAGCTGACGATCGCCAGATCCTCAGGAACTTTGTAGTTCAGCTCATTAAGCCCTCTCAGCACACCGAATGAAACCATATCATCGACTGCGACGAGTGCTGTGGGACGGTTCGGGAGATTCATGAAAAAAGACATCGCCCTGTAGCCGCTGTCCTGCAGAAACTCGCCTTCGACAATCCATTCTGCCCGCATTTCCAGTCCGCTGTTTGCCATCGCTTTGCGGTAGCCTTCCAGCCGGTCGCGTGAAACGATGAGATTGGGCGGCCCGCTTACGAAACCAATGCGTTCATGTCCCATGGAAATTAAGTGGTTGGTAGCATCGAAAGAAGCCATGATATTATCATTATCCACCGATAAAATATCCTCATAGCGGTCACTTCGTCCTACCAGAACAAAGGGATAGCCACCCGTTTCCAGAAAATCAATCACGGCATCATCTTTGCGTGAATACAGCAGAATAACGCCGTCAACACGGCGCCCCTTGAGCAGCCGGGATACAGATTCCAGCTCTTCCTTCTCGTTCGCGCCGGAGCTGATCAGCACATCATAGCCGGAACGGCTGGACTGTGTAACGATCCCGCGGATTAATTCCATAAAAAATAAATTGGAGAACAGCTCTTCAGCCGGCTTCGGTAGAATGATGCAAATGCTGTTCGTGGTCTTCGATACCAGGCTTTTGGCCATCATATTCGGAGTGTAGCCCATTTCCTCCATAATCTCTTTGACTTTACGGGAAGTTTCTAGGCTAATTCTGGGATGACCTGACAACACCCGGGATACAGTGGAGGGAGATACTCCCGCTTTCTTAGCCACATCCTTGATGGTAACTGTCATAGAAACCTCCTCATGGAACCGTTTGCTTTACTCTGTAATATTAATCGAAGTGCTGTTAATTGTAAATAGTGAAAACTCCTTTTCAGGGATATTTGCAGCAGTCCTGCTGGAGAGAGGGAAATAGCAGTCCCCTGAACTTCTCTCTGGTACAGACGATTATACAAAGGGAAGGGATGCTGATGTTTCAGGATGGGCCAAGTAAGGGGGGGCATGTTTGTTAAGGAAGTGCAAACGAAACAATCCGCTTTAGCTTAAGCAGGATAAGACTTATTTTAATGTTGCTATATTCTAAATCTGTGCAAAATTGTGCAATTTCAGGGTGTGATTTTATGCAAATGCAATCTGGATAGGTGAAGCGGACGCTGCGCACTATTCGAAATGGAGGTTGACAACATTCCAGATACTGGATTAGTATGGTGGACATAATAGAAAAAGCGCTTACATTTGCTGTTTTTGGGCTGCCATTCTGTATCAATGTTTGAATTGATGAAATCAAGTATGCATTCCGTTAATCGCAAACGTTTGCGCATGAACAAGTGATTCAGAGGGCAGCACTGATATATTCTGACAGGAGGAGGGGAAACAAAGGGAGCAGGGTTGAGTGGCTTGAGGTCAAAATTCAATTATGGGGGGTATCCGCAATAATGAAATGGGCATTATGGGGCAAGAAGGCATTCTCGGTTAGTATGATTGTGGTGCTTGTATGTTCCTATTTTTCTTTTTATCCAGGCAGCGTGGTGAATGCGGCAGCGTCCAAGGTAGTGCTTGTAGGCAGCCTTCAATCGGAATTATCCACGGAAGCCGAGCCTGCGGGGGACTGGGACCCTGCTGCCAGCGTAACTGAGATGACCTATGTGGACAATGGCCTGTACAGGTTCACGGGCATATTGCCCGCCGGCGTCTATGAGTACAAGATCGCGTTGAATGGCAGCTGGGAGGAAAGCTACGGATACGGCAATTATACCAATTCCGCAGGGGTCAATAAGGACGGCAATATTCAGATATCGCTTGCTGCCGAGACCAGCGTCACCTTTTATTATAATGACCTCACGAAAAAAATTGCAGATTCCACGTACTACACACCGGTTGAGGCTGATAAGCTGCCCAGGCTGACCGGCACTCTGCAAACGGAGCTTGGCGATGCCCAGGATTCTTCTCCGGCTGATGCGAAAGCCACGTTGTCTGATCCGGATTTGGATGGAGTCTATGAACGGTCGGCTGAACTTCCCGCAGGGGAATATGCCTATAGAGTCTATGTTCCCGGAGATACACCAGATACGGATATGTTCTATCCTGGCGGGGAGCAGAAGCTGAACCTTCCTGCCGCTTCAAAAGTCACCTTTACGTTTAACGCGCAGGATCACGGGGTGAAAGCCTCTTTTACCGTGCCGAATGCTCCAGGAGCAGCCGCTCCTGTACCGGAGGGGCAGCTGCGGATTCATTATAGCCGGACAGCCGGGGATTATGCCGGTCTGGGGCTGTGGATGTGGGATGATGTGGCTGCGCCATCCGCGAGCTGGCCGTCAGGTGCAACCCCTTTTCCTGAAGGGCAGACCGATGCTTATGGAGCTTATGTCGATGTGCTGCTGAAGGCGGGAGCGAAAAAAGTCTCGTTCCTCGTCGTCAACCGCAGTACGGAGGCCAAAGACGGAGGCAACAAACTGTTCATAATCAATACGCCGCAGACCAATGAGGTGTGGGTTAAGGAAGGCTCGGATACCGTGACGCCGTATGAACCGGTTGTATTGCCGGCCGATACGGTCCGGGTTCATTATGCGAGAGCAGACAGCAATTGGAGCCAGTACGGCTTATGGCTGTGGGATGAGGTAGCCTCTGAACCGGTAACCTGGCCGGGTGATGCCGTTCCTTTTCTTGCGGAGCATACCGATGCTTACGGGGCCTATGTGGATGTTCCGCTAAAAGCGGATGCCCAAAAAATAGGCTTTCTGGTGGTCAACCGCTCCAGCGGCGATAAAGACGGAGGCGACAAAACCTTCAGGCTGCTGGACCGCTACAATCAGCTGTGGATCAAACAGGGGGATGACCATGTATATGTATCCCCGTTTGGCGAGCAGCCCGTGAGCCTGGTGTCGGCGGAAATCCTCTCGACCCGCAAAATTCTGCTCACCTTCACATTAACCGACGGACTGGATGCTGCCGGGTTAAAGTCCTCCATTACGGTAACGGACAAAGAGGGCACTCCGGTTCCAGTCACTGCCGCAGCGATAAAAAGCACGACTTCGGTTGAGGTGGACACAGCCGCTTTTGCGCTGGAGAAGGCTCCGCTGAGCGTAGCTTATTCCGGGAAAAATGTATCCGCTTCCGCAGGCTGGCGGATGATTGATGAAATGTACAATTACACCGGAGACGATCTGGGCGCTACCTATCACCCGGCGGACCAATCGGCTACTTTGAAGCTGTGGGCACCTATAGCCAGCAGTGTCGTTGCAAATGTGTACAGCAAGACAGATGCCTCACAGCAGGTGGGCCAAGTAAGCCTGACTCTAGGCGATAAAGGCGTCTGGTCGGCAGAGCTGAAGCCGTCTGATCTGAGTAAGGCTGCTGCAGCAGAGGATGTGCGTGGCTACTACTATCAGTATGAGGTGACCAATAACGGCGTAACCAAGCCGGTGCTTGATCCTTATGCCAAGTCAATGGCTGTGTTCACCGTGGACTCCACGGGGGCGGCAGGACCTGACGGGGATACGGTCGGCAAGGCGGCTATCGTTGACCTGAGCGGCACGAACCCGCCGGACTACCGGGCCGGGGATATCCCTGGCTACGAGAAACGCGAGGATGCTGTTATTTATGAAGTCCATGTGCGGGATTTCACCTCTGACGTGTCGATTGAAAGCGAACTGGGCGGCGAGCGCTGGGGCTCGTATGCGGCTTTTGCGAAAAAGCTGGATTATATCAAATCCCTGGGCATCACCCACATTCAACTGATGCCGGTCATGGCCTGGTACAACGGGGACGAAACGCAGATGACCCACCGGGAGTCCGGCTATTCCACCCAAAACAATGAATACAACTGGGGGTATGATCCCCATAGTTATTTCTCGCCGGATGGCGCCTATTCGCAGCAGCCTGCTGATCCCGAAGAGCGGATCAAAGAGCTGAAGGGCCTGATTGATGCAGTCCATGAAGCGGGTATGGGTGTGATTCTGGATGTCGTCTATACCCATATGGCGAAGAAGGATTTTCTGGATGATATCGTACCGAATTACTACGCTTTTCAGGATGCGAACGGCAACTTTGTCGGCGGTTTCGGCAACAATCTGGCGACCAGCCACAAGATGGCCGAGAAGCTGATGGTGGATTCGGTCAAATACTGGTTCAGCGAATACAAAATAGACGGTATGCGCTGGGACATGATGGGCGATGCCACCTACGATGCCGTTCAGGCGGCTTATGATGCCGCTGAAGCTATCAATCCGAAGGCGCTGTTCATCGGTGAAGGCTGGAAAACCTTCGCCGGGGATGCCTCCGATCCGGCACTGGCCGGCAAAGCCGCAGATCAGGCATGGATGGACAAAACGGACAGCGTTGGCGTATTTTCCGATGAATTCCGCAATGAGCTGAAGTCCGGCCATGGCTTGGAAGGAGAGCCCCGATTTATTACGGGGGAGCCCGCTCTATCGCCACGATTTTCAACAATATCACAGCCCGGCCTTCGAATATTCCGGCCGATGATCCGGGAGATGTTGTGCCGTACATCGAGGCCCATGACAATCTGACGCTGCATGATGTCATTGCGTATTCGATTAAAAAGGACCCGTCAATTCCTGCTGATGAGCTGGAAATTCAGCAGCGGATCCGGCTGGGCAATCTGCTGGAGATGACCTCCCAAGGCACAGCCTTCATACAGGCAGGCCAGGAGTATGGACGCACGAAGCAGTGGAAGGCAGCCGGAATTCCGGAACAGAAATATACGGAAATAAAGGGTGCGAACGGACAGTCCTTTGGCTATTTTATCCATGATTCCTATGATTCGTCGGATGCGGTCAACATGTTCGACTGGGCCAAAGCGTCGGACGAAGTGAATTACCCGGTTCAGAATACGACAAGGGCATACACCTCCGGGCTCATTCAGTTGAGAAAATCCACCGATGCCTTCCGGCTTGGCGATAAAAATCTGGTGGACACGAATGTCAATCTGATCACAGCACCGGAAATCAAAGCAACCGATCTGGTGATCGGCTACAAGAATAAAGCGACTGACGGAACCGGACTCTACTATGTTTTCATGAACGGTGACAATGCTGCCAGAACTTTGACCCTTTCCGAGGATTTAACCGGAGGCCAGGTGCTTGTGGACAATGATCAGGCCGGAGTGAAGGCGATTCCTGCGGAAAGCCTGAGCGGCTTCACGCTAACGTCAACTTCAATTACCCTGGACCCTCTTACTGCTGTGGTCATCCGTAAGGATGCCGCCGCCGCTGTTCTGGCTTCTCTGGGAACGGACAGTACGGGATATGCGCTTCAGGCCGGCAGCACGCATCAGACAGCTGTAACAGCCAAATACGAAGACGGCAGCGCAAGAACGGTTACGAATGCAGCAGCCTATATATCGAGCAACCCGGCGGTTGCCACGGTGACAAGCAAAGGACTGGTCAAAGGCGTGAAGCCGGGAACAGCCACAATAACAATCACATATGGCGGACTCTCTGCCAAGGTGAACGTGGAAGTGACCAAAGAGCCGGTAGACACCAAACGGTATGTGCAAATTACCTACGTCCGTGACGACAAGGATTACGCCGGCTGGAATCTCTGGGTGTGGAATACAGGTGTGAAGAACGATCAGATCGATTTCAGCACCTTCAAGGATGGCAAGGCCAGTGTGTTGATTGAGGTGGCGCCGAATGCGACGAGTGTCGGGTTTGTCCTCCGCAAAGGCACGGACTGGAATACCGGCAAGCAGGATTATCCGGATGACCGGGTCATTCCGCTGACGGCGGGCGAAGCTTTTACTAAAGTGATTGTGACCAGCATGGTAAAAGAGCTTGATATCAAGCCGGTGATTAACGGTCCGGTGATGAAAGACGGAACGATCACGTTCCGGTACCGGGATGATGCGCTGTTCCGTACAGATCAACAGGAAACCATCGGCGGGGTCAAGGTTAAAGTGAACGGTAAAGAATATCCGATGGCTTATGAGGCAGCGGAGGAATGGTTCAGCTATAAGCTGAAGGATGTGCAGGAAGGAACGTATAAATATAGTTTTCTTGTAACTAAAGACGGAGTGACCGAAGAACTGACTGACCCGAAAAACACCGTGAACGGGGAATCCGTTGTAGCCTATCATATCCCTAAGGTGACGGTTACTGCGGAAGTTCAGCCGGGGGCTATCAACTCCAATGAGAATGCAGTGGTTACGGTAAAAGCTGCGTCAGAGGAACAGGTATCCTACGTGGATGGTTATATGGACCTGTCCGCTCTCGGCGGACCGGAAGCAGTGAAGCTGGATACAGAGCTTCTGCAGCAGACGGTTGCAGTGAAGAACAGCGTGCCGGCAGGCCTAAAAAGCATTACAATTACCCTGCTGGATCAATATGGCAATACGCACAAAGGGACTGCCCAGGTTGAAGTGAAGGCGAGAACCTATACGGGCGGACAGCTTGATTTCGATTGGGATGAAGCGCGGATCTACTTCACTCTTACGGACCGGTTCAGGGATGGGGACGCGGCGAACAATGCGGATGTTGATACAACCCACCCGGAAGCCTATCACGGCGGGGATTTCCGCGGAATGATCGATAGCCTGGATTATCTTCAGAAGCTGGGGATCAATACCCTGTGGATTACGCCGGTTGTGGACAATATTGATTTCAACAAAGGTGCCGATTTCGACGGTACGCAGTATGGCTACCATGGCTATTGGGCCAAAGATTTCACTCAGCTGGATGAGCATCTGGGCGACATGGCAACCTTCAAAGAGCTGATCGAAAAGGCTCATGACAAAGGCATCAAGATCATGGTGGATGTCGTGCTGAATCATGCCGGATACGGCCTGAAGGCCGAAGACAACTATCCGGGGGTTACGGCTGAGGATAAGGCGCGTTTTGACGGTATGCTCCGCAAGGATGGCGTATCCGCTGATACGGACCCGATCAAGGGTGAGCTGGCAGGCCTGCCCGATTTCAAAACCGAAGATCCGGCGGTCCGCCAGACCCTTATCGACTGGCAAACCGGCTGGCTGGACAACGCACGGACGGAGCGCGGAGACACGATTGACTATTTCCGTGTGGACACCGTGAAGCATGTGGACAGAACAACCTGGAAAGCGTTCAAAAATGCGCTGACCGCCATCGATCCAGCCTTCAAGCTGACCGGTGAATATTTTGGCGGCACGCTGGACAATGACGGCGGCAACCTGCACTCCGGCCAGATGGACGGTCTGCTGGATTTCGGCTTCAAGAACGCCGCGAAGGATTTTACAGACGGCAAAATCTCGGTTGTGGATACGTATCTGCAACACCGGGAGGCCCAAATGGACAATACCGGAATGATGGCCCAGTTCCTGAGCAGCCATGACGAAAACGGCTTCCTGTCTAATTATGTGGATGGAGACAAGAGCAAGCTGAAGATTGCTGCCGCCCTGCAGATTACGGCAAAGGGACAACCGGTCATTTACTACGGGGAAGAACTGGGACGTTCCGGTGCGAATTCCGGGGACTTGTCCAAAGGAGAGTTCAGCGAGAACCGCGGGGATATGCCATGGGATCAGCTGAGTGCGGAACAGGGGCTTCACGATCACTATCAGAAGCTGCTGAATATCCGTGCCAAGTACTCACAAATCTATTCCAAAGGTATCCGTACCAAGCTGGCAGGCTCTGATGAGCTGGGGTATCTGGCTTTTGACAAGCAGTATGACGGAGCAAACATTGTAACGGCTATCAATACAAAGGCTGAGGCGGTATCCGTAAGCCTTCCGGTTCCTTTTGCCGCACAGGCTGCCGTTGTGGATGAATACAGCGGCAAAACCTATACGGTATCAGGGGATCAAAAAGTGAGGGTTGAGCTGCCGGGCAGGGGTGACGGGGGAACGGTTATACTGGCCGTTGTGCCGAAGGTGACACCTACGCCAACACCAACTGCAACAGCGTCGCCGACGCCAACAGCAACGCCAACACCAACGCCGGAACCTGGAAATGGGTCTGGTTGGAATCCGGTGATTACGGCAACGGCCACCCCGGCTGCTGATACGCAGCTTATAAACGGGGACAGTCTAAAGAACGGCAAGGATGGCAAAGTCACAGTGGAACTTGCTTCAGGCAAGCAAGCGGCGCTCCTTCCGCTTCAGGCTGCGGCCATGCTGGGGACAAATGATCTGGTGCTCAAAATGAGCGGTCTTTCCATAACGCTGCCTGTCCAGGTTCTCCGCACAATCCAAGGAACCTTAACTGGAGTAGATGCAGAAGGCGCGCAGATTCTATTGGGCGCGGCACCGCTTGCAAGCAATGCGGCGAGCACTCTGCTTGCGGGGCTTAGCAAGGATAATATGTCGGTAACTGCGGCATCGGACCTCTATGACTTCAGACTTGAAGTTGTCCGCAAGGATGGTAAGCGGGTCCCGGTGACCTCGTTCGCAGAACCGGTCAAGCTGGCCTTCCAGCTTAAAGGGAACCCCGATAAGGTATTGCTTGGTGTCTACTATTTGGGGGACAACAGTTCACTGCAATATGTTGGGGGATCGCAGCAAGGGGATATTATTACAGCCGGGGTAACACATTTCAGCACATATGCAGCGCTTGTGATCAATAAAGCCTACTCAGATGTTCCGGCTGCCTATTGGGCAGAAACAGCGATTAAGTCACTTAGCGCGAAGCAGGTGATTACAGGTGTTACGGCCTCCGAGTTCAAGCCCGGGAACCCCGTCACCCGTGCGGAATTCACCGCGCTGCTTGTGCGCGCGCTTAGCCTTCTGACTGAAGGTCAGGCTGCATTGCAGGATGTGAAGGCGGGAGAGCAGGGTGGATTCACGGATGTGAAGACAAAAGAGCAGAGCGGATTCACGGATGTGAAGGAAGATGCCTGGTATGCTTCCTATGTGTCGGCTGCAGTCCGTCAGGGGATTGTGACTGGGTGCAGCAAGGACTTGTTCGCACCGGATGCTGTGATCAGCCGTGAGGAGATGGCTGTTATGATTATCCGGGCGCTGGAGTTGAAGCAAGGCAAGAAGCTCGAACCGGCCAATGGCGTATTGCGGTTTGCCGATGCTTCCAGCATCAGCTCGTGGGCTGCCCCATATGTGAGTGCCGCAGCAGAGCAGGGACTCCTGCAGGGCAGAGCAGCCAACAAGTTCGCACCGGAAGCTCGGATGACCCGGGCCGAAGCTGCCCAGGTGATCTATAGATTGCTTGGAAAGTAACCTGTTCGGAAGGGTTCAAAAGCTGAGTAAATCAACAGAGTAAAATAGCAAAGTAAAGCAACATGGGCGGATTAGCAAAGTAAATAAATAACACCCAAAGGGCACTCTTCACCGGGAAGAGTGCCCTTTGGGTGTTGGAAGATATATGTCCTGCATCTCTCATTGCGAGACTCATATCGTTAAGTGGAAAAAGTGAAACTAATTCGCTGAAAATCCCGCCGCAACAAGGTTTAGTGGGATTTTGTCCACTTCATTTAAGACATTTCACCTCATATAGCTGGTTACGGCCGAATTAGTGGTACTTTTTCCCACTAACCCAGCTCTGGAAGCCAGACGAGCCGAATTAGATGTACTTTTTCCCACTAAGCCAGCTCCGGAAGGCCAGATGTGCCGAATTAGATGTACTTTTTCCCACTAACCCAGCTCCAGGACGGATTCGTTAACCTTTTTCCGCTTCGGATGATCGTTCGGCTTCGACTGGGCCGGCAGCCGATACACTATTGGCTGCTTAAACCTAACCATAGCTGCCGTGTTCTCTTACAGCAGCGCTTTAAGCACCGCATAGCCGTAGGCAGGCAGCTTGATGGAGAGCTTGCTGCGCTCGGCGCGCAGGGTGTCGCCGGTGAACAGGTTCTCCCAGTTGCGGTCCTCTACATCGAGGGAGAAGGTTTGCGCCGTTTCCTCTGTGTTGACAAGCACCAGGATGATGTTATCGCCCAGACGGCGTTCGTAGGCGAGCTTGCTTCCCTGCGGCCCGGCTTCCAGGAAGGTGAAGGTGCCAGTGCGAAGCGCCGGATGGCTGCTGCGGATTTCAATCAGCTTGCGGTAAAAGCTGAACAGGTCCAGATCCTGCTGTTCCGGGTTCCACTCCATGCATTTTCGGCAGCCCGGGTCGCCCTCGCCGTCCATGCCGATTTCGTCACCGTAATAAATGCAAGGTGTGCCCATGAAGGTGAACTGGAATAAAGAGGCGAGCTTTTGCTTATTTTTATCCCCTCCGGCCAGAGTCAAGAGACGCGGCGTATCGTGGCTGTCCAGCAGGTTAAAGGCTACTTCGCTCGCTTGCAGCGGGTAGCGGGAGAGCTGTTTGCCAATAGCGTTGGCGAAGCCTTCGGCATCCAGTGTGCCAAAGACAAAAAAGTCGAGCACGGCGTCGGTGAAGGGATAATTCATGACCGCGTCGAATTTGTCGCCTTCCAGCCAAGGTGAGGATTCATGCCAGATTTCGCCCAGGATATAGGCATCCGGATTCGCCCGTTTGACAACCTTGCGGAAATCACGCCAGAACTCAAAATCCACCTCGTTGGCAACATCGAGCCGCCAGCCGTCAATGCCTACCTCGGTGATCCAGTATTCTGCGACCTTCAGCAAATATTCTTTTACAGCGGGATTCTCGGTGTTCAGCTTCGGCATCAGGGGTTCGAATGCAAAAGCATCATAAGTCGGTATATTATCCACTACCTGCAGCGGAAACTCACGGACATGGAACCAGTCTTTGAAGGGGGAAGCTTCGCCCTTTTCGAGGACGTCCACAAACGGGGCAAAGGTTCGGCCCGAATGGTTGAACACCGCATCCAGCAGCACGCGGATTCCGCGTTCGTGGCAGGCGGCGACCAGTTTTTTCAGCGTCTCTACATCACCGAAATGAGGATCGACTGACATATAGTCTTCCGTATCATATTTGTGGTTAGTGGTGGCGGTGAAGATCGGGGTGAAGTAGATGCCGGTTATGCCGAGCTCGCTTAAATGATCCAGATGGTCAATGACCCCTTGCAGATCGCCGCCGAAAAAGTTCTCCGGTGTAGGCGTTTCGCCCCAAGGCTGCACATCGGCCGGATTCCGGCTGGGGTCGCCATTAGCAAATCGTTCAGGGAAAATCTGGTAAAAAACAGCATCCTTCACCCAAGCGGGTGGAGTAAAAACGTCACCACGGTTTATGTACGGGAATTCAAACAGCCGGTTGGGATTCGCCGGACGCTCAGTCACAAACTCGCTTTCTGTCATCCAGATGCGCTCATGCCCTTTTTGCAGCAGAAATCCGTATTTCAGCCGCCGGTACGGGGGCACCGAAGAACACTCCCAATAGTCGAACATAGCATCCGAGGTGAACAGTGTCATCGGGATCAGCTCCTTGGTAGCGTCCCATGCATATTTATCGCCGGCCCAGGCGAAGACCTCGGTTAAATCCCCTTTTTTGGCGCGCAGGCGCAGATGAATCGTCTCGTGATCATAGGCATAGGACCAGTTTAACCGCGGGCGGTGGTAGACAGCTTCCAGTAACATTGAATAATTCCTCCTAAAAGTTTTGTTTCCTTGACCAGCATTGTGCAAAATGGACTTCGGCAGCAAACGCCTAAGGTTGGTAAGCATAAGCAGCCGGAACAGCATCCGGGCAAACGGGTTTCGGCAGCACCGGCGGCAGAGGCGGTGTACCTTCTATGCACTTTTGCATAATTGATATGCTTTAGCTGCACTGACGGGTGCATCCCAGTCCACAGCAAAAAAAGGTACAACTGACGGCGGTAGCTTGTCCGAGGTTGTACCTTTTTTGAAGTTACATTGCCTTCTAGTTGTTTGCAGGAATGTCTGTCCGGCAGATGAGGCTGCTTATAATGTTTTGGATTATAGCATGGAATAATTAAGGGTTCAACACTTTAGTTCAAACCATTGCACAAAATTTTAAAAGGTGGAAAAGCGGTTTCCTTTTAGGATAAATAAGCAATAAAATATAATAAAATCCATTAAAATACAATAAAAGGGTGAAAATTGACCTTTCCGTGGAGTTACAGAAATGATTTACCGTAAATCAGTAAGAATAGGAGCTTCCTTTTGAAAAAGAGAGGAAAACCGGTTTCCCTTCAGTTAAATGGGCAAATATGCCTAAATACACTATGTGCAAACGTTTTTACAATTTTCATTACTGTTGTATTATGAAATAGAGTAATGAAGCGCTTTCCGGAACTTGCCGAAGCGTATTATAGACGGGGCACAAATAAATACATACATTTTTTGAAACCCCTGAAATCGTTTGCGCAAGATCTGGCAACATCGTAAGCGTCATGCAAGATACACACAAATTTAGGAGGGGTTAAGTCAATGGAATTGAAAAAGCTCATGGTTCTCACCGCAGCATTCTCAATGGCAGTGTCCATTACAGCGTGCAGCTCTAACAACAACGGCAATAACGGGGAAAATGCTGCGGCAACCACAGCGCCAGCAGATAATGCAACAGCAACTAATGCTGCGAACAGCGGCGACGCTACGGCAGCAGGCGACATTAAACCGGAAGAGGGTGCATCGCTGCTCGTATGGGAAAGTAAAGAAGAGAGAGTTTTTGCCGAAGAAATCGCCAAGCAATTCACAGCAAAATATAACGTTCCAGTGAAAATTGAAGAGGTGGCACCACCGGATCAGGTAGGCAAACTTACGCAGGATGGTCCATCCGGCCTGGCTGCTGACGTTGTGCTGATCCCGCATGACAATCTGGGCAAAGCCGCAAGCGCGAGCCTGCTGCTTCCAAACGATATCTTTGCCGAGCAGACCAAAGCTGCCAACACCGAAGCTTCCATCGTGGGCTCATCCTTCGGCGGCGAGCTGTACGGATACCCAAGAGCGGCAGAAACCTATGCCCTTTACTACAACAAATCACTGGTCAAAGAAGCGCCTAAAACCTTCGATGACGTAATTGCCTTCGGCAAAACGTTCACAGACAAAGCCAAAAACAAATACGGAATTATGTGGGAAGTCGGCAACATGTACTTTGGTTATCCCTTCATCGCCTCTACTGGCGGCTACCTGTTCGGTAAAGACGGCACAGACAAAGACGATATCGGCCTGAACAATGAAGGTGCAATCGAAGGGCTGAAAACTTTCGTCAAATTGAAGGAAGTACTGCCAATCAAGAGCGGTGATATCAATGCAGACATTAAGCGCAGCTTGTTCAGCTCGGGCGATGTTGCTATGGACATGACAGGTCCTTGGGAGCTTGCAGCCTACAAGCAAGCGCTTGGCGATAAGCTGGGGGTTGTTCCAGTACCTACGGTCGACGGCAAAACGGCCATTACGTTCTCCGGCATCAAGATTTTTGCTGTCAACGCTTATACACAATATCCGAATGCAGCGAAGCTGTATGCTGAATTTGCTTCAAGCAAGGAGTCCCAGCTTGAGCTCAATAAACTGGTTGGTTCGATTCCAACCAATAACGAAGCACTGAAGGATCCGCAAATTACGGGCGATCCGTATATCTCTGCTTTTGCCGAGCAGGCCAAAAACTCCCAGCCAATGCCGTCCATTCCTGAAATGGGCAATGTATGGAGTCCTGTGAACGCAGCGCTTCCGGAAATCTGGGATAACAATGCAGATCCTAAAGCGGCTATGGACAAAGCAGTACAGCAAATTAAAGACCTCAATAACGGTGCAGCTGCAAAGTAACAGCAGTTTTTCAACAGCAAAACAATAGCACACAGTGGAATTCACTCGCCCGCCGCTCCGGGTAGCGGCGGGCGGTTTCCTGAATTCCGCGCGGAGAGGAGAACGGAAGGGAAATGCAGCGACACCGTACGAGAGCCGCAATACTGTCGACCATTTTTATGGGATTGGGACAAATATATAACCGCCAATTCATTAAAGGGCTTATTTTTATAGCTGTAGAGGCTGGAGCTCTGGTCTATTTCATTGCTAATTTGGGAGAGGCGTTCTGGGGATTACTACACTCGGGGATTCACCTAGCCATCTGGAAAAGGTAAAAGGGATCGCCAAAATGGTGCCCGGAGACCATTCTATCGTTATTCTGATTCAAAGCCTGATTACCTTAATGTTTTTTGTGTTATTCCTGATTGCCTGGTATATGAATATTAGGGATGCCCATAAAACCGGAGAAGAACGCGAAACCGGTCGTCCTTCGAATACATTCAAACAGTCCGTACGCTACATTTTGGATTATAAATTTGCCCAGAGCTTTTTGCTGCTTCCGGGAATCGGTATTTTATTCTTCACCATCATGCCGATTATTTTTATGATCATGCTGGCCTTTACGAACTACGCCGCTCCGGACCACATCCCGCCGGCGAAGCTGGTGGACTGGGTAGGTTTTGAAACCTTCCGTAATCTGCTGGTCCTTAAATCCTGGAGCCATACCTTTTACGGGGTACTTACCTGGACGATCATCTGGGCGGTTTTATCCACGATAACTACTTATTTCGGCGGGATGCTCGTTGCCCTGCTGATCAACCAAAAAGGCATCCGCTTCAAGGGTCTGTGGAGACTGATTCTGATTGTGCCGTATGCCATTCCGCAGATGATTTCACTGCTGCTGATGCGCAACCTGTTCAACGGGCAATTCGGCCCGATCAACCAGTATCTCGGCTATTTCGGGCTGGGGGTCTGCCTTGGCTGACCGATCCGTTCTGGGCTAAGGTTACCGTCATTATGGTTAACATGTGGGTAGGTATTCCGGTATCCATGCTGCTGATTATGGGTGTGCTGACTACAATCCCGCGTGATATGTACGAAGCAGCCGAAGTGGACGGGGCTACCAATTATCAAAAGTTCCGCATTGTTACACTTCCAATGATCTTGTTCTCTACTGCACCTACACTGATTATGCAATTTGCCGGCAATATCAACAACTTTAATGCGATCTACTTACTGACTCAGGGGAATCCGGTCAACGGGAATTACCAGTATGCCGGATCAACGGATCTGCTGGTAACGTGGCTGTACAAGCTTACGCTGGATCAGAACAAAAATAATATGGCTTCCGCGATAGGGATTATACTCTTCATTATTGTCGCCGGGTTCTCCCTGTACAATTACCGCCGTACCAAGTCATTCCAAGAGGAGGATATGATTCAATGATCATCGGACGCAAGCTTGCGAACTTTTTTCGCCTCAGCTTTAGTTACATTATTCTGATTGCGCTCGCGGTTGCTGCGATCTATCCGGCGCTCTGGATTCTTTTGTCATCCTTCCGGCCGGGTAAGTCATTGTACAGCAAGACGCTGATTCCTGAACACTTCACTCTGGACCACTATAAGGAACTGTTCACTTCACCGGTGTACATGTTTGGGACCTGGTATGCGAATACACTTAAGATCGCCGTATTCTCTATGCTGATCGGTGTGGTGCTGACCCTTCTGACCAGTTACGCGCTATCCAGATTCCGCTTCAAAACCCGCAAGACTACCATGTCGGTACTGCTCATTCTCGGGATGTTCCCGGGCTTCATGAGTATGATTGCGATCTATTTGCTGCTCAAGGAGTTCAACCTGCTGGATACCCATCTGGCACTGATTATCGTCTACGCGGCAGGAGCGCCGCTGGGCGGGACACTGATTGCCAAGGGTTTTCTGGATACCGTCCCGCGTTCACTGGATGAAGCGGCGCGGATTGACGGAGCCAGCAACTTCGGGATCTTTGCCCGGATTATCCTTCCGCTCTCCCGGCCGATGATTACCTATATGGCGCTTACTCAATTTGTCGGCCCATGGGTGGATTTCATCTTTGCCAAGCTGATTTTGCGGACCAAGGATAACTGGACGGTCGCCGTCGGGATGTGGGATATGGTGAATACCATGCAGAATTCCAATTTTACCTTGTTCGCAGCGGGAGCTGTGCTGATTTCCGTACCGATTATGATTCTGTTCGCTTTCCTGCAGCGGCTGCTCGTGGACGGTTTGACTGCGGGCGCCAGCAAAGGATAGTTGTTTTGCCTGCTTTATGAATTGTTGAAACACGGGGTACAGCCTTTATGTTGTCTATTAAGGGCTGTACCTTTATTTTGTCATGAGGAGAGAGTAAGTAATGAAACAGCCGCGTAACTCGCGATTTAGATCGGTAGGCATGAAGCTGTTCGTCATTTTGTTCTGTACCATTGTGCTGCTGTCCTCTGTCCTGGGCCTGACCTCCTACTATGCCGCCAAAGGCATTATCACGGATCAGGTGGCTGCGGCTTCCTCCCAGTCTATAGTGCAGGCAGCAGACAAGCTGGACTTTTTATTTGCCGAGTACGAAGCGCTCTCCCGGCAGTTTGCTGTGGATTCCATTCTAAAAGCAGATATGGAAACGGTGAGCCGCCCCGGAGCCGCAACCGTTGCCAAAGTGGATGCTGAGGACCGCATCCGCCGCAAGCTGGACTCGGTAAAAGGCTCCGACGGACGGCTCCTGGGCATCCGGCTGGTGTCGAAAAGCCTGGTGGATGCCGAGTCTTACAAGTCGACGGGCATCAGCTCCGTCCGCAGCGCTGAAGGCATCCAGGCAAGAGTGAAGCAGCTTGATGCCGCCAAGGGCAATCCCGTCTGGTTCCCGGTACGGGCCAAAGGTTTCTTCGATATGTATGACCAATCCTCGCTGACGATGGGCCGTTTACTGCGGAATATGCAGCATCCTGAAGCGGAGTACTACATGCTGATCGAGATTAAGGGCCAAGCGCTTACGGATATCCTTTCCAACCTGCATATTGGGCTTACGGGAGAAATCCGGATTCTGGACCCGGACGGAAACATTGTATATGGCGCGGATAACAAGCTGCTGGGCGAGCCCTCATACATCCATCCGGCAGCAGAGCCAGCGGAGGGAGAGCGGCAGTCGTTTACCGCCAGCAATGAGCAGGGCACCTCTCAGCTTGTGGTCTATCAGCCGCTGGATACGGCCAAGTGGACACTGATGGGGTATGCCCCGGTCAGTGATTTCACGAAATCAGCCGACCGTCTGCTCTACATAACGCTGTCGGTGGTCCTCGCGGCGGCAGTAATTGCACTGGTTATCGGCTACGTTCTGGTGCGGCTGATCGGTCGTCCGCTGGGCAAGCTCGCCGGGCTGATGGAGGAAGGGGAGCAGGGTAATCTTCAGGTGCGCACCCATTTCAAAGGACAGGATGAGATTGGGCGGCTGGGACACAGCTTCAACAAGATGATGGAGCAGATTTCGCTGCTGGCAGGACAGAGCAGCCGTTCGGCGGCCCAGGTGCTGGCTACCTCGGAGCAGCTGGTGAATGCGTCCAGCGTCACCTCTACCCATGCGAGAGAGGTGGCGGCAGCTACGGGAGAAATAGCCCATGGTGCAGCGAGCCTGGCTCTGGAAGCGGAGAGCAGCAACCGCAACGTGGAAAGGATGAACCTCCAGATCACGGAAGTGAAGGAGATCAACAGCGCCATGGACGCTTCGGCAGAGAAGGTGATCGCGGTCAGCGACCAGGGAGCAGAGCTGATGAAGACACTGGTGGCCCAGAGTGAATCAACCGTGCAGATGATGGAATTGATTCAGGAGAATTCCATGAAGCTGCGCGAGAGCGCCCATTTGATCCGCAGCATCCTGACCCCGATGATTGCCGTGAACAAGCAGACGAATATCCTGGCGCTTAATGCTTCCATAGAAGCGGTTAGAGCCGGGGCGGCCGGAAGAGGTTTTGTCGTGATCGCAAACGAAATCAGAGGGCTGGCTGACGAGTCCAACCAATCGATTGCGATGGTATCGAAGATTACTGAAGAGATCAGCAGCCGGATTGAAAATACGGTCCAGGTGGTAGGCGATACGGCTCCGCTCTTCCGCGAGCAGATTTCCTCCGTACGGGAATCTTCCAGTATATTTGAAGGGGTCCGTGCGGAGATGGAGCAGTTCATCGGCTATTTGAATGAGTCTTCGGCGTCCATCACGGAGCTGATGGAGTACCAGCACCGGCTGGGCGAATCCATGGCCAGTGTCCATGCGGTTGTGCAGCAGACCAGTGCTTCCACCGAAGAAGTTGCTTCTATGTCCTCGCAGCAGTTCACGGTAAGCGAGGAACTGGTTGCGCTGTCCGGCAAGCTGGAAAAGCTTGCAGAGGAATTGAAGCAGTCGCTGGTCTCCTTTCACGGCTAGGCCGTATAAGCCGCAGTGCTGCGTAGATAAATCCTATAAGTTTTTGTATAATGAAACTTACTTCATATCGGATTAATTTGCCTGGATAACAATAATCCCAGATTCAGCCTCTGCGGCCGGCATTCGGCAGCGCAGAGGCTTTTGTCCTGTAGAACAGGATCAGGTCATTTGGGAAGGAGGGGATTTGCTTGCCGGAACTGAACGGAAGCCTGTTTCAGCAGGCTTTGCTGGACGGAGAGTATGGGCCGCATTTTTTTGCCTACTATTATAAACAGTGGAATCCGTATACGATGGCATTCCATCAGCATAATTCAACGGAGATTATGTATCTGATCTCGGGGAGCTGCGTGGTCGAGGTGCGGCAGGAGCCGGATGAGGAGGAGCGCTTCCGCCTGAAGCGGGGAGAACTGATCATGCTTGATGCCAATGTGCCGCACCGGCTGATCGTGGAAGAAGGAACATCCTGCCGGATGCTGAATGTGGAATTTGGCTTCACGGCAGCTTCGGGAGCGGTTCCTTCCATCGCCAGGCTGGCGGAAGCGGAGGCTGATTTGGCCGGGCTGCTGCGGGAGCCTTTCAGAAGTCTGGTGCTGCCGGACCCGGAAGAGGTATTTCATGTGCTGAAATCGCTGGTGCTGGAGTTGGACCAGCATGGCGTAGAAAGGGAAGGACAGGGGAAGGGGCGCGGAAGCATAATGACCGGGCTGCTGTTCTCTGAGCTGCTGCTGCGGCTCTCCAGACTGCGCAGGGAACAGCTGCAGGCCAGCCAGCAGCCGGCACAGCTCTATGTGCGGCGTGCGGTTGAATTTCTCCATCAGAACTATGACCGCAGTATTCAGGTCAAAGAGGTTGCCGCCGAGGTCAGCCTGCATCCCGGCTATTTGCACCGGATCTTCCGCGCGCATACGGGCCGGACGCTGACCGACTACCTGAATATGCTGCGGATCGAGAAGGCCAGAATGCTGCTCGGACAGAGCGAAATCCCTGTGGCGGAAATCGCCGACTATGTAGGCATCAGCAGCCGGCAGTATTTTCATCTCCTGTTCAAGAAGTACACCCGCTGTACTCCGGTGGAGTACCGTAATTCGCTGGAGCGCTTTTCGTGGAGCGATGCCCAGCCGGACATTCAAGACAGGTGAGGATTGTTGACAGATAACCGGCAAAATGGTCATGATATTGATAACGCTTCCCGTCCCCTCCTTGCTACAATGGACAGGTAGAATTCATTCATTGGGAGGAAGATGGCGATGTCTTTTAAAGTAGCGTTTATCGGGGCGGGCAGCATTGGCTTTACCCGCGGTTTATTGCGTGACCTGCTGACTGTACCGGAATTTAAGGAGATTGAAGTCTCTTTTATGGATATTAATCCCCATAACCTGCAGATGGTCACCGAGCTGTGCCAGCGGGATATCCGGGAGAATGGCCTCAAGATCGTGATCTCGGCTACGACGAACCGCAAAGAAGCGCTCAAGGATGCCAAGTACGTATTTTGCACAATCCGTATGGGCGGTTTGGAGGCTTTTGCAACCGATGTGGATATTCCGCTGAAATATGGCGTGGACCAGTGTGTGGGCGACACCTTATGCGCAGGCGGCATTATGTACGGGCAGCGCGGGATTGCCGAGATGCTGGAGATTTGCCGGGATATCAGAGAGGCGGCTGCGCCGGATGTGCTGCTGCTCAATTACTCGAATCCAATGGCTATGCTGACCTGGGCCTGCAACAAATACGGCGGTGTGCGGACGATCGGGCTCTGCCACGGAGTGCAGCATGGACATCACCAGATTGCTGAGGTCTACGGGCTGGAGAAATCCGAGGTGGATATCATTTGCGCCGGAATCAATCACCAGACCTGGTATATTTCCGCGAAGCATAAGGGCAGGGATCTGACCGGAGGGCTGCTTGAAGCTTTTGAAAAGCACCCGGAATTCAGCCGGACCGAAAAGGTGCGGATGGATATGCTGCGCCGCTTCGGCTATTACAGCACCGAGTCCAATGGCCACTTGAGTGAGTATGTGCCGTGGTACCGCAAGCGCAGCGGTGAAATCATGGACTGGATTGATTTGGGCAGCTGGATTAATGGAGAGACCGGAGGCTACCTGCGGGTCTGCACGGAGGGACGCAACTGGTTCGAGACTGATTTTCCCAATTGGATGAAGGACCCGGCACTGGAATATACGCCTGAGCACCGGGGCGAAGAGCATGGCTCCTATATTATTGAAGGGCTGGAGACAGGCAGAGTGTACAGAGGCCACTTTAATACCGTCAATAACGGCATCATTACGAATCTGCCGGACGATGCGATTATTGAAGCGCCGGGTTATGTCGATCATAACGGCATCTCCATGCCTGTGGTCGGGGAACTGCCGCTGGGTCCCGCTGCGGTGTGCAATGTCAGCATTTCCGTGCAGCGTCTCGCTGTCGAGGCTGCTGTACATGGCGATGACAAGCTGCTGCGTCAGGCCTTCATGATGGACCCGCTGGTCGGAGCGGTCTGCAATCCGAAGGAGATCTGGCAGATGGTGGATGAGATGCTGGTGGCGGGAGAAGCGTGGCTGCCGCAATACGGCGCGGCGATTGCCGAAGCGAAGGTGCGTCTGGCTTCCGGTGACCTCGTACCGACACTGGCCGATAATGCCGGGGCGGCCCGGCTGAAGGTGAAGTCCGTGGACGAGATGATGCAGGACCGTGAAGCGGCCAACAAGAACGCCGGTGAGTCTGACAAAGGCAAGGACCGCGAGAAGGTGAACTAGGCTTAAGCGGCAAGTGAATCAACGATGAAGCTTTCCCTGGACGGGAGGGCTTTTTCACATATCAGTTGGGTCCCTGCAAAGTATCTGAATCAGCTTCCGTGAGGCCTGTGGACCGAGCAGACGTTATTTTGGGAAAAAGCCACCTTTTCCGGATGATTCGGACACAGGAGCCTTTATATTATTCTTTCAGGCCCCAAATGAGGGAGAATCGGTCAAATAAGCGCACCTGTGTCCGTTTGACCTGGGAAAACGCCGGATCTGACCGAATAGCGGATCTCCTGAATCTCCTGTCCGCGTCTTGACGGATGAAATGAGCAAAAACCCCCACTCCTTCCGGGTGGAGGTTTTTGCTCATTTTACAGCCTCTCTTTTGCCGAAAAACGTCTTCAGCGCCTGATAGACTTCCTTTTTGTCCTTGATCACATAGTGCATGAACTGCTCCTGCTTCAGATGGCGGTAGGCGGACATCAGCGTGCTGCTGCGGTTGTATTGATTAACCTCCCCATAGCCGAACATGTTGCTGCGCTCCAGCAGTTCGCCGATCAGCTTGACGCAGCGCTCATTGTCAGAGGTGAGGTTGTCGCCGTCGGAGAAGTGGAAGGGATAAATGTTGTATTTGGAGGGCGGATAACGGCTGTCGATAATCTCCAGGGCCTTCTGGTAAGCTGAGGAGCAGATCGTTCCCCCGCTTTCGCCGCGGGTGAAGAAATCATGCTCGCTGACCTCTTTGGCCTCCGTATGATGCGCCAGGAACACAATCTCGACCTTCTCGTACTGGCGGCGCAGGAAACGGGTCATCCAGAAGAAGAAGCTGCGGGCGCAGTATTTTTCAAAGGTGCCCATGGAGCCGGAGGTATCCATCATCGCAATAATCACCGCATTGGAATGCGGAACGGTAATATCGTCCCAGGTTTTGTAACGCAGGTCGTCGGGGCTGATGCTGTGTATGCCAGGTTTGCCGCGGCTGGCGTTGCGCCGCAGATTCTCAAGCAGGGTGCGTTTTTTGTCAATGTTGGACATCATGCCTTTTTTGCGGATATCGTTGAAGACGATAGATTTGACCTCGATCTCTTCCTGTGTCTTGGGGGCCAGATGAGGCAGCTCCATATCCTCGAACAGAATGTCCTCCAGATCCTCCAGGTCAACCTCCGCTTCTACGGTATCCTGGCCGGGCTGATCGCCCGCCTTGTCGCCTTTGCCCGGATGGGCGGACTGGGAATCGCGGCCGAGCACATCGCCGACCTGGCTTTCGCCGTCGCCCTGGCCGACATGCTTTTGCTTGCGGAAATTGTAGATGATCCTGTACTCATCCAGACTGCGGATGGGCACCTTCACGATCTGCTTGCCGTCAGACATAATAATATTCTCTTCGGTCACAAGGTCGGGCAAATTATCCTTAATGGCTTCCCGGACCTTCTGCTGATGACGCTCCTGATCCTGATGGCCTTTACGGTGAAGGGACCAGTCTTCTTTGGATACGACGAACGCGGAATGACCGGATGATTGCGGCAGGATGACCACCTCCCATGGAATATGAATCGGTACGGGCACAAGGGGTGCAATAAATGAAGGGCAGGTTGTAACTAAAGTATATTCATGGGGATGGGGGATATGTGAACCTTCTTAGGCCGTATTTCGCTACAGTCTGCTGGGCCGGCAATGAAGTGACCGTGGCTTGATATGTAACTGTTACAGAGGTGCCGAGCGTCAATGTCCCGAAAGGGACGCCTGCTGTAATATCATACGAAGGCCGGTACCACACCGGCTACTACAACACTTCTGTTCACAAAGGTTAACCCTGTCGGCAAAGTGTCCGACAATACGGCGCTGGTTGGACTGGCCGTGCCTGTATTGCTGACTGTTACGGTATAGGTCACGGTATCACCGACGACCGTCCCGGCCACATTGGAGCCTTTGGTCAAGGTGATCTTAGGGGCGTTGATATCAATTTGCAGCGCATTTCCGTTGACCACATAGACATCGCCGGATGTCGTTGGGGTCAGCAGTGCGGAAGACTGGTTGTTCACAAGTCTTGCCGAGACATCCACATTGGTAATATCCCAGCCCTGCCGTCTGCCGATGATATTGGTTCCGGGACTGCCGTTGGTCTGGTTGCGGGTTCCGAAGGTGCCGGTGGTATTGAGCGCGCCGGTATCATTGTTGATCTGGGAAGCAAAAAAGTTATTGGCAAAGTTGTTGGGGCTGGCCAACGCAACCTGGGTATTCGATGTCGGACCGAACAGCGCCTGATCTCCTGAACGGTTGGCGTCCCCTTCCTGTGCGCTGAACAGAATGCGGCCGCCCAGCGCTCCAGTTACCGGGGTGGCAAAGCCTGTAATGGTATCTGAATCCGGCGGCACACTTAAAGTGGTTCCGGCCGGGGTTGTGAAGGAGACCGGATTGTTGATGGCTGAACTCAGATTGACAGAACCGTTGATATAGGAGCCGCCCCAGATCAGCTCAGCATACAGCACCGTACTTCCTGAGGGGATTGTCAGTATCGCTGAAGAGCTGTTGTTCTGGTACAGGTTTGCCGTTCCCGCCGGATAGGTTCCGAATACGGAGGCTGTATTCACTGTAGCGAATGCTCCGATACTGTCCTGTGTTCCGGGAATGCCCGTTGTGTCTGAGCGGCTCAGTCCCAGCGTATTGCCTGTGAACGTGATAGCTCCCGTGGCGTTTATAGTAGCCCGAACGACTAGAGGAATAATTTTTACCTCCTTATGAAGGAATGAGCTCATGGGTGAGAACGAAAAAAAAGCAAACCGGCTTCTTTATTGACGTCGGTATGCTCTATTTCTACTTATAATAGGCTATGCCTGACTTGTCTGAAAATTGTTTGTCCATGGATAGCCCGGGATATTATATTTATACTTGCCTGTTTTGTGCGTGTCTTCTCCGCTTCAGAAGCGCTTGCGGTTCGGGATAGGTTTTCCTGCTCATGGCTGCAAGCTCTTCAGGGGTGGCGGGCTTCTTGACTGCAACGAAATGGTACATGATTTCATGAACGACATTGGACTGCAGCGTCTTCAGAATCTCCAGCTCCTCAGCTTCATAAAGCGTGTCGTCAAAAGGATACTGATAGAACAGCTCCATCCGCAGCAGCCTGTAATCAAAGGGAGGCACAGGCGCCGGATAATCGGGGATTTCCGGTGAAACTGCCCCAGCGGCAGTCTGGAAAAAGCTTCCTGTAAAATAACGGGGGGTGTATTCGTCGAATTTCTGCTTGAACAGAGGATTGGACAGGTGAGGGAAGCTGTGGGCGTAAGGCGCCAGAATACAGATTACGGCTTTATGGATGCTAATCCGGTAAATTTCCGCCATTACCGCAAATAAATTGTTCACATACGGCAATACGCGGCTGGCCATAACAAATTCGGCAGTGTTGTCCGGCAGTGGAATTCCTTCATTTATGTCGCAGATGATATCTACTCCGGGCCAAGCGGTACGGTCGATTCCAAGATAACCGGTTTCTTTGCCGGAGCCGCAGCCGATATCGATTTTCAAGGAAATCACTCCTTCAGGGAATGGCTCAAAAATAAGGCTTTACAGCATTGTATTAATTTCACCGCCTCCTGTCTCCGGTGTACGCCTATCCAAGCCGTAAACGTAGAGTAAGTTTATGCAACCCTGGAGAAGGGTTAAACGTTTATAAGAGTAAGCCAAGCCAGGCGGCAATCTTACCGCTTCAACAAAGAGGAGGCAATCAACATGAAATCGCAACGCAAATTACCTGTTCTGGCAGCCATCGCTGTATTGATGCTGGCTATAACTGCTTGCGGCGGCAATACACCAGCCGAGGCTCCGGGAGAGCCGTCACCTACGGCTTCACCCTCTCCTGCAGAGAGTACGGCTTCGCCGTCACCAAGCCCTGCAGCCCAGCCGAGTTCCTCCCCTGCGGAGGAATCGCAAGTGATTCAGGGGACAGGTATCTATGTCGGGCAGATTGATAATCATTCTGTAGAGATCAAGACAGAAGAGGGGGCGACATCCTTTGAGCTGGGCGCAGGATTGGAAGAGGCTCCAGAGGCTCTAAGTATGGATGACCCGGTTGTTTTTGAATATGTCGAACGGAGTGTAGAGGGAGATCCCTCCGTCCGGCAGCGGGTGCTTTCGAAGCTGGAGAAGTCCGCAGAGAGCGGCAGTGCAGCTCCTTCCCAGGCAGCGCTCCCCAAGTCGAAGCCATTCAGTCTGACACTGGAAGGCATGAAGGAAGAAAAGACGGCTGTGCTCGCTGCCGGCGACGGCTATTCGCTGTATGTATTTGATATCTTCACTTTTGATGCGAAGACCGGCAGACTGGCCATGAAAGTTGACCCGGAGTATTACGCTGAGATCACCAAGCTGCCTTCGGACTTCAATCTCGATTCCCTTAAGCTGGAGGGCGAAAAGGAACTGTCCCCTACAGGGAAAGTGACCGCACTCGATCAAAAAGAACGTGGCCGGCGGATGTCCGGTATCCGGCTCTATCTTACAGCCATGGGGAACGGGCTGACCCGCGAGTATGCGGTGAAGGAGATTGCAGGGCAGGGGTATGTGATCAGGCTGAACATTCCGCAGCGTGAAGCCTCGGAAGGCTTCGGGCCGCATGTCTACGCTTCGCTGGACAGTCTGGTCAGCCAGTAGCCGGTGGGCAGGCTGAGGGAGCAGCATAGCAGGAGCTGCAATTATTGAACTTAAAAATCGATGAAAAGGGCAGTCTTTGTTAGTGGAAAAAGTATCACTAATTTAACTCATTCGGCTTACGGAGTATTCTATGTGGGAAAAAGTACCACTAATCCGGCTGATATCGTCCATATGGGATGAATAAGCATGAATTAAGTGTACAAAATCCCACTAAAACCTTTTGTAGCCAGGATTTCAGCTAAATAGTTTTACTTTTTCCACTTAGCTTCAGTTCCTGATGAGCCTCATCACGTTCCCCAAACTTTCTCCAGTTCAGCTCATATACTAACAGAATAGAAGCACAATAAGGGACCGATTCCGGAGAGCTTCCGAACCGGTCCCTTGTGCTTGGTACGGGTTAAGTCTTAAACGGAGCCGGCATTTACGAGTACGGTGGAGATGATCAGCATGAACAGCAGCAGAAAAACCGCATTAATGATAGTGCCGATGATCCCAAACACTTTGCGGCGCTTGCGGAGAGTAAGCCCGATAATGCCCAGCACCCCTCCGATGACATTGAATGCTGCCAGGATGAGCACAGATATTCCGAGATAGAAGATAGCCTCTGCGCTATCGGCAATAAAGGAGTCGCTTCCGTTTACAAGGGAAGAGGACCGGACACCTACAACTACAAAGGCGATAATATAGCCTATAAGGGTAATCAAGGCGATGATGAACGAGGCAATTCCGGGTCCGGAATGTTTGAAGTCCCGTTTGTTCTCTTCATACGTTGCATGCTGCTGTGGTGGTAATCCCGTCTCCGGGACCGTACTCTGCGGCCGTGGTGAGGAAGGATCTGTGTGTGGCGTAGAATAATCGTCCATGGGTGCACTCCTTATGTCCTGAATGGATTAATGACTGATAGTATCCACTTTTCCATAAGATGGCGGCAAAAGCAAGTCTTGTTTGTAAAATGTAGCAGCGGCTGCTGGAAATAAACAGCCGGGTTACGGTAAGATAGGGGAAGTTCAATCTTAAGGAGCTGTGTATCCATGCAACGAAGATTTATGGCCTGGGGAGCCTTGCTTGCCATGCTGTCCGTCGGCATAGGCGCGTTCGGAGCGCATTTGCTCAAACCGGTAATCAGCGAGGATTACCTTAAGGTGTACGAGACAGGTGTACATTACCACATGATTCATGCACTGGGGCTGATTCTTATCGGGCTGGCTGCGGGTCAATGGGGAGAGCGTTCACGCCTGCGCTGGGCAGGGAGGCTGCTGATTCTGGGAATTATTTTGTTCTCCGGCAGCCTGTATGCCTTGAGCATTACCGGTATCAAGGTGCTTGGAGCAATTACTCCCCTTGGAGGGGTATGTTTTCTGGCCGGGTGGCTTTGCCTGGCCTGGGAAGCTTTGTCCCGGAACAAGTGAATGTTGCTGAGCCGCAAGGTCCATACAAACCAGCAAGCACCTGCCTGGACAATCCGGGCAGGTGCTTGCTGGCGCGGGACCACAGCAAAAAGGTACTACGAAAATTCGTCAATCTCATTGAGCTTGAACGTGTACACTTGCTTTTCATCCACATGGTATACGCTGATTGAATTGGCCGCTTCATCAAAATTGAGAATACGGCAGGGCATGGAAACCTGTTTGCCGTGACGGTTGGCGCGGAGCCGGACCAATTGGTTGTTCTGAATGTATAATCTGATTTTTCCATATGCATCTGCAGGGGTCTCTCCTGGCGCGTCAGCAGGAATACTGCTGGATACGGGCTTGCCGGCTTGCTTGTCCGTTGGCTTCACTGGCAATTTCACAGGGACTTGAACGGCTGCTGCAGATTCATGTTTCAGGGCAAGCTTCGCGGAACGCAGCAGATGGTCAATCGTTCTTCCAAGCTCAAGACCCGAGTTGATGTTGAAATCTGTGATTTTGTCGTTGCTGTTCAATATTTCAAGTAAATATTGCAGTGCAAGCGGGTTAGTACGGGCGTTAATCAGGATGTCGACATTGAACAGATAATTGCCATCCGTATGTTGTAGTTTCTTGTCCATAAATCCCCCAGCTTTGTCAGTAGACACAATTAGAAATTCAATTTTTAAAGTATATAAACTATACCACTAATTAAACAATAAGCATATACCTCCTTCTCGAAAAAACAAGGACTATTGACCCCTGCGTTTTGCAGGGGATTTAGGTCTATCGCCCACACGCTGCCCGGAAAAACAGCATACACATACATCGTGATGAGGATAAAGTAGAAGGAGGTAGTGCAAGTGGTTACAATGGAGCCTGTTAATGTAGGCGGGCATATATTGGTTGGTGTTGAAGTGAAGCTTCCGAAAACTACGCTGCTTTCCATCAGCACGAGCAAAGGATATATCATGTGCGGAGCGCTCGATGTAGGCCTTCTTAACGAAACGCTAAGCGACCGGGGGATCATTGCAGCCCGGGCCGTTGGCGTGAGAACATTGCCGCAGCTTCTGGCTGCCCCGCTGGAGTCTGTAACGATAGAGGCTGAGAAGCTGGGGATTGTACCCGGAATAACTGGTGCGGATGCCCTCCTCCTCATGCTGTAAGGCAGCACTCTGTGATGTACTGGTGTATGGATTAAGCGGGGCCTGCGGGCCTCTTTTTCTGTGCCTAGTGAGCCAAGTGGAGACGGTTTTATGCGGACGGGGCATAAGGGAAGCGGGCTTGGCTCATCCTATACATAGCTTTCGATTTATGGGGACAGCAGGGATTCCAGCCGGTGGCGCCCGGTCATATTTCTTGTTTCGTCTTCTGTACGGAAGGGTAAATTCAATATAGACACTGCATTGCCGGACCATGGACAGGCAGCCGGCTAAATTATGGATAAGGAAGGGATTATACAATGGCTAAAGCATCGAACAAAGTCAACACCACTTCACTCGAACAAGTACTCAACCGTGAGGTTGCCAACCTGAACGTGCTGTACGTCAAAATTCATAATTATCACTGGTATGTGAAGGGTGAGCAATTCTTCTCCCTGCATGTAAAATTCGAAGAGCTGTATGATGATGTTACCCTCAAAATGGACGAGGTGGCTGAACGCCTGCTCAGCATCAAGGGCAGTCCGGCAGCGACCATGAAGGAATATCTGGAGCTCGCAACCATTCAGGAAGCGACCGGCAAGGAAGATACCCGGGGCATGGTTCAGACGCTGATTGAGGACTTCGCCACTGTAGCTGAAGAGCTAACAGAAGGCATTGAACTGGCCGAGCAGGTGAGCGATCAGCCAACAGCGGACCTGTTCATCAAAATCCGCAGCGATCTGGAAAAAAATCAGTGGATGCTGCGTTCTTTCCTGGGTTGATCTTTCCTGTCTCATACACGCAGTTCCAAATAGAGTAGAGCCTCCGGTACGGAGGCTTTATTTTTTGCCTTTTGTCGATCCGTGAAACCGGATATGAAAATACATGTTTGTAAAAAAAATCGGTTTGTAATAAAATTAGTGAGAATCATTGATAATCACTGCGTTTCACTTTATAATTATTTTAATGTGATATACAATCTAATTTTTGCTGGCATCAGGGATTACCTGTTACAATACAGCTTTCTGATTTCGCAAATCGAACAATGGGGGGAACATTATTATGGCAGCAGATTTTGTCATTGAAGGACTGAAAGCGACGATTGAAGGAAAAGAAATTCTGAAGGGCATCAACCTTCAAATGAAGGGCGGCGAAATTCACGCCATCATGGGACCAAACGGTACCGGTAAAAGCACCCTGGCTTCCGCACTGATGGGCCATCCCAAGTACGAGGTTACCGAGGGCACAGCCGTTCTTGAAGGCGAGGACCTGCTGGAAATGGCTGTTGACGAACGCGCGCGCGCCGGTCTTTTTCTGGCGATGCAGTATCCGAGTGAAATCAGCGGCGTAACGAACTCCGACTTCCTGCGCAGCGCCATTAATTCCCGCCGTGAAGAAGGAAATGAAATTTCCCTGATCCGCTTCATCCGTCAAATGGAAGCTAAAATGAAGGAACTGGATATGAACCCTGAGTTTCTGCACCGCTATCTGAACGAAGGCTTCTCCGGCGGTGAAAAGAAACGCAACGAAATTCTTCAAATGATGATGCTGGACCCGAAGATCGTCATTCTTGACGAAATTGACTCCGGCCTGGATATTGATGCGCTCAAAATTGTTGCTGAAGGCGTCAACTCGATGCGCAGCCCGGAACGCGGCTTCCTGGTTATTACCCACTATCAGCGCCTCTTGAATTACATTAAGCCGGATTTTGTACATGTCATGATGCAGGGACGGATTGTGAAATCCGGCGGTCCTGAGCTGGCAGAACGTCTGGAAGCGGAAGGCTATGAATGGGTCAAGGAAGAACTCGGCATTGAAGATGAAACCGTAGGACAGGAAGCTTAAGAGACGCCAGGAAGGAGGAAACCACTTATGACGACACAAACCATTCTTCCGGTGGATGCACAGCTGCTCGCCGATTGGTCGCAGAGCAGCGGCGAGCCGGGCTGGCTGAAGGACAGCCGGTTGAACGCACTTACGCTGGCCGCTGGCCTGGCACTGCCGAAACTGGAGAAGACCCGGATTGACCGCTGGAATGTGAATAACTATGGAACCTACAAAGCAGGCCAGGCCATCACTGCACTTAGTGAAGCTCCTGCTTCTGTTGCCGCACTGATCAAGGATCAGGAAGAAGGCAGCCTGATTATACAGCGCAACTCCGGCGCCATCTATGTCCGCCTTGCACCGGAGCTTGCAGCACAAGGCGTAATTTTCACCGATTTGCAGACTGCGGTCAAAGAGCACGGCGATCTGGTGCAGCGCTATCTGCATAAGGCCGTACTGCCTGATGAGCACTCTTTAGCCGCGCTGCATGCGGCCCTTTGGAACGGCGGGGTATTCCTCTATGTTCCGAAGAACGTGGTGGTCGAGACCCCGCTGCAGGCGGTGCTGCTTACCGATGATGCCGAAGCGGCTTTTGTTCCGCATATTCTGATTGTTGCCGACACGAACAGCTCAGTGACCTATGTCGACAACTATGTGTCGGACAAAACTGAAGCCGGACTGCACAATGGTGCGGTTGAGGTGTTCGTGGGTGCAGGAGCCAAAGTCCGCTATGCCACAGTGCATCAGTTAGGTGAGGACACGACTGACGTGACTTACCGCCGCGCCGTTGTGGAGAATGACGGAACGATTGAATGGATTGTCGGCGAGATGAACTATGGGGATACAGCCAGCGACACCAAGTCGGTGCTGAAGGGCAACGGGGCAAGCTCCGATGCCAAAGTCATCGCCGTGGGATCAGGCTCGCAGAAGCTGAACTATACGACCCAGGCGCAGCATTTCGGCAAAAACACGCCGAGTGACATGATCACCCGTGCGGTGATGCGGGATGCGGCGACCTCCATTATTAACGGAATTACGAAGATCGAGAAGGGCGCAACCCGTGCCGATGGCCAGCAGACGGAAAAAGTTCTGATGCTGAGTCCCGGGGCGCGCGGAGACGCGAATCCGATCCTGCTTATAGACGAAGATGATGTAACAGCAGGCCATGCCGCTTCCGTAGGACAGGTTAACTACGAGCAGGTGTACTACCTGATGTCCCGCGGAATTCCGCGGCATGATGCAGAAAAACTGATCATATACGGCTTCCTTGCTCCTGTAGTGTCGCAAATTCCACTGGAGGGACTGCGCAATCAGCTCCAATCTCTTGTGGAAAGGAAGTTAGGCCAATGATCAGCAGCGCCATCCGGGAGCAATTTCCCATATTGAATCAGACCATCAACGGGCATCCGCTGGTATATCTGGACAGCGCGGCAACCTCACAGAAGCCGCGCCAGGTCATCGAAGCCGTGAAGTCCTATTATGAATGGGATAACTCCAACGTGCACCGTGGTGTCCATACGCTCGGCAGCCGGGCTACGGATGCTTACGAGGGGGCCCGCGAGAAGCTGGCCAAGTTCATTAACGCCCGCAGCACGAAGGAGATTATCTTTACCCGCGGCACAACGACGGCTCTGAATATTGTAGCCTCGTCTTACGGCCCGGCCAACGTTGGTGAAGGCGACGAGATCGTCATCACCCAGATGGAGCATCACAGCAACTTTATTCCATGGCAGCAGCTGGCGAAGAAGACAGGGGCAACCCTGAAGTTCATTCCTCTGCAGAAGGACGGGTCCATCACGCTTGAGGATGCCGAGCAGACGATTACGGATAAGACCAAAATCGTCGCCATAGCGTATGTCTCCAATGTAATGGGCATTTCCCATCCGGTAAAAGAGCTGGCAGCCATCGCTCACCGCCACGGCGCAGTAATCGTTGTCGACGGAGCTCAAAGCACACCTCATATGAAGGTGGATGTTCAGGACCTCGACTGCGATTTCTACGCACTGTCCGGCCACAAGATGCTTGCGCCTACCGGCATTGGCGCCCTGTACGGCAAGAAGGCCCTGCTGGAAGCCATGGAGCCGGTGGAGTTCGGCGGTGAAATGATCGACGACGTCGGCCTTTATGATTCTACCTGGAAGGAGCTGCCCTGGAAGTTTGAAGGCGGCACACCGATCATTGCCGGTGCGGTCGGCCTCGGGGCAGCGATTGATTTCCTGCAGGAAATCGGGCTGGATGAAATCCACCGTCATGAGATGGAGCTGGCCGCTTACGCGGAGCAGCGCCTCTCGGAGGTGGACGGCCTGACGATTTATGGTCCGAGAAACCGTAAAGTCGGCGTGGTGACCTTCAATCTCGGAGATGTCCATCCGCATGATGTGGCTACGGTGCTGGATGCCGAAGGCGTGGCTGTCCGTGCCGGGCATCACTGCTGCCAGCCGCTGATGCGCTGGCTGCAGGTCAGTTCGACGGCCCGGGCCAGCTTCTACCTGTACAACTCAGAACAGGATGTAGATGCGCTGGTCCAAGCCTTAATTAAGGCAAAGGAGTATTTCGCCTATGAACTTGGATGACTTGTATAGACGTGTAATTATGGATCATTATAAAAATCCCCGGAACCGTGGTTCTTTTGCAGATGACGCCTTGAAGATCGAGCTGAACAACCCTACCTGCGGCGACCGTATTACGCTCCAGCTTAAGGTGGAGGATGGCGTCGTGAAGGACGCCCGTTACAGCGGCGAAGGCTGTTCGATCAGCATGTCGTCGGCTTCCATGATGACGGAAGCGGTCAAAGGCCAGACCGTAGAGCATGCGCTAGAGCTGGCTGACCGGTTCTCCTCCCTGATGAAGGGGGAAGCAGTGGATTTTGAAGATTACGAAGATATCGAAGCCCTTTCCGGTGTTAATAAATTTCCGGCGCGGATCAAATGTGCGACACTCGCATGGAACGCGCTGCGCAAAGGCATAGACGTGGAAGAAGAGCATCACCAAGAACATTAAAAACAAGGAGGCTGACACCATGGCTAAGAAAGCGCCTGATATGGAAGAGTACCAATATGGGTTCCGTGACGAGCATAAGTCGATATTCCAGTCTGGTAAAGGACTTACGGCCGAAATTGTTAAAGAAATCTCCGCCATCAAAAATGAACCGGAATGGATGCTGGATTTCCGCCTGAAAGCCCTGGAGCAGTTCTATAAAATGCCGATGCCTAAATGGGGCGGCAATCTTGACGAATTGGATTTTGACGATATCCAGTATTATGTAAGACCCTCCGAGAAGCAAGGGAAGACTTGGGAGGAAGTGCCTTCCGAGATCAAGGAAACCTTCGATAAGCTGGGGATTCCGGAAGCGGAACAGAAATTCCTGGCAGGTGTCTCGGCGCAGTACGAATCCGAGGTTGTCTACCACAGCATGCAGAAGAACCTTGAAGATCAGGGCGTCATCTTCACCGATACCGACACGGCGCTGCGGGAGCACCCGGAGCTGTTCAAGAAGTTCTTCGGCACCATTATCCCGCCTGCGGATAACAAATTTGCTGCTTTGAACAGCGCGGTATGGTCGGGCGGAAGCTTCATTTATGTTCCGAAGGGCGTAAAATGTGAAGTGCCTCTGCAGGCCTACTTCCGTATTAACTCCGAGAACATGGGCCAATTCGAGCGTACCCTGATTCTTGCCGACGAAGACAGCTTCGTGCATTATGTAGAGGGCTGTACCGCTCCAATCTACAGCACGAACTCTCTGCACAGTGCGGTGGTAGAGATCCTGTGCATGAAGAACGCGCGCGTCCGCTACACAACCATTCAGAACTGGGCGCCGAATATCTATAACCTGGTAACCAAACGTGCCGTTGCTGAAGAGAATGCAACGATGGAATGGGTCGATGGCAACATCGGCTCCAAGCTGACGATGAAATATCCTGCGGTTGTGCTCAAAGGCCGCGGAGCCAAAGGTTCTGTATTGTCCATCGCGGTTGCAGGCAAAGACCAGCACCAGGATGCAGGAGCCAAAATGATTCACTTGGCACCGGACACCACTTCGACAATTGTCTCCAAGTCGATCAGCAAACACGGCGGTAAAGTAACGTACCGTGGTCTTGCTTCCTTCGGCCGCAAAGCGGAAGGCGCCAAGTCGAACATCAAATGCGATACGCTCATTCTGGATAACCAGTCCACTTCGGACACCATTCCTTACAATGAGATCATGAACGACAACATCGTGCTGGAGCATGAAGCGACCGTCTCCAAGGTATCCGAGGAGCAGCTGTTCTACCTGATGAGCCGTGGTCTTACCGAAGCCGAAGCTACCCAGATGATCGTTATGGGCTTCATTGAACCCTTCACCAAAGAACTGCCGATGGAATATGCGGTAGAAATGAACCGTCTTATCAAGTTCGAAATGGAAGGCAGTATAGGATAACCTTCTGAAAAGCTTGATATATCAGCCTTTTTGGGGGTTTATTGCGAAGGAATTAAAAGGTCGTGCCGATTTTGTGCCGATTCAATTTCTCTTTTAGTGTAGGAGGCGAACTTTTCAAGTTCGTCTTCTTCTATTTTTTGAGTTATCGAAAGATATGTGTCAGCTGTGGTTTTTATTGTTTTGTGACCCAGCCGTTTGGATACAAACAGAAGACTTGCTCCAGACTCAAGAAGCAAAACAGCATGAGTATGCCGGAATCCATGTGTCCCCTTATATTCAACCCCTGCTTTAGTACAGTATTTTTCAATTGACTCACGCACAGTCGAAGGAGTTAAGTAATTGCCAAGATAGTTTTGGAAAATGATCCCGTCTTTGTTTTGATGGAATGTTGGGCTATTCATTATGAGGTTGTCTTGAATAGTTTTAAATTTCTCCAAAACTCCTACCACATCCGTTTCTATTCGAATTGTACGATAGGAAGACGTGTTCTTAAGAGTGGTCAGTTTCAATGCATTGTTATTATTTCTACTGGTTTGTCTTTCGATTGTTATTTTATCTCCTTTTAAGTCTGACCATCTCAATGCTAGTGCTTCGCTGATCCGTAGTCCAGATCGGCTCAGAAAGTACATGAGAGTGTAGTATATAGGATAGCCTTCAAATCGTTGGTGTTTGTATTCTTTCATAAAATCGAGAAGTTTGTTTAATTCACTTAAAGAATGATATTTTACAGGTTCTTTCTTTTTTGTTGAGTCCTTTATAGACACCTTTAATTTATCAGCAAGGTTTTTTTCAAGGATCTCAATTTCATAAACAGCATAATGAATAATACTTTTTATAACCGAAAGATACTTCGTACAGGAGCCGTATGAATATTTCGGTTCCCCGTTTTCATCCTTCATATCCACGTACGATTGAATCCAATCTTTTATTTCAGACCGCCGGATCTTCATGATTCTCTTATTACCAAAATAAGGGAGGATGTGTAGTCTTACAATAGTTTCTACCTGTTCGAAAGTAGAGTCTTTTAAATTGGACCGCTTATGCTTCATCCATATCTCAACGACTTCACTAAATAGCATATTGCGGTCATTTAACGTCTGACCGTAATATATTCTTTCTTCGACTCTAGCTGCTTCGATTTCTGCTTCTTTTTTTGTTCGAAATGTACCTATACTGAACTCATCGCCTTCTTTTGATACGCGAGCCTGCCATTTCCCACTTTTAAGTTTTCTGAAGGTTGCCATATTAAGTATCGCCTCCCGAACGTTTGTTCTATTCATATGTAAACTTAAAAAACCTTACGGCAGGAGTGCGCAAAGGTCTATTGTTTTTGAACTATATTGAAATGATTAAGGATGAAAAAATGAATCCTCGTTTTGCCAAAAACTCCGATTTGAAAGTTCTTTTAACTTTGCTACTTCTTCAGGAATGCCACAGAGAGCAGCAACTTCTTGGATCGTTGCACCTTTTAGAAGTAACTCGTCAGGAACGAGAAGTTCTACAGCAAAGCGATTAGCTTCCTTCTCAATTCGATCTACAGAATAAAGAGTGTGCTTTCTCAAAAAAGGGGTATTGACATTAGAATGCAAAATTGCATGACCTAGTTCATGTGCACAGGTAAAGCGTTGTTCTTCTATTTTAGCTTCCGAGTTGATGTGTATCATTTGGAAGCGACGATTGTAATTATAATAGCCAAACATCTCGCCCAACAATTCAAAAAAAACAAGAATGTTTTTCTGGGATGCAATATCAAAGGGATCGTTCGTTCTGTATTTTTTGACCAGTTGGGTAACAGCGTGTTTAATCATACTGTCTCCCATCCTCTGATTATTCAGTTTCTCTATATTTTTTTGGAGTATATTTTTTCTTCGCCATTTCCCTTGCCAGCCGCAGTGAGTTTTCAAGGGAAATGGCAAACAAGCGTTTTGTTTCTTCATCCATTGGTTCTCCGCTGAATGCGAGAGCTTTATCAGATTCCAAGTCGGCGAGAATTTGCTCAACTTCCTTAGCGATATCTCGAGTTTCCTTTACATTAAGAGCATAGTATGCTTTTTTTCTTCATTTTCTTCTTTAATTATAAGAGGTTCTTGAGTATTTTCATACTTAAACGTTGTATCTATATCACTTTTATGAACCCCGAAGACGTCAGCAATCTTTTGTATTACTCCATGTGATGGTTTGGAGCGATAGTTTAAATAATCACTAACAGTTGAGGGGCGGAGGCTAATTTTTTCTGCTAATGTTTTTTGTGACATTTTATTTTTATTTAAATACTTTTTAATGTTTTCCGCAATAATAACCTTCGGATCATTTTCCATGGTCTAAGCTCCTTGAAAATACGAAATAACCGTAATTTATTCCTATAATACGGTATTAACAAATGAAAAACAAGGATTACATCGTTGACAATACGTTTAAAACGTATTATTCTTGGATCATGTATTTATATACGAAAAATACGTATTTGTTGGGAGGTAGTAAAATGAATAAAACAAAAAGTATTAGTGAGCTCAGAGAAAGCTTTTGTTTATCCCAAAAGGAATTAGCTGGTATTTTGAATATAAGTGCAAAAACTCTTTGGAATTATGAGCAAGATTCCAGTAACTTACCTAACAAAATACTGGAAAAGTTAATGATCCTGTTTGATATAAAATATGATCATATTTTTTTGGGAAAGAAATACGAAAAAAACGTACAAAAGCGAAAAGAAATATTTGAAAGAGCTGAACTTGTAAAAAAGCAGTTCTCCGCCTAATAGAAAGATTACTGTTAATCTGCTGCTCCTGTCTGTCATCGCTAACTCAGCAAAACAACGCACAACTGGCGAGGTGATTAAATGAAAGATTTTCTTTCCGTAACGATAAACAAAGCAGAGATTCTCAAAATTTGTCGTGAGCAAGTGGAGCAACTTATTCAGGAATTTGACAATGAATTTGTTTTTTGGGATACGAACCAACTAAAAAAAAGAACTTGTATGAGTTGGAATACAATTCAAGAATATTTCTTTTTCGATCCTAGATTCCCTAAACGAAAAGTAGGTGGTAAATGGTACTTTCCGGCGCATGAAACAAGAGAATTTTTAAGGGAATGGCTACTTGAGCAAACGGGATGAACATTAAAAAACATGTCACAAGCATAGAAATTATTAATTTAGGGGGCAAGTAAGCATGGGAGCCGCATTTGCAATCCAAGTCAAGACTGGCAAAGAAAACAACGTTCAAAAGCTGATGGAATGGGCATTTTCTAAAAGCGAAACTGCTCAAAAATGGATTAAAGCTATTCATAATTTTACAGAATCTACAGTCCGCATACTTAGTGACGGTAGCTTTGGCAAAGAAATTCAACGTGCGGTGATGCCCGGATATATTTTTCTTGAAATGAACTACTCCGTTGATGAAAACAACCAATCTGCCTATATTCCCGCAGATGTGTGGCACCTTATTAAGAGTATCCCAGGTGTTTTGAAGCAATTTACCAATTCAGGTCAAATCATTGGTGCCGAAGAATTTCACAATATGCTTGGTCTTGACATGGAAGAAAAGATCGAGGTTGCTGTACCCGTTCAGGAAAACGCAACTGCATCGGAAGTATCCAAGGTGAACGAAACTGAACGTGGTGTAAAGGAAGCTCTCCATCAAGTCAATATTGCAAGCAACGAAGAAGAACGTGTAGTTGCAGAACAAGTATTGAAGGCCGCTGAACAAAACATGAGTCAACTGACCGAAACTACATATGAAGAAGATAAAGGCATGGTTGCGACAGAATTAGTAAAAGTGAAAATGGACAGCTTGATGAGCAGAATAAAGACGCTGGTTCGCGGTGGTAAGGAATGCGTTCGTGTTCCTAAGTCTATGATGAATACCATTATATTACAAATCGATGAGTCCGACAAACTATCTCCAACGGTCATCATCACCCGTCTACTGAATTACATACGCAACGTAGGTAAAGGCTGATGGAAACCGCCGAACTGGAGTCCAGCACTGGACATATCCTTTACTTTATTCATCCGAGAAACGGAAGTTTGAATGCAGATAACAACTTCGGAATTGCATGTTGGCAACCAGATAACGGCAGCGAACCGTATGCGATTAAAGGTTCATTGTTTGGGCTGAACAAAAAAGAGAATGTTACGGTTCACGGCCGTTGGGAGCAGCACAGCAAATATGGGGAGCAATTTGCTGTAGAGCATTGGGAACGCCCGCTGCCTAAGACCAAAGATCAGATCACTTCATTTCTTGCGTCCAAATTTGTGAAGGGATGTGGGAAAAAACGGGCCGAACTGATCGTGCAGCGTCTTGGAGATCAGGCTCTTGAATGCATTATGGCCGAGGGAGCAGATTGCCTAACAGGAATTAAAGGTATTGGTGCAAAGTACGCTGTACAGATTGCTGAAAGCGTGAAGGGTAATTTTGAAATTCAGCAGATCATGATGACGTTGCTGCCTTATGGGATAACCGCGGATACTGTGACTAAAATGTACAAGCAATGGGGAGCGGAATGTGTAGATATTGTACGCCGAAATCCCTACAAACTAACAGAAATCCGTTTGATTGGTTTTTTGAAGGCAGATGAAATTGCTAGGTCGGTTGGGATCAGCTCCGACTCACCGTATCGCCTGAATGCAGCATTACATTTTGTGCTGAATGAGTTGTGCTATGGTGGTGGTCATTGCTATATCCCCGAAACTGAGCTTACCCAGCGAACAAAAGAGCTTTTGAATAATGTTTTGGAAGAGGATGTGCAAACCGAATTACAACTGATGTCTGCCCATGAACAGGTCATTTGGGAAAACGATAGGGTATACCCGAAGCATCTGTACATCTATGAAAAGAAACTCGCACATAAGCTGGCTTGCATGGCAAACCGGGCTGGCTTTGCTATGCCTACTATTGAGCATACAATACGAGAATTGTCTATTCGGGAGTATCAATTACAGCATGGCATCGTGTTAGCAGAGAAGCAGCGTGAAGCGATACGTGAGCTGTTTCAGCAGCAGCTTTTGATCGTCACCGGAAACCCAGGGACGGGGAAGACCACGCTTGTTCAGGCGATGATTGAAGTTTACTGTAAGGAGTACCCGGAGGCCAACATCGGTCTATGTGCGCCAACAGGACGCATAGCGCGCAAGCTGGGGGAAGTATCCGGCTTGGATTCAGAAACCATTCACATGATGCTAGGATTTTGTCCTGGGGCTGACCCTATGTATGGAGAGGAAATGCCGTTTCCATATGACCTGATTATTGTCGATGAAGTGTCCATGAAAGACCTTCAACTTGCGTATTATTTCTTTCAAGCGGTTGGCTCCAAAACGAAAATTGTTCTGATTGGAGACAGCGATCAACTCCCTTCTGTAGGGCCGGGTAACGTACTGCATGACATGATTGCAGCCGGAGTGCCGCATGTCCGGTTAACAGAAATCTTCAGGCAAGTACAGGAAAGCCAGATTGTTATGAACGCGCACCGAATTAACCAAGGCGAATCTATTGTCATAGATAAGGATAAGGATGATTTCTTTTTCATTGAACAGGCTGACCCAGAGCGAACGGCTTACCTGATTGTCCGAAGTGTGCTGCGGTTTCTGGAGAAGGGCTACAAGCTGGAGGATATTCTGGTTCTTAGCCCGATGAAGAAAGGCGTGATTGGCACAGAGGAATTAAATCGTGCATTGCAGGCCGCGGTAAATCCTCCGGCTGTGGGTAAAGTGGAGCTGGTGATCGGGGAACGCATTTATCGTCAGGGTGATAAGGTCATTCAGGTTCGCAATGATTACAACAAGAGAGTTCTTAATGGAGATATAGGTGTAGTTGTGGGAACCACATTCCTTCGAGATGAGGAAGGGGAGCTGACGGACGAAATCGGACTGGTTTGCGAATTTCAAGGTAGAGCTGTTACCTATAACAAGAAGGAACTAAAGGACGTTTGGTTGGCCTATGCGATCACCATCCATAAAGCTCAAGGTGGACAAGCCCCAGTTGTCATTATGCCGGTATCGACCAGTCATTATGTCATGTTGGCTCGAAATCTGATTTATACGGGGCTGACAAGGGCAGAACGGGTATGTGCGATGATTGGTACTCGGAAGGCATTGAACATTGCTGTAGGCAATAATAAGCTGATTCAACGCAATACGGGGCTGAGAGCAGAGATTGAACTGCATATGCTGCAAATGAGCAAAGTCTGTGCGACTCGGTAAGTTCGAAAAAAATATGGAAATGTGCATATCATTGTGGAAGCTTTGAGAACAGTCAAGCAAGGCGAACGTTTGATTTGCCTACGAAAATCTATCCGACATGAGTCTAGCTGTTGCAGCATAATTGGAATCTGGAAACCGTCAATATTACACTTTTTTCTGTTTTACTGAGTGAATGTATTTATGTTGGGTATAGTAAAGGCTTATAGGGAGGTAAAAATGAACGAAACTGAAGAGATCGAAGTAGTATACAACGTATCGGATAACATTATTTTCATAACTAAACATTCATACTTAACATCAGCCCAGATAGCATTTTTAATGGATATTTCAATTCTGATGGATGAAGAGAATGATTTAAAGAAATCTACTATAGAAGGCATTGCCCAAAAGATCAAGCGTTCGGAACGTAGTGTAAGAGGGCTAATCAAGTCTTTAATAGAAAAAGGGATTCTGCTCCAAACTGAAAAGGGCTGGAGTGTACATCCAGAAATTATGATTGTTGCCCACCCGGACCGAGTACCACTGAAGGTTGTTGAAAAAGCAGTAATAATGCGACGATACCTTGAAGATAGAGGTATCTTTTTTCCTATCTCATTGGTTGCTGGGAAACGCTACGGAAAATGGAGACATTTACATGAGGAAGAGACTACAAGAGGCTGAGTACAGAGCGAAACAACGAGAAGAACTCCATCCTGAAATTATGAATGCGGAAGAACAAAAGGCCAATGAAAAAGGATTTATGTATATCCGCAGAAATGAAAAGAACAGGGCCAGATTTTCACCGCTCATCAATGAAAATTTTTGGTGTATCATTCAGCAGGAGTATTTGACGAATGCAGAAAAAGCGCTCTTTGTGGATTTGCTCGTTTTAGTCGAACTTGGGACGAATCTCATTATCCATCCTTCACTGGATCGCTATTGCAGCATTACGGATATCGCCGCCTTACTCAAGCGGGAGCTGCGGAGTACCCGAGGACTGATTCACCATTTGATTCATAAAGGGATTCTTTACGAACTTGTAGATCCATCTCAGATTAAGAATTACGGTAGAGTGGTGAGCGAACGTCCACTCTATGTGAATCCAGAAGTGTCCTATTCCGGTGATCGGAATAAAATCAATATGATGGCGGCGAGACAAGTCGCCAGTTTTGATCGGATGGAAAAGAGTAAAGTTTTATTACCGTGGAAGCTGGATTTTAGGCTAAATGATGAGTATGCAAGGCTGGTAGAACGGGAGAAGCGCTTCAGGAGGAAGCGCTAATTTTTTTTTGCCTTTAGAGCTGAACAGGGAGTAGTCTCGAAAGGGGGTAGGCAAAAATTTTCCTACATGTAGGCAGAAATTTTCCTACCCCAAAGGTCGAAAAAGCCTTATACAACAAAGGTTTTTGAGATTTGGCAGTTTATATATTCTAACTCTATATATTGCGAACACGGAGTTGTAGATCGGAAGACAAAGATTAATCAACTTGAGTCTAGAACGCGCAGCATAATAAAGACATCCCCCAACTCCATAGAAAAAGAACAGGCGCATCTATACCTGTTCTTTTTTTAATGATTGAAACCCTTGGGGCTGGTGGGGAGTGGGGAGAAGCGATGGACGGTGTTCTGTTACGTTGTCGGTAGAGCGGAAGCGTGGCACATCGAGCGCTTCAGATAATCCCTGCCGCCCCCAGCCCCCAAATTACAAAAGGTATGCGCGTGCGCTGACGTTTTGCGAAGTCTCTGACCTGGATTACGGGTTGGGGGCTTTTTAATTTTCAGTTTGCAGAAATACAGTAGCCCGCCTATACCACAAAAAAGGAGGAAGATCACATGTTGTTTAAAGTATCGGCTAAATCCAGAGTGAACCAATTGGCAGGCGCAATCGTATGGTCGATGCGCCAGGAGGGACAAGCAGAACTCCAGCCCATCGGCGCGAAAGCTGTGAATCAGGCGCTCAAGGCGGTTGCGGTTGCTGGTAGCTTGATGACTGCGCAAGAAGTTCGTCTCGTCTGCACGCCCTCTTTTGTCAAACATCAACTGGATGGTGAGTCAGTTACAGGTTTAGCCTTGCATGTGGGGACGCTTCCGCTCGAAGCAGCACTGTAGCCAAGGTGAAAGGAGCAAAGTCCAATGGAAACATTGACCAAGCCAGAGCGCATCCACAGCCCACAGACGATTAGGCAGATTAGAGAGGATTCCGAGCATCGTTGCGAATATGTAGACCCGGTAACGGGTGAGCGATGCGAAGGCGTAACGCCGGAAGACATCGCGTCTGTACTTAAGCTGCCCTTTCAGCAACCGGCAGCGCAGCCCGTCCCACAGCCCAAGGTGGAGGACTTACTGCAAGCATACATTCAGGTGGACGAGCAAGAACAGGAAACTCGCTTTGTCAAAGGTCAACTGCTTGATGCTATGCTCTCCGCAGGGGCAAGACAAAAGTATTTGTCTTCACAAATTGGTATTAGCCCGGCTCAAATCCGGGAGCTGGTGCATGTATTTCGTACCTTTCCAACACCGGAATCACGTAACACTTCCCTAAGTTGGTATCATCACCGAGTCGCAAGTCACGCACACCAACCGGCTAAGATGCTGGTTAAAGCGAGTGACGAGGCAATGAGCACACGCGAACTGCGCAAAACGATTTTGGAGCAGGAAGGGGTCAGTCATCTTGCCAAACCAGAATGCGATCAGGAGCAAAAGCAAGCCAGACAGGTGCTAACAACAGTTCAGAAGGTGTTGGATACCGGAAGCGAGGCCGCCAAGTGGCTTCGTGAGGAACTGAATCACATATTGAAGGAGGAAACCCCTTGATTTTTAAAAATGTATTGGACTTGTTGGATGCTGTCCATGCCAAACAAGTCGGTCAATTAGCCGAAGCGCTTGCAGTGCAGGCGGGGTTAAGCGCTGGTGAGGCGGCATTAATCGGTGAAGCCGCCGTGTATCACGATATTGGTAAAATTTCGATTCCCGAATCGTTGCTTAAGGCCAATCGGCCATTGACCGCCGAAGAACGGCTGCGTATGCAGCGACATGTCGAATATGGCTTGTCTATCCTGTCTGTTTACCAGATGAATCCGATGATGGACGTTGCGAGAATCATCGTAGCTACCCATCATGAGCACTGGGACGGTAGTGGATATCCAAGGGGATTAAAAGGGGAACAAATTCCGTTATGTGGCCGTATTGTCGCATTGTGCGATGTCTTCGATGCACTGACTTCGGAACGAAGCTATAAGAACGCATGGAGCGTAGAAGACACGCTTGAGTACATCGCCCAGCATAAGGGAAGCCATTTCGATCCGGCGCTTGCTAATCTCTTCATCGCCATGATTTGGCAACAGCAGACGGTGGCTGGATTATGAATGGCGTTTCGCATATTATCGGCGGTATAACAGCAGCGGCAGTGCTGGGCATCCATTCCCCAGCCCCACTTGCTATTGTTGTTGTCGCCAGTCTGCTGCCGGATATTGACCGTCCAAACAGCTTGTTGGGCCGGTTTATTCCGCTGCTGCCCAGCATATTAGAGAAGGTTCCAGGCAAACGAACGGTGACCCACTCCCTGCTACTGGGAGCAGGGCTATGGTTTATTCTCCATGCGATGTCTCCTAGCTGGGCAGTGGCATTTGCGGTTGGGTATGGCTCTCATCTTCTGCTGGACTTATTTACTGGCTACGTAGCCTTGCTATGGCCGATACCCATTAAATTCGGTGTTCCACTATTCGGCATTCCCCCCATTGCCATCGAGGTTGCAGCGATTGCCTGCTGGGGTGCATGGGTGGCTACTGGCGGATATCTGCTTTTTTTGAATATGCTACACGCGTAGCGTCTGCACTCTAGCTGCAGGCGCTTTTTTTATAAAGTTGGAAGGAGGTGAAGCCATTGTTTGCTGGCTGGATTAGTCAAAAACACGCTGTCGTTTGGGTCGTCAGTCAATATCGGCGCGATAAACGAACAGGCGTGGTACAGAAGAGAAAGGAGGGGGCCATATCGTGAGGTTGAGGTTAAAGCGCAGTGGAATCATGCTGTCACTGGTGTTGTTTGCCATACTGGGTCTAAGCTTGACCCTACAGAGTGCACACGCTGATTCGATTAAGGACAAGATTGTGAGCAGCCAAGGGAAAGACAATGTGTCCGGGCTGGAAAAACAAGTGGATGATTCTACTCAAAAGGTCATATCGTCGGCACGCAAAATTTTTGTGACGCTGACGGTGGTGTTTGGCATTTGGCTGGGCATTTGCTATTTTAGAGCAGGCTTTTCACCAGATTCACTCAGGGAGACGAAAGGCCGAATTATGTTCTTTGTGGTCTTTCTCATTCTCTCATTCTGGACAGAATCTATTCTAGGGATGATTTTCAATTTTCTTGGTATTGATCTAGGTAAGCTGTAACTTATGTGAGGTGAGAACATGTGGGGACAATATCATCCGGTTCCGTACCAGAGCAAGATTAAGGAAACCTTTCTGCGAATCTTTGGCGTAGCGTTAAGCCTGGATCAGACATTGTGGTGGGCGGCGGGGGCTTTTTTATCATATCGCTTTGCCCAGCTTGTACCTCCTATCGGCCATGACTGGCTGTACTCGCGGTTGCATCAATTGATTCCTTTTGCGCTCTGTCTGTATTTGTGTTATGCAAAACATCCGAAGACGGGCCTGCCGATTTGGCGGTATTACCGTCTTCTGATTGCCCTGCGGTTCCGTCAGCGATGTTATTATTACCGAAAGTACCGGACACCAGTTTGGGATGAGGGGAAGCGATGAAGGGTTTGATATTCCTGTTGCTACTGTTCGTCGCTGTTTGGTGGTTACGGTCAAGACGAAAGACAAGCAGTATACAAGAACTGCTTTTTAAGGATGTGGATGTCAGCATGGACGGTCTTGTGCAGAATGGAGATTCGTTTGAAATGGTGCTTGAAGTTCAGCCTGCCAATCTCGAAAATGCCTCAAGGGAAGAGAACAGAGCGGTATGGCTGAACTTTTTGGCGCTCGTGAACACGATAGGCATTCCATACACACTGGTCATGCAGTCCCAACTCTTTGAAATGAGGGACTACACTTCATATTACCGCGATCAGCCAGATAAGCTGAACTTGCCGGAAAAGCTCAAGCAGAGCGGCAGTGAGGTTGCGGACTATTTGGAGCAGTCCACGGAAGAAGGGCGAATCCGCCACTACAAAGGGTATGTCATTCTTCGGTACAGCGCATCGTCCACCGCTCAACCAGGCCTGAAGACCGGGAATGGAACGGTAGATGGTTGGCTTGGCCGGGCTGTTCCTGCCAAGGACCGCATGACGGCTGCTGAAAAAGCGGATTTGGCCGAGCAGATGCTGGAGGAAGCCGCTGAAATGATCTTCAGCTTCTGTGAACAGGCCAATATGCAATATCAGCGGCTGGATAAGGCGGGAGTATGGAATTACACCTATCAGACGTTGCAGCGCGATTTATCGCCTCATGCACGGATGATGGATGCTATTGAAGCAGGTGCATTCCAGCCAGAAAAACGCTCGTTAAACGCCAAATGGAAAGGAGGCGCGACAGAGCATGTTTAAGCATAGGAGATCGACACCGAAAGAAGTGGTGCAGCCCGCATCTTACGAAGGCAAGGCGCAAGGCGTAGATTTTGCTGCGCCGTCGATCATGAATGAAGTGATTCCTGGTCAAGTTGTCGGGAGTGGGACCAAAGCAACCGATTACGCTGTGGAAGTGGGAGGAACGATGATCCCCTCCCGGTTCTACCGCTCATTCTTTGCTGAAATAGCTTCAGGCAATACGTGGTCAGGAATGCTGGATTCCTTGCTCATTGGTGAGTATGGCAACGGGGATGTGGATGTAGCGATTCATATCATGCCATCCAGCAACGATAGGGAGCTAAATGAGATTGGTCGCCGTATTGCTGGACTCTATTCCGATTTAGTCGAGGAAAAAGACGTTCGTAAGATTGATTCCATGCGGGATGAAATCGCTGATTTAAAAGACAGACAAAAGCGGATTCGATTGAACATTGAGAAAAGCTTCCGGGTTTGTATTCAGGTTATTGCCAGTTCTACCGAATGGAAGTCCGTCATGCAGCTATGCCGCTTGCTGGTCCAGCGCTTTGCCGGGAAGTCAATCTTCCTCCGTGCGGCGGATGGTCAGCAGCTCGCGGCCTTGAAATCTGTGTTGCCGACTTGTTCCCCGGAGATTATGAAAGAGCATTTCTTGTCGCTCGAAAGCTCTAACGTAGCTGATTTATTCCCATTCATCGGTGGTGGACTCAGCCACCGCAGCGGCATTATTATCGGTAAAGACCGTTTGGGTCGTCCGGTGTGGCTTGATAACTGGCACCCGGAGTTGACTAATTATCATATGTGTATTATTGGTCGGTCTGGCGCGGGCAAGACGTATGCGGTGATGTTGGTTATTCACCGTTCGGCGCATATTGGCAGGAGGGTAGGCATCATCGACTGGAAGGGCGAGTATGGGGATTTCTTGAGTATGATTGGCTGCCCATCAATGGAGCTGCATGAAAAGTCCAAGCATCGGATTAATCCTTATGATGTGGACATTACAGAACTAGCAGATGGGTATCGCTACATTGACCTTGAGGAAGCTTCTAACTCTGTTCAGGCGCTGGCGTTTAAGATGATATCTGTTTATGACAGAACTGCACTGACCGGAGAAGTGAAGGTATTCATCGGTCATGCTATACGGGAGCAGTATCAGGAAGCTGGTATTAGCCATGAGGTTGAAAGTCTGTTTGAAGACACGCCTACGCAGGGAGAGCAAGGACAATTTCGGGTTGGTAGACAGCGGAAGGTTATGCCGGAACTGGTTGGGTTATACCAGCGTATGGCGGCAAGCAGTCAAGAGGCGGTTCGAAAAGCCGCCGACATGTTAAAGCCGTTTACTCGTCTCGGAAATATGCCTTCTTATGCGATCTTTGATGAGCCATCTACTGTGGAACTGAAGCATGCACCTGTGTTCGGATTTGCGATTAATCGGCTGGACCCGGAAATTATGCGACCCATCGGCTTATTTGTTGCCGAACGCTGGATGATGGAATGCTGGGCCAAAAAGTTCCCGGAGATCCAAAAGCAGTTGGTGATCGAAGAATCACAGAACATCTTTTTGGATGAAGACTTTGGCGCGATTTGGGCGGAGAGTGCTTATCGGGAAGGTCGTGCAACCAATACCGGTGTCGTATCTGTCACACAAGGGCTTGAAGTATACACGCGCTCTCAAGCAGGTATGGCTGCAATCAAAAATAGTCCAGTCAAACTGATTGGTATCCAGGAAACGCTCGATATTGATGCGGTACGCGGAAAACTGGCGTTGACGGAGGGTGAGGCGGACTATCTGGTCTATCAGGCCCGCAAAGGTGATCTGGTGGTAAAAGTAGATAATCAATCCACAATAGTCCATGTCGATGCTTCGCCGCTGGAAAACATGATGTTTACCAGTGATCCGAATGACCCGGCGTATCAGGAACGAAAGCGGCGAATGCGAGAGGCGGCTGTGGGATGAGCAAGGTGACGCGCTTTGCTTTTGTTCTCCTGCTTTCTCTCCTTCTGGTTGTCCAGGTATCGCCTGTTTTTGCTGCTGGTTCAACACCCAGCCCAAGCAATCAAGGGAATCAGGGTGTGATTGGGAAGCAGATGCAAAAGTATTATGAGGATGACGAACACAAGCCCGGCCTAATGGAACGGACGATAGCAGAGCCGATTATTTCGGTTTCCAATTTTCTTCTGAAGTTCTTTGGAGCAAAGGATGTAGTCGTTCTGGTATTCGGCATAGACCCCAGTGCTGACAATTCTTCGGATGTGAGAGACGGGCTATATCTAGGTGTTTTTACCGAAGGTATGATGAACGCCATTGACGCGCTATACAGTAGCTTTGAGCGCTTTATGCCGTTTCCCTTCATTCTGGCCGTCATGCTGATTGCAGGTCTGCTGCTGTTCCAAGGAATGAGTGCAGACGGACGTTCAAAGGCAAAGGACTATATGTTGGCCTTTTTGGTCGGTTTACTGTCCATCCGTTTCGGTTATTATCTCTGGAGCTTCGTGGCTTATGTCACTCAGAAGTTTACGAGCCTGATCTGGGCTACGATGCTGGATCACGGTATAAAACCGGATTTGTTTTTAAACATGATTTGGGGCAGCGGGACGGGATACGATGATATGGTCAAGTATCGCGGATTCGTGGTGGCCCTACTGGTTCTGCTAGCAGCAATCATGGCGGCGTTGCTCAATTATCAGTACACAATGCGCATAATTAACCTCATGGTGTTAGTATCCACCTTCGTGATTTCAGCCATACTGACGATCTTTCCAAAGTATAGGCAATCCTTGCAAATGTGGTGGAACGAATTTATTTCGCAAATGCTCTTGCCCTGTGCTCATGCACTGGCACTGGGGCTTTTTTTCTTGCTGCTTTATTATGGCAGCGACGATGTATCCAATTGGGTGATCGTCGCCTACTTATTTGGCTTTTCTTCCATTCAAGCGCTCGTCTACCGCCTGCTTGGTGCTGAAGACAGCGGTAAGGCTTCTATAGGCAAAATGATGGGTTTTGGTACGATGATGGCCCTTGGGCGAATGTTTAAACCTAATGGTGGAAAGGGGAAAAAGTCATCCAAGAGCGGAGGAAATGAAGCTCAAGAAATGCTGGAGGGGGGAGTACAGCTTCGGCAGAGGGAAGCTCAGGAAACTTGGCCCCCGTACCTGCGATCAGTCAGCCCAAGCAGCGTAACTGGAAACAGAGTGCCGGACAAATGGGAGGCAAAGCGGCAGGGTATGCCCTTCATTATGGGAGCAGAGCAGCCGGAGCCGTTGCCGGAACCTCCATTGGACTTATGGCTGGCAATCCCGCTTACGGTGCGCTGATTGGTGCTAAGGCAGGGGGAGCGCTAGGTAAAGGAGCCGAAGGACTTGTAAAAGGGGGGATGTGGCTAGGAAATAAAGCAGTAGGTGGGTTTCAAAGTAATAAGGCTGCATCAGCAATAGATGGTCCAGAAGAAACAAGGTCTGAGGAAATCGGAGGGGACAGGGGTACACCACCTGTTGAGTTGTTGCAGTGGGAAGCAAACAGAGGAAGTCGATCCGATGTTCAGCAGTCCTCAAATCCTGTACCGGGAGCGACAAGTTCAACGGGAACTGTTGGCAGAGTAACTGGAGTTGGTTCATCTAGCAGCGGAGCGGGCCAGTCATCACCAAAGACGGGGACAAAGCCTGCTAGTTCCGGGGGTGTTGTAAATAGCGGAATCATGATCAATGGTGGCAAAGTTAGATCGAATAGCATTTCCGTTTCAAATAACCAATCCGGTACCAATAACGGCTCCTCGGGTGGAGATGTAAAAGCAAATTCAATCCGGGTAGATGGAAACACATCTGAAGCAGGTGTGAAAATCACGGGCGGCCATGTACAAGCGGAACACATCTCTCCGAATACCGACATCCGTCAAGACACAGGCGAAGGTCAATCAGAACAGCCCCGATCTACTCCCAGCGGTAGACATTACAACTATGACTTGTGAACGGAGGGTCGTATGGAGCAGGCATGGCAAATGGCTAAACGTCTTGGTAAAAAGCTCGGGAAAAAGCTGCTTAAATTTATACTGGTTAAAACTGCACCCGTTACGCTACCCCTTCTGGGCATTTTGCTTCTGATGTTTTTAGCATATGTGCTAATCTTTGAAATGCCTAAACAGGCGATTGCCGATACCTGGGACAATACCACAGATCGGGTTGCCAGTTGGTTTTATGGTACATCTGAAAAGCAGCAGGACGACATTTTTGAGCAGTACCAAGCGCTCGCCGAAAGATGGAAGGAAGGACTTACAGCCGATCAGCAGCTTCAGGTCGAGCCATATGCATTCAATTGGGAGTGGCTGGCGGCGGTAGACCGAGCACTAAATGATCCGTCTTTCTTGGAAACCTATGGTGGGACAAAAACGAAAGAACTGACGTTGCACCCGGAGCAAACCTTTAAAGAAGTTCGGCCCCGGTTTACGTGGGTGACAAAAGAAAAGGTCACGACCCAACAAGTGGTGGTCGAGGTGGAAGGAAATCCAAACTCCCCGATGACTGGACCGCCCAGCTATGAGGTGAGGACGATTCAAACATCCGTTCCAGTGAAGTTGCTAGAACGGGCCGAAACGATTTACGGAACTTATGACTATTCGTATAAAAATGAGGTCAGCACAAGCACCACGCCTTCCGCAACCGGACCGCTCTCGACCAAGGTTGTTGAGCCGCGGCTGGAGCGTGTGGAAACCGTGGAGGATAACTGGAAACCCCTGCGACATATCCTGAAGCAGCATGGAGTTACCCGAGCAAGTGACCAGGATTTTTTGCTGGAATATTGGCTGTCGTTTCTATCCAACGATGACGGCAGTGACAATCCCATGACAGACTGGACACCGGTGAACGGGCAGCTTATATGGCCGACTGAGGGGAGGGACATTACCTCTACGTTTGGGGTGCGGATTCATCCCATTACTGGTGTGAAAAAAATGCATAATGGAATTGACATCGGTGTGCCTACGGGTACGCCTGTTTTTGCTGCGCGTGAAGGAACGGTCATTTTCGCCGGAGCGATGGGTACAGCCGGGCAAGCCGTTATCATCAAGCATGACAACGGTCTGGAAACGCGGTATTACCACCTGAATCGGGTAGATGTTTTGAACGGACAAGTGGTGACGGCCAGAGAGCAGGTTGCTGAGTCAGGCAATAGCGGTAGCTCCACTGGGCCACATTTGCATTTCGAAGTGCGGCTTAGTGGCACTCCTGTTAATCCATTGCTCTATTTCGGTTACAGCGAATCTGCATCTTCCATTTTGACTTACCGGGCGCTAAATATATCAGTTCTTATTCAATGGCTGAATGACCGAGACTCCGCGTTGGCTAATGCTGATGTGCTTAGGCTGATTGACCAAGCGGCGAAAAGTCAAAACATAGACCCGTACTTGCTCATCGCCATTACTGGAGCCGAGCAGAGTTTTGTTCCACGCTCGAATCCCAGCGCGGAAAAAATTATCCGCAATCCGTGGAATGTCTTCGGAAGCTGGAAGGTGGGGCGCGGCTCTATGCTAACGACTGGTGAAGCGGCCCGCATCGCGGCCAAAACGATAGTGAAGCTGTCGAAGGAGAAGCCGTCCACTGTGGATGCCATTGAGTGGCTTTCCAGCCGCAATAATCCAAATGGGTATTATGCCGCTGATCCGAATTGGTGGCGAAATGTCTCCAGCATTTATCAGCAATTTTCTAACTTTTAAGTGAGGAGGGAACAAATGAATGTTTATCGTTCAGTGACAACGCTAATTGCCCTGCTGCTAATGCTCACGATGGCCCAGCCGCTGGTTGCCGCTGCTGCCAGTGCGACCGGTACGGCATCAAGTACACCGAAGCTCTCTGAGCAGATCCAGCAGCAAAGTGAGGACTTTAACCCGGATAAGCTAGGCAAGCAAATGGAGCAGAAAGCAACGGAACTCCAGGTTGTTGTGGTCGGTGGCAGCAAACTCTATATTATCCTAGCGCTTGTTGTCTTTGGGCTGTTATTGATCGGGGGGCTGTTTTTCCGCCGTCTGCTGTCCGCTGCTTTTGTTTTCCTGGCACTTGCTTTTTTGGGATACCTGATCCTCAATTATTGGCCGCAAATTACAGATTTCCTTTTGTCCGTTTTAAAGTGGTTGTTTGGTAAAGGGGGAAACGCAAGTGAAACTTCATCTGGTCTTTGAAGCTTCCCTTCTTCCAGCATTGAAAGAGGCTTTGCTGGAGCGTGAATATGTTGTCAGCGGAACGGATGTAACGTTGGAACAATTTCAAATTGCAGTGGAGGCGGGGAGTATTGAAGCCGATACCGCGCTAGTGGACGGGGCGCTAGGCGTGAATCGCTCAGAGAGTGTGAAGCTCCTCAAGGGGATTCGAGTCGCCGCGCCTGATCTGCGCTTGATTGTCATTCTATCTTCCGTTGATACGCAGTGGGTCAAAGAGTTGGGAATGCTCGGCATTTACGACGTGTATATGACAGAACAGTTCCAATTGGCAGATATTGAACATTGGCTATATTCCAAGAAGACATTGGCGGACGTACCGGAGTTTGGAGAGCAGGGTGTTAAACGCCCTGCTCCACCAACCCCGGGCACTGAAGTTCAATTTCAGCAGAAACCGGAGTCCAAGGACAGCTTTAAGCACCATGTCCAGCGGTTAGGAAACTGGATGGCTCAGAAGAGGGAAGATGCTCGCAACAGGCGGACGGAAGCAGCGCTAAAGAAGTTGGAAGAAGCAGAGCACCAAGGTGACGAGGAGCTGCAGGAGCTGACAGAGGCGCTTGAAGCAGAGCAACCTCCTGCAGCCAGCTTACGGTTTGACTTTCCTAAGCGGGCGATGGCTGTGGGTGTAATCGGATTGAAACCGCGCAGCGGTACCACACATACGGTGCTTGCGCTCGCTTCTGCTTTTGCCAAAGAGGGGATGAAGGTAGCGGCTATCGAATGCCAACTGCCGGACAAATCATCTGATTTCGCCAGCCTTGCATACCCCTTCACAGAACAAGAGGGAATCACATTATACCCGAATGTGTCGCCAGAACGGATTCCTGCTCTGTTGGCCTTACCTTTTGACCTCATTGTGCTGGATCTTGGCAGTGCGGTAGAGGAGCGAGCCAGTCCTGCAATGTCAGAGTGGCTGCGTTGCGATCTCCAATTGGCCGTGCTTTCCGCAGCTCCGTGGGATGTAAGGGATGCCTTGAAAAACCAAACCGTGTCCTTGTTAACGAACATCCGGGGGTATGTGCTTGTCAATTATGCCGACCCGGATATGTTCAAGGAAACAAAGGAACTGCTGGAGCCTTTCGGTGTTCCGGTCATGAATGTTCCGTATGCCCCCAATCCATTTGAGGGGAAATCCGATTGGGTTGCACCGCTGATGCCTGCAAAAGCGCCGAAAAAGAGACGCTTTGCAAAAACACTGTAGAAAAAGGAGGGGAACGATTTGCTTCAAAAGATGTTTAAAAAAGCAGAATATACACAGCCTGGAACGCAGCGGTCAGCTACAGTCATGGCACTTTGGAATCCGGCTGGAGGCGACAGCACAGAGTTGCTAGAGGCGCTACTGCCGCTGCTGCGTAAAGCCGAAGAGAGTGTAGCGATAGTGGAGTTTCCTTGCTTGGGTGTTCCTCGTATTGCCTATCGTTTTGGATTGGAAGAAGTCGCTTCAGTACAAACCATTGACCAACTGCTAATTGACTATGACCGGGGGATGCTTCAACCCTTTCATTCGTATCTATTCCCGCACGAAGGCGCGGATTGTTTGCTCATTCAGCCTCGTAGCAAGCCGGATTCTCCGGTGCTACTAAAGCTGCAACAGGAACAAACCCTGTTGGAATTGCCAGCTTACTTGAAAGCCCAACTCAGCGGCTATGATTGGGTGTTCTTTGTGCTGCAAGGCCAGCTTATTCATCCCATGACCTTTTTTGCGCTTCGTGCAGCCGATAAGGTGGTACTGGCAGCGCAGGAAGCCATCGAATGGATTCGAACGGTGGGCGCGTATACGCTAATGAAGGAAGACTACGGCTTCAGTGCGGACCAACTCCTGATGTTCAGCGAGTCCCGTCATTCTATCATCCGAGAACAGAGCAAGAAGGATTTCAATCTAATCGCTCAGCCCGCAGAGCTGCTGAAGTTGGGGAGGGTGAGCGTATGATCGGTATCATTAATCCTGTGGAGTATGTGCAATACAAACCGCGCGTGGTGCTACAATCGACCTCTCGTACCCGCAGTGACGAAGCGAGCTTGCGTTCAGTGCTGGAACAAACACAGCGGTATCTCGTTGACCAGCACAATGACGACTTTGTAAAAGCATTTGTCGATGAAACGGCTCGGAACCGCATTAAGTATCATATCTCAGATTACATCAAGGAGCAGCGCGGCCTTCAGTTCAGTATGCCGATGGAAGAAGTCATAAGCATTGTGCAGACCGAAATCACGGAAATGGGTGTGCTGCAACCGGCGCTAGATGATCCAAGCATCAGCAGCATTGAGATTAATGGCCCCGGTGAAGTGATTGTTGAACAAGACGGATTCCCTGTACATATGACGGAGATACGTTTTCAGGATAATGACCACATCTACCGGACGATTGATAAAATGCTTATGCCTATTGGCAAGACACTAACGGCTAACGAGCCGATCATTGATGCCAATTATCGTGGCTTTCGGATTAACGTCATTATGGATGTGACAAGGGGCGGGGTCAGTACCGGTAGCCCTGTTGTATCCATCCGAAAGTTTCCGCCAGACGTGTATTCGGATGAGGAGTGTATTGCTTATGGTAACATTTCGGTGGACATTTCTCGGTTTCTGGCTGACATCCTGCCTTATGGCGTGAAAACGATCATTGCAGGCGGAACCAATAGCGGGAAAACCACGCAGCTTATTCGGTTTCCATCCTACTATGACCGTCTTATCCGTTTCTTCTGCATTGAGGACTCGGAGGAAATGATGCTGAAAGGGAAAACGACTTATCAGGACTATCCGAATATTGCCTCTGTTATTGTGAAAGAGCATGACGATGAACGCAAAGCGTATACCATTCCGAAGCTGGTCAAAACGAGCTTGCGGCAAAATCCAGATGTCATATTGATTGGTGAAATGCGGGATGAACATGCGGCACAACAAGCTCTTGTCGCCGCTAACACGGGACACATTGTACATCTGACCACTCACGCAGACGGAGCGAAGGAAGCTTTAGTCCGTTTCCTGCAATTGGCCGGGAACAATCGCACGGTAGCTTCACAAATTGCTATGGCTTTTAATTTGGTCTTGTTTCAAAAATATTACGAGTATGAGACTGAATCAGGAAAACGAAAAGGGATACGCGTTGTTTTTGAAATCGCAGAAATACTTGGTTTTGAAGGAACGGAAGAGCCGCTGATCAATACCATCTTTACGTTTGATCCGAATGTAAAGCAATTTCAACAGGTAGGGAAGCTTCGAAAATTGAAAAATAAACTCATTACAGAAGGCGCACCGGTAGAAGTTATTTCCCGCTGGTGTGAGTAAGGGGGCATGGGAATGACAAGTGGGTACATGGTGTTCTGGTATGCAGGCGTGGCCTTATTAACGCTTCACTTGCTCTTGCCGAAATCGAGAGATAAACCTAAATCCTTTTCATTATCCAAGGCGTTTGGGTATGAAACACTCCGAAAGGAAGCCGAGGGTGCAGGTTGGAATCTGTCCAGCAAGGAATTTTTATGGATAATCGGATTGGCCGGAGCGCTCATCGCGCTCATCGCACTATTTACAGGTAACTACTTTTTTATTGCATTGGGCTTGGCTCTTTGTTTTACACTACCAAGATATATCATCCTTAAAGTAAAGCGGAATAAACGGACGCAACTTTTGTTTGAACTGCCGTCCAATCTTCGGTTGTGGATCAGTAAGATGGGGGATTTCGGTCATGTGCAGAAGGCACTAGAATCTGCTTTGCCGGATATGGAAGGTAGCACGAAGTCCATGTTTCAGGTCGCTTGTGATAAGCTGCGAATCGGCTTGCCCTTGCAACGTGTACTGGAAGAACTGTATGCCGAAATTCGTATCCGTAAGCTGGAGGACTTTGGGGTTAAGCTTCTGATGGCTCAAATGGAAGGTTTTCATCGCCGCTCTCTCGATAGCCTGAAAGAAACGGTGGAGCAAATCAGTGAGGACATTGCCCAGGTCAAAGAATTGGAGATTGAAGCAAAAAGCAAACGGAGACAGTTGGTCATTATCGTTGCAATGAGCTGGATGATGCCGATCCTCTTATCCTCACTGAGTAGTAACAACGGGAATTTGTTTCTGGATACATGGTATGGTCAGATATTCATCGTCTCTTTTGCTACCGCCTCTCTATTTGCGGTTGGCAAAGGGGACGATTTTTTATCACTCAATTTAGATGAACTTTAAGGGGAGGGATGCGTATTGCTTGTTGCAAATGGCATTTTGTTTGTCGGAGTTTTGATGTTGACTGTAGGGCTGCTGCATGTGCTATTACCCGGATTTGTCCGTGAAAAACGGTATGCGACTCAAGCGCTTCTACTATCCAAAAGCGCAGCCGAACGCCAGCGGATGCAGTTTGATCCGATAACGTTGGCAATGGCGGATCGCTTACCTCGGTTGGAGCAAAAGCTGGGTTGGGGGATGATTGGCAAGCTGCGCCGGATGTATATGGCGCTGGACAAGGAACATTCGTTTGAGATGGAAGTTGCGGGCATTTTGGTCAAGTCTGTCATTGGCGCGCTTCCTCTTGCGGTATTACCGTTTATCTTGGGTGCGCCTGCGCTTTTAGTTGCGATTCCTGCGGGAATCGTTCTTTTTTTGCAGCTCAACTGAACGAAATCCCCAAAGCGTATAAACGCCGCCAGACAGAGATCACGAAAGACTTGCCGCAGCTCATTTCTAAGATGATGATTGCTCTGGAAACCGGGAAGTCATTTATCACGACGATTCAGCGATTGGAGGAAACGAGCGGGCCGCGTACACGAAAAATGCTTTCCCGTCTGAATGCCAATTTACGCATTATGAGCGTGGGTGAAGCAATGGATCTTTTCGCCAAGGAAACGGGTGTACCGGTGATGCGGGAATTCGCTGCGGCCGTCAAGATTGGTAACAATGCCGGATATGAAGAAGCCAAATCTTACTTTGAGAGCATCAAGGACGAGTTGAGACAACTCCGCTTGGTGTCCTTAAAGGAGGTGACCCGGAATCAACCCCAAAAGGTGAAGGGGCTGTACGTGTTAGTGGCTGTACATGCGTTTATTGCGGTGATTATGGCTTTTGTAGCAGTGATGTCGGAAATGCAATCCATTTAAATTTTCTAAAACATAGGAGGATGTTATTTATGCAAACATGGACAATGGGTAAAGAAAAAGTTGGAGTACGGGTTCGTCGTTTCAAGGAAAAAGCACAAGATAAGCTGACTGAACTGACGGTCAAGGCGCTTATGCCGATTCGCAACCAAGAGGGGGCAACCATCATCGAAATCCTCGGCTATGCGCTGGTTGCAGTACTGGGTATTGTCCTAATTTGGGGGCTTATCAAGGGCTGGTTGCCTAAACTGTTTGCCAACATTACAGGCAAAATTGATGGTCTCTCTTAATTGGAACGTTAGGGCGGGAACCCCATCCCCGCCCTTTTCTACCAGAGAGGAGGAGAGCCATGCTTCGAAAAATGCGCTCTGTTCTGAGTAACAACCGAGGGGAAGGACATGCGATTGCCATTTTATTCTTTTTATTGATCGCCTCCATCATGCTCTATTGCGCGGTTGATGTGTACGGGTATATGACCCAAAAGCAGAAGCTGACCATTGCTGCTAATGAGTTAATGGAGATTATCAAGTCTGAGAATGGTTATGATGCCACGAATCGCAGCCAGTTTGATTATCTGGCTCTCAGCCAAGGGCTGAATCCCGCTGCAATTTCGGTTGAGGCGACCCCCAAGTTAGTTCAGCGTGGAGCCACGATTGAGCTGAATGTCAGCATGAATTATAGGTTCATCGGGCTAAAGCCATTGGGTCAAGAAATCACGATACCGATCAAAGTCCATACAAGCGGGCTGGCACATACGTATTTACGTTAGGAGGGATAAAATGCTACGGAATATCGCTCTTATTTTGTTATCCTCTTTTGCCCTGCTTTTGTTCCGGGATGTCGTTGTAACCTACGGTACGTACCTGAAAGTTGAAAAAAGTATAGAGCAGGCACTGGATGCAGCGATTGTCGCCGGTACGAAAGAGATAGATAACCAACGGGGAGGTCTGAAGGTCGATGTAGATGCGGCCAGAGAAGCCTTGCGTGTGTCGTTAATCCAAAATTTGAATTTGAATTCGGAGATGGCGAACGACTTGTTGCATGGAAGTACCCTTGACGTGTACTTGAAGTACAGCGGTGAGATACCACGCATTGAAGCACAGTTTGATACACGTATCGATCTGATTGCCGGGAAGTGGCTCGGGTTATCGGTATGGCCGTTGACGGTCAAAAAGCATACACCTTACTTATCCGAATTTATTTGAGGGAGTGAAGCATTTGAAACGATTATGGAACCAAACGACGCGTCGCTTGGTTATTTTGTTTTGTTCAATATTGCTTGCCGGAGCGGGTGTCTTTGTTCAGAACCGGAATGTCTCAAACCGCACCGAAATGATATACGTTGCGGTAGCCAGCGAGAACGTAAAGCCGAATCATCCGGTGAAATGGACGTTTCGGAATGTGGTGAAAAGTGAATCTCCAGCGGATGCCATCACAGACGCTAAGGAACTGGAGGAACAGAACTGGGTAGCAAACGAGGTGGGGATACCGCAAAATACACCGATAGCTAAATCTATGCTGGTAAAAGCAGAGGAAAGCAAGTATGGAGCCAGCGCTGCATTGAAAAAGGGAAGTATGTTTGTCGGGGTTACAACTGACCAAGTACGCAGCGCAGGGGACTATATTAAGCCCGGTGTGAAGGTGGATGCGTTCGTATATATCAAGGTTGGAAATGAGCGGGGTGAGCAGACATCGAAACTGATTACACCGGAAACAGACCCATTGCTGAAAAATCTATTGGTCAAAGACCGCCAGAACCAAAATGGGTATGAGCCGAAAAGTGAAGAAAACCAGAATCCGATTCCGGCGATTGCGATTATTGAAACGGATAATCCGTTAGTCGCTGCTGCGTTGATTAAGTATCAAGAGGAAGGCAAGGTGTATCTGGTGCCGACCGGTACGCAAGGTAACGAGCAATGAAGCGTTGGGGGGCTCTAGGGCTGATGTGTCTTTTGTTGAGTAGCCTACAGCCGATTACTGGTGTGGAAGCTCAGACAGTCACAGAAACGGCCTATTTTAAATCAGGCGATGTCATTTCTAATGTGTATAGAAATGTGTATGAGTCGAAATTGGCAGTGTCATTGTTGTCCGCGTCATCGGTATCGCTGGATCTGCAACAACCACAAGAACTCACCATGCGATTTCAGCTTGAAATAAATCAGGAACATACAGCGGGATGGCAGTATACCGCCCAACTCAGCAATTTTACAATCAAGCAGCAAAGAGGCAAAGAGATAGTGCGAGCGGAGATTATGGCTGCTTCCGTTTCTTTTTTGGTTCAAAATGTGGCTTCAGAGGATGCGCATACCCTGCCTGTTGGCTACGCTGGAACGTTTGCTTCTGGCGATAGCCAAACGGTACTTCAGGCCGAAGAAGGGGAAGGAAAAGGACGATTTGAGGCAGATTTGCTTTTGAAGGTCGCCCTTCCTCCATCAGTTCAGATTGTGTCCGTAGAGGGTGGAAGTGATCTTAAGGCTGGGCAGCAAATCGGGCTTCTATCTGGGGAGTATCGGGCAAGCCTGGTCAGTACGCTGGTTGCAGGATTATAGATAGAAATGAGGTTTTGTATGGAAATAAGAAAGGTTGGAGCGCTGTTATTTATGTTATGTATGAGTTGTTTTGGGCTGGCGGGCATCGCCAGTGCGGATAGCTCTTTTACGATCTCACCGATTAAAGCGGTTGAAGAAGGTCGGGGCTATTATAAGGACACGGTACAGCCCGGACAGGTAAGGGAATATACCTTCTATCTTCGTAATTTGAAAAATGAGCCGCTACCACTCACCGTGTATCCCGCTGATGCTAGGCCAGCCCAAAACGGCGGAAGGAGCTTTGGCGAAAAAGAACAGCCGCAGACACTGGTTGGCTCTTGGCTATCGCCACAGAAGGTACAAAACGTGACCCTTGCTCCCAAAGAAGAACGACAATTCAGCTTCAGGGTAAAGGTTCCGAAGTCGCTTACTCCAGGTCAGTATGTTGGGGTTGTAGCTGCGGAGGAACGTATCCCGGCCAGCCCTGCCAAATCCCTGTCCCAGCAAGCAAGTGTTGCGATTGATGTGGTAAACCGCGCTGGAGTTCAAATCGTATTAGAGTACAAACCGAAGCAGTCCAAGCATACGATGAGTATCGACGCATTCCGGCATGACTACATTCCTGCTGGAAACTCACGATTGACGATTGATTTGTCCAACAGCGGCACGATTCTTGAAAAGCCTAAAGGAAAGATTATCGTCCGAGATAGTAAAAATCAGGTCATGTACCAGAGCGATTATGCCGCTGATTCCATCTATGCTGGAACAACAGCAAACATGGTCTATGTCGTTAATGAGAAGCTGTTGCTGCCGGATACGTATTCCGTCTATTACGAAGCAACATTTTCCGGTAAGACGATTAACCGTACGTTTAACTTCACGGTGACAAGAGAGAATTCACAGCAGTCCAAGCAGGCACTTATAGATTCCGGCAAGATTGAGGTCAAACAGACATTTGAAGACTGGTTATGGCAACATAGCTGGATCATTATTTTGGTCTTCTTCCTGTTTATTTTGATATTGATCTTAGCCGTATGGCTTTCGCTTGCATTGTCCAAGCGTAAGAAGAAAGAAGCTCAGTCGCAGGATGACAGCACAAACCCTATACCGGTTGAACAATCAGGCGCAGGCTCCTCTTAAGGGGTCTGCGCTTTTTTGTATAGGTTGAGGAGGTGAGGCGGTATTTATCAAGGTCAGGCAAATGCTACCTGACACAGACCATATCAGGAGGAATGAAGAATGAAAAAAGTATGGTTAGCTTTATGTACATCCATCATGCTGCTGCTTCCATTGTCAGCAGTACACGCAGAGACGGATGAGTCGGAGGTGACGGTGACGGGTTCTGGATTACAAATGACCCAGACCCAGCCCCGGTTTTCAGACGTGACCTTAAGCGTGAAGAACACGCAGACTACACAAGCCACAAATGACCTGTATGTCATGGATGCGCGGGTACGGCAGCCGGGTGGGGCATCACGCTGCGAGCAACGGATTTTAAGCTGTCGCGGACGATTGGTGGTGCAGCAGTTGAATTTGTCATTCCAGCTTCGGCGGTGACGTTCACGGCTTCGTACAAAGGTGCGTTGGTCGGAACGACTATCGACTTTGCTTCTGGAAATGGTGAACTGGCAACGGGGAAGGTACTCAGCTCTGAGGATGAGCGAATTGTCGGCGTAGTTCCTTCCGAGGGTGCCGGTACGCACCGGATCGGCGTGAACTATACGCTGGCGGTGCCGAAGCTGATCCAGGGCAGCAATGGCAAGACGGTCGGTTTGTTGCAGGGAACATATACCTCAACATTCACCTACACCGCTACTGCAGGACTATAAGGAGGAAATGATATGATCACTAAACCAAAAGATAATCCCCCAAAAAAACTGCGCAGATGGGGGACTTTAGCACTCGCCTTTACATTGCTCATCCCTGGACTTGTTATTTCTGGGAGTACGCAAACCGTTGAGGGAGCAGCGTACACCCATATTTCAAAAGTAGGAGCCTTTGACGAGAAATCCAGGGAATTAAATATTTTCAGCTTGGATAACGGCTATAAAGTATTACAAAGACGAGGCTTTGACACGGTGGATGTTTCTCCTGGTCCATCAGAAAAATACTATAATTATTACGATAGTTATGGTAGCACTAAAATCGGTAGCGTATATTTACAATCGGGTAAACTGTACACTCAAAAAGCCGGAGAAAGTGCAGTCGAAAAACTGGATGATGTTGTCGATTTTGAAGTATTAACAAACAACGAATACTCAGATATTGCAAAATTTAGTTATTTTGCACTCAAGAGCGATGGAACTGTTTGGGCTTGGGGGCAGGAGCAAAAGGACAGTTAGCTATTGGTGGTGCTGTCGATATGGCCATACCTACATTTGTCCTTGACCCAACTGGGGCAGACTTAACGGGGGTAAAGAAAATTTATTCACTGTCTCCGGAGTCAATTATTTTTATAAAGGACAATGCAGTTTACATGGTAGGTTCCGGCATGGGAAAGTACACGCTGACCACACCAACTTCTAAGACTGCAGATATTACATCATACTTCCCAGCATTCACATCATCGGCTAATTTTCAGATGGCCTTTCTTAACGGTTTTAACTATAGCCGTGTAGATATGCAACCAGGCAACACTACCCTTGTGGACGCATCCTCTCGTATTTTCACTATAAATGGAGTAAATTACTCACTTACTGACTGGAATGCATACAAGGCTCCAGGTAGCACGTCAACCGAGTTGGATAGTGCCCCCACTTTGTATAACATACCTACTGGGGTTGACATCACTAATGTGCATCGTTACATCACTCCAGCTAAAAATCCATTTTCTGGTGCGAGATATCTACCAGTCGGATACACGACCATACAGAATGGAGATCTAAAATATTGGGGAACTCCATTTTCGGATTGGGCCTATGGTGGGAACACCATTCAAGCCATAAAAACAATAGCAACTGGAGTTCAATCCGTCGTTGGAGATGGTTCCGGTGCTTTTTGGTTTTTGAAGGATGGAAATGTGTATACCTTCGGGGCTAATAATGCCGGCAGAACGGGGATTGCAGGGGGTGGAGTGATTTCGGATCCTGTAAAGGTATCGGGACCAAGCGGCGAAGTAAAGAATGTAAAGCAGATCGCTTCCTATGGATTTCAGACTTATGCTCTCAAGGACAATAATGATGTAATCGCGTGGAGTGATGCTTCCTCATTCTCAACACTTAGTAAAAAGTATCTATCGCTGTTCCAGGCTCCAGATCGCTCTGGTAAATATATTGTTTATGGAATCACCGAATCCGGTGATTTTGTAAAGTTACCGGATGGCACAGCCGTCACCGGATTTCCAAAAATATACCCCGTTGACTATGTGGCTCCCGTTGTTCTGGATACACCTACGAGTGTGCTGTCAACGGATAAATTCAATCGGTCTGTGATTACAGTTGATTACGGCAGTTCCCCAGCAATCACCAACCGTGAATACTCCATAGATGGAGGAGCTACTTGGTTACCGTATACGGCTCCTGTAACGTTGACCTCCGCCGGTATGATATCTTTTAAGGCTCGTTCCTGCGCGGAAGGTGGAATTTATAGCAAGCTGCTTGAAATTGAGGTGAATAATGATCCAATCATTATAAAATCTGGTTTTCCGCAGATCACAGATAACGGTAACGGAAGTTTTAGTGTTGACTCTGGAACCACCCATCCTGATGCTAAGACCCAGATCAAAGTCGACAATGGAACTTGGGTTGATTACATTGGAGCGGTGACATTGCCATCTGGCAGCCATACCGTGGATGTACGGATAATCAATAAAGCAGGTGAAGAACTGGCGACCAACCAAAAGACAGTGAACGGGGCTACGCCATTTCCAACGGCCACGCCAACACCAACAGTGGCTCCAACTCCAACTGTAGTGCCAAGCAGCACTCCTACAGCAGTACCCACATCGACAGTAGCACCAGCTACACCCACGCCGACAACTGCACCTACGGCGGGTCCAACAGCTACAACCGTTCCAACAACGGTACCGGCAACACCAGTGCCGACAGTAGATCCAAGTTGGGGCAGCCCGATTGGTTCTGAAGATGTAACCTTTACTGTACTGGGCGGTGGTTTCAGTTCGCAGTTCAGCGGGCTATTATTGGACAATGTGACCATTAGCACGACCAACCCATATCAGCAGATTAATTCTGTAACCAACTCAGTCATTGAGGACAGCAGAGGGAGTGGTGCGGGATGGAATTATACGCTGAAGATCACGGATTTTGTGAGTGATCCAGTGGTGGACAATAGTAATAACACGAACAATTTAGTGGTCAAAATGCCATCGAATGCCTTGAGTGTAGATGTCGCCAATTCCACTACCCTTGCGGGACAATCTGGAATGGTGAGCCAAACCGGAAATCATGTTTTTAGTGATCAGCCCGTTGTATTGGCACAGGCCAATGAGTACCAAGGTATGGGGCAGTATCAGATTGGACAAAGCTTCACACTTCGAGTGCCAGATAAGGTAGAGATTGTTTCTGCTGGAGAAGGCAGTTCGTATCACCCTGGAACCAAAACTGGCTTGCGAGTCGGGACGTATCGTTCACAGTTTACGTTCACTTTGGCTTCTGGAATATAGCTTTAACAGCAGAGCGAAGCGATCAGCAGTCGCTTCGCTCTCTGCTGCATTCCAAATTATTGTGAAGATAAGAGATTTGCTTTCAATTCGGCTAATTGAAAGTAATTGTTGCCCGCATCATCTACGCCTAGTCTTGTCGCGTACAGTCGAATAAAACGAGCCAATATCGGCTGACTGAATGTAAACGTCCTTGCGGAACCCGTATTGCTGATATTAGTGTAGCTTTGCCCCGGTATATCCTGCCATCGAATACCGTCATTACTATATTGCAGCTTGAAATCTAGTGGGAAACTTAACGTTCCTCTTGGCGTTACTGTGATGCTTTTGACCGACTGACTGTTTACCAGATCAAGTGCAGCCCATTCCGTAGCGATGCTGCTGGCATGGTAAGGGCTGGACCAGATGCTGTTTGTGTTATTATCCATCAGATGGGTTGCCGTCCAACCTTTTAAAGTAGCAGAGGCGGCTGCGTTGACCAGATTGGTTTTGAGTTCAGATAATTGAAAATAGTAATTCCCCCATCGTCTTTACCGAGCTTCGTTACGTAAAGCCGGATATACTTGGCGATTATTGAGCTATCAAACGTAAACGTCTGCACATTACCGTTATTGAGATAATTGACGTAGGATTGCCCTTCAATATCAGTCCAGTGTACGGCATCATTGCTGGCCTGGAATTTGAAATCTACTGGAAAAGCATACTTAGCTCTCGGTGTGATAGTCACACTCCCTACTGTCTCCGCTCGGCCCAAATGAAATGCAACCCACTCACTTTCTGTTGCGATTCCATGTAAATTACTGGACCAGGTGGAAGTGGTATTATTATCGGTTAACCGGGCCACTGACCATCCGGGCAGACTGGATGAGGCAGCGACCTTCGAATGATGCAGTGTAAATTCCCAAGCTGAAAATAATATCTTCCCCCATCATCTTTGCCGAGTTTCGTTGCATAAATCCGAACATACCTTCCAATTACGGAGCTGTCAAAAGAGAAGGTTTGCACATTCCCGTTATTCGCATAGTTGGTATAAATTTGTCCCGGAATATCCGTCCAGTTAACGGCATCTAGGCTATATTGGAGCTTGAAATCTTTTGGAAAGCTTAAGGTGCTGCGTGGTGTCAGACTGATTCCGCTTATAAATGTTGTGTCTCCGGCATCTGCAGCGATCCATTCAATACTTGCCTCATTGTCACTTGCGTTACTAGACCAGATTGAGGAGTTATTTCCGTCAATTAACCGTGAAACAGGCCAGCCCTGAAGGCTAGAGGAAGCTGTGATTTTAATCAGATGAACATCAAACTCTCCCAATTGGAAGTAATAGTTCCCCGCATCATCCTTACCTAATTTTGTAGCGAGAACTCGAACATACCGGGCCGCAATAGAATTGTTAAAAGTAAAGTTTTGAATATTTCCGTTGTTGGAATAGCTAGTGTAAGTTTGACCGGGGATATCCGTCCAATTGACCGCATCGGTACTGGATTGCAGACGGAAATCTTTGGGGAAGCTCAAAGTGCTACGTGGAGTCAGGCTGATTCCTCCGATAAAATGAACATCGCCTAAGTCTACAGCTACCCACTCTGGTCCTTGATCAACCGGATGTCCATGACTCGACCAGATGCTTCCTGAATTTCCATCCCCCAGTTTATAGACGTCCCAGCTAGTCAACGCCGAAGAAGTGAACAGAGCAGGCTTAGCGGATTGAACAGTGCGTAGCATGTTGCCATTGGCATCATAAACACAATAGACGGTATTGTAAGGAGTGAGTGTGTAGCTCAGCTTTGCACCACCTACGTCATACTGGTAATAGGTTTTTAAGTTGTTTAGAGATTCGACTGTTGTGGACTCGGCGGTAGCTAGTGCTGGTTCATTGAAATAAGCGAGCAATATAAGCAGTAATATTAACGTGCCATATCGAAATTTCATCAGGAGCCTCCTCATAAGGATATTAGGTATGTAATATTCTGAATTCTAGTTTGTAGTTCCTTAAATGGTCAAGAAAAATAATCAATGTAGACATTTAATGATAAATTTCGACAAATTACCTCTATATCCAAATATTTAATTTTGTCGTATGATGCAAAATAGAGAGAACGAATTACTTAAAGTGTTGAGAGGAGCCATGAAAATATAAGGAATCGGAGTAATGCGTAAATGGTTCGGGGCTGATCGTTGCTGTGTTGTCTTTAATCGCGGTAGGGGAACGTCCTCCATACATGCAGCAGATGTGCAGACAACAGACTATATTGTAGTCAATTACTCGGGAACATCTTTCACACAGTTAGCTCACGTGTATGACAAAGGAAGATTGGGAAACGGGGAATTGGCCAGAATGATCATTGATTCAATATACATATGACAGTAATGGAAATCTTCTCAAGAGAAACAAAAGCGCTTCAATTGGGCAGTATGTGATCAGCAGTTCAACCGTGTCTTACGACCTTTGTGTACTTGGTGTTACTAGAACGCCCAGAAAGTAGAGTTTCTAACATGGACCGAAACAGATGGTTAGGATGATATTGAATGGATGTAGGTGAGAAACTGGCGTCCGTTGTATGGGAAGGGAATATGTGGCTTCCTAAACGCAGAGGAAGTATTAATACTTATAACCCACCATATCTATGTGGATGGAAGAATGATTCTCGGGCTTACAGTAAAGGTGGTGGATGCTTCGCAATTTATTACGCCTTTACTGGTGTTATTGGCTGATGGAACTGTTTTTATTTATGGGGTAGATTCCAAAGTCCAAAAAGTCCAATTCCCGACGTGGACGTCCTATAAAGATCAGGATGATATTGAGTGGATTGACGGGGTGAAGATAGGGAACGGGGTATGGAAAGCAACGGTAGTCTACTCCAAACATCACTCAGAACTTGGGAGATACATCACCCATATCTATGCAGATGGAAAATATGCGGGAGCATGGGAATTTTCCGTAGTAGACGCACTGAAGTTTACGTATCCATCCGTCGCTTATCTTAGCAGTGGTTTTTACGAGGTAATGGTTGAAGGGGTTCCTTCTAATGTAACGACCGTGCGGTTTCCCACCTGGACGGAAAGAAATGGTCATGATGACCTGGAAAACCCTTGGGTTGAGGGAGAACGGATAGCCAGTACAAGCTGGAGAATCCGTATTCCATACCACAAGCATAACAAGGAGACCGGCGCATACACCACTCATATCTATTCCTATGATGCTTATGGGAATAGCAGAATTATTGGGATGCTGGCGGTGGAGGTACGGAATTAGAAGAGATGAAAATAGTTAAATAGTATTAGGACAACGAGATTTAAATCCCTAGAGCTGATAAGAACCGATGCACGATTTTGATAAAACTAAAATTATACAATGACAGGAGAGCTGTAAGATGAAACGTAAGTGTTCTCACAATCGCTGGTTAGCTATAATTCTAACAATTGTTTTAATAGGGAGTGGTTTTCCACCCTTGGAGGGAAGCGCAAGTGCTAGTGTAAGCTCTTCTGTGTCGAAGTCCGCTACCATTCCTGCACCTTCCGTCGCTCCCTCTGCGACACCGAGCCCCCCCATGTGGAAAAATGAAACGGTGATGGCAACTCCATCTATTCCACAGGAATCAGCGCTCTTTTCAGAATCGGCGCCTGTTGATGGTGAGAGACTGATGAATAGGGGCCTGCCTGTGGCAGCACCCGAGCTGCCCAACGAAAACATCTCTGTAGGGAAGACTACATATGGTCAGGGAATGCCGGCAGCCATCCTTTCAGTTAAAGCGAGAACTTTAGAAAAGCAAGGGTTATTGGAACTCCCATCGTCAGATACTGCCTCACGCTCTCAAGCAATGACCAATCAAAAGCAAAAATCGCAAGATTTGACACAATCCGTGATTGAACAATTATTTCTGGCCGGAGCGTCAATGGCAGATGTGTACTGGGTCAATCTTCTTTTGCAGGAGCCATCCACGTACACACCTCTTGAGCTTTTGAAATGGCGGCATACAGGCAAGTTAACATGGGAAGAGATTCAACAGGAATTAAAAGATCAGAAAGCTTCCCCAGTAGAGCGGCCTTCGGTTCCAAATACTGTGTACAAGGATGAGGGAGGAGCTCATTCTGTAGTCCAGCGCCAAAGTGTGACCTCACTTGTATACGGGGAGGATCTGCTTTCGGACAGCCAACTCAAACTCGCTTCTTCCAAGGTTACCGCTTTTGATATGACTGTTTCCGGTGTTTTTGACGGGTTAGTCAAGCAAGCGCAAATTAATCAGACGAATAAACCGCAATTTGGAGATCGCGATGTATCCAGTGAACTTGTCGATCCCGTTTCCGGATCATTAACCTGGAAAGAAAATGAAATTCATTTACCGGGACGAGACGGTCTGGATCTGGATATTGGAATCATGTATAACTCAAATCAAGCCCATTCCTTAGCTCTAGAATATACATCTACTGGTCATTACACAGCAAGATATGACCATTACTTATCGCGTTATAATCTCGGAACAGGCTGGTCGCTTCAATTCCCTTCGATCCAATATAGTAATGGTTATTCTTATTATCATGATGGGAAAGGAGGGGTCTTTGCTGTAGCACCTTACCCACAGAATGGAGATGAGCTTACCCAATACACCAATTTTTTGAATTACAAAAGCAAGGATAAGCGTATTATTTCAAGCCATGAATTTAATAATGGCCAAAATCAGTCTGAGACTTGTGTAGAGTATGCAGATAAAAGACGTGAATATTTTTCTGCAAGAGGCCTTTTATTGGGGATTGTAGATCGTTTCGGCAACACGATTACGTTCAAACATACTTTTATCCAAAATTCGGGTTTTAATATGGAAGTCATCAGTTCTATCACAGATACAGTAGGCCGAGTAGTGACATTCGAATATGAGAATAACCTGGACACCGAAGGGGACTTTTATGGAGAAAATGTTACCATTCGTGTGAAAGATGGAGGGATGGAGGTTGAGAAGGTCACATTAACCAAAGGAAGAGTAAAGACTACGGTTAATGAATTAGTGACCTATGTACCTGTATTATGGGTGATTACAGACCAGAACGGGGATGAAACCTTCTTTAATTATGATTACCAATTTGCGGTATACGATCCTTGGAGCGGGTATGGAGGAGAGCAAAACTATAATTATTACTCCTTGTTAAAGGGAGTCACATACCCTCATTCCAAAACGACTTATGAGTACGACCAGACGGTACGCAACATTAATTCTATGGATTCGGTACAGGAATATCGAGTCATTTCCAGAGGGGATACGGCCGGCTCTAAAAGATATAATCAGAGCCAATATCGTTATGAAGGAGATTATACCGGCTACCCCAATCATTATCCCCCATATGTACCAGAGGATTATCGTTTCTATTCAAGAGTTATACTGCAAAGTGAAACGGCCTCTAACAATACGATCACGACCCGAACCTTTGACGGTAAAGCCAGGCTGCTGTCCACGGATACGCAAGCAGCAAACGGGGAACGAGAAGTAGTGGCCAATACCGCTTTTCATGAACTGTTCCAGAATTCTCCGACAAGAACGAGGATTTCGGAGTATGGGGCCGGGGACAGCGACGCTACAGCCAACCACCTTTTTAAGGAAACAACCTATACGAATTGGGGGTGGGTGGGAACGGAAACGAAGCCGTTGACCAGTGATCAGTTTAACAATCCGTACCTGAAACAGCGCTATACCACGACAATGAGCTATGAGCCGAAGTATCATCTGATGGAGTCGAAGTCCTGGTATCAAAATGAGACAGATGCTAACCCTGTATCCGAGCGGTACACCTATACTTCGGAAGGAAGACCGCTAACCGCAATTAACGCGCTAGGGGAACAGACCACGTATAGTTATAACTACACGAATGGGACGGGGCAAATTTCGCAAGCAATAGCGGAGAAAACAGCAAGCGGTAAAGTAGTTGCTAAAAGTGTAACTCACTATGGAGCCGAAACCATTTATGCTTATCCGACGGAACAGCAGCAATGGTTTAATATGAACACGCCAGAGCAGACTATTGTCAAAAAGACGATGGCATATGACATGAGGACGGGGAGGCTCATTCGGGAAAGCGACGGCAACAATCAAGTGGTCTCCTATGAGTATGATAGGGGGGGCCGTCTGAAAAAAGAAACGCATCCAGTCCGAACCAATACCAAAGGAGAAAGATATAGTGAAGTGATCGATTACAATTATTATAATCAGACCTCTGTGAACTTTGATGCTGTGAACGCAGGGACGTTTGTTCTAAAAGTGAATACCATTAAAACCGTAACTAACTTGTCCACTCACGATGCCGTTATCACAAATTCAGATGCGTTATATAATGGACTAGGACTTCTTCTGTTGGAAGAGCACCACGATGATAATGCAGGAAAATGGGTATACCAGCAATATCATTATGACGATATGGGGCGTCCGGTGTATTCCATTGACCCCGCTGGAAATACATTGACTGTCAGCTACGATGCGTGGGGCAGACAGAACCGGGCCACGAATGCCAACGGAGATCTCATCGTCAGCGACTATTCATTCAAAGCGCGCACCAACACAAGCTACATTCAGGATAAGAACACAGGCGAGAAGCTGAACTATGTCCAGGACACCTACGATGCCTGGGGAAATAAAATTTCGGCCTCCACCTATAAGGATTGGCCAACGAATCAACAACAGATTATCGAATCCTATCGATACGATATCGCGGGAAACATCACAGGTTACACCGATCCTAATCATAATGTGAACGAGGACGGGGTTACGACCACCTATGCCTATGATGCCTTAGGCCGATTATCCGCCGTAAAAGATGCGCTGAACCAGACCACCAACTACAGCTATGACGGCAATGGTCACGTATCGAAAGTGACGATACAGGCTAAAAACGGCTCGCCGCAAACCCTGAATACCAAGACGTATAACGAACTGGGCCTGCTTAAAGTGAAACAGGACGGGGCTTTACAAAATGAAAGCTATACCTACAACAGCGCAGGCCAATTGGCAGCAAAAACAGACCGCAATGGCAGCACGTTTGGATATACGTATGACGAAAGCGGCCAACTGAAAAAGAGCACGATCAGCGGGATGGTCAACAATGTGGCGCAAACGCAGGAAACGAATGTGATTTTCGGAGAGGGGGCACCGCAGAAACAGACCATCGAAACGCGTACGAACAACACACTCACGGCCACCCAAACGCAAACTCTGGATAGTTTGGGCCAAGTGCGCAACACATACTCGTTATCTGGCAACCACTCGGCGTACATCGGTAATCAGAGAGACGTACTGGGACGGATGACACAGATCAATGACAACTACATGGGCTTTTACACGAACTATCAGTATAATAAGCAGCGATTGGATAAAGTACAAACCAACGGGAGTTCTACGCTCACAGGTGCTTCTTCGGCCAATGTACAGTACAGCTACTTCGCGAACGATTTGGTGAAGTCGATTACGTACCCGACGCTTACAGATGGCAGCATCCTGAAGACGGAATATACGTACAACAAAGCGCTGGGCTGGACCGAGAGCATGACGAACACCAAAGGCAGTGACGTGCTATCGGGATACAGCTATGGTTACGACAATAACGGGAATCGCATCTCTGTAAGCGAGGTGCGCAAAGGCAGCAGCACCGCGCAAACGACAAGGTATACCTATGACGCGCTGAATCGCTTGGTATCCATTACCCGGCCGGATGGCGGGAAAACGACGTATACCTATGATGTGCGGGGCAACCGCCAGACGTTATCGGATACGAGTAATGTCAGTCTGGACACGATGGATACGAGCTACACCTATGACTTGCAGAACACCTTAACCTCCGTCACCAAAGGAGGAGGTACCACCAGCTTTAAGTATTATGCCGATGGTATGCGTTCCATGAAGACAAATAGTAATACCCAGACTCAGGTGAACTATAACCTCAATGGTGAGGTGATCTCGCAAGAAAAGATTGTGAGTGGCGTGTTCGTGGAACAAGCGAACTTTGTGCGTGGGGACCGGGTGCTGGTGAAGAAGGACAAAAAGAACAACAGCGTCACGGATTACTATTACCTGTACAATGGGCACGGTGACGTCGTGCAGATCGTGGATACCAACGGGGCGGTAATCAACAACTACACCTACGATGAGTGGGGGAACATCACCAGCCAGGTGGAGGGAACTTCCAATTCCTTCAAATACACAGGAGAAGTGTACGATGCCGAAACCGGACTTTACTATCTGCGTGCACGGTATTATGATCCGAGCATGGGGCGGTTTTTAAATGAGGATACGGTTGAGGGGCAGATAAACAATCCCTTAACTCAGAACCTATATACTTACGTAGGTAACAACCCTCTTAAATATACAGACCCTTCAGGCAAATGCTTCTGGGATGCTTGTGTTTTGGAGGGAGCGGCGGCGGCGGCATTAGTTGAAGGAGCTATATTTGTGATAGGCGCTTCAAGTATCCTTATCTGGAACCATTCGAATGCTGCACCAGTGGAGGTTCCAAGAACTGATGCACCTAAACTAACAGTAATTCAGGGAGGAAAGAATAATAAAAGTAACAGCAATCAAACAAGACCTCTAGCTCCGCCTGTTGCTCAATCTAAAGGTAAAGATGATGGCAACAACAAAGAGAGGATTATCTTGTACCATTATACTGATGAAGCAGGATATACTGGTATTTTAGACACAAGAAAAATTAATCCTTCTATAGCAGGTGGAAGACGAGGGGATGCACGTTATGGTAGTGGAGTTTATCTTACGGATATAGCTCCCAATTCTATGTCTTATGAAGATTTATCTGTTAAACTTTACGGGAAAAATAATAAAAGGATTAGTTATACTTATTACTATATTGCTATAGATGTCACAGACTTAGAACTAAAATATGGCAGAGAAAATGTTTATGCACACTTAACTACAACTCCGCTAGATATAAGTAATCGATTAGTGAATGCTGGGTATAATTCAGGGACAAATGCACCAAATATAAGACCATAAAGAAACAGATAAAAATTCTGAATTTATAAAAGGAGAATAAAAGCATGCCGATTTCAAAATATGAACCTAAATTTCCACCTGTAGAAGTGTTTCTGACAAGATTTTTTGATTATGAAAGTGATATTCTGATCTTTGAACAAGAGACCAAAATCCCGATCCCAACAATCTCCAAGGGTGATATTATAGAAATATTTGAAGATGACTATGTGGTTAAAGAAAGAAAATTTGCATTTAATGAAGATGCTTTTTTTACTATATATCGTATAGAAATGTTGGATTTTTGAAAATACGAAGTGCCAAAAGAACGTAGAAAGTCGCGTAGGCGAATACTCAGCCGGGTTTAATGGTAGTCTTGGCCGTTGGCAGAGCTTTATGGCATTATCTCTACACATTAGACGGCTCGGCGTAGGGCCGCGGTCAACTTAAACCTTAAAGCACTTGAATACTGCCTTTAAAAGACAGGTTCAGGTGCTTTTGCGTTTTGCGGGATGAAATGAGGAAAGATGACTAACATACCGATGGCCTGCGTTCCATGAAGACAAATGGCAATACCCAGACTCAAGTGAACTATAACCTGAATGGTGAAGTGATCTCGCAAGAGAAGATTGTCAGCGGTGTGTTCGTGGAACAGGCGAATTTCGTCCGTGGGGACCGGGTACTGGTTAAGAAGGATAAGAAGTTCTCCAAGGATTACTATTACCTGTACAATGGGCACGGTGACGTTGTACAGAACGTGGATACCAGCGGAGCGGTAATCAATAGTTACACCTATGATGAATGGGGAAACATCACCAGCCAGGTGGAGGGAACCTCTAATTCCTTCAAGTACTCAGGAGAAGTGTACGATCCAGAAACCGGGCCTTACTACCTGCGGGCACGGTATTATGATCCGAGTATGGGACGGTTTTTAAATGAGGATACGGTTGAGGGGCAGATTGATAATCCGCTGAGTTTGAATTTGTATACAAGAGATTTACATAGGTACACCGGAGAGGATTTCTGTTATGCAAGGTAATGTGAAGATCGATAGTGACATGGAAGTGTTCTTCATTCCACATCGCTTATGAAAATAAGGCAAGTGAGATTCTGGAGGAGTAAAGCACAGTATAAGTTGTAGATCAAGAACCTTATTTCTTATTATGGAGATGAAAAATATTGAAAAATATGATGCTATTATTTATTTTGTTCCTTGTTATAATTGACATGTTTCCTCAAAGGACCTATGCGGATGAATACTTTTATGACAAAAATGGACGATTGGAATCAGTGAAATCAATTAATAATGCTGTTGATTTTTATTACGATTTGAATGGGAACCTAATGAGGAAAAATCCAAATGGCAATTTAATAAGAAATGGGGATTTTGAAATATCTGATACCAGCAGTGGAACTGCGAGTTATTGGAGAACTTATACAGGCCCAGGTTTTCAAGAACCAAAAGGTGAAATAGAAACGTCTACAGTGGCAAGTGGTAAACAGTCTCAAAAAATAATAACTAATGGTGTAGGAGGATTGTATCAGGATATACAGATAGGTGGGGATACATCATATGAGCTAATTGGCCGTATAATGCCAAGTAATATGCTGAATGGAACGGTGATGCTGAAGGTTGATTATTATAATGCTTCAGGTAACTTAATTAGTGGAGAGACTCTTGCCGAAATAGGCGCACAGAACCTATGGACAACCGTCGGAGGAGCAATAAGAACGCCTAAAGGAACGCTAATAGCAAGAATACATTTTCATGTGGCTTCTTCCACTGGAGGTACTTTGGTGGTAGATATGGTTTCGATGCGGAAGAGTATCTACGGAAATATGCTGGCAAATGGAGATTTTGAGGCACAGCAAATGAATGGTGTAGGGGATGGATGGGGTAAATACGGAGCATTTGGTGAATATCAACTTATATCATCAAACGTGACTTCTGGAGTGCAGGCTCAAAAGCTTACGATGACCAACGTCGGAGGTTTGTATCAGGATATAGCTGTAAGAGGGAATACTTTATATGACATAAACGGTCGGATAAATATAAGTAATTTGTCGAGTGGAAAGGTTCAATTGATTGTAAATTATTTTGATATATCAGGAAAAGCAATCAGCGGAGGGATTTTAGCGGAAGTAAGTGTCATCGACACCTGGACTACCACAGGTGGAATAATAAAGACGCCAATAGGAGCTAGCATAGCACGAATTCATATTCAAGTGGCTTCTTCGTCTGGAGGCACACTGTTGGTAGATATGTTCACTATGAAAAAAGTATAGATGGCAATATGCTAGCAAATGGGGATTTCGAAGCATCTCAAATTGGTGGTGTTGCAGATGGATGGGGAAATATGGAGCCTATGGGGATTATCAGCTTACAACCTCGACCGTAACTTCGGGTAAACAATCCCAGAGACTTACGATGACTGGTACTGGAGGCATATATCAGGATGTTGCTGTAAGTGGGAATACATTGTATGACTTGAACGGCCGCATAAATATAAGCAGTCTACAAAGTGGGGCAGTAAAGCTAGTCGTCAACTACTTTGATAGTTCAGGAAAAGCAATCAGTGGGTTAGCTGTGACAGAATTAAGCACCTTAAACGTATGGACTACGTTTGGAGGGACGATTAAAACTCCAACCGGAGCGGTGGTGGCTAGAATTCATATTCACATGGACTCCTCTTCGGGAGGCATATTTGTAGTGGACATGGTTAATTTCAAGAAAACTACAGATGGAAATATGCTTGGAAATGGGGATTTCGAAGCATCTCAAATTGGTGGTGTTGCAGATGGATGGGGAAAATACGGAGCCTATGGGGATTATCAGCTTACAACCTCGACAGTAACATCCGGTACCCAAGCTCAGAAGATTGGGATGACTGGAATAGGTGGATTATACCAAGAAGTGGCTGTATCTGCGGAATCATCATATACTCTTAGCGGTCGGATTAATATAGTCAACTTGCTCAGTGAAAAAGTTAAACTAATCGTTAATTATTACGATTCATCTGGAAGAATGATTAGTGGAGTGACATTGGCAGAAGTAAGTGTCTTAAACATATGGACTACTGTGGGCGGAACAATAAAGCCACCAATGGGGGCGGTGTCAGCGAGGGTACATTTTCACATGACATCTTCTTCAGGAGGCACATTTGTAGTGGACAAGGTTGAGTTTAAGAAAAGCTGAGAAGGCGTAGGAATACACCTTAGCAGTGCGCCGAATGATTGAGCCGGAAAGTGTGTTTGGCCAACTAAAAGTAACGGGGATCACGGTGTTTTCTGCTTCGATAACCGTCAGAAGTGACACTTGAGGTCAGGGGGCTTTCGCTTGCCCATTATGTGCGGAAGCAAGCCGCAGTGAATAAAAATGCAAGGCAGCGATTCTCCAATAACCCGGGAATCGCTGCCTTTTTGTCTATTTAATTCCCATTCACCACCAGACGAATAGTTTTCTAAATTTGTACGACTTCTCCATCTTTATTGAATTCTACTCCCAGATCAGCTATAAAATTAAGTTTTTTGGCTAATGTACCATTCTCAAGTCGGTATACTTGATTTAGGTGTCGAGCTTTCAGTACTTAATGGGCGTGTGCGTTAAAGACAGCCTTATTTTTATGATTGGTTTATGGGCTATCGAACTACAGTTAAATGAAACTGGCTGTGTAAGATAGATCACATCCTGCATTTTTCGATACAAGTTTTTACTATGCTTGGAATGGAATAGCTGTTACATTATACTAGTAATTTCCTTACGTTTAATACATACATAGCAGTCAAATGAATATGGAGGTTTTTTTGTGATTATTAAGATATGGCCGAATTCAGGTAAACTAGGAACAATTAGACGATTAATCTTAGCACTAGGTGTACTTTTTACTATGAGTTCAACTCTAGGCGCTGATAAAACAAGTGCCACACATGCTGCAGCAGGCTATATGCCTTGGACTTGGAATTCAAGCGCAAGAATACTTGAGGACAACAGCAATATGTGGTTTGCCGATGTAAACGGAGATGGTAAGGCAGATATGATCTCTAAAGGTGAGGCAGGGGCATGGAATGCGGGGTTTGTATATGTAGCATTGAGTAACGGAACTGGCTATCCTTCATGGTCCTGGGATTCTGGAAAACGGATGATTGACGATAACAGTACGATCTGCTTTGCCGATGTAAACGGAGATGGCAAGGCCGATCTGATTTCTAAAGGACAGGCTGGAGCATACAATGCGGGCTTTATATATGTATCTCTTAGTAACGGAAAAGGATATTCGAGCTGGACCTGGAATTCAAGCGCAAGAATACTTGAAGACAATAGTAAGCTGTGGCTCGACGATGTCAATGGAGATGGTAAAACGGATTTGATCTCTAAAGGTGAAGCCGGAGCATGGAATGCAGGCATTGTATATGTGGCTCTGAGCAACGGAACGGGCTACCCGACATGGACATGGAATTCTGAAAAACGAATGATTGACGATAACAGTACCATGTGGTTTGCGGATGTAAATGGCGATAAGAAGGCCGATCTACTTGCCAAAGGTCAAGCGGGTGCTGCGAATGCAGGTTTTGTATATGTTTCCTTAAGCACAGGTAGCAGTTACCCGTATTGGACCTGGAATTCAGGTAGACGGATGATTGATGATAACGGCAGTATGTGGTTTGCTGACATCAATGGAGATGGGAAATCAGATTTGGTTTCTAAAGGACAAGCTGGTGCCGCGAATTCTGGCCAAGTATATGTTTGTTTAAGTAATGGAACCGGCTATCCATGGTGGACCTGGGATTCGGGCTCCCGAATGATCGATGACAACAGTACTATGTGGTTTGCAGATGTAGACGGGGACGGAAAAACAGAATTGCTCTCCATTGGACAAGCCGGAGCGATTAATGATGGTTGGTTATATTTTTCATTAAGTAACGGAACAGGCTTTGAACCCTGGACGTGGTACTCAGGCCGAAAGATTATTAAAAATACCGCAAGCTTATGGTTGGCAGATGTTAACGGGGATGGGAAGAGTGACATAATTACGAAAGGAGAGGCACCAGGGCCTGCAGCAGGATACGTTTTTGTTTCTTTGAGCACAGATCTATTAATAACGAAGTACGAGTACAATGCTGCGGGGCAGATCAAGACAGTAACGTATCCCGACGGGATGAAAATCTACTATGAATACGATAAAAACGGGAATTTAATTAGCAGAAAAAAATAATCACATAAACGTAAGAGGCCGAAAAAGCTCATGGATTGAATTCCAAGAGCTTTTTTAGTACGCCAGCATAGGGCGTCATCTCAAGGGTGAAAGTCACGAACGGGGGCTGGCAAACGCCTACCATTGATGACTCAGTGGGAATTATGAGAGTTTAAATTTTTCCCAACTCCCAAGTTTTTGGTATTACTTAAAACAACAAATAAACCTATATAGGTGATTGGGCGAATTGATGAAAAATGTGTCAAATATACAGATGAAATCGACAATAAAATTTGTTTTTCGACAAATTACCACCATTTTCAAAATTGTGCGAGTGTCATATGATTGTTGAGGAGTTATGACCTTCAACGAGTTTGAGAATTTTATCGATCTATATAAAAAGGGACAAGATAATGGTGAAGCATAGCAGGTTACATTTAATTTACTTGATTCTTTTTTAGTTCAAATCTCAGCCGCGTAGTAACTGCTAATTGAGTTTTCCTATAGCCCCTAAGGAGTGTGAATCTTCTGAAAAGAACCAGGTTATTCATCTATTTAATACAGACCGTCTTTTTTATTTTTATGCTAAGTATTGGTCAGAGTAAAGCATTTGGAGCGGAAAATATTATCGTACCTAGAGAAACATACGAGAGTGGAAGTTATGCTGGCACTGGTTATGTTCCGGTCAATGGGACGATTACCAGTGATCCACAAAAAGTAGTGAATGGGAAATACTCTGCGTTCTTAAACGCCCTTCCATCAGAAGTCTGGAAAGAATTTAATTATACGGATTCAAGTAAAGTTAAATTCGAAAAAAATACTACTTATTCTGTGACTTTCTCTTATAAATCCATAGATATGAAGCCAGCAGATGCCAACCGCTTTTTCTACTTTCTTGCGCGAAGTACGGATACAAAGGAGGATAAAGGATATACCTCTTGGACGGATGCGAGCGGAGATGGTGGGATCAGAACGATGACTTTTACAACCGGAAATAAAGAAAACTATTATTTGATTTGGGGAATTCACGGAGGCGGAGCGCTTTCCATTGATAACATTCAGATTGTAAAAACCACTCCTGCCAGTAGCGAATCTTTTGAAAAAGGTACGTTCGCTTCCACTAATTTTTTGGCAGGCTCCGGTATGATTACAAATGATCCAACAAAAACAGTGAGCGGACAATACTCGGCGTATCTCAGCTCCTTGCGGACAGAGGACTGGAAGGCACTCGCATACACAGATAAGAATAAAGTCAAGTTTGAAAAAAACACTACATATAAAGTTACCTTCTCATATAAGGCTATTGATATGGAGTCGGCAGGGGCGAATCGCTGCTTCTATTTTCTAGCAAGGAGTACTGATGATTCAGAAGATAAGGGATGGACTACCTGGAATGAGGTCAGTGGAAACAAGGGAACCCGTACGGTAACATTCACAACGGGAAACAAGGAAAATTACTATTTGGTCTGGGGAATCTACAAAGGTGGGGCACTTTCGTTAGATGATATAGAGATCACCAAGATGAATGAATCTTTCGAAAGCGGTGCGTATACGAATACAAATTTTACTGCGGGCTCCGGTACCATTACAAATGATCCTGCGAAAGTAATTACGGGACAGTATTCTGCCTATCTTACATCACCGTTGAGTGAGGTGTGGAAAGAATTTACATATAGTGACCCCAGTAAGTTCAAGTTCGAAGGGAACACAACGTATTCAGTGACATTTTCCTATAAATCATTAGATATGGATGCTTTGGAGAATGAGCGATTTTTCTACTTTTTGGCTAGAAGCACTGATAATCTGGAAGATAAGGGCTGGATGACTTGGAAGGCTTCAACGGGGAATAAGGGAAAGAAAACCGTAACTTTTACGACTGGAAGCAAAGAAAATTACTATTTGATATGGGGCATCCATAAGGGAGGCGCACTTTCCTTGGATGATATCACGATCCATAAAGTCAGTGAATCTTTTGAAAGGGGTTCGTATAGTGGGACTGACTTTTCGCCTGTAGCTGGAATCATTACGAGCGATCCTTCAAAGGTAGTTAACGGACTTTATTCTGCCTATTTGAGTTCCCCAACATCCAAGGAATGGATCGAGTTTGCCTCTACGGATACTAATAAAGTGAAGTTTCAGAGCAATACAACTTACACTGTGAGTTTTGCTTATAAATCCATCGATATGCAGCCAATAGATAACAATCGCTTTTTTTATTTTTCAGCTCGTGGGATCGGTAATACTGAAGTGAAAGGCTGGACCAGTTGGAACGATGTCACAGGTACTCAAGGAACAAAAAGCGTAACGTTTACTACAGGAGATCAAGCTAATTACTATTTGTTTTGGGGAATCCACGGGGGTGGTGCCCTCTCGATCGATGATATCGTCATCCAGCAATTAACAACTTATCAGTATGATGCGAGTGGAAGATTAGTGCAAATAAGAATGCCGGATAATCAAGTTGTTAGATACTTATATGACCTGAACGGGAATCTAATAAGTACGAAGGTGGATTGAGATATTTGGGATATTGGGAATTGTAGAATTTATGGGTGTTCTCCTAAAAAGATTGGAGATGTATTTTATGAAGAAGTATATATCAATTATAGCTATACTGATTTTAATCATGGTTAATACTCAGACAGCAGCTGCCATGAAATACACCTATACCAAAACAGGAGCGTTAAGCCTGGTGAGTATATCTGAAGGTAAATATGTGAATTTCCAATATGATAACAACGGCAACCTGATTGGGAAGAAGAATCTAAGCTGCCAGCCTTCAGAATATAAATTAATGAATGTGAACAGCAATAAGGCTCTGGATGTTTTTGCGGGAAATACAACCAATGGCACAAAAATTCAGATCGAATCAGATAACGGAACAGATGCACAACGGTGGTTGTTATGTAATACATTGAGTAATTCCTTTAAGCTCATCAATGTAAATAGTGGAAAAGCCCTCGATGTAGCCGGGGGAGGAACTGCGGACGGGACAAACATCCATCTATGGAATGATAACGGCACAGAAGCTCAGGCATGGAACCTTGTAGATAAGGGTGACAGCACATATGAGCTTGTAAATATACATAGTAACAAAGTTCTTGATGTAACAAACGGAGCAACAACAAATGGAACCTCTGTGCAGATATGGACCCGGAATGGAACAACCGCTCAGAAGTGGAGACTCGTCAAGGCGATTTCAAATGGAGCTGAGTATAAGCTATTAAATGCTGGTAATGGAAAAGCGGTGGATGTCACAGGAGGAAATACAGCAGACGGAACACCGGTCCAAATTTGGACAGATAACGGGACGACTTCTCAAAGATGGCAGGTTTATGATAAAGGCGGCAATAAGTATAAATTGATTAATGTGAATAGCGGGAAGGCTCTGGAAGTATCAGGTGGCGGCACAGTCAACGGATCAGCTGTTCAAATCTGGACGGATAATGGAACAACATCACAGGAATGGATTTTTAGAGAGAATGCAGATGGCTCAATGAGCTTAATAAATGTTAATAGTAACAAAGTACTGGATATACCCGGAGGAAGCACTGCGGATGGTACGCGCTTGCAGATTCACACAGACAACGGAACAAGCTCGCAAAGTTGGAAGCTGGTCAAATAATAGAATTGGAGAAATATGTACTAAAATGGCCATCATCAAGTGCCAAAGGAGATTCCATGCGAGCATACAAGTTGGCTTTATACGAGGGAGAATGAGTAAATTGAAACTAATAAAACGGACATCTGGGTTGGTAGTTACTCTTGTCCTGCTTTTCAATTTCATGGATATTTTTCTTAATCAACATTATTTAACCACTAATAAAGGGATAGCTTCAGCAGCGGAGAGCAATGGCTTAAAAGGGGAGTACTATGATAATCTGGATCTCAATGGACTTAAGTTAACACGAACGGATGCGAATATCAATTTTAATTGGGGTGAAGGTTCACCAAACTCTGCAATTGGGGTAGACACATTCTCTGTTCGGTGGACTGGCACCATTAAGCCCAAATATAGCGAAACTTATACGTTTTATTTGGTTGCAGATGATGGTGTCAGACTTTGGGTGGATGGCCGATTAATACTGGATAAATGGGTGCCGCAGGCCAGTGAATTAACCAGTCTGCCGATTGCGCTAACCAGTGGGAAAAATCATGATATACGGATAGAATATTTCGAAAATGACGGGGGAGCGACAGCCATTTTACAATGGTCGAGTACCAGTCAAAATAAACAAGTTGTGCCTCAAAGCCAGCTAAATACTCCCACTGAATCTCCTGGTGTGGGTCTAAAGGGAGAGTACTATGACAATCTGGATCTCAATGGACTTAAGTTAACACGCACGGATGCCAATGTTAATTTCAGCTGGGGCTTAGGTTCTCCAAACTCCACAATAGGAGAAGATACATTCTCAGTAAGATGGACAGGGACCATTAAACCTAAATATAGCGAAACCTATACCTTTTCTGTGGTTGCAGATGATGGTGTCAGGCTATGGATCGATGGTCGATTGATATTGGATAAATGGGTGCCGCAGGCCAGTGAATTAACCAGTCTGCCAATCACACTGACAGCTGGACAAAACTATAATATACGCCTCGAATACTTTGAAAATGATGGAGGAGCCAATGTAATATTACAGTGGTCGAGTGCCAGTCAGGTCAAGCAAATCGTGCCCCAAAGTCAATTGTATCTTCCAGCAGAAGTTCAAGGGACCGGTCTTAAAGGGGAGTATTACGACAATCTGGATCTCAATGGATTAAAACTGACTAGAACGGACGCTATCGTCAATTTTAATTGGGGAACTGCTTCGCCGGATAGTTCTATGGAGCCTGATACTTTTTCTGTCCGGTGGACAGGAAAGATTAAGCCAAAGTATAGCGAAACCTATAGATTTTATATCAATGCAGATGACGGAGCACGTGTATGGATTGACGGGAAGCTTATTTTGAATCGCTGGTTGAACCAATCTAATCAATTTGAAAGCCAGACTGTTAATTTAGTTGCAGGCAATCAATATGATATCCAAATCGAATATTTTGAAAATTTAGGCGGTGCAGCAGTTGGACTGTTATGGGAAAGCCCCACTCAAGTGAAAGAGTTCGTGCCTCAAAGCCAGCTGTATTCATCAGCTGTTGGATCTCAAGGTGTGGGGCTTAAGGGAGAATACTATGACAACACGGACCTAACAGACTTTAAACTCTCACGCACGGATGCCAGCATCAGTTTTGGATGGGGTGAAGGTTCACCAGATGCCTCCATAGGAGCAGATACGTTTTCAGTCAGGTGGACAGGAACCGTACGGCCGAAATACAACGGAACCTACACTTTCTATGCAGAATCAGACGATGGCGTACGTCTTTGGGTAAACGGCCAATTACTTATCGATAAATGGGTGCCGCAGGCCAGTCAATTGACAAGTCTCCCTATTAACCTGATCGCAGGACAAAACTATGACATACGTATTGAATATTTTGAAAACGATGGCGGTGCTTCCTTTCAATTGTCCTGGTCAAGTGATGCTCAGGTAAAGGAGGTTATTCCACAAGCCCAGTTGTATTTGCCCGCAAGATCTTATACTCCAGTAGAGTATCATTATGATGCTAATGGGCGGTTGGACTATGTCCGAAATTCAGATTCTACTATTGTTCACTACTACTATGATAACAATGGGAACCTGCTTAAGAAAACTCAATAAACAGAAAGGGGACTATGAAAGTCTCAAGTATTAGAAAAACGCGATGGACAGCTTTACTTTTCAGCGGTGTTTTAATTCATTTTTCAGGGACATTTTACTCCTCTGACGCCTGGGCGGAGGATACAAAACCTCCAGCTACATCATTGTCGATATGGCAGGAACCAGCCAGAAACAGAAGAACTTTGTGTATAACAGAGGTAGACTTGAAACAGAGATTTTATCGGATAACTCCATGATTCAATATACATACGATGCAAACGGAAATCTGCTCAAGCTAACGAAGGGGTATTCCACAGCGACCTATGTGTTCAGTATTTCGGCAATTTTTATGATATTTATGTAAGAATGTACCGGATAACAAAACCCTCTTGAACTTTTTGAAATGGAGATAAAGATATTAATGAAAAATAAATGCGGATTTAACATGATAATAAAGACGCATATTTTTGTGATCGTATTATTTATTGTATCTTCAACACCAATTTTAGCAAATGCTCAAACTGTAGAAGAAATGTATAAGTTATTTGCTAATAATGGATATCTTTATTCTTACGATCAGACAGGTCGTTTAACGGATTATCAAAATCAAAGCTCAGTCGCCAAATATAAATATGATTTAAATGGTAACATTTTAAGCAAGAAAACACTCTCAAGAACATTGAACCAGTGGCAATTAGGAAATGGAGTTGGCTCCAATTCTCAATTCGTATCGGATGTAAATGGAGATGGAAAGTCAGACGGGGTTTTATTTTTTAAAGATAGTGGAAGTTGGTATGTTTCACTCTCCAATGGTCAGCAATTTACAAGTTACCAAAAATGGATAGCTGGACATGGCGTAGGATCTGGGCATCAATTTCTAGCAGATGCGGATGGCGATGGAAAGGCAGATGCTGTCATAGAGAATAATGGAAGCTGGTATGTGGCGTTGTCCAATGGTAGCGGGTTTGAAGGCTATAAATTATGGATTTCCGGTCATGGCGTAGGAGCCAATGCATTATTCCTATCGGACGTGAATGGAGATGGAAAAGCGGATGCGGTAATAGAAAATAGCGGAAATTGGTATGTGGCCCTTTCAACGGGCAAAGGCTTTGAGGCGTACAGTAAATGGATTTCTGGGCACGGTGTAGGAGCGACAAAGGAATTTCTAACAGATGTGAATGGAGATAAAAGAGCGGATGCTGTTGTCTTTTTTGAAAATGAGGGATCGTGGTACGTTTCATTATCCAATGGTAAAAGCTTCCTTGAGTACAAACGTTGGATTTCCGGTCATGGGGTTGGATCAGAAGAACAATTATTAGCGGATGTGAATGGTGACGGGAGGTCGGATGCGGTCATTGTTAATCATGGAAATTGGTATGTTTCTTTATCCACGGGTAGTGATTTTAAATCATATGAAAAGTGGTTGTCGGAGAGTACCTTGGAGCCAGGTATCTATAGCATTATGGACGTGAATGGTGACGGGAAAGGGGATATAGCTCATTACATCGTAGATAGTGGAGAATGGAGAATTGCTCTGTCAAATGGTCAATTGTTTGTAAACTATAAGGACTGGTCATTAGAGAATGGGGCTGCGAGATATGCTCAATTCGTATCGGATGTAAATGGAGACGGAAAGTCAGACGGGGTTTTATTTTTTAAAGATAGTGGAAGTTGGTATGTTTCACACTCCAATGGTCAGCAATCTACAAGTTACCAAAAATGGATAGCTGGACATGGCATAGGATCTGGGCATCAATTTCTAGCAGATGTGGATGGCGATGGAAAGGCAGATGCTGTCATAGAGAATAATGGAAGCTGGTATGTGGCGTTGTCCAATGGTAGCGGGTTTGAAGGCTATAAATTATGGATTTCCGGTCATGGCGTAGGAGCCAATGCATTATTCCTATCGGACGTGAATGGAGATGGAAAAGCGGATGCGGTAATAGAAAATAGCGGAAATTGGTATGTGGCCCTTTCAACGGGCAAAGGCTTTGAGGCGTACAGCAAATGGATTTCTGGGCACGGTGTAGGAGCGACAAAGGAATTTCTAACAGATGTGAATGGAGATAAGAGAGCGGATGCTGTTGTCTTTTTTGAAAATGAGGGATCGTGGTACGTTTCATTATCCAATGGTAAAAGCTTCCTTGAGTACAAACGTTGGATTTCCGGTCATGGGGTTGGATCAGAAGAACAAATATTAGCGGATGTGAATGGTGACGGGAGGTCAGATGCGGTCATTGTTAATCATGCAAATTGGTATGTTTCTATATCAGACGGTGAGAGATTCACAAGTTACGACATCTGGATCTCGGGCTACGGGTTCGGTTCAAAGTCATATTTGTTAGCTGATATTGACGGAGATCATAAAGCAGAGGCAATTGTAATTTATCCCAATGAATCCTGGTATGTGTGGGATTACTCGTAACCTAAACCAGAGTTCCTTTGGGGAAATTTACAAACTTAAAATTGTTTCAAAAGACAGGGGTACATCAAAAGACCTTAAGAATGCATCCCGTTTCTATTACTATTTGATAAAAATTATACAATGACAGGAGAACTGTAGGATGAAACGTAAGTATCCACTCAATCGCTGGTTAGCTATAATTCTAACAATTGTTTTAATAGGGAGTGGTTTTCCACCCTTGGAGGGAAGAGCAAGTGCTAGTGTAAGCTCTTCTGTGCCGAAATCTTCAACCGATCCTGCACCTTCAATCGCTCCTTCAGCGACGCCGAAGCCTTTGTCTTCAACGTTGTCGAAACCCGAGCCAACTCCTGCGCCGGAAAATTCGGAAGATCTGGCGGCGTTATCTCTGGAGCGTCCCATTACCGATGAGGTGGTATCTGTATCGGGCGAGGTCTATGCTCTAAAGGACCCCGGCCTGCTCACCATTCTCACCTTGAAATCGAAAATTCTCCATAAAAAAGCTCAAATACAAAGCGGAAATGCAGAGCAACGTTCTTCGCAAGGCCTTTCACGTTCGATAGCAAAGGAATCGTCAGATTTGAGCCAAGCAGATATTGAACAACTCGTTCAGGCGGGAGCCTCCAAGGTCGATGTGTATTGGTTGAACTTTCTGGTGATGGGCCAGACGAAATGGACACCACTGGAGCTCCTGAAATGGAAGCAAGAGAAGAATCTGCCTTGGGAAGATATTCAGAAGGATATTGAAAAGGAATCGGGGCTTTACGTGGGCCCTTCGGTGGAAAAGGATGTATACACCGAAACGTCGAGCGATGCTGCCTGGGGCAAACGTTCACTTGTGATGTCCTCAGTCTATGGACCTGAAGATTTGTCCGGTTCGTCTGCTACACTTTTGGCTCAATCGTCTATCACTGCCTTCGATGCAGCTGTGTCGAGCGTCATCAACGACGTGATTGTCCGTTCGCAGATTAACCAAGTCCAAAAGCCGCAATATAATGACCGCAATACGAGCAGTGAAGTGGTCGATCCTTCGTCGGGCAGTCTGAACCGAAAAGAAAACCTGATTCATTTGCCTGGCGTAGACGGGCTGGATTTGGATATCGGAATTAAATATAACTCGAACCAAGGGATGTCCTTCATTTTTCATGATAATTGGAACCCTAACTTTCAAATGTGGGACCGTAGTTATGGTTATGTACGTCCTATGTTGGGGGTGGGGTGGTCCTTCCAATTCCCCAGTCTAGAAGTTGTCACCCCTACTGATATTTACTATCACGAAGGAACTGGAAATGTGTATAAACTTGGGGAGTATGATGAACTGTCTAATTACACTCATTTAATGAATTATAAAGGAAAGGACAAGCGGTATGTCAGTGAAGCATGGAATAACGGTCAGTTCACCAATGGTCAGGTCAAATCTTCTGGCTATGTTGAATATCTAGATCTGAAGCGTGAATATTTTTCAACTTCAGGTGATCTTATCGGCATTGTTGACCGATTTGGTAATGCGATTACCTTTAACTATACAGATGGAATATTGTCCTCTATTAAAGATACGACTGGACGAGTTGTTACATTCACAATTGAACCCAAAGTGGACGGGAAGATTGAAATTATTGTTAATGATGGCAACTCTGAAGCGCAAAGAGTCATTTTGAAAAGAAAAAAAGTACAAGCTAATATTGAGTCTGGGGTGGGAATTCCTGCCTTGCAAACCGATGTTCCTGTGCTCTCTTCCATTACGAATCAGATCGGAGAGGAAACTACCTTTGACTACGGGAACAATATGTCTATGTACTCATCTTACGGCTTTATATTTACATCCATGCTGCGGAAAGTGACATACCCCTATAATAAATCAAATACAAATTATGAGTATGAGCCGGCTCTTCGTCGTCTCAATAGCTCTGAAAATATTTCAGAATACCGGATAAAATCAAGAAGTGATTTTACCGGATCAAAGGCATATCAGCAAATCAACTATTCGTATATCGGAGACTATACTGGCAATAAACCTAATGAGTTCCCGCTAAATTTGCCAGATGACTTTCGTTACAGTACGGCAACAACAGTCATAAGCAGTTCAGCCAGCAATGGGCTTACCACTACAAACACCTTTGATAAAGAAGGCCGGGTCCTTCGAACAGAAACGCGAGAACCGGGGGAGAGCGGAAGGTAACGACCAATACTGCCTTTCATGGATTATTTACTCAGTTGCCTACCCAAACGACCATCTCAGAATATTCAGCCCAGGATAGCGATGCTACAGCCAATCATTTATACAGCGAAACCGGGTATAACGAATGGGGACAGGTTGTGAGTCAAACCAAGCCGTTGACCGGGGAGAAGTATAACAATCCGGTGCTCAAACAGCGCTATACAACCACGTATCAATATGAGCCAAGGTACCATCTGATTTCTGCAGTATCCAGTTACCAGAATGAATCGGATGCTACACCCGCAACGGAACAATATACGTACACATCTGAGGGAAGACCAGCCACCGTAACTAATGCGTTAGGGGAGCAAACTGTGTACAGCTACAGCTATCGCAATGGAACCGGAGGAATTTCGCAGGCAACGGCAGAGAAGACTTCGAATGGGAAAACTGTGGCCAAAACTGTAACAGTTTTCGGGGCGGAAAGCCGTCATGCCTATCCAACTGAACAGCAGCAGTGGTTCAACCTCGGGCAACCGGATCAGCAAGTTGTGAAAAATCAGATGAGTTATGAAATGGGAAGCGGCTTACTGAAAAGTAAAACTGATGGTAATCTTCAGACTACATCGTATGAATACGACGCTGCGGGTCGATTGAAAAAAGAAACCTACCCAGTCCGAACCAATACCAAAGGAGAAAGATATAGTGAAGTGATCGATTACAATTATTATAATCAGACCTCTGTGAACTTTGATGCTGTGAACGCAGGGACGTTTGTTCTAAAAGTGAATACCATTAAAACCGTAACTAACTTGTCCACTCACGATGCCGTTATCACAAATTCAGATGCGTTATATAATGGACTAGGACTTCTTCTGTTGGAAGAGCACCACGATGATAATGCAGGAAAATGGGTATACCAGCAATATCATTATGACGATATGGGGCGTCCGGTGTATTCCATTGACCCCGCTGGAAATACATTGACTGTCAGCTACGATGCGTGGGGCAGACAGAACCGGGCCACGAATGCCAACGGAGATCTCATCGTCAGCGACTATTCATTCAAAGCGCGCACCAACACAAGCTACATTCAGGATAAGAACACAGGCGAGAAGCTGAACTATGTCCAGGACACCTACGATGCCTGGGGAAATAAAATTTCGGCCTCCACCTATAAGGATTGGCCAACGAATCAACAACAGATTATCGAATCCTATCGATACGATATCGCGGGAAACATCACAGGTTACACCGATCCTAATCATAATGTGAACGAGGACGGGGTTACGACCACCTATGCCTATGATGCCTTAGGCCGATTATCCGCCGTAAAAGATGCGCTGAACCAGACCACCAACTACAGCTATGACGGCAATGGTCACGTATCGAAAGTGACGATACAGGCTAAAAACGGCTCGCCGCAAACCCTGAATACCAAGACGTATAACGAACTGGGCCTGCTTAAAGTGAAACAGGACGGGGCTTTACAAAATGAAAGCTATACCTACAACAGCGCAGGCCAATTGGCAGCAAAAACAGACCGCAATGGCAGCACGTTTGGATATACGTATGACGAAAGCGGCCAACTGAAAAAGAGCACGATCAGCGGGATGGTCAACAATGTGGCGCAAACGCAGGAAACGAATGTGATTTTCGGAGAGGGGGCACCGCAGAAACAGACCATCGAAACGCGTACGAACAACACACTCACGGCCACCCAAACGCAAACTCTGGATAGTTTGGGCCAAGTGCGCAACACATACTCGTTATCTGGCAACCACTCGGCGTACATCGGTAATCAGAGAGACGTACTGGGACGGATGACACAGATCAATGACAACTACATGGGCTTTTACACGAACTATCAGTATAATAAGCAGCGATTGGATAAAGTACAAACCAACGGGAGTTCTACGCTCACAGGTGCTTCTTCGGCCAATGTACAGTACAGCTACTTCGCGAACGATTTGGTGAAGTCGATTACGTACCCGACGCTTACAGATGGCAGCATCCTGAAGACGGAATATACGTACAACAAAGCGCTGGGCTGGACCGAGAGCATGACGAACACCAAAGGCAGTGACGTGCTATCGGGATACAGCTATGGTTACGACAATAACGGGAATCGCATCTCTGTAAGCGAGGTGCGCAAAGGCAGCAGCACCGCGCAAACGACAAGTTATACCTATGACGCGCTGAACCGCCTGTTGTCCATTACCCGGCCGGATGGCGCGAAAACGACGTACACCTATGACGTGCGGGGCAACCGCCAGACGTTATCGGATACGAGCAGTGCAAGTCTGGACACGGTGGATACAAGCTATACTTATGATTTGCAGAACACCTTAACCTCCGTTACCAAAGGGGGAAGTGCAACCAGCTTCAAATATTATGCTGATGGCCTGCGTTCCATGAAGACAAATGGCAGTACCCAGACCCAGGTGAACTATAACCTGAATGGTGACGTGATCTCGCAAGAGAAGATCGTCAGCGGTGTGTTCGTGGAACAAGCGAACTTTGTACGTGGGGACCGGGTACTGGTGAAGAAGGATAAGAAAGCTTCCAAGGATTACTATTACCTGTACAATGGGCACGGTGACGTCGTACAGATCGTGGATACCAGCGGAGTGGTAATCAACAACTACACCTATGATGAGTGGGGAAACATCACCAGCCAGGTGGAGGGAACCTCCAATTCCTTCAAGTACTCAGGAGAAGTGTACGATCCAGAAACCGGGCTTTACTATTTGCGGGCACGGTATTATGATCCGAGTATGGGGCGGTTTTTAAATGAGGATACGGTTGAGGGGCAGATTGATAATCCAATAAGTCAAAACCTGTATACCTATGTGCAAAATAACCCATTGAAGTATACTGATCCATCAGGGCACATGCCGGTAGAATTTTTACAACACCTCTCTAAGATGTATAATTCAAAAAAGCTAAGTGCTCAGCAAGTTACATTTGAAGCAATAGGGGTAAATTTAGGAAATGTTTTTCTAGCTTTTCACGAGATAGCTCAACTAAATATATCTAAAAAGCTACATGGGATGAATATCAATAGCGTGTTAGAGTATCCAATAACTTCCTCCTCGAAAAAAGATATATGGGGAAACTATAAAAAATATGAGGCAGATGTCGTCATTCCAAAAACAAAAGAAGTATATGAAGTTAAGCCGCTCTTTGGTGAAGATCCGAAAAAACAATTGGAGAAGTATAAGAAAGATGGGAATCTAATCCTGGGAGGCCAGCTTCCTTCTATTACGGATATTCCAATTCTAGATGATTTAAAAATGGGTATTGTTTTCTTAAAGCCTGGTGAGGCTAATTATTACTTCTATAAGAAAGATCGTAGTGGGGAAGTAGAATTTATAACTACCACAGAAGCGAAACAAATAGTTCAAGAATACTATGAACCATTATACAATCGAACGCCTATTCTTATACCAGGATTAGGTGGTGGAATGATTCCTGTTCCTGCAATTCCTTGAAGAAAGAGAGGGTGTATTTATGAAGGAATTTAATATTAATGAAGGAAGAGGAGGATTCAATGTTGGTTATTTCTCAACTGAAAGTGTGCAAGCCACTAATGTTAGTTGGACAAGACAATCTAGATTTATTGGTCCATCCAAGCCTTCTGTAAGAACTGTATTTGAAGCCCCAATAGCAGTGAAACAAAATCATTATGTGATAAACAATAAAAGAGACTTGTTATTTGGAGGAGATGGGGAATTCTATAATATAAATATAAGAGGTGAAATCAATTGGCATTATAAAGATTCGCGAAATTTTATGGATAGATTCTTTTTTACCAGCCCAATAATATTGAAAAATGGTTATATCTTAGTTGGGACATCGGGGGATGGGATTCAAAGGGACATAAAGTAATGGCATTTGATCGGGATGGACATCTGGTGTGGGATTTTAAATGTGATGATGCTGTTTCATCAACTTGTGTTACAGATAGTGAAGGAAATATTTATTTTACTACCTATGGTTCAAAGTTATATTCTGTCGATTTAGATGGAAACCTTAGATGGATATTTCGTTATGAAGCAGAATTTTCAATAACACCCGTTATATCCGACGAGTGGAAAATATATATTTCATCTAATGATGAGTTCATGATGATTTTAGATCGATTTGGGAATTTATTAGAAAAATTCAAAATAGGAACATGTGGGCCATATTCCTTCCCAGTATTTGATCAACTTGGTAACTTATATTTTAAAACAAATATGATTGATGATATTCAATTAATATCATTAAACAATCAAGGGACAATAAACTGGCTTTTTAGTCCTAAAAGGGGAGATATAATTACATCTCCTGCTTTGAATGACGCGGGATTTTTATTTGTAGGGGCCACCTTTTTTCAACTTATTTGTGTTGACAGCGCAGGGAAGGAAGTTTGGACGACAGCGGTTGAAGGATTTATGAGTCAACCTCCAATAGTAGATATAAATAGTAATGTATATACAGTTAGTTATAAAGAAAGTAGAGGTAGAGGGTATTCTTATCTTCAATCATTTAGTAAAGAAGGAAAAGAGAATTGGAGAATAAAATTGGAAGGCGTTCTAACACTCCCTGTTCTTAGCTCAGATGGTGAGATTGTTTTATTGTTAAACAATACAAGTGGTTGGATAGAAAAAACACAAGTTATTACAGTAACACAAAAATAATAATGTTAACATGTTGAAGTTGTATGGAGAACTATTAAATTCCCATAATTAAACGGAACAAAGCAAATGAATTACATTGCTCTGTTCCGTTTTTCTTTAATCATGATCTGTCAAAAGAATTTTTCAAGAATTCAACTTAATACTAATGATAACTTTTTCTGGGTTTCTCTAAATTTTTTCGGAAATTTCGCCGTAATAGTTATTAAGTATTATTTACCAGGGGATTAATTCCTATAAAGGAAGGCGATAAGGTGTGCTAAAAGAACTGAATATGGCTATAAAAAAACAGCAAGTTGTGAGTATTTCGACCGAAGATGAAGAGATTTACATAGGGACACCGGAGAGGATTTCTGTTGTGCAAGGTAATGTGAAGCTCATTAGTGACAGGGGATTGGTCTTCATTCCGCTGGATGAAATTAAGCATGTGATGAGGATTATTTCTCTTTCATGTTAATGTAAAAGTGTTTTTCAAAGTTAGTTTGAAGGAGAAGATTGAACTGAATAATTTTATTTGGTCTTTATGTATTTCAATTTTGCTTATACTCTTTATGTTATTGGTTTCATATTTTTACGGTAGTTCATTCGCCAATAAGATGAAAAGGAACATCGAAACAGATTTATCAAGCCAACAGAAATTTAATAAAGTTCGAGTAGGGGGATCAAAGGCTTTAGCACTTGCTTTTTTTGGTGTTTTTCCTTATGGAATTTTATTAATTGCTGTATCAGTTTTTTATCGAATACCAGCTTTCTTACTCTTTGAATCTATATTTATATATTCTGCTCTTATTTTCTCTATTGGGTATTTAGTACATAATAGGCCCTATAACATCATTCGGAGTTATCTTAAAGCAGAAGGAAGTAAATTTAGTTTACTTTCCTTGGAGTACTCTCCTACTGGAAGATTAAAGGATTGGGCTAGAGCTACAAGGAAACTGAATGAAAAGAAAAAATGGTTGGAGAAAATCTATCCATATATTGAGGAAAAGTTAGCTCCAATTGAATCTGATCCGTTAACTATCATCAGCCCAGCCGCCAACAATGCGAATTATGAAAAAAGGATCGCTATAAAACTGGCAAAGCAATTGAACAAACCAATTCGATTTATTGCCTGTGATCAACTTGAAGATATTGAAGAAGATAGATCTATTAACATAGATCATAAACTACTGGAATTTCATTTTTGGAAGGATACACCCTATAGTGATCTTTCCAATAGACTTCAATTACAGAACATCTCCCAAGTAGATTACGTCTTAGATTTTAAAGGTGTAATTTGGCATCAATGGAGTGAAGAAAAAGAGGTTGAGACAATTTTCAAGTATTTTGATCAGCTTCTGAAACCTGGTGGAATATATATTCTTGATGCTACAGATTCAAATTACTTTTCAAGGCGTTGGAATGCGATAGCATTACGCCTTTTTGGTAGAATTACGAATTACGCTGAGGAATCAACTTATTTGATGATAAAGAAGTTCCTAACTGATCCAAAGTTCTTGGAAAACCACAGGCATGAAGTTGTAGGGGGAATGCTGTTTATAACGAAAATATCCGTAGAGTGAGGTATTAGATGAAGGACCGACTTTTTCAATTCTATTCAAAAAATGCTTCTGTCAAGGCTCTAGTCCTTAGTAAGTTGTCATGGATCAACATGTCATTAAATATTGCGTTAGTCTCGGTAATTTTTTGTCTTGTCGTTTCAATCATTATTACAGTATGTAAAATATTCATAAAACAAATACCGGAAATATTGTATTATTATTCATACGTTGCATTCCTCGCTTCACTCTTTGCTTGTATTATTTTAGCAGTTTTGTTTGTCCAAAGAGCTAAGGAAGTGGTAAGTGACAAATTGAGACTGAGTAGAAAGAATAAACAGTTTAAGTTAGGTTGGCGGACACAGGAGTTTAACGATTACCAACAGAAGATTGTAACAGACTATCTTTCTGAGCATAATCTTTTAGAAAAGTGGAAGCTTGAAAGATTAATTTTTTCTTTCGAGAAAGAAACTACACAAAAAATACCACCATTCATTGCACCAACAGTGTTTATCACCTTAATAGTCCCCAATATTAGTCAACTCGTGGCTCCATTGTACTCAAAAAGCATAGCAGATAACATACTTGTCTTCATTCTTGTTTTCTCTGTGACCTTAGCCATTATATGGCTTATTAATAGATTAGGAAGAATGGTGTGGGATGTTAAAGACATGTTTTCTAAAAACACTATGAGGTCTGATTTGATATACATATTGGAGAATGTGCTACTTGGATTGAAGGAGACGTAGACTGAACATTTTTTGATTGGACTCGTACACCATTCCCGCATCTCTTCTTCATCGGCGAAAGCTTCAGGCTCAAACAGGTGAGGGATTTCCAGTAAAAGTTGGGCTGTTAGGCAACTTTACAATTTTGTAGCAAAACTCATATCCGGTTGCAAATAAGCAACTTGGAGTAGTTGGAATTATTGGCTATCTATGTGACCCCTGAACTCAGTATTGCAAGTAAATAATATCATTAGGATCCGAAGAAGTGGATGCACAATTTTTACCCGCAACGCTGACTATGCCCGTTGGAGAGAAGATACTTACTATTTATTACACTTTGTTGAGATTTAAATAAATGAGTAGCGAGAACGGGGGATACTTTTGGGAGAATATTCGACACTTTCGCAGCTGGAAGAGAACCAATCACACTATGAAGAATGGATTCGGGAATTAGGTGTAGTCTCACCAGCTTCAGATCATTTAATGAAACTAAAGAAAATTCCTTTGTTTCATGTTTTGAAAACTTTGCCAGATGAACAGACTTTGATTAATTTTAAAAATGTATTAGAAATGAAAAAACTTATTTCGAAAAAAAAGCTTCTATCTATGGGGATTTTTGCGGAATCTCTTGGCGGAACGCTTTCATTTGATGAGTCATTTTCACGAAATGAATTTGTTTATTTTTCTTCTCATTTTCTTCAAAAATCATTTTCAGAAATGATTGTATTTACTGGTTCTTGTCAAAGTATTGTTGGAAATGTTATTTATCCAGATGCGTTCTTTTGTAATGATATTGCGATGTATACTAATCTAATGAGTTCTAAGACAGATTTAGACTCTTACAAAAAATCTATGTTAAAAGTTGAAAATGGAGTTGATATAGTTGCACGTATAATTGAAGTAACGTATCCCAATTTAGCAGAATTTAATGTTTTCGATCCACTCCCATACATACCTGCTTCACTTCCGTTTTATGGTATGGATGGATGGTTTAATCCGGAAGTGGCAGTAAAAAATGAGGTTCTGCTTAACGATGAGATTCGTATTCTTATTACAGGCAAGTCAGACTTTACTAATCAAGCTGGTATTATAGCAAGACGCTATGGGATAAATCCCCTAATATTTAATAAGAGAGAAGATATGGTGAATTGGTATAGGAACATTCTAGTTGAAGATTAAAATATAAAATAATGCTGCATAGAGTGGCAAGACAAGTCTACGCTTTCGCAAATTTAAGGAGATTGCCTTGACGACAAGGTATAGTATAACAAAAGGCCAAAATGCGATATTTAATATAAATAAAAGTGTGACGGCTTATCAAGCTAAGTATGATCATTTATTAATGAAGCTTTATATGAAGATTTCTAGGCCAAAGAGTTGCGAAGGCTAGTTTACGATAAGTGAGTTTTAAACCGGGTTAAAACCGAGGACATTTTATTCTTTCATTATGGAAAAGATATGTGTCTTTTGGCTAAGTGTTTTTCCAAGCTACTCACCGAAGAGAGCTTCCTCGATCAAGCAGGCGATGGAATATATTTTGCAGTAAAAATTTAGGCGGGCAAGAAAATTATACACTTTAACAGTATTTGAGGAGGAATTTTGTTGAGGTTTATAAGAAGTTATAACCGAATTATGGATCGGAAAAACAGTATTAATAATAAGAATTCCGCGAAAATAAAACGGATAAGCAAAAATAGATTTAGAAGAACTTCTACCAACTTGCCTACAATTGATGAAGGTGAATATTTAGCTGGAAAAATTCTTGAGAAACCCTTGGAATCATATGTAGAAGGATTAAAGCTGGCTTTTGATCTTTTAATTGAAACTTTGACGATTGCTCCAGCTCAAGATTATAGGGAATTGAGAAGTTCATTTTTAGTTTCAAACAGCCTTCTTATAAAATGCATTAATGATCTCCGTGCTCTATGGCAACTCGGGTCAAAGGGCTATCCAATACAAGCTGCTACAATTGCCTCTTCTTTATACGAAACCTCTTTCACAATCGGAGCAATAGGAGATGATGATGAAGCAGCAGATAATTGGATTAATCATTCTGATTTTACATCTATGCCGATGAGTGTATTTAAGATGACTAAAGATACTATAAAAAAACAAACACAAAATATAGATATACCATTTAAAAGTCTGGCTGAAGCTGAATATAAAAAGTATCAGACATTATGTATGGCGAAACATGGGAATCCATTAATCCAAATGCGTCATGGAATTACACTTCAAAATGGAGCCTTTATTGGAGAGCCTGGACCGGAGAATACCGAAGATTCTCTTAAATTAATTTGCTACTCTATGGAAAGCTCAATATCGTTTGTAATGGCAGGTGTTGCAACTTATATTAATGAACATTTAGTAGATTTGAATACTACTAAGTTAGTTGAAAAATATAATAATGTTCTTGAGTTTTACAAGCTCTTAGTTCAGCAGTCAATTAATAAATGGGGATCAGATAATAGTTAATGGACTGTCAAATTCATCGGATTTGACTGATTGATCTGCAGCAAGAACGCTTTGATGGTTTCGAGATAAGCTGGATTCTTTCCACCGTTGAATACTACTGGCGTAAGCAGGTTGGGGCGAAAAGGAAAGCTTAGCATTTCTCGCAGCAAAACTCAATTTCATGGTTGTAAAATGTGGTAAAGTCAGGAGGAGACAATATGCAAGATCAGTTTGTAATGAATCAAGTTACAGCCCTATTTTCATTTTTAAAACATCATGTAGATCTGAGTACCAAAACGACACTTAATGATATTGGTTTTTCTTTAGAAACCTTTTTCATGGATTTATTTAATAAATTTGATGGAGAAAATAATTGGGTGAATGCTAACGTAGAGAACTTAAATCAACCAGCCATTGACCTAATTAATAGAAAAAGTAAACATGCTCTACAAGTCACAGTAAGAGCAGACAGTACTAAAATTAAGAAGACTATTGAAATGTATGAAAAACACAAGGTTGATGTAGACAAAATTACGATTATAGGTTTTCTTCATCACACAAATTACAAGAAGAATAATTCTGAAACCGTGGGTATTGATTATATAACAAGGCGAATTAAAGGGTGCAGTTTAGTACAGAAGACTGAGATTTTGGATCTGATAAAAAATAGCATTCCTGTACATGTATTATCTCCTCTGAGCGATAGTGATTGTTTTGATGTTATTCAAAGAATGCTAGATAGAAGTGCTCTACGAGATGATAGATATTGTGAAGGAAGCTATGAGGACATGATCCGTGGGCTGAAAGAAGCAAAAGATTTAATAACTTCTGGTGTCACAAGTAAAGTAGGTATTAGCACCAAGCCCATCTCAGGATATACAGAGCCACTTCAAAGTGAACTTTCAGATATCGAATATAAAATATCTGACATTATTCGAATATGTAATAGATCCAAAAGAGATAATTTTGTTATTTTATCAATGAACGAAAAAATAGAGATTGACAGATTGAAAGATGAAATTATAAATCAGATGAATTTGATTAGTTCAAGTTTGGGGAAGAAAAAATATTGAGAAGATAATGAGGATGTCAATTTAGCTAAGACAGTACATCATTGCGCACGGAATTCAGGAGGCAAACATTTGCTAAGTTATTTTAACATACATGGAAAGTGAGGGAACCATTATGATTAATAAAATTATTGTAAGAAATAAGGCTAGTTATGATGCGGCTGGTATAACTTTAGATAATCTTGAAAAAGTGAATTTTATTTATGGGGCAAATGGTAGTGGGAAAACAACTATTTCTGACTTTTTAAAAAACACTTCAATTTATCCTCACTGTCAAGTGTCATGGACGAATAACTTAGAATTAAGAAGGATAGTTTACAATAAAGAGTTCATTGAAGAAAACTTTCATCAGAATAGTGATATTAAAGGCATCTTTACTCTAGGTAAGGAGTCTCAAGAAATTCAGCGAAAAATTGAACAAATTAGAACAAATATAAACAAAGTTTCTGATGATATCTCCGCATTGGAGAACAATATTCAAGATAAAAGGGAGGCACAAAATCAAAACGATAAAGAATTTGAAGAAATATGTTGGAAGTTAAAACAAAAGTACGATGATATATTTCAAGAAGCATTTACAGGTTTCAGAGGAAGAAAAGCTAAATTTAAAGAAAAATGTAAATTAGAGTCTCAGAGTACCCATGAATTAGAAGCGTTAAATCAGCTTAAAGAGAAATGTAGTGATATTTTTAAAGGACAAAAAGAAAAAATTGAGTTAGTACGTAATTTAGAATATGAGCAATGTAATGTAGCTTCAACTGACAGTATTTTTAATACAAAAATAATTGGACAGGAAGATTTGGACATTTCACAATTAATTGCAAAATTAAATATTAGTGATTGGGTAAGACAAGGTCAAAGTCATCTGCACCAAGCAGACGGAGTATGTCCATTCTGTCAAAGAAAATTGGAACAGGAATTTATCGTTAAGCTAGATCAGCTTTTCGATGAGAATTTTAATAAAAAGATTCAGCATCTTGAATTAGCAATTACACTTTATTCGAAATCTGTTGGAGATATTTTTGAACGAATTGATGGTATTTTAAAGTTGGATAACGTTTTTTTGGACAAGCAGGGTTTAGGTAGTAAGAAATCTGCTGCTGATGCAAAACATCAAGCTAACTTACTGTTGTTGTCTCTAAAGAAGAGTGAACCAAGTAGGTCTGTAGAACTTGAATTGCTTGATGAAGAATTCTTTTCAATTAATAGTCTAATTAAAGCAGCAAATGAGCAGATAACTAATCATAACAAATTGATAGATAATTATCATCTTGAACGAAATAATTTGATTTCACGTATTTGGAAATTTATCGCATCCGAAAATGCAAATGCACATAAAACTTATGTTGAAAATGAGTTTCGCCTAAATAGGATGATAGATGGAATGTCGCATAGTCTTGCTAACAAGAAAAAAATGAAGCAAATGTTTGTGAAGCAAATTGTCGAACTCGAAAATCAAATAACTAGTGTAGTGCCATCTATAAATGAAATGAATAAAATATTGAATTCTTTTAATTTTACAAATTTTAAATTTTCGGAACCAACAGAAAAAGGAAGTTATCGTATAGTAAGAGAAGATGGTGAGAATGCAAAGGATACTTTGAGTGAAGGTGAAAAAACATTTGTTACCTTCCTTTACTTTATTCAATTAATAAATGGAAGTAATGATAGAAGTAGAATTACAGATAATAAAATTGTTGTGATTGATGATCCAATTTCTAGCTTGGATAGTAATATTGTATTTATTGTAAGCAACTTAATAAGAGATATCATTGAAAAAATTAGAAATAATAATCATAGTACAATAAAACAATTATTCGTCTTGACACATAATATCTATTTTCATAAAGAGGTCACTTTCAATAAGGGAAAGGGGACAAATAAGTTAGCAGACGAAACTTTCTGGATTTTGCGCAAAGTTAATAACGTATCTTGTATAAAAAGCTATGATACAAATCCTATTAAGTCATCATATGAGCTAATGTGGCAAGAAATTAAATATACGAATGAAAGATCTTCAAGTACAATCCAAAACTTGATAAGAAGAATTATCGAAAATTATTTTAAAATTTATGGAAATTATAAAGAAGAAGATATTATTGAGAAATTTGAGAACGAAGAAAAGGTTATATGTCGTTCACTTATCTCATGGGCAAACGATGGTTCTCATTACATTATGGATGATTTATATACCGAAGTAACTAGTGATACAGTTGAAAAATATTTATTTGTTTTCAAAAAGATGTTTGAGGTTACTGGACATAGTGCACATTATAATATGATGATGGGAATAACTGATGATAGCTTAGCATTGTCAAGCTAAAATTAAGATTGTTAAAAAGATCTTATTATTGAGTACATACTCTTTTAAAACAAATCTATTTTGCTAAAACTGGGTTTTCAACCCCAAGTGCCTCACCTCATTTATGAGGTTGGTTTGAGTATAATTCCATTAATGGATTATTTACGTTGGTAATAAATTATTGCGTTTTATAGACAAACAGAGAAAATTGATCTTTTGTTCGAATTAAGCAAATGATGGATAAATAATAGAGGTTATTTTACGTATGATAAGGAACGATAATAATCGAGGAGGAAACTTGATGAGCCAGGTGAACTTATCTTTTTCAATCCAAGGAGATAGTGAAGGATTTGTAACGCTTGAATGTCCGTTTTGCAATTCAGAATTCAAGGTCAACGCGGGCGAATTTCAAAATGATAATAAACCAGTCTTTGACTTATTTTGTCCATATTGTGGCTTAACTAGTGAGAAAAATAATTTTTATACAAGAGAGACAATTGAGAAGATACAAGCTTTGGTTACAAATTATGCGATTGAACAACTGAACGAGGCTTTTGGTAAAATGGCTTGTAGGATAAATAGCAGGAACAGTGTTATAAAAATGGATTTTAAGCCGCTTAAGGCGGCCAATATCAAAGAACTGAAGGATCGCGATACTACAGAAGAAATTTTTTCTTGCGGTTGTTGCGAGAATCATGTGAAAGTTCATTATTGTGCAGGTGTTTCCAAAGTATACTGTCCGTATTGTGGGGTTGATATATAATGAATTTGACCGAGTTGAGGCTTTTGAGTTTAGAGTTTAGAAGGGTATCAAGCAACATGCTAATGAGTGATGCTGATACCTCAACTGTTCAATTAATAAGGTTTAAGGTATATATTGACTCAACTCCGGTCATAAGTGACATTATTCAGGAGCGTATTAGCGGGGTGGAGTATGATTTTAGGCAATGTTTTTTGTTTGAAGGTTCCAATTGGAACTATATAGAACCTCCTGTTGATGAGGCTAGTCATTTGAAGGCACAATACGATTACATGTCGTATCTTTGCTTAGAAAATAAGGATGTCAAAGGTATTGCATACAGCTTTATACACAGAAAAGGGAGTTGGAATGATATAGTCAGGGATTTTTTGGACAGTGCGTTCAAGCCCTTAGTTGATTATATTGTTGATTCAATGGCTAAAAAAATTATGATTCTAGAGGGAGAAAAGGTTATGGGGAATATATATCAAAATATAGGCAACAATTACGGAAACATTAATGCTGCCGGGAGAGATGTGAATTATACTGGCAATATAATAAATAATGATATAGATGAAATTATGTCGTTGATTGAAAAATTGTTACCAACTATTCAGTCAAGTGAGCTGCTGACAGAAGACGAGAAAGAAAGTTTGACTGATGATTTGGAGACTATTAAAGAGCAGGTAGAATCAACAACTCCTAAGTTTCCTAGAATAAGAAAGGCATTAGAAAACATAAAAAGTTTTGTAGCAATTGCTTCTAAGGGGGCTGCTTCAGCAACTACATTACTTACTGATTGGAAAAATTTTGTTGAAAAAGTTGGGGAATTTGTTGTAAAGTGAGATTTCTTTCTCCTATAACAAGGCTTTGGTTTCCGACTTCTTGTTTTGATTGTTAGAGCAAAAAAGCGTGATTGTGAGATCGAACCTTTACTTAGATTAATGGTTTCGAACACTTATCTTACCTATGTTTAGTGAAATGATAAAATTAACTTATAGAAGAAGGTTCTGTATGATAATGTATGTTTCTTGTGTCACCTGCGAAGAGGAGTATAGTTTTGATTTAACAGATGATCTATACTATGAATTTACTTGTAGTAAAGGACATGAAAATGTTTTTTTTATTAAACGTCATAAATTTGAGCTGCTGTTCAAAATGGGTCTATTTGCTCTCTGCGATGGTTATTATAGGGAAGCTGCTTCTAATTTTGCAGCAGCAATCGAGCGTTTTCATGAGTTCTGTATTAACGTTTTTTCTTGTTACAACGGGCAAGATTCATTACAGATAGCGGATAAGATATTTAGAGTTAATGACTCTAAATTTGAATCCGAACTTGATGAATCATGGAGAGAACTAGCTAGGCAATCCGAAAGACAGTATGGAGCTTATATTATGCTCTATTTAATTACTTTTAAACGACATCCTCAGTTAATGAAAAGAAAATCTATTGAGTTTCGCAATAATATTGTACATAAAGGAGCTTTTCCTGACAAAGGTAGAACAACTGAATATGCAAAAGGAACATATGATTATATTCACTCTAAATTCCTTGAGTTAAAAAAGGAAATTCCGGAGATAACTGAGCATGTTTATTCAAGAGAAATCCGAAAATTTAGAGATGACAAATTAGAAATATACAATGGAAAGACTTTGGTAACATACTTGCCGAATACTCCTTTTGGAGTCGAGCGATCTCTTGAGGCCCTTATAAACATTGACTTTGAAGAGGCTAAGATGCAAGCTATGAGTGAACGACATCTATGAGCATATACGGAGAGAATGGACAGAGATGACTTGTCGAACACCTGGGAGAATCTATAAGACATTGATCCAGTTTTCTTTTATGTGATGGTTACTGAACACAGAAAAGAGAGTCGATCTGATTATAGATTTTAATGAACGGAAAACCAAATTCTCTCAATATGATGAACGAATGCTCTCGATCTTTACTGGATTTGGGGATAAAATGAAAATTTAACTATTGGCGAAGCTGTATCCTCAGATAAGGAAGATAGCTCCAAGTCAAATCACCCTTTAGTGGGGCTATTTTTTGTTGAGTTATCTTGTTATTGAAAAGCTCGAAACTTGTTGCAACTTGATTCTAGAACGCGCTTTATACTAAAGACATCCCCTAAAGAAAAGGGAACAGGACAAAACAGCTTCTGATCTATTTTTATGGCTGAAAACCTTGGGGCTGGGGGAAAGGAAAGAGGCATTGAGACGGATTCTGAGGAACGGCGGCTGGATCAGCATCGAAGGAAAACGCAAAGGGTAGATTCTCTTCCCCATGTTACCCCAGCCTATGAAACCGGAGACGATCTGGCACCAGTTATATTCCAAAGAAAGCATGAATACGCCGAACAAAAGCTCTTGCAATTCATTTTTAAGAGGAATATACTGGAATCAATCAAGTAGCGAAGCTCTGAATTTCGATATGGAATCTATTTCCATATGATAAATAACCCCTGACAAGGGGCTATTTTTATGTTGAAATCTATACGTTCAAGACAGCACGCGCATACTTCAAGTACTTGAATGAATATACCGACAGCACAGAAATTAATAAATATCCAACATGAGTCAAGAACGCGCAGCTATAGTGGATGCAAATAGCCAGAGCAAAGGAGTGAGCAAAAGAATGAAGAAAAAAACAGGTTTGTTTTTGATGAGTGCGGCAATGTTGCTTGGTACTGTAGCCGGAACAGCAGCAGCTGCTAAGGTAGATGTATCGGTACAAGTCAATAGCAAGGCGGTGAAGTTTCCGGATGCCAAGCCTTACTATGAGGACAATCGCGTGCTGATCCCAATCCGTTTTGTCTCTGAAGCGCTGGGGGCCAAGGTAGGATACAGCACAGATCGAGTTGTAACGATCAAGCAAGGTGCTAAAACCGTAGTCATGAAGATTAATAGCAAGACGGTCACAGTAGATTCGGTAGTCAAGGAATTGGACGTACCGGCACGGCTGGAACAAAATCGAACATATGTCCCGCTGCGGTTTGTTTCTGAAGCTTTGGGTACAACGGTCGGATGGAACCAGAAGCAGCATCTGGTGACGATTACGACTGGATCAGCGGCAACTCCTACACCAACAGCTTCTACAACTCCTACTGCAACGCCGACTGCAAGCAGCAACAATATGTACAAAGTCGGGTTTGAGTGGCCGAGGGAGAAGGAGCTGGGGAAAGAACTTTTCATCAATAATATGAAGGTTGAAGGCGGGAAGCTGACGTTTACGCTGCCGAAGGATGCGAGTGGAAGTAAAGATGCTGATGATGGGTCTTTTGTGAAGCTTATTCCAGGAAGAACTTATTCCTATCCTATTGGCAAGGATGCCGGTTCATTGTCCATCTCTAAACCTGAATCAAAAGGTGATCAGTGGGAAGGTTACACGATTATGTTAGATACTAATATTAATGAAGACTTGTCCGATCTTTTTGGTAGTATCACTAATGATGTTATCGTTGTTGGAGCTAATCATTCCGGGTCACCGCTTACCTCGGTCATCCAAAAAGCAAAAGATTTAAATTAAACAGTATTAAGATTGGCTGTCGCATCCCGTATGGGGTGTGTGGATTGAAATGACGATGGGTATGGACGGACAGCGATCCAAAGCCGCATCCCTCACAGGGTGCGGGAATTAAATAAATATGGTACCACAATTTTAGAGCCTCCCTTTATGTTGGGGAGGTTCTTTTTTTTGTCTATGGATGTACGACAATTTTTCGAAGGGAAAGGAGCAAGATTGTACATGAGGAGGATTAAGGTAGGGAGGTTTTTGTTGACTGTCGCAGCCAGTTTGACGCTTTTAACTCAGACTGTATCGGCTGCCGCCACACCAATGCTAAACAAGTATGTGAACTGGAATTATGGAACGGAGGATGAAAAGGGCTTTAACGGCTACATCCCGGCGTTGGACAAGCAGGTGATAAATAATCCATGGCAACTTGATCAATGGGCCGGACTATTTGCTTTCCCCGACGGACAGACTCGTATTGTTCAGAACTACGATGTTTTCAATGTTAAAAAGACATCGGCTGATACGAACTTTTCAAAAGAGAATGGTTTTGGTTTGGTCTATAAAAGTCAGGATGCTCTTGAAGATTTATTTGACGCTGTATGGTCTGGTCAACCAATTGCAACCAACCAGCGTCAATATTTTAAAAAGAAGTTTTCATTAAACGCAGATGATCCTGTTTTTAAAACAGGGCACGAATACTATTATATGATCAAAGACCGATTTGATTTTTTACGCACCGCAGGCATCGTGCAGCGAATGGGCATCAAATTTAACCAATCCCAAAAAGTTGGGAGTAGCTACCGCGCTCTGTACACCGTCTCCGCTTGGCCGCAGATGAAAGTAACCAATGGCAGCACTCTTAGCATCAGCTACAATGGTTATGGTTATTCGGAACGAGATATTCGGTTGGTTGCGGTCAAGAAGGGGGCCTTTCCTGATCTTAGCCAAGCAGTGAGCCTGACAGGAGGCAAGTTCATCCATATCGAAACTGACAAGGAAACGGCGACCGGTACGGTCAAGATCAATGCTAAACAAATTGCCTCCGTTTTGGGCAAGGATGTAGACATTATCATGGACGATGGGTACGGGCGTACCGTGATCCAAAGTGTCACCCTTTCTGTGGACCAGCCAATGGATTATGTTCCTACTAAGCTGACCATGACAGATGAAGGGCAAATGTGGGTTGAATTTCGTTATGACGGGGAAGATATTATTTCTTCCGACCACGTTTATAAAAACGGCATTCCCAACACTTTGTCTGTCAAAATTGGTGGTGCAATCACCACGGAGTTTAATACCGGCTCACGATATACTCAGCTCCCGCAGACACTGACCAAAGGTGCAACGTTCAACGCGTATCTTGGAAAACTAGACGTTGGAAAGAACCCAGGTAAGTATTACATTAAGGCAACCGCCGTGATCAACAATCCCAGTCATCAGGAGCGGGCGTTGGAGTTTCCTACCACCGCATACAACAATAACTCAATTAAGGGCGAATGGATGATTGAAGTGAAAGGACCAGAGAATGATCTAATCGCTCAGTCCATCACGATTTCTCCTAATTCCCTAAAGACAGGACAAGCGGGTACGATTACCGCCAAGGTTAAAAATGTAGGGAAGCAATCGGTTCCGAATGTACGGATTCGGTTCTATGCGAATGAAAAACAAATTAATGAAACTAAAAGAACACTGCCTGCAAATACTTCTGTTACAGTAGGTAATTTTCTTTGGAAGGGAACAGAGGGGATTCATAGCATTAGAGTTGTGGTAGATCCCTTGAAAGAAAGTCCGGATAAAGATCGGGGAAATAATGTAGCTACAACTGGTTGTAGAGTGGATACCCCGAATAAAGGGGGGATTATAATGAATGTAACAACAGCAATGTCAACGGTGAGTGGAATGTCACGTATAATTTGATTACGGGGTATCCCGAGAAGACACGTGAGAGTTATTACACCGACTCGGATGGGGATAGACACTGGTACACCTATACGTACACTGATTACACCGATCCCATATGGGAGTCTCGAACTGTATCGTATAATGAGAACTTGAAGGTTAATTTGGAAGTCAACACTAAGCAAGGCATTCCAACGGACAAGAAAAATCCGAAGGAAACGGATCGGGAAAGCCGGGGGAGTTGGGCGATCATCCCCTGGGCAAAGAAGCAAGGATTGAACCCTAACGAAGTTACCCGTGCGGGTTATGGGTTTGAAGTGAAGGTAACGACCAAGTATACCAATGATTGGGAGACGAAAATGCCTTCGGGATTGGAAGGAACGCCTATCCCCTTCGGTGGAAAATACAGTGGGCCAACAAATGTGAAGGCTGTATTTTATGATACCAAAGGGAAATACGTAACAACACGCACACTGGTGAAGACCAGTGGGGATGATAAAACGGCAACCTGGGAACTACCGGTTGAATCCTATCGCTTCTCTACCGGGGAAGAAATTTACGAACGAAAGCACTACACGGAAGTCAGCACACCAGACGGTGAATATACAGTCAAGATCATGGCGAGCTACGCTGGTCGTAATCAGCTCTCCGCATGTGCAACAAAGAAGGTGACGATTTACGGCAGTATGTATGATGATTGGCAGATTCGGAGAGATACATCGGAGCTATGGAAAAAGTAAAAGAGTTAAAGCGGAGGGATTGAATGTATGTATTTTTAGTTTTATAATAACAATAAGAAAAGGACGGCTGCAACCGTCCCCTGCAACAGCCGCTTTTAAGGGCTGTTGGCTCGTTAACGGTGGAAGTTAGGCTCCCTGGTCGTCAACCTTAAGGGGGCCTACTTCTTTTTAAGTAGGTAAGCAAAGCGAGGATGAACATCCCGAACATTAACATTAAAGTTAATGCGTCTTTAACTTCCATGGCACCACCTCCTTTCGGAAAAGTGGAACCATGCCGCCCTTGCAAGCCAATCTGCTGCATGTACAATTATATCATGTTTGCTATGAGCAGTCTTTTCGGAGGCTGCTTTTTTGCGTAATTAAGTAGCAGAACATTTTTGGGATAAGGAGAGGACGTATGGAAGGATGGCTGATTGATTTGCCACTTGTACTAATACTTATTTACGCTACTTATACCGATTTAAAGAAGCGTGTCATTCCGAATCGGTTGGTGCTGGTTGGACTAGGTTATATGCTGCTGGCGAGACTCTTTATTGCCGATCAGGGTTATGGATACTATGTGTTGGGAACGGTAGCTGCTTCAAGCTTGATGTATCTTGCAGCGCTGTTCATTCCCGGTTCAATAGGTGGCGGAGATATTAAGCTGCTTACGGTTGTCGGAGCAGCAATGGGATGGTGGAAGTCACTGGTTTTTCTTTGGCTGTTGCTTGGATTAGCAGGAGTATTTGCTGTTATCGGGATGCTGATTTGGAGGAGCGGGAAGCTGAAGATACCGATTGCTCCATTTTTTCTTGCAGCGAACATTTTAATCTTTATGTATCCAATAAAGCTTTGGATTTAATGGAGAGACTGCCTGAGACAGGTGCGAACCTGAAGCTCACATAAAAACACTGGGGAATTCGTACCTCAGAATTTGTCGAAATACCAAGAGAAAGAATTAACTGGAAATAAGTCAAGGGATGAACTATACTTTTTTTATCAGGTTTGAATTTGAAATCGGTAGTATCCATCTTGTAACGAGAACAATAACATAATTTTCACCGTCGCACTCCGTATGGAGTGTGTGGATTGAAATACTGCAACAATGTTGTCCTCAATCTCCTTTTTCGTCACACTCCGTATGGAGTGTGTGGATTGAAATGCCGTGGTTGGGATGTTGATCTGGAGGAACCGGAAGTCGCACTCCGTATGGAGTGTGTGAATTGAAATGTTTTTGACAGAAGCATGAATAGAACAGCGGAACGTCGCACTCCGTATAAAGTGCGCAGAATTGAAATAGGACGTTATCCGTGGATGTCAGTTCAGCCGTTTTGAGTCACGCTGTGGAGTGTCTGGATTGAAATGAAACCGGTAAGATCGGCAGAAGTTTCATCCTGGTTGCACCTCGTACAGGGTGTGTAGATAAAATAAAAACAAAATACGATGGAATGATTAGGCTCTCGTCAAAAGGCGGGGGCCTTTTTTTTGTTTTGATAAGAATTGAAAGGAGGGGGTGAGAGTCCTTGATGAGCAGAGAAGCGATTTTGGATGCAATGCTATCGGCTACAGCCAAGAATGAAAACATGATGTGGATGCTTGCTGCAATCAGGATGGCTAGTCGTCCGGTGCAAAAAGAACAATTGCGTGATGTGACCAATGCTCTGTATAAGCAGATACATCCACAGGCAGAGGAAATGCCGATCCGTTCTCGGCATCTGCTGGATGAAGCCGCCGCCATGCTGGAAGGGGCAGCGCTGGTACATGTAGCAGAAGTCGCGAAATCCAAGCGCTATACGTTATCCCCTTTGGGCAAAGAGTTGCTAATTTACAGACAGCAGCGGTTGCAGGAGCAAAATAAACGGAAGGAAGCGGGAGGACAATGAACATCAGTTTGAAGTATGGATTCTTGGGGCTGGGGATGGGAGGAACCTCCATCGCTCATGCGTGTGCGGGGATGAGGTTATCGGCAAAAAATACACAGCGGCCCTATACAGCGATCCTGATTAACAGTAATGAAATGGATCTTCTCAAGCTGCCGGATTATCCGAATGTAAAGAAAATTACGCTGCCGGGATATGAACGCGGAGTAGGCCGGGATATTCAGCTCGGACAAGAAGCATTCACTGTCCACAAGACGGCCATTACCGAAACCATTCAAAGCTATTTCAGTGACCGGGATTACGTTTTTATCTGCTGTGGCTTGGGTGGCGGAACAGGAACTGGAGCTGTCATCGAGGCGATCCGTTTACTGCATACCGTAGGCTTTGCGGGGCGGTTTGGCCTGCTGCTCACTTTGCCGCGTAGAAACGAGGGAAGGAAGGTGCTAGACAATGCCCTGCAACGTCTGCAAGTGATTAAGAGAGCGATGCAGGGGCTGGGGGCTATTGTAGTTGTGGACAATGAAAAGCTGTTCCAGACCGGCTTACATCAGAATCAGAGTGTGGAAGACTTCATGAAGTCATGTAACCGCCATGTGGCCCGACTTCTCCATGACTTGAACACCGTCACCGCCAGCTACAAGCCTTACGGCAGCTACCACTTCGACGCTTCTGAATGGCTGAATATGCTAAAAACGGGCGGCTGCTTGCATATCGCAAAATGTGTATTGCCTGCACAGGCGGTAGACCTTGCTTCTCCGGTAACATATATGGAAGCGATGAAGCAAAGTGTGTTGAGTGGGGAGCTGTCAGCCGGGTATGACCTTGAGGATGCAACCAGCAGCGCAGTGAGCATTGTGGCCGACAGCTCGGCGGCGAAACGTCTGTTTACTCATGCGTTTGTTGAGCAGATTCAATCCTTCTTACACGAATGCACGCCAATTCTGGACGAAAATCCGGTGGCGACCTATGTTGGAGATCAGCCGGGGCTAGTCACGATTTATACCGTATTTGCTGGACTCAATTTTCCGAACGGCGTGACGAAGTTGACGGATGAACTTGCGGAGTTGGAGCGCAAAGTGGATGAACGAAGCCAGAAGACGGACGCTATTGCGGAAGTGCTGGCTGGATTTAAGTCACTGGTAAAGAAAGAAACCGTCGATCTGGAAGCCTTGCTATCAGAGGAAGAATCAGCTCCAGCCCCCCAAAAAACAGTGTCCGATGATCCGTTTGACTTTTTAAACCACTTGGAATGAGACGGAAGCGATACGCTTCATATTAAATGCAGCGACATAATTAAATGTTAAAAACTAACTTTTATATTAAGTGCAGCATTTATAAGATACATTTCAAAATTCTAAAAAGTTGGAGTGATGCAGATGTCTTTTATGGAACAACAAGAGCAAAAAGAAGTGACGGATTTGGAGGACATGTATCGGCAGTCAGTTATGCTTTCTTTTAATTTGGGTGAAGTTCTATCTGAACGGATTCAACGATTGCCAGAAAGTACATCACCTGATCCGCTTGCCTATCCGCCGTGTCACTATCGTACCTATATGTTGGATGAGTATCCCGTACATCAGCTTTCTTACCAGGGAATGTTACCACTCTACATGAAGGAAAAGCAGTATAAGAACAAGGTTAGGGATTACTATATTCGCGCTACGATGGAAGCAACTGCAAGACTGGATATTCCTTCTCTACGCTCGGCCTTTATATATATTGGTCACTTTTTTGAGAATTTGATGATTCGTGATTTGGATAATCGCAACCGTAGCTTCTTAATTAATGCCATTCGATACGCTGGATTTATTGAAGATGATTCATGGAAGGAAATTGAAGTAATGGAATCTGGGTTTCTGGATTTGGCTCGAAAAAATCATGTTCAGATTTTTATTACGCCTTCTGAAAATGCTATGAAAATGATTGAAAATGTGCGTCGGAAATATGCTTCAGGGCATGATTTTTCGGGTATGTTCGAACCCGATAACCACCCCATGCGGACTTAACCCGATTTTTGCGAAGAAAAAATGCTGAAAATTCATACTAGACAAGGGGTTATGGGATAGCTGTCAGGAGGCCAAGAGCGAAAAGGTGGGAAGAGGCTACCGCAAAACGCAGTTGAGCGGGAGATTCTGACCACTCGTTCCACCTCCCCCGTCCATTAACCCAGCAAAACCCCCTTCCAAGTCCACAGCAGCTAAAATAGGGGCGCATTCAATTTCCAGCAGAAAGGAGTGAATACCATGCCAAGACAGCGAGAATGGACAGATCGCGACCTGTCTATACTGCACGAACTGTATGAGTTAAGAGAGATGACCAAGGGACAAATTGTGACCAAGCACTTTTCCAATGGTGAAAAATATGGGAATAAACGCCTGTATATCATGAAGAAAGAAGGGCTGATTACTTCGCATGTTTTCGGGAAGAGGATGGCGGGCCAAACAGTAACCGCGGCCTATGTCCGATTGACCGAAGCGGGGATGGACTTATTAATCGAGCACGGTTTATTGGACAGCAAGAACTATCGGGCAAGGGATTTGGGTTTGTCTATCCAACAGAGGCAGTACATTACGGATGCAAATGAGCTTTATGTGCAAATACCGGAAGTGCCTTTTATGGACTCACGGGCAATCAAACGCAAATATCATCTCAACCGTGGGAATTTGACGGTCGGCGGCTTTCGTACCGCTGAGGGGGACTATATGATCTACCTGCTCATGCCCGATGCTAGAAACCAGACGCTGATAAAGATCATCACGGAAATTAAGAAGCACCCGAAATTGCGAGGCTACTTGATCTACTACAAAAGCAGGCCCATCAAAGACGCATTTGAAGGCATGAGTAACAAAATGGGATTAGTAACCGGAGGGATTCCCGTTCATTTGCTGCCGTTCGATGAAATCGGAATCACATTGACTCGGCAGTACATCCTGTCAACAAACGCGTTTTTAAATCTGCAAAAGTTGTTGTCTCAATATGGGCAGTTAACCCGAGTAAAGGAAGGCAGCAACAAATACGGATTCCTTTATGGAATTCGAAGAAGCGACGGGCTTCCAACGCCATATGTCATTGAGGTGCTGATTGGCGACATCATGATTTATAAACGATGCCTAAGAAATTACAATGTGGATGCTTACCAGAGAGAGGGCGGCGAGTCCTTCTTTTTTGTTTAGAGACGGAAGTCGAGCGGTACAAACAGGAGTTATCAAGTGCGGCACATGTAGATATTGTGGGTATCTCGAAAGAAAGCATTGAACGGAGTTTTGAAAGGGGGGATTCGTAAAGCTAAAGCAGACTATTTATCTAACACACATCAAGTAGTGATTTGAAAGGAGATTTGTATATGCAAGAACTGGTTTACTTGGAGAACGGCCATCCAGTGACGGATAGCTTGATGGTGGCTGAGGTATTTGGCAAAGTCCACAAAAACGTTTTGCGTGACATTGAAACATTGGGGTGTAGCGAAGAATTCTCACGGCTCAATTTTGGGCAGTCAACTTATGCTAACGAACGGGGCCGTGAATATCCGAAGTACACCATCACACGGGATGGATTTACCAAATTGGCGATGGGATACACTGGTAAATCAGCCATGCAGTTTAAAGAGCGCTACATTCAGGAATTCAATCGGATGAGCAAGGAATTTCAAGAGATCAAAGACGGAGTCCAGGTACTGAATCAGAAGACGACACCGGAGCTTCTGATCCAAATGGAACAGCCGGAAGTGATCCCGCTCTACGATCTGAATCAGCCGTGGGCTTTCAAACCGAATCCTGTGTACGTCAGCGCCGTGCTTGATTTTCCGACAAAAGATGTTTTGTTGCAGGCAGTAGGTTATATCGGAGCGATTGAGCGTGAGCAGATGATTGACCTGTTCGGAGTGGGGCAAAAGCATATTCATTCGATGATGTGCAAAGGAGAGTTGCTTCCTCATGAGTTGTGGCTAAATGGACGAAAGCAAATCGTCTATACTTTGGGGCTGCGAGGAAGTGAATGGATGGGTATTAAATCGGAACGCCTTGAATACTGGAGTATAGCAGAGTTATTGGAGAAGCTGATCTTCTTTGAATTCGTCAAATATTTGCAGGCCAAAGAGCCTTGCGTGTCGGTTGAAATCAAGGCAGAGAAAACACCTTTTGTCGGTCGTATTTCACTTGCTGATGATGAATACAAGGTCATTGTTTTGCAGCGTCCAATCAGTCGTTTTGTAATGCCGGAAGATGATGGTACAGCAATATTTATTTTGACTTCAAATGACGAATATATAATGCCGTTCAAACAACAGTTTGAGCAGGGTGTCCATTACAACTACACTTCCTTTATGCCGGTTATCCCAATTGAAAAGTCTACAGATACCGATCCGTTCGACTTTCTGAATGAACTGCCATGATCGGATTCGTATGGCTCATGCTCACTCTCGGCGGGTGGGTTTATTTGTATTGGCGTTTGCCGGATTGTGCAGGTTTCTGGAGTTGGCTCCCGGTTATCTTGTGCTTGATTGTCTACATGTACGGTTGGGTGCTGGAGCATCGGAATAAGCTGATCTATTTCTTTACGGGTCTTTTGTGGACGGGTATGGCGTTGAGCGGGAGACTCCATGCTTTTTTAAAGGGCCAGCCTGATTCTCCGTTGTCTGCTGCTGCCGGTTTCCACGCTGCTCTGATTGCCGGACTTATTTTCTCATCGTTCATCACCTTTGCCAATTCCCGTTTGCAGCATAACTTGCTGAATCGGCGTGGCAATGTCAGCAAGCAGCAACTCGTAGCCGTCAAACCCACTCCCGTTGACCGCTGGAAAAAGCTCAAACGTCTATTTATTCGTAGTCCAGATATAGAACTGAACTTAGGTGAAGAAATCCCGATGAAGGAGTGAGGTGAATGATTCGCTGGAGTGGAAGTGACCTATTTACACACATGCTAGTTGTTGGCCCTACCCGCTGCGGGAAGACGGCGACCTTGCTGAAGCCGATCATCTACCAACTGCTTCTCATGAAGAAACGGGGTATCCCCTTGGGACTATCCGTAGTTGAGCCAAAGGGTGACATGGCAGGCATGGTCAATGAAATGTGCGGGGAAATGAACTTGCCCTGTGTTCATGTCGATCCGACGATTTCAAACAGCGCTCGGTTTCCTGTGATGAAGGGAGATGAAGACGATGTGGCGGAAGCGACCGTTACCGTGTTGAAATCCATGTTCGGGAAGCAGGAGGCATTTTTCGCCACGGTACAGGAGTTAGCTGGGCGAAATATCACGAAACTGCTGAAACGTCTTCATCTGGATGATGTCAATTTGGGTGATGTCCTTCGGACGATGCGGGATCAGAAACTGTTGGAAGATAAGGTGCAGGAGTTGCGTTTCAAGGAAGGTGAGTCCGATCTGGTACAGTTTTTTCAATCCGAGCTACTTGGGGCGCAGAAGGAAAAGTATCAACAGTTTGTCATTGGCCTTCGCGCCCAATTGGAGAACCTGACTTCAAATCGCCATTTGGAGCCTATTTTAACGGGACACTCCGATTTTGATATGGACAAGCATTATGCTGAGGGGGTATCCTTGCCGTCAATACCGCAATGGGGAAGCTGCGAAAAGCTGGGGATGCCTTCGGTCAATTTGTCGTGATGCATCTGCAAAGCGGAACGTTCCGCAGGCCGGGAACGGAGCGCACGCGCGTACCGCATATCATGATCGTAGATGAATATTCACGCTATATTAACCCAGATGTGGAGCTGTTTCTGTCCATTGCCGCTGAGTTCAAGACAGCCGGGATTTTCGCGATTCAGTCTCTAGGCCAACTTGAAGTCGAGAGCGGGAAAATCAACGCCAAAGCCATGAAGCAATCCATCCTGACCAGTTGCCGGAATAAAATTTCGTTTGGCGGCTTGGCGTACCAGGATGCAGTAGAATTCAGCCGGGAGTTTGGCAAAAAGCAGATTATCAGTAGACAAAGCACGTTCAAACAGCAGTTGCTCCTTCCGAACATCCTGCCTGAAAACTACCGGGATACGGAAAAGGAAGAAGACCGCATATTCTACACGCAATTGATGGACGGCTTGCCGAAGTTTCATTACGTAGCGAAGCTGCTGGAGGACGGAACGCCGCTGCCACCGAAGATCGGCAAGGGCGTGTTCGTGCCGCAGGATTGGAAAGAGCGGCGGGAATGGGAACCTGCAAAAAAGTTCTGGGCGTTTAAACATCATTTCAAACACAAACATGATGAGCAGATTTCGGATCAGGTTACAGCACAGAAAATTGAGGAACAAAAAGGAGAGAAAACGGCATTTCCATCAAGACTGACCTTCATAAGCAGTGAACAAAAAGAATCTGATAAGAGAACAGAAGCACTTATAAAAGACATTTCACATATTCCTACACATATTAAAGTCAGGGAAGAAAACGCATTTGAAATGTATTTATTTTGTTGGATTTTAGATGAGTTAAAGCTCGAATATAACGAGAATGATTTATGGGGAGACATCACCCAACACGAAGATGCCAATACAGCCTTTGATATGCTGTCTCGGATTTATGGAAGTAAAAACCCTACTCTAATAAAATTACACAGTGAATTTCAGCTTCACAAACAGCAAGTAATGCAACCTAATGTAGCACTTGAAGAAGACCCATTTGAGTAACACCCTCACTGACCTTCGGTGAGGTTATTTATATTGCCAAAATTTTAATTATGGAGGTTTTACACATGAGCGAAGAACTGAAGCGTGTACTGATTGAAGGTTATGACAAGGATAAGCTGGAGCAAAGCGGATATGATGAAGGTTGGGCGCAGATATACAGTGCCAAGCAAAACAATCTGATCCTGCAAGCTGAAATGGTCGGGGTGGAGGTCAAGCTGAAGAAGCTATGCGGTGTGGTGATGGTCGGTGAAGTCCGGGGCTATATTCCACAGGAATTCTCCGGTGTTTCGGACGCACATGCCTTCCGGCAACTGCTTGGCGAGCCGGTAGCCTTCAAAATCGTATCCTATGACCGTGATGGGGATACTTTCATTGCTTCACGGCAAGCAGCCATAGAACATATGGAGGGCATGACGTGGAAGTGGCTGGAGCAAGGAGCGGTTATTACCGCCGTGGTACGTTCCATTCAGGCCAAGGTAATGACCGTGGATATTGGCGGGATCTCTATTGAGCTGCCGGTTCAGGAATTTGGATACGGTTGGACGGAAGACTTGCGAGATGTGGCAGAAATTGGAGATCACTTTAAAGTTAAAGTCTTGAAACTGGACAGGGAGCAAAAGAAGGTTGTCATCAGCAAAAAGGCGCTGGATAAAAGCCCGTGGCCGGATTGCAGCAAGCGCTATAACACGAGAGGAGAGTATATTGGGACGGTTTCCGGTGTCGTGGAATACGGTGTTTTTGTAAATCTGGAACGTGGTGTGGATGCCTTGGTTCGGCATATGCCATTTGACAAAGTGAAGCAAGGCGACCGTGTGTTTCTTCGTATTCTCCGCGTTGACATGAAAAAGGAGCAAATCTTTGGGCAAATTACGCGGAAGCGGTAAGGAGGCGCAGGATGGAGAAACAGCATGGAGATCGGGCAGAAGCCCGGTCTCCCTTTTCATTAACGCATGAATGGATGTTTGTTCCTACGATTCTATCAGAGCCGATTTCCGCGGGCTATGCTCCGATTCGGTTGCCGATGGAAGAGATTGGGCTTCAAGCCATCGGGCAAATTGGCTGTATCGGCAGCGTGCAGATGACTCGCCTTTTTCATTGGCGCAGGCATCAGGTGAGGCGAATGCTGGCTGAGAAGAAGCTAGTACAGCACGAGTTAAAAAAGAACAAGAATACCATCCCGATCTTTACGTTAGGCCCGCGGAGTATCCAGCTTTTGAAATCCGGTCAGAGTGTGAATAGCTGGAGTCATTGGGATATTCCATCGGTATTATCCAAACTGGTGTTCTTTCAATTTGCTGCTGCTCTGCATGAGAAACAAAAGGGTTTTCAAATCCTTCCCGCAGCATCGCCATTTACAGGTAAGGTTCAAATTGGGGACCTTCTGCGGTATATATTGGTGGTGCGCGGAAATTCGGACATGACGGCAACAGAAAGAGAGCTGCGCCGATGTAGTCAGCCGATCATAGTGATAACGGAGAACTTGGAGGAGGTATCCTTGCTAAATCCGTTGCTGGCTTCTGCTCGTTTATTACTGGATACGGACTTACGAGAAGACTACACATTTTTTCGGCAGCAAAATGGCATCTGGCAGAGATAATAATCTTTAACACTGTTAGGTCTCCTACTGAGGTAGAGGCCATAATTGCCGTCCAAGGTCTCGGTGTTATCGGATGACTCTCCTTTGTTGTGTATTAGAATTCGTTTGGAATGTAGTTTTGGCACAAGAGTCACAGTTCTAATAAACAATTAGGAATAGGAAATTGGGTCGTATCCAATTAAAAACTCTTTTTAATAACTTTGTGCGAATAAACAAATATCTGATTTTTTGTATGTATATAATACGTAATCTTTTCAAACAATAAAAGTAAATTCTTGAAGAAAGGAGAATACTTTTGGAAAATCAAGAACAAAAGCAGGGTTTCAAAATTGTAAAAATTAATACACTTCAGGCAAAAGAATTGTCGGATTTAAAAGTTGAAGATTTATGGGTTTTTCAACCTGCTGATGCAGTACCATCTGGTGCCACGCTTTGCGGATGCAGAAATATCTGTATAGCATGATAAATTAAAAAAATTGATTACAAACAGAATATGGACAGATGATTCTTCCCAAGACATTTAATTGTATAAGGGAAGAATCATCTATAAGTACAGTTGTTAGTGGAGTTTTAAGAAAGCGTATCGGTTACTCAAACTCGCTACTAAACAGTGCAAAAAAAATGAATGATTCTAGCTATGCTGAATTATTAGATTGATTTGAGCAAATTTAATTAAACTTGAAAAGAGGATTCGTGAAATGGAAGATGATAGAAAAAAAGTAGGGTTGGAAATTGTAAAGATTAATACTCTTAAAGAAAAAGAACTTGAGAATATAAAAATAAATGAATTATGGGTTATACATCCATCTGAAGAAGTACCATCTGGGACTAGGCTCTGTGGTTGTAGAGCGGTGTGTCAAGTATGAACAACAAACTATTTAAATGTTCAAAGTACAATCACAAAGTTAAATTTGATGATTCTAACAATAGTTTTTTATTCAATTGTTTAAAAGGAGGTTTTATAAAATTACCTAAAGAGGTTGCTTTGATTTTGGATGGAATTTGTGACGATAAACCACTTTATTTAAATAATAATCAAAAAGAAAATGAGGTTATTAATGCCCTTCTAAAAGGGGGATTTATTGTTCCAGTTGATTTTGATGAGTTGCAAGTTATAGAAGATAATTTCAATTCCGTTTCAAATTCACAAATTCTTTCGGTAACAATTGCAACAACAATGGACTGCAACCTTGAGTGCTACTATTGTTATCAAAAGCGTAATGGAATTCAATTGACCAGAGAAGTGTGCGATAGTGTAGTATCTCAAATTAATCAAAAACTATCTCAAGGTAAATATAAAAAGCTCAAGGTTGATTGGTATGGTGGTGAACCGCTATTAGCTTTCGAACAAATTAAATATCTCTCGGAAAAGTTCATCCAACTTACTGATAAACTGAAAATTGAATATAATGCAAGCATGGTATCAAATGGAACTCGACTAACTCCGAATATTGTTGATGAATTATCAGAGTTAAAGGTGTCCAATATTCAGATTACTCTAGACGGGCCACAACAAATACATAATAATAACCGTCCATTCAAAGGAGGAAATCCGAGCTTTAATTCTGTATTGAATGGTATCAAAAATTCATCGAAAAAGATTGATATTGCAATAAGAATTAACGTTAATAGGGAAACAGTAAGTATGGCTTATGAACTCCTTGAGCAGCTTAGTAACCAAGTTGTATTTACAAGAGAAAGAAGGATAATACCATATATTTCAATGATAGGCCCTATCAGTTCAGTGTGTACTAATTTAGAATCTGACACGATTTCGTTTGAAGAATTTTATAGGCATGTGTTAAGTTTTCAGAAAGAGGTGCTTAAGAGATTTCCGAATTTAGAAGTCGAAGATGTAGTTGAGATTCCAAAGGTGAAATATAGAGCGTGTGGGGCACAAAATCCTAACTCCATCTGTATTGATCCTAATGGGCAGGTGTTTAAATGTGGAGTAGATGTTCATGATAAATCGTTAGGCGGTTCACATATTTGGGAAGACTACCATAACCACTCAAATTTCACAAAGTGGGTTGATTTGAATCCATTAAAAATAAATGAATGTATGAATTGCAAATTCTTACCTTTATGTATGGGCGGATGTGTTAAACATAATTTCAAAAAGGGGGGGTTTTATGAAAAAGAGTCATGTATCCATTGGAATGCCTCTTTAGATTTAATTTTAAAACAAATAATTGAATTGAAAAATGAAAAAATTGTGTGAATTTGGATCTAACAGAGAAATACCTATTGGTATCGAATTGAATTATTGAGACAATGAATTATTGACGCGTGCTTGTAAACACTTGGGTGGTCATGCTTGATTTGTATTCCAGACCAACCTTAAGATGACCGAAGTCTTAATCCAGTGCTGACGTCAGCCCGGCTAATGCTGGACACGGATTTGCGAGAGGACTATACGTTTTTCCGGCAGCAAGACGGTGTGTGGAAGTGATAGGGAATTACATGCGAACATGTGCTTGTATAGTTTACCAACATGTGCTAGAATAAAAGTGTAATTTTTTGTATCCCTAAACTCCCTTTGATAAGCCGGAGACAAGGGTTTGGCCCACCGCTTTGACTTTGATCTTCACAAAGTCGTTTAGAGCATGGGATGTTCCAAAAGAACATTAGCATTGCCCTCGATCCTGCTGATTTTTCTCTACTGAAGAAGAGAAAAGGAAGAGTGAGGTAAAAGCAGGCCAAAAGGCGAAAGCCACCCTGGATTCCGAAACTCCCGTTTGCTGGAGACAAGGAATGATGAAGTCCGAAAGGCTCTGAACAAAGCAATGGTATGCGCGTGCGATTTGTAATGAGTAGTGATTAAAAGCCGATTTTTACATGGATGATTCCGTGTGGAAATCGGCTTTTTTGCGTTTTATAAAAAATGAAGGGATGGTATAATGGAGATAGTTCTGTGGTTCCTGGAAGATGAAAACGGTTGTTCTCAAGTACTTGAAACCATAAAATCCTTGGGTGAAGAAGCTGGAGGTAGCCCGGAAAAGGGGCAGTTGTCTCTCTATGTTTTAAGCGCATTGGACTTTTTGGAAAGCATTGGGCTTCCACTTGCTCTAACCGTATTTTTCACAACGAAGCGTAAGGATGGAGGGCTTTACACCATTAGAGTTGTAAAAGAACTCGTAAATCACCCTCCACTACTTGAATTTCGAGTGAATTGGCGTGGAGCTGGTGCATTCAGAGCTTTGTTTTTTGCGTATGAGATCAAAGACATTCAATTTTTGGTATTTGTAAGAGCAACCATCAAATTAGCTACCTACTCTCCGGAATTTGAAAAGATCATAAAGGTTACGAAATCTGTATATTCGACATTCATCCAATCTCCAGAGAAGTACATTAACCTAAAAGGAGATGAAGAGTGATGGGTAAATACGATCACTTGAAAAAAGGATACAGGGAAGCTGTATCTATTTTACGGGAAGTTCCGGGAGTTGCTGAGTATGCGGACAGTGCCGAAGTGGCCATAGGACGGATGATCACGGAAAGACGAAAAGAGCTGGGCTACGATCTTCAGCAATTAGCAGATGTGTCGGGTGTATCTTTTGCTGATGTCTGCGTGATTGAAATGGGGTTGACTCATCATCGAGCGGGGCTTGTTGTTACGCCGGATGCGTTATCCAAGCTGTTCAAAGCCTTACAGATTGAAGGACTCAGACCTATGGCAGATGAAGAGGCTGCTGCATACGCAGCAAACGAAGCCTAGAACTTTATTAAAGCTAAGAAGCCGATTTTTCAGTTTCATTTTGAAAGACGGCTTTTTTTTATTTACGTACTGTCCGAAAGGGGAGAGGGAATGCCGAAACAGCCAGGACAAGATTTTTTGGAGTTTATACAGGAAGCTCGTCAAGACCCTGAAATTTCTGCTTACTTGGATAGCTTCTCGGTCGCAGTAGCAAATGCTGTTTTAGCTAGGCGATTTGCTTTAGGATGGACACAATGTAAGCTGGCTAAGCAAGCGGGCATAACGCATGATTGCGTCTCCCAGATCGAAGCGGGGTCTGAGGATGTTAAGATGCTGACTCTCAATGCTGTTTTTAGAGCGCTGGGCTTTAAGGCATTTGAAGCGAAGGTTTGAAAGGATGAATCCTACGAGTTAGTACAGTAATTTGAAAAAGGATTTTAATTGGATGCGGCCCATTATAGATGAAGAAGCCGCTACCTCTATGACTCACTAATTAAAACCTAAGACTGTTTTTTAAAAGCCGATTTTTGCATGAGACAATCATGTGGAGATCGGCTTTTTTGCATTTTATACAAACGCCGAAAGGATGTGCAATTCATGTCCAGTTCAAAGGTAACGAGATTATTTAAGCGTCTGTTTCACGCCAAGCATCGCCAAGAGGAAGCTTCAATTGCCAACCAGCCCACTGCTGCCATTTCGAAGGAACAGCAGTGGGAACAGATGAAGGCCAGATGGGAAGACGAACGTAAGGCATCTTCATCTGAAGCGGTACTGAATGACTTGCTTCGGCAAACGTATGAAGCGGAAGTCATGGAGAATGTCCAATCCACGTTGGAAGAAGCATTGTCTCTGCTGGATGATGCTGCTTCTGAAGCACCGGAACCGTTAAAAAGTGAAATCACGGCGATCTGGAGGGCGCTGGATGAACTGGTGCAAAAGACATTTACTGAGTCAAATTAAAATTACGAACAGGAGCTGAAAAACGATGGGGAAAACACACAACTTTCCATAATGGAGAAGGTCGTTGTCCAAGGCAATTTGGATGCATTGAAGCCACAGGAGAGACTGGAATACTACAGCAAGATTTGCGAAAGTCTTGGCCTGAATCCGCTGACGCGTCCGTTTGAGTATTTGAATCTGGATGGCAAGCTGGTGCTGTATGCCAAGCGTGATGCAACGGATCAGCTTCGGAAGATCCATTCGATCAGTATTGCAATCACGAACCGGGAACGTATAGGGGACGTGTATTGTGTTACCGCGAAGGCGACAACCTCCGATGGTCGTTGTGACGAATCGGTTGGTGCGGTTCCTCTGATTAAGGAGGAGAAAATTTTCGATGAATTGCGGCATAAGAAGGTTTCGACGGGAAGGATGTTGCCACTCACTCCTGATGAGTTTGCCGTTGCGGTCATGAAATGTGAGACGAAGGCGAAGCGGAGAGTGACGCTTTCCATCGCTGGACTTGGCATGATGGATGAAAGCGAACTAGATGTTATTGATGTGACTCCAACTCCAGAAGCTGGCACGGAGAGTAGTCCTACGTTACCTGCCGGGAATTCATCCTCAGTCAAGCAGCAGTCTTCACAAGACTCAAAGCAACAGCGACAGGGTAGAGGGGAAGTTCCGAAGCAGACGCAACAACGGACACCCAGTGAGCAGCCACAAGGCACATCAAATGGTACTTCGCAGGGTTACCGACTGCTGGATTTCGCAACCGGCACTTCTCCAGGAGGAGTTACCTTCGCCAAAATGAAAGTCAACAATTTAGCGACCGGGGAAGAAGAGGTGTTAATTGCTCGTTCTCCAGAAGCATTGGAACAGGTGAATGACATCCAAAACGACTCGGTATTCGAGCTGACAGTTGAAATTGAAAATGGATTTAAAATCGTGAAATCAGTGCATATCATCGGTAATGCAGCATGATTACCTTTACAGATGGAACAGCGCTGATTTGTGTACTCCCTTCGAATTCTTCCGATGGTGTGTATCTGGTACGGGCTGAGCCGATGGGTGATATCTTACTCATCAGCCACGAATGCCCGGCGTGCAACTTTAACAATAAAAGGAGTTGTAGGCATGTAGCCATTGCCAGCGAGATATATAAGCGCTGGCAATGGTGGGAACCAGCCAAGGAAATTAAAACAGTGACGAAACGAATTGTTCTACAGCCCGATTGGGAGCCTGTGACACTTTCCGTCACGATGGAGGAAGCACTACGGGCGGTGAGCGTCCATGCTTCCTGAGATTGTGGAAGTGGCGAAGCTTCATCAATTGGAGCTGAACCATCGAACGATTCATAACGAAGAAGTACTGGCGAAATGTCCGTTTTGTCAGGAGGACAGTAAGCCGGGGAAACGGCGCAGATTTTATCTCTCGCTCAACAGCCAGGGTCAAGTATTTCGCTGCTGGTACTGTGGTGAAAGCGGAGGTGTTCTGCGCTTCATTTCCCTTCTGGAAGGTGTAAACGAAGAAGAAGTCAAAGAGCGATACCGAAGCCAGGATAAAAGACGAAGTCGGAAACGGCATCCTGTCGAACAATGGTCAACCGGACAGCGGAGAGTCTACCGTGTCATTTACGGCGGAAAAGAACCGGACTGGCAGGTCATGCGGAAGCGGGATTACTCGTACTACTTGCGAACCTTGGACTGGATGCAGACGCAGTGGAATGAGATTGTACAGCATGAGCTTGAACGAGCGTATTTCTGGCTGCTGCTTGGCATTCATTCAGGGCGGTATGCACACTATATTGCCCGCATCCAGTCAAGAGAAAAGCTTCTTGAAATTCCGCTGCTGAGTCCGGTGCTGGAACTTTTCTCGCGCTCATCACGTCCAGGTTGGACCGTGGAAGTCGAAGAATTTATTCAAAGATACATGTCCCATCCTTAAAGCCCTGAACCGGTAGCGGCAGGCATGGAAATGGAGGTTTAAATATGAGTTTGAATCAAGTGGTACTGATTGGTCGCCTGACCAAAGAAGCTGAGTTGCGGTATACGCCTGCTGGTGTTGCCGTGGCCCAGTTTACGCTTGCGGTGGATCGGCCTTTCACGAATCAAGGTGGTGAGCGCGAAGCCGACTTTATTCCAGTTGTTGTTTGGAAGACGGTTGCTGAAAATGTCGCGAACTACCTGAATAAAGGGAGTCAGGTGGCGGTGACCGGACGCATTCAGATTCGGAACTATGAGAATAACGAGGGACGGCGCGTTTATGTCACGGAGGTTATTGGGCAAAACGTTCAGTTTTTGACTCCTAATCAAAACGGTAACAGCTCGGGCCAACAATCCTCTGGAGGGAAGAGTTCAGGCGGCAGTACAAACCGAAATGGACAGTCCAATCGTCAAAATGGTTCGAATCAAGGGACGAATTCTGGGGGTAATGCCTGGGGAATTAACGATGCGGATCTTCCGTTTTGATACATTGACCGATAATGACTGATGATCGTCAGCGCTTAAAAAATGAAAGGTGGTACATATCATGCTAAGTCGTGAAAAAGTCATAAATCACTTGATGGAGCATTGTTCGGATACAAATTCCTAAAAAGATCGTTTCATTAAAGATATGCTCGTCTTGATCGAGTTCGGCAACTTTGAACCAGATGATGATGAACTGGAACCGGCAGAAGAATTTTATTGATTAAAAACCAGAACATGGAGGTATGTCTTATGAATTCATTTGATGTAACGTTGGAAGATATGAAAGCAATGCCCGCTGGAAGTGTCGTTGGTATTGCTTGTGATAATTGTGAAGGGCATGAAGATCACACCAAGCAACTAGATGGAACTTGGAAATGCAATTGGTGTGATGATGTGAAGAACATAGACCAGTGGACATGAAAGAATGATCTACTCCTATTCCCGTCTATCTCTTTACGAGACTTGCCCGTATCGCTTTTATATAAAATACATTTTGGGCAAATCAGAGCCGGTCACGAAACCGCTGGCACTTGGAAAAGCTGTTCATAAGGCCATAGAGCTGAAGATCAATGGGGAGACAGAAGCAGAAGCCATAGCAGCCGGACTCATTGAAGCCGACTTTCATCCAGAGGTAACGGGAGAGGAAATGCAGCAATTACTCTCCCGTGCTCCGATGGAGGTTGGTGAAACTGAAGTTCATTTTCAGCTTCCACTCGGCTCAGGAATCAGCCTTCAGGGGTATGTAGACTGGATCAAAAAAGACCAGTTCAAGGACTGGAAATCGAACTGGCGACCTTACGGCCCGAATGAAACATGGCAGCTAATGCTTTATGCATGGGCGCTGATGAAGGTGAGAGGACTTAAGCAAATACGAGGCGCGCTTTACTTCCTGCGTTTTCGTCGTGAAGAAGCTTATGTATACAGCCTTTTGGAAGCAGTGAAAGCCAGAGACTGGGCGCTTCGTTTAGCCGAAGAGATTGAATTGAAGATTTCTTGTCTGGATTCCTTTTCAGATATGAAATCTTTTTTATTTCCAGCCACACCGGGTAGCCACTGTAAGCATTGCCCATTTGTGCTGGATTGTTATTCATATTAGAAAAAATCAGAAAGGATGTTGAACAACAATGGGTCATTTTACATTAGGTGTAATTACGGAAGTTTTGGAAAATGTCGGAGAATTGTTGGCCCCTTATCAAGCAAACGGTAAAGGGAGTTGCCCAAAGAAATATCTTCAATTCAACGCTATTGTCGAAGAGGCATATAGGCAAAGATATGAAACCGAATCGGAAGAGTTCGTTCAAATGGAAGATGGACGGTTGGTTTCTCCATACGATAACATCTTTCAAACGGTTAAAGCCGATAGTCTGGCGTCGAAATATGAAGTCCCTGCACATTTGAAACGTGTACAGGTTCCACATAAGGAGAAGTACGTCTCCTTTGATGAGTACATGATTCAATATGAAGGCTATCGCTTAAAGGACGAAGAAACCGGAAAATGGGGTTATTGGGAAAACCCGAACGCGAAATGGGACGGGTGGACGGTTAGCGATAGACGGTCAAATTTACTCTTGCTGAAATCAGGCGAGCAAGCTAATCCAGCTAAAATTAAGGACATATTCTTCGCTGAACAACTCGAAGAATATGAAGGGCTGACGGTGGAGATTGAAGGAATGCATGTGCCTGCTGTACTGGCTCCGAATTTTCAGATCATGCTCCAAAAATCATTCCACAATTGGGAAGAAAACATTTCGGGCAAAGGATACTATAAACCGGAATACTATTTGAAAAGATACGGAGATAAGCCAGGCTATCTTCGGGAAATGCTAAATATTTCCCCTTCTGCGGTGATAACGCCGGACGGAGTTTGGCATTCGAAACAGCAGGAGATAGGGTGGTACGCAGAAAACCCGAAGGATAACAAACTTAAAATCTTTCATGATTCTTTTTATAACATATTCATTAAAACTGTGAACCCGGAGCATTATTTGGTTGTAGTGGATTGCCATATTTGAAAGTTTCAAACCATTTGAATGAACACCTATTAAAAGACGAGTCATCTCCCTATGAGGAAGGCTCGTCTTTATTTTTATCCAAATAATAGAGGAGGCGGTTAGATTGTCAACCGTAGAAAAGAAAGTATTAACAAACGAGGAAGCTATGAAGGTAGCTGCTGAAGTGGAGCGTTTAGAAGCTGCTGTGAAGCAGATGAAGGCTGATTTAAAGACTTATGTAGATCAGAACGGTCCCCTTCAGGCAGGAGATAAGATTTGGAACTACAGCACTACCGTTTCGTGGGACTTTGATCCACAGCGGCTGAGAGAGCTGGCCCTGAATATAACTGTTGAAGGCCTGAATCCGTGGGAACTGCTTACCCTGCCTGCGGCTTCGATTAAGAAGCTGGGATGGGATGAAGCGGCGCTACTTCAGTACGGTAACAAAAAGGAAAGCAAACGGTTTGATTCAAAAAAAGCTTAATTCCATGTTTTATTTCAAATAACCCTTCGCCCGGTACAAGCGGCGGTGTGCATCCAAACACCGCCGTAAGGCGGGATGCACGGAGAGGAGAACCCGATGAACGATTTTCTTATGAAAGAATCAGATATGAATGCCCTACCTCCGAAAAAGCGCAAATTGGCCCAACACTTGCTGGAGACATTAAAAAAGATTATGCAAGAGGGAGAACCAAAAGTGATGAGCGGCCCGGAAGCTGTTTTTGAGAGTGTTGGCGACTTGATTACGCTGCACCAGGAACATTTTAATGTCCTTTTTCTGGATACAAAAAATCGGGTGATTGAACGGAAGACAATTTTTATTGGCAGCCTAAATTCGGCTATTGTACATCCACGCGAAGTGTTCCGCGCAGCCATCGAGTGTAGCGCAGCATCCATCGTTTGCGTACATAATCATCCGAGTGGGGATCCGACACCGAGCCCGGAAGACATCTCTTTAACAAGACGCTTAATAAAAGCCGGCGAGCTTATAGGCATTGATGTACTTGATCACATCGTGGTTGGCAAAGAAGGGTTCGTATCACTCAAACAACGAGGATTGGTTTAATGTCGGCAAAGGAGCGTTTTCTACGTCAACTGTTGAGTCGGGAGGGAAAAGAGCGCTGGGTTGCAGCCGTTTTATTAAGCGCAGATTCAAGTGTCCTACAGTCGATTACGGGGGAAGTGGGCTTTCCCTTCTTTACTTGGAAAAAGAATTGAAAATTAATTTATGGCAACTACCTCTGTGGTGGTTGCCATTTTTATAAAGGAGTTGGGGGATTGTGAGTTACGAATATTATATTGCTCCAGATGAGTATGAAATGGCGAAAGAGCGAGGGATAAGACCAGCTTTGCTTGAAAAACGTGTTCGCACATTAGCTTGGTCAAAGACGAAGGCGATTGATACTGCTCCTCAGCCCAAGAACAGAGTAGAGCAGCGGTGGGTTGAATTAGCCGAACGAAATGGAATTTGCTACTCCACATTCATCTACCGTGTGAATCAATTGGGTTGGAAGCAGGAGCGGGCGGCAACAACAGCGCTTGCTAATCGACAGGAACAGGCTTGTAAAGCCCGCGAACAACGGGGGAAATATCCTGTTGAATTATTGGAACAGGCCGCTCGGCTGGGGATCTCCTATAGTACGTTCCGCAGCCGTGTTAGCCGGGGATGGACGTTAGAAGAAGCAGCGGGCAAGCCGGTGATGAGCGCGTCTGAAATTGGGCATCTGACCATACAAAAGCTGAAGAAAAGGAAGGGATAGACAGATGGATATGAGTAAACCTGAGCAAATCAAGGCTGAACTGCAAAGATTGCGCCGCAAATGAAGAAAGTCGCTCGCATGATTAATGATGTCGAAAAGGATTGGCCGGGGCATTACAACTCCGGCGATCCTGAGTCTATGTACCAGCGTGGGGTGTATGTCAAAGCAGAAGATAAGCTGGAGGACATCGTTTGGATGCTGGAACGAGCGTTTGCTGAGGTAGCAGATGAAGGTTGCTTGAAAAAGGGAAGCAATGGTCGATACACGCTAAATGGCTTTGAATTCATTTCTGGAGCAGCCGTTGAATTTTTGTTTGAGGATGGCGAGGAGAAGCGTTGGATTCAGTCTTGTATCGAACATAACGGGTGGGATTACTACTTGGTGAACTACAGTGATGTCGCATTGGAAGGTCTGAGGGTACGTCTAAAGCAAATAGGATAAAGGGGACTGAAATGATAGATGATTATCCGATTCCGATAGCATGTCCTTACTGTGGCAGTCGTGTTATTTTTACCAGCAATGCTGTCATTTACGGCCGAGAATACGGCAATGGGCGCTGTTATAAATGTACTTCTTGTGATGCTTACGTTGGTGTTCACAATGGGACGAAAGTACCGCTTGGTCGATTAGCTAATCGTGAACTGCGGGAATTAAAGAAGCAATGCCATTCCTTATTTGATCCAGTGTGGAAGCTGAACATCAGTATAAAAAGGGAAAAAGCTTACCGATGCTTAGCTAATGCACTTGGGATACCAATGAATGAATGTCATTTTGGATGGTTTGATCGAGACATGCTGTATAAGGCTCTATTCGTTCTCCGCCAGCCAGAATGGTACAAGGAATGACTGTAAAGCAGTTCGTACACGAACACGAGGGGGAATATCCATGAATGTCGCTGTTCAACAATATAAAGGAATCGAACTCCAGTTAATTAAGCGGAACTATACCGATTACAAAGCCAAGCGATATACGTTGGGCGGCACCAATCAAAATGTATGGATTCCAAATAAGCATCTGGAGCAGGACGGGACGATCAGGCAGGGCGAGAACCTGGACTATGTGTTCAGAAAAGCCCAGCGGCAATTGGAACTGGCGGGATATAACGGGCCGATACCGGGAATCAAGCGCAGATCAGCCGAGACCGTACGTGAAGGCATTAATTTATCATGCTAAAGCTGACCAATTGGCAGCAATGCGTGGAACTAACCAGTGCCATTTGTATTACACCGTCTGGAGATTGGACACATATGATTGATGGCTGTCCGGTGCGTTTGGAGCATAGAATCATCGACCCAGCCGGTCATAGGCTAGTATTCTTCCGAGCGGATTCGGTAGACGGAAATCCCTACTGCGGAAGATGGATAACAGATACGTTTGATAAAGAAGCTGTGATCACAATGCCGGAGCAGTTGACGTTAGGGCGTAAGTTCGAATAACTCTACTAAATTTGGAGCAGCAATTACCTACTTGCTGTTTTATTCAAGTCTGCTGCTGGTGAAGATTGTCTATACACCGGGTTAACAACCTTGTTTTTCGTATGGTTCTATTTGGATGTCAAATTATATGTGACAGAAGCATAAAAATAAAGATCGATGGCAAGATAATAAAGTGTTGCTAATACAATCGAGAAAGGATCTTAGTTCAATGGCACAAAAAGAAGCTTTAAAGTTGCACTTGAAGATTCTGGAACAACCTCAAATTCCGATTGATGAAATGGTAGAGGCCATGAAAAAAGTTTATGCGACTGCAGATATTCAAGTCGATATTATAAGCACAGAAATATTGACAGAGCCTCTTTTGATGGATCTTGATGTTGGCCGATGTGTTAAGGGAGAAACGACTCAAGAACAGGACAAGCTATTCAGTAACCGAAATAATATGAAGGATAATGAACTGGCGATATACTTCGTCCGCTCCACAATCCCTCCTTACAACGGTTGTGCTGCTCATCCTTCTGGACGGCCTGGAGCTGTAGTAACGAGAGTGGCAAGTGTCTGGACGCTTGGCCATGAAGTAGGCCATGTGCTGGGATTATCTCATGTCAACGATCTGGATCGTTTGATGACAGGAGGGGGGACGAATAATATAACTAACCCTCCACCAGATTTGGTCAGTCCAGAAATTGAAACAATTAGACAAAGCCCGTATACAATTCCGACCATTCCTTAAGGAGGACTTGATTCATGTTAAAGGAAACATTAATCGATTTACTCGATCGGGATGAACCTGATTATAATGCTGCTGCAGATATGGGTCCGGAAATTCTTCCTTATCTACTGGATATAACTAAAAACGGAGGAGATAGACTGGCGCCGCGAGCAGTGTATACTGCAAGTCTGATACAAAGCGACAAAGTGACTGAAGTATTAAACGAGGGTGCCAGCAGTTTAATCCCTGAGGTGCGTGTAGCAACAGCCGCTGCCATTAACAATCAACAGCATTTAGGAGATTCCATTTCAGACGCTTTGAAATTTCTATTGAACGACAATGATCTGGGAGTTCGGAAAATGGCCTTAACTTCCATTTCCAATGATGAATTTCATGCAAATGACTCCATTCGATCAGAAGTCAAGAAGCTTACAAGTACGGAAAACAACAAGCTCAGACTTTTTGCGACTGAAGTGTATAACAAGATAAAGCAATAAATTTTAGAAATGTAGTCTTGGCCCGGGAGTTTTTGTTTCTATAAAATGGGAAGACTAAATCTCACAGGCAAGACTATTCAAAAAAATTTAATTAGACAACAGGAGGTTTCCCAATGCTCAAAGTTACTATTGATATGTATTCAGGTAAACCAAATCCTGAATTTTCAATTACGGATAAAGATGCCGCTGAACGAATACTAAAGGAGATTGCTTTAAATAGAGGGGTTATAACTGATGCAGACGCCCCTACTCAGAATCAATCAGGGTTGGGGTATCGTGGTATTAACATTTCTCTAGAGTCCGATTACTTGCCGCAATTTTTCGCATTGCCGGAGAGTTTCGGTTTGGCAAATGGTTATTCAATGTTAGAATCCAAAGGCATTGAAATTATTGAAAAATTACTTCACAATTTTTCAAACTACTCCGATGGTTCTGAATCCAACTTCGAGTCAAAAATAAATAAGTGGGTTATTGGGCAAATGAAGAACATGTCAATAAAAAAATTTCCATCAGGCAATAAGTCCAAGCCATTTGAGTTGCAGGATATCAATCAAACATGTCCTTATGAGAAAGTCAATTTTGAACCGAATTTCTGGAATAACTCTGAACACATTAGAAAAAATAATTGTTACAATTTTGCTTCTAACCGAAGAACAGATTCTTTTGCTCAACCCGGACGTGGAGCGGGACAAATGTACAACGAAATCACTTGTAATGAAGTAACTCGGGGGGCAATTGCGGATGGATGTCACCGAACAGACAGTTGTTTTTCCGAAGAAGAAATTCCTCGTTTTTTTATGGCTTTAGTTATAGCGCCAGGGCCGGACTTTTCTGATTATCATTGGTATCGCCAATGCAGTGATGGAAATTGGGCTCACAAACCTGGACAGACTGCTGCAAGATTGACCGACAACAGCAACCGAATTATAACAGATCCGAGTGTCGCTGACAGAGGTCCATATACAGAATTTTGTGGATACATGCTATCCCCAAAAAGTTTAAAAATATTTTGATTACAGCAAAGTAACATTTGAAGTGATACAGTAATGCTAAATATCATGTGTTGATTGACGCGAGGATCCCCTCTTTAGGTTGGGAATTAGGAAAAGAACCCGATTTTTGCATGGATTTTTAGTGCATTGATCGGCTTTTTTGCGTTTTTTAGAGGCGTTGTACTTTTAAAAAGCCGATTTATTTCTGGCCAATTGCTGCTTGTGAAGCTTATGCAAATGTATGTAAGGCTGCAACCAAAGGACATACATGTAATTGGTTTCGTTCTGTTAAGTCCCTTTTAATAAAATAAACGGAAAGGGGCGAATGGAGCAAAAGTCATTTTAAACCCCGATTATAAGCCACTGAAGGACAGGTTCTCGTTGTAAATCATTTTCAATAATTAATTTACGTTTACTAAATAAAAACTATAATATACTTAAGATACTATTATTCATATAATGGGAGGGTGATTCATGAAAGCTAATAAAATATTGGATGTTCTTGACCAATTCAAAGATTCTCATTACCAGAAGGTACTGATAAATGGTAATTGGGGAATTGGAAAAACCAAATACGTCATAGATTTTATTCAAAATTATTCAGAAGCCTGTTATGTATCTTTATTCGGGAAAAAAGATGTAAATAGTATAATTCAAGAAATATATTTCCACATACTTGATAAAGCTCCGAGTGGGAAAGTTAAGAAATTGATGAATGTATTAAGGGAAAAAATGAATACACTCGACGTTTCATATTTTGGCGTTTCTTTGTCAATACCGTTAATAGCAAACATACATAAAAATTTAAATAAAGAATTAGGTAGCATTAAGAATTTTGTTATTGTACTCGACGATTTGGAGAGAAAGCATCCTGAACTTGATATTAAAGAAGTGTTTGGTATTATAGATAGCCTTTCAAAAATAGAAAAAATAAAGATTGTTCTCATCGCTGCGACGGACCAACTTGAAGATGTAGATAGAGAGACGTTTATCAACTATCAAGAAAAGGCTATAGATCGTATTTATAAAATTGAAGAATATGCAGATGAGGCACCTATACAAATTTTGGGGAACAGCATTTGGAGAGTATTAGAGGAGCAAATCAATGCTTTGGATTTCAACAATTTGCGAACTTTTGAAAAGACCAGTCTGTTTATTGAAGAAGTTTTGACTGTAATTGAGGATAAATATTTCACAGATAAATTTACAAAAGATGATCTTTATCGTATGTGCTTTGCAACAGTTTTTTTTAATATTGAGCATAATGGAGAGCTGAGATTATTAGACGGTGAAGCAAATAATGTTGAGTATATGAAAGCATACTATCAAGAGAGTGAGAATGGGACGATTGATTATTTGTGTAATTTCATTATACAAAATTCACTAGATAACGTTTTGAGCAAAGGTGTGTTTCACTTTATAAAAAAGTGGTATGAGACAGGCGCCTATAACAAAGAAAGTTTAATTGGGGCAATTAATACAATTAATAACTATAAGGAAAAAACCCATAATTTTTATTCATCTGATCAGGAAATATTAGGGGTTATAAACCGAACAGTGGAACGTATTAAACAATTAAATGGATCTGAAAGTATTAATGAAATTATTTTTGAAGTATCTACTGCAATATCTTGGTGTGAAATTTTATCAATCGACTTTGATCTCAGCAACGAAGAGATTTTGGAATCAATAAAGAAGAATATAAAGAAGAAAGTTGATGTGGATCAGAATGAATTCAATATTTGGGAATTTCATACAGATAGTCCCAAGGCGTTAAGTTTGGTTGAATCTATTTATAAAAGCATAAAAATTGAGTGTTTTAATCGTTTGATCAAAAAAATAATAGAGTGCTACGAACAGAAATTTTATGAACCATTACATTTGAAAGAATTGACTCAATTAATTGAACAAAATCCTGAAATAACTATTATTAAAGAGGATTTATTAACAGTTTTGTCGACTTACAAATATTTATTTCCTTTTCCATCAGGAAAAATTACTGAAAAACAGTGGGGTTGGTGTCATAGGATAAAAAAACTAGTGATAACAATACAAAGAAGTTGGCAAATCGAAAACTATTATGTGGATTTCAAGAATTATGTTAATGACACTGCAGTTCATCAATCTATAGAGGATAAGATGTTACAACATAGACTTAAGGAACTTTTCAAACAATGAATTGTTAATTATGAAGTAGGATATATAAAAATCATGTGGATTTAAGCGTCATTAAAATGTTTACTAGGTATTTTTGATCTGTGGAAATTAGGCGAGAGTGACACGCACGGCTGCAGTGATGCAGCATTAACTGGGGCGTATCTCCTCTCGCTTTTTGCATTCTGAAAAGCTAATACGAAAAATTGACAAAATTCACCGAAAAATATTAGAGGATATAGTAAAGTATTGTCGAATCCTTGGCTAGTAAAAATATATGGGGCAGATGGGAAGGAACCGCATAGTTTTGTTTCAAGGTAAAATAGAAGGGAAAATATTCCTAGATGTCGAAATTTGATGTGGGAGGGATAGAACATAAGAACAGAAAAAATTGGGGGAATAACTGAATTATTAGGAATAAGTCCCGAATCACCAGTATTCGCTCTTATAGAAGGAACGGCAGATACTCTACCTTATATAGGTAAAGTTTATAATGCATATAAAATGCATAGGCTTCAACTCAGGCTAAAAAGAGTTGAAGGTCGATTATTAGGTCTTTCATACTTGATGATTGAACAGAATAATAGACTTTTAGATGAGTTTATACGAAAAAAGGCATTTCCCTTTATTTTAGATGAACTGCTCGAAGAACACGAAGAGGAAAAAATAGATCTGATTATAAATGGTCTTGAATACACTTATAAAAACGAAGTCAGAGAAGAAAGCAAGATGTTAGTATACTTCGATGTTCTTCGAGAGTTGAGAGTTGATGAGCTTAAAAGATTATTTCGATTTAGCCAATGCTATAGAGATAGTACTGCTCGTCACCCTAAACTTTCAATTACACTTCCTCCAGAAGATCCAGGTGAACGAGAAAAATATCGAGAGAAGCAAAGCTACGAGGAATATATCGACAATCATTTAGAAAGTCTTGGATTAATAGATAAGGGAAAAAGAAATTTGGAGGAAACAATAGAAACAATATATAAACAAATTGGTGAAATGATAGACGCTCGTGGTGCTAGAAGGCCTAGACTAACTAAGACTGAAACAAAACTTACTTTGTTTGGTTCACATTTTGTCAAATATTTTGAATTAGTATCAATAATAGAGATACCAGCAGATTAGCACCCTTACCGGTGCTTTTTTCATATGCATATATGACCTTTCGTGAGCCATTCTCAGGCTTTATTATCGGGAACGTGTGTTTGTGGGGTGGAGGATCGAAAAGGGCAGGGAGGGCAGCTTCTCATTGTCTCACGCTGAGTTTCCACCTACCCTGCGACGAAAAACCAGCTCAACTATTGTGTATTTGATGAGTTTTTAGTTTGAAATGGTCGCAAAAAGAAACTATCAGAAAAAGCGTCAACACTTATTATAAGATCTCGACTTATCTCTTTAAATAATTCGAGTAATCTACCTTCAATTTGTTCGGAATTTCTATAAGATGATGTAACGACATCATGAAAAGCTTTCAAAGCTGTAATGACTTCTGGAGAGTTATAGAATACTGGAGTTTAAGGATTCTGCAAACTCTTTTGAATGGATGTCGTTTCTATGACCCATTAGCTTTCGGAAGACTTCCAATTTTGTTTTACGTGTTTCATTTTTCTTATAAATCCATGTCGATATAAATACAGCAACTGCCCCCGAAATAATAGCAGAGGTCACACCTATGATTAATTTATCAAGCAAATCTGTATTCAAAATATAGCCCACCCTTTTCAAATCGATATTTTAAAAATAGAGTCATTATACTAAAATCCTGGAAAAATGATACAACCAGCATTCTCACACGAGGAGGATTCCTATGGACATAAGAGTCGTACCGATTGAACAACTCAATGCGGCTGTCTATAACCCCCGCGTTGACTTCAGCCAGGCGATCCGGAATGAGAAGCTAGACGGGAGCCTGGATGAATTCGGCTATTGACCCTATCGTTTGGAACGAATAGTCAGGGAACTTGGTCGGTGGCCATCAGCGGTACAAAGTGATGGTTAATGAGCAAGGCTACACGGAACTGGCCGTCAGTGTGGTCAATCTGGACCCGGAACGTGAAAGGATCCTGAATCAGTGCAGTGACCTTCAAGCTTTGTTTTAGCTTTTTATCCATAGGCGTACCTCCGGGCTTTTCTGATTATTATACACCTCGTTTTCTATCTGAAGGGAAAATTTCCTTACCGTAGACATAGAATTTGCCCCCTGAATCAAACCCACATATTTCCTCAATAACCCTTAAGTGTATTGTAAATTTCTGTCGAATAACAGACTGTTTGTTCACCCTTTTTTAGTCTATATTGAAAAAGAATGATTAAACGTTATTAAGGGAGAGATAAAATGAAACGTCGATATTTTCCTGTTCTAGCTCTTATTGTTTTAATTTTTGGAATATTGTCCACTCAAGCGTCCGCAGCAGGTGAAACGTGGGAATTGCAGGATCAAATGCCCTTTAATAGACCAGGGGCAGGGGTAGTGAAAGTAGACGGAAAGGTATATTTTATAGGTGGTTATAGTAACGGCGCTTTGAACAATGTTGACGTTTATGATATTGAGAGAAAAGTGTGGGTTAGTAAGAAAAGCATGCCGACAGCAAGATCCATTTTTTCTACCGAAGTGGTGGATGGTAAGATATATGTAATTGGTGGGAGCACTGGAAATCCTTTAGTTTTAAATACGACATATACCAATAAAGTTGAAATATATGATCCGGTTACTGATACTTGGACATCTGGAGCGAATGCCTCTACCTCAAGAGGGTTAACTACTTCATCTACAGTTAATAATAAAATATATGTTTTTGGTGGTTTGAATGCATCCTCGGAAGGCTTGAGTAATGTTGAGGAGTATGACATTATATCAAACACTTGGTCTACGAAGGCAAATTTACTTACCGCTGTTCATGGAGCAGGAGCAGTTACTTATAATGATTTGATCTACGTATTTAATGGAGGCTACAACACATCTGTATATAATAAAGTACAAGTCTATAACCCAGTTACTAATAATTGGACGTATAAAAGCAGCGCACCAACAAGCAGAGATACTATAGTAGCGGTGAATTACCAAAATAAAATTTATGTTATTGGTGGGTATGATAGTGCAAGCACAGGATTAACTACAGTAGAAGTATACGATCCTGAAAAAGATACATGGACAGCGGGACCGAGTTTAAATGTTGGGCGCTGGGGATTTGGAAGTATAGTTTTTAATGATTCACTGTATGTCTTTGGGGGAGCGACAAACACTGCTGAGAAATTATCAGTGGCACCAGAATCAACTCCGACTCCTACATCCTCACCAACCGTAACTCCGACTCCTACGTCTTCACCAACCGTAACTCCGACTCCTACGCCCTCACCAACCGTAGCTCCGACTCCAACTCCAGAGCAACCAACTGGTGACCGTGCGATCCTGGTCGTGACGATGAACACCGGCCTTGAAAAAGAATTTGACCTGAGCATGGATGAAGTGAATGCCTTCATTGCTTGGTATGAGAATAAACAGTCTGGTACTGGGAAGGCATCGTATGCCATTGATAAGCACGACAATAACAAAGGCCCTTTTACAAACCGGAAGGATTACGTGATATTTGATAAAATACTAACCTTCAGCGTAGACGAATATTCTGCAAAATAACATTTACACATTGTTCCAGTCAAGCTAAAATAGATGTAACGGAAGTACTGTACCCTGCCAATTCGGCGGGGTATTTTCATAAGGAGTGATTGCTTGAGTACTACATATAAAGTCCTGGAGAGTGATACCGACTTCCTTGCGGCTGCCCTCGCACTATCCAAGGTATCCGTATGGTATAGGGAAGAGCCGGACCCAATCGGCTATCTGATGGATTACGGCGGGATCGTTGAGGGATACACGGCGGAGTCAATCAAGATTAACGGCGCTCAGTTCGTCCGCGAACGATTTGAATTTAGAGCATACATAAAATAAACCCGTCAAGCCCGGCGGGTTTATTTCGATTCAAACCTGCTGTAATATTTTTTAGTTCCCGAGAGCTTATTAATTTATTTTAACTATAGCCGCTAACGAAAGTATGCAAACTTTTTTATGGGGAAAAGTTATAAAAGTATATAAGAACATAAAACGGGAATAATATTCACTGAAACAATAGGAGGTGACTAGAATGACTGCATTAAATAACACAAAACCGGCAGTGTTTTATTTTCAACCTACTGAATTTAAAATGTTGGAAAGTCCTGAAGAAATAAAACGTTGGGAGCATTTGATGAGAGAAAGTGTGGGAATCAAGTCCGTAACTTTTGATGGTTCGGGTTCATGTTGTGAAAGCCCTAGCGGCAATCCCTCGAGAGCTGATGATTGCGACCAGGATTAAAAAGAAAAAAGCAGTGGAATAAGTTATTAACTTATTCCACTAAAAATATATAAAAGAAAAGAGGCAGGATTTATGAAAAATAGAGTAGGTATATTTTCTATACATGATGATTTTCATGCTTACATAATTAGCGATGCACTTAAAAAAGGGTTTAATACTAAAGCTTACATATTTGAAGTGGACCAGGTAGCAGGAGATGAGGGATTAAGTTTTTATGCTGACAAAAATAAGTACAATAATATGTATCTCACTGACAATAATAAAGAAGCAATCAATATCAGAGATTTAGATAAGATTTGGTGGAGAAGAAGATCGAAAAATCAGCTCATTTCAAGTCAGATTGAGAACGAATCCCATAAAGATTTTATTAATATTGAAACTTTCGAGGCATTAATGGGTGGAATCACCAATGTATTTGAAGGAGAATGGATTAATGGTATTCACGAAACTGAAACTGCGACGAATAAATTAATACAGATGAAGACAGCTGAATTATGTGGGTTTAATCTACCTAAGACTATAGTTACACAAAGCAAAACTGATTTATTAAATTTTGTTAACGAAATAAATACAAGTTTAATTATTAAACCGATGCGAGGCACAAGAACAACTACACTTCGAGCTATGAAAATTGACAAAAGTGACCTGAAAGATGACTTGGACATTACAATGTGTCCCACAATGTATCAAGAGTATATTGAAGGAACTCGTCACTTCCGTGTGCATTGTTTTGGCAATGAGATAACTACTGTATTAATAGAAACCGAAGAAGTGGATTGGAGAATCTTAAGAAATTGTAAGTTCAGTATATATAAATTACCTGATGATATTGAAAATAAAATATTTGACTTCATAAAAAAATGAATCTAAAAATGGGGTAATTGATTTAAAGCAGTCAGACGATGGTGAATACTATTGGTTCGAAATTAATCCTCAAGGTCAATTCTTATTTTGGGAACCTTTACTTGAGATTAACCTAACTAAAAAATTTTGCGATTTCATTGCTAATTAACTCACTATCCTTCTTGAAAATCCTTAACAACAAAAACCTTTAAATAGTCTTCTGTTGAGTCTACAAATTAAAAAGTTAGATATTAAGTTGAAATGCTCTACCGCCAGATACCATCTGGCGGTTTTATATTGCTTAAAAATCCCTACCGCGGCTTTAATACGAACTAATGTTCTTATTTATTTGGAGGCGATCAAAGATGCAAATGGGTATTGGTCATACCGTCGAAATTATATACATGGACAAAGCGGGAAATATTACGCAGCGAAAGATTGAAGTACACGGCATCCGTGATGGCCGTATAAGAGCCACATGTTTAACCACCGGTGCGCCCCGGGTATTTCTGACCGCTAACATTCTCGCTTGGCAGCAAGTGCAGGAGCGGAGATATGCTTGACGATACCCCACGTAAGCTGCTGCGGATCATATCTCATTATCAATATCGCTTCAAACGGATGCCGACTCTCAGAGAGTTGGGACGTTAAAGCGGGCGGCGGTCAGCGGATATTATTAAGGGGTTTAAAATACTGGCTGCCGAAAATTACATAACATGGGAAGTGTCTAAGCCGATAGAGACTGCCGAAATTATTGAGGGGTGGAAAAGGAATTGCCTTACGACATTTCTCCGAAGCGGGGCGTACAGAGCGGCAGGGCCGGGAATAATGGATGGCAGTTAATAGACTACTAAACGGATTACTAACTGGAGAGTGTATAAATAAAAACCCGGGTTTTCCCCGGGGTTCTGCTTAATCTTCGAAGAGTTCTTCCATCAAATCTTCGATTTCCTTTTTGCGTGATGCAGTATCCTCTTTGTCTATTATGACATTACCATCTTCAAAGATCAGAGTATCTCCTGACTTAGCCTCTGCAGGTAATTCTGATTTTAGGACATCCTCAGTTTTACCGTCAAATTCGATGACGGCGTATTTCCCCTCGAAGCGGTCAACGATTCCCTTCCTCATTTAGATGCCCCCTTGGTTGTCGTGAAGGTTATATTATTCCCATCGCAAATTGCGGTTATCGTACCTTTTTGATCAGTTCTTAATACTGAAACATTTGCATTTTTCAGCCTTGTAAGTATACCGGAATCGGGGTGTCCATAATTGTTTTTACCCACACTAATGACTGCATACTTCGGTTTGACGGCGTCAAGAAAAGCTTTGCTGGTTGAACTGCTGGAACCATGATGCCCGACTTTTAATACATCAGCCTTTAAATTTAGACCATCGGCTAACATATCGTTTTCTGAAGCCTTCTCAGCATCGCCCGTAAAGAGGAAGGACTTGTTTTTATAAGTAACCCTAAGGACGGCACTCCAATCATTCAAGTCATCACCGTATGAATTTATGGGAGCTAAGAATTTAGCATCAACGCCAGTCAGAGGAATGGCTACTCCCTTGGTCACGGATTTAATTGTACGGCCTTCATTTTTTACAGCGGTTAGAAAATCTTTATAAGTCTCTGTGGTGTGTGACACTTTTGGCGCATATACCGATTTAACATCGAGTGCTTTTAGTACATCATCTAACCCACCAATATGATCAGCATCAGGATGTGTAGCCACCATGGCATCAAGCGTTTTTACACCGAGAGCGTTCAGGTATTTAACTACATTTTTACCCTGATCATTGTTACCACCATCGATAAGTATGTATTGATTTTTTGGAGTCCGAATCAGTGTAGAATCACCTTGGCCCACATCAAAATAATAGACTTGCAGCGTGCCGATATTTTGTTTTTTGGGTACGATCAAAGTAGGAGCTGGTGTAGCAGTTGGTTTGGATGTAGGCTTTGTAGCTGGTTTCGTTGTTGGTTTGGCAGTGGCGGCTGGAGCCGAATTAGATCCTCCACCATTGTGGTAATGGTATTCACCGTTTTCTAGTCCCCATTTGGCACAATTGGTACGGCAATAGTGACCGCCATTCGAATCTGTTCTTCCTGGATGCGCATTAGCGATAACAGGAAGCAAAATTAGTAAAACAGACAAAATCATTGATAGAGCAATTCTTTTTTTCATAATATCCCCCCTGGGTAGTTCTGGGAGTAGTCTATCAGAATAAGGGAATATTTTCTACTCATAAAACGAAACTCGGCTAGATTACTCCTGTGGAGAGGTTTCGGTTTTTTATGCTCTCAACTATTCAATGGTAAACAAAAGTGAATATTACTACAAATCCCCCCATTACCTTGGTCCGGGTGGAGGCCAAATTCTTACCTTCATTCGAATTATATTATGAATGAGGAGATTATCATGGGGAAAAGCGGAAAATTTGCAATACAATTGGCTTTTGACATTCTCCTGATCGACGAAACAGAGACCCGTCACTAGGTGGAGGAATATCTAGGACGGTCCGTGTGTACCGGCATTTGGCTTCGTGCGCCGTCAGGCGGCGCTCACGGCTAGTCCAGAGCCTCGTTATCACGGCTCTACCAATGCAATAAGCCGGACGACGGAGAATATAGCGGTATGGAATACGGATAGGAAATTGGAATTGGAGCGGCAGTCAATGCTGCTGGAGCTGGCAATGGGGCGGCTTAAAAGGCTCAGCGGGAGATTATTCAGCGGCGCTACCTAGACCATGAGGATGAGTATGATTCTATACTTGTGGGGAGCTGGGGATGAGTGAACGAAAATATCGGAGAGTGAAGTCAAGGGCGATTTATGTGTTGGCATGTTCGCTAGGATTAGAAATCTTAATTGATCAAGTTGAAACCTAAAAAGGCTGTTGTCTTTTTGGATTTTCTTCTCAATAATAGAAATAAACACTTGGAGAGAAGGACAAGTATGTCGAAATTGTATCATTACACTAAAGAAGCTGGTATGGATGGTATTTTTCATAAAAGAAATTTATGGGTATCTATGACTTCAAAGCCAGAAGTAAATGATCCATTTGATACAGTCTATATAAAACAAATGATTGACCGGCTTTTAAAAAAAACGAATGATTACTTTCAAAAACTAGCTTTAGAAATAATGCGTGATGTCTTGAATCCACCTACGGAAGAAAAAACAAAAGAATACATAAAAAATTACATTTTCATTTTTTGTGTTAATGAAGAAGAAAATGACGATTTTATGGTCAAGGAGTTTGGTCCTAAGAAGATCGTTTTTGATAAAGACCAATTAATAAAACAATTTCAAACGCTAGTTGATCAACGTGTTTATTTTAAAGAGTTTGATCATAGGAAGGTCAACTATAACGAAGTTGAACAAGAAGCAATGATAATGGATCTAATTAAGGAAGCGAAGAAATATTTTATATATGGAGAAGTTCCAGATTACAGTTATTTATCGTCTACTCCAACAACTGTTGATAGTGGAAATGAAATTGATATTGACCTACTCTTAAAAAAATTAAAACTTTCAGGTAAATCTGCTCAGTATAAGAAAGAATTTTTAGGCATTTTCTGGACCGCTCTGGCAAATAGGTTCTATTTTCTAGCACCATTTATAAAAAATCCTGATCATAAGAAAGAAAGGGAGTACAGGTTTGCTTTCTACAGGGGGCGAGATGTGTTGGAATATGTACCTTTGATAGATAACAACACCAGGCTTGAATTGAGTTTAAACAATGAATGTATGATAGAGTGTATTGAGTTAAGATAATGACCGTTTTTTGACCGATTATTGACCGCACAATGGCCGTTCATTAGGTTATGTGCATGATATATTTGTACTGTGGAAATCAGGCGAGAGTGACACGCACGGCCGCAGCAGCGGCACTTAACCGGGGCGTACCTCCTCTCGCTTTTTTTGTTCATATATATCTAAATAGTGTAATTTCGTAAAAACGAAAGGAATATACAGGTGTTTAGTAGGATGGAAAAAAAGTAAAAAAAATCAATAATTATATATCAACTACAAAAGGAGTGAATATATTGAAAATAAAGAAACTAAGTAGCATTATTTACTCAGGAGTTATCTGTATGAGTTTAGCTATTCCTTCAGTAGCACTTGCTGCAGAGGATAATGCCGGAACTGTAACATCCGAGGTTTACGGAACTGGTGGTGCTGTAGAACAAAGTGCTAATGATATTAATTTTTCATTTGAATCCAAACGTCAAAGTTCAATTGAAGCTATTGAAGAATATCAGAAATTTTTTAAAAGTGTTGAAGGTAAATCATTTGATGAACTGACAACAAGTGAAAAAGAAAACATGGATATTTATCTAGCTGAGTTCACGAATATTATTGATCCTGTACCAACTGATAGAATTACAACTATGGCATATGATGAGAGCACCTTCACTAAGCAACTTGAATTTGTATTAGATATGAATGCAGGAGTAAGTGCTTCTCACATTCTTGATGGTCTTTCAGCATCAAATACAGCCCGTAGTGCAGCTATTACATATGCCGCTCAAAATGGGTTTGGAACTGTTACTTGGGATAACCCAGCTGATGCATTGAGACATTTTTCTTGGAACTTTATCATGGGTTTTACAATTGGAGTGGCTGATGCTCGTACTATAGCTGATAATCACGAGCTAGCATTAATTGGTGCGAAATATGTTGCAACAGTGCCTGTTAGTAGTACTTCTGAAAAAATTGCTTATGCCACTGATTATCTGCCTGGAGTCGTAAGCGATACAAGAGCAAGTTTTACATCCTTTACCAATACGTTTGATGGTTCTAGTATTATGGATTTATGCAATAATTCGGCTGGCAGAAAATATTCACTAAGAGGTTATAGTTCTTCAGATGCTTATTTACAGGCATTTAACGATGCATATTGGACTGACTTAGTTTGGTACAATACTGTAAGTGCAAATAATAAAGCTACAGCCTATAGCGTTTGGCAATAAGGTATTGTTATGAGGAAAAAAATATATATCACAGTTAATACTCTGTTTTTGATAATCTATTCGATCGGAACTCTTATCTGGATTCAAATAGATCGTCTAAATGCGTCATCTTATCCTCCTGGTGATATATCAAATGAAGATAAAATATCTAATTTATTCCTCTATCCGGGACTTCTGCTGATAATCAGTATTGTTTTGTTTATATTATTTTTCATTAACAAAAAACCATTTCCGATTTTACTTGTTTGCGTAACTATATTACTTAATATTTTGATTTATACCCCTATTTTGTACTATATTATGTACAAATAAGTAAAGAAAAGTGGAGTTAATGAGATATAAAGTGAGAGTGGCTAGTTATTAGGAGATAATAACTCTACATTAGTCTTTATGATTTTGACACAAATTCTATTTAATCAGTAGAATGTATTTATCCTCTTTAGTAACAAAGTCCGTAAAGATTTTTAAGCAAAGGGCGCAGCGCATTTGCTGCGGATGCGGAGCAGACGCCATTCTTTTAGGTGTACGAATTTCGCCAAAATCTTCATTTTTTCGCACAAAATCGAACATATATCAGCCAAAGTCGTTCCTTTATGGATCGGCTTTTTTCTATTGGGGGAATAATTCTTGAAGAAGAAGCAACAGCAGCAGTGGTTAAAAGACCCTCCCTGACAGCCGTCGAAGTGTAAAAGCTGCATTTGGGGCCGATGGGAAGGAACCGCACAATCTTGTTCCAGGGTAAAATGCCAAAAGGTAAAATAAACCTAGATGTCGAAATATTTATGCTGAAGGGAGTTGTCACGATGGAAGATAATTTTCATATTGTACAGGCATATTTAAAAGTGACAGAAGAGGGGATATTAGATGAGATTATCCCAAAATATATAAATTTTCTTGATGATATAAAGAGTAATGATTTTTTATCAATTATTCTACGAGGACATTTGTACGTGGAACATGAATTGACTGAACTACTTGCTCAATTCCTACTAGACGATAAAATCTTAAGCAAGTATAAATTCATGCAGAAGCTTGATTTAGCAACGGCACTAGGAGCTGTTGAAGAAGAGTGGGTGCCGGCATTAAAAAAACTTAATGACTTTCGAAACAAATATGCTCATAATTTGGGATTTTTATTTAACGAGCAATACTACGAAGACTTTCTTTCTACGTTCTCGCTTGAAATGAAGGTGGATTATGAGAAAAAATATGTTGATCTCATAAAAATTTATGGTGATAGACTACATAATAAACTTGGGATTTTAATTAGCCATTTATGGGTCCTTCTGATATTAGAATCAAAACGAACCGATATAAAAAAAATACTTTTATTTGTTCAGAACAGTAAGTTAACTTGAAAATTCCACAAGCACTTCTATGAGCTGTTCTTTGGCCTAATATACAGGAACGTGCGTTTGTGTGATGATGTGCGGAAATGAGCAGGGCGGGCCGATTCCGTTGGCCTGTGTCGAAACCTGAACCAGCCCCAAGATGAAAAACTAACTCAACTCAAAGAAAACTCACTCTATGATATATTCTTCCTTGACCATTAATATTTATTGTCTGATACTGGAAGAGAAAGAAGGGAAATAGGGGGTATATTATTGGCGCTTGGAGAGGCATTATCAGCAATTGGCTCAGTTCTTTCTGGTATAGCAGGTGCAGCTGGAGTTTTGTTTACATTGGAAGTTCGAAAGGAGCAAAAAACTTTAAAGGAGACAATGGCTAAGTTTTACATAGAAAAGGTGAAGGTAAGAATCGAAAGAATAATGGGGGCATTAGAAAAGAATTTCAGTAATATTGGAGAAATAAATATAGTTGTCCATCGTACTCCACGAGACTTCAATAACATAGGTCGTGATGGGATTGAGAACTCAATTGGTGTTAATGAAGAGAGAATCATTGAAAAAATAACAGACGTGTATAACAACTACTTGCATGAATGCTGGTTAAATCCCGAAGATACATCTGAATGGCTAACACCTACTTCTGTAAGAGACATTGAAAATATTAATGAGAAATCAAAGAAGTGTTATGAAGTTATAAACGAACTTTATAATAATTTATAAAGGAAGGCGCTATAATAGGCACATTTTCTTTTGTAGAGGAGCTTTCATATGGACATCAGAATCATCCCAATAGAGAAAATACAGCAGCCTACAACCCGCCGATTAATCTATAGCCTGACGATCCGGAGTATGAGAAGCTTCGCCGCAGCCTGGGGGATTTTCCTACATTGACCACATCATCTAGAATAAGACAGTCCGTCATATGAGGTATAAACGGTGTAAAATACTGTTCAACAGTTGGGGTGGACTAAACAGTCTGTATCTTATAACTGACGATAAGAATCCTTAGAACCGAACATATGCTTGCATCCTAAGTATGAAAGAGATATAATAAAATGCATATTCATTTCACCTTAAACTCCCATTTGCAGGAGACAAAGGAAATCCCTTCACTTAGGGTTTGATCTTCACAAAGCCATACAAGTAGGGATATTTGTTCAATCAAGCGTTTCCCTCGATCCTGCTGACTTTCTTTGATGAAGACAAGGAAAGAAAGAGTGAGGTTAAAGCAGGCAAAAAGGTTTTATACCCCAAGCTCTCATTTGCCAGAGATAAGGGTGAGAGTACCGAAAGGACTCTGTAAAAGTTTTGTTACCGTTATTCAAAACCAATAAGCGTATTTCAAAGCCGATCCTTGCATGGATTTTTCATGTAGAGATCGGCTTTTTTGCGTTATCCAAAAAGTACAGAAAGGTTGATGAACATGTTCAATTGGAAAAAAGCTGAAAAGTCCATCGATGTTAACTTGGAAACCGAGCGCAAAGCGTTAAGCTTTGCAGCGGAGGAGCGGGAGCGGAGAAGAAAGACAGAAACTTTCATATCCACAATATCCAAGGTTCTTCAGATCGTCATTCCTGATTTTTTTGGAAGTGATGAACAGGAAATTGAATTGGGAAATAGCATTTTCTACAACATGGGTAAGAAAAATTTCTACATTTTGACCTATGTTGTTGTTGGAGTAGACGGTACCGAGAAGGACGAGGGCAAGGTAGATATCTTGTCCCTGAAAGGAAAACCGTTTTGGGAAAATGTTCAGCAGATTATGGAGTATGCGCATACCCTACTGGATGATTTAGAACGGCGTGAAGCAGGCCGGCAGCAACTCATGAATGATATGGATTTGCTGAATCGGCATATGGAACAGAAGGAAGCCTTGTGGTATTCGCCAAGGCTGTAATTCAAAAAAAGAAAATCCGAACAGGCGCAATTGGGCTTGTTCGGATTTTTCATTTTGTAGAAGGGAGCGAAGATGAATGGAAAAATGGATGATTGTCAGTTGCCCCATTCCGCACCGCATTGAACGAGCGTTTGCTGCTTACATGCTGGGTGGAATGACACGCACGGAATACTGCCAGAGAGTAGGCTATCTGCTAAATATCAGAGGAGGTAATGGAGAATGAACTCTATTTTAAAAGATGTGGCTGCGGTGAAGGCAGATCATGAAAATGTAATTGGTCACCTGACATGGCACTCTCTGTCTGAAATGCTGATTACGCCAAATGAGCTGAAGGACAAGCTTATTCTTTCCGGGCTGGGTGAAGGTTGGATGCCAAATGAGATACGCCTTCCAGACGCATTCCGTAGAGCAACCAGTGACAAATTCAAACGTGAAGTCGCTCCCGGTGTATATGAAAACTACATGTACCGTGAGGTGGTTTCCACACATGAGTTTGTACAACGAAATTTGGTATGTGAAACCAAAGATACAAAAGGCAGACGGCTCAATTATCACAGCGATGCTGGTTCCGTTGTACTGGATCGAAAAACGGGTCAGGTGGACACTGGATATGTAACAGCTACAGCCGAGCAATTAGTGCGAAGTGCCGCCCAACGTTTTGACATCTATAGGCAGCATTACGGCGCGACCACGTTGCGGACGATGATTTCCAATATCCTGAAAAGTATGTCGCCTACGCCAGTTAGACCGAGTGGTGGCATTTATTTTGTGCCAAAACAATTCGAATCAAAGCTCATTTCCCTGGTCCAGCTCGTTACTTCGTTTGAGAAAGGCGAAGCGGAAAAAATCCCGTTGATTGATACCAGAGATATGAAAAACATGATTACCCGCAAGCTACATGAGCATTTGCAGGACACGCTTCGGGCTTGTGAGAGCGGGATTGGCGATCAGATGAAAAAGAATGAGCTGAAACCGATTCTGCTTGATGCCAAGCGTGTTGTGGCCGACTTTAAGCAGTACGAAAGCATCATTACCGGTGATCTGAAGGAGATGGAACGCTGTGTGTCGATGATTCGGGAGAAGGTCGGGACGGCATTACGCAATATGGAGAGTTGAAAATGATCCTATAAAGCGAAAGGGATGCGAGCATGGAAGGAAAAGCTTTTATGGAGCATTGGACGCTCATTTCTCAAGTGCTCAGAGAGCATATTGAGCTGAATAAGGTTCGTTATAGTCAACATTCGGGAGAGCGTATGCAGGAGAGACGGATTGCGAAAAGGGAAGTGGAATCCGTGCTGTATCACTTCTCTCCAAGCGAGATGCACGCGCCTTTTCGGTATCCTTTCGGTGAATCGCCGTATACCAACGAAGACCCGGTATTGACGATAACAGGACAGGTAGAGAGCGGCAGGATTGCAATCGGACTGGCAATAAAAATGCGAAGAAACGGACTTTTGTTTTCGGTGATTACGGTTATTCGTCCCGAGCATGGTCGTCATATGTAAGGAGCCGCCACTTTGCTGTATAATGGCATCATCCATACAAGGGCGGTGATTTTACGATGAAAGGAACTAAAGACATGTTGATTAACGATGTTAAAACGACGAATTTCCCCTATGAGGTCATTGACGGGGAGGAACACTATCCTTTGCATTCTACCACAGTTGTAGAGAGCATCACCGAAACCATTCCAGATGAACTCAAAGCTGTAATGACCATTGATTATTCTCAAATTCCTGAGAGCTACTTTCAAAAAGTAAAGGCGGAGCTTGGAGTTCAGGAGGCCGATCCGGTGCAGGCAGCGGAAAATGAATCGTTGCTGCTGGATGTACTGGAGCGGGAAGGTGCATTTCATCAAACTCCTTGATCCACAGTATGAATTGCAGATAAAGAGCTGAGAAATCCCATGCGGGAATTTTCGGCTCTTTTTGTTTCTCAAAAAATGAATAGTGGAGGGTTACTATGAAAATCAAAGACATTCAAAATGCACTGTCCCAGCAGTATGTAGAACGCCAAGAGGTGGTTGAAGCACTTTTGGTTGCTATGATTGCCCGGCAGCACGCTTTACTGATTGGGCCTCCCGGCACTGCCAAGACCGCAATGGTCAGTGATCTGACTAAACGAATTACCGGAGCCGGATATTTCCAATGGCTGCTGACACGATTCACTACACCCGAAGAGTTGTTCGGGCCGCTGTCCTTGAAGGAGCTGGAGCAGGGCGTATATAAGCGGAATACTACAAGCAAACTGCCAGAAGCACATATCTCCTACTTGGACGAGATTTTTAAATCAAATAGTGCCATCCTAAATGCCCTCTTGACGCTGGTGAATGAACGACTATTCTATAACGATGGTGCGCCAGCACAAGTTCCGCTGATGTCACTGATTGGTAGCTCGAACGAATATCCCGAAGAGGGGGAAGGGCTGGAAGCCTTGTTTGACCGCTTCCTGATTCGCTTTGAAGTGGATTACATCGGCGAGGATGTTTCCTTCCTCCAAATGCTCAAAGGGACGGCTTCGGTGCCTGCAAGCATGACGCTGGAGGAGTTGTACGAGCTTCAGTTCTTCAGTGACACGGTTACGATTCCCGATGATGTGTATGAAACACTAGGGCGTATTCGCAAAGAACTGAAGGATGAAGGCATTCACCCCTCTGACCGCAGATTCAAGCAGTCGCTCTCCATTATTCGGGCCAAAGCAGTATTGGCCGGACGAGATTATGCCGAAAGGGAAGATGTATTGCTCTTGAAAAACAGCTTGTGGGAGCGGCCCGAGCAGAGAATAAAAGTCGCTGCCATTGTCAAAAAACACGCACAGGACGCGGTAAAGCGCCAAATGGAAGAAACCATTCAGCAAGTCAAGGACGTACTGGAGGCCGTGAAAACGAACAGCACGCCGGATCAGGCGCTTGAAGCAACGAAGAAGCTGAAGATGTTGTCAGCAGATATAGAGAAGCTATCTCAAAGCTACCCACAGCGTAGTGAAATCAGTGATCTGAAAGAGCTTTTGAAGAAGTCGATGGAAGAAGTCGCTGATCTGGCGCTGGGAGTATAGTGTATGAACGAGTCAGTCTTAAATACGGATTCGTTTGATCGTCGCCGTTTTGAACAGATCATGGATATGTCAGCTAAGCTGCAAGAGGTAGAGCGTAAGGGAGAGTCCGCTTTCCCTACGCTTGGCCCTTTGCTTGGGGATGTATGGGCAGGACTTTTTAAAATGAATCCTCAACTTTTACCAGAGACACCACCAGAGTTACAAATGAACCGGGTCTTAATGGAACGTGTTATGAATGAAGAGGCATACCATGATCTCCGGGAGTTTACCCGGCTGGACGATATTGCCTCAGCCCTTGGCACTGCTAGATACAGCGAAACGATCACGAACTGGATCGATCAACAAATAAAAGATGACGAAGAATGGAAGAAGCAAATCACTGAAGGAACTGCTGGAAACCAGGAGGCTATGACACAAGCTGTAGCCGCGCTACAACAGGCGCTGGAAGCAGACGGTGGAAAGTTATCCCAAGCCCTCCAGCAAGCCGGAAATCAAGTCAGAGAGGACAAGGGGAACCTTATTTCCATCTTTGGTGGCTTACAGGCTGGTAGCGGGGAAGCCGAACTGAGAAAGGTGCCGTTGAGAGAACAAATTCGCTTTGGAGAGTCTTTAGCTAATAACAAGAAAATGAAGCAAATCGCAGAGTGGGCGGGCAGGCTCAAGGTAATCGCCCAAAAGAAACAGCGTACCAAAGCGATGCAAACAACAAATCGCAGTGGTGTAACGATGGGCAATGCACCGGAGCATTTGCTACCAGCGGAACTGATGTTACTCAGCCATCCCGCTACACGGCTGGATACCCTTCGCCGATATGCGGAGGGCCAATTGCTTCAGTATGAACTAAAGGGACAGGAGCAGCTTGGAAAAGGGCCGATTGTTCTATGTCTGGATCAATCAGGGAGTATGTCTAGTCAGGATACCCGTTCTAAAGGTTTTACTCTTGCTCTTATGAGTATTGCCCGGAAGCAGCGGCGGGATTTTGCACTCATTCCCTTTTCAGGATCAGCTAGTAAACCACTGATCTATGAACGAGGGAAGATCACAGTACAGGACATGATTAACTTGGCAGAGATGTTTCGTGGAGGCGGAACCAACTTTGAATCTCCGCTGAATCAGGCATCCAAAGTCATCCAGAATAGCGGGTTTAACAAAGCAGATATTGTGTTCGTTACAGATGGGGATGCCAATGTGTCTAATGAGTTTCTTGATAGATGGAAGAATCTAAAGGCGAAACGCGAAATTCGTGTGCTTTCGATTTTATTGGGGACAGAGAAGGCATCTGAGGTTGAGCTTTTCTCAGATCGGATTGTTAAGGCATCCAGTTTTGAGGATGAGGCGGTTTATCAGGTATTTGAAATTTAAAATACAGGGACGAGCCGGGGCGAAAGCTACCGGTTCGTTTTCATATTTCAGGAGGTCAATTTTATGAAAATGAAAAGAGCAAGTATCCAGCGGACAACGAAAAGCCTTTTGAACATGCGGGATCAGATTCGGTTTGATCTTCCGTTTCAGCGCAATTCTGTATGGAAAAAGGATCGGCGCTCTTACTTGATTGAATCCATGATTCAGAACTGGTATATCCCAAATATTCTGGTTTGGGACAATGGAGATGGATATGTTTGGGTTATAGATGGTCGGCAGCGCTGGGAATCGACGTTCTTTTTTCAAGATGGTCTTTACAAACTAAGTAACGGCACGGCAGACTTCAATGGCGAGAGATTGGCCGGGAAGAAGTGCGCGGAATTATCCAGTGATGCACAGTTTGAGTTTCTGACCTATAACTTCACAGTTACCGAATTTCGGGACTGCACATTTGAACAAGTTGAAGAGTTATTTTATCGGGTCAATCAATCCGTGCCACTCACATCGACAGAAAAGACAAGGGTCAAGGTAGCGGCGGATGTACGGGATGCCGTACAGGCCACAGCCCAGCATGTTTTCTTCGAGAAGCTGGCTTTTACAGAGGCTGATAGAGTGCGCTACGTAGACGAACAACTGATTTGGCAGTTTGTAGCCGTTGTGATGGAGCAAGACATTGACTTTGGTGGAGCGTCGCTGGGGCGCTTTATTTCAAGCTTAAATGAGATTTCTGCAACCGTCTTGGATGAAGTGGAGAATCGAATAGATTATTTGTATGGTGCTTTCCGCAATTGGGATGGAAAGGAACGGAAGAGTCTAAAGAAGGTGCATGTCGGCTCACTGTTTCAGGTGGTTGAGACTGCAAGGAAGGAACAATGGTCGGTAGATCAGTTCGGTCAGTGGGCGAAGTCATTTCTGATCGACCGTTATACAACTGATAGTCCATATGGTCAGCTATGTCAGAAAGGAGCGACCAGTAAAGGATTTGCCTCAAAGCGGATTGGTTTCATGGTTAAGGATATGGAGCAGTATCCATTACAAATGGAGTTAAATATGAATACTTAATTCATCCTATTAGTTTCAGGACCCCTCTGCACAGGGAATCAATATTCCTCCCCGGTGCAGCAGGGGAGAATTCTAGGGAGCTGTAGAGATGAAAAAAGAAACGGACCGAGTTAAACTTTATCGGGTTGAACGATTTACGGGAGAACAACTTGCAGGATTACCAGATTCTTTATGCAGGTACGCACAAGCGATTGGTGGATTACCGAAGCATCATTACGAAGTATTCGAAAAACGGGGATGGTTACTCCCTTTCTTGTTTACTTATGACGACTTACTGTGGGGAAGATGGACATATTGGCCTGATATTCTTTTAAAGGGGACGATTGCTGGCAGTGGGCCAATTCCACAGATTCAATGGACAGATACCTGGTCACATCCAGCCCAAAGTACAAAGAAAATGCTCTCATCGTGTTTAAAACATCATGAAGCAAATATAGAGAATTTTGCAGACTGGCTATTATGGGGTCTTGCAGCTTCTGAGGAAGCCCTCCAGATTTCGGAACAGCTTAATGAATACTACTACCGTTCATTTGACTTATTTCTTTTACTGGACAATCCGACAGATTATTTGTCGGGTATCCTTTGTGAGCAAACAGGAAAAGGCTATAAGGCTGGTTTAGGCTATTACCCCACTCCCTTTCATCTCACTTGTATGATGGTTAAGATGGTGTCTGAGGGAGTACCGGAAGAAATGAAGCGCCAAACGGTAAATGACCCCTGTGTGGGTTGCGGAGCAATGCTGCTGCCAGCCTCCAATTATTATTTACGTGGTTCCGGTATGGATATATCCTCAATTGCTATCAAACTCTGCAAAATACAAATGTACTTTTATGCGCCTTGGATTGCAATCCCAGGTCAGGTCAAGGGATTCGATGAACAAGAACCAATCCCACTAATTGTAAATAGTGATTCAGGGATAGGTCAGTTAGCCTTCAATTTTAAAATGTAACTAATAAAAATGGGAAGAAGCTGGTGCTAATTTATTGCGCCAGCTTCTCTCTTACTGGCTACAACTCTTGGTAGTGTGCTTGTACTCGTCCCTCCTGAAGCTGGCCTGACGGCGCAGGTAACACCGCTAACGCACGGAGATGGTGTCAGAAGAAAATAAAGTTCTTGACTGAAAAATAAAGTATTAGACTGAGGAAATAAAGTATTAGACTGATGATGCTTCATTAAGCTCCCTCAAAATGATTCAGTTTTCTTACGCAGGCTCATGAATTCGCAGGATTTCACCTTTAGCTAAGTGAGAGATAAGAAGGAACTAGAGGAGGCGGTGGCCTGGAACGACCGTAAGGGCATGCAAGAATAAAGGTGAGGGTAAATCACCCAATTTATACCACATTCTGCACGTCTCCATGTCACCCCTAGCGATTTTCACTCCCATGTCTCAACGGGTCTCAAGCGCCCTTTCATTCCTTCGTCACATCTAACTAAGGGGTGGAGGTCGGTATTTCTAACGGAACGGGTCCGAGCCCTTTTGTTTAATGCCTCCCGATACTCCGTGCTTCTTGTCTATCCTGCGAATACATCAACGGGTGAAATAACGTCACTTAAGCTGCTTGCGGAAATACTTTCGCTGAGCGATATGCTTCACTGCTCTTGGCTAGGCCTACAAGTATTCGGGCCACTTTACCACATAATTTCATAATAGATTTCATTTTCTTAAGTTTTTTCACGTCTACATTGTGGTGGTGCAGAGCCCTGACATCTGGATTGGTCATGACCATGCACATCGTCATAAGATAAAGAAAACGCCTTAGACGCGGACGGCCGCGCTTACTAAGCACCATTTTCCCGCGCCATTTCCCAGAACTGGCTTCAGCCAAATTTAGACCTGTATGACGAAGTAAGGCATTTCCGTGTGCATAACCACTAAGATCACCAGCTTCTCCCAACACACCGGCTAAACTAGTTACATTTACACCTCGAATGGTAAGCAACTTTTGGGCATAGGGAATGCGCTCCAGCACGAGATGTACTTCGTGTTCAATCTGCTCAAGCTGGCGCTGTGCCAAGTCGTATTCTTCGAGCAGTTGACCCAAGTGCAACTTGTGGGCTCGTAGTGCCTTTGTAGTACCAACGCTGCATTTAGCTAGTGTAATAAGCAGCTCAGCCCGCCGCAAACCCGCATGACGTTTTACGTGTTTCTTCCAGCCGGTAATGACTTGCTCTGTCGTTAGTAGGCTAATCTCTTTCGGCAGGGGAAACAGTCTTAAGGTAGCAATGCTACTCGTGCAGGTGAGGATTTTAAAGACTTGCCGAAGTTCTGGGAACACAATATCTACCCGGCGATGAGCCTGGTTAACGGCACTGTTGAGGCGCTTGGTAACCGTGTCCCGATTAGCCATGAGAATCCGCAGTTCCTCGTAGGCCTCCGGGTTGAATCGTACTGGGGAATAGTAGCCGTTTTTGACCATATCTGCGATGACGAGTGCATCTTTGCGGTCGCTTTTGGATGGAGTATTGTCACGGTTTTCTTTGTTCTTTTTAACAAGGTGTGGATTAACAAGAACAGCCTCAATTCCTTGGTCTAGGAGCCAACGAGCCAGGCTCAGCCAGTAATGTCCGGTGGGTTCCATACCCACAATGATTTTGTTTAGCTTGTAAGACTTGAGCAGATCTTGAATCCAGCGTTTGAACAGGCGAAAGCCCTCACCATGGCTGCCGAACTCAAATGGTGATCCCAAAGCAATTCCCCGGAAACTCACTGCGCGAGCGACATGCGTCTCCTGGGCAATATCTACACCGACAACTAGATGAAATGAGGAAATGTTTTCAATAAGTTGATTTTGCTTGTCTTGAGCCTTAAACTTCATAGTAGAGCGACCTCCTAGATGGTGAGATTAAAAGGGCTGTAGACCCGTACCCAACTCCCATGTTACAGAGGCGCTCTTTTTTGTACAAAGTCCAAATTATTCATTCTACAGGAATTCTAACGGGCAGGATAGTTTCAACTTAGACCTAGGCTAGTATATAATTAGTAAAAACATTTTGCCTGTAGGAAAACAGGAAAGAAAAAAGCGAAAGTAGCTATTACGAATAACTGCTTTATTCCGACCCTGTGGTTCAATATGATGACCAGCCGCATAGATCCCGACATTTAGGCGCTATCATTCAATCAGTGCGGATACGGATCTCAGTTGTATCCGCGTAGAAGTTACGGCCACCAGCAGATCCTCAAAACGTATTAACGTTTAGAAATTAATTTCCCAAGAATTAATTTGATTTGCAATTCAGCTGGGTAGATTTAATTAAATAATAAAATTGAAAGGTGTATGGTTATATGAGGAATATGAAATTTAAAGTGAACGAAATAATGGATGCTTTATCTAAATCTTGGTCTTTAGAATCAAGTTCAAAATGGAGTGAGAACAATCCTGCAAAGGGACAATGTGGTGTAACAACACTAGTAGTGAATGATTTATTAGGCGGGGAAATTTGTAAGACTAAATTGCCTGATGGGTGGCATTTTTATAATATAATAAATGGAAACCGTTATGATTTTACAGCTTCTCAATTTACGGATGATATTATATATATGGATCTTTCTTCGGATAGAGGAGAAGCATATGAAGATACTAATGGAAATCAGTATAATCATCTTAAGCAAAACATGCTAATCAATCTAAACACCTATCACTAGTTGGAAACAACAACTGAATAGGTAAACTAATTCTTCTAGTGGAATAATTAAAGAGGATTCTTGTCGGGAGACAAGAATATATTCCAATTGAGAGTCGCTAATTTAGCGGCTTTTTTATTTTATTGGTACAAGTTCGTGTCCCGAGCCAAGACAAAAACTTGTACCGATTGGCGGAATGAAGGACAAGAACATAGTCCGATTACCGATAAAATAAATTCTGTACTCAAGTTTAAAGCTACATTCCTAATCTAACGGGCAGAATAGGTACGAAATAGGAAACTAACACCTTGAAGAGTGCAGATTGCATTGTTGTTTTTCGTTCATATTGAAACGGCTCTGCATTATACCACCTATGACTTGCTTACGGACACAGGAGACCTTATTTGCAGAATATTCAGTGTTTTGGCAAAGTTACGGACTCAGCTGTACTTATTTACACGGAGAATCCTTAGTTTGTATGTTTTCGGTACGAATAACGGCTCTGGAGTCCGTAAGGCATACCAAAGACCAAGAATTCCAGAAATAACGTCCGTAAAGACCTCTGTATCGCGTTCTGTAGTTATCCGCTGCGGGTGTGTCACAGGAGAGTATTCGTTCCAATGGGTTATGTATAATGGAGATCGATCTGACAATAAACAGGTGACCTCGCCACACCCAGTCCCGACTTGGCATTCTTTCCATTCATACGGTTTAACAGATTGCGCAATGTTATTGTACTGCAATCTGACTAGGGGTGGAGACATGATTCGGCTATCGAGGCTTCTATGTGGAGGTCTTGTTATCAACTTAAATGAGTTGTGGACTTCGTTCACAAGCTTAGTAAAATTAAGTAGCTAAAGGAGGTATCTATATAAGACATCCCATATCAATGATGATCGTATTAAAATCCCTTCAGGCTTTTGGACAGGATTACGTCAATTTGGAATTGCTACCTACGATGTGGTTCGCAAAGCACGATTACCGCTCACCTTTATTACTGAACCAGTTGTAGTCACAACCGCTCAATACTTCGCGATTTGGCGGGCTTATTCGGATCTCATTGGGGACCCTGCCATTGGAATCATCAAGCTTGCGACAGTCTTCGAAACAGCGAACTACCCACCGACCGTGTTAGCTCCGTACCATGCTCGGGACTACCGAGATGCTCTGAGCCGCATGGTACGGTATAAACAGCTGTGTCCACCTGAAAGCATAAGTATCACTGAGGAGGATGAGTTTTGTAAGATCAAGCTGAAATGGAAGTATAACGAGAAGGCCAGTCCACCGATGCTAATTGGAATCACGCTGGCATCTCTGCTGGAATTAGGTCGGCGGGGCACAGGTCAACCTTTGACAGCACACCGAGTTGAATTTTCGCACCCCATGGGTGACCTACAGGCTCTTGAAAATCACTTTGGTTGCCGTATTCGGGTTGGAGCAAACTGTAACCGTCTGACGCTACATCGAAGAGATCTAGATCGTTCTTTTGTTTCTTACAACGAAGAGTTACTGGAGATTCTAACTCCTGTACTGGACCGATCACTGGATGAACAGCAACGCAGGCGCTCAACCACTGAGATGGTTAAGTGGATAATGAGCGTACCCTCACACGGGGGCGACCTGATATTCAGGCTGTCTCGGGCGAGTTGGGGATGAGTGACCGAACTTTACAGCGCCGACTCACCGACGAAGGTACGAGCTTTAAGCAACAGTTGACAGAAGCTTGACGTGAACTGGCACGAGAGTACTTAGCAGAGCCTTCGATCGATATTAAAGAAGTAGCATTCTTACTTGGATATGAAGATCAAAACTCTTTCTATCGTGCCTTTCGAATATGGGAAGGTAATACTCCATCCCATTGGCGTGCAGAATATTTAGGTACAAACTCGATTTCAGAAGGACAGTCAGGAATGTCGACTATGATGGTATTTATAAGTTTTTAATGAGCTCCTACGAATCTACTATATATAGTAGAATAAACCTATCAGATGGTAAATATAGCCTTCACTTTATCCTGAGGCAGGCTGTACTTCCATCTTGCAGAAAATTCGTGGAGGGGAAAGTAGTGAAGTTAAAAAGACTCATTATCAAAAATTTTCGATCCTACAAAGATGAAATTCAGATTCCGATTGATGATTTTACGGCTCTCATCGGAAAAAACGACATTGGAAAGTCCACAATTCTCGAAGCGATGGAAATCTTTTTTAACAATAAACTAATCAAACTGGAGTCAACGGATGCCTGCGTACATAATACGGATAAAGAAGTGGTCATTGGGTGTGTGTTCTCTGACTTTCCTCAAGAAGTTATTTTGGATTCTCAATCCTCAACTACCTTAGCGGACGAATATTTACTCAACTCTCAAGGTGAGCTCGAAATACATAAAATTTACGATTGCAGCCTTAAATCTCCAAAAGAAACGATATACACTCTTTGTTACCACCCACAAGCCCAGAATGCAATTGATCTGATTAAGGTAAAGAACCCCGAATTAAAGAAGCGTGCTAAGGAACTTAGCATCGATCTAAGCACAATTGATCAACGTTCCAACCCTGACCTGCGTCATGCTATTCGCCTTCAAATTTCCGATCTCCAGCTAAAAGAGCAGCTCATTTCCCTTAATGAGGAAAACGCTAAGTCCATATGGGGGAGCTTAGAGAAATTTCTCCCGCAGTTTGCTTTATTTCAGGCCGACCGTCCAAGTAAAGACGAAGACTCCGAAGTCCAGGATCCGATGAAATTTTCCATTGAACAAGCTATTAAAACGGTTGAACATGATCTTGAACAAATTAAAGAAACAGTTCATCGACAGGTTATGGACGTGGCAACCAGAACATTGGAAAAGCTTAGACAAATGGATCCCGCTCTCGCAACGGAATTAGCTCCTCAATTTAAGTCCGAACCGAAGTGGGAAGGCCTTTTTAAGCTCTCTTTAACCGGTGATGATCAAATCCCAATTAACAAACGTGGGAGCGGTGTACGCCGGCTTGTCCTTCTGAACTTCTTTCGAGCTGAAGTCGAACGTAAACAAGCTGCTTCAGGCGCTCCAGGTGTTATTTATGCCATTGAAGAACCCGAAACAGCCCAACATCCAAATAATCAAAAAATGCTAATTGAGGCCCTTTTAGAGCTTTCTCAAACTGAAAACTGTCAAGTGATGATTACCACCCATGTTCCAGGACTGGCAGGACTCATTGATGTTAAGAATCTAAGATACATTGAGAAGGATGCTTTCGGCAATAGACGAATCACTCATAATGAAGATTCGGTATATCAAAGGATTGCCGATCAGTTAGGCGTCATTCCAGACCAACGGGTTAAAGTATTTGTTTGCGTAGAAGGGCCGCATGATATTCGGTTTTTGAAGCATGTTAGCCATATGCTACGTAATTTAAATCCCATTATTCCAGATTTAGAAAACGACCCTCGAATCATCATGCTTCACCTCGGCGGAAGCACATTAAAAGACTGGGTGTCTTCAAACTATCTTAAAACGTTAGGAATCCCTGAAGTCCATATTTACGATCGGGATGAAGGTGCTCAGCCAAAATACATAAAGGAAGTGAATTTGGTTAACAGCAGGGGGAATGGTTCTATTGCTTTTTACACGAGTAAACGAGAAATGGAGAATTACATACATCCTGCAGCAATTGCCGCCGAATACGGTTTTGAATTGACTTTCTCTGAAATGGACGATGTCCCCACTTTGGTGGCTCAAATGCAGCATGCAGCGAATTCGGATAATCCTTGGGAGTTACTTGAAGATATAAAGATCAAGAAAAAAGTGTCCCAGGCTAAAAAGAGGCTAAATCATGAAGTCGCTATGAAAATGACTTACAAACAGCTTTGTGAGATTGATACTAGTAGAGATGTAGAAAGCTGGTTTACGGCCATCATGGCCATTTTGGGCATTCAGGAGGCCCATTCTATGGCGGCTCCTACGGTGGAAGCTTAATTATATGGATGAGACTACTAACCTTAACCGCAGCAAGTGGGAAATGAACCGTATATATTTAAAAGATAAAATCACAGATATAAAAAGAGTTAAACATGGTTAACGATCGATGACAAATTTAAGTTCCTTAGTGTAACGTATGGCACAACCCGAGCGACCCAATACGGTTACTCCATTTGGGAATTTGAAGTTACGGTCCTGATTCACCGTGAGATCTTCCTGATTTAGTCTTTCCAGCGTTTTCTGAGTAAATTAATTAAGAATCTATTGTACCATCCGTTAGCCATTAAGTGACTCTTCCGGCGAGTAGTCGGAAGAGTCTTTGTCATGTTCTTCAACAGGATTATTATAAATTTATTTATGGATACATCGTTATAATCTAATTTGTCTTATTGGTAGGTGGATCTTAGAATAATGTCTGTAACCAACCAACAAACTAAAGGGAGGAAGTAAAGTGAACAAGAACATTTTGATTGTAGTAACTAATCATTCAGATATACAAGAAGGAAGAAAAACGGGCATTTGGTTATCCGAATTCGCTGAAGCCTATGTCGAGTTTATTAAGAAAGGCTACCAGGTTACCGTGGCAAGCCCGCTCGGAGGACGAAGTCCAATCGATCCAAACAGCGTGAATGATGATACTCCAAGCGAAAATTTAGAATCCGCAGTACACCTTGAAAATACAGTTCGAATCGGTGATGTATCTATCCATGAATTTGATGCGATTTTCCTGCCCGGCGGTCATGGAACAATGTATGACCTTCCGGATGATCAACTCCTTCATCAATTGGTCCGTAACTTTTATGAAGCGGGGAAAATTGTTGCTGCAGTGTGCCATGGTCCTGCAGGGTTAACAGGAGTCAAATTATCGAATGGACACCCCCTTGTAGCAGGGAAGCGAGTGAATGCATTCACAAATATGGAAGAGGCACAAACTGGCTTGGATAATGTTCTTCCTTTCCTCCTTGAGAGTAAGCTTCGTGAATTGGGAGCCATTTTTGTGGCGGCGCCAGATTGGACATCCCATCTTGAAGTTGACGGAAATTTGATTACAGGTCAGAATCCTCAGTCTACTCTGACTGTTACCAGAGCTGTTATTGAAAAACTAGGTTAAAGGGGGTGTGGGCCGCTGTTTATATTAAGTAGTGGCCCCATGCTTCTTTTTTGTATAAATGGATGGGGGGTTATTTATTTTGAGTGCAGTAAATACAGAAAACAAACCTGCAAGTAAAAGCCCGACGTTGGCGTTACTTGCGCTAACATTAGGGGCATTCGCGATTGGGATGACCGAATTTATTATCATGGGGTTGCTTCCTGAAGTGGCAGAAAGCTTGCAGGTGTCCATCCCATTAGCTGGGCTACTCATTACGGGGTATGCATTGGGCGTTGCCATAGGTGCTCCCATCATCACAGTCGCGACTCATCGAATGAAACGAAAGCAGTTGCTGCTCTTTCTAATGATTCTTTTCATAGCAGGTAATGCTTTGGCTGCTCTTGCACCGAACTATGGTGTTTTAATGGTAGCCCGCATTCTGGCAGCATTAACTCATGGGTCCTTTTTTGGTGTTGGATCTGTAATCGCAGCTGAACTGGTTCCTAAGGAAAAGCGGGCTGGAGCGATTGCCATCATGTTTACCGGTCTGACACTCGCAAATATATTGGGTGTCCCTATCGGCACATTTATTGGGCAAGCCTTTGGATGGAGATCCACTTTTTGGACGATCACAGTAATAGGGTTGATTGCTTGGATTGGAATATCCATACTCGTGCCAAAAGTAGAAACATCTCCATCCAGCCTAAGGCAGGAGCTCGGTGTACTGCATCAACCGGCTGTTCATGTTGCTCTTTTGATGACAGTGTTTGGTTTTGGAGGAGTCTTTACAGCGTTCACTTATATTTCGCCGATATTAATTGATATTACAAAGTTTTCGGCAAATTCCGTCTCTTACATTCTTGTCTTGTTTGGGGCCGGAATCACGATTGGAAATATCATTGGGGGCAAACTGGCTGACCGTAAATTAATGCCTTCTCTCCTTGGGATACTCGTTTTGTTAGCCATCGTTTTGGCAGTATTCGCAATTACGGATCAGTATAAAGTGCCTGCTTTGATCACTATTTTTATATTGGGAATAGCTGCTTTTGGAACAGTACCGGGATTGCAGCTCCATATGCTGAATACGGCCAAAGAAGCTCCAACGCTTGCGTCGACTTTAAATATTGCAGCTTTTAACCTTGGTAATGCGCTTGGTGCATATGTCGGAGGCTTGGTTATAGATGTACAATTTGGGGGAGGACTAGCTGCTGTTCCTTGGGTTGCTTCCATCGTTACCGTCGTCGGAATTGTATTTACGCTATGGGGTGCTCAACAACAGAAAAAGAGTATTAAGGCTTGATTTACGGTAAGGGTAAGCTATGCTTACCCTTCTTCATATTTCCATAGCTAAAGGGGATGAAGAAATGGTCGATTTTGAATGGTACCGAAGTTTTATCAGCATCTATAAACATAGATCAGTATCGGAAGCAGCCAAAACAAGGCTAATGACTCAACCGGCAATGAGCCAACATCTTGCGGCATTGGAAGCCGAACTTGGCGAAAAATTATTTACCAGAACCACAAGAAAGATGGTCCCCACTGAAAAAGGGAAGGAACTTTACACACAAGTGGTTCCGTTGATCGAAGCCTTGGAAGAAACTACACAAAAATTCAAGATGGACACTTCTTTAACTATCCCTATGGTTAAGATTGGTACAGCCCATGAATATTTTCGTGAGAATTTAGCCCCCCATTTGGGCAAATTTCCGTTTCGGATTAATGCGACTTTTGGGATTGCCTCCGATATTCTTGAATTATTAATCGAAGAAAAGCTCGACATGATTATAATGTCAAAAAAAATGCCTGCCCCTGGTATTGAGTATATCCATTATGTTCAAGAAGAGTTTGTGCTGGTCGCGCCTTATCACTTTAAAGAAATCGATATTGAAGATACCGAACGGTTTGAAGCCTGGTTGTGCTCCCAAGACTGGATCAGTTATGGTAGTGATCTCCCGATCATACGTAGATTTTGGAGAGAACACTTTAAGAAAAGGCCGCATATGCAAATCAAGCACGTTCTTCCGGATCTTCATTCGATTTTGACAGCAATAGAACATGGGGAGGGAATCAGTGCACTTCCAAGTTATATGCTTGAAAAATCATTACACAATCAACATGTAAAAATAATCTATCCTTCTTTTAGGGTAAGCAATGAACTTTACCTAGCTTATCATATCAAATTCCGAAACTTTCCCATGATAAAAAGCGTGAGTGAAGCATTGAAAAAAAATATATGTAATAGTCACGATAAGATGTGAACCATAGACCCTCCTAAAACTCTTACAAAGAACCATTTGACGTCTTTTCCAAGACCTTTATACCATCCCTCCATAACAGGAGCCACACAATCAAAAAAACAGTTGTCTTCCGACAACTGTTCTTCAATTTGCCTTAGGATTTGCGCAAACCGTAATAAGCCAAAAGCGCGAGTAAACTTGACACAAGGATAATCAAGCCCATAGGAAGAGCAGTGTATTCTCCGGCGATTCCTACAAGCGGAGATGTGACAGCGCCTATCAAGAACGGTAACAGTCCCAGCAGCGCAGACGCACTTCCTGCGACATGGTTATGAGATTCTAGGGCAAGTGAGAATGATGCTGTGGACGTAATGCCGTTTGATGCGACTAAACAAAACAGCGGCAACACTAATGCTAGAAGGGGTCCCTGCAGCAGAATAACAGCTAGGGCTGTAAGGCTGGACGCAACCGACAGAAGGAGTCCGAAAACGAAGAAGTGGCTCTCGGAAAAGATTAGATTCAACCAACCCACAAGCTGAGAACCGATGATGAGGCTAAGACCGTTCAAACCAAACAAAAGGGCGAATATCTGTGGGGATGCCCCGTAAATGTTTTGGTAAATAAATGGCGTCCCAGATACATACGCAAATAGGCCACCAATCAAAATGCCTTGCGACAATGCGTAAGCGAGGAATTGACGATCTCCAAGCAGTGTTTGAATACCTTGCAAGAGTTGTTTGAAATTGCTAGCTATTCGTTCCTCGGGAGGGAGTGACTCTTTTAAGCCAACAATAGCTAGAACGGTCAGCAAGACTCCACACACACCTAACACGATAAATACACCAACCCAGGTAGTAAGTGTGAGAACACCGCTACCCGCCACTGGTGCGATGAGCGGAAATAGGTTATTCACCAACATGAGCAGGGAGAAGAATCGGGTTAACGCGACTCCATTGTACAAATCTCGAACGATCGCCCTTGAAATTACGATTCCGGCCGAGGCGGCAAAGCCTTAAATAAACCGGGCTATAATAAACCAGTAAATATTCGATGAAATCGCACAGGCGAATGAAGCAATCAAATATAGAACAAGTGATATAATAATTGGTCTACGTCTTCCGTGAACGTCGCTTAGTGGGCCCATAATAACCTGTCCTAATCCAAGACCGATCAGACAAGCGGTCAAACTTAGCTGTACGAGCGAAGCTCGAGTGCCGAAATCTTCCGTAATGGCGGGGAAGGAGGGTAAGTACATATCGATAGTCAAAGGGCCTAATGCCGAGAATGAACCTAATAGTAGGATTAGCCTCCAACGATTTCTGTAAATTGACTGTTGCATGTTCGGTTACTCCTGTCTTTATACAATATCTAAAAAGTAATAACAATTGATACTTATGAACTAGCAGGCAGGGCACCCGGTCAGATGTTCATATCCGCATTTGTGGGAGCCCTATTGTTTCATTAAAGAATTACATTCAGAACAAGAGCCAACACAAGCCCTGTCAGGGACAGGATTGTTTCAAGCACAGTCCAGGATTTCAGTGTCTGGGCTACCGTCATATTAAAGAATTCTTTAACCATCCAGAAGCCGGCATCGTTTACGTGAGACAGCACAATGGACCCTGCACCTGTAGCTAGCACTACAAGTTCTACATTGGCTTCAGGCGTCATGGCAAGTACGGGAGCAACAATACCAGCTGCGGTCGTCATGGCTACTGTTGCCGAGCCGGTTGCGACCCTAATGAGTGCAGAGACAAGCCAAGCAAACAGAATAACGTTGATATTTGCACCACTTGCAATTTCGGCGATGGCATTGCCGACACCGCTATTAATCAAAACCTGCTTGAATGCACCGCCGGCGCCAATGATCAGAATGATCGTAGCGATCGGAGCGAGACATTCGCTGGTGAAGCGGGAAAGATCATGTTTATTGAAGCCGCGAGCGAATCCAAGCGAGAAGAATGAGAAAACAGAAGCAATGAGCAATGCAATGATTTCATGACCGATAAATTTGCAGATTACTGATACGAAGCTGGTGGATTGCGGATCGATAATATCGGCTGCGGAGCCGATAAGCATTAGAATCACTGGCAGCAAGATCGTAAACAAAGTTATGCCAAAGCCAGGCAATCCCCGCTCGACTTTGACTGAAAACTGCTCGGCAAGCCCTTCAGGCGGCTTGGTTTGTATCCGTTTTCCGATGAATTTACCGAATACCGGGCCGGCAAGTATCGCTGCAGGAATACCGACTAGGAAGGAGTAAAGAATGGTCTTGCCCAGGTCGGCGTTGTAAGCTTCAATGGCAATCATCGGAGCGGGATGTGGAGGCACCAAACCGTGGACGGTTGACAAACCGGCCATAATTGGTATACCGATACGCAGTAGTGACATTTTCGTTTTGCGTGCAACGGTAAAGACAATTGGAATCAACAGGATGATGCCAACCTCGAAGAATACGGGAATACCGACAATAAACCCGACAATCATCATAGCCCAATGGACGCGTTTCTCCCCGAAACGGTCCACAAGGGTGGTAGCGATTTGCTCGGCACCTCCGGATTCAGCCATCATTTTTCCGAGCATCGTACCAAGGCCAATAACGATCGCTATCGTTCCAAGTGTTCCACCAAGGCCACCGGTTATAGAAGAGATGACATCTGCAGGCTGCATGCCCGTCAATAGACCAAGGAACAACGCGGAGATCAATAGAGCTACGAAAGGACTCCATTTATATTTTGATATCATAATGACCAGGAAAACGATGGTCAGCAGAGTCCAGAACATTAAGGTACCATTATGACTGAGACCGAATAGTGAATTCATATCTTGCTTCCTCCGATAGATATTGAAATTATGTTAAAATACTATGAAAGCACCTGGTAGAAGGATTAGCCTCGAACGAGCTGCAATTGACTGTTGCTTGATCGTTACTCCTAAATAGATGTAAACCACTCTTTCTGTTAAATTACTTTTACGATTAGCTATCAGTATAACCCGGCAGATTTATATCGTGAAATATTCAAAAAACATAAGAAAATCAGTCCTCGTAAAAACGTATGAATTGCCGTAGCCCTTCTACGGTAAAATCATGGTCTGTAATGCCAGAATAGCTAGCGACGGTAACAGAACCAACCACTCCGACATTTTTTATACGAAGCGGAAACGAACCCCCAAGTGGTTTAGATTCTAACGGGGAGAAACATGAAATGTAGGCCGAGCTTTTATTATATTGATCAACGATCTTTTTTTTCTGTACAGCATGGGGATACATTCAATAGATGTATTTTCCATTAGATAAGTGAAAATAGGGACGTTGTTTCGTTCGATAAGAATAGCAACTGGGATTTTCTGTGCTTTCGCAAGGTTAGTGATAATCAATCCTAATTCCAGAGCATTTTCGTTTGTGAAATCTGTTAGTATAAGTTCCTTTTCCAAATACTCCAAATGTTCCAGGTAGTCCAATTGCTCAATATTCATGTGATCCACTCCCGAAAAGGATATTGTGAACATCCTTGTTAATCATACTCAACGCATCGAAAACAAACAAAATGACCGTAAAATGTTTCTAATACAGAAACAAACATGTAGAAGGGGAAGGAAGCGTTTTGTTATTCGTCCATAAACAGGGTAGAGTCCTTCTTATTTATCGAAACCATAAGGAGCCTCCAGATTCTGGGGGCTCCTTGTAATTAGTACCTTCTATTAGGAAGCTTTTAATATGCGTATGGTAAGAGCAGTCTGCACAATAATCTTGAAGTTAAAAAATATCCTAAAGCAAACTGGATATCTTAGCGCTACATTCCCTCAATTTTTTACTAACTGCCCGGTCTCTTTTTCGGCTTAATCTTGCGGCAGGACCGGATATAGCCAATGCCGCGATCACATTGTCATTATAAAATATCGGTGCAGCAACGCAGCGCAACCCTACTTCTGTTTCTTCATCATCAATAGCGTACCCTTGTTGTCGGATCACGTTTAGATGTTCCCTTAACAAGTGGTTGTCGTCAAAAGTTTGTTTTGTTGCTTTGTGCTGGGTAAGATGTGTAAGCATTTTTTTTAGTTGCGCATCACTCAGGTGCGCCAAAATAACCTTCCCAAACGCACTTAGATGAGCGTAAGCGGAATCACCTACTTGTGTATGGCTGCGTACGGCATGATTTCCCTCCACCACTTGTACTGTCATCACTTTCATTCCATCCAAAACCCCGATATATGCGGTTTCGCCAAGCTCCTGTGCTAATTGATGTAAGTATGGAACGACTAGCCAATTAAGTCGAATATTTGCAGATGATGGATGGTACCCCTTTAAATCAGAAGCCTTGTATGCATGACCTTCTTTTTGAATAAAGCCTGTCATTTCCAGCGTATATAGAAGACGAAAGGTTGTAGACTTGTTAAGGTTAAACCGCTGCATGATCTCAGTCATTCTCATGGGTTCACCATGCTGCAACGCGTCAAGAATTAGTAGTCCTTTCTTTAGGGTTGAAACCTCGTATTGGTCCATTGATTCACCTCTAAACTTGTATAAATTTTGTCTCCAAATTTCTAATGTAGCTTCGGGGTTACTGTAAGGCCATGACTTGTACCGACTTCAGATTTATATAAATTGAATTATTGACAAATAAACAAAAACCTTTACATGTTCCATTGTAGAATGTATGAAGTGAAGATGTACAGGTTTGGGTAATTCAGTTTTTAAAAGAGCCTCAGCATTACGAAACAATTTGGATACTTCCAAGTATGCCCAATAATGCTCTAAGGTTATTTTCCATAGAAAGTGGTACTCTATGGACTGAGTACGAATGCAAAAAAGAGGGCAAGGGCTTTACGCCCAACCCTCTCATGTATATTAAAGTGATAATAGTCTTAACTTGGACCGCTTATTTTCCATTCAAAAACAGGCGAATGCCCTCGACTGCGTATGCATGATCCAACTCGCCGGTCAATCCTCCGACCGTAATAGATCCCACTACACCAACACCTTTGACACGGATTGGTATAGAGCCGCCCACCGCCTGATATTCTGCAGTAGAAAGCAGGGAGTGTTCTGCATGTGAAGCACCACTTTGGATAAAGCGCTCCTCGATGTAGGCGGAACTGCGGTTATAGTGATCGACGATACGTTTTTTGCGAAACAACCATGTGTAATTTTCTTCCGAGGTTCCATCCATCAGATGCGTAAACACCGGAACTCGGTTACGTTCAATATGAATGGCAACAGCCACATTGTTTTCTTGGGCATACTGCACAATACGGTTCCCAATAGCAAGTGCATCTTGATGGCTAAAACTTGTAAATTCCAATTCTTTCTCCAAAAGGTCAAATGCATTTAAATCCATTTATCCTCTCTCCTCAATAAAAAGTTTCTGTTTCTTGTCCATTCTGTAATTGATTACTGCCAGTAAAAAGGCGAATCCCGCCATAATTGCACCGATCCAAGCCGTGTCCATAATATGCATATGGTCTACTGCAAGCCCACCCAATGTTGAACCAGCGGCTATCCCAATATTAAATGCAGATATATTTAATGCTGAAGCGACATCCTTTGCAGAAGGTACCAACTTTTCTGCAAGCATTAGAATATAGGCCTGTACGCCAGGAGACATCATAAATGCGAACAAGCCGATTATTATCAGGGAAAAAATGGTTAGGGTCTTGTTAGGAAGTAGCCAGATTTGCAGCAGTAGGGCAATGCCTTGAAACAGGAATACGAAACGAAGTGACTTTACGGGATGCCCATTTGCTAATTTTCCCCCGACGATATTCCCAATTGCCACGGCAATACCATAAACCAACAGCAGCCATGAAATAGACGATGCTGCGTACCCGCTGATCTCTTCAAGGATAGGAGAGATATACGTAAATAAGGCGAAAGTTCCACCGAAACCCAGAACCGTCATGAGCAAAGCAGTAATGATCCGAGGGTTTGCAACCAAACTCCCCACATCTCTCAAGCTCGGCGAGTGCGTTGAACGCGGGACTTTTTCAACGGCTACAAGACTGACCAACAATGCTATTAGACCTAGTACAGCGACTACGGCAAACGACATCCGCCAACCAAATACTTGTCCAATATAGGTTCCAAGGGGAACCCCAAGAATGGTGGCCACGGTTAACCCGGTGAACATAATGGAAATTGCGGTGCCTTTTTTGTTAGCCGGTACCATATCAGCTGCCACTGTAGCTGCAACAGCGAAAAATACACCATGAGAAACAGCTGTAATTATTCTAGACAAGAGCAAGATGGAATAGGTTGGAGCTACAGATGCAAGAGCATTCCCTGCAGTGAACACGATCATGAGGAATGCCAAGTATCCTTTTTTAGGCAACTTTCCGGTCATTACTACGACGATCGGTGTTCCAATGGCAAGGGCTACTGCATATCCAGATACCAGTGTTCCTGCTTGCGTTACCGTGATCCCAAGATCGGTTGCCACCTCTTGTAGAATACCGACAATAACAAATTCTGTTGTTCCAATGGCAAAAGCACTTAACGCAAGGGAGATAAGTGCAATTATGATTTTTGAATTCATACATTCACCTCCTTTATGTAGGCTAATATTAAGTTAGATATCACTAAAGTTCAAATAAAGAGAATAAGTTCCTATAATCGAAACTTTATTCGGTACAATGCAGTGATAATAACAAGAATAGAACGTATTGCTCTTTATTAACATCGTGATTAATGGTGATATTAGGATTCCAGATTATGCAATCGATACACGTTCATTGTATCAATAATTGTTTCTATATTTTTTCGGTATGTTATGTAATGCTCGGTATTTACATGTTCATTTATGGCGTATTCATCTGCCCAAATTTCATAAAAGACAAATGTTCCTTTCTCTTCGATTGATTGATGCAGCTTATATTGTATGCAGCCTTTTTCTGCACGCGACGGTTCAATGAGTTTGAGTAATTCACCGAGTAGCTGCTCTTCTTTACCAGATTTTGCTTTTAGAATCGCACAAATTGTAATGACAGTCATGCAGTGCACTCCCTTAGAAACAAGTTTAGTTGATGATAACAAAATGATGAATTTGTAATGGAAATCATTATGTACACCGATGCCTAAGTTATATTCAGATACTAATGTCAGACCGGGTTGATAAGTATTCTAACCAATTTTTCAATTATTCATCACGAATCACTCCTAAAGAAGCATTTTTGTGTTAGAGAATTGCTGATATCATGGCCTCATCTTAGGTAAATCGTTGGGGGAATTCAAAAAAAGTTAGAAAGTTTCTAATAAAGAAACACAATTGACCTGCTTCCGGTCTTAACACCATCCCATGTATAGGCACTTATTAGAAACTATAGAACAAAAAAGTACGTACTTATAAAAGCGTGATTTTTGATTATATAATTACTCCGGTTTACGAAATACTTACAAATCAAACAGATGATATTGGAGAAAGACAAAAAGCATTAGGAGCTCACGTAACGACAACAACAAGTAGGTTTTATTTATGGATGGCGGTGTAGTCGTTGAGGAAGGGACCGCTAAGGATATATTCAGCCATCCAAAGGAACAAAGAACAAGACAATTTTTAAGTAGAATTTTAAGGCATCAAGATTACACGATTTAGGCCTGCAGCTTTCGCTGTAAGGCTTTTTTTGTTTGTTAAAAATCGTTAGTGCAAAAAGAAATTAAGGGCACCGGGTTGGCAGCTTTATCGTTAATAAGTTTCACATAGTGAACTTTTTTCAATTACTTTTGTTTTACAGGTTAAGCAGCTTATATTATAAGGACGTGTCATGAACGAAGGGATGTATCGAGTTAGGTGTAATTCCTAACTCAATCCTTGCTGAAAAAAATAGGGATGGGGGAGTATAGATGAAAGTATTTATAACAGGTGCTTCAGGCTATATCGGTGGATCAGTTGCAAAGACTTTGGTCGATGCAGGACACACCGTATACGGTCTGGTCCGCAATCAGGGGAAAGTGGCCCCACTTCGACAACTTGGTATAGAGCCTGTAGTAGGAACCTTGGATGATGCGGACCTCTTAATAAAGTACGCACAATGTAGTGATGCTGTCATTAACAATGCAAATGCTGATCACCTAGACACCGTGAAGACGTTTATTGAGGCTTTACGTGGTACGGGAAAACCCTTTGTACACACGTCCGGCTCAAGCGTTATTGGCGATGATGCCGGTGGCGATAGTTTGAGCGGAAAAATATATGACGAGGAAACCCCTTTTGTTCCGATGGATATCCGAGAGGATCGCGCGGAGATTAATAAACTTGTCCGGAAGGCCGGTATTGATGATTGGATCAGAAGTATCGTGATCGTTCCGACCATGATTTATGGAGATGCACTTGGATTACCTGCAGAAAGTGCTCAGGTGCCGCAGATTATTCGAAAATCCCGGGAAATGGGAGCAGGCGTTTATGTCGGGAAAGGTGTTAACCGCTGGTCCAACGTCCATATTAATGATTTGGCACAACTTTACCTGTTGGCTCTTGAGAAAGCTCCATCAGCTTCTTATTTTTTTGCTGAAAACGGAGAAGAGTCCTTCGGGGACATTGCGGTAGCTGTCGGTGAAGCCCTTGGTTATCAAGGTAAAACGATAAGTTGGCCGGTTGACGAGGCGAAAGAAGAGCTGGGGGGTTGGGTACGGTCATCTTTGGGTTCTAACAGCAGAGTACGCGCGGTGAATGCGAGGAATTTATTGGGCTGGGAGCCCAAAGAGGAGCCACTGTTGAGCTGGATTAAACATCACCTTAAATAAGGAGACTCGATAAGAAAGAAAAAACACGAACTTATCTTAAATCAAGGAAGTATAGAGCTTTACTCCCGGTAGTTGCTTATCAGACTTATCCGGGAGTATTCATTTCCGAGGATTGCGAGCGCAAACATTAATGCGTAGCACTGTGTCGTTCATTACTTTAGATGATCCTTTAATAATTCGCCCAGCTCGGCCGTGTACTTGGTCAGCCGGAGGCTAATCTCGGTACGCATAACATCCCGCATCATGCCAAAGCGTTCCTGGTAGCCCCGGCAAAATATTTTATGATAAACGATGAGTTCTTCCTGGCCGTCCTCTAGCACCTTGATATTCCGCTGCTTTAGCTCCTTCCGCAGCTGATAGGTATCCTGCATAATCCGGCGCTGGATGGCTTGACCGGCCATCAAATAGGCGCGTTTCAGAATGCTGCCGGAGTGCTCAATCTCCTTGAGGATATTGCTAACCAGCATGCTTTTGAGACAGGTGAACAGTAGGTTATTATATCGTTTCAAAAAGTCATAAAATCAGTTATGAAACGTCTCAGTGATGCAATGAATCATTTGAGACGTTTTTTTAATTAGGGGGGGTCCCTATTGAGGATCGCATATGGAAGAGTTTCGACCAAGGAGCAAAATGCAGTGCGGCAGCTCGAAATTCCGAGAGTTGGGGATTGAAGAGCGATTTGTTTTTGTCGATAAGCAGAGCGGCAAAAATTTTGACCGTCCGCGTTACCAGGCGATGCGGCTCATGATTCGGGAAAATGATTTGGTTTACGTGGATGCTCTGGATCGGCTGGGCCGGGACTATGACGGTATCATTGCAGAGTGGAAATACATTACGCGCGAAATTGGTGCGGACATTGTGTGTCTGGATAATGAAACGTTGTTTGATTCCAGGAAATTCAAGATGATGGGGGACTTTGGAAAGGTTATGGAGGATCAATTTCTTAGCCTGCTGACATATGTGGCCGAGCAGGAACGGAAAAAGAATCGTTTGAAGCAGGCAGAGGGCGTTGAGGTAGTTCGGACGGAAGGGGTTATGTTTGGTCGTCCCAAACATGAAATTGATAACAGATTCATTGAAGTGTATGGGGCATGGAAATCCGGTGAGTTTACTGCTACGAAAGTGATGGGGAGGATCGGAATGAAGAAGCCCACATTCTATCGCAGGGTGAAAGAGTATGAAAGTAAGTTAGTTGTTTAGTTACCTGAATCATTAAGGAAGTAGAGATTTATGGAAGCATGTATGACGATGTGCAAAACTTAAGACGGACAAATTAAGAGCAGTGTTGAAACCTCATCCTAGCGGTGAGGTTTTATTTTATTTTTCTAGCTCATTTTGTGAATTTATAAAGGAGGCAGCTATGATTTCTAACTTATTAACCCTGATGGAAGTACTCATTGTTTGCGGATTGCAACTGATCTTTCCGGCTATTGGAGCGGTATAAGGATGATGAATCTAAACACGCTATTAACCACAGGAGTTCTGCTGGGCGTGTAGACAGCGGGGTAATTTCCGGGTTTCAACTGGCCCCGGAGTGAATGCAGTTCTGGGCATCCTGGTGGTGCTGGGGATCGTAAGTAATCCGGAAGCTGGCAACGGTTACTCTGATAAAGAATAAATTTGTTGGTTGTAATTTTGTCTCTTATTTGCCCGTTATATATAACGGACTTGAGCCCACTGACTTCGGCTGGTGGGCGTTATTAATTTTAGTTGTAGAGACAGAAGACTAATCTACTTATTTATTAAGGCACCTAAAATCATCCCCTAAACATCTGAAAATCATCCTAAAAACATCTATAAAATCTTCGTAAAGCAGCAGATGCAATATATGAACTTTATTATTGTAAAGGATGTACCTGAGGTTGGAGGCAAGGTCTTTTCGTTTTCTAAATTGAATATATTTGAACTTGAGGTGATATGGAATGCAGACTTTATCTGATATTTTAGTTCCTGGATCAGTGCCAAATGTGATTGTTAATGATAAGAAAGGCGCTGCTTTTGTTGTATTCGCAGTGCATCACCAAGGAGAAGCTATAGTGATTGGGCCTGTCGACGGGAGAGAAAAAAGAAACTGGCTTGATTCATGTTGGCTTATTAATAAAAATGAACTTTTAGAAAACTATTATTTACCCTATAATGGATAGTAAATACTTACAAATTTTTTCGAATCCAAGGAGCTGTGGTGATGCAGATTCAGAATTTATTAATAAAAGATATCGGTGGCATCAAGGAATTAAAATTAGAATTCAATCCAAAACTAAATTTAATCTGCGGTATGAACGGGGTAGGAAAAACGACGATCCTAGAATGTATTATTAATACATTTTCTCACTATCTCTCGACTGCGATTAAAAGAAGTTCCAGAGCTTCTTCTGGGAGTTGGCAGATAAAAGTAGATGATTGTGATTATATGAATAGTTTAGAGAAATTTTTGCCAAATGAGCAGGATTACAATCAAGATGGTTTAATGAATAAAAGTAAAAATATTATTTATGTAAAAGAGCAGAGAAGTATTCCTTATAGACAATCCTTCATTAAACCCGATGAAATTAGAGATGATAACGAATATTCACAATATATTGTGAATGGCGTTCAATCAGAATCAATTAAGACATGGTTTATAAATCGTGCTGCTCTCATTAGTCAGGGGAAATTCACAGATGCAGAAATACATAATTTTAATATTGCAAAAAGGTTTTTTTCAAAGTTAGATCCAACTGTAGAGTATTCTCATATTGCACATGAAACAATTGACATTATGTTGAATACACCAAGAGGAGAAGTATTTCTTGAATATCTTTCATCTGGGTTCAAATCATGTGCCTTTATAGTTTTTGGTATTATTAAGGAAATAGAATATAATTTCAAAAGTCCAAATGTAAAAGTGGATGAATTTGAAGGTGTTATTCTAATTGATGAAGTGGATGCTCACTTACACCCATACTGGCAAGGGATTTTTATCTCAGTATTAAAGGAAGTGTTCAAAAACGCTCAACTCATTATCACAACGCACAGTCCTCATATGATTCAAGAGGCAGCTGCGAACGAATTAATTCCATTAGGAATAGATGGAAATGGTGAAGTGCGCTTGATAAATTTGGATAAAAATGAATTCGGGTTCAAAGGGTGGACCATCGAAGAAATTCTTGAAGATGTTATGGGATTAAACGAAACCCGTTCTAATGATTATCTTAATCTTAAAGAACAATTCGAATCAGCGCTTGATGACAATGATGTTAACACGGCAAAAAGTCTTTATTCAACGCTTAATAAAATGTTGCATCCTCGTAGTCCTATGAGAAAGGTTTATGAACTGCAGTTAGGTTCATTAGGCGGATTATGATCAAGATAGAACGAACTTTACGGCCAATGCAGCTAACAGATGAAAAGGTAAGAGAATTGACTCTTGAATATATTCAAAATAATAAAAATGTCTGGAATCAAGAATATATAAAAAATGCTCTGTTATTTATGAGTCATAATAAATGTGTTTTTTGTGAGTGTATCCTTGGCGAGGAAAGCAAATATATAGAAGTTGAGCATTTTCATCCAAAATCATTATACCCAGAAGAGGTACTCAAGTGGTCAAATCTATTGTCTATCTGTAAACGGTGCAATGGCTTGAAGAGGGACCACGATACAAAGTTAATCCCAATTATAAACCCTACAGAAAATGATCCAAGACAACATTTGTATATGCAAAATTACCGAATGAAAAATAAAGATGAGATCGGTAAACGAACTATAAGACTTCTGCAATTAAATGATGGAGATAGGTTACTATTACCACGATTTAAAATTGGTAATGCAGTAGCTGAAATACTTGATAATCTAGTGAAGTGGATTGAAAAAACAAATGGGACAAAAATGATAGAAGAAGAGAACGAACTCATAAGTAAAGTCGGAAACTTGTTGAAATCCTGCCAGCCAGACGCAGAGTACAGCACTACATGTTCATATGCTCTATTAAGTGACGAGAATTTTTATTTAATTAAAAGGCATATGTTGGATAGGGAGATATGGAATGTGGACTTAGAAAAATTAGAAGGAGATTGTAAGAAATATTGCTTGATTAATGATACTTCATTTGGTCGTGTTGAAGAGACCTGTTAGTTTTTGATCGAAAGCAGGTGCGTTAATGTCCACCACAAAACAGTCATTCACTATTCTTCCCTGCCAGTATTGGCGGGGGATTTCTTTGCGTTCAGGAAAATTTTCCTTATGGTCACATACAAAAGTTCCTAATTAAATATATTTAGATTACGCGAAAGCGCCGTGCTCTGCCAGTAATGGTGGGGTAGTTTCATTTATCTGTTTCTCCTTCAACTCGCAATCTAATTACTCGTGAAATATTCTCCACATCAGTGTATGGCACCCACACTGGTCTATCAATGGTGTTGATCTTTACTCGCTCCGGATCTGCTGATACCTCCGCGATACCCTTTATCCCCGTTAAAAAGCCATACAACAATCATTTCCCGTCTCAGTGCAGCGACCTTCAAGCTTTGTTTTAGCTTTTTATCCATGACCGTACCTCCGGGCTTTTCTGATCATTACACACCTCGTTTGATATTTGAAGGAAAAATTTCCTTAGCGTTGACAAAGAATTGGACGTTTGGATAAACCTACATATTTCCTCCGTAACCCTTAAGTGTATTGTAAATTTCTGTCGAGAAACAGACTGTTTGTTCTCCTTTATTTAATGTAGGCTTGATGAATACAAATTAAAGGAGTTGAGTTCTATGAAGAAGAAAATTGCTGGATTTTTGGCTGTGTGCACTCTCATGTTCATTCTTGTTCCTAGTGCAATTAGAGCTGCTGACCAGCCCACGGGGTTATTAGATGGTGTTACAATGAGTTTAGGAACCAGCATTCATAATCCTTTAGCGTATACAACAAACGTTACTGATAACGATCCATCAACTACTATCAGTTTTCCAACAGTAGCATCAAGTCCCATAATTAAGGATACTATTTATTATGAATTTTCAAGTCCAGTTACCATTAACGCATACAAAATGTACATAACCAATTATGATGATGGCCCCGTATTTCTCGCATACTTTAATAGCTCTGGAGATTTGGTATCAAGAATTCCACTAAGTCCTAACGCCGGTGACAATAAGATATTTTATCTGCCTAATCCTATTTCCGATGTAAAGACAGTTACTTTTTATCATAGCAACACTAGTACGTATCAGGTGGCGGAATTAAATGTATATAACATTACAACTGATCCCACACCCACAAGCACTCCTGAAGTTTCAACGACACCTGAGCCAACAATCTCACCAGAACCTACTATTGAACCAACACCAACGGTTGAGCCGACACCGTCACCAACTCCAGAGCACCCGACCGGTAACCGTGCAATCCTGGTCGTGACGATGAACACCGGCCTTGAAAAAGAGTTTGACCTGAGCATGGATGAAGTGAATTCCTTTATCACTTGGTATGAGAATAAGCAAGCCGGTACAGGGAAGGCATCGTATGCCATTGATAAGCACGACAATAACAAAGGCCCTTTTACCAACCGGAAGGATTACGTTATATTTGATAAAATCCTAACATTCAGTGTAGACGAATATTCTGCCAAATAGCATTTACACATTGTTCCAGTCAAGCTAAAATAGATGTAACGGAAGTACTGTACCCTGCCAATTTCGGCGGGGTATTTTCATAAGGAGTGATTGCTTGAGTACTACATATAAAGTCCTGGAGAGTGATGCCGACTTTCTGACAGCAGCCTTGACGCAATCAAAGGTATCTGTATGGTTCCGGCCAGAAGATGATCCTGAAACCCGTATAATGGACTACGGAGGCATAGTTGAGGGATACTCTCCAGAGAGTATTAAGATAGCTGGTGGTCGGTTCATCCGGGAGAGATTTGAGTTTAGAGCATACATAAAATAACCCGCCGGGCGCGTGCCTGACGGGATGTTTTTCCTTCTTAAGACAGAAACTATTTGACGATGTTGGTTACATATTAGTAGGGCATTCTTGATATACATCTGGATAAAGCCATTTTGAGTGCCTCCTGGTCGAATACCTGGTATTGACGATTCTGATCAATTAGCCAATTCGCAAAACCCTCTGCTATACGATAGTCCTCAAAATCTTCAGAATTAACCCTATACTCAGCTAATTTAACCATTATATCGTATTCATTATCCGACAATTGGATGCCTAGTTGAGAAAGTTGTCTCTGTCGGATTCTTCGTGCAGAATCATCTTGTATTACCCGGTGTTTATTGGACACTTGTCCTTCATGAGGCCGATAGTACATTAAATTGTGAGGGAGATTCGCTAATTTGGCGCTTGAGGAAAGCCTGTTCCACAGTTCGTAATCCTCTGCATGAGGGTAATTATAATCATAACTAATCCCAAGACGATCTATCGAGCTTCGGCGCATCATAACAGAAGGATGTAGAATGCAGCTGTGAAATAACAGCCAGACCTTAATTTCTTCGTGATGCATAGGATTTAATTTGACAGGCCCGAGGTAGTTCGTTGTATATCCTGTTCCGCAAATATCTATGGTGGGATTAGTGTCCATAAAATAAGCCTGCACTTCTAAGCGATTTAGTGCTGCAACGTCATCGCTGTCCATACGGGCGATGTACTCACCTTGAGCCAGATCGAGTCCTTGATTCAGTGAAGTGACAACCCCCATATTCACAGAATGAAATATCTTTTTTACTCTGGTATCTTTAATATCATGTATGATTCCCGCTGATCCGTCTGTTGATCCGTCATCAATGATTATCAGTTCTAGGTCGTTTAACGTCTGCCACAAGATTGTGTTAATTGCTTCCTGTAAATACATAACGTTGTTGTAGACCGGCATAATTACAGAAATTTTGGGCACCAGGCATTCCTACTAAGTACTTGTCTCTGATTACACGATATGTTGAAACACTCTTATGCGCGACCGGAGAACCGAAAAAGGGCGTATTCCCAAGTAGGTCACGTCCGAAAATAATAACAAAACAAAATAAAACATGTAAAATAGCCGCCACAGTAATTGATCCTGGACGGCTATCTTTTAAACTAAAAACTCTGTAAATACCGGACTCCGCAGCATGCCGGATTTGGTCCAGTTCCTCATTCGTACCCTCGCTCGCATCCGCGGCTCCAGGTAAACAAACTCTTTATCCTCGCTTTTAATCAACTACCGAGCCATACTGCGAAACGCCTGTCTATGGATCGTTGACGTTCAATGGTTATCTTGTGAAAAAGATGTTATCTTTCTTTACAAGGTAACTATTTTACTTTTTTAGGAGGAAGACAAAATTGATAGAAATTGAAAAAATTGAGGACCGGAGAAGGTTAAGACTCAAATTACTTCAAAATCTATATGCTCTTTGGTTTTCGACAGGTCCAGAAGCTTTGACGGGTACAAAAAAAGAATTATATCCGGACCATGAACACCTTAAAGCTTATCACTATCTTATTGGAAAAGAATTAATAATAATTAGCCCTTCCGGAGAGAGACCTGAGGAACGGTTAACAATACTTATTTCTGCTAAAGGAATAGATTATGTGGAGGAAAGACTGCTTCGGAAATCCGAAGGATAGAATGGCAATGAACACTTTAAATGTGAAAATAAGCTCCGCGATAGGTGTTTTTAATATGCTGGGATTAAGTGGGAAAGTAAATCTCAAACGCTTGGGATTTTGAATTACAAATTGCCCCATCCATGGTAATCTTATTTCGTCCGAAAGCATCGGCAAAAGCCCGTCAACCTTAATTGGTCGGCGGGCTTTTGTGCGTTTATGGAAAATCAAACCATTGCACATGTCAAAAGGGTATGGCATGGTATTGCTACACTTCTGTGGCATACGTTCAGCGGTAAAGGTTTAATAAAATGAAGAACTGCTATGGCTATGATGTGAAAAAAAATAGCTATTACATATTATATAGTAGAAAGACAGTTTGAGAACAAATAAATTCGTGCCGATTTCGTGCCGATTCTGATTGATAAGCAATGAATTCGTTTGAAACCGATAATTGATTTGACAAGCACCTCACTTAGATTTGAAACGGTCTGAATACCCCAATTAATCAAGTTCGAAATGGAAGGCAGTATAGGATAACCTTGCGGTAAGTGAAGAAGGCGAACTTATGAAGTTCGCCTTCTTCTTTTTGGGGAGGCGGTTATAAATCTTGGGATAGTCGTATCATATCTATAACTTGCATGCCGTTTTCAAATATTTCTTCATCGTAATGTCTAATAAAAAAGTCCCTGTCTATCCCAATGATTCTAAATCCGCATTTCTGATAAAGGGCAAGTTGCCCTACGCTAGAATTTCCGGTACCCACTTCAATGGTTTTGAACCCCAATTCAGCGGCTATTTGTACAGCATGCTCTACAAGCCGTTTTCCGATTCCCTTGCCTTGATGCTTTTCATCGACTGCTACATTCACTAATTCAACTGTATCGGGTCTTGTGGGCAGTAGAACATAGACTCCAATGATTTGGCCATTCAGAGAGCCGATAAAGCACTGTCCTCTTTGGAGATATTCTTCAACAAGCTTTCGGGATGGATCGGCTAGCAGTAGCAGTTCAAATGGCGGTACCTCGTTAGCATTTAACCTTCGGATGTGCATCTTCTCTTCCCCGTTCCAGATTCACTGCTTACCTGTGACAGAAATTCTTCCAGCAGTTTGATATTTCCAATCTTAACATATGGATTAAGTCTGAAGAAACGGCTTGAAATCAGCTGGTTCTTTATTGTAATGTATAGTATGGCTTTATTGGATAACAAAGTAAGTAAGGAGAGTATCTAAATGAGCGGGAACATGATTGTCATTGAGACCGCACGGCTGAACATCAGGAAATACACAGATGAGGATACCGCTGCTTTATCCGCCGTTTTGTCAGATCCCTTAACGATGGCCTTCTGGCCGGCTCCTTTCACATCCAGGCAAACTGAGGAGTGGATTGAACGGAATATCCAATCTTATCTCACACAAGGTTTTGGAAGATGGGCAGTTGAATTAAAAGAGACGGGCCGGCTTATCGGGGATGCCGGAATCATGAAGTCGGAATTGAACGGCAGGGTGGAAAACGACTTGGGGTATATTATTCATTCGGATTACTGGAGACAGGGATACGCCTATGAAGCAGCCAAAAGCATCTTAAGCTATGCCGTTCAGGAACTTGGAGAATCAAATGTCCGTAGAAGCTGTTCCTTAACAGATTCATCTGTTGGAGGGGCAGCTTTTTGCTGCTCACGCTATTCAAAAAAGGATAACTATGCAGAATATACAAAAAAAGGCTGGCCCTTGGCGACGCGAAAAAAGACTGAATCTTGGATAATCTTAATCCAATAGTATTTAAGAGGAAATAGGAGCATTTAAAGCTGAAGCCATCCTTTTCCTGCGGATGAAGCCTGCTTTTATCGGGAATACCCGTGAAAACGGTGATTTCTCCACTTTGCTGCATTAAAACAGGGGTGATAAACTGCATAAAGTCACTAAAATGGAAGCGCTAAAAATTTTAACGCTGTAAGGAGGAGAGATATGGATGTTCTCAGGCAACTGCGGGGCTTTTATCGGGAGAAGCTGCATTATCTGATTCTGTCGATTTTTTGTTTGGCTGCCGCAACTGCAGTGGGGCTTATTACCCCCAATTTGTTAAGACGTTTGATTGATGAGGTTATTGTTCCCCTGAAGTTTACTGAGGTGCCCGTACTTGCGATCAGTGTATTGGCGGTAGTGTTCGTCAAAGCCTGTCTGCAGTTCGCCCATGGATTTTTTGGTGGACGGCTGGGCAACTTTCTGGCCTACCGGCTGCGCAATGCCTGCTATGAGAAGCTGCAATTCCTGTCTTTCCGCTATTATGATACCGCGAAGACAGGTGACCTGATGTCCCGGCTGACCGGGGACCTTGAGGCGATCCGGCTGTTCATCGGTTTCGGATTTGCCCAACTGCTGAATGTGTTTTTTATGGTGTTGTTCGGCTCCATTATGATGTTCACGATCAATTGGCAGCTTACACTGATTACGCTGATCACCATGCCGTTTCTGGCTGCGGTCGCCTTCCGGTTCGAATCCAAAATTCATCCGGCCTTTCAGGAGATGCGGCTTGCGCTGAGCTCTCTTACAACGGCTGTCCAGGAGAATGTCACCGGTGTGCGGACCGTCAAATCGTTTGCCAGGGAGGCTTACGAGGTAGAGAAGTTCTCGCACCGTAATGAACGCTATAAGGATAATCAGATTTTTGCCGCAGAGCTGTGGAGCAAGTTTTTCCCGGTGATGGAGCTTCTGGCTTCGGTCAGTGTGGCCATCTTGCTCGGGGTTGGCGGAACGCTGGTAATCAAGGGGCATATGTCGCTTGGTGAGCTTGTAGCCTTTTTCAGCTTAATCTGGTATATTATCGGCCCTGTATGGGGTCTTGGCTTCCATATCAACAACTATACGCAATCCAAAGCTTCCGGAGAACGCGTGCTTGAAGTGCTTAACCAGCACATCGATGTGAAGGATAAAGAGAATGCCCGTGAGCTTGTGGCTGCTGAAGTGAAGGGTGAGGTTGTTTTTGATCATGTGACGTTTGCCTACGGCAACAAAATGCCTGCGGTCAAGGATATTCATTTCAGTGCCCCGCCGGGGGCGGTCATTGGGTTCCTCGGCGGGACCGGCTCCGGGAAGTCGACAATTATTCAGTTGATGATGCGGGCTTATGATGTGAATAAAGGCAGTATCCGGCTGGATGGTGTGGATATCCGTGAATATAATGTACGCAGCCTGCGGTCGCAGATTGCCACGGTGTTCCAGGAAACGTTCCTATTTTCCTCTTCCATCCGCAATAATATTTCGTACGGCCTGAAAAATGTGGGCATGGAGGAGATCATCCGCGCTGCCAAGCTCGCCAAAGCCCATGATTTCATTATGGAAATGCCCGAAGGGTATGATACGGTGGTTGGCGAGCGGGGGATGGGGCTATCGGGCGGCCAGAAGCAGCGCATAGCCATTGCCAGGGCGCTCCTGAAGAATCCGCGGATTCTTATTCTCGATGATGCAACCAGTGCCGTCGATATGGAGACAGAGCATGAGATCCAGGCCGGGTTCCAGGAGGTTATGCGCGGGCGGACTACCCTGATTATTGCCCACCGGATTTCCTCGCTGCGGCATGCTGATCAGATTATCGTTATGAACGAGGGGAACATGGTTCAGCAGGGCACCCACCAGGAGCTGATTGAGGTTCCGGGCCCATACCAGGATGTCTACCGGATTCAGTACGCCGATTATCTCGCCAGGGACAATGGAAGAGGGGCAGGTGATCCGGCATGAAGCTGGAAGCGAACCAAGGGAATACCGCAAAAATAAAGCAAAGTACGGCCCAGGAGCAGACGCTGGAGGAACGGTTCGTATACAAGGACGATGATGTCATCGACAAGGCGTTTGACTGGAAACAGTTCACCCGGCTGTTCAGTTATATGAAGCCTTACGCACGGCAGATGCTGCCGCTGGTGCTGGTCATGATGATCCTCGGCACCGCTACGAAGCTGACCGTCCCTTACCTGACGAGTATGGCCATTGACAAGGCGATTGCCCCCAAGTCGGGAAATCCCAGCCTGACCCTGCTGTATACACTGACTGCTATTGTGATTGTGCTTTATCTGATCCAATGGATTGCCGGGGTCTACCGGATCAAATATACGAATGTCATCGGACAGCGGGTGATCTATGATCTGCGCTCAGACCTGTTCCGGCATATTCAAAAGCTTTCTTTCAACTTTTTTGATAAACGTCCGGCGGGTTCAGTGCTGGTGCGGGTTACCAATGATATCAACTCCCTGCAGGACCTGTTCACGAACGGCGTCGTCAACTTGATGATCGACTGCGTGCAGCTGCTCGGAATCATGGTGATTCTGCTGCTGATCAACTGGAAGCTGGGGCTTGCAGTGATGATTACGGTACCCATTATGTTTTTTGTCTCCACGAAGCTGCGCCAGAAGATCCGGATAGCCTGGCAGGATGTGCGGATGAAGAACTCGCGGATCAACTCCCATCTGAATGAGTCGATTCAAGGGATCCGGGTCACTCAGGCGTATACCCAGGAGAAGGAAAATATGAACTATTTCGACGCCATGAACATGGACAGCCGGAAATCCTGGAACAAGGCTTCGGCGATGAACCAGGCGTTTGGCCCGATTATCGAAATTACAGGCGGCTTCGGCACGATGATTCTGTTCTGGTTTGGGGCTTATCTGATCCAGACCGGTGACCTCACGGTAGGGTTCCTGGTGGCGTTCAGCTCTTATGTCAGCAATTTCTGGGACCCGATCAACCGGCTCGGGCAGATGTATAACCAGCTGCTGGTGGCGATGGCTTCTTCGGAACGGATCTTTGAATATCTGGATGAGCAGCCTGCTGTACAAGATAACCCTGGGGCAACACCGCTGCCGAAGATTAAGGGCGACATTAAATTTAATAAGGTCGTCTTCGAATATGAAAAAGGGCGGGCCGCGCTGAAGGGTATTGATCTTGACGTCAAGGCCGGCCAGTCGATTGCACTTGTCGGGCATACCGGCTCCGGCAAAAGCACAATCATTAACCTGATCGGCCGGTTCTATGATATCAAGAGCGGCAGCATCACCATCGACGGCCAAGACACACGCGAGGTTACGCTGCAGAGCCTGCGCGAGCAGATCGGGATTGTGCTGCAGGATACTTTTATTTTCTCGGGGACGATCCGGGACAACATCCGCTTCGGGCGGCTGGATGCTACGGATCAGGAGGTTGAGGAGGCAGCCAAAGCCGTGGATGCGCATGAATTCATCAGCAAGCTGCCCGGAGGCTACGAGACTGAGGTCGAGGAACGCGGCAGTGCGCTCTCTATGGGACAGCGCCAATTGCTGTCCTTTGCCCGGGCGCTGCTGGCCAATCCGCGGATTCTGATCCTGGATGAGGCGACAGCAAGCATTGACACCGAGACAGAGATCAAGATTCAGGAGGCGCTTAAGATTCTGCTCCAGGGCCGGACCTCCTTCATTGTCGCCCACCGGTTGTCAACCATCCGCCATGCGGATAAGATTGTCGTTCTTGATCACGGAGAGATCAAGGAAGAAGGAACCCATGCCGAGCTTACGGCGCATGATGGCATCTATAACGGCTTGATCGAAGCACAATTTCGCTTCTTGTAGCCTAAAACAGCAGCAGCCCTTTCCGGCACGTTCAAGTGTGGAAGGGGCTGCTTTATTTTAATGAGTACATTGAATTAAGAAATATCAGTCCTTGACCTCTAATGGGCAGATAACTGTATTTACTGCAATTAGAATGGCGCAAGATTACATAATTGTGGAGACAACTGTATTTCGTACAATTAAAAATGGCGAATTGCTCTCATTTTCTAAGATGACAGGTTTTTAAGTGTACGAAGTGCAACTAAAGCTGAGACAGCGGCGGGAATCTGCTTTTTAGTGGTATGAAATGCAGTTAGCGCCGGTTAATCCGAATCAGCAGTATTATTCTAAACGTATAATGCTGCCGATGCACGAGTGGGGTTGGATAATTTCTCCCGGATACCCAGCATGGATTCACCGGGCTTGCCCACCCAATAGAATTATGATTTCCGCGCAGTGTCTTCATATAAAGGCAGAACGCCGGGCAGTTTTTCGTAAAATTGGGCGGACTTGGCGTAGTCGCTGACATTGATATGGGTTTCCAATATTCCTTTAATCATGCTGCTTCCTCCTTAGGAGCTGACTGACTTGAAGATTAACTCATTGTAGCACAGCCGCTGCTGAGTCTGCGGTTACTTGCGCCGCCTGCCCGCTCTGCCGGTCACGCGGACTTCGTACATCTGCGCGCTGATCTCTTGCTGCCACTGGGCATCATCCGTATCTGCGGCCAGCCTTGCCTCGTTGTTCAGCCGTGCCATTTCCCAGCAGTACATGGCGTTTGCCTGCAGACAATGCCGCTGCTCGGTTTCTTCATCGCTTGTCAGCGCCCGCTGACAGCTTAACATGTACAGCTCCGCAAGCCGCTGATGGATGCCCAGCATGTTTTCCCTCCTGAACGTTTTGTAATGTTATCAGCTTGGCCATTGAAAATGGCTTCCAAACCCGGATGCAAAACCTAAGCTGATTCGAGTATCATTTTGTTAATGATATTGGGATCAACTCAGGCTTTTTTGGTGCAAACTAACGATCATCTATCAAGGTGTTACTGGTTAGGCAGGCAAAACCAACGATCATAAGGTCATCCCAACATAATCCTTTCAAAGGAGCAAACAATATGAGCAGCAAGGACTTGTCCAAACAGATCATTACGCTTGCTGGCGGCGATACGGAAATAAGTAATGGCGAGCTTTTGCTAACACTAATACACTAGAGTCTTAAGGGACAATAAGAAGATTGGAAGAGAGGGAGCGTAATTATGACTGATGCGAAAAAAGGATTTCCGGAGAATTTTCTATGGGGCGGGGCAACCGCCGCGAATCAGCTGGAAGGCGCATTCGATGCAGATGGCAAGGGCTTGTCCAGTGCGGATATGGTCGCTTATGTGCCTAAGGCGGAGCGCAGCAATGACCATACGATTGAGATTACGTCCGGGCGGATCGAGCAGATTTTGTCCGGGGAATTTAAGGCACGGTTTCCAAAACGGGAAGGGGTGGATTTCTATCACCGGTACAAAGAGGACATTGCTCTTTTTGCCGAGATGGGGTTCAAGGTGTTCCGCTTGTCAATCAACTGGGCGCGGATCTTTCCGAATGGCGATGATGCCGAGCCGAATGAAGCGGGCTTGAAATTCTATGACAATGTATTTGACGAGCTGCATAAATACGGCATTGAGCCGCTGGTGACGCTCGCCCATTACGAGACACCGCTGGGCCTGACGCAGAAATATAACGGCTGGGCCTCACGCGAAGTCATTGCATGTTACACCCGTTATGCGGAAACGGTGTTCCGGCGTTACCAGGATAAGGTGAAGTACTGGATTACCTTTAATGAGATCAACATGATGACCCTGAGTCCGTTCACCGGAGGCGGCGTTGTCATTGACCGGGCGGAGAACAAGCTGCAGACGATCTATCAGGCGCTTCACCACCAATTCGTGGCGAGCGCTCTGGCCACTAAGCTGCTGCATGAGATCATCCCGGGATCGCAAATGGGCTGCATGCTGGCCCGGATGGAGAGCTACGCGAATACCTGCAATCCCGAGGATGTAAGGCTTAACCAGCATGAGAACCAGATGAATCTGTATTTTACGGATGTGCATGCCCGGGGAGAATACCCTAAATACATGGACCGCTACTTCGCCGAAAACAATATCGTTCTCCACAAAGAACCCGGTGACGATGAGATCCTGAAGCTCCACACTGTGGATTATGTAGCATTCAGCTATTATATGACGCTGACCGTATCGGCCAGTCCGGAAGGGGAGCGGGCGCAGGGCAACCTGTTCGGCGGTGTGAAAAATCCGTATCTGAAGGCTTCGGAATGGGGCTGGCAGATTGACCCGGTCGGGCTAAGAATTATGCTGAATACGATGTATGACCGTTACCGGAAACCTTTGTTTATTGTGGAAAATGGCCTCGGCGCGTATGACAAAGTAGAGGCTGACGGTTCTATCCATGACAGCTACCGTATCGACTATCTCCGCCAGCACATCGCCCAGATGAAGGAAGCGATCCTTGACGGTGTAGAGCTGATCGGCTACACAAGCTGGGGACCGATTGACCTGGTGAGCATGTCCACTTCCGAAATGTCCAAGCGTTACGGCTTCATCTATGTGGATCTGGATGATGACGGCAACGGAACCTTGAACCGTTCGAAGAAGGACTCCTTTCACTGGTACAAAAAAGTCATCGCCAGCAACGGCGCGGAGCTGTAGGGGGCCGCATGGACGGTACTCTGCATTATAAGGACGGCGGGGCCGCTTTTGCTTGAATGGCCCGCCGCTGGAAGCAGCAGCTCAATAGGCTGAGCTTGTAGGCTGGAGCGCTGAGGGCAGATTTGCTGTGGGCGGATTGCCCGTGTGATTGCACTTTCTGCAACAGAATTCGCCTCATTTTGCGAAGGATCACATTCTGCTGTAATTTGAGCAATAGATTTCAACATTTCCTGTTGAAAACCTCATTTGCACTGAATTCTGAAAATGATCTTTTGCGGATCACTTCGCTTCAATATGATGTCTTGATGTTCAGGAGCATCCCAAACCTACAGTGAGGGATGCTCCTGTTTTTCTTATTGTGGGATCGAAACTGCCCCTACTCCATATAAATTTCGACCACCGCAATCGTGCGTTCACGGGCCAGATCCAGAAATTTGCCTTCAATCTGTACGAGCGGCCGGAAGACGTCCAGCGGATTGTTCATGATAATCACGCCCATGTCACCAGTACTGAGCAGCACCCGTTTTCCAATAAAATTGGGCATCAGATGCTGGATGAAGGCCTGTACCGGCTTGCCGTTCAGCTTGCCGAAGCTGAGTGTGTTAATCTCACGCAGTACGGAGATCAACTCCTGCTTGGATTGATAGATCCGCGCAGAGGTCATGGCGCTGTAAATGTCGGCCACGGCAGCAATCTGGGAATAGGGGTGTATATCATCTTTGGTCAGGTTATGCGGGTACCCGGAACCGTCTTCACGTTCATGATGCTGAAGGGCCACCAGGGCGGTGTAGGGGTCATCCATGGAATTGCGGATAATTTCATAGCCATAAATCGTATGTAGTTTCACTTCGTCATATTCGGCGGCAGTGAGTTTGCCCGGTTTGTTCAGAAGCTCCGGGGAAATCCGGCATTTGCCGATATCAATCAAATAGCCGGCCCGGCCAATTTCGTAACACTCCTTCTTGGAATATCCAAGCCAGGTTGCTATATAATAAGAAAGCATGCCCACTTGCAGGGAATGATTGTATGTATAATTATCCTCCCGGTCAAGCAGAAGCAGTAATGAAACCACATCCTTGTGTTTGTCCAAGGACTCCAGCGAGGGCTGAAGAATGTCATCCACAACGGACTGGTTGAAGCTGCCCTTCGTCAACGCTTCCATATATACCGATTCAAACCCGTCAATCATGGTATCGAAATTTCTGGAAGCGGACTGAATGACGGAAGATCTGCTGGAAGGCGCAGGTTCCTCCTGGATGGCTTCGATATCAACATAATCTACTCCGTGCTGCATCAGCTTAGCGATCTCTTCGATTCGAAGCTGTGATCCTTTGGGTAATACATGCAGCCCTTTTGAGCTAAAGGTATCCACCTTCAGGTAATCACCCGGTTTCAGATCCGTTACGTGTACTCTCAATGACTATGCCACCTTACATTAGCGATTTTTTCCAGCATAGCAACAAAGCAGGAATTATTCAATGGTTTGTAATGTGAACGGGCAAAGCTCACAGGCTGGGGTAATCCTTAGCCTGGGGATCAGCCCCCAGCCACTGTTCTCCAGAGTCGTTGATGTCTTTTTTCCATACAGGTACGGAGGCCTTCAGTTTCTCGATGGCATACCGGCTGGCTTCATAACAGATGTCACGGTGGGCCGCAGACACTGCGATCATTACACTTGCTTCCTTGAGGGACACGAGTCCGGTACGATGGGCAATAGCGCAGCGGGCGTTCCACCGCTCCCCGACCTCCCTGCCGATTTCCTCCAGCTTGGCGAGGGCCATGGGGACATAGGCTTCATAATGCAGCGCGGTTGTGCGCTGGGTGCCGGTCATTTCCCGGGTTGTGCCGACGAACAGCAGGGAAGCGCCATGATTTACATCCAGCACTTTATCCAGCAGGGCCTCCCCGTTCAAGGGCTGATCCGTGATGCTGAACCTTCCGTCCGGTGTTTCCTGCTCCTCTGCATCCGGCTCTCCTCCGGAGACGGGAGGAATCAGCGCAACCTCGGAAGCTTCGGATATGACGGAGTCGTCCGGTGCATACTCATGGTCAATGGCAACTAAGGATACCTTAATCTGCGGAGCGGCTTCCGGATAGGACGCAGAGAGCAGCTCCTTCAATCTTCCCGCAGTAAGCGGAGACTCATGGGAGTGAAAGGCCAGTGAGGAGGAACCGATCACCTCTGCCAGGCCGGCGAACAGACGAATTGTCACGTGCATGCTTGATTCACCTCGGAATGTATAGGATATGTAACTTTCAATAATGATTCCAATATACCATATTGAGCCTGAAAATGTTATGCTAGGCACTGTAAGATTACATGCCTGCCGCTTAAAATAAAACGGCTTTACAGGTGGGAGGGAAGACAAGCATATGGAGCGAGCATTGCAAAGATTGACCCTAATTCATACGAATGATATACATAGCCACTTTGAAATGATGAGCCCCATTGCTGCAGAAATCGCCAACCTGAAGGCGGCGGCCGGCGAAGAGCCCGTGCTGCTGCTGGATATTGGCGACCATATGGACCGGGCGGCAGTAGAGACTGAAGGCACTATGGGACAGGCCAACATCGATATGATCAACCTGACCGGCTATGATGCAATTACGATTGGCAATAATGAAGGGCTGACCTTCACCCGGGAGATTCTTTCTGCCTTGTATGCAGGGCTTCAATGTCCGGTGGTATGCTGCAACATCCTGGAGAGTGCAACCGGAGAGGCGCCCGGCTGGATGAAGCGCCATGTTATTCTGGAGAAGGATGGCATCAAGATAGGCATTACCGGGGCTACTGCAGCCTTCGCCTCGTTCTACGGGCTGCTGGGCTGGGAAGCGCTGGACCCGGAAGAAGCACTGCGTGAACAATGTGAGCTGCTGGCTCCGCAAGTGGATCTCCTGATTATCCTTTCCCATCTGGGGCTTCCGGCGGATCAGCGGCTGGCAGAGCAGCTTCAGGGGGTTCATGCCATTCTGGGCGGCCACACGCACCATATGCTGGAGACCCCGCAGATGATCAACGGAACGGCTGTCTGCGGGGCCGGTAAATTCGGCCGTTATGTCGGACGGCTTATTTTTGAGCGGGCTCACGCCGGGTCAGCCTTCGAGCTGGTGAGCGGCCGCTGCTTCACGGTTGATCCTTCGCTAACCGAGGATGTGCTCGCGCCTGCGGCGGCGCTGCATTTGCAGCATGGGCGCGAGGTTCTTAACGAAACTGTAGCCATCACAGACCGGGAGCTTTCCCTGGATACAGAAGGGGAGTCTCCTTTTGGCAATCTGCTGGCGCAGGCTGTCCGCCGCTTCACAGGAACTCCAATATCCCTGGTCAACAGCGGACAACTGCTTGGACCGCTGCCGCAGGGCACCATTACGGCCGGGATGCTGCATGCGCTGTGCCCTTCTCCGGTTAATGCCTGCATTATCCGGCTTAAAGGGGAGGACATCCGCAAGGCGCTTGAGCAGAGCAGGACGGAAGCTTTCTACAATAAGGCAATTTTTGGCTACGGCTTCCGGGGGAAGGTGCTGGGCAGCCTGGCCGTCGATGGATTAAAAATCCTGTACGATCCAGGGGTCTTGCCTTATGATAACGGTAACGGTATCGCCGTTTTTGTCGGCGGGGAGCCGCTGGATGACAAGGCTGTCTATTCTGTCGGAACACTGGATATGTTCACTTTCCGGATAGGGTATGAGAGTCTTGCGGATGGAACCGAGCCGCTGTATCTCCTGCCTCATTTTCTGCGGGATCTGCTGCGGATGGAGCTGCAAAGACCGGGAAGCCTGGATGAATGTGCAGCTCTCCGCTGGGAGAACGGGTCTGACTAACTGCGATAATTTCATTTTCATTTTTTCAATATCAGGAGGATTATATGGACACGATTACAGCAATAATTCTGGCAATTGTAGAAGGAATAACTGAATTTATCCCGGTATCATCCACGGGGCACATGATTCTAACCACTAAGCTGCTGGGCTTTGACGAGCAGTCGCCGATTATGAAGACCTATGAGATTGTCATCCAGCTTGGGGCCATTCTGGCCATTGCCCTGGTGTACCGCCAGCGGATTCTGAACCTGCTGGGGATCGGACGCAGCCGCACAGGCAGAGGCGGGGTGGTGCCGGCCTCCAGGCTGAATCTGATTCATGTCATTCTTGGGATAGTACCGGCGCTGGCAGTGGCTTTTTTCGCCCGTGATTTCATTAAAGGACTCTTTGGAGCTTCCACCGTGCTCTGGGCGCTTGTCGCCGGCGGGGTGCTGATGATCGTGGCAGAATGGGTGAACAGACGGAAGATCCGGATTACCGCGCATGAGCTGGATGACTTATCGTACGGACAGGCGCTGGCTATCGGCCTCTACCAGATTATTTCCGTGCTGTGGCCGGGATTCTCCCGGTCCGGCTCGACCATCTCCGGCGGTATGCTGAGCGGGGTCAGCTACAAGGCTTCGGCGGATTTCTCGTTCCTGATTGCCATTCCGATTATGTGTGCGGCATCCGGTTATGAGCTGCTTGATTCCTATCAGTATTTCACCAAAGATACGATTATGGATTTTGCGGTCGGATTTGTCATTTCATTTATTGTCGCCTATCTGGTGGTGGTTGCGTTCATGAAGCTGATCCAGAAGATCCGGCCGACCCATTTCGCGATTTACCGCTTTATTCTGGCTGCGGTGTTCTGGTTGTTTATTATGCGTTAATCTATAGGCTCTTGACTAATCGCTCAAGGTAACGGTATATACAGAGAGTGTCAACTGGGGATTTTGGAACAATATAGCAATTTACCGTTAAAGGCAGGAGTGAACCAAGGTGCGTCTAGTATCCGTGAATCGGCTTCAGGCGGGAATGAAGCTGGGTAAAAAAATATATAATGATGAAGGGCTGGTTCTGCTCGCGGATGGAGTAGAGCTAACGGATGCGCTGATCAAGCGGCTGGCCAAGATCGACATCGGCTATATCTACATAGAAGATTCCGTCACGGAGGATGTTGAGATTACGGGCATGCTGCAGGACGAGACGCGCAATCAGGCGCTCAAGGTGGTCCGGAGCCAGTTTCAGCAGATGTCAGGCGCTTCCGGCATTACCAAGGGTTTTTATCATCTGGACAAAAAATTTTCGAAGGTGATGGATTCCATTCTGGATGATCTGGCCACACAAGAAGATCCTATGATTATGCTGCTTGATATGCACACGGCCGACAACTACCTGTATGTTCACTCCCTGAATGTCTGTCTGTATACGCTAGTGCTCGGAATTGCCCATGGTTACAGCAGGGAAGAGCTGCGGGTCATCGGCATGGGCGCACTCCTGCATGATATAGGCAAAACGCAGATTCCTGTCAAAATCATTCAGAAGCCCGGTATGCTCAGCGAAGAGGAGTTCCGTCACATGCAGGCCCATACCGAGATCGGCTACCGGATTCTCAAGGATGAGCCGAATATCCCGCTGCTCGCGGCACACTGTGCACTGCAGCATCATGAGCGCATCGATGGTTCGGGTTATCCGCGCGGGCTGAAAGGGCCGCAGATTCATGAATATGCCAAATGGCTGGGGGTTGCGGATTCCTATGATGCCATGACCTCGAACCGGATCTATAAGAAGGCCATGCTGCCGCATCAGGCAGTAGAAGCGTTGTATGTAGGTTCAGGAACGCTGTATGAGCAGAAGCATTTGGAGCTGTTCCGGGACCGTGTGGCGATCTATCCGCTGGGTCTGACCGTCAAGCTTAGCACCGGTGAGAGCGGAGTGGTGGTCAAAATTGACCCGACCATCCCGCACAGGCCGGTTGTGCGTGTGCTGCACGACCCTGACGGTGAGCCCGTGGTTCCCTTTGAGCTTGATCTGGGCAGCAAGCTTTCTGTAGTGATTGTGGATGTGACGGATGAAGACGGAGCTGTGGTAAAAACGATGTGACTTCCGGTTCGAAGCGAGGCTGGGTAACGGGCAAACGCATTATTGCGCAGCTCCGTTGCTCTCCCGCTTTTTTTTGATTTTCCTCCTCTATTGGAACTATTTTCCGCAAAAAGAGGGGCAGAGGGCTGCCAAAGTGCAGTTTTTTGCCCAGTCGTGGTATGATATAGGTTAAGTCACCGTTCTTTTTCATTTATTTTGGGTTAATAATAGGAATACGTATCGAAGGAGCACCACGAAAATGAGTATATTAGAGCCATCCTCAACACCAATAAGAGAGCTGTCGCCAAGCTATGATCCTTGGGACCCGATCACTTCATTGCGCAAGCACGGGCGTCATGTGCTGACCAGCGTCGAGATGACGGTTACCAATCTGTGCAACATGCGCTGTGAGCATTGTGCGGTCGGCGACAGCCTGACCACTAAAGAAGGAGACATGCTGCCGCTTAAAACTATGCTGGACCGCCTGGAAGAGGTTGAACATCTGCAGACCATCAGCATTACGGGCGGCGAGCCGATGTTCCGGGCCGGTACGGTCGAAAAAACAATTGTGCCGCTGCTCAAATATGCCCGTGAGCGGGGCATCCGGTCGCAGATTAATTCCAACCTGACCATGCCTTATTCCCGGTATGAGCAGCTGCTGCCCTATTTGGATGTCATGCATATCTCCTTCAACTACGTAAATGGAGATGACTTTCATGAGGTCGGCTTTGCGAACAGCGGCCACCCGGTGTCAAAGGAAGCGGCTTACCGGCTGTATGACACGATGCTGGAAAATTCCCGCCGCTTAAGCAGTGACGGGATGCTGATTTCTGCGGAATCGATGATCAATTACCGGACGCATAAAAAGCTGCCGGCCATCCATAAGCTAATCGGGGACATGGGGGCCCGGCGGCATGAGGTGCATCCGATGTATGCTTCCAGCTTTGCTTCCAAGCTCCCTGTACTGTCCCTGAAGGAAATGGGAGCAGCGATCCATGACCTGCTGGACCACCGTGATCCAGACATGTGGATGCTGTTCGGTACGCTTCCTTTCTTTTCCTGCAGCTTTCTGGAAGAAGACCAGAAGCTTCTCCGCAGATTGCGGGAGGAAAGAAATGTAACCCTGCGCAACGATCCGGACGGCAGAAACCGTGTGAATGTCAATATGTTCACAGGAGACGTGTTTGTGACGGATTTTGCCGATATATCCGCCTTTGGCAACATTGGCAGCGGCAAGCTGGATGATATTTTTACCGAGTGGCAGCTGAAGCATCCGCTCAATCAGAAGGTGAATTGCCACTGTGATGAAGCCGGCTGCTGTGGTCCCAATCTTCTCGTAGCCGATATGTATTATCCGAAGGTTGATTTCAAAACAAGAAAAGCGATCACTCTGTAGAAATGGGGCGTTGTTATAGTGCATACGGAATTTGAAGTGGGGAGATTGCTGCTCAATCTTTTACTGGTTCTGGTGCTCGTATTGTTGAACGGCATCTTTGTGGCAGCGGAGTTCTCGCTCGTAAAGGTGAGGCAGTCGCGTCTGACGCAGCTCGTCAGCGAAGGAAACAAGATGGCCGGATATGCGCTGAAGGTCAACAAGAAGCTGGATGCCTATCTGTCGGCGACCCAGTTCGGGATTACGCTTGCCTCGCTGGGGCTGGGCTGGGTCGGGGAACCGGCCATTTCCGAACTGCTGGTGGAGCCGCTGATGGTCCAGATTGGGGTTACCGATCATACGCTGATCTCCACGGTATCCGTAGTTGTAGGTTTTTCGATCATTACCTTTTTACATATTGTGCTGGGTGAGCTTGCGCCGAAATCCCTGGCTATCCAAAAAACGGAAGGCTCCGCGCTGCTGCTGTCGGCGCCGCTGATGTTCTTTTATAATGTGTTTCTGCCGTTTATCTGGGTGCTGAACGCATCGGCCAATGCGCTCCTGAGGCTGGTGGGAGTAGAGCCGGCCAGTGAAGCCGAAGCCGCCCACTCGGAAGAAGAAATCCGCATTCTCATGAACCAAAGTGCCAAGAGCGGTGTCATTGACAAGGATGAGATGAAGCTGATGGACAACATCTTTGAATTCTCTGATCTGCTGGCCCGCGAGGTCATGCTTCCGCGTACAGATATGGATGTGTTATACAGCAATCTTTCTCTGGAAGAAAATATGCGGATTATTACGGAGACGAAGCATTCCCGTTATCCGGTGGCTTTTGAGGACAAGGACCGGATTATCGGCTTCATTCATATCACCGATCTGCTGTTTGCGCCGCTGGAGCAGCAGAACGATCTGGCATCGCTGGTCCGGCCTATCCTCAATGTGCCGGAATCCATAGAGATCAGCCATGCGCTGCGGCTGATGCAGAAGAACAAGGCCCAGCTTACACTCGTTGTAGATGAATATGGCGGGACTGCGGGGCTGCTCACTGCCGAGGAGATCCTTGAGGAAATCGTAGGGGACCTGCATGACGAATTCGAGGATGAACGTCCAAGCGTGGAACGCAACGGCGATTATATCTCCGTCGAAGGCCGCATGCTGATTGAAGATGTGAACGACCTTACCGGCGTAGTGATTGAGGACGACGAGGTCGACTCCATCGGAGGCTGGCTCTTCAAGGAGCTGGAGGGCAATCCGTCCAAAGGCAAGCGGGTAGTCGTCGGTGATGTTACCTTCGAGGTGGAGGAAGCCACGCGTCTGCGGATCACCCGAATCAACATCCACCGTGAAACGCCCCTGGTATCCGAAGAGGATGAAGCCGGTGAAGATGAGGACGGCGCGAAGTAGGCGAACGTCCCGGCTGCTTTAATGTACCTGTGTGCATAAGCATTCTGATTGTACGCGTTCTGCATTTGATTTTGTTTTGATATGGTATGCCAAAGGCTGTCCAAGTCACACGATGATTTGGACAGCCTTTTTGTGCAAGTATTTAGTTGTGCAGGTAATTAGTCAATACCAAACCATGTGCATATTTTCGAAGCTTCAGAGGATAGAAGGGGTGCGGGAGGAAGGGACTCTGCCTGCGGAATGAAGCGGACAGAGAAGCCCTTATTTTGCCAAAAACCTTACTTTTTCAGAAGTTACGGACTCAGGAGTCGTTATATCGTTCGATGGAGCCTCGAATAAAGGGAAAACGCCCAAATAAAAGCACCTCAGTCTGTTTGGCCTGTGGAATGGGCGAATCCGCCCAAATAACGGCTTTCCTGTCCACAACAGCCGCAAATATGCCGTGAAGGGAGCACAGCTTGTCCGCAGAGGTACTCACAACGCGCGAAGCCAGCTTCCAGAAATCCTTATTCCAAGAGCGCCTGCTCACCTTCCCGCAATCCATAGGCCCCCAACCGAAAATAAAAAAAACGAACCTTTTTTCCATCGAGCGACAATATAGGGTGTAAGCTGCTTACTCAGGAGGGCCCTCTGAATGCAAAGTGAATCTATGTACCACGTGCTCACAAAAATGATCGAAGGAGATCAGCAGGCGTTTCATGCGTTGTATGATGCCACCTATAAGGATATATACCGGACCGTCTCTTTTCTGGTGGATCATCCGCAGGATCGCGAAGATATTATGAATGAGATCTATATGCAAATGTGGACCTCGCTTCCCAACTACGATCCGAATCGTCCTTTCCACTTCTGGCTGCACGGCTTGGTCATCCGACAAGTGCAAAGGTTCCGGGTGAAAAGCTGGAGGAGATTCCGAATTTTCGAACGTATCCGTGTCTTTTCCCGGCAAGAGCATCATTGGGATCAGCCCACGTTGAGGACGGATGGGACAGACCCCGAGATATCGAGGGCCATGCACAAGCTGACCGATAAACAGCGAACGGTGATCATCCTCCGCTTTTATCACGACTATAAGCTGGAGGAGATTGCGACATTACTCAATATTCCGCTGGGTACAGTCAAGTCCAGATATCATGCCGGCCTGCAGCTGCTTCGAAAACAATTGGGAAATCTCCCGTTGGAAAGGAAGGAAGAGAACAATGCCTATTGAAGGTCAAATCAGCGAATACCTGCACCAAAAGGCAGAGACGATGGAATGTCCCCCGGCTGTTTCCAAACGAATCGAACAATCTTATTCTCAATACGTACAACAGAAAAGGAGCAAAAAAACAATGAAAAAACGATTGATCGGCAGCATCGTTGCTGCAGTAATTATGATTCCAACCGCAGCCCTCGCGGCCCCTCCCCTGATTGAAATGATTACGAGAACACCGATGACAGCCAAACAAGTCAAGATGGATGCGGTTGGCCAAGCAGCGCTTGAAAAGTTGTATCACTCTTATCCGGAAACCAAGTCGTTTGAAATCATCGACGCCAGCCGGCTTGGAGGAGACCCCGCGAATGCAAGTCAGGGGAAAGCCATTCAAACAAGCATCGTGCTGCAGGAAAAGGGAGCTCACGGCAAAAAGATCCGGCTTGATTTGGACGCCACGGGTAAAATCGAACATGTGAACCAAGAGAATTGGGAGCCTCAGGAGAAACCGGTCATCTCCTTAACCGATCAAGAAATCAAATCGAAAGTAGATGATCTCATTAACAAACTGTACGGTAGCTCCAGTAAGTACGAATTTAGCATGGAGCCGATGCAGAGACCGGACCAAAAAACACTTATATTGAACTACACTGAAAAGGGATCAACCACGCCGTTTTATCAGGCGTCCGTTCAAGGGAATACGATCAGCGTTTCTCTGATCGGAGGCGGCCCGGCTCCATCCGTGGAAGGCTTTTTCACGACAAACGGCAAGCCTGACTATTATGCGGATAACTTTTTAAACGATGAAAAGCTCTTTGCTTTACTTGACATGAGTCCAGAAGACTTGAAACAAGAATTGGCGAAGGGGGCATCTGTCGTCGAGATCGCTGCATCTAAAAAGATTTCCAAACAACAAGTCGTGGACATAATCGCAACTACGCAGGCAAAAAAACAAATCCAAGACGATCCGAATGGTGGAGCTGCTGTTGACGATCATACGCTGGAACAATTGAAACAGGCTGTTGAACCCAAAGTATTGCAAATGATTGAACACAAAACGGAAACACCTTGGTAGGGAGAGACAGGCGCCAGAAATGGCGCCTGTATTTTATTTTTTAGATGTTCTTACATTACGCATTCGAAATGCAATTGATGTATGGGTGCTGGGGCAAATTAATGCTGGAATGAAATCCAAACCGGCTGCACCGTCCTTCACTGGACAGAGAGCATCCGGTTCGTTCTTATGCCGACAGACTTCAAAGAGGATTTAACGTTATGTTTCATGACGTCAGATTCATGAGAAAAGAAATGTATCCCTTTTCATTTAGGAATCAAAGTAATATTACCGTACATGATAAAGTTGATACGCCTATCTCGCCGAAGTTCTTCCCTCTTATATACGTCTGATGAGGGATCATGAATTCTGGAATTCAGTGCTCAATACCGGGATTTACGCGGCGGGAAAATTGGTAGTTACGATTCCGCTGTCGCTGATCTTCGCATTCATTCTGAACCGGAAAATCAGGGGGCGCACGCTGCTCCGGGGCATTTATTATCTGCCTACAGTGTTCAGCGCATCAGTGATGTCCATCGTATTCTTCATTATTTTTAATTCCTATAACGGGGTGCTGAACCAGTTCCTGCTGAAATATCATCTGGTGAGTGAGCCGGTAAGCTGGCTGGGACCTAAATATGCAATGCTGACGACCATTATGATTGCTATCTGGGGAGCTGTCGGCAAACTATATGCTGCTCTTCCTGGCTGGACTGCAGGGCATACCGGAGGATCTGTACGAAGCTGCGTCCATAGACGGAGCAAGTGAAACCTGTAAGCTGTGGAGCATCACCATTCCGCTGCTGGGTCCGGTCATGCAGATGATCATCATGCTGGCAATTACGATTTCACTCAAGGGCTACGAGAGCATTATGGTATTGACCCAAGGCGGACCGTACAGCAAGACCGAAGTTATGTATCTGTATCCTGTTCAAGCTGCTGTTCCCGATTTCACCGGAAGTGCAGACCCAGCAGCAGCTCGGCTACGGAAGTGCGGTCGGTTTTGCGACGGCGGTTATTGTGGGTGTGGTCACGATGATTTATTTCTACTTTTCCAAAAAAATGAGCAACATATATTATGCTGCGGGAACCGCAGGCTGGATATACGGATAGATGGTGAACAGGTTAGCTGGAATAGGAAAGAACTGTAGAGCGCGTGGCAAAATAAAGTAGAGCGTAGTGGGCAGAGTACCCCAAGGGCCGGTTTAGCGGTTCTTGGGGCGTTTTTTTGTGTTCAGGAAATTTATGATTTTTTCTGATATGGGTGACTGGGGGAGATGAGATTCCTTGGTCTACTGACCAGGCGGGGAACATAGAATGATTACAAAATACTGTGTTTACTCCGTTAAAAGGCTGCAAGTAAACCAGAGGAGGAAAAAGCATGAATTCCCAGGAACGTGTATGGATACCGTACAGGGGCCCGTTCGATCCATGCCCGCCGGTGCCGTTCAAGACGTATGTTGTCCCGCCGAACCAATTTATCAATTTTCAGCCGCCTAATTGGCCGCAGTTTTCGCTGCCCGAGGCTTTGAGGGCAGGTACGCTGTGGCCTGCGCTTTTCAGCCCTTATGAATCCAAGAGTAAAGGAGGCAAGTAGTCCATGGAAGCAAATCCTTGCGAGCCCCGTTACTATGAGATGCTGGAACAGCTCCAGGTTCTGGATTTTGCGCTGGTGGAACTGAATTTGTATCTGAATACTCATCTTGAGGACCTTAAAGCTATAGAGCAGTTCAACCAGCTGACCCAGGAACGTACCCGGCTGGCAAATCAGTTCCAGGAGCTGTACGGTCCGCTGCAGAACTTCGGCCGCGCCTATTCGAAATGTCCATGGGAATGGAACCAGACTCCTTGGCCTTGGCAGGTCTAGCGGGCATGTATGCAAATGAAGTTTTAGACGAAGCTGATTCACGGATGCTTACACTTACAAAACCTTTAGGAGGGATCATTCCCGAATGTGGATATATGAGAAAAAACTGCAGTATCCGGTGCGTGTCAGCAAATGCGATGTGCGGATGGCGCGTTATCTGACAGAGCAGTACGGAGGAGCGGACGGGGAGCTGGCAGCCGCGCTGCGGTATATGAATCAGCGGTATGCCATTCCGGATAAAGTCATAGGCGTGCTGACGGATATTTCAACTGAAGAATTCGCTCATTTGGAAATGATTGCTACAATGATATATAAATTAACAAAAGATGCATCAATTAGTGAACTTGAAGCCGCCGGACTCGGCCCGAACTATGCGCAGCGCGACCATGCGCTGTTCTACCAGAATTCGGCAGGTGTACCCTGGACAGCAACGTATATCCAGGCCAAGGGTGATCCGCTGGCTGACCTCTATGAGGACATCGCCGCCGAAGAAAAGGCCCGGGCTACATACCAGTGGCTGATCGACATGACCGATGACGTAGACCTGCAGGACAGCCTGAAGTTTCTGCGGGAGCGGGAGATTGTGCATGCGCTAAGATTTAAGGAGTCGGTGCAGATTATTATTGAGGATAGGGATCAGAAAAAAGTGTTTTGACAAGATGTAGAGACGGAAGTAAATAGATAGATAGTTGTTAAAAAGGGCCGCTGGGTTGTACATCCGCGGCTCTTCTTCCCCACGAGTTACATACAATCTGGCTCTGGCTAGTTCAACAGGGCTTTATTTGACCGTCCATCAATCCGTACAGGGGCATTACCAGCGTAGCTGTCACCAGGGGCAAAGTAGATAGGGATATATTACAGTCCTGTTTTCTCTCATGTGTCTCCGGCATAGTTTCATAGGGTCCTTTATGATTGGCTATCGCGTAGAATCCCGCTGGTTTGATACGGATTCCTACGTTCCCCCTCGAAATATTGACTTTATTCCCGATGTAGGCAGGAAAATATTGACCCTCTATAAATCAAAACGACAGCAGGCGCTTGCTTACCGACTGCTGTCGTTTTGGTTTTAAACTATTGTTTTCCGTTAGCGTAAATACATCAATCGGTTGTTTTCGAAATAGACCCCATCCAGTTTTCGAATGACAATTTGAAGTTCCTTACCAACCTGAATAAGCCCCTGAAAAGGATCGTTCGAATCCGGAAGAACGCTACTTCGCGTTAATTTGGCAGAGCGAAACTTTCCCATTTATTCGGCCCCGTCCAAAATACCCAGCGCTCACGTCCGTTCACGAATACATCGAGCTGTGTATTTGTTTGAAAGATCCAAGCCAGGGGTGCTCCCGGCGGCGCAATATCCGGTGGACTAATACCAACAGGACCTTGCCACGTACCGACGCCGACCACCCAAGAAACATGAAGCGCGCCGTTATTACCTATAAAGAGCGCGTCCAACTGATTGCTGGTCTGTGGTGCCGAGATAACGTTCCCGCCTGGTGGTGCAATATTCGGCGGACTAATACCGACGGGCCCTTGCCACGTACCGCCGCCGACCACCCAGGCAACATTGAGTGCGCCATTCTTCCCTATAAAAAAGACATTCAATTGATCTCTTGTCTGTTTTGCGGTGCTGACACCAGCCCCTGGCGGCGCAATATCCGGTGGACTAATACCGACAGGACCTTGCCACGTACCGAAGCCGACCACCCAAGAAACATGGAGCGCACCGTTATTTCCAAAATACACCACATCTAACTGGTTGGACCCCTGACCGCCAGTAGCGAGTTTTGCTCCCGGTGGCGCAGTATTCCGTGGACTAATACCGACGGGTCCCTTCCAATCTTGGGCGCTTATGCCGGACGTGCTTGCCCATGCAACATTGAGTACACCATTGTTGTCAAAAAAGAAGACGTCCAACTGTCCGGAAGTCTGATAACCTATTGCCACGCTTCCGCCCGGCGGTGCGATATTCGGAGGGCTTACACGGACCGGTTCGTTCCATGTACCGAGACCGATCACCGAGGCGACATAGAGAGCACCATCCGTTCCGATGAAAAAGACATTAACTTGAGACGTATAGTATACAGCATCCGTTCCGCCCTCCGCGCCTGGATATACCGCCAATGGAATGCCGCCTCGCCATCCAACCGCAACCCTCGCGCCTGGCGGTGCGATATTCGGCCTGCTAATGCCTACTGGTCGATTCCAAGTACCCGTGCCAAACACCCAAGCAACATATAGAGCGCCATCATCCCCAATAAAAAACGTGTCGATTTGAAGACCACCAGAATGAACACCCTGATAAGAGGCTGCGATGCCCGCTCCTGATGGTGCCACCACTCTTGCCATCCCTATACCTCCTAATAAATTTTCTAACTTATAATTATTATCTTTTTCTCTTATGTATTACCAATATTCTCTAAATGTTCAAGCCTTGTTATATTAAACTCCTCCGCTTGCTATTTGTCTAATGTTGGCTTAGGTTGACGCGCTTGATCCTTGAACATTTCGCTGGTCATTTCGAATCCAAGCGGAATGAAAGAAGCCGACTGTCACTATGCGCAGCGCGACCATGCGCTATTCTACCAGAATTCGGCAGGTGTACCCTGGACAGCAACGTATATCCAGGCCAAGGGTGATCCGCTGGCTGACCTCTATGAGGACATCGCCGCCGAAGAAAAGGCCCGGGCTACATACCAGTGGCTGATCGATATGACCGATGATGTGGATTTGCAGGACAGCCTCAAGTTCCTGCGGGAGCGGGAGATTGTGCATGCGTTAAGATTTAAGGAGTCGGTGCAGATTATTATTGATGAGCGGGAGCAGAAGCGGGTGTTCTGACAATGAGGTGTACACAAATTAAATAGATAGTTAGATAAGAAGAGCCAAAGGAGCAGCATCTGCGGCTCTTCTTACATTTCCCGCGACTATTGGCAGTCTAACACTTACTTCAATTGGATTCATGCAACGCGGGCCGTACTTTTCCTCAGGCTTGCTTTACTTCCAACTGCAGTGGACACACTCGCCCTTGACTAAACACTTGCCAGCTCCTGTTCGGGACTTTCACCCTGGAGATGACGCCCAACTGGGCGTACTAAACAAAAAGACTATCTCCAATAGGAAATAGCCTTTTTGTTAGTACGTTCCAGTTTATTTGGATGGATAAAAGCCCTTCAGCACATCACGCATATCCTGCTTGATGTTGATATCTGGACGTTTTTCTTTAGCCAGGGCTTCAGCCTCATCTACAGTTGCAGCAAGGCCTAATTCAAGCAGTACACCCGTCGCGACCGTTCCTGTTCGATTCCGTCCTCCAGCGCAATGGAAATAAACCGTCTTTCCGCTATTTACTGCTGCTGTTACTGCCCGGATTGCTGCTTGAACCGAACTTTCTTGGCCGCTTTCATCTTCTACAATCGGAAAGTGATGACGGGTTACCTTGGCAGGAAAGCCCTCAGCTTTGGTACCAGTATCTCTTAAGTCAAACACATCTGAGATTTCCTGCTCTTGAAGGGCTTCAAGTAGTGCATTCTCACCGCCAATGTACACTTTACCTTCGATCAGTTCATGATAATTTGCCATTATATGCTCCCCGCTGTTATTCTTTATTTTCCTGTTTCAGCGAACTGTTTGATGCGCTCGCCCACTTGATCACGAACCCGCTGGAAGACAGCCCATTTTTCCTCATCCGTTCCTAGGGTTTTCGCCGGATCATCGAATCCCCAATGTTCCCGTTTCACTTTAGGCGGGGTAATTGGGCATTTATCTGCTGCATCTCCACACAATGTAATGACAAGATCAGAATTATTCAGAAGCTGCGGATCAATAATATCTGATGTTTGGGCTGAGATATCAATGCCTACTTCGCTCATCGCTTGAACGGCTTTCGGATTCAGACCGTGAGCCTCTATACCGGCACTGTAAACATTCCATTCATCCCTTAAGTACTTTTTGGCCCAGCCTTCGGCCATCTGGCTCCGACAGGAGTTTCCTGTACACAAAAAATAAATAGTTTTCTTATCCATGAGTCTAATCTCCTTTGAGTTTAAAATAGAGTCAATGTTACATAGAGGCCCAGCAGCGTGATAAACAATGTTGGGATCGTAAGAATAATGCCTGTCTTGAAATACGTTCCCCAAGATATTTTCACGCCTTTGGTAGACAACACATGCAGCCATAGCAAGGTGGCCAGTGAACCAATGGGTGTGATTTTCGGTCCCAGATCAGAGCCGATGACATTTGCATAAATCAAGGCTTCCTTAATCAGGGCCGAGGTATGCGTAGCATCAATGGCCAGCGCATCAATCATAACAGTAGGCATGTTATTCATTACAGACGAGAGAACTGCGGCAATAAAGCCCATTCCCATCGTAGCTGCAAACAGTCCCTGATCCGCAAAGGTCTGAATGATATCAGCCAACACATCCGTAAGGCCCGCATTCCGCAGCCCGTAAACGACGACATACATACCAATGGAAAAGAAAACAATTGCCCAAGGGGCCCCTTTGACCACTTCCATTGTCGGTACTGCGGGACTTCTTCTTGCCATGAGTAGGAAAAAGATCGCGATGATCCCTGCCACCAAAGAAACCGGAATGTTCAGGAATTCACTGACGAAGTATCCCACCAGCAAAACCGCAAGCACCACCCACGACAACTTAAACATCTGCATGTCTTTAATAGCCTCTTCAGGTTTTATCAGCTGTGAGTTGTCAAAGTTCCGCGGAATGCTTTTCCGGAAGAAGAGATAGAGTACAAAAATACTTGCACCCAATGAAAATAAGGTAGGTATTAACATCCGCCCGGCATATTCCATAAAGGTGAGTCCAAAAAAGTCAGCCGATACGATGTTTACTAAGTTGCTGACAACCAGTGGTAAAGAAGTAGTATCTGCTATGAAGCCACTGGCAATGATGAAAGGAAATACTTTTTTTTCGTCAAAATGGAGTGCGCGAACCATCGCCAGCACAATTGGAGTTAAAATAAGCGCCGCACCATCATTGGCGAAGAACGCGGCTACTATTGCTCCCAGAATGGTGACATAAATGAACATTCGCGTGCCGTTTCCGCGGGCAACTCTAGCCATATGGAGCGCAGCCCATTCAAAGAAGCCGATTTTATCAAGAATCAGGGAGATTAAAATAATGGCCACAAATGCCAACGTAGCATTCCAGACAATCTGAGTAACGTTAAGAACATCGTTAAAGTTGACTACTCCTACAAGCAAGGAAAGTACCGCTCCGCCGCAGGCAGACCATCCAATGGACAAATTTTTAGGCTGCCAAATGACAAAAATCAATGTGACTATAAATATAAGGCTTGCCAGAGCTACCAAGTTACTTCCCCCAATTTATGTCTAAATTCCACGCATCTCAACACCCCTCCAAAGAGTTAAGTTTAATCTCGAACATTATTATATAATTATACACTTATACATTTAACGACAAAGATGTTATTCGCAGCAAACGGCATTAGACGGCTTATTCAAATTAGATAAAACTGTATGAGCATCCGGTGTAAGATTAAGAATGGCCTTAACATGGGGCTTATCTTCAATATTTAAAGAATAGTAAACCCACTGTCCCTTTTTCTGTTCCTTTACCAATCCACTGCTTTTTAGTTTGCGTAGATGCTGACTAACGGCTGGCTGTGAGATGTCAAAAAGATCCACAAATTCACAAACACACCACTCTCGCTCTTTTAAAAGTGTTAAAATCGTGAGACGTGTTTTATCTCCAAGGAGTTTTAAATCTTCTGCAAGATCATTTAGTAAATCCATTTAAAAATCTCCTCTCCCCGTATATATAAGACGATACTTATATTCTAAGACCTTTATGATCAATTAACAACTAAGCAAAATTAATGATTGCAATTTGCAAATAATTACGCTATAACTTTATCAAGAGGTGAAAACAATGGAAACTCCACGAGAACTATTCCAAATCATGACCCGGCGTTTAGGATTGCTCAATAAAGACTGTTGCAGCGTAGGGGGATGTAATCTTTCCGCGACCCAAAGCCACCTGCTATATGAGATAGATCGGAGCCATAATCCTTCCATGCAACAGGTCGCTGAAACACTTGGCACTGATATTACTACCTTCAGCAGGCAAGTCCAGTCTTTGATGAAAATGAACTTGGTTAACAAGACACCTGATCCTACGGATCGAAGAATCTATAACCTGTCACTTACTCCTGAAGGAAAAATGGTGGCTACAACCATTGACCATCAAATGAATGCATACCTGAATGAAGCTTTCTCACACATGAGTGAGTTTGAAGTAGAAACCTTACTACGATCCATTAAGCTTTTCAACGAATCTATGGGGAAATCCAGTAATTGCTGTGCACCTGTAAAAGGGTGATTTCTCTTCGTTAATATTTGCAATTTGCAAATTATTTTGATGCATATATTTAATGACTAGGAGGGTTTAATGATGCTCAGAGATCTATACGTAACCGAAGTTTTACACAAACACCGGCAGGAGCAATTACATCAAGTTACACTCCACGCCTGGAAATACCTTAAGAAAAAAGACAATTTGGAGTGGTCCTCTTCCCCTTCGTTTTTTAGTCCGAAACAATCTGTTTGCTGTGAACCATGCTGCTAGTTGAGCAAAGTCGAAAGAAAAATCCAATCATAATCTCTATAAGGAGTGTTTAATCATGAGCAGACTTACAAATGACCAAATCCGTCAGAATGTACGGGGGCGCTATCAAAAGATAGCTGTAAAAAAGGTCGAAGCTGCCTCTTCTTGCTGCGCCCCTGCTGACAGCTGCTGTGATTCACCTGCTGATTTCGATGCCATATCCGCTAAGCTGGGTTATTCCAGCGAGGATTTGGCAGCTGCTCCTGAAGGCGCAAATTTAGGCCTTGGATGCGGTAATCCCCAGGCTATTGCTGAACTGCAGGCGGGTGAACATGTTCTGGACCTCGGGAGCGGCGGCGGATTCGATTGCTTCCTCGCCTCCCGGCAGGTAGGGGAGCAAGGCCATGTTATCGGAGTAGATATGACACCTGAAATGATCAGCCGTGCAAGGGATAACGCCATTAAAGGAAAGTTTAACAACACGGAATTCCGGTTGGGTGAAATTGAACATCTTCCCGTCGCCGACAATTCGGTACATGTCATTATCTCCAACTGTGTGATTAACCTCTCACCGGATAAACAGCAAGTATTCCATGAAGCCTATCGTGTCCTTCGGCCTGGCGGTCGTCTGGCCATCTCTGATATCGTAACAACAGCTGAGCTTCCTCCTGAGATCAAAAATGATCTGGACGAATTATATTCCGGTTGTATCTCCGGAGCTTCTTACATTGCAGATGTAGAATTGATGCTTCAAGAAAGCGGCTTTACGGAAATCAGTATTGAGCCAAAAGACGAATCCAGGACATTCATCAAAGACTGGGTTCCCGGTGCGAACGTTGACCAATACATCGTTTCTGCTGTAATTAAAGCGAGAAAGTAAGTAGTAGGAGGGTGTTCATATGAATACTACATTAATTGTCCGTCAGGCGACTTTAAAGGATATCGAAAGCATCCTTCGTATCTACAATCAGGGGATTGAGGACCGGATCGCTACACTCGAAATGGAGACGAAGGATTTTTCTTATATGAAAGCATGGTTTAAAGATCACCATGGCCGCTTTAGCGTTTTGGTGGCTGAAAAAGAAGGTGAAGTGATTGGTTGGGCCTCCTTGAATCCATACTCCCACCGCTGTGCTTATAATGGGGTCGCTGATCTCTCGGTTTATATTGATCGCGGCTTTCGTGGGCAGGGTGTAGGGAGCTCTCTCTTGGAGTCTTTACACAAGGTCGCAAAGGAAAATAGCTTTTATAAAATCGTTCTCTTTACTTTTCCATTTAACCAGAGCGGCCAGGGATTATATCAGAAAATGGGTTATCGACAGGTTGGTGTTTTTGAGAAACAGGGGATTATGGATGGAGAGTTTATTGATGTAATGATTATGGAGAAACTTCTTTAAATCAAAATCTAAAAATGTGTTGTTTGTGATTAAAACAAAATGCTCTCGCTAGAAAAAAACATCTCTGACGGGCTTAGTTCCTCGTGAATCTAACCTGTAAAACATAACTGATAACCTCAATGCGCAGAAGAATTCGCCCATTTGGAAATGATTGCCACGATGATATATAAATTAACAAAAGATGCCTCCATCAGCGAGCTTGAAGCCGCCGGACTCGGGCCGAACTATGCACAGCGCGACCATGCGCTATGCTACCAGAATTCGGCAGGTGTGCCATGGACAGCAACGTATATCCAGGCCAAGGGTGATCCGCTGGCTGACCTCTACGAGGACATCGCTGCCGAAGAAAAGGCCCGGGCTACATACCAGTGGCTGATCGATATGACCGATGACATAGACCTGCAGGACAGCCTGAAGTTCCTGCGGGAGCGTGAGATTGTACATGCGCTGCGGTTCAAGGAATCGGTGCAGATTATTATTGATGAGCGGGAGCAGAAGCGGGTGTTCTGACAAAGAGATATACACAAATTAAATAGATAGTTTGTAAGAAGAGCCACAGGGGCAGCATCTGCGGCTCTTCTTACATTTCCCGCGAATTACATACAATCTGGCTCTGGTTAGTTCAACAGGGGCTGAATAAACAAGTCCCTATCGATCATTTTTCGGAATGGGCTTCTCCTGTAATCTTCCGCAATATAATTCACCGTTACTTGTGGTATGGTTTCGCACGATTGATTTTCAACTATCTTTCCCTTTAGTTGAATGCCTCAATAGAATTAAATGCAAACATTATTTCTGCTTCACAAACCATTTCATTGTTTACCATTGCGATGCCTGTTCCTTTGACAATCTGTCCCTTGGTTCGGGTCACTTCGAATTCAAGATGGAGCTGATCCCCTGGTTTTACTTGCTTTTTGAACCGACAATTATCAATACCAGTCAGTAACCCTATCGTATGGTTATTTCTCTCTACATTGGACATAGCAATACCACCCACCTGTGCCAGTGCTTCTACAATCAAGACTCCAGGCATGACAGGATAATCGGGGAAATTATCAAGTCGACCCGCGACTGGGCCTTGGACCACGGTTTTAATATAATAATCGTTGCATAAAACAACATTATTTTATTTTGCATCAACAAAAATCAATTAACTGTTGTAATAAAGCAACGCTATGCTATACTGAATACGATAATTGATGTATCAAGACGTTCAGAGGAGAGGAGAAGATAAGATGGAACAGTATTTTTTTCAAACGGCTCGCAGCATTATCGCGGGCTGCGGTTCCTTAGAGCGGATTGTGGAGCATTTGCAAAAGCTAGGGTCTTTAGAATCGGTGCTGCTTGTATCCCAGCCCTTTCTTCAAAGCAGCGGCACGCTGGACGAAGTTACAAATCTCTTGAAGAGCGGCGGTATCGCCGTGTACTGGAATACCGATGTTCAGCCTGAACCGACCATCGCCCAACTGGAAGAGCTCTACAGCGCAATAGCCGAAGTTCCCTGCGATGCAATTATCGGTATCGGCGGAGGCAGTGTGCTGGATGTTGTAAAGCTGCTGTCTGTCATGAAAACCAATAGCCTCTCTGTCCGGGAAATGCTGGGGACTGATCTGATTCCGAATCCGGGCATTCCGACGGTACTGATCCCCACCACCTCGGGAACGGGCTCGGAAGTGACACCGAACGCCATTGTGACTTTACCGGAGGAAGAGCTGAAGATAGGCGTTGTCAGCCGCTACTTGCTGCCTGCGCTTGTTATTTTGGACCCGCTGTTGACGCTTGGTTTGCCGCCTGATATTACGGCTTCAACGGGAATGGATGCCTATACCCACGCGCTGGAATCGTTTATTTCCAACAAGGCCAACCGGTTCAGCGACATGTTCGCGCTTGAATCCATCCGCAACATTTCTGCAGGCATGCTGCAGGCCTATCACCACGGAAACGACAGAAAAGCGCGGGAGGATATGCTGATTGGTTCCATGTACGGCGGAATGGCACTGACCTGCGCCGGAACGGCGGCTGTGCATGCCTTGGCTTATCCGATCGGCGGGAAATTTCATGTACCTCACGGAGTTGCCAATTCCATGCTTTTACCGCATGTGATGGAATTTAATTTTGATGTTATTGTGGAACGGCTGGCTCTTGTTGCCGGAGCGATGGGACTTCAGACGGGAGCGGGAAGACAGCGCGATGCCGAGCAGGTGATTGAGCAGATCCGGCTGTGGACGCGGGAGATGAGCATTCCTCAGGATTTGACGCTCTTCGGAGCTGCGCGCGAGGATATTCCCGAGCTTTCGCTCGCGGCTTCGCAGGTTACCCGGCTGATGGGCAACAATCCGAAGGCAATGACGCTGGATGATATCGGGGCGGTATACGGCAAGCTGTTTCATTAAGAACTGCGGGAACTGTTTAATACTGCCTAAAGAGCAACGGCTGGGTTATAATGGCATTAAAAACAAGGATGAATAGTTACATGAAAATTAAAACAATCGTCATTGCTCCTTACCCGGGGTTATCCGAATTAACGCTAAGTTTGCAGAATGAGCTGCTGGAGTTTGAAATTGTAGTGGAGCATGGAGATCTGTCGAGGGTGCTGCCGCTGATCGGCCGCATTCACACAGAGGGTTACGATGTCATTATCAGCAGAGGCGGGACGGCAAAGCTGCTGCAAAAACATTCCTACCTGCCGGTTGTAGAAATTCCCATTTCCGGATTCGACATATTGCGGATCCTGACGCTGGTAAAAGGATATAGCGCCAAATGTGAAATGATCGGATTTCCCAATATCATCGAAGGCTTTATGTCCGTGTCCAGCTTGATGGAGGTCGATATTTCATACACGGTTATCCATCAGGAGCAGGAAGTCGGCGCTGCCCTGGCGGACGCCAAGGCGAGGGGCATTCAGGTCGTCATTGGCGACAGCATTACGGTCAAAATGGCGGCAGAGAACGGTCTGCAGGGCGTGTTAATCACCTCCGGCAAAGAGTCTTTAATGGAAGCGTTCTCGCGGGCAGGACAGCTCTATAAATCGGCCGAGAAGCTGAAGATAAAAAATGAAATGTACGAGGCAATGCTGGGCAAGCTGCAGGGCGGATATGCGGTAGCGGACCAAGGCGGCAAGCTGGAGTTCGCCAACCCTTTGTTCAAGCATCTGCTGAAGCTTCCTGAAACGGCAGATACGCTCTATACCATGTACCCGGGACTGCGCGAAATGTTCAGGGATGCCGGCCGGGGGCAGACTTTGACCGGGCGACATCCGTTTATGAGCCTGAGCAGGGTTTGTATTTGCGGGCGCAATTGCTGCCTGCCGCGGATGAACGCCGGCTGTATATGCTGACCGCATCGGAGGAAGAGCCGGAACACAGCGGTCTTGCGGCCAGTTACCTTCTGGCGGAAGCCCCCTTTTTCTCCCATCAGGAAGAAGACGGGCAGAAGACGGACTTTCAGGCTTATCCCATAGCCGTATACGGGGAAAAAGGCAGCGGCCGCAAGCGTTACGTCATCAACGCCGCCCTCTCCGAATCAAGGGACGGCATCCTGTACCTCAATATCCGCAGGTCGTCGGAAGAGGTGCTGAAGGCCATGATGGAGCTGATGCTGTACGGCGGCGGGCGTGTAACCGCCATAGAAGGGGCGGAGATGCTGTCTGCCAAGCAACAGCGGGAGCTGGCTGAGTTCATTATCAAACGCAAGATGAAGACGGTGTTTCTGTTTGACAGGGACCCGGGGGTGCTCGCTGAGGAGGAACGGCTGGCTGGTAAGCTGCTGCGCAGCTTTCAGAACCGGAGAATCTCGCTTCCGGCCCTGCGGGATACGCCATGGCTGGAACGCAGCATCCGCGCCTGCCTGATCTGGACGAACGAACGCCAGGGCAAGCAGATTGCCGGTATCCGGGGGGAAGTGATGGATGCGCTTCTCGCACATCCGTGGCAAGGTAATTTTACCGAACTGAGCGCGGTAATGGAGCTCTTTGTATCAGCGGCGGAGGGACCGTTCATTGAACGGGAAGCACTGGCGATGCTGGAGGAAGGAAGCCGGAAAGCCCGCAGCGGATTGGCCCCGGCGCCCGGCAGGGAAGGACTGAACCTGCGTCAGCCGCTGGAGGACATTGAGCGGGACATCATCCGGACCGTGCTGGAGCAGGAGGGCATGAACCAGTCGCTGGCTGCCAAGCGGCTTGGCATCAACCGCTCGACCCTGTGGCGCAAATTAAAAGAAGACTGACAGGGCGGCTGAACAGCGTTCTGCCGTACTTGTATGATTGCTGTTGTATGGAGGGGGTTAGAAAATGAACTTCGCCGTCATCGCAGATGACTTGACCGGGGCGAACGATACAGGGGTGCAAATGGCCCGTCAGGGTTTGAACACTTCTGTACTGCTTGAGCTGAAGACGGGCGGGGGGAAACAGGAGGCTGTTGTGTTTGATACCGACAGCCGCTCTCTTCCTCCCCTGGAGGCTTATCAGAAAGTCAAGGATGTATGCCTGTTTCTGGGGCGCCGCGGAGAAGCTTCCTCTCCTGTCATCTACAAAAAGTTTGATTCCACGCTGCGCGGAAATATCGGCAGTGAGCTGGACGCCGTCTATGAGACGCTGCAGCCTGATTTTGTTGTCATCGCCCCTTCTTTTCCAAGGGTCGGGCGCACGCTGGAGGACGGAATTGTGTATGTGAACGGGATGCCGCTGCACGAGACAGAGATGGCTTGTGATCCCAAGCATCCGGCAACGGAATCGGCCTTCTCTGCCATTCTTGAGCGGCAAAGCCGATATCCGGCAGCCCTTATTTCGCTGGAACAGCTGAGAGGGGAGCGTGCTGCGCTTGATGAACTGATTGCTGGGTACCGCCAGTCAGGCATTCCCTATCTGGTGTTCGACGCGGAGCGGGAAGAGGATCTGGCCTTGATCGCTTCTTTGTTTCCCGAAGGACCGGGAAGTCCGAATGTAGTATGGGCCGGGTCAGCGGGCTTGGCAGGCGCCCTGACAGCGCAGATTCTCCGCAGCCTGAGAGAAGCCCCGGAGCAAGCGGGTGTTGTACTAAATAAGTCAGGCAAGAAACAGGCAACATCCTGCAATAATGTCGTGTATTACGATACGAATTGTGTACTTATTGTCGTCGGCAGCGTCAACCCGTGGTCCCGCCGCCAGCTAACCGAACTGGTGAAGGAGGACAGCGTTTCTGCTATCGTCGTTGAGTCGGATAAGCTGCTCTTCCCAAGATCATGCGAGATGGAATTGAACCGGGTCCGCGAGCTTGTAACCGGCATCATCTCCCGGGAGGGGAAGCATGTGGCACTCTATACGTCGGGCGATCCTGACGAGGTCGAACGGGTCCGCGAGCTTGGGCGCGCCAGCGGCCTGAGCGCTACGGAAGTGGGCAAGCGCATCAGCGCCGCGCTTGGCCGGGTGGCTGCTGATATTATCGCCGAATGCGGAATCCGCCATATGGTGCTGACCGGAGGCGATACCGCGAAGCAGGTCTGCCGCCATTTAAGCGATGTGGAGATCAAGCTCATTGATGAGGTGGAGAACGGAGTCCCGCTCGGGCGGACGCCGGGCGAATCCGGCAGATATATTATTACGAAAGCGGGGGCTTTCGGAAGCGATCAGGTACTGGTTCGCTCCGTGAAGGCTCTGCAGAAAGGTGTGACATGATGAAGCCGATTATTGCCATTACTATGGGGGACGCGGCCGGTATTGGGCCTGAGGTTATTGTGAAAGCGTTATCGCACCCTGATGTTTACGAGATGTGCCGGCCGGTTGTCATCGGCGATGCCGGAACACTGAAGCGGGCAGCCGCCGTCACCGGCCGGAGTGAAATGGAAATTCACCCGGTAGCGGGAGTCGCGGAGGCGCTTTTCCAGCAAGGCATCATTGATTGCATCAACCTGAATCTTCTGCCGGACACTGTGCCTTTCGGGCAATTGTCCGCTGCGGCGGGAAATGCGGCGTTCCATTATATTGCCAAGGCCGTTGAGCTGGCTAAGGCCGGTGAAGTCCTGGCAATCTGTACCGCGCCGCTGAATAAGGAAGCGCTGCACAAGGGGGGGCATCTCTATCCCGGCCATACCGAAATTTTGGCCAAGCTGACGGAAACGGAAGATTTCTCGATGATGCTGTCCACTGGCCGGCTCAAGGTTATTCACCTGACGACCCATGTCGGGCTGATCAAGGCAGTGGAGATGATTACGCCAGAGCGGACGTACAATGTGCTGAAGCTCGCGGATCAGGTGCTCAGAACAGCAGGAAATGAGCATCCGCGCATCGCCCTGTGCGGCATCAATCCCCATGCAGGGGAGAATGGCTTGTTCGGAAACGGGGAGGAAGAAGAGAAGCTGCTTCCGGCCGTAGAGAAAGCGCGGGCGGAAGGGATGGAAGTATACGGTCCCGCTCCGGCGGACACTCTCTTTTATAGGGCCATGCGGGGAGACTTTGATATCGTCGTCGCCTGCTACCACGACCAGGGGCATACGCCGATCAAGGTGCTTGGCATTGAAGCCGGCGTCAATATCACCGTTGGCCTGAAGGGCGGCATCATCCGTACCTCCGTTGATCACGGCACAGCTTTTGACATCGCCGGAAAGGGCATTGCGGATGAACAAAGCATGCTGGCGGCGCTCCGCTCCGCTGTCGAGCTGGCACCGCAGCAGGCAGTTTAAGCGTAATCCTTGGGACACACAAAAACTCTAATATTTTGAAATAACAGGGAAGGGCTGAGGATAATGCTTGAAGTGAAGGGAATTATACCTGCAATGGTCACTCCGCTGGATCAGCGGGAGGAAATCGACGAGAAGGCGCTGCGGCAGATGGTGAACCGTTATATTGACGCCGGAGTGCACGGACTTTTTTGCCTGGGAACCAATGGCGAATTCTTTAATCTTTCTTTTGAAGAAAAGCTGAAAGTAGCGCAAATCGTCATCCAAGAGGCGCGCGGCCGCGTGCCTGTGTATGCCGGGGCAGGCTGTGCCGGAACGGGCGAGACCCGCCGCCTTGCGCAAAGACTGGAGCAGGCGGGAGCGGATGCGCTTTCCGTGATTACGCCCTATTTTCTGACCTACACGCAGCCGGAACTGCAATACCACTTTGAAGCCGTAGCGGGAGATACATCGCTGCCCCTCGTGCTGTACACGATTCCGGCCCGTACAGGCAACACGCTCAGCGTGCAGACTGTGGCCAAGCTGGCGGAATTGCCGAATGTGGTTGGCATCAAGGACAGCAGCGGCAGCTTCGATAACATTCTGCAATTAATCGACCACACACCGGAATCCTTCTCCGTGCTTGCCGGAACCGATTCGCTGATCTTGTCCACACTCATGGCAGGAGGCACCGGGGCTATTGCAGCAACGGCTAATATTTTTCCGTCTACGGTGGTGGCGATTTATGAGCATTGGCGTTGCGGTGAATATGAGCAGGCAGAGCAGGCACAGCGCGTCCTCCGTGATTTGCGGGCAGCCTTCGCGCTTGGCACCCTGCCTTCCGTGCTGAAAGCTGTACTGGACGAAATCGGCTTGCCGGCAGGCCCGGCCCGGCGGCCTGTGGCTTCGTTGACACCTCAGGCGCTGGAGGAAGTGCGCCGGATGGTGGCCGGTTATGCGGAGAGAGGATTGCTGTAAAAAATTTTTGCCAACCCTATTGCAAATTGCAACTCATTTTTAAAATGAGTAGCACAAAAAAGATTTTGTGCACAATTTTACATGAGTTATAGCTATTTTTGCATTAATATTAGTCTTGGGTTGTGAGATACTAGTCATAAAGACACTCCTAGTAATTCAAATTACACTATGAGGGGGAACAAATAATGAGAAAAAAGAAAGCGTTTTATTTAGTCTTTGCCGCTCTGCTTGCGTCAGGGTCCGTGCTTGCCGGCTGCTCACAAAATGCAAAAACGAACACCGCCAACACCGCCAACACCGCCAACACTACCAACAGCGGAAACGGGGGTACGGAAGGAGGCAGCAGCTTTTCTTATTTGATGCATGATAAATTTATTAACTGGCTCAAGGAGGACAAGTGGTATCCTTACGTGGAAAAGGCAACGGGCACGACAGTCGAATTTGTTCCCGGCGGCTCCAACGACGATGAGTACTACGCTTCCGTTGACCAGAAAATTATTAGCGGCACCTTCCCTGATTCAGGCATCGTTTCCGCTTCGCAGGCTACCGTATACGGCGCCCAAGGCGCGTTTGTCGATCTGGCTCCTTATATTGATAAATTCGGCCCAAATATCAAGAGTTATATTGAAAAGAACCCAACCTATAAAACCATGATTACCGATAAAGAAGGACATATCTATGGACTGGTTGCCGAGGCTCCACGTTTTGCAGACTTCATCTTCTACCGCGCTGACCATTTTGAGAAGGCCGGCATTACCAAGGCGCCGCAGACGATTGACGAGCTGACCGATGCGATGCGCAAATTGAAAGCGTATTACGGCAAGGATAATAAAAACTACTATCCGATGGTCGGCCGTGAACACTATTTCCGCTTCCAGAGCGCATTCAATGCAGCCGCGAACTTCGATGACGGCATATCCAAAGGTATATACGCCAACGGTAAAACAGGCACTGACCTGTATTCCGACGGGTACAAGAAAATGGTGGAGTGGTATAAAACACTCTATAGTGAAGGCTTGATCGATCCTGAATGGGTGGCAGGTTCCGGCACGGAGGAAAGCTGGGAATCGAAAATGCTGACAGGACAAGGCTCCATCAGCTATGACCACCTGACCCGTCCATCGTGGTTCATGGATAACGGAGGACCGGAGAACGATCCGGACTATAATATTGCCATCCTGCCTTATCTGAAAGACCTGAACGGCAAACCTTCCGTGCAGACAACAGAAACCCAGTACAACACCTTAAGAGCGATGGTTGTTAACAAAGACAGTAAAGACAAGGCGGAAACGATTATTAAATTCCTGGATTACCTCTATTCCGACAAAGGCCAGACGCTTGTTTCATGGGGCGTTGAAGGAGAAAGCTATAAAGTAGAGGGCGGAAATAAGCAGTACATCGTGGACTTCTCGGAGCAGGAAGCAACGCCTGCCGGAGAGCCGCGCTGGTCTTTCCTCAACGACCGTCTCACATTCGTCAAGCCGGTAGACAACGACGCGTTCTACTCCTGGAACACCGAGCTTGTACGCAATGCCGCACATGAGCTGTTCACAGACGAAAATTTGAAAACCGGCGTAACGGTGACGTACACGGCTGATCAGGCCAAACAATTGGCTGACCTTTCCGCCAAGGTCAATGAGGCTGTTACCTCACTAGTGACGGAATTCGTCAACGGCAAACGCCCAATGAGTGAATGGAACACCTTCCTCGGCGAAATGGAAAAGGCAGGGTACAAGAAGGTTGTAGCCCTCCAGCAAGAAGCTTACGACGCAATGTATAAATAAACAGCAGTGCCGGCCGCGCCATCCTCCCAAGGGACGGCGTGGCTCCTAAATACAAGGTACAAATACAGAGCAAATGGGTGGTGGAGAAAGTGATAACAAGTGAACGAATGACGCCTCTTCCCCAAAAAACGAGGATACGCCGTTTTCTCGACTATATGAATACCAACAAGCTGCTGCTGCTCATGCTATTGCCCGGTTTGATCAGCCTGGTATTGTTCAAACTGGCTCCGCTGGGCGGCATGATTATCGCTTTTCAAGATTTCAGCGCCTTTCGCGGGGTGCTGGGCAGTCCCTTTGTCGGTCTGGAACATTTTCAACGAATCTTTGAGGACCCGTATATTTGGACCCTTGTCAAAAATACAATCATTCTCGCCTTCTATTCCCTTCTGTTCACGTTTCCCATTCCGATTCTGTTCGCCTTGCTGCTGAACGAGGTGCGGGTCCGCTGGATCAAAGGAAGCGTGCAATCGCTGAGCTTTTTGCCATATTTCATTTCTTCAGCCGTTATGGTCAGCATTCTGTACACGCTGCTCTCGCCTTCCACCGGCCTTGTTAACGATATTCTGGCCCGCTTTGGCCTGGACACGATCTATTTCATGGCTGAACCGGGATGGTTCCGCAGCAACTATGTGCTGCTTCAGGTATGGCAGACCTTCGGCTATTCGGCAATCGTGTATATTGCTGCGATGGCGGCTATTGATCCATCCGTCTATGAGTCGGCTTCGCTGGACGGCGCCAGCCGCTTTCAGCAAATGCTTCACATCACGCTGCCTTCCCTTAAGCCGACGATTGCCATCATGCTGATTATCAGCGTCGGCAACATTTTTACGGTTGATCTGGACCGGATTCTGCTCATGTACAATCAAAGCGTCTATGAGACGGCCGACGTCATTCAGACTTATGTATACCGCCTGGCTTTCGCCAGCACGGGATTCCCGGAATACAGCTACGGCACGGCAGTCAATCTGCTGAAATCCGTTGTCGCCTACATTCTGGTTGTTGGTACCAACAAGCTGTCTACTAAATATTCGGATACGCGGCTATTCTGAGAAAGGAGAAGGATAATGAGAACGAAGATCAGTCTGTTCGACATCTGCAACAATATTTTTCTGCTAATGATCGCTCTTGTCTGCACGTATCCTTTCCTGTATATATTCTTTCTTTCCATCAGTGACGGAAGAAGCATCGCCTCAGGGGACGTCGCGTTTTTTCCGAAGAACGTTAACTTTGAAGCCTATCAATATATTTTGACGAATTCGAGGCTCGGCATTTTCCGGGGGCTGCTGAATTCGGGCATCTATACGGTGGTCGGCACGGTTGTTGCGCTTCTGCTGACGTATATGACGGCTTATGTATTGTCCCGCAGGCAGATTAAAGGCCGCTTTCTGATTATGAGCCTGTTCGTATTCAGCTGGGTATTTGAAGCGGGAATTATTCCGGCCTATATCGTCCTGAACAAGCTTGGTTTTGTGGACAACTGGCTGGTGATGATCATTCCCAATGCGATCAATGTGCAGTTTCTGATTATTACAAAAACATTCCTGGACGGCCTGCCGGTTGAGCTTGAGGAAGCTGCCAAAATCGACGGCGCCAACGATTTCCAGATTATGAGCCGCGTCTTTCTCGCCATTTCCAAACCGATTCTGGCCACTATCGGCGTCTTCTACGCCGTGTTTATCTGGAACCAGTATCTGATGCCGCTTATTTATCTGCAAAATCCCAACTTGCAGACGATTCAGGTTATGCTGAAAAAACTTGTCATCAGTTCGGGCGATTCTAATACGGCTTTCCGCACGATTATCCAGAACGGCATTATGCTGAATCCCGGCAACCTGAAGGCTGCGGCTATCTTCGTAGCGATGGTGCCCATCGTGCTGGTCTATCCGTTTGTGCAGAAGTACTTCAAGAAGGGGATTCTGCTCGGTTCCGTGAAGTAAGCTCGTCTTGCCTGCAAGGAACCGCTCGGCCATTTCCTGACAATTTGTTAAAATAAGGAGCGAACATTATGTTAAATCATCCGATACTCGAATTAAACGACCTTACGGAAGACGGAAAGCTGTATTTCAACCGCCGCCTCGGACTGGTGGAATCCCTTTTGCCCTGCGATCTCGAATCAAGCCATGCCTGCGACCTGCAGGAGCTGCCTAATGGCGATTTGCTCTGCGTCTGGTTTGCCGGCTCGGATGAAGGCAACTCGGATGTCAGCATCGTGATGTCCCGTTTGAACGCCGGTTCGGACGCCTGGACGCCCGCTGTGAGAATTTCCGACGACAACGGCTTCAGTGAGCAAAACCCGTCCTTGTTTCTTCATCCGAACGGCGAATTGTGGGTCGTTTACACTGCCCAGCGGGCCCGTACGGGCGACGAGTCGCCGGAGTTCAACCTGCAGTACACCTCCAAGATTTACCGCAAAGTTTCCAGGGACAACGGGGAGACCTGGGGAAGGCGGAGGTGATGTTTCCGCGTGAAGGCTCGTTCTGCCGCCAGAAAATCCAGATTCTCTCCAGCGGAAGATGGATCTTTGAGAACTGGATCTGCTTCAATGACGACACCCGCAACGGCAGCGACATTACGGTCATGAACATCTCCGACGATGAAGGCGCCACGTGGCGCAATGTCGAGGTTCCCGGCAGCCGCGGCCGCGTGCACTGCAACGTGATCGAGATGGCGCCCGGGAAGCTGATCGGGCTCTTCCGCAGCCGCTCAGCGGACAATATTTATTTTGCAAAATCGGACGACAACGGGGAGACCTGGACGGAACCGGTGCGCACCGAGCTGCCGAACAACAACTCCAGCATTTCCGCCATTAAGCTTGCGAGCGGCAAGCTCGCCGTCATCTACAATGATTTGCGCTTCAACGACAAGCCTGATATTACCGTCTGGCCGTTTGAACGCTGCCCTGTTACTGTAGCCATTTCAGAGGACGAGGGCAGAACGTGGCCTTACCGCCGCCATGTGGAGACAGGTGAAGGCTTCAGCGGCCACAAAAACTTAATCCGCAACCGCCGGTACGAGTATCCATGCATGATGCAGGCTGCGGACGGAAGTCTGCATGCAGCCTATTCCTTCGGCAACCGCCGCACGATGAAGTTTGTCTCCTTCACGGAGCAGTGGGTTACCGGTGCCGAATAACCGGACTGCTGCCGGGCTGAGCCCCTTTTTGGGGCTTTTTTTGATCGGTTGACAAAGAAAAAACGGTGCGGTACAGTGAGAAACCTAAATTACGGCAACTTTTTTGGGGTGAAGCAGCAATGAAAGATCATATTGTACAGCATTTTTACACACCGACAAAAACACAAATGGAGCAGTCCGCCTACATTACCTGGGCCGGTCACCGGAAGTGCGGCAAAGACCATGTCGTAGGCCCCCGTGTCCTGGAAACCTATAAAATGGTGTTTGTCCTCAGCGGCAAAGGTTATTTAACCCAGGGCGATCATGTCAACAAAATGTTGAACCAGGGAGACATTTTTATCCTGCTTCCCGGGAAAAGCATTTTTATTATGCCGACCCGGAAGACCCGTGGGAAATCATGTGGGTCTCCTTCAACGGCCAGCATATTCCCTACTATCTGAGCCTGATGGAGCTGGATATTAATCACTGCTGCCTGACGGGAATTGCGACGCATACCATTATTAATAGAATGCTGCTGCTGATCCAGGAGCTCCCGGAAGCGGGGGACGGGCAGCTGCTGTGCATCAGCTATCTGCTGCATATTTTTCACCTGATTGAGCAGGGCGCGAAGCATTACGGCGAGGCCGGCAAGCGGACAGGCTCCGAAAGCGTGGTGCAGCAGGCCGTTCTTTTTATCGAGCAAAATTATTACATTCATATTGATGTTGATATACTGTGCAAGCATGTCAACTACAGCCGTTCCTACCTTTCCCGTTACTTTAAGCAGATTACCGGTATGTCCATCCCGGAATATATCAGCAAAATCCGTATCCAGAACGCCAAAGTACTGCTACAGAAGACAGACCTCAACATTCAGGAGATTTCGGCTTCCGTCGGCATAACGGATTCCCTCTACTTCTCCAAGCTGTTTAAAAATATAACGGGAACCTCTCCCATGTCCTACAAGAAACACAACCAGGAGCACTGAACCAAAGCCGTATCTATACATGAATGGGGGAATACCCGTGTTTGATTTTGATAATAACGTGGAATTTGAAGAGAAAGACCTGGATCTTTTAACTGTCGGGGAACTGCTGGTGGACATGATACCGGGGGATTACGGCGATTCCTTTGAGAACGGCACGTACCACCGGTATTTCGGAGGCTCGCCGGCCAATATCGCCATGAATACGAAGCGGCTGGGCATCCGTCCGCTTGTGGCATCCACGGTGGGGACGGATGGGCTTGGGCAATTTCTGGTGGAGCATTTGAGAAGAGTTGAGATGGATACAAGCTGCGTACAGCGTGTGGACGAAGCAACCAGCCTGGTGGTCGTCACCAAGAGCAAGTCCACGCCGATCCCGATCTTCTACCGGGGAGCCGATTACCGGTTAGCCTACACAGAGGAATTGCGCACAGCCCTTCTCCGGACGAAGATCGTCCATTTCTCCTGCTGGCCTTTGTCCAGGCAGCCGGCAAGATCGGCGCTGGAGCAAGTGATCCGGGAAGCCCGCCAGAACGGGATTCTCGTCTGCTTTGACCCCAATACCCATCCGGCGCTTTGGGAGAAAGGGGAGGACGGAGTTAAGTATTTACAATCTATTCTTCCCCTTGTCGATATCGCCAAGCCGTCGGAAGACGATGCCGAGCGGCTGTTCGGGAAAGACACCCCGGAGAATCAGATGCAGAAGTTTCTGGATCTGGGCGTGAAGCTGGTCATTCTGACTTTAGGCAAGGACGGCGCGCTCGTCTCCAACGGGCAGGAAACAGTGAAGTTCGATACTCTGGCTACGCAGGTGACAGATACAACAGGGGCAGGAGATGCCTTCTGGTCCGGCTTTTATACGGCGCTCGTCAAGGGGTATCCGGTTCGCAAAGCGCTGGAGTTCGGGCTGGCGGTCAGCGCGTACAAGCTGCAATATACGGGGGCGGTCGTAGAGCTGCCGGTACTTGAGACATTCAAGACGAAGTACCAAATCTAGGGGGGCGAGAGTAGTGGCGATTCACAATCAAGTATAACTGATTACGTATCCCGACTCGCTGGGCGGAAGCCTGCAAACCTTAAACCGTGTGCTGGATGAGCATTTTCCGGATATTTTCAAGGGCGGCATTCATATTCTTCCGCCATTTCCCTCCTCGGGAGACCGCGGATTCGCTCCGCTTACTTATTTTGAGATTGAGCCGGCATTCGGTGCTTGGGAAGACATTAGGGCGATCGGTGCGAAACATGATGTGCTGCTGGATGTGATGGTCAATCATATTTCCCGGCAGTCGGAGTATTTTCAGGATTTGCTGAGGCAGGGAAGATGCTCGCCCTACGCGGATTTATTCCTGACACTCGACAAAATCTGGGCAGGCGGACAGCCCGTTCAAGCCGATATCGACAAAATGTTTCTCCGCCGTCCCTTGCCGTATTCCACGTTCACTATTGAAGAGACGGGTGAAGAAGAGCAGGTGTGGACGACTTTCGGCAAAACCGATCCTTCGGAACAGATTGACCTCGACATTCATTCGGATAAGGTAAAACGTCTGCTGGCCGATATCTTTGAAAATTTCCGTAACAACAACGTCAAGATTGTGCGGCTGGATGCCGTAGGCTACATCATCAAGAAGCTGGGCACGAGCTGCTTCTTCGTGGAGCCTGAAATTTACGGCTTTCTGGACTGGATCAAGGAGGTGGCCGATTCGCTGCATATCGAGCTGCTGCCGGAGGTTCATTCCCACTACAGCATTCAATATAAACTGGCGGAGCACGGTTTTTGGATTTATGATTTCATTCTGCCTTACCGCATTCTCGATACTCTCGTCAATAAAAATGCGGAAGCGCTGAAGGAATACCTGACCACGCGTCCTGCGAAGCAGTTCACGATGCTGGACTGCCATGACGGCATCCCCGTCAAGCCCGATCTCGACGGATTGATCAACACGAAGGAAGCGCGCAGGCTGGTCGATACTTGTCTTGAACGCGGCTCCAATCTGAGCCTTATCGTCTCCGGCGAGCATAAGGCTGAGGACGGGTTCGATGTGCACCAGATCCGCTGCTCCTACTATTCCGTGCTGAACAGCGATGATGACGCTTATCTGGCGGCCCGTGCCATCCAGTTCTTCGCTCCGGGCATCCCGCAGGTGTATTACGTCGGACTTTTGGCCGGAGAGAACGATGAAGAAGGAGTTCGCCGCACAGGAGAAGGGCGGGAAATCAACCGTCATAACTTCAGTATAGACGAGATTGAGCAGGCGCTTGGCAAAAGCGCAGTCCAGCGTCTTCTTGCGCTGATCCGGTTCCGCAACGAATACGGCGCCTTTAACGGCGATTTCCGCGTACTGGAAGCGGCAAGTAATGAGGTCCGGCTGGAGTGGACCAAGGGTGATCTGCGCTGCACACTGCATATTGACCTGAGCACTAACCGGACGGTCATTGATTATGTGGAGACGGAAGGGATGAGTGTTCAGTTTGAGGTGTAAAGAAGGGCTGCCTGCCGCATCCAAACTCTTCATGTAAGTGGCGGTGCAGATTATTATTGATGAGCGGGAGCAGAAGCGGGTGCTCTGACAATGAGGTATACACAAAATAAATAGATAGATTGTTAAGAAGAGCCACAGGAGCAGCATCTGCGGCTCTTCTTACATTTCCTGCGAGTTACATACAAACTGGCTCTGGCTAGTTCAACAGGACTGAATAAACAAGTCCCTATCCATCATTTTTTTCGGGATGGGCTGATGGGCTTCTCCTGTAATCTTCCGCAATATAATTCACCGTTACTTGTGGGATGGTTTAGCACGATTGAGTTTCAACTATCTTTCCCTTTAGTTGAGAAAACGACAGCCGATCTTTTGGTCGGCTGCCCAGAATAACAATTTTGCCGAATGCCCGGCAGATTGACATTTACGATGTAATCGTAATTGCTTTATGCATGTATGAGGAAGCCACTCGAAAAAGGCTATGCGCTCTGGCTTGGTTTCTTGCGTATGCTTGTAAGTTCAAAAGCCTCTTTAGGAATCCCCAGTTCTTGAGCCTTCTTCTTTTTAATCACCATGGCTTGTTGTAAGCTAGTGGCTTGAAATTCAATTGTAATGCCCTGGGGATCCTCAAATGCATAGTAACTTTTTTTATTGGACATAAACTTTAGCGCCTCCTCATCATATATGGCAAATCACCCCAATAGTATGCGTTTTATCATAGAGAACTATGCGAGAAGGCCCGCCTCATAAATCAACAACGAACTCCAGTCACATCTTATGATTCATACAGTTCCCCGCGCTTCAGGGCCAGTTTCTGCCTCTGTCGGCTTCAAAAAGCAAAAACATGCTCTTAATTGTGATATGGTTCTGCGCGCTGTCTGTAACAGCAAGTTTATCTTATAACAATTATCCACTGAACAGTAAGCCTTTAACAGTTCATAGCCTGGAAACTACTTTTTAGCTGTAGTGTTATTCCTAATATCGTTTTTGAGAATTCCGACCTTTGTTAGCTTAAAGCATAATCCCGCAAATACGACACCCAAGCTAAGCCATATTGAGATCCATTTCCCCAAAGTTAAAAATCCCGCCGCATAAGCAGCGACGCTAGTGACAGGATACTTTAGAAGGATCATAATGATGCTCACATTTTCAGACCAATCGAAGACACCAGCCATAAGAGGCAGCCAAACCAGTGTCCGGATTATCCACCGCCTAGAGCTTCGATATAGCGTGCTAACTATAAGAGAGAAGGTAACGGCATACAAGGCGGGAAAGGCAAAATCGAATCCCATTAACAGCTTGATGTAAATGCGGCGTCCCTCAGGCTGCAGCTGTTCAAGCAGCGAGTACACTTCCGTCTTGGAATAGAAAATATGCATGTCGAGTATATCTGCACCTTGGGATACCTCTTGGATTCGGGGTACCGTAATCGGCAAATGAGCGGTATTGATCACGACCATCAAGGTTATGGTCAGGACCAGCAATGGCAATACCGTCTTTAAGGTTCCCCATTTGTTAAGCATGCGGGTTATGGTCTCATGCATTGCTGCTTCGCCCCCTGTTTAGCTTTCCGAAGTGCCAATGCATTGCCTGTGGGTTTCCCTTTTACCTGAATCCACAGAAGTTCCATCAGCTCCTTAACAGGCTGGCCCTCAAGTATAGGCGTCAGAGTGCCATAGAAGCGGTTTTCGATGTCCCTTATTTTTATTGCGCTGTCTCTTCCCTTTTCCGTTAAGGAAAGCTGGACTTTTCTGGAATCCACGGGAGACTGCTTCTGTTCTATAAGTCCCGCTTCCACCATTCGGCTCACCAACCGGCTGGGGCTTCCGGTTTCACAGACCAACAGCTGCCCCACCTCAATAAGTGATAAAGGTTCATGGTCGTAGAGAACCCGCAGCACCTCACTCTGTGAGGTCGTCAGCCCCAACGGCTTTAGAAGCTCCGTAAAAGTACGGCTCCCTTCCCGTTGGGCGGCTAGTATCAAATAACGTAATTCTTCAATAGGATTCAGAGTAAGACCTCCTAACAATAATTCAATGACATGTCATTGATGATATGTCATTGATAATAACACACCCAGATCCCCCCTGCAAGTTGAATCCTTCCAGGAGGGTGCACCTATGACATGCCATTCTGACGAGGCAGCGCAATGAATTTAGCCGCTTGGTCACGTGACGACACGCAGCCATCTCCCCATGCGCCCTGCGATCGGTGCCAATGTTACAAGTGAGCTATTCTATCAGAATTCGGCTGGTGTGCCATGGACTGCAATGTATATCCAGGCCAAGGGTGATCCGCTGGCAGACCTCTACGAGGACATCGCTGCCGAAGAAAAGGCCAGGGCTACGTTATTGAGCTTTTATTACACCTATGTTATATTCCATATGTGAAATACTTAAGATAAGGAGTCTCTCTATGCATACATTGTCGAATGTCGAATTCATGCTCCTGCAAATGATCGCGGAACATCGTCAAGCCTCAGGATACGATATTATGAAGTTAGTCGAGCAGCGGGGTTATAAAGAATGGGCAAATATCGGTACAACTTCGATATATGTGGGATTGAAGAAACTTAGCGATAAAGGTTGGATCTCACCTGAGACATCCGACGAGAAATCCGGCAAGGGGCCAACGCCGACCCGGTTTGCCCTCACCGAAGCGGGTATACGTAAGCTGAGAAATGAAATTCTTGATAGTCTGTCGTCTACACGGGAACGTGACAACCGCTTCGATCTCGGTTTGGCCGCTTTGCCCCATATCGGGAAGGAAGAGGCCGTCATTGCTTTACGGAAACGGCTGGATTTTCTTGGACAAGCCTCGATAAACATAAGACAGAAGTACGAATCACAAGGCGGAGTTAGCTTGCCTCTGAATGTAAGGGCGTTGTTCTTGCATCCATTAGGCTTAATCGAGAGCGAGCAAGCGTTCGTTAGCCGTTTAATACATGAATTATTGGAGGAGGCGTAGACATGGTCAAATTTATTGAAGGTTTCATCCCTTATCAAGGCGAACATTGCGAAACAACCGCCGTGGGCAATTTAATGCAATATGCGGGAGTCCGCTTGTCTGAGCCGATGTTGTTCGGACTCGGGCAAGGGCTTGGATTCATATACTGGGATTCAAAGGGAATGGACTTCCCCTTTATCGGAGGAAGGGTAAAACCGGATAAACTGACCGCTTATCTCGCCGAACGGCTCGGCTTGAACGTCAGTTATCAAGAAACCGCGTCCGTCAATAAGGCGTGGCAGAACGTCCGAAGCAGCATCGAACACGGCATTCCGGTTGGGCTTAAATTAGATGCCTATTACTTGGATTATTTTAAGAACAAAGTGCACTTCGCCGGTCACTATGCGGTACTTTACGGTATAGATGACGAATACGCCTACATGGCGGACACCAGACAACAGGGTGGACTTGTGAAGACGCGTTTGACAAGCTTGGCCGCTGCCAGAAATGCAAAGGGACCCATGAGCTCCCGGAATCGTTCCTTTACGATCGAGCCAAACGACGCATTGCTTCCGCTTGTTCCTGCTATACGCGAATCCTTGACCATGAATGCGCATGACTATCTGAACCCGCCCATTGGGAATATTGGCAATAAAGGCATTGTTAAAATGAGCAATGAAATCCTGAAGTGGCCTTCCCGCAGCAACAATTTCGAACATGATTTATGTCTTACCGCGACGCTAATGGAGCGGGCGGGAACCGGCGGCGCTTTATTCCGGAATCTGTATAGGGATTATTTGAGAGAGTGTGCTGATCGGCTGGAGGACCCGAGGATCGAACAAGCCCACTGTATGTTTACAGAGATCGCTCCAATGTGGGTTAGCGTCTCTGCTTCAATCGACCGTGCAGGAAGAACAGGTGAGCACCAAGAGCTCGTGCATGCGTCCAAGCTGTTGCTCGAGATTGCGGATAAAGAACGCGCAGCCATGGAGCTATTGTTGTGATAGCCTACACTTACATCTTTGATGCGTGTTGCTCATAATATTTTGCGCGATATTGATGATTCCGTGAAGCTAACCTTACGCCGCATTCCGTGGTATATGAGGCTGCGGAGGGTTGAAGAACGGGCTGCTGAAAGGGGGAGAGTAATGGCATTTGAGTGGTGGCGGGGCTTTGTCCGGGCCTGGCGGGATTATCCGCTCCCGGAGGGGACGGGGATCGGCGAACGATATAAGATAGAAGCATTGTTGGGGCAAGGGAGCTACGGGTTGACCTACCGGTGCTGGGACACTAAGGATGGGGCTTTTGTGGCCGTCAAACAGTCCAGGCCGAGCAAGAAAGCGGTAGGCCGGGTTTTGCTAATCAAGGAAGGTGATGTCTTGAGGTCCATGGATCATCCCAACATTCCCAAGTGCCGTGATTATTTTGAGTACAAAGGCTCCAACTGGCTGGTAACCGATTATATCGAGGGAAAAACGCTGGAAGATTTGATCTTTGATGAGCACATCGTCTACGGGGAGCGGAAGTGTCTGGCCACGACACTGAAACTGATGGAGCTGGTAGCCCATGTCCATGCCCGTGGATATGTTCACCTGGATCTGCGCATCCCTAATGTGATTCTTAAAGGGGAAGAAATGTACTTAATTGATTTTGGGCTGGCAAGGCGGATCGGCGAGAACGAAACCGTGTTTGATGAACGGAAGCCGGCGACGGGGAGCTCCCGAAACAGATGCCGCCGGTTATCGCCTCGGACTTGTATGACATCGGACAATTCATGCTGTTCATGCTGTATTCCGGTTACCAGCCTGAACCGGGAGAAGCGGAACGGAACTGGCGCGAGGAACTGGATTTGTCGCCCGGGATGCTGCATCTTCTTTCCCGGCTACTTGGAGACGGGGAATCCTATTCTGATACAGCTTCGTTTGTCCGCGAGGCGGAGGTTTTGCATGAGAGCCTGCGTTGAGATCCTAACACAAAGGCGCCTTCAGCCAAAAGCTGAAAGGCGCCTTGTGATTCGTGCAGGGATGGTCAAGCAAGGATCAGCTTGAGCTGCCATAGCGATTCTTATAATATTTATGTCCGTTTCCTCTGCGGTGTGAGTCCGAAGACGAGTAGCTCTTGTATCCGCGGCTGCTGCTTGAATGCCTGCCGTATACAGGCCTCCCTTTATGACTGCTTGATGATCTGTGCCGCCCTCCATGTTGGGAGTGCTCCATGGAGTGCATCACTTTGCCAAGAAGTTTTTTAAGCATCATGTTTCCTCCTCTAGGGTTGTATAAGCCGCACTTAGTGCGGTCTTATTCTTTAATTACCCTATATTACGGTATTCATACCTGCAGGTTTCGTGATTATATCTGCAGGACAGCCCATTCTTAGATATATCATTATACTCTCAATCATTATAGCCGAAGCCGAGAATCGTGAAGCATTTGTCCTGATCTTCCGGCGCCATTCTGATTTCGATCACATGCTCCTGGCTATGCTCATTCTGGTAGAGAATTACCGGATTGCAGTGTGTCCAGTCGTTGTCATGCGGATTGGCGGTGAGCTTCAGCTGGCCGTCCACATAGATATCCGCTTGTCCGAACACGGAGCTGCCCGAATCCTTGTACACGAGGATAAGGTTTTTGCTGGTTACCGTCAGCTTGAAGCTGTCCTGCCCGGCTGCTGCCGTATGCATCCAGTTATATGGAAATTCCGGAGTCCCGAAGGGGTTGAGGTCCATTTCTACCATCTGCAAATCTGTATCCGTGTCCGTAAAACCCCCTGCTTCAATAACGGCGCCGGTGTGATTTTTGCGGTCCAGCAAACGGGTGCCGGCAAAATCTTTTCCCAGAACCGGGGGCTTATCCAGTGTGATATCCTCTCTGTCGGCAAGCGATTTATAGGTTTCGGAAAACAGGAAGGCAAGGCAGTCCGCCATTACCCGGTGGCCCTCATTAGTAGGATGATAGATATCGTAGAAAAATTGCCGTTTTGAGATAACGTTCCCCTCTGCCTTGCTCAGGCGGAACTGTCCGGTCACCGCGTCTTTTACGCTCACCATGGGAAGATTATAGTGCAGGCCCACAGGGGAGAGCCGTTCCTGCAGGTTCCAGTCATTCACAAACACGCTGAACAGCAGAATAACAGCAGGCCGGTTCTCGGCAGCAAGAATCTTCAGGATCAGGCTTTCATAGCAGTTGCCTTTTGTTTCATCGCCCGCGTCATTTACTGCAAATTCCACCACCACGATGTCCGGTGTTGCGGCGCCGTCCCTAAGAATGTCCCTGTCATAACGGATTACTCCAAGTTCCGAGGGTGTGCCCCCTACACCGGCTTTTACATAGTGAATGTTCTCTCCGCCGTCCGGGCCGAACATTTCCTTGAATCTTACATACGATTGATAGGCATAACATCCGGTATGTATCGGCTTCGCTCCCGCACCCTGAGTAATGGAGCCGCCAATGTAAGCGATTGTCACATCCTCGCCTTTTTCTGCTTTTTCCATAGCGGCTTTCAATCTTCTATTATTCCCTGAATGGACCAAGGACTTTCCGATCATGTCCCGGTATTCCTTCGAACCAAATGCAACCGGAGGCTCAGCCTTAAGCTCAGGTACCGTGTAGCCGTCATGAAGATAGAAGATAATGCTTGCCGTTGCCAGCTCACCTGCGTGATTGAATTCAAAGGCAAATTTACCTGGAGCAGCATCATCCCCGGTCCATGCGATATCCTCCAGCCTAAGCAGAAGTTCCGTTCCGTCGCCGGGGCATGGAATAAGCAGCCGGGTGCCCGATTCATACTTGCTGGTTTTGCCCCAGTTCTGCAGCAGAAAATAGACCTCCGCCTGATCTCTGTCCGTCTTCACGGAGATTCCGATACTGTGGACCAATTGGCGGAATCCAGTCCAGCTTGAGAGAAGAGCCAGCATCTGCTCGTCCGTAACCCCGCCTGTAAATCTGGCCTTATCGGTCAGACGGCTGCCTTCGAGATAAATTTCCTGTGAAGGTCTGCCTTCAGGCCGGGCGGTCGCTTCAATAGCTGTTTCGGACAGCACAAAAAAACCGCTTCTTTTCTCCACCGGGTCCCTGGGTGCTTTTGGACCTTCCGTCCTGCGGGCGGCAAGGGTCCGCTTATGATCTTCCAATTCGCTCATCCCCGCTTTCTGAGTGTTGTGAATACGCTATCAAAAACTATTATAGATGCGGATGCACAGACAGCTCAACGGGCACAGCAAATCTATCTCTAATTATTACAAAAATTCTCTAGTTTACCTCTGTTCCCTGGCTTGGGCGGAGCGTTTCCTGAAATAATTAACAATGAGCAGGAGCAACGGGAAGACAAATGCATAGGTGAAGTCCCAATCCACCCAATAAACGGGGATTTCCTTAACGTAGAAAATAATATCTTTGGCCAGCAGATTCGTCATGCCGTAAATCAAAAATCCCACCGGAAAGATCAGGTGCTTGTAGGTTTTCAGTTTCAGCAACTGGGCTGTTCCTAAGACAAAGGCGTAGATGTAAAGCGCTGTTTTGAAGTAAGTGCTGATAATCCAGGTGGTGGCCAACAGTGCTTCAATCCGCTGCAGAAAATTGCCGATGTTGATTCGTTGGGCAAGAATATAGGCCGGATAGAATTCATGCTCGGAAAAATAGGGCCCGAGTATCGTCAGAGAAAGAAACACAATCAGGTTAAGGCCGATAGCTCCGATGAAAAGGGAGATGAATATATCGCGGCTAGTTTTGCTGTGTTTTTGGGCAAAGGGATAAACCATGAAGAGCACGCACATTTCCCCGTACGGATAATATACACCGTACATAATGGTATGCAGCATATCAGGAAAAGGAGTATTCAGAATAGGATAGATCCGGTCCATTTTGATATTGGGAAACAGCAGGATCAGGCAGAGCAGAAACAGGGCAAAAAAAGGAAAGAAAATCTGTGCCGACCGGCCCAGATTCTCCAAACCCAGCCGCAAGCCGTACACCAGCAGAACAATGGCCATGAAGCGGATCACCCCGCCGGGTGTCGCCTCGTAAATTTGTGTGCACATGAAGTCTTCAATTTCCCTGACATAAGTGGAGGCAGCCATCAGGAAAAAAAATAAATAACTCACCGATACAGCTCCACCTACCCATTTTCCCAAAATTTGGGTTGAAAGCTCGATAATTGTCTGATTTGGATTGATATTTGCGGCCGACAGCATTAATTTAACGGTTGCCAGCCCCAGCGGAATACAAATGAGCCCGGCAATCCACGCATCCTGGTGGGCGCCGGCTGCCATTACTGAAGGATATACAAGCGCCATATCCCCAATAAGCGTCAAAAGTCCTAGTATGATCATTTGAGCCGAACTGATCCGGTCCTTTTCAAGACTCATGAGTTTCCTCCGTATCGGCTGCAAGCTGTCCTTCAGCCACTTTTTATCCTTTCCTTAGCATGCAAATTTCTTCCACAATTATGCACCATAGCTCCAAATAGGGGGCGGCAGGGATAATTATCAAATTCTGCATCATACTATTTACACCATGTCTATGGAAAGTGAAGGAGGCGACTTGAAGGATATGAACTTTGGCACATTGTCATCCTGTCTTAAGGATAATCAGCAGCAGCTGGTTCAGCTTTTCGGGAAAAGCACCGATCTGGTGATCAAAGAGCTGCAGCCGGATCCTTGTACGCAAATCGCCGTGATTTATATAGACGGCCTTGTGGATACGCAAGTGCTGCATAATTCCATACTATTTTCGCTTCAGGAAGGCTGTCCTCCGGACCGGCTGAAAGATCTGGATGCCGGGCAGAAGCTTGAGCTTCTGCACAAACGCATCCTGATGGCAGGAGATATATCCGTCACCCATGACCTGGAGCCATTTGTCCACCAGCTGTTGTCCGGCAATGTGATGGTGCTGGTGGATGGAACCCCAAGTGCTCTGCGGATCGGGCTGCCCGGGTGGGAGGACCGCAATGTCAGTGAACCCATCTCACAGACGGTTGTACGGGGCCCGATGGAGGGATTCACAGAGAATTTACGGACGAACACGGCGCTGATCCGGAGAAAAATCAAAGACCCCCAGCTATGGCTGGAGACTTTGCAGATCGGCAGAGTGACACAGACCAGTGTATCTATTATGTATCTCACCCACATTGCCAACCCTGATCTTGTGCAGGAGGTCAAACGCCGGCTGGACAAAATTGATACAGACAGCATTCTGGAGAGCGGATATATCGAGGAGTTTATTCAGGATACGTCGGCCACGCCTTTTCCAACTGTGTATAACAGCGACCGGCCGGACACTATCGCAGCAGGAATCCTTGAGGGCAAAGTGGCGATAATTGTCGATGGTACACCGTTTGTCCTGCTGGTGCCCACTTTTTTGTTTCCTTTTTTCAATCTGCAGAAGATTACTATCAGCGGGCGGATATTGCTACCTTTCTGCGTTTCATCCGTTTTTTATCCTTTTTCATTACCTTGCTTGCCCCCTCTTTTTATGTAGCGGTCACTACTTATCATCAGGAGATGATCCCTACTACGCTCGTCATTAGCCTTGCCGCACAGAGGGAGAGCGTCCCCTTTCCGGCGTTCGTGGAAGTAATACTGATTGAATTGACGTATGAGATTTTGCGGGAAGCGGGCGTGAGAATACCGAAGAATATAGGGCAGGCCATCTCCATCGTCGGTACTCTGGTGATTGGGCAGGCGGCGGTTTCAGCGGGATTTATTTCATCGGCGATGGTTATCATCGTCTCCATTACGGCCATTTCAAGCTTTGTCATTCCTGAAACGGGAATGGCCATTGCCGCAAGAATCCTTCGTTTTGCATTAATCCTCCTGGCCGGCTTTATCGGGTTGTATGGCATTTTGTTCGGTGTCTTTATTATCGTGATGCATCTGGCAAGCCTGCGTTCTTTCGGGATGCCGTATATGAGTCCAATCGGCCCATACGAATCCAAGGATCTGAAGGATTCCATCTTCCGCTTCCGCTGGCCGCACTTAAAGTCCAGGCCGGCAAACAGTAAAATTCAAAACGCTAACCGTCAAGACACAACCAAGTGAGGATAATTTATGAGGCTAAAAAAAGTAGAACTCTTTGCGTGCTGCTGCTTGCCCTTCTCGCACCTTTACTGCTCAGCGGCTGCTGGGAAAGAAGGGAGTTAAATGAAATGGGCTTTGTGCTGGGAATGGGGCTGGATAAGGCGGAATCCGGCTACAGGGTCACCATGCAGGTGGTTATCCCTTCCGCGATTTCCTCGCAGACGGTTGGAGGAACGGGAGGGGGCGGAGTGCCAGTGGTTGTATCCAGCTTCACAGTGCCGACAATTTATGATGCTGACCGCCAGTACAGTCTTCTCAGTTCGAGAAGTCTCTACAAAGGGCATATCCGCGTACTGGTAATCGGAGAGGAGCTCGCCCGTGCCGGAATCGCCGAAGCTCTTGATGTGTTCAAGCGTAGCCGGGAGCCGCGAAATGATTTCTATGTCATGGTCGCGAGAGATACCACCGCTGAAGAGGTCCTAAAGATCCTTACTCCGATGGACAAATTGCCGGCGAATAAATTGTTTTATGCCATGGACAAATCCTATAAGTCATCCGCCAGGACAGTTGCTGTCCCTCTGAACGAATTTATTGAAAATCTGATCTATGAGGGGATAAATCCGGTATTGACTGGAGTTGAGATAACCGGCAATGCCAAAGAGGGTGACAAGAAGAGCAATCTCGATGAGAGTACCCCAAAAGCCACATTGCGTTACCGCAGTGTAGCTGTATTTAAGAGGGACAAGATGGTCGGGTGGTTAAGCAATCATCAGGTGGTCGGCTACAATTATATCTCCAATAGAATCGTTCATAGTTCTGGCCCTGTACCAGGAGACGATGGCATGCCCATCGTTATTGAAGCGCTCCATACATCCACTAAACGTAAAGTGAAGGTAATTGACGGAGAGCCGCATATTTATATACATGTACGGGCGGAGTGCAATGTGGAAGAGGTGGAGAGCAAGGATAATATGGAATCGGAGAAGGTCATCACAGAGCTGGAGAAGAAAACGGAAGAGCGGATTATCTATCTGATGAAATCTGCTGTTGAGCAGATTAATGAGAATTACAATGAGGATATCATGGGCTTTGGACAGATGATCTACCGTGCCAAACCGCAGGCCTGGGCCAGACTGCAGCAGCGGAAGGGAGAAGATTACCTGAAGTCGCTGCCCGTTCATTACAGTGCCAGCGTGTCGATTACCCGGATCGGCGTTACGGACAAATCTTTTATTGGCGATATCAAGGAGTGAGATAATGATGTTACTATTTTTTCTGGCGCTTGCGGCAGTCTGCACAGCCATCGATTTGCCTTTGCTGAAGCAAAAAAGCAGACGCCGCGACCGCCTGGTCTGGCTCCTGTTCTGGGTCCTGGGCATTGCCGCGGTCTACTGTTCGCTCAACAAGATCAAAGTCCCCAGCCCGCTGTATCTGGTAATGATCATTTATCAGCCGGTGAACCGTCTGTTTGAGTCTTGGTTTTATTAGGCTGCAGAGACTTCCTCGTACCCGTTCTCCCTCCGCTCACTCCGCCCCTCCGCTGAGATTCTGCGGGGTGAAGATCATGTCCTCGGCGGGCCCGGTAATCTCTTGGGAATGGCTGCCGACGGTTACTCTGCCTGCGTCCATTTTGCGGACACTGATTTTGCGGCCGGCTTTTAGCAATGAATGGGCGCCTGATTCGCCGCTTACTATTGGTGCAGTGAGGGTTCCGCCGGCCTCCAGCTGTGATTCCCGGCAGACTGCCTCCGGCAGCAAGAAAGTGATGTCTGCCAGGGAGAGCAGATCGCTTTGCAGGGTCCCGTCCTTGCGAATGCAAATATCGCCGCTTGATTTGATGATGGTGTTATGGCATTCGGGGATGTCAACGCAGACATTGGATTCCTCCATGCGGGCTACCCCGGTATAGAGATCCTTCAGCAATTTCAATAACGACACCAGCAAGGCATCATTAAAGGCATCGATGAACTGGGCTGGCCGTAAGAAAATGTCCAGAATCCGCTGCAGCTGGCTGTTGTCCGGATGAGAGGTATATTTAATGCCGGCAACTATGGACTCCAGATCACGGGTCAGGACGGGAATCTTCTTATATTTAGTCTCCATGAGCAGCAGAATGACTTGCCCGAACTTTACCGTCTGCTGTCGGGACTGTAATTCGTAGGTCAGCAGTCTGGAGGCTTCCCGCAAGAGGTTGACTTCTTCGATCAGCTTCTCGGAGAGGTGATAGAGACGGTTGTAGGTTACGCCGAAGGAGCCTGAATACAACTGGCTGTTGCCTACTTTGCCCAGTATATAAATACTGCCTGTTGCCGTAATGGTAGAATTATGGACATTGCCGCTTACATACACATTCCCTAAAGACTCGATGATCGAGTTGTCTTCCACGTCCTGGTGTACAATTACATCGCCGGAGAAGACGATATTGCCTGTATGGCGGTTCACACAGCCTGGAACGGTATATGCGGTTGTGATATCGAAAGTTTTGACATTTGTGCCGGTCACACGGGGCCGGCCTTCTGTAAGGGCTGTAATTTCATGGCTTGGCAGCAGCAGAGTGCCCTCTTTGGCGACAACTATGATATCCCGGGGAGGTGCGGCGGGCAGAATACTGCCGTATACATCGTACCCGGGTACACCGTCGCGGGGGAGGTGCTTGCGGGCAATGACATCGCCTTTCCGGGCACAGGGAATCCGGAGTTGATCGGGGGAATCCGCAGCCTCATCTAAGGGATTGAAAGGGTTTCCGGCAAGCCCGGGAAAAAACAAAACAAGCTTGGCATCTTCGCCTGGAGCAGGCGGCCTGCCTTCCGCCACACAAACCGGCAGATGGGTCGGATGATTCAATTCCGCATAGATTGCGGGGATATTCAGGTTTTGCGAAATCGATTTTTTCTCCAAATCGGCAATAATCTGTTCAATCCCGAGGGTGGACAGCAGAGCGGAAGAGTCCATTTCAGCCCTTACCGCGAGATGGCTCGACGCCGGGCTGTTCACCAGATTCCATTTATACTGTTCCACACGGTTTAGGATAAGGAAGGCTTGGAGTTTATCGTCGGAGACGGTGATCTCATAGGGAGGCGGTTCTTGTATGGACCAGGTAACCCGGTCGGAGGATACAACGGGTACGGGACCAGCTACCGGCTGATGATTAAGCTCCAGCACAACAGGCGGGATAGCGGAGAGGGTTGCCGGCTTGCCGCCGGGCAGCGGGGAGGTAATGTAGAACTGGTTGTTCTGGACAATAATAATGCCGTTTTTCTCGGTGATGCGCTGTGGCATTGCGTTTGGCTCCTTTTTATATAATCAATGGGCATTTGGACATAAGAGTATCCCGGGCAGGCAGATACGGTACCCTGAACGGATACCCGCACAGTTCAGCGTCTTCTTGGCAGCCTGGCAGCCATGGATGGTGAGGTTCACATCTTTAGGCCCATTGCTTTGCGTCCTATCCTTTCAGATAGTTTGCCGTTATGAAATGGATCAATGATTAGCCGAAATCAGGGGTTTAACCCGACAGAAATCGACAAAGGAATCATAGTTAAAAATTCAAATATATAAACTTTTGCAACCTTTATTTTAGTACTAAAGTCACTAATTTACAATATTTAATTATATATTTATATAGATTAAATGGCTACCGGTCGGCGGAATGCATTCAGCCTGTAAGGTTGGATTTGGCATTGCCATGCAGATGTTTTTTTATAATCAGGAGGAATTCGGGCGGCGCCTGAAGGATATCTGGGAGATCTTCTGGGCAGGCATTAAGCAGATATAATGAAGGAGCGGGATCGAACATGCGGGTAGAGCGGGTGACCACCGAAGAACAATTGCAGGAGGCTTTCAGAATCAGGCAGGAAGTGTTTGTGGAGGAGCAGGGCGTGGCGCTGGCAGATGAATTTGATGATCATGAAAAACACGCGGAGCATATATTGCTCTATCAGGGAGAGCTTCCTGTGGGAACGGCCAGACTAAGGAGTGTGGAAGGGTGGGCTAAGCTTGAACGGATTTGCCTGAGCGCTCCTTACCGCAAAAGCGGACTGGGGTCCGTTATAATCGATACGCTGGAAAAAATGGCGGTTGAACGGGGGCACCGGCAAGCCAAGCTGCATGGCCAGAAGCAGGCCGAGGGCTTTTATCAGCGGCTGGGGTATGTAACGAGTTCGCCGGTTTTCATGGAGGATGGCATTCCGCATGTGCTTATGGTCAAGCAACTGTAGATGATCACAGTGTAAGGTTTGGCATGAAACAGCGATTTTTGAATATACTCTCACTACCGAATTTCCTTTAAAAGGAGTCCTGGCCATGCCAACACATCCGTATGTTTCCCGTTTTTTTGTGAATGCCGATGCCCGCCGCGAGAAGCTGATTTATGATTTGCCGGAATCCTGGTGGAGCCGGCCTTATGAATACGAATGGTGCACGAATTTTGTTTCCTCCCATGATGTGGTGCTGGATGCTGCCTGCGGAATCTCCCATCCGCTCAAGTTCTACCTTGCCGGTTACAGCGCGGAGGTTCATGCCTGCGATATCGATGCGCGGATTCTCTCCCGGGATGCGATTATTCAGGAGATTGCCAGCGACATCGGCGAGGAAGCGGCACGGCTGGTAGAAGCCAGGCGGACCACCCGCCTGAATCTGGCCCAGGCTAATCTGACCGCGTTGCCTTATGAGAATGAAAGCTTTGATACTATATTCTGTATCTCGGTCCTGGAGCATTTGTCCCTGGAGGATTCCGTGCGGGCCGTAAGGGAATTTCACCGCACACTGAATGGGGAGGGGCTGCTTGTACTGACTTTTGATTACCCCACGGTTAATCTGCTGCGCATGAATGAAGTGCTGCTGCAGGCCGGATTTGAGTACTGGGGCGAGACGGATTTCAAGCTTCCTGCAGATGCTGTACGGACAGAGCAGTGGGGCGGACTTAACTGTTTCCGGGCCGTGCTTAAAAAGGCGCGAATCTAGCAGAAATCAGAACCCCAGCAGCATACCAACCCTTAATTTGGATTTTTCCCTCTATTATAGTAGAATAATTGGCAGATTAAGAGAGAGGGGTCTAAGATTTTGCGCAGATTTGCAGTCATCACTTTAGTATTGTTTTTGCTGATTCCCGGGCAGGCAGCTTTCAGTCAAGAGGCTTCCCCGCAGGAGAAGATTAACCTTGCTTTTGCCGGAGATATTTTGCTGGATGGATTTGTCGGCGATCAGATCGCCAAGTATGGAGTCAACTTTCCTTTTGCGAAGGTAGCACCTGCCCTGAAAAAAGCAGATATAGCTTTTGCCAACTTGGAGACACCCGTATCGGTTAGAGGTAAGGCGGCAGAGAAAACCTTTGCTTTCCGCTCCAAACCGGCGGCACTGGCGGGGCTGAATGCTGCCGGGATCGATGGCGTGACCTTGGCCAATAATCATATTCTTGATTTTGGACAGGATGCCATGCTGGATACGCTGGTTCATCTGGATAAATACAAGATCGGCCATACCGGAGCGGGGAAAAACAGCAATGAAGCTTTCCGGCCCTATGTCCAAACGGTAAAAAACCAAAAAATCGCCATACTTGGGGTAAGCCGCGTGCTCTCCAGCCCGTCCTGGTATGCAGGAAAAAACAATCCGGGTGCAGCTTCGGCCTATACGCCTGAGCCCATGCTGGGGGCCATCAAGAAATCGGCCAAAGAAAACGATTATACCATCGTGTACATCCACTGGAACAATGAGTTTAAGGATTACCCTGAGCCATACGCCCGCAATCTGGCGAAGCAGATGATCGACAGCGGTGCGGATATCATTATCGGCGCGCACAGCCACTGCCTGATGGGGATCGAATATTACAAGCATAAGCCGATCTATTATTCACTGGGCAATTTTGTGTTCAACCGGTCCACACGCGGCGGCGACAAGACCATTCATTCTATGCTGGTGAACTTTGAGATCAGCAATAATAGGGTGAAGAGCCGGATTACACCGGTCAAAATTACCGGCGGTCAGCCGAATTTTATGGGTGAGGCCTACAATAAAGATACCATTAAGCGGATGAACCAGCTCTCGTTCAATGCCGTGATCGCAGCGGACGGAGCCGTTAGCGAGAAGCTGTGAACTGTCCTTTCGGACAGAAGCCCTGAGCGGAACACCACTGAACCGCATAGAACGTCCAAGTCCAAGCCTGAGCGGTTAGCTGACAATCGCTTGGGCTTTTTTTGCTGTAGTGAATCTCTCACATTCAGATTGTGCTATTCCATATTAGCATTGTGCTAACTATATTCTAATAATCTCATCTACAATGTGAATATAGTCTAGTAAGGAGGCGGTTACAGGGTGAGTACGGCAGCCGGCGCAAGATGGCATCCCGGCGCTTTTTGCCGCTGCCTGTTTATTTCTTGACAGGGGAACGTTAATATAGACATACCGAAATTCATACCGGAGGATGTTCTGCAAGTGATGCCCAAGCTGAAGAAGTATATGCCATTCACCTACAAAATGATGATTCCCTATCTGCTGCTCGTGCTCCTGACGGATGTGACCATCGGTTATATCTCTTATTCCATGCTGACCGATTCCCGGACGGAGATGGCTGAGTCGAACATCCGGACAGGCATGGAGCAGGCCAGGAATAATATACGCTATCAGATGGACGAGATCCAGCGGATGTCGGACAATCTGTTCGGGAGCCAGCCCTTTCAGCGCGCCCTTGAGCTGAGGGGGACGCCGTTCGAAATTTATCTGGCGATGCTTGACGAGATTGTTCCCCAGATTACCGCGCCGCTTCAATTGTTCGGGAACAAGATCCGGTTCATGCTGTATACGCCTAACAGTGACCTTAACATTGTATCCGGCGACAATCTGAATGAACCGATCTATGACAGCGACTATTACATTCTGCCGCTTAAGGATATTGCTGATAGCGGGTGGTATCAGTCCCTTAAGGATTCGAAACGGGACAACCTCTGGCTGCAGATTGATACAGACCAGAAGCTGGATAACCTTTCGCATGTCCGCAGGCTGGTCAACTTCAGCGATTACAAAACCGTGATCGGCTACGTGCGTATTACCGTATCCTTGGAAGACCTGTTCGGGGGCTTTGACACCTTCCCTGTCGAAGAGGGAATTACGCTCCGGCTTGTCGAAGAGACTACCGGCGATATTCTGTTCCAGCGCGGGCCGGCGAACTATGACGCTGCAGGCGGGGATTATCTCAGTCTGCATGAAAAGATTCCCGGCAGCAGCTTTGTCATTGAATCACTGGTACCCGACAGCTATCTGACCAAGGATGCCGGCAGGCTGGGCCGTGTGATTTTTGCGTTATGCGCACTGAGCTTTCTGGTGATGACTGTGATCGGATATGTGGTGGCGCGGTTGTCCGGGCGCAAGATGAGCCGGATCGTGGGGCTGGTGCGTTCCTTCCAGGAAGGGAACTTCCAGAAGCGCATCCGGTTCTCCGGCAATGATGAATTCGTACAGATAGCGGATTCCTTCAATGTGATGGCAACCAATATCCAGGAGCTGATCAACAGCGTGTATGTGCAGGGCATCCAGAAAAAACAGGCGGAGCTGGAGGCGCTGCAGGCGCAGATTAATCCGCATTTCCTCTATAATACACTTTCAACGATAAGCAGCCTGGCCAATCTAGGGGAGATCGAGAAGGTCACCGGCATGGTGCAGGGGCTGTCGCGTTTCTACCGGTTGACCTTAAATCAGGGCAATGTCTACATTGAATTAGAGAAGGAGCTGGAGCAGGTCGCCACGTATCTTGACATCCAGCGGGTGAAATATGCCGATGCGTTCACGGTATATGTGGATGTGGAAGAGGAAATTCTCCACATGCAGGTCATCAAGCTGGTGCTTCAGCCTTTTGTGGAAAATGTGTTCAAGCATGCCTGGTTTGGCGAGACGATTGCCATCCGTCTGACCGGCAGGCAGGTTGGCGGCAATATTGAGCTGAAGGTCATCGACAACGGAATCGGCATGCGGCCTGAGGACATTAAGCGAATGATGCAAGGCCCGAGCCAGGCCGGCGGCTATGGAGTGAAGAACGTGAACGAGCGGATCAAGCTCAGATACGGGGACGACTACGGGGTGACCATTGCCAGCTTTTTCGGGGCAGGCACAACCGTTCGGCTCCTGCTCCCCGCCGGGATGAAAGACAACGAAGAAATGGATGAAGGGCTTGCCCCGTAATCCGCAACCCGCACGGACACAGGAGGAACATTACGATTATGAGCATCAATGTATTGCTGGTAGACGATGAAGCAGTGGATCTGGAGTGGCTGCGCCGGAGAGTGCTGTCCAGCGGACTTAATATTACAGTAGTAGGCACGGCGAGCAGCGGCTTTGGTGCACTAAAGATTATGGAGGAAGCACAGGTTGATATCATATTGTCCGACATCCGGATGCCGATCATGACCGGGACCGAATTTGCCCGCAGAGCGAAGGCGGTGAGCCCGAAGACCAAAATTGTGTTCATCAGCGGCCATGAGGACTTCAGTTACGCCAAGGAAGCAATCGAGATCAACGCCTCCGGCTATCTGCTGAAGCCTGTTCAGGATAAGGATTTATACGAAATGCTGGGCACACTTTGCGCCAAAATGGAACAGGAAAAAGAACAGGACCGTTCCTTCAGCGAAGCCCTGTCCCTGGTGAATAAAGAGCTGCTGCTGCGCTGGTTCGATGAGGCATCACCGGATTCAGCGGAGCCGCATCTGAAGAGCATTCTGACTCCCTTGCTGCAGAAAGGCGCAGCGGCGGCAATCGTGGAGATCGATGATCTGGAGTGGAAAATGCGCGATTTCTCTGAGGAGGACGCCCGCAATATCACGCGGCGGATTGCCGGTGTAATTAAAGCCTTCGTTGAAGAGGGGAAGCTGGGCACCTGGATTGCTGTCCACCATACCCGGTTTGTCATCCTGTCTTCCTTCCCGCAGGACCGCTTTCTGAATCTGCTGGAAGAGCTGATCCGCAAGGTAGCTGAAACTTCACCCTGTACCGTAACTGTAGGCGTCGGACGGTATGCAGCGGACGAGGCCGGACTGCATGAGTCCTACCGGCAAGCACAGGCTGCGCTCAGTGCCAAATGGCTGCTAGGCAAGAACCGCCTGATCCGGGACACGACACAGTCATCACCGCGGGGAACGCCCGGGGCACAGATTGAACTTACGGTGGAGCGGCTGCTTGAGGCCATCATCCAGTATGATCTTGTATCGATCGACGACCATCTGCTGGAGCTGTTCACGAAGGATCTCCCGTCTGCCGGAAGAAAAGAGGTCTATGAGCTGATCATCCGCATTACCTCAAAGCTTCATGCAGACCTTCAACAGCAGAACGAAAATCTGTATGAGCTGCTTCAATGGGAATCCCATCAGCCGGATATCCTGTTCCAGTTCGAGACAATCCATGACATTCTCTCCTGGTTGCGGCGCAGATTCTTTGAGCTTTCAGAATTGCTGTATGTGAAGCGGCAGCGGCAGAAGCGCAAGCTGATCGATGAGATCATGCGTTATGTGGAGGAGCATCTGGAGCAGAAAATTACGTTAAAAGAGGTGGCCGCCCACTTCGACTTCACACCGAATTATCTGGGCTATCTGTTCAAGGAGGAATACGGGCTGCCTTTCAGTGAATACGTGAATGAGCGCAAGACCAGCCGGGTATCCGAGCTGCTGAGGGACCCGACCCTCAAAATCTATGAGATTGCCGAGCGCATGGGCTACAAGAACATTATCTATTTCAACCGGCAGTTCAAGCAGATTACAGGCATGACCCCGGGAGAATACCGCAAAAAACATAAAATATAGCCGATCCAAACGTTGTCCGGCCGGTTTTCCAGGCCGCAGGCAGCGTTTTTTGCATTCCGGGAAAGCGTATGGTTTAACCGATCGTTGAAAAAGTATTAGTTTTAGTTGATGGGCTGAATCCTCACGAAGTAAGCGCTTCTCTATAATAAAGACATAGAGAAATAGTGAGATGGAAAGGGGATTCGAGATGAAACAGAAACAACACGGCTTCTGGGATGATGTCAAGAAGTATAGAACCCTGCTTCTTATGCTGACTCCGGCGGTATTGTTTTTCCTGGTGTTTGCTTACGTGCCTATGGCGGGAATTGTGCTGGCCTTTAAGCAATACAACTACACCGACGGTATCATTCACAGCCCATGGAACGGACTGGACAACTTCAGATTTTTTTTCGGTTCCGGTGACGCCTGGCGTGTAACCCGAAACACGGCGCTGTACAATATTGCTTTTATTGTTGTTAACAACGTCCTTCAGATCTTTGCGGGGATTTTATTGTTCGAGGTTGCCGGCAAATGGTTCCGGAAGATTACGCAAACGATATTGTTCCTGCCTTACTTTATTTCCTGGGTAGTGGTCGGGGCCATTGCCTATAACCTGTTCAACTTCGATGTGGGTACCGTTAATGTATTGCTGAAGGGGCTGGGCATGCAGCCGGTCGACATTTACAATACGGCAGCCTACTGGCCGGTTATTCTTGTGGTGGTGTCCGCCTGGAAGGCGCTGGGCTACGGAACGATCATGTATCTCGCGGCAATCACCAGCATTGATACCGAAATGTATGAAGCTGCTGAGATTGACGGCGCGAATATTTTCCAGCGCATTATGAAGATTACAGTTCCGAACCTGATCCCAACGGTGATCATTCTGGTTCTGCTGGCCATCGGCAACATCTTCCGCGGCGATTTCGGGATGTTCTACAATATGGTCGGCAACAACGGCCTGCTGTTCTCGTCCACTGACGTTATTGATACCTTCGTATTCCGTTCGCTCACAACCTCAAATGAGATTGGGATGTCCGCTGCGGCAGGCTTCTATCAATCACTGCTGGGCTTTGCAACGATCATGCTGGCCAACTACGCGGTACGCAAATACGATAAAGACCGTGCGCTGTTCTAGGAAAAGGAGGTAATGCCATGAGTACAACTACTGCAAAAATCCAAACTGCAAAGGTGCGCAAGCGGGTCAACACGGACCGGCTCACCCTGTCAATCATCGGATACGCGACCCTCATAGTGCTCGCTGTATTCTGCATCGTTCCCTTCCTGCTGGTGGTGTCCGCCTCACTAAGCGAAGAGAGCTCCATCATCGAGAAAGGCTTCCAGCTGATCCCGTCTACCTTTTCCACAGAGGCCTACGGCTTGCTGTTCAAGTATCCGGCTGAAATGCTCAGAGCTTACGGTGTAACGATCACCGTTACCCTAATCGGCACCGTGCTTGGATTGTTCCTGACCTCCATGACGGCTTACGTGCTGTCCCGGAGAGATTTTAAATGGCGCGGACGCTTCTCGTTTTTCTTCTTCTTCACTACGCTGTTCAGCGGCGGACTGGTGCCTTCTTACCTGTTGATTATCAACTTCCTGCATCTCAAAGATACACTGCTGGTGCTGATTCTGCCCATGCTGATGAACGTATTTTACATTATCGTCATGAAGTCGTTCATGAGCAGCATCCCGGATGCGATCACAGAATCCGCCAAGATTGACGGCGCAGGCGATTTCCGGATCTTTTTACAGCTGATTGTGCCTTTGTCCAAGCCCGCACTGGCGACGATCGGTCTGTTCATAGCCTTGGCTTACTGGAACGACTGGTATAACGCGCTGCTCTATATTTCCAAGTCCGAATTGATGCCGCTTCAATACTATTTATATAAAATGCTTGGTAATATGGATGGTATGCGCAAGGCGATGATGGCCTCGGGTGCAGTGGTGAATACCGATCTGCCTACCGAAAGCTTGAAGATGGCCATGACCATCGTGGCTACAGGACCGATTCTGCTGGCTTATCCGTTCATTCAAAAGTATTTTGTGCAAGGTCTCACGATTGGCGCTGTCAAAGGATAAATCCGGGGGAACCCGGTTATCAATATATAACCCAACCAACTATTCGATTAGGGGGAAACAAGGTCATGGCAAACAAGAAAAAGAAACTCACAGTTACGCTGGCAACGATGATGGCACTGGGGACAATCCTCAGCGCATGCGGTGGCGGCAACAACAACAATACAGCTGCGGAAGCAACAAACGCCGGGGCAACCGCTGCAACAACAGAAGGCGCAGCCGCGGATTCCGGCGCTCCTGACACCTCCAAAGAGGTCAAGCTCAAAATGATCCTGGTCGGCGGCCAGCCCGGCGATTACGACAAGGTATTCGGAGAGCTCAATACCAAATTGAAAGAAAAAATCAATGCCACCGTGGAAACAGAGTTCCTTGACTGGTCCGACTGGACCCAGAAGTATCCGCTGAAATTTGCCGCCAATGAGGATTTTGACCTCGTGTACACAGCTAACTGGGCTTTTTATAACGATCAGGCACTGAAAGGCGGATTTTTGGAGCTGACCGATGATATGCTGCAAAAGTACATGCCAAAAACCTGGGAAGCAATGCCTAAGGTAAACTGGGAGCAAGCGAAAGTGGACGGCAAGCTCTACATGGTTCCAAACAACAACGTTGAGGTTACCGACAAGGTAGTGCTGTATCGTGAGGATCTGCGCAAAAAGTACAATCTTCCGGAAATCAACAGTCCCGACACCTACGCCAATTACTTGAAAACGGTTGCTAAAGAAGAAAAAGGCATTACCGCTTACGGTGCCAAACCCGCTGACGGCTGGAAATGGCATGAGCTTGACCAGACATTGCTGGAGCAGAACAACAACTTCAACCTGGTGGATGCCAACCTGCTGCCGCTGGCTTACAAGCTGGATGATGCTTCCGGCAAAATATTCAACATCTACGACACTCCTGAGTTCACATCGCTGCTGAAATATTATAAAGATCTGGCCGACAATGGCGCCTGGTCCAAAAACGTAGTCAGCAACAAAAACGATGTATGGCAGGATATCAAGGCCGGGAAGGTGTCCTCCTATGCCCATAACCTGGGTACTGTGGCTGCTAACCTTGCCGAAATGCGCCGCGACAAACCGGATGTAGAGCTGGCGATTGCCGACCTTACACCGGATAAGAAAAAAATCGCCGCAATTGCGACCCAAAACGGGATGTCCATTCATGCTACTTCTAAGAATGCAGAACGTTCTCTGATGCTGATCGATCTGCTGCAAAATGACAAGGAAATTCACGACTTGACGATGTACGGCATTGCCGGAACCAACTACATCCCTGAAGGGGATGACAAGTACAAGGCTGGTCCTGCGGCTGCGAATTACACCGGCTTCTCGAACTGGGGCTGGAATTCCCCGCTGAACCGTCAAGATGCGGCTTATCCGAAGGAAGCCGATGATATGTTCAACAGCTGGCAGTCGAGTGTTTACCACTTCCCGCTGGAAACCTTTGTCTTCGACTCAGCTAAAGTGAAGAACGAAGTGGCGAATATCGGGAACGTCATGCTGCGTTACGCGATCCCGCTGGAATACGGATTGATCGACGATATCGAAAAAGGCCAGGCTGACCTGATCAAACAGCTGAAATCCGCTGGCATTGATAAGGTCCAGACTGAAATGCAAACGCAAATCGATGCCTTCCTGGCAGCGCAAAAACAATAGCCGGATAAGAGTGAAGCTTATGTAACGGCTTCCGGGCTGCTCCAAAGCATAGCTTTGGGGCAGCCCTTTTTAAGAATATAAGGGTTGATATGTTTCATAAAAAGGAGCGCAAGAATATGGCCTACACAATTCATGCGGGCATTGCCCCGAAGGAGATTTATCCGGCGTCCCTGAAGCTGAGCGGAACCAATCCGCAGGGAGACCGGATCAGCTTCACCAATTACTATATGGAGCTGAACGGCAAGCCGTATTTTGCCGTCTGCGGGGAATTCCATTATTCCCGTTACCCGGAAGACAGCTGGGAAACCGAAATCCGCAAGATGAAGATATCCGGGATTAATATTGTGGCCACCTACATCTTCTGGAATCACCATGAGGAAATCGAAGGGGAATTCGAATGGCAGGGCAACCGCGATCTGCGGAGGTTCGTAGAGCTGTGTGCACAGAATGGAATGTATGTCATCCTGCGTGTGGGTCCGTTCTGCCATGGCGAGGTCCGCAACGGCGGACTGCCGGACTGGCTGTTCGGGCGTTACTTTGATGTGCGTTCCAATGACGAAGGCTACCTGCATTATGTCCGCCGGCTGTTCCAGGAGATTGGAGCGCAGGCAGCGGGACAGATGTTCAAGGACGGAGGGCCTGTGGTTGGCATTCAGCTGGAGAACGAATTCAATGCCGCTGCGGCCCTGTGGGAACTGACTGCCAAGCAAGGTGATGAATACCTGAGCGGCGGAATTGGAGGCGAAGCTGGGGCTGAGCATATGCGCCTGCTTAAGCAGTATGCTGTAGAAGCGGGAATGATTGCGCCGGTTTACACCAGTACGGGCTGGGGCGCTGCGCCATTGCTGGAGGATGAGGTGCTTCCGCTGTACGGCGGCTATGCCTATACGCCTTGGAGTATCAGCGCGCAGAATCCTGACCAGAAGCCGACCCCGGAGTATGTATTCGTGAATTATCACGATGAAACGGCCGGAACCGGCGAGTTCAATCCTCCATATGCCAAAACCAAATATCCGTTTGCCTGCTGTGAGATGGGCGGAGGCATGCAGACCTGGTATTTGTCGCGGTTCCAGGTGGAACCGGAGAGCGTGCTGGCGATGGGCCTGATGAAGATTGCAGGCGGGTGCAATTTTGTCGGTTATTATATGTTCCATGGCGGTACGAATCTGGTGGGAAAAACAGGCTACCTGAATGAGAGCACCACGCCCAGAATCACCTACGACTTTCAGGCTCCTCTTGGTGAATTCGGCCAGATCCGTGATTCGGCCCATCTGCTGCGGCCGCTGCATTATTTTCTCCACCGGTTCGGGGCGCGGCTGGCGCCGATGGCAACCGTCCTGCCTCAAGGCGCGGAGGCTATCACTCCCGAAGATGCCCATACGCTGCGCTACGCGGTCCGCACGGACGGCAGCGCGGGGTTCCTGTTCGTCAACAACTACCAGGACCACGTGGAGATGGATGTGCATGAGAATGTCCGGTTTGCCGTCCGGCTGGCTGAGGAAACGATTGAATTCCCAAGAAAAAGCGCACTGACCGTCCACAGAAATGCCTCGTTCCTTCTGCCATTCAATTTTGCGCTGGACGGGCTGAACCTGCGCTATGCTACGGCCCAGCCGGTAACCTTGGTGGAGTCTGCGGAGGCGGCCACCTACTTCTTCTCCATGCCGGAGGGGGTGGACGGGGAGTTTCGGATTGATGCCCATGAGGGCATCACCAGCGTTTCCGTAGATGCCGGAACCGTGGAGATGGATGCCGGGAACCATTACACGGTCCTTATCCCGTATGACCGCTCAGGAATGATCCGGATTACACAGGAGGGAGCGCGGGAAATCCGCATTTATGCTATGAATGCCCAAGAAGCCGCCATGCTGTGGGAGATGGAGGAAGAGGGGCTGCAGCGGATCATATTCTCGGAGATTCCGCCTGTACAGACCGGGGATGGCCTCGAATTTTTCAGCTGCGGCAACAATAGCTTCTCTTTCCGGGAATATACCGGAGGTCCGGCGGCTGCGGCCAAGTGGACAACAGCGTATGAGGCCTGCTCTATCGCTCAGCACAGCGGCGGGTGGTTTCACAGCTATGACCTGGAGCTTCCGGCCAAGGAGGCCGGGCTGAAGACACGGAAGCTCCATGACCATAAAATAGCGCTTGAGTTTGCTCCAAGGATGCTGGAGGGGGTGGAAGAGGTGCTGCTGAGCATCGATTACACAGGAAATGTAGGTTATGCTTTTGCCGCTGGCCGGCTTTTCCATGATCATTTCTATAACGGCGCGCCATGGGAGATCGGCTTGTCCCGCTTCAAGGATGTTCTGAAGGGCGGGGAGATCATCCTCGAAACCACACCGCTGCGCCAGGGTGTAACGACTGTGGCTGCAGATGCCGCCATGGCGGCCCAGAAGCAGTTTACCGGGGAAGCGACGGCAGTGTTCCACAGCGTTACAGCGGTTCCGGTGTACCGGGTGGCGTTGACCGACAGGCGGACTGAGAGTGGAAGCTAAACATAAGGTAATGAGGTAGGGAATTGCAGGGAGCTGTAGAGAGTTGTAGGGAGTACCTAACAGGTCATGATAGAATGCAAACGGACTGGAGAAGCGTTATTTGGCGAAAATGGCAGTGTTATCCGGCCAAACGGACCCAGGAGCCTTTATATGATCGATTTACCCCCGTTTTGAGCGCAAACGGATGAAATAAGGGATTCTGAGTCCGCATTCATGGAGACAAGGGTTCTTTTCACAAAATAAGGTCATCTGTGTCCGGATCACCGGCAAGCGGGTGGGCTAATAGGTGGATATAGCAACAGACCGGCTGGTGAATCATGAAATCTGTTCAATAAGTGGATATAGCAGCGGATTAGCTGGAGAACAATGCAATCGAACCCGTACGTGGATGAAGCGGCGGACTGTGGGCCAAGTAAAACGGACTTGCAGATGGCCGGGGATGCATACGATCCCTTGGCGGCTTGTAAGCTTGTATTCAGGTGTACTTATGTTCATCGCCAGGTACCTGGGCTGTATGAACTAAAACTCAAACCTCAAAAAGCACCGCCCAGGCAGTGAGATCTGCTTAGGCGGTGCTTTTTTTCAAATGCAGCTTTCGTTTAACCGTCCGTGTGTGAGGAGCTAGATCAGCCCTTCACTGCTCCGGCCACTACGCCTTTGACGATGTACTTCTGCAGGAAGATGAACACGATGATGGAAGGCAATACGGCCATCACCATTGCTGTCATCGCATACTGCCAGTCGGAGGTGTACTGTCCGACGAAAGTGTAGGCTGCCAGCGTCAGCGTTTTCGTATCCGGTGAACCGTTGACCATTAAGAGCGGGAGCAGGAAGTCGTTCCAGATCCACATGACGTCGATGATGACAATGGTAGTCGTTACCGATTTCAACAGCGGGAAGATGACACTGAAGAACAGCCGGAAGCTCGAAGCCCCGTCGATTGTGGCGCTCTCGTCGATCTCTGTCGGGATGCCTTTTACAAATCCGTGATAGATGAACACAGCCAGCGGTGCGCCGAAGCCCCAATACAGCAGCCCCAGTCCCCAGGTGCTCTCGGAGAGGTTCAGGTTCTTGGCTGTTTGCAGCACGGTCAGCATGATGGATTGGAACGGAATCAGCATCGGCATAATGCACAGGAAGTAGATGATTCCGCTGAGTCTGGATTTGGTCCGTGCCAGTTTATAGGCGGCAATGGAAGAGATGAACACGATGCCCAGCAGGCCAAGGCCGGTAATGATGAAGTTGTTCAGGAACAATCTCGGATAGTTGATGAATTTCCAGACATACGAGTAGTTGCTGAGCGCCAGATGCTGTGGCAGAGCGATAACATCCGTCATGACCTCGCTGAAGCTTTTTAACGAGTTGATGATCGTCAGGAACAGCGGATACAGGAACAGAAGAGAGAGGATGACCAGAATCACTTCGAGAATGATCCGGCCTGCTTTGGTGTTGTTTGTTTTCATTATGCCTCTACCTCTCTTCGTTTGAAGACTGTCAGCTGGATGATCGTTACGACCAGTACAGCCAGGAACAGGATAAGCGCTTTCGCGGTTCCGTATCCGTATAGATTATTCTGGAAGGTATCCCGGTAGATATCGTAAGCGATACTGTAGGTAGTTCCTCCGGGACCGCCGCCGGTCAGCGACAGAATTACGTCGAATACTTTGATCGAGTTGGTCAGTGCCATAAAGACCGAGATTGTAATGGAGGGTGCAAGCAGCGGCAGCGTAATGCTGAAGAATCTTCTCATCGCTCCGGCACCGTCCACCGTTGCGGCTTCCTTAAGGTCGTCAGGTACAGACTGCAGGCCCGCGATATAAATCACCAGGTAGAATCCGATCGACTGCCAGATGGAAACCCCTAGAATCGAGATGAATGCCAGCCCCGGCGTTCCCAGCCAGCTGAGCCCGAAGAACGACCAGCCTGTGCTTTCCCCCAGAGAGTTGAAGCCCTGCATGAAAATAAATTTCCAGATGAAGCCGACAATCACAAGGCTGAGAATGTAAGGGATGAAAAAGGCCGCTCTCAGCCAGGAGGTGGACTTCAGCTTCATATCGAGCAGGACAGCCAGCAGAATGGCCAGCACGTTAACAATAACAATGTAGAGTATCGCATATTTGATCGTGAACCATGCCGAATTGGCAAAGTTGCTGTCTCCGGTAAAGATCTGCTGGAAATTATCCAGGCCGACGAATTTGGGATGTTTGGAGATTCCGTTCCACTTGGTCATGGAATACCGGATGGTCATGACAAAAGGAATGTAGAACGCAACAGCGATACAGATTAGAACGGGGAGGGTGAACAGCCCGAAATCTAATTTCTCGCGCCATCTTCTGCCGAGTGTTTTTAACATGGATGCACCTCTTTTGGATTTATAGGGTGGAGTCTGGTACTGGCTTGCCACACATAACCATTCCGGTTAGTCTATATTGTGTATTATAGAGCAGACCCCTATACTCAAAAATGGATTTAAGAGTACAGTTAGGGGTAAAAAGGTGAACTGAACATTTCCGTGTAATCTTGTGCTAGAAGGAGGCCGGCATCATCAAAAGAACCCTTTACAAGCTGTTTGAGCCTGTCCTGGAGCGGATTTCACGCCGCCTGGCGAACAAGCTGATTCTGCTGTTCACGATCATTATTATTCTGGTCGTTGCCTCACTGACGTTCATTTCTTACGGGATGCTGCGCAGGGAATCAGTGAACAACAGCATCTCCAGCACCCGCAGCAACCTGCTTCTGGTCGGGCGCAATCTGGAGAGTTATCTGGACGGGATCGGCCAGCTGTCGCTGCCGCAGATCTCTTATGATGAGTTCAATTATGCGATTCTGCATGAATCGGAGGACTATGCATCGAAGATGTATGTGGAGGATTATTTGAAGAATCTTTATTTTTCCCGCAGCGATCTGGAAGCGATTTATCTGTATGTCATCAAGGAGCACAAATATTATTATGTCACCAAGGAGAACTATAATATTACTGTCCGGGTGGTAGAGCATCCGCCGATTGAGAATCTTCCGTGGTACAAGCGGGCGCTGGCCAGTCCCTTCAACCGCTCGTATCAGTCCTTCGTGAAGGAGCGGACCCCGGAGGAGAGCCAAGGCGATTACCCTATCAATTCTGAGAAAAGCTTCATGGGCTATCACCGTCTGCTGCGTTCGATTGTGACCCGGGAGCCGCAGGCGGTTCTGTCCCTGTACTTCAATTCCAGTGTGACGGATGAGATTATGAAGGATATTCCCTTTAGTGACGGGGAGCATCTGATGTATATCAGTCCGGACAATGAGCCGTTTGTGGTCGATGACCGTGAATTTTATCTGCAGAGTGAACAAGCGGGGCTGCTGGAGCAGCTGACCCCGGCCCAAGGCGGCCGCCTGACCTGGTCCGACGCGGAACAGAAGTATCTGGTGATGTATGACATCAGCCAAAAAGAGGGCTGGAAGCTCGTCAAGCCGATTCCCTACAAGCAGATTTATGAAGCGGCGACGACGACGCGCAAATTGAGCTATTCGATCGGGCTGCTGTTCCTGATTGTGTCCGTTGTTCTCGTCAGCTTCACCTCCAACAGAATCACGAATCCGCTGAAGAATCTGTCGCTGCAGATGAAGCGCTTCAGCACCGGCAGCTTCGATGCCGAAGCCGCTGTAGAGGGAAACGATGAGATCGCCTACCTATCCAGGCACTTCAACAAGATGGTAGAGAAGACGAACGAACTGATTAATGAACGGTACAAGATGAAGATTGTCGAGAAAAACGCTGTGCTAAAAGCGCTGGAGGCGGAGATCAATCCGCATTTCCTCTATAATGCGCTGCAGGCCATCTCCACTAAGGCACTCAAAAACAACAATGATGATATTGTCGAGATGGTGGACAACCTGGCACTCACCCTGAGATACTGCATCAGCGGCAGGGATGTGGTGCAGGCCCGGGAGGAGCTGAAGCATATCGAACGTTATCTGGCGCTGCAAAAAGCCCGCTTCGGCAGCCGCATGCAGGTCGAATACGACTGGAATGAGAGTCTGCTGGAGCTGAGGATTCCCAAGCTGTCGATTCAGACGCTGGTGGAAAACTGCATTAAGCACGCGCTGGAGAAGGTGTCCAGCACAGTTACGATCCGGATTGAAGCCCATATTACCCCTGCCCACAGTGTGATCTCTGTGCTGGATGACGGGCCGGGGATCACGGAGCAGCGGCTCCGGCAGGTGCTCAGCTCGCTGCAGATCCAGTGGGAGGACCGCGGGGGCGAAGAAGCTGAAGAAGGGGACAACGAGAGTATTGGCTTGAAGAATCTGAATACACGCCTGAAGCTCTTATACGGTGAAGAGGCAGGGCTTGTTATTGCCGGCGATGAGCATGGCACACGGATAGATATGCGGTTACCGCGGGGAGGGCTGGGACAACATGTATAAAGTACTGATTATTGATGATGAAGAGCCGCTGCGCGAGGCCATTCATATCCTCGGGGACTGGAAGGGCCTGGGAGTGGATCAGGTGCTGGAGGCGACAGACGGCAGGATGGGGCTTGAGATGCTCCGGAAGCACAAGATTGATCTGGCGCTCGTGGATATGAAGATGCCCGAGCTGAACGGAAGCCAGCTGCTGCAGATTGCGGAACGTGAATTTCCCGATCTGCTGCTGATTGTGATCAGCGGCTACAATGATTTTGAATATACCCGGCAGGCCATCCGCTCCAAGGTGGTGGATTATTTGCTGAAGCCGGTGAACCGGAGTGATCTCAACAGTGCGCTGCGCAAGGCCATGGATGTGCTGGAGGCAAAACGCAAGCGGGAAAGCGAGTTCATCAACCGGAACATCACCCTGAACATGTCCCTTCCCAAGCTCAAGGAGAAGATGTACCTGTCGATCATTGAACGCAGCTTCAAAAACCAGTCCAATGAAGCGTTCCTGCCGCTGATTGGTGCGGACAAGCCGGGGAACCATTTTGCGGTAGGCGTTCTGCGGATGCTTAATTTGGAGCAGGTGCGCCATGCCAGGTTCCATGAGGACAGGGATTTGCTGCATTTTGCGGTCACAAATGTAATCAACGAGAACAGCGGCGGCCATTTCGAAGCGTTCAGCTTTGCCAGCCCGAGAAGCGAGCGGGAATTTATCGCGATTTTTACCTTGAAGGGCAGCTATGGGGAGGATGCGGCTTTTCTCTCGCTTCATCATATGAAGAAGACGGTTTCAACCCTGAAGGAACTGTTCGGCATTCTTTGCGCGGGCGGTCTTGGACAGCCGTACAGCGAGGTTATGGAGATTGCGCAGTCCTACGAGCTGGCCAAGGCCGCGCTGGACGGGACCGATTTGCTGACCCTGAAGGGCAGCACGGTTTCGAACAGCGGATATACGAAATCCGCAGCCAAGGACAGCCCTTCCCTGACAGGGCGGATGCCGCTGATCCGCAGCAGCCTGGAGAGCGGAAACGCGGGCCATGCCAAAAGTATTCTCAGTGATTTTACCCGCAAATGGAAATCCTCGGAGCATTTCAGTCTGGGTGAAGCAGACCGGATCATTCAGGAGTTTATTATTTTGCTGGGAGACATCGCTGTAGAGCTGGATGCGGTCCCCGAACGGCTGCGGAGCGGAAAAAGCAAAGGGCTGCGGGGGCTGGGCATCAGCAGTGATTTCGCCTCCTTTGGAGAGTTTGAGGCGGTGCTGGGCAGCGTTCTGGATGTCTATGCGGGAGAAATCAGCAGATCGCTTGCCGGAGACCGGAGCAGTGTGCTGGAAAATATTAAAGCATACATTGATAACCATTATTTCGAGAATATTAAAATATCGATGTTCACGGATAAATATTTCCTGAGCAGAGAATACTTAATGAAGCTGTTCAAGGGCCAGTACGGGTACGGCATTCATGAGTATGTGCAAAAGGTTAGAATGGACAAGGCCAAGGAGCTGCTGTCGGACCCCGCCCTCAAAATCCAGGATATTTCCGAGAGGCTGGGATATAAGGACAAGAACTATTTCAGCAAGGCGTTCCGCAACTATTATGACTGTTCGCCTTCTGAGTTCCGGCTGCTGCTTACAGGGGAGAAAAGTGAAACGGTTACATCAGCCCACTTTTTTACCCTCAGAAGATCACTTATGTACATTCTTATCCTTTTTCTTTTTATTTAAAATAACACCAAGACCACAAGAAACATAAGGAAAAGGGGGCAACATCATGAAGGGAAAAAGAATTATGGCTCTATCGGCGAGCCTGCTGCTCGCAGGAGGGCTGCTGGCCGGCTGTGGCGGGAATAACACCAATAATGCCGTTAACAACGCAGGTGGAACAAATAAGGGGGCGAACGCAGGCAATACGGCTACCGACTCAACCAAACCTGTCACGATTAATATGTTCACTGCGTCTCCCGAGTACACCGATGCTTTCAATGCATATATCGCCGAATACAAAAAAGTTAAGCCTAATGTGACCATCAACCTGGAAATTATGCAGGCCGACTACAATACAGTGCTCAAATCAAAAATTGCCGCAGGCAGCACACCGGATGTTTTCCAGACTACCGCCGGCGGAGACATTGATACCTTTGCTGAATACAGTGCCGACCTGACCAATGAGCCGCTGGCAGCCGCCATGACCGATGCGGTCCGCTCCAATATGACCTCCTCCGACGGCAAAGTGCTTGGACTTCCGGTCAAAGGCAATCTGTTTGTACTGATGTATAACAAAAAGCTGCTTGCCGATGCAGGCATAACTGACGTTCCAAAAACCACAGCCGAGCTGGACGATGCCATCACTAAGCTGGAAGCCAAGGGAATTACACCGTTCGCCAATGCCTATAAAGAGTGGTGGGTCTGGAAGCACATCTTCCAGCACTTCGTGGATGCGGCTGCTACAGACGCCGGAATTGACGCCAAGACACTTGTAGGCAACTTTATCGCCGGAGACACCACCTTCAAGGATCATCCGATGCTGTACAACAACTTCTTCAACTTCATTGACACTACGATAAAACACGGAACAGACAAGCCGCTGGAACGCGACAGCAATGCTGAAGTCAGCGACTTTGCTCTTGGCAAAGCGGCATTTATGACCGGTAAAGGCGCATGGGATGAAGAAGCCATCAAAAAAATCACCCCTGACTTTGATCTCGGCATCGCCGGATATCCGGTCAGTGACAAGCCGGAGCAATCGCAGATTATCACCGGCGCCGATCAGGCGCTGCGCATTAACAAGGATTCCGCTGTAGCCGCACAGACCATTGAATTCTTCAACTGGCTGTATACGTCCGAATACGGCAAGAACTGGTTCTCCACGGTGGCCAAAGTCATTCCGCCAATCAAGGATGCTCCAATGCCTGACCTGCAAATGCCTAAGGAAATGGAAGAAATCCTCAAAACCGAGAAATCCGGCGACCTGTCGGTCAACTATTCTCTGGATACCTTCCACCAGAAATTCGGCGAGCTGATGCAGGCCTATATCGGCGGCAGCAAAACCAAGGATCAGGCCATCGACGAAATCCAAAAAGCCTGGATTCAATTCGGTTCCGCTGAACAATAAACCTGAATAGCTTCCATTCCGGGACGGTCTTGAGGGTAAGATTCTTTTACCGGAGGGGCCGTCTTTGGTATGTGGGGGAGGCGCGGCGAATGGGCGTAACTGCGTGGAATGTTTGGATTTCCGGCCGCTGTTATGTTTGGATTTCCTGATTTAAACTGCTGGCCACAGTAGAAATCCAAACATAAAGGCGGACGCTATCGCTCCTCCAATTCCAAACTTCCCCTCCGTTACTTCTTCACCGCTTTTCTTCGGAGTGGGTAGCAGATTAAAGATAAAGCCCTTTAAGCAGCAAGGAAAACAAATTATAATCAGGGCAGACACCACACTTGTCAGGAGGCCAAATAAATAATGGACAGCAAGCGCATCGAGATTGCCGAAAACGGACTTTATCTTACGATTGAAATTACAGGGGAGCAGGATGTCCGGCTGCTGCATTTTGGCGCAGCGCCTTTGCAGGACGGAATCATTGCGGAGAAGAACAAGCCGGGGTTCCGGCTGCTGGAGCTGCAGCTCTCGGGAGAGGACCGGGATGAATATCACGGGCGCACGCACCGCGCCTCTTATCCGGGGCTGCGGATGGTGTATGGCGGACACAGCGACAGCGTAAATGCACTTGGCCGCAAGCTGGAAATCACCCTTACTGACCCGGTAACCGGCATAACAGCAGAGCAGCATTTACAGTTCTATACAGGTGTGCAGACGGTCCGCTGCTGGACGGTGCTGAAGAATACAGGCACTGGCGAAGCCGCTGTGGAATATGTCTCGACCTTTGCGCTTACCGGAGTGGACAAAGAAGGCAGCGGCGACCGCAACGACAAAATCGAGGTCACCATCGCCCACAGCGGCTGGCAGAGCGAGCTGCAATGGCGGACCTACCGGCTGCCGGAGCTGGGCATGTCCCATCTGGCCGACCGCGGCTCCAAGCGGATCGCCGCCAGCAACACCGGCTCCTGGTCGGCGGCGGAGCTGCTGCCGATGGCAGTGCTGCACAACAAGGAGAGCGGGACAAGCTTATTCTGGCAGATCGAGCACAATGGCTCCTGGCACTGGGAGCTGACCGATCAGTATGACCAGCTCACCCTGCTGGTCAGCGGGCCGACAGAGCACGACAACCACTGGTGGCTGAAGCTGGCGCCGGGAGAGGAATTTACCTCGGTGCCGGTAGCCGTTGGCGCTGTGCAAGGGGGCTTCCAGGGCGCGGCAGAGCAGCTTACGGCCTACCGGCGGATGATCCGCCGGCCGAATGAAGACAATGAGCTGCTGCGGATTATTTTCAACGACTATATGAACTGTCTGTGGGGAAGCCCCACCACCGGGAAGCTGCTGCCCCTGATCGATGCCGCCGCCGATGTCGGCTGCGAATATTTCTGCATCGATGCAGGCTGGTATGCGCCTGGAGAGTGGTGGGACGGCGTAGGACAATGGGAGCCTTCCGCCGAGCGGTTTCCCGAGGGGATTAAATATGTGCTGGATTATATCCGCAGCAAAGGCATGATTCCCGGGCTCTGGCTGGAGCTGGAGGTCATGGGGATCAACAGTCCGAAGCTCACAGAAACCGACGACAGCTGGTTCTTTATGCGCCACGGCAAGCGGGTCAAGGACCGCAGCCGCTATCAGCTGGATTACCGGAATCCCAAGGTCATTGCCCACGCGGACGGAGTGATTTCAAGATTGGTGGAGCAGTATGGAGTGGGCTATATTAAAATGGACTACAACATCAACGCCGGCATCGGGACGGAAACGGATGCCGACAGCTTCGGCGACGGTCTGCTGCAGCATAACCGGGCATATCTGGCCTGGCTGGACAGCATCTTTGCCCGTTACCCGAATCTTGTAATCGAGAACTGCTCCAGCGGCGGCATGCGCATGGACTATGCCATGCTCAGCCGGCACAGCATCCAGTCCACCAGCGACCAGGAGGATTACGTGCAGTATGCGGCGATTGCCGCAGGTTCTCCGGCGGCCCTGACCCCCGAGCAATCTGCAGTGTGGTCCTATCCGCTGCGCGAGGGCGATGATGAAGAGGTTATCTTCAACATGGTCAATGCGCTGCTGCTCCGTGTGCACCAGAGCGGCCATCTGGCCGAGCTTGAGCCCCGGCGCAGGGAACTGGTGAAGGAAGCGCTGGATTATTACAAATCGATCCGTGCGCATATCCCGCAGGCGACCGCCTTCTGGCCCTTGGGTCTGCCGGACAGCGAAGGCGAGTGGGTGAGCTTTGGCCTGCGCCATGGCGATACCCGCTATCTGGCGGTCTGGCGGATTGCCGGAGAAGCAGCAGCAGTCAAGCTGCCGATTCCTGAGCTGCAGGGCCAGGCAGCAGAAGTAAGCTGCGCATATCCTCAGCAGCATCATTCGGATTGGAGCTGGAACCCGTCCGGGGGTGTGCTGACCGTCTCAATCCCCCAAGGCAAGACGGCCCGGCTTTTTGAGATTCACGCTTGACGCACGGCACAATTGATCACCCTTTCTGAAGCGGAGATAAATTCATCTGCTGAGAGAGGGTGTTTTTGCTGCGGGAATATTCAGGTGAACGGCGGGGTTTCTTGTTCTGTAAATAGGTCTAATTAGTTTTGTAATACCTGTATTAATTTTTTAAAATAAAAAACTGTTAATTGGGGCGGATTTTGGATAAAATAATCCCTAGACTAATATTTTGTCGAATTTACTCTGAATTTTGTCGAATTATTTGTCGATAAATATCAAAAGATGTAGAAATAAAATTGACAGGAAAGAACTAGCACTTTACAATGCAGATAGAGGTTAATCATTTCTACTATATTGAAGCATTGATAGCTTTTAACACCACAAGATTATTTAAGGGTTATTTCAAGGGAGGATGCATAGTGATGAAGGCAACAGGAATAGTAAGAAAAGTGGATGAACTGGGACGTATCGTGATTCCGATTGAACTGCGCAGAACGATGGGAATTGACATAAAAGACCCTCTCGAAATTTTTGTCGACGGTGAAAAGATCATTCTCAGAAAATATGAGCCTACCTGCATCTTCTCCGGCAGTGCAGAAAACCTCATTAACTTCAAAGGCAAAATGGTCAGCAAAGATGTACTGGACGAATTGATTGCCAGCTTCGACCGCGTATAATCAGCAACCGGCATCCAGCGCTTTATAACAGCGGGGACCGGAGGACGGGCACCTTAACGGTGCTGCCCTCCGGTCCCTTTTGCATTGCACTTGAAGCTTGTGAACATGGACAATACCTGCTGAAATCCTATATTATAGGGCGTGAGACAAAAGCATCTGCCCGCAGAAGGCGGCATATGCAGAACACTACAGAAGGGCTGGGTCATCACATGAGTACGAAATTGAAGAAGCCGGAAGCGATTATTTTTGATATGGACGGAACGTTGTTCCAGACAGAAAGTCTGCTGTTGCCCGCTTATCATAAAATGTTTGACATTTTGCGGGCGGAGGGTCTGTACGCAGGACCCACTCCACCGGAGGAACGGATTCTCAGCAGTCTGGGCATGCTGCTGTCCCAAATCTGGAAGAATGTCATGCCGGATGCCGGTGAGGCTGTGCACCGCCGCGCGGATGAGCTGCTGCTGCAGCTGGAAGTCGAGGGGCTGGAGGCAGGCGGCACACTGCTGTACCCTAAGGTTACCGAGACACTTGCGGCGCTTCATGAGCGCGGAGTCAAGCTGTTCGTAGCGAGCAACGGACTGGAAGACTACATTCACAGTATTGTAGTGGTGCACGAGCTGAAAGAGCTGTTTGACGGCCTGTATAGCGCCGGCGGACAGGGCACTGCTACCAAAACCGAGCTGCTGCGCATCCTGCTGGATGAGCACGGCATCAAGGAGGCTTGGATGGTCGGTGACCGTTCATCCGATGTCGAGGCAGGCAAAGGCAACGGGCAGACGGTAATTGGCTGCGCCTATGCAGGCTTCGGACGCCAGGATGAGCTGAAAGGGTCGGATGTTATCATTTCCTCATTTGATGAGCTGATTGGCCTCTACGACAACAGCACGGTGTAAGAGCGTACTGCAAAGGTGTACGAGCGTACAACAATCGAAAGGTTCTCCGTAATTACTGCCGGGTTATAGTCCAGGGCTGAATTGTCCATATTATAACAAGTAAGTCCACACGGGTGTCACTGCCGCCGCATAATCCGGCGTAAGGGCACCCTTGCTGGCGTTAAAGGTCCTTATTTTATTTGTATAGGAAAGCAATGTGTCCCATTCTTGTGCTTAAGATATGTGTGGAGATCAGTCGGATTTGACCGCCTTTTTCCAGCTGGCGCTGGCGAAGTAGCGGGTGAGCGGTGCTATCAGATGAGCGGAGTTATCAGGTGAGTAGTGCTATATAGATTGAACTAGAAGTCCGTAATCTTCTTGTGGAATAACCATAGTAGATTTTTTTGCATGACTGCACTTCGTGCAATAAAATACTTCTGGTTTTGCGTCGAACCGCCTTCTGCTGTATAGAATGCAATAGAATGTGAATTCTGATCTGATTAGAAAGAGATGTTCCTTCTGTCTCTCACTGAAACGGGTACCGTCCTTATAGGACGGTACCCGTTTCTGCTTATCGTATAATTTATATGCTTCACGCAATAAGTTATCCTGCTATCAGTCCCCAACCACCTTCGCCGGACTCGGCGCATTTTTGTTCTTATACACCCACATCGCATACTCCAGCGGGCGCGTTAACGCTTTGCGGTAAGTGCTGCTGTCGCCGGAGCGGGAGAAGACCTCGCGGGCGGGCTTGGGGTTGACCTCCAGCACGTAGATCTGGCCCTCGCGGTTAATGGCGAGGTCCAGGGCCAGCTCGCAGAGGGTACCGAAGCTGTCCTCCAGATAGGCTGCGGCGTCGAGGCCCAGCTTCTCGGCGGTCTTCATCGTTTTCTCGGCCTTTTCCTGGCTGCCGAGCCATTGCTTCAGCAGAATCTCTGCGCGGATGGCGTGGCCGCCGCCGTGGAGATTGGAGGTGACGCTGCGGGCGGCGCCTACGCGGCCGGCCATGCCGGTCAGCTCCCACACGCCCTGGCCGTTCTTTTGCACCAGCATGCGGTAGTCGTGGTAGCGTCCGCTGGGCAGGCGCAGCGGGATGCCCTGCTGCACGAGGAACCGCCCGCCGAGGCACCACTGGTGCACAATGGACTCCAGGCGGGTGAGCGTGACCTTGCGGGGGGCGATGATCTGCCGGCTCAGGCGGCGTCCCTGGATATCGTATAGGGACTTGCCTTCCTTCAGCCGCTCAATCCGCAGGATGCCGCGCCCGCCTGTTCCGCTGGCCGGCTTGACATAGACGACCGGGCTGGATTTCAGTATCCGGTGCAGATCGGCGGAAGACTGGTATAACAAGGTTTCCGGCATATGCTGCCGGAACCGGCTTTTTTGCGAGAAGGTCTGGTACACGGTCCATTTATTGCGCAGCGGCCGGTTCAGAAAGGTCAGATGGCCGTAGCGCGCGCGGAAGCGCAGCAGCTGCTCGAACCGCTTGCTGCGCTGAATCCGGCAGCGGTCATAGATCATATTCGGAAAAGAGCGCCATTTGCGCGACCATGTTCCGCTTTTAACGTCATACACAAGTGCATGAATCTGATCCTTGCTGACGTGCACATCACCGGGTGTAAACACAATAACACGTTCATTATAGACATGTATGTAGGAACAGCTTAAACGGCTCTTTATTTTATTCACATGAAAATGCGAGCTCCAAAGTTAGTGTTTCAGCGGGGCATTCTTGAATGTGAATTGCTGCCCACGCAAGATTTATTTTATTGCATAGTTTATTGTATCCCTGGCCTTTTACCCAAGCGGTATATAGGCCGATTACGGCAGCTATAAGCAGGAGTATCGCAGAAATTAAGGCTAGTTTATCTAAATTTCTTGGGGAAACTGGAGGGGATCTCTTTGGTATGAAAAAGCTGATTAAGCTTCCGGAAAGCAGAAAATTAACCATCGCACAAGTGATTTCGAACTATCCAAACGCACAGCCGGTCCCTTCCATCAAAGGGGGGACTGAAAAAATTGTTTATGAGCTGACGGAAGAGCTGGTTAGACGAGGGCATAAGGTCTATTTATTTGCAGCTCTAGGGAGCAGGAGCAGGGCAAAGCTTATTACCTATCCTAAGGGGCTCCGCCATGAAAGCATAGCAAGATTTGTGCTGAAAAAATTACCTGAGCGGGTTGATATTATCCATGACCATACTTTCCGTTCCGCGCTTGGCGTAACTAATCCTAAGGTTCCAACGGTATGCACTGTGCATATCCCGGTCAAACGGCGGATTAAATACCCTGTATACGTAAGTAAACGCGCCCGCCGGCTGATGGGGAACAACAAAGGCTTCTGTGTATACAATGGAATTAATACGCGTGAATATGAATTTAGCACAGAGAAACATTTATATCTGTTGTATATAGGCAGGATTATCCGGAATAAGGGTGTTTTGCAAGCTATACAAGTTGCCGAAAGGACTGGTAAGACGCTGATTATTGCGGGTCCCGTGAAAGCCTCCAGATTTTTTGAGAGAGAGGTCAAGCCGCGCATCCGGAACAATCCCAATATCCATTATGTTGGACCTGTGGGCGGGAAAATGAAGCAGCAGCTAATCAAGCATGCGGAATGTGTGCTATTCCCCACATTATGGGAAGAACCCTTCGGTCTGGTCCTGGTTGAAAGTTTAGGTTGCGGGACTCCGGTGCTGGCGCTCAGAAATGGTGCGGTACCGGAAGTATTATCCGGATTTCCTAACCTGGTTTGTAATAACATAAGTGAGATGGCAGTTAAGGTCCGGCAGAAAAAATATCCTTCGCCGCACTTATTGAGAGCGTATGTTCAGAAACACTTCACCAATAAGCAGATGACTGACAGTTATTTAAGAATATACCATGAAGTTATTCAAAGAGAATCCGGTATGAAGAAATTCTAAGCTGCCAAAGGCTGAGCTGAACGGACAGGAGTTTTTGATTTTCTTTTGCGCAAAGGAGCGTGCCTCCCATGAGGAGCCACGCTTCTTTATTGCCGGTATGGTGATTGCTGTGACAGTGCTTACTTCTGCTTGGCGTACCATTCGGAAAATTGTTTCTGATATTCAGCGATGTATTTATCAATCCCCGCTGCTTTAAGCCTGTCCAGCGCTTTGGGGAAGGCGGTGTCATAATCGCTGAAGCCGCTGCCGATGGGTGCGAGGTATTCCGTGAATACGCCGTTCAGCTTCGTTTCTTCATTCTTGACCGGTGTATTGTCAAAGTTGAAGCCGGCACCCTTGGAAATGATTGCCCCATCGTCCCAAGCCTTGTATTCAGCGATGAATTCGTCCGGAACGGTGTTGTCAAAACGGATGAAGTTTTTGTTCATCAGCAGCCAGTCGGGGATCAGCGAATCGGTGTTTATTTTGGTCAGACGCCCGTTCTCGTCCACCGTATAATCCGTTCCCTTTATCCCGTAGGCGAACAAGTCGTACAGCTCCTGGTTTTTTTGCAGCAGATTGAAAAACATCACATAGCGCTCAGGGTCTTTGGCTGCGGTAGAGACGAAGAAGGCGGTGCTGTACGTGCCGCGGCTGATTTTTGGCCGGCCGCTGCCAAGGAAATAATTGACCAGCTTGGCCTCAGGCACTGCTTGTGAAATCGTTGCCGCCCCTTCAAAAGGGCGTGCCGCTGTACCGGCCCAGAACATCGCTTTGCCGGAGTTCCAGTCAGACTGCAGCTGCGGAACATTGGTGGCGGCATATTTCGGGATGATTCCTTTTTCATACCAGCCGCGCATCAGGTTCGCATACTTCTTGAACTCCTCGGTTTCAAACCAGCTGATGATTTTATCATCTTTCGCAGACTCGTCCAGGGCAATAAAATCATTTTGCCAAAACAGGTTTTTGTCCGTGTAATCATATTGCAGAATCCGGCGGGCATCGGTGTTGGCGTACCCGATCAGTTCGGGATGAATGGCATGCACCTTATCATAGAACTGCTCCAGTTCCTTCAGCGAGGTGACCTGCGTCATGCCGGCTTCCTCCAGCAGATCCTGTCTGACCAGCGCGCTGTAGAACTCCGCAGAATTCGGCTTATTGCCGACTGGAATTGCATACTGCTTCCCATCTAGTTGAAAGGCCTTGAAGGAGGCCTCGTCGACATTTTTACTCAAATCGGCTGCTGCACTGACATAGGGGTAAGGTCGGCATAAAGCCCTTTTGCCACAGATTTCACCATGTAATTGGCATCCGTGTAGGTGGCGAAGTCCTCTCCCGTAGACAGCATCAGGTCGGTTTTGCCGCCGCCGTATTCTGTCCAAGGCAGAAAATGAAATTCAACCTCAGCGTTAATTTCTTTCTTGATTACGTCGTAGAACTCTGTCTTCGCCAGTTCCTTCATCCGGTTCGATTCATCCCCGTACAGCACAATTTTCAGTTTGGCGGGAGCCAATGGGCTGCCGTCTTTACTGCCGTTATCCGTAACGGAAGGAGTACCTTCATTTCCGCTTCCGGTACTAGGGGCAGCGCTTTCATTGTTGCCCTGAGAACAGCCGCTTACCAGGAATACCGCTGCCAGGAGCAAACTTAACCAACCTTTTTTCTTTTTCATGATGAACCCTCCTGAATAGAATCATAATGTTTGAGGCATCTATTGCAAAGGTCGTGCTCCCTTAAGTCTTATTGTACATCAAGGTGCAGGGGAGCATAAACCCGGTGCAACCGGATATCATAGGGCATTTTGTTGGGAATTAACCTTTGACCGAACCCACAATAATGCCTTTGACAAAAAAGCGCTGGAGAAAAGGATATAATATGGCGATTGGCAAAACGGTCAGGCAGGTCATCGCCATTTTGGCTGTCTCCAGCGGCGGTGCGATGATAGCTCCACCGACCTGAGCCGCATTGCCGGAGGCCAGGAACTGGATGTTCGCCATCATGTTGTACATTAAATATTGGATCGTATAGAGCTTCTGATCCGTTACCAGCATTAGCGGCAGATAGAAATCATTCCAGAACTGCAGCGCATAAAAAAGCGAGATTGTGACCAGCCCGACCCGGCCCAGCGGAATCATAATGCTGAAGAAGATCCGCAGATGTCCGGCACCGTCGATTTGCGCAGATTCCACGATTTCATGCGGGATGCTGCGGAAATAGTTTGCCATGAGAAACATCAGAAAAACACTGAGCACATAAGGGATGAACAGGCCGATAAGAGTATCGCCCAAATGATAATATTTGGTGCTGAGCAGATACCATGGCAGCGTTCCTCCGCTGAACAACATCGTGAAATAGGCGAAGAAGGCGAAGAAATTTTTGAGCCGGAAGCTTTTAACAGATATGACATAGGCGTAAGCGGTGGTCACCAGTACGGCCGACACGGTGCCGAGCACCGTAACGATCACCGACATGGAATACGCCCGCAGAATCTGCTGCGCCTTGGAGCCAAACAGGAATTCATATGTTTCAAAGGTGAAGCCTCTGGGCCAGAACGAATATCCTTCCGCAGCGATTCGGGATTCGGTGGATAATGAGCCGGATACGGCCAGAATAAACGGCACCAGACAGATGGCTGAAAATATAGCTATACAGCAATAAAAGAAAATGAGCAGGCCTTTGTTTTCGGTATTTAGCATCTTATCAGTCTCCTAGAATAGTTTGCTGTCCTTGTCATACCAGCCAGCCAGCTTGTTGGCTACCAGAACCAGAATGAAGCCAAAGACGGATTGATAGAGCGTGATCGCTGAAGCAAAGCCGAATTCTCCGGAACGGATGGCTGTGCGGTATACATACACATCGATAATGTCGGTAGTAGGCAGAAGCAGCGGATTCAGGAAGGTTACTCCCATAATCATGCTGAGATCGCCTTTCAGCATGCCCCCGATGCCCAGCAGCGTCATTAGAATGATCGACGGAATAAGCATTGGCACCGTAATCCTGGTAATAATCTGCCATCTGGAGGCACCGTCGATTTTTGCGGCTTCATAATAGGAAGTGTCGATGCCTTGCAGGACCGCATAATAGATGATGGCGCCGTAGCCGGCGCTTTTCCAGATATTCGCCAGCACTAGAATGATGACGAACAGCCAAGGGCTGGAATACCAGTCGACCTGGGAGATGCCGAGCGTTTGGAGCAGCTGGTTCATAATGCCTTTGTCATAATCCAGCAGGGAGAACAGAATTGCCCCGATAATAATCCAAGAAATAAAGTACGGAAAAAACATGACGCTCTGCGTGATTTTGATAAACCACTTGCTGCGCAGCTCGTTCAGGATAATAGCGATGGCCACTGAAAAAAACGTACCGGTCAGCATATATAGCGCATTTAGCATGACCGTGTTGCGTGTAGCCCTGAGAGAGTCTTCCATGCTGGAGAAGAAAAACTCGAAGTTGGAGAAGCCGGCCCACGGGCTGCCGAAGATGCCGTCGTTGAAGTTGTAATTCTTAAAGACCAGAATCAGACCGCTCATCGGCAGATAAGCAAAAAGAATCAGAATGACGATCCCCGGAAGAGCGAGCAGGTATAGTGTGCTGTCCTTCTTAAGGGATTTACGGAAGCTTTTGGCTCTGGCCGCCCTGATTCCCGGACTTAGCCGTCCCTGTGTTTCCGGTGTAGCCTCTTGCATCATTAACAGTCCACTCCTTTATATAGCGTTATCATTTCTGTCCCTTGTTTCAGGAGAACGCTTTACAGGGAAATCATAAATCGGCCCGGAATGTAAACGCTATCATAATAAACGAAAAAAAGTTAAAAAAGCGGAAAAGGACGGATTAAAAAAACAGAAAAGATATCACTTTTTTGTTATTTAGGCGTGAAAAAGCCTTATTTAAAGGGGGGATTGCACAGAATATGCGGGGTGAAGGGGTTTCATTAAAAGACAAACAAGGGGGATGCCCCCGGCTGTGAAAATGCTGCCGGGCATCACCTTTGTTCTTGTATAGGAAATTATACAGTGTAAAAAAATGTGGATATCTTGGAAGCCTTAGAGGATATAAGCGATGCAGAAGGATTGGGCTCCATCCGCGGACTGATGCGGACAGAGGAGCCCTTATTTCTCCAAAAATCCTACTTTTTCGGCAGTTACGGACTCAGGAGCCGTTAGATCGTTCGATGGAGCCTGGAATAAAGGGGAAAGGGATAAATAAAGGCATCTCTGTCCGTAGTCCTGCGGAATAGGCGAATCTTCTATCCATAACGGCTTTCCTGTCCGTAACGGCTGCGGATAGCTCGTGAAGGAATAGGGCGATCCGTCTTCAGCATGCCCCCGTTGATTTTGGAGCGGTGGGGAGCCGGCGTAAGATTCATGGGGAATCGTTCTCCAGGTAACGTTAGAACAAAGACGGCTGCGCTATCCCGTGGAGGATGGCACAGCCGTTTTTATTCCTTGCTTATTGCGCGGCAATCAGGAGGATTCCTGTTTCTGCAGAATATGATTCATTCTCCATTTGGAGGGGGTAACCCCAAAACGCTTTTTAAACTGGGTTGTAAAATAAGTGCTGCTATTGTAGCCCACCTTCTCTGCAATTTCCCGGATATCTAAGCTAAGCTCAGTGACTAATAACATCTGTGCCTGCTCCAGGCGCAGCAGGTTAACGAAATCGGGAAAGCTGCAGTTGACCTCGTCGGCAATCAGCCTGCTGAGATAAGCGGGGCTTAGCGACAGCTTGTCGGCAAGCGCATTAAGGGAGAGTCTGGAGTCGTCATAATGATCCCTGATGTAACAAATGGCTTCTACAGCAATGCTCTTGGTCTGTACAGCGCTCATGCTGGCAATCCGCTCAAGGGCGGTATTACAGCTGTCTACAATCCAATGCAGCAGCTTGTCATAGCTTTGAATCTGCCAGATGCGCTGGTAATTATCTAGAAAGCCGGATTGCTGAACGTCTGCATTAAGCTCAGCCGTGCGGCTGAGCTCAAAGGCCAGTCTCGCCAAAGCGATGGTGGCTGACTCGGCGCGGTAACTGCAGGCTACGGCCAGCAATCGTTCCACCGCCTGCGGAATATGGCCCGAAAGCTCCGTCTGCCTAACGGCTTGCAGCACCGGTTCAAGGGCGCTGTCAGGCATGGGGCTGCTGTTGAGATGGATGGTATCATCCGCAAAGATGATGTTCTGGTGTACATGAAATTTAATATACTGCAGACTGTCCGCAGCCTCGTTGTATTTGGCCCTCAGCAGGTGTAAATCATCCGTCAGTCCGCTGATTCCTAAGGCGCAGCTGACATCTGAATGCTGAAGCCGGGCTGCAATGTCCTCCCATTTGCCGCGGAACAAGGCGTAATCGTCAAAGCTGCCGCTTCTCAGCTCACTTAGAATAAGCACAGCAGTTCCCTGATGCGGATGGAAGGATTGAACGGCCGCAAGTTCGGAGAAGGCCAGTTCAATCTGCTCAATGCCCTCCCCGAAGGTCTGCCCGGAGCCTTCAGATGGTTCGGACTCCAGCAAAGTTAGTACGCATACACAATATGCTCCCCCGGAAGCGGCTATGCTCATCATCGGCGTACTGCTGTTCTCCGGGGTTCCCGGGGGGACAGCAGCCACCGCATCAAGGCGCTGTCATCGCTTTCTTTCTTGAGCTGCTCCAGCTTTACGCCAATCTGCTCCAGTTCCTGGCTTACGGTATCGAAATCACCGCCTGTCTTCAGCGCTTCTTCATTGCCGGACAGATGAACGATATTGCCGAACAGCCGGCCAATCGGCTTATACATTCGCCGTGAGATCAGGTTGGCGGTTAGGGCAGCGGCAATAATCAATGCTAAGCACAGGCCGGTCATCAAGGTGCGGGCATTGGAGATATCGCGGATGCTGTCCCTGTAGGAAGTCTCCGACACAAACCATAGCTTGTCCGCAGCAGAATATACATAGGTAATCAGCTGCGGCTCTCCGCTCCCCCTGTAGACAAAGGAGCCTCTTTCCGGGGAGGAAGCCACTACCTGCTTCAGCATGCCCTCCTCCAGCGGGGTATCGAGTGCACTGTGCATGAGCACGGATGCATTTCCGTCCAGCACCGCGTAACGGGTGATTTCTCCCTCTTTTTGAGTGAACAGATTGTTCTGCAGCTTGCCCAGATTGACGGTCAGTGCTACCGCCCCGTAATATTCGCTGTCCGCAAACGCCCGGTCGTTATAGAACACGGTGAGCAGAGTGATTGGGGTACCGTTGTTCAAGGTTGCCTCCCACAGAAACGGTGACTCAACAATCACATTCTTCCGCATCCGCGAGAACAGCTCCAGCTTGGATTCCGGGCTTAGCGGCAGGTTCTCAAACATCGCAACAGGTTCATCTACCCCCATGATGTAGGCGTTCTCCATATACTGGTTAACAACCAGCGCCCCGCGGATTTGGCTTAAGGCACTGTACAGCTGGTCGCTCCAGCTCGTATCTCCGTTCATCATGAGCGCGTTGATGTTCGGATTCCTATAAAAGTCCATAGCGTAATTCTGGACGATCTCTTTATAGTTTATAAAAACGGTTTCAGTATTCACCAGCACATTCTGATTCGCCTTGTTGACATTATCTATCGTAATATTCCGGTACCAATAAAAGATCACAACGGCCAGCACAAGAATGCAGCAGACTGAAATTGCGGTCAGGCTCATAAAAAAGCGGGTGTATAATTTCTTTCTTTTTCCCAAGCTGCTCACCCCTTAAGGTAAATCTGTTACCCCCATTCTAGAGGGAAAAGCCATTCGCTGACAAGGAGTGAAATATCGGAAATATAGCATGAAAGTATAAAAACGAAGAAATAGAACATAGAAAATACAAGAAAGTTAAACATATACAAACTATAATTGGTGGTGCTTACATTTGAATTGTTTTGAGGAGGACTACTGCAATGAGAACATTCCGCAATCCGGTGCTGCCGGGATTTTATCCTGATCCTTCCGCGATCCGCGTCGGTGAAGATTATTATCTTGTGACTTCAAGCTTTGAGTTTTTTCCGGGCGTTCCTATCTTCCACAGCAAGGATCTGGTCAACTGGCGCCAGCTCGGCCATGTACTGGACCGTCCGTCCCAGCTCAATCTGGATCACACGATTCCCTCCATGGGCATTTGGGCACCGACGCTCCGCTATCATGAAGGAGTCTTTTATATGATTACCACTTATGTTGATAATGACAAAAACCAGCACAATTTCTATGTTACAGCAACCGATCCGGCCGGAGACTGGTCTGACCCCATCTGGCTGGAGGATGCACCCGGCATTGACTCCTCCTTGTTCTTCGATGATGACGGTAAGGTGTATTATACGGGCAACCGGGTTCCGCCGGAAGGGCAGGATTATCCGAAGCATATGGATATCTGGCTGCAGGAGATCGATCTTAGCCAAGGCAGGCTGATTGGCCCGAAGCACAGCATTTGGCAGGGCGCCCTTAAGGTGGCTCACGCCCAGGAGGGACCGCATATCTATAAAATCGGCGCCTGGTATTACGTACTGATTGCCGAAGGCGGCACCGGGCATACTCATGCGATTACGATCGCCAGAAGCAAGAGTATTACAGGCCCGTATGAGGGCCATAAAGCCAATCCGATTTTGACGCACCGCCATCTCGGCAGAGCTTATCCCATCGTCAACGTCGGACACGGGGAGCTTGTGGAGACCCAGCACGGTGACTGGTGGATGTTCTGCCTGGCTTCGCGGACCTGCGGCGGCTATTACCGCAATCTGGGACGCGAAACCTTCCTGACACCGGTCCTATGGGAGAATGAGTGGCCGGTGGTCAACCCCGGCAAAGGCGTGCTTGAACTGGAGTCGCCGGCTCCGGATTTGCCGGAGACAAGGTGGCCGGAGCTGCCTGCACGCGATGAGTTTACGGGCAGTGAGCTTGCACTGATTTGGAATTTCCTGCGGACACCGCGGGGGAATTCTGGAGTCTTACCGAGAAGCCCGGCTTCCTGCGGCTTCATTTGAAGGCGGAGCGGCTCTCGGAGATTGCCAATCCATCCTTTATCGGCAGGCGCCAGCAGCATTTGAGCTTCCGGGCGGCGGCTGACATGACGTTTCGTCCCGCTGCCGAAGGGGAGGTTGCCGGACTGGTCCTCCTCCAGAATGCGGATTACCACTTCCGGTATGAATCGGGGCTGGAGGCAGGGGAACGTGTGCTGCAGTTGATTCAGCGAAAGGGCGGCAGCGAACAGCTGCTGGCGTCCATGCCATATCCGCAGGATCAGGTGCAGCTTAAGGTGGAAGCCAGAGGACAGGAGTACAGCTTCTATTACAGATCCTCTGAAGCCGCCAAGTGGACAGCCTTCTTCGAACGGGCTGACGGCAGAGTGCTCAGCACGGACCTGGCCGGAGGTTTTACAGGAGCTTATATCGGAATGTACACAAGCTCTCAAGGCGCGGAGAGTGAAAGCTATGCCGATTTTGACTGGTTCAGCTATGAAGAACTTGAATAATAGGGGAGGTAAGGTTCAATGTGCAGCAATCCGGAAACAATAGCTTACCCGGTTCCAGAGCTTCCCCGGATTCCCGAACGGACTTTTGTGATCACGGATTATGGGGCGGAAGAAGGAGGGTTTACCCTGTGCACCTCCGCTATTCAGGCTGCACTGGATGCCTGCGCTGCCATGGGAGGTGGAAAGGTTGTCATTCCGGCCGGCATCTGGCGCACGGGACCGCTTACTTTGCACAGCAGGATTAATCTGAGCGCAGACAAGGGAGCATTGGTGCAGTTCGACCCTGACCCCGCCTTATATCCGCTGCTCTCTTCCCAATACGAGGGGAATGCCGGCTGGCGCTGTCAGGCTCCGCTCGATGGTGAAGGCCTAAGCGATGTGGCAATCACCGGAGAGGGGGTGTTCGACGGCAGCGGCGAAGGCTGGCGTCCGGTGAAGCGGTTCAAGATGACGGAGAAGCAGTGGAACCATCTGATTGAATCCGGAGGCGTGCTTGATCCGCAGGGCGAAGTGTGGTGGCCTTCCCGGGAAGCCTTGGAGGGAGAAGGCTTTTGCCGGAAGCTGCGGGACAAGGGAGACACCCGCATGGAAGCGTTTCTGCCTGCCCGTCCGTATCTCCGTCCAACGCTGCTTAGCCTCCGCAACTGCCGGCGGGTGCTGCTGGACGGGCCGACCTTCCAAAACTCACCTGCCTGGTGTCTTCATCCCTTTGGATGCGAGCAGATTACCGTACGGAATGTTCAGGTCCGCAATCCCTGGTATTCGCAGAACGGGGATGGCCTCGATCTGGAATCCTGCACTCATGCTCTGGTTGAGCACAGCAGCTTTGATGTGGGGGATGACGCCATCTGCCTCAAGTCGGGCAAGGATGAGGAAGGCCGTAAGCGGGGGATGCCCTGCCGGTATATTACCATCCGGAATTGCACGGTATATCACGGGCATGGGGGAGTGGTGATCGGCAGCGAGATGTCCGGAGGTGTGCATGCGGTTCGAGTTAGTGACTGTCTGTTCATCGGCACGGACATTGGCCTGCGGTTCAAAAGCACCCGGGGAAGAGGCGGTATGGTGGAGGATATTGTAATGGAGAATATCAGCATGACGGGAATCATCCACGAGGCCGTATCCTTTCACATGTTCTATGCAGGGGTCGAAGGATCGGAAGGGTATGACGAGCAATACTTTTCGGTTACAGAGGAAACGCCGCAGTTCCGGAAGATTACGCTCAAGAACCTTGTGTGCCGTGGAGCGGCAACCGCGCTGCTCGTGAACGGGCTGCCGGAGATGCCGCTTGCAGATCTGACCATTGAACAATTCCGCGCAGTGAGTGAACGGGGAATTGTGCTGCGGCATGCTACGGGGCTTACGCTGGACCGTATCTGGTTACAGACCACGGAAACGCCGGAGATAACGGCGCACCGATGCAGCCAAGTCGTTCTCACCCAGTCCGAAGGTTTGACGATTACTGAGAAATAAATCAATTTCTACGGATGATGGAAATCCGTCTTGACCTTCCGCGAAGGGTGTGACCTTGCTTCTTTCCGGTATTGGAGCGGGGTCAGACCGGTTGATTTTTTGAAGGTTTTATTGAAATGGGAGAGATGTTCAAATCCGACAGCGGAGGCGATCTCCTGAATTTTGCCTGTGGACCCGGCAAGCAGGCGTTCGGCTTCCCTTACGCGGACATGAACGATGTATTCCCGAAAGTGAAAACCCGTCAGCCGGTGAAAGACCCGGCTCAGGTATGAAGGACTAATGTAAAAATTACTCGCTGTCGCTTCCAGAGTCAGGGCTTCACGGTAGTGATCGCGGATATAGGTGGCAACATCGGTTACCAGATGATGAAGCGGATGTTTGGTCCCGCCGGCCTGTGAGATGTTCTCTGAACGCTGGAGAAGAATCATCAGCTCGGTGAATAAAGTGATTATGCTGGTTTCGTAATAGGACCGCTGCAGCCGGCATTCTTCCAGCATGCGGTTCATCAGGCTTTCCGCTTCGTCCTGCTCGCGCAGGTTCAGCTTGAACAGGCGGTACCCGCGGCCATGAAACCAGATGGCTTCATTCTGCAGGGAAGGCGGCAGAAGAGCGGGGTCATAATTGATCAGAATCCGTTCAAATTCGGCGACTTCAGAGCTTGCTGTGGAATGAAGCTCCCGGCTGGAAATAAGAATAAGCTCCCCCTTATGAACCGTAATGACCCGGTCGTCCACAAAGTATACGCGCTCCCCCTGCATCAGATAGTACAGCTCGGTTAAGTCATGGCTGTGGGGACGCGGCATTGCGGTAATGCCTTTACGTTTCATATGCTGGATGCTGTAGCGGCCTTCTTCAATATGATATTTGTGATTGGGACTGGTCAGGCTGGTCATAATTCTCCCCTTCTCTTACGGAGCGTTACGGTTATTATAGAATAAACTTAGGTTGACAGGAAAGGAGCCGCAGATGTTAATTACAGTCTCGAAGAGTGTCGGTGAAGGGTTCAGCAGTCTACAGGCAGCGCTGGATTCCATTCCGCAGGAATACAAGGAAGCAGTAACGATTCGCATCAAGCCCGGCATTTACGAGGAAAAGGTTACAGTAAAACAGGGAACACCTCCGGTTCTCCTGCTGGGGGAGGACACGAATTCCACTATCATCACCTGGTCAGACAACGCCCACACTTTAGGTCCGGACGGAGAGCCGCTTGGCACATTCAAATCCGGCACCCTGAATGTATTCGCCGAACATTTCACGGCTGAGAATCTGACCATCCGGAATGCCTCCGGTCCCGGCACCGGTCAGGCGGTGGCTGCTTTTGTAGATGCTGGTCATGCCGTATTCCGGCGTGTACGCCTGCTGGGTGACCAGGATACTTTGTACACGGGGCAAGGGAAACAATATTATAACGAATGCTACATTGAAGGCGATGTGGATTATATTTTTGGCGCTGCTACGGCTTTGTTTGAACGCTGCCGGCTGCATAACAAGCGTTCCAGGGGATATATTACAGCCGCATCAACGCCCGAAGGCACACCGTTTGGTTATGTGTTCCTCGATTGTGAAATTACCAGCGGTGAAGGGGTAAGCGAGGTGTATCTTGGACGCCCATGGCGGCCTTATGCCCATGTGGCCTTTATCCGCACTGTCATGGACAGTTCGATTATCGGGGAAGGCTGGCATAATTGGGGGCAGCCGGACAGGGAGGAAACCAGCCGCTATGAAGAATATGGCAGCAGTGGCCCGGGGGCCAATCCTGAAGCCAGAGCTGCCTGGTCGCGGCAGCTGATTCCACAGGAAGCGGCGCAGTATAGGGTGCTGTCCGTGCTTGACGGGTGGCATCCCGAAGGCTATTAAGGGAAGGAGCACTTCGGATGGAGCCTCTGGAACAATACATGGAAAAACTGGTTCGGTCAACACAGCGCAATTCGGCATTCAGCAAGGATATCCCCTTTCAGCAGTGGCGCGACGGGCTTGCCGCAGCTTTTACAGAGCGGCTGGGCGGCTTTCCGGAAATAGCTGAAGAGCTGCGGCCGGTTTTTCTGGAACGTACCGTCTGCTCCGGGTATACCCGAGAACGTATAGAGATCACTACCTATGAAGGACTTCGCATGCCGCTGTATCTTCTGCTCCCGGATCAGCCGCTATCTACCCCTGCCCCTGCCGTTCTTGCCATTCATGGACATGGCTACGGAAGCCGGGAGATCGTCGGCTTGGACCCGGGCGGAGCGGAGCGGCCGGGAGATCCCGGGCTGCATAAGGACTTCGCGGTTTCACTGGCAAGACAGGGCTTTGTAGTGGCTGCCCCGGAACTGCTCGGCTTTGGCGACAGACGTCTGGAAGAAGACCTGACCAGCGGCGAGCCTGGACGTAATTCCTGCTTCCGCCTGTCTTCGGCACTGCTGATGGCCGGGAAGACGATGGCCGGTTACCGTATCTACGAAACCATGAGAGCACTGGATTATTTGCAGACAAGGCGCGAGGTTAAGGGCAGTCACATTGGAATTATCGGTATTTCCGGCGGCGGACTGGTGGCTGGCTTCACAGCCGCGCTTGACCAGCGGATCGCCTGTGCGGTCGTAAGCGGGTATGCCAATACCTTCGCGGACAGTATTCTGACGCGCAATCATTGCCTCGACAATTATATACCGGGGATACTGCTGGAAGCGGAGATGCCTGATCTTCTGGGCCTCATTGCCCCGCGCGGCCTGTTCCTCGAATCGGGCGATGCCGATCATCTGTTTGGCCCCCGGGGGCAAGAATTGCTTTAGCCCGGTTGGAGAGTATTTACGGGGCAGCACATCATTCCGGGCAGGTTGAGGCGGACTTCTTCACCGGAGGTCATGAGATTCATGGCGGACCGGCCTTTGCCTGGCTGCGGAAGCAGCTTGCCGGAGCATAAGGTTAGACTCATATGGATGATTAACGAAGGAGGAATAATGGTGTCTATAACTGAAGCAACAAGCGTTCGCTGGTCCGCTAAAATCGCGGATACGATTCTTGGAAGGTGCAATGAGCAGGGAGAGGATGAATATGTGCTGGAACGGTGGGCTTATGTTCCGGGCATGCTGCTGATGGCAATGGCCCGGGCGGGTGTCCAGCTCGGCCGGCCGGAGTATGTCTCCTATATGGAGCGGCATATGGACACATTCATTGGAGAGGATGGTTCCATTCGGACCTACAGGCTGGAGGAATACAACCTGGACCAGATCAATGAGGGCAAAAATCTGTTCTTGCTGTACCAGAAAACAGGAGAAGACCGGTATGCCAAGGCAGCCGATCTGCTGGCCGCACAGCTTATTGGACATCCCCGCACCTCCGAAGGAGGATTTTGGCATAAGAAGGTATACCCTTTCCAGATGTGGCTGGACGGGCTGTACATGGCATCTCCATTCCTGGCAGAATACGGCAAGGTCTTTCAACGTCCTGAACTGATTGACGAGGCAGCGCATCAGCTGCTGCTGGTCGAGCGGCGGACCCGCGATCCGCGTACTGGCCTGCTCTACCATGGCTGGGATGAATCCAAAGAGCAGGAATGGGCTGACTCGTCTACCGGATTGTCCTCCCATTTCTGGAGCCGGGCGATGGGGTGGTATGCGATGGCTATGGTTGACTGCCTGGAGCATTTTCCGCTCGCTCATCCGAAGCGGGGGACAGTCACCGGTATTTTTCAGCGGATGTGCGGTGCGCTTCTGGAGGTCCAAGATAAGGAGACCGGCCTTTGGTACCAGGTGCTCGATCAAGCGGGGCGAAAGGGCAATTATCTGGAAGCTTCCGGCTCCTGCATGTTTGTGTATGTGCTGGCCAAGGGGCTGAGACTGGGTTATCTGGAACCGTCTTTTAAAGAGGCGATGCTGAAAGGTTATGGGGGCATTGTGGAGCATTTGACTGAAGAGGACGAACACGGCGTTCACTTGCATCATATCTGTCATGGGGCGGGTTTGAGCAAGGACCGCAATGGCTCATATGATTACTATATCTCTGAGGAGGTGCTGTCGGATGTGCCTATGGGGGTAGCTCCCTTATTATTAGCTTCCCTTGAAGTGGAACGGTACCAAGCAGACAGTTAACGATAATCCCAGGCCAAGTGAAGTTCTGCCCGGAAGACAGACCGCCGGTTCTCAGCCAGCGGTCTGTCTTTATAGACGCGGATACAGGAATATCTCAAATTGCTCTTTATACTGGCCAGGTCCCTTTTTATAAACGACTTTGTTCAGCACGGATTTCAATAACGCATTTCTGCTCATGGGATTGTCTGTCTGATAGTACGATTTAACTACAGATTCTGCAAGCGGGATGATCTTGCTTCCCGCTTCTTTCCGGGCCAATTCCAGATCCAGGTCCTTCTGCACTTTGTTGATTCCCTCGGTAGCTGCTGTTATCCGCTCGGAGATATCCTGTGAACGCTCCATAAACATCTCTTCCGTATAAATCCCTCTTTCCAGGAAATCGAATAGTTTTCCCCTCTGGTTCTCCAGCTCCTTTAATTCATTTTGCAGTGAGGCCAGTGCCCGTTCTTTTAACCTGATTCCGTTGTGTGGAGCCGGATGGTTTCTCTTTCCCCATTTAATCTTATAGCCGCTTAACCAAAGCTCAAGTCCTTCGATAATCCGGGCTTCAACGGTATCATATCTGCTGCTGCGCGTAGAACAGCCGGCTGTGCTGCAGCGAAAATGAGCCGGTTGTCTGGTGTACGGCCGGTAAACCATGGTCCTTCCGCACTCGGAGCACTTTACAAGTCCGGCCAGAGCTGATGTCATTCTGGGTTTGCCATCCATATTGTATTGATGCGGGGAGTGATGATGCTCTGAGAGCCTCCGCTTTGCCTTCAGGAAGGTTTCGCTGTCGATAATGGGTTGATGTTTTCCGTGTACATCAATCCACTCAGCGCGGCTTCTATGGCGTGATGAGCGGTGTCTGCTTCCGTCCTTGCTCTTCTTTACCTCTTTCTTCCCCCATTGAATTCTTCCAATGTACACTTCATTTTTTAAAATAGTTAAGACAGAAGAAGCTGACCAGCTGCCGCCTTTATAAGAGGGGACCTTAAGCCGTTCCAATTCAGCCGCAATTTTATTTCCGCCTTTTTGTTGTCCGGGATCTTCATGGGTGTACCAGGCGAAAATTTGTTTTACGATTTCCGCCTGTTCCGGGTGGGGCTTCAAAGTGCGGCCGCGACCCTCGGGGAGCTTCTCAATCAAGTATCCGAAGGGCGGGCGGGTACCTATAAAGTTACCTTCTTCTGCAGCGCGCTTCCGGCCTCCCTGCATCCGGCGGGTAATAATTTTGAGCTCTTTACGGGCCATAAAAGCTTCAAATTCACTGTATTCCTCATCAAATTCATCCATCAGGTCATAGGTCTTCCGCGGGGTTATAATCTTGGTCTTGGCTGAGCGGAACGTCTCCAGGATCAATCCCTGCTCCTGCATATTGCCGCGTCCAAAACGGTCAATATCCATTACCAGGACAGCATCGTATTCACCAGATCCGACCTCTTGTAATAGCTGCAGCATTTCCGGACGGTGGACTAAGGTTTCACCGCTGACGATCTCTTCGCGGATACGAATGATATTTAAATTTAATTGCTTGGCAAGTTTGAGCAGGGCGGCCTTGTGCTTGGCCAGGGTTTCACCTTCACCGCGGCGTTCCGCATCTTCATCTGCTCTGGATTTTCGCAAGTAAAGAGCTACATCCAATATATACATCCCCTTTAGGTTAAAGGAAAATATTTATGGATGTATTATATGGGGGCTAGCATGAAAAAAACACATTCGCAAGATTAAAAATAGGAGCTGACTACCGTGGTTGTCCCCCGGTCCTCCCGGCATACACATAATGCCAGGGGGGATGCCGGCATGATTGTTGCAACCTACACATTAGGCGAGACAAAGGTTTATATCTGCGATGACCATCTTGTTACAGACCCGGATGAACGGGAGAGAGTGGAGATTGCTGTTGCTGATGCCGCCTGGGCATGCCTGCAGGACAAAACAGTGCTGGAATGAAGAAGCATTATCATTATGCCTCTACACATAGCTTCAACAAGAGGCTGATTCATAATCAGAATTCATTCCGCGTCAAATAATCAGATGGTTAATCCATCAACCTTAGTGCTGTGAGAATGTTCCACATTTGGGTAATAACTATTAATCAGATGAGGAGGTATATCATGAAAAAAATATGGTTTACAACAGCGACTAGCATTCTTCTGTCCGCCTCAATCCTTGGTGCATGCAGTAACAATGAAACAGCGAATGAGGCGGAGCCTACAGCGTCAAGTGCAGCGGCTACGCCTGTTGTTGAAGCTACAGCCGCTCCTGAGCCTTCTGCTGCTCCCGCAGCCACGGAGGCGCAGGAGTCCGCCAGTCCGGACGATACGGGTCCTCAGGCATCCGAACGTCCGAAAACCCGGACATTCGGTGAACAGGAGGGAGGGGTTTCAGGTCAGACAGGTACACTTGAGCAAGGTGACGGGTATTCCCTGTATGTGTTTGAGGACTTCACATTAGATGCACAGTCCGGCCGTTTATCACTCACTGAGGACCCCGCCTATTATGCTGATATCGAACATCTGCCAGCCGGTTACGATCTCGCCGCTCTGAAGCAACAGGGACAAACTGAACTTTCTGCAATGGGTAAGGTAAGTGACCACAGCGGGGAACTGTTTGAACATCCTCTGGGTTTTGCAGATTTATATCTGCAGGCTGCCGGTGATAAGGGAATAGAGGATTACATGGTGTGGAAGAATCAGGCGGGGGAAGCTTTTCTTTTCCGGATACACAATCCCAAGGGTGAATTGTCGAATAAATTTGTTCCGTGGGTCATGGTTTCACTGGCAACACTGGAATAAAGTTAAGAGGTGCCGAAATCACTAGATCTGCAAATACGTCTATAAAAAACGTGTAAACACAAAGACATCCAGGTCCATTCGGCTGCCTTCAATAATCATTTTCCGGTATACGCTTTTCTCTTCGAGCTGTTTCGCATCGTTCATATAGAGCGTAAGGATGCCTAAGACGGGTTCTGGCACAGGAGTTCACCTTCTTGTAGAAGATTTGTGGGCAGGCTGGCTGGGTGCAGCGGCGAACGGAGCAGCAGTGTCGGCTTGCCGGTAGGCCCCCGGTTCAGCGCCACCGCTACAAGCCCTGCGTTGAAGCACATCTTCAGGCTGGCGGCATTGTCGCTCGCTACGGTGCATTCGAGAGTGCCGAGGCGTTCCAGCTGTGCGGCCAGCAGCGCTGTCCCGGTGTGGCGGTTCCGGTAAAAGGGATGGACGGCGACAAGGCAGGCTTCCTTGCCGAAGCCGGACACGAAGCTGACGCCTGCAAGCTGGCGCCCGTTCTGGCCGCGTACGGTGGCGACCAGCAGTGACACGCCGGGCTGTGACAGCTGCTCCGGCGTCAGCCGGGCCAGCACTCTGCATCCGCGAAGTGTAAGCCGCTTCTCTCCATATTCCCTCAAGAACTCCAGCAGACCAGCCCGCCTGATCTTCCACCGTTCCGGGTTGCTGTCAAAGAGGGATGATATCTGCATGGGTGTCACATCCTTTATCGGGTTTCATGGGCTATTTGCGGTGACGGTACAGATGCTGGCTAAACTGGAAAATCCGTTCCAGCGACAGCTTGCGGATGGCCGGCTCATCGAATTTCATCGGACGGGAGTTGGCCTCAAAAAACCATAGTCCGCCTTCTTCATCAACACCCAGATCCATCGACATTTCTCCAAGCATGGTTCCGGATGCCCGTTCGATCTGCCGGGCGATCAGCAGGGCGGTCATGGGCACACTCTTCAGAATGGCCGCCGCCCGCTCTGCCCCGAAGGTGCCTTCCAGCATGCTGGCCGGCTCTTCGATGCTGCCGCCGCGCGGCACATGGGTTGTTATGCTCCGGGCTCCGGCCAGCCGCGCCCCGATGCCGGTTACCGCCCAGGCCCCCTTGCCGTTCTTCTGCAGCAGCACGCGCAGATCGAAGGGGCGGCCGTGGTGTGCAGCAAGCTCAATCGCCTGCTGCACAATATAACGTGAAGCTCCTCTTTCTTTGCCGATCCGTGCCCATACACGGTCCAGGGATGCCGCTTTATACGTCACGTTTTTTTTGCCGCTCTGAATTTGCAGCCGGTAAGGGAGGCTGGCATCAAGGCGGTATTTGAGCCGCATAATCCCTTTGCCCGCCTTGCCGTTCTCCGGCTTGAGGTAGAGGCTGTCATGATTTTTCAGCAGCGCCACCAGCGTGCTGGCGCTGCGCAGACGTCTCGTTTTGGGCACATGCTTCGAAGTGGCCCGTGATTCCTTTAACCATTCAAAGAGATTCCATTTGTTAAAGAAGTTAGGGTTGTAAAGATGGATTTCGGGATGCTCCAGGCATTCTGCTATTTTGCGGGCGACCGAGGCCCGTTCCTCCTCTTCCCGGTTGGGAATCCGGTTATAAACGACCTGAGGCAGCGGCATGGGTGTGCTGTACCAAATCCTGCCGTTTGAGGAAGGGACGTAGCCGTTTACCACCGGTTCATCCAGCTTCAGATCGCGGACGGTGACGACATACACCAGATATCCCATTTCCTTGCCGGTACGGATAATATCACGGAAGTTTTCGCGGTTTCCACGGAACTGCCGCAGCCTGTCGCTTGTTGTCAGAATGGCAATCACAGGTTTGCCAAGGTCAGGGATTCGGCTGTTCACAGTTCATCCCTCCTGCGGAATTTGCTGAGGTATAGACAATGCTCCAGAATATGCTCGATGGAAGCTTTGCCCTCAGCGCGCAGAGATGGATGACGGAAGATCGAGCGTCCCGGTTTGGCATTCGCCTCGAACATCCAGATGTCCTCATCCTGGTCAATTCCAAGGTCAAAGCCAATTTCGCCGAGCAGATGCCGGTGCTGAAGCTCCAGGGATTCGGCCAGTTTCACAGCTGTCGTTTTGGCCCGCTGCAGCACTTCGTCGGCTCTGGCCCCGAAGACGCGGCCGAGCGCCTGCTGCGGAGTGAGCAGCGCACCGCCGTTCTTGAGATGGGTGGTGACGCTGCCCCGGCCGGCTTTTTTGGCTCCGATACCGACGACAACCCATTGATTGCTGCCGTTCTTATGCATGTGAAAACGGAAGTCGATCGGGCAGCTGTCGATTTCAATGAGCCGGATGCCCTGCTGGACCACGTAGCTTTGCAGGCTATTGCCATGCCGGCTCCGCAGCATCCGCATCAGGCTGTCGAAGCTGGCAAAGCGCAGCAGCACGTTTTTGCCGTTCTTCCGGTAACGGGCGAAGTAGCCCTTCTTCTGGAGATAGGTCAGCCGGTATATCCCGTGTCCCAGGCTGCCGGCGGAAGGCTTATAATACACGAAATGATGGCGGTCGAGCATATCGCGCATCTCTTCCGGGCTCGGGTTGCTGCGCGTTTCGGGGACAAAACGATTAGCCACGCCGTCATTCTCCAGCATCCGGTAAATATCTGATTTATTGAAAAAGCTCCAGTTGAAATAAGGAATCTTCTTGCGTCCGAACCGTTCGCGAAGCTGGTTGATGTACGGTGAAGTCTCCGCTCTGCGGCTGGGGAGCCGGTTGTAGACAACATCCGGCAGCGGAACCAGCTTGCGCTCGAATTTGCCGCTTGCGTTCAGGAAATAGCCGTTGACCCGCTCCTGCTGCCAGTCAATATCACGCGGCATAAACGCAAAGATATAGCATTTGTTGCTGCCTTCGCGCAGCAGCTGCTTGATGAAGCCGGTACGGGAGCCAAAAGGGTTCCCCGGGGAAGACGGCCCGTCGGATAACACGCCGACAAGCGGACCAAGCTGAACTTCGTCATTTTGGAGGTTGCGGAGATAGACGCCTCCAGAGTTCGGAATTTTGATTGCGCTCTTCACTCCCGAAGCGAGGAACAGATGTTTCCCGGCACGTTTGATCGGCTTGATCGTTGCCGGAATCGCATCTTTGCCAAGCCGCAGGCGGATGTTTTTCTTGCCGGACAGTTTGAGGCTTTTCATCAGTTCGCCCGAAACGTATACAACTCTTTGGGGCTGCTTGGTGAAATGCACATTGCAAAAAGTGAGACCCATTTATGAATCCTCCTTAGGAACCATTGATATATCATTTTCCCTATATAATGGAGCGGTCCAGCGGCGAACACTCGCACCCGCCGCAGATGTGAGCAGCAGATGCCGGGTATAGCGCAGCGGATTCTCGGCAGCGAGTCTAGCAGCCCGGCGGTCGCCCGTCAGCCGGAACACGGTGCGCCCTGGCTTGGAATTGGCTTCAAGCAGAAAGATTCTCCCGGCGGAATCAAGGCCGAAATCGAGACCCAGCTCTCCGAGTCTGCCGCAGGCTTCCTCCAGCAATGGAGGGAGATAAGCCGCTGCCCCGGACAGTTCCTGCAGCAGCTCCCTTCCAGACTCCCCATATTCTGCAAGCAGGAATGGCAGGGGAGCGACTGCAGTTCCTCCACCGTGCAGATTGGAGGTAAGGGAGCCGCGGCTGCCCAGCCGTACGGCCATGCCGGTCAGCATCCAGACACCGCGGCCGTTCTTCTGCATAAGCACGCGCACATCGAACGGCTGGCCGCAGCTGTCTGTAAGCTGTAAATAAGGCTGTATAATATAGCGGCGCAAGCCGATGAAGTCGTGGATCCAGCCCAGCCCTTCATCCACCGTGCCGAATACATGGTGAAAAGAGTGATTAGCCCCATCCCGCCCGCGCAGGTTAATCCCTCCGCCTTGGCTCCGGGGCAGTCTGACAGCATGCAGGGTGCGTTTGCCGTGCGAGCCGGCTCTGGGCTTCAGGAACACCCCGGCTTCTCTTTCCGCAAGCATGGTTCCCAGCTCCCTGGTGTTCTTGTAGAGCCGGGTTTCGGGCAGAATCCCCGCAGCACGGCGGCTCCGCCGGAGAATTTCATAGACCCTCCACTTATCGGGCAGTCCGCGCGACCAGGGAAGGGAGCGGGATAGAGCGGCCAAGGCGGTGGAAGCTGCTTTTTTTCCTGAGGACCGGTGTTTAGACAGCGGTTGTACAGGACGTCGGGGGCTGAGGTCCGCGCGGGCTTCCACTCCCCGTTCTCCCAGGCATATCCGCTGACGGTTTGACCGTCGCCGGCCACGCCATCCGGGCAAAACACGATGACCTGGAGATTGTACAGCGGGGCAGCCCGGCATAGTTGGCTGCAGAACTCCCGTTCTGCGATTGGGGGATTCCCATGGCCCCGGCTTGTCATAATGCCCAGGAACCCCATTGCTGTCTCCGTCATGATGTCCTCCTTATAATCCGGCCAGATAACGGCAGTATAAAATCATTTGTTTCACGGACGGCCGGATCTTTTGATCGTTCAGCGGGGTGTTGTCATTTTTGGATGGCTTGGAGTTGACCTCCAGCAGCCAGATTCTGCCCGATTGATCCAGAGCAAGATCGATTCCCAGCTCTCCGAAATGTGCGGGGATATACGTTTCTACACCCCTGGCAATGGCCAGGGCAGCCCGCGGAAGCAGAACCTGTGTGTTCTCTTTCACTCCAGAGGGCAAGCTGCTTTTCGCTATAGCCTCTCGTGCTGTGCTAAGCGTCCCCCCGCGGGCCAGATTCGAGACAAAATGGTTGCTGCCTGCAGTCCGGGCGACAATTGAAGTAACGCCCCATTTTCCGGTGCCGTTCTTTTGCACAAGGGCCCGGAAATCGACTGGCCGCCGGCCCAGCTCCAGCAGGGGCAGGCCCTGCTGAATCTGGTAGCGGGTGGTTTTCATTTTCGGAGCGACGGATTGGAACAGCTTTGCCAGACTGGGATAAGTTTGTTTGCGCGTGCCCATCGGCGTGGTGGACAGCAGCCGGTAGCCGCCGCTCTCATCCTTGGAAATGCGCAGAATGCCTTTGCCGAGACTGCCGCGAACCGGCTTAAGAAACACACTGTTATAGGTTCCGCACATTTTTTGAGTATCGCGAAACCCTTCAGGGCATGGGATTCCGGCAGATACCGCTGCAGGGTGGCGTCTTGGGCCAGCGCTTCAAACACCTCAGTCTTGTCAAGAAATTTTTCATTGAAAAAATGTGTCCCATAGCGGGATTTTACATCCGCCAGAAAATGCTGTACGCTAGGTTTGTTCTCCATCTTTCGCGTGGTAAGCCGATTGTTGATCACATCGGCAATAGGCAGACTCAGCTTACGCCAGCCTTCGTCGTATACCCAGCCCTGAATGGAAGTGCTGTGCTTTTCGAGCGCTTCCGGGGTAAAGAAATATACATAGGCTCCTTGTGCATGGCAGGCATTGGTCAGCTCCCGGCAGAACATGGTGATCGGGCCGAACAGCCTGTCGGGTTGATCCGGATGGTCACGGCTCACCAGCACTCCGATTATCGGCCCAAGGCGCAGGATGCGGCTCCCTGAGCTGTAGGAAACATTGAGCGCCAGTCGTTGCCGGAGCCCCAGCCGCCGCGCCAGTCCTTCGCTGACGCGGAGAATGTCGGATTTGGGCACCGGAATGACCGTAACCTCCTGCCGGAAAGATCCGAAGGTGAGCTGGATGGTTCCATGCGCCGGTATTTTGAGCTTCTTCATGGATTTGTCGCCAAGCATTACGGCGTTTTCCTGCAGGATGCCCGAGTGGACCGTTTGGACCGGGATCTTGAACTTAGACATCGTGGATCTCCTTCCGGTAGGCAGCATGATGCCGGCTATTTGAATCTTAAGGGTTACATATCATTCATCATATGGAGACATCTGACCCTTGGTGATTGACCTATTTGCTAAAAAGCCGTACTGGGCGGAATTCTCCGCTGGCGGAGGGAACAGAACCAGCAGCACACTAGACAGGGAGCGGCTAACAAACTCAGGTAAAAGCTACCGGAGCGAGTTTTGTACGAAGTCAATGCAGGAAGAAATACTCACAAAACTTAAGTGAATGCTTTCGGAGCGAGTTTTGTGCGAAGTACATTCAGGAAGAAATGCTCACAAAACTTTTAGGAGGAACTCTATTATGAACGTAATCGACAAGGCGCATGAATTGGCACGGGCCATTAAGGACAGCAGTGAGGTAGCCGATATCACAAGCGCGATGAGGGTGATTGAAGCGGATCAGGAGAGCAAACGGATGCTGGACAACTTCCGGCAGAGCCAGATCGAGCTGCAGCAGCGGATGATGAACGGGGAAATGCCTCCTCAGGAAGAAATGGAAAAGATGGAGAAGCTGTTCGAGGTGCTTAACCTGAATCTGGGTATCCGCCGTTTATTCGATGCGGAACGCCGTCTGAGCGTGGTTATTGAGGATGTGAACAAAATTATTACGGACAGCCTGTCGCAAATGTACGGCGGCGTACAATAAGTTATACAGTCTTTACGGATACAATGGATATACCGAAAAAAGCGAAGGGCCGCTCCACCAGCCATACGGCTGAAGGAACGGCCCTTTTTTTGTAAAAATATAAGCATTTATATGCCAACGGCAGAAATACCGTTGTTGGATCGCCATCGGCCGGGTTGCCCGGCAACCCGGTCAAGCTCGCGGCAGGCAGGCGCTTTAGTCCTGCTTACCTTCCACTGCGCAAAGCAGAATCCCGGCAGCCAGTGCAAGGCGGCGGTCAAGCAAACCTTTGCGGTCCTCGGAGAAGTCAGCGATAATCTTCGTGACAAAGGGATTGAAGTTCTGCCGGAAGGCTGGGATGGTGATGTCTCTGAGCTCAATATTATACTTTTGCGGAATCAGTGTAATGAACCTGCGCAGCAATGCCATAAAGGTGCTGTTTTCCTTGATCAGCCCGATTTCTTGATCCCGGTTGTCCAGCAGAATCCATTCATCCTTCACAATGGATTTAAGCCCTTTGCGTCGCAGTGCGCCGAGATGCTCACCGGTTTGTGAATCATGCACATCATACGTGGCGCTGAAATCAATCACATTGCGCGCCTTAATGCGCAGCAGTTCTGTTTCCATACCCTCATCGGTGAACAAAGCAATGTCTTCTTTCAGCTTGAAGGCTTTCATTTGGGAATACATAACCAGCTCCTCCGAGCTGTTGTAGATATGCAGTTTGGCTCCCATGATGGAAAATACTTTTTTGCGGATAATGTACTCGGAATAGTTAAATGCGTTGTTCAATGAAAATCCCCCTCCTGAAATGGTTCCATCATCTCACATGAGCGCACTCCTTTGCTATGAGTAAAAGCTCAGCCCGGCATGTTTTTTCTGACTTGTCTCATATTTCAGGCAGCCTGTTCATAGAGTAGAGATATAGAGTCAATTGAACAACCTTGTGGAAGAAGGAGCTGTTTTCGATGAAAAAAAGAAACAAATTCAAGCATGTCATCTACATGCTGGCGGCACTGGCCATGCTGCTCTACGCGCTGCCGCACCTGTCTTTTCAGAACGGCCCCGGCTGGGTGCTTGGCTTTGGAGTGGTCTGGTGCATTTTTGCTTTTCTGGTCATTGCTGCGCATCTGCATTTCATTATCGGCGTGGATGAAGAGAAGCACAAACAGCTGGAAGCCGTCCGCAGACACAAGCTGGAGCAATGGCAGGGCAAGTGGAATAAAGAAACAGCCAGAGCGTCACAGAGATCTTAAAACCGGTGTCTTATATCATTTAATCCTCTGAGACCGCTAAAAGCAGCGGGAACGGGGGATTTTTTCATGTAACCTGCTGAACCTGCCAGGAGCCGGGCCGTGGCGGTAAGCTGCCGGATGCTGATTTTTCTAAGCCGGTGGGACCGCGAAATCAGAAACAGAAGTGCGGAATCACAGGGGAGCCGCAGAAGTGAAGCGGAATTAGCAGACTTAAGCTGGCGAAGCATATTCCTGAAGAGGGAGTAGAGAGGCTCTCTACCCAAGTTAGCTCAGAACCCGGATTCTATCCTGGAATAACGATGTCCGATTCATACGACATGGTTATGGAAGCCTCGAATTTGGCGAAGCCGAATTGAGGGCCTTCTCCGAAATTTCATCGTCTGAAGTGCCGCCAATGGGCGGCATGAATGTCTATTGCACAAAGTGCAGTCACCTATTATTCCGCTATTATGATCTACAATGAAGACTACCGATTCATATTTTATAATTCTCTTTTAAGTTTCCACTCTTAAAAATTGAGAGTCTACGCAAGTAGAAACGGCTACGCCGTGCTTATAAGGAGCCTATGCTTCCGAAGCAGCGATACAGAGTATCGCTTTCAGGTACTCGTTTCAGCGAGAAATAGAAAGAACATTTATAGTGCGAAGAATATAAATTTTGGCATATTTATACAAAAACAGGCTGCCCGCAGCCCTGTCCACCCTGATCAAAATGCCCCGTAAAACGGTTGTACTCCTGCGTTGGAACCGTGTATAATGGGTACAGAGTAGTACAGATCGGAGCATGGGGGTGTAACAGTTGGAAGGTCAAGGCGATAACATTACCAAGCATGAACAACTGCTGCAGCACATCGAGAGCCTGAAGGTAGGGACCAAAATTTCCGTCCGCAAACTGGCCAAGGAAATGGGGGTCAGCGAGGGCACGGCTTACCGTGCCGTGAAGGAGGCCGAGAATCTTGGCATCGTCATTACGAAGGAGCGGATCGGCACGGTCCGGGTGGAAAAGAAACCACGCAACATCTCCGACCAGCTGACCTTTGGGGATGTGGTGGATATCGTAGAGGGGCATGTGCTGGGCGGTGCGAACGGACTGAACAAGCATCTGCATAAATATGTCATCGGGGCCATGAAGGTAGACGCCATGATCCGGTATATCGATGCGGACAGCCTGCTGATCGTGGGCAACCGCGAGGATGTGCACTCGCTTGCGCTGGAGCAGGGGCAGGGGTGCTGGTGACCGGGGGCTTTGGGACAAGCCGTGAAGTCAAAATGCTGGCGGATGAACTGGATCTGCCCGTGATTTCCTCCAGGCATGATACGTTTACCGTGGCTTCGATGATCAACCGGGCGATATTTGACCGGCTGATCAAGAAGAAAATTATGCTGGTTGAGGATATTGTCGACAGCAAGCCGCGCCTGAACACACTCAAAATTTCGAGCACGGTTGCCGAGCTGCGGCAGCTGTCCCTGGACAGCGGGGAGCAGCGTTTCCCGGTGACGGATGAATGGAACCGGGTCATCGGCATCGTGGGCCGCAGGGATGCAGAGGAGCTGGCCGAGAGCCAGAGCATTGAGAAGGTTATGGTCCGCAGCCCGGTCACTGCTGCGCTTCAGACCTCACTGGCTTCGGCGGCGCAGATTATGATGTGGGAAGGGATTGACTTCCTGCCCATCGTTGACCGCAACCGGAAGCTGGTCGGTTCGCTGACCCGGAGAGAGGTGCTGCAGAGCCTGCGGGATGTCAGCAACCAGCCGCAGCTCGGGGAAACCTTCGACCACCTGATCTGGAACGGCTTTGCCGACGAGCGGGACGAAGAGGGGAAATTGTTTTTCCATGGCTTCATCACCCCGCAGATGGCGACGGACCTGGGGACCATTTCCGAAGGCGTCTTGTCTACCCTGATGACTCTTTCCGCCTTCAAGGCAGCCAAGGATATCACGGGAAATGATTATGTGCTGGACAATATGTCCACCTATTTCATCCGTCCGGTACAGATCGAGCATTCCATTATTGTGATGCCGAAGCTGCTGGAAATCAGCCGCCGGACCTGCAAGCTGGAAATCGAAATCAGCCACATGGACATCCTGGTCGCCAAAGCGGTGCTGATGCTGCAGTCGATTGACCACGGCTGAACGGGGGATGCCGGCCCGGCAGGCATACCAGTACGGCAGACCGGCAGATAGCCGGTGCCGTTCAGCTTCTTCTGGGACGGGGATATTTAATTAACGGCGCCGCTGCTGTCAAATGCTAATAAGACTATCCTGGACGCCTCCCGCGAAGCCCTGGATAGTCTTTTTGCGATACGTCCGGTTACAAATATACAATACAGCCGTTGGCCTCCAGCTTGTGCAGCCACCCTGGAGGGTTCAGCTCATGATTCCAGCGAAGATCCAAACGTTCCAGCCCCTTGATTTCCAGCAAGGATTCGGGGATTTCCAGCCGATGGTTGCTCCTTAGATCCAGCTCCAATAAATTTGTCAAAAATATTTCAGCTTCGATAGCTGTCCTGTGCCAGCTTTCCAATTTCTGCAGGCACCGATTCGATTTGATTATGGCCGAAATCTATCATTTTGAGTTTGTGGAGTGCTGTGATTTCCGGGAGAAAGGGTATGCAGCTTATTGACCGAGAGATTCAGGATTTCCAGATTAGGCATCTGGAGCACCTCTTCAGGGATGTAGAGCCGTCAATGAAGAGGTGTTCCGTTTTTCCGGTTCCGGCTGTAAAATCCATAGCTGCGCAGCCCGGAAAAGATATTGAACGCTCCGATCAGCAGAAACACCGCCTCGATTATCACATTGACCGTGGAGCCGCGGAACACAAACATGCAGATCAGGGAGAGCGAAACGAGCATGGCGCCGAGCAGAATGTTCATGATGGAGCGTTTGGCTCCTTTGTCGAGCGGGTTCTGCGCTCTGCGGGAAGTGTAGCTGTAGACGGCGGCACCAATCAAACAGATGATCATCAGAATGAACAGCACATACTTGATGAACAAAATCATGGACAGGCAGCTCCTTTATGTAGGTTATAAAAAGCCGTTTTGCCCATATTGTATCATGATTGTCCTCAGCTGCGTCTATAGGGGCTGATTTCAACCCAAATCTGCAGCACCCCCTCCATAACAAGCATGGTGCGGATCCGGACAGCGTATTCCTTCTCGCGCACAATGTAGATTTTGCCGTCCAGCAGCAGCCGGGCCAGCTTGCCGTCGGTGTCGATATCGAACATGCTGCGCCCGCGCATCGGCTCCAGGTCTGTGCTCATTTTGCGGATGATTTCCTTCACGGTTACGGGATCAAGCGCGGCAGCGCCTTCCTTAACTTTGCTGTCTTCTGTGCGCAGCTTGATTTCCCGGATTACGGTAGAGGTGTTGTTGTATTTTTTAAGTGTCTGGATATCCTTGCGGTACTGCTCAACCTGGACCCGCAGATCTTGATTGTTCACCCAGAGCACGTTATAGCCCATATGAAAAATGGCATTGTACATGATGCTCCCGGCCACCATTCCCAGGACAAATATGGCGGAAAGCTGCGAAAAGCGGCGGTATTGCCGAAATGGAGGAACCCTCATGGCCGGCTCACCCCTTGCCGCACACCCATTTGACCAGCTCGCTGCCCATATGAGCGCCCAGAAACGCAAAGACTAAATAGAGGATTTGCTTGATGGCAGGGGAGAGATTACCTCCCAGCATGTTGCTCTCAATGACCCGCATCGGGTCGATGGTTCCGCCGACGGCGGCGGCAAGCGCCCAGATTTTGATCCGGTCGGCCACATCCAGCATGGTCTGTGTAGGCGGCTGCAGCGAAAATACGGCCCCTATGCCGCCCAGCATGGCCCCGCCCATCACAATCCCGAAGGCGATAAAGAAATCGAGGACGGCTTTGCTCAAAAAAACGTTCATAACCAGGCCCCTTTCTGAACCAGGCCGCTCTTCATCTCAGCCTGTCCTTGTGCTCTTTCTTCATTCTATGGGCGGCTCCCCCTCTAATATGATAAAATAGTTTCATCTTATGTTTTGATTTTGGAACCAGAAGGGAAGTGGGGATATGAGCCCTTTCGTGCATTTGCATGTGCACAGCGAATACAGTTTACTGGACGGGGCGGCGCGCATTACTGATCTTGTGCGCCGGGCCGGCGAATACGGCATGACGACGCTTGCGCTTACGGATCATGGAGTGATGTACGGGGCAATCCCCTTTTATAAAGCGTGCAAAGCCAGCGGCATCAAGCCGATCATCGGCTGTGAAGCCTATTTGACCGCAGGCTCGCGCCGCGAGCGGGGCAGCCGCAAGGATCAGCCGATCTATCATCTGATCCTGCTCGCAAAGAATGAGACCGGATACAGAAACCTGATGCGCCTGGTGACCATCGGCCATCTGGAAGGCCAGCATTACAAACCCCGGATCGATATGGAATCGCTGGCGGCACATGCCGAGGGTGTCATCTGCCTCAGCGCCTGTCTCGGCGGCGAGGTGCCGCAGCATCTGCTGCATGGACGGGAAGAAGAAGCGCGGAAGGCTGCGCTGCGGTATAAGGAGATTTTTGGCGGGGACTTCTATCTGGAGCTGCAGGATCACGGCATGCCGGAGCAAAAGCGGGTCAATCCGCAGCTCATCGCCCTGGCCGCCGAATGCGGTATCCCGCTGGTGGCCACGAATGATGTCCATTATCTGGCCAAGGAAGATGCCGAGGTCCAGGATGTGCTGATCTGCATCGGCACCGGCAAAACGGTGGATGACGAGGAACGCCTGAAGATTGGCACAGACCAGCTGTTCCTAAAAAGCGGGGAGCAAATGGCCGCATTGTTCCCGCATGTGCCCGAAGCTATCGCAAATACGCTGATTATTGCAGAAAAATGCAATCTGGAGCTGACCTTCGGCGAGCATATCCTGCCTGCCTATTCTCCGCTCCCTGAGGGGATGGATGCGGCCGCCTATCTCCGGGAGCTGTGCTGGAGCGGGCTGGAAGCCCGCTATGCGGACACCCCCCGCTGGTCTTCGCCTGAGGAGAAGGATGCCGCCGGGAAGCGGCTGGCCTATGAGCTTGGCGTTATCGAGAGCATGGGGTTCAGCGATTATTTTCTGATCGTCTGGGACTTCATTGCCTTCTGCCACCGGCAGGGCATCGTTACCGGTCCGGGAAGAGGCTCCTCCGCAGGCAGCTTGACTGCTTATTGCCTGAAGATCACCGATGTAGATCCGTTGAAGTATAATCTGCTCTTTGAACGGTTCCTCAATCCTGAGCGCATCACGATGCCGGATATCGACATCGACTTCAGCGATGAACGGCGCGATGAAGTCATAGCGTATGTGGTGGATAAATACGGCAAGCAGCATGTGGCACAGATCATTACCTTCGGAACTATGGCGGCGAGAGCGGCGGTGCGGGACGTAGGACGTGTGCTGAATCTGCCTTATAACGAGGTGGATAAGGCGGCAAAGCTCATTCCGGGCCAGCTCGGCATCAGCATTACCCGGGCGCTGGAGGGCACTCCTGAGCTGAAGGCGCTGTACGATGGCAATCCCAAAATCAAGGGACTGCTTGACATGGCGATGAAGGTCGAGGGCATGCCCCGCCACGCCTCCACCCATGCGGCAGGTGTCGTGATCTCCAAGGGGCCCCTGACGGATGCTGTGCCGCTGCAGGCGGGCAATGAAAGCACGGCGCTGACCCAGTATTCGATGGAGCATCTGGAGAGCATCGGACTGCTCAAGATGGATTTTCTCGGACTGCGCACGCTTTCCATTATTGAGCGCAGCATGAACTGGATTACGGAGATGACCGGAAGCACTCCTGATTTCCGCATGATTCCGGATGATGATCCGCTTACCTATGAAATGCTGGGCGCCGGGGAAACCACCGGAGTATTCCAGATGGAATCCGCAGGCATACGCCGCGTGCTTAAGGATATGAAGCCTTCCGGCTTCGAGGATATCATATCTGTGGTGGCGCTGTACCGTCCCGGTCCGATGGAGTTTATTCCTAAATATATCGCAGGCAAACACGGCCAGATCGAAGTGGAATACCCCCATGCCGATCTGAAGCAGATTCTGGACGATACCTATGGCATTATCGTCTATCAGGAGCAGATCATGCAGATCGCCTCGCTGATGGCCGGTTTCTCACTTGGGGAAGCGGATCTGCTGCGCCGGGCCGTCTCGAAGAAGAAGCGGGAGACGCTGGACAAGGAACGCGGCCATTTCGTGCAGGGCAGCCTCCAGCAGGGCTACACCGAGACGGATGCCAATGCTGTCTATGACATGATCGTGCGGTTTGCCAACTATGGCTTCCCGCGCGCCCATGCGGCGGCTTATGGCGTGCTGGCTTTCCAGACGGCCTACCTCAAGGCCCATTATCCCGTCCAGTTCATGGCAGCCATGCTGACGGCTGTGATGGGCACCCACCGCAAGGTGGCGGAATATGTGCTGGAATGCCGCCGCAGCGGCATCGGCGTACTGCCGCCGGATGTCAACGAGAGCGGCGTGCTGTTCACTCCCGTTCCGGGGAGGGCATGGGAGCCATCCGTTTTGGGCTGGCGGCAGTCAAGAATGTCGGCACTCTCGCAGTAGAGAACATAATAGAGGTCCGCAAGGAACGGCCGTTCGACAGCCTGCTCGACTTCTGCCGCCGCGTGGATCTCCGTATCTGCAACAAGCGGGTGGTGGAATCCCTGCTGCAGGCTGGCGCCTTCGACCAGCTGCCGGGCCACCGCGCGCAGCTGCTCGCCATGCTGGACGAGACGGTGGATGCCGCGCTGAAGTGGCGGAAGGAACGCGATGAGCTGCAGATTCAGCTCTTCGACGATCTGATTGAGACGCCCAACTGGGAAATCCGCTACCCGGATATCCCGGGTTTCACAGTTACCCAGCAGCTGGAGCTGGAGCGCGAGCTGCTCGGGCTCTATCTGTCCGGGCATCCGCTTGACGATGCCGCCGCGCTGCTGGAGGAGCCGGGCCTGCAGCGGCTTATGGATCTGGGCGAAGCGGCGGATGAGAGCCAGGCCGTGACTGCGGGCATGGTGGTGTCCGTCAAGGAAATCACGACGAAGGCCGGCAAGGCGATGGCCTTCGTGGAGTGGGAAGACCAGATTGAGCGCTGCGAGGTCGTACTCTTCCCCGAGGTCTGGAAACGCAGCCGCACCCTGATCGTGAAGGGTGCGCTGCTGGCCCTGCGCGCCAAGGTGCAGCAGGAGGATGAGGGCTTCAAGCTGCTGGCCGAAGAGGTCGCGCCGCTTGGCGCCGACACGCTCCGCGGCCTGCTGCAGCGCCGCAGCGCAGCCGCCGCCCGGGCCGGTGGCCCGGGCCGGGCGGCCCCAGCCGGAGCGCCCGGCGGGGCTCCGGCCCCGCGGGCCGGCGGAGCTGCTGCGCCGGCCGCCGCAGAAGCCGCTGCCCGGGACTCCGGGGCAGCGGACAGCGGACAGCGTGTCTTCATCAAGATCACGCCGTCCGCCGAGAATCCGGCGCTGCTGTCGCGCCTCCAGGCGCTGCTGCAGCGCCATCCCGGGCCTGCCGCCACGCTGCTGTTCTATGAGCGGAACCAGAAGCTGCTGGCGCTCAGCGACGGCTACCGGATCAAGCCCTCGGAGGAGCTGGCCGCAGCCATTGAGGCCATGATGGGCAGCGGAACCGTAAGAATTAAATAAGAACATTTCCGCCTCTTTCCGCATACATTAGGAAACCACAGGGCAAGGCCCGTGCGGAAAGGGGAATTCCATGATGTCCTATCAAATGGCAGAAGAGCTGCTGAAGCGCAGGGGAGTATCGCTGGCGTCCATTGCTGAGATCGTATATATTTTGCAATCGGCTTATTATGCGGATTTAACGGAAGAAGAGTGCCTCTCCAGTGTGAAGGCGGTACTCGGCAAAAGAGAGGTCCAGTACACGCTGATGACCGGCGTCGCACTGGATGAGCTGGCAGAGCAGCGGCTGCTTCCCCAGCCGCTGCAGGCGGTTCTCGAAGCGGACGAATCGCTCTACGGCGCAGATGAGACGCTGGCGCTCGGCATCACAGGCGTATACGGGATGATCGGACTTACAGGCTTCGGTTATCTCGATAAAATAAAGCTGGGAATTATCGGCAAATTGAACGATGATAGAGGAAGAATTCATGTGTTTCTGGACGATCTGGTTGCCGGAATCGCGGCTGCGGCGTCGGCCAGAATCGCCCACCGGCATGAAGGGGCAAAGGTGTATCCCCATGTGACCGGAACGGAATAATGGTTTGCTCAGGAATATAAGGATACGCCCCCTGGTCTGAATTCCTTCACCCTGATCCTGTTGCGGGAAAAAGAAAACTGTGTTATCATGATTCCATTATACGGGATACGGCTGGGAATTAAGATTAGGGAGGCTTTGCAGGGCATGTGGACGGTAATCTATATAGCGCCGACCGCCAGAGTGGCGGATATGATTCAGAGCAAGCTTACGGAAGAAGGATTTCTGATAAAATGCCGTCCGGTCAATATGTCCAAGCAGCAGTTTGAGATTCTGGTTCCTTCGGGTGAGCTGGAGGAAGTGCAGGAAGCCCTTAATCTGATTCTGCATCCCTAGATAAACATTAGATGGCATACGCAAATAAACGGCTGAAGAGGTGCGACCCTTGTTCAAAGATTTATTTCAAAAAAAACGGAAGTACGCGACCATTCCTTCAGAACGTGTGGAGCGGACCGGCGGACCGGTTGAAGGCGAACGGCCCAAACGGGAGATTCCCGAAGGGCTTATGAGCAAGTGCACCAAATGCGGAACGATCCAGTACAGCAAGGAGCTGGAGAAGAACCTGAAGGTATGCCCTTCCTGCGGCTACCATATGCGCCTGAACGCTTCTGAACGGATCGCGATGACGCTGGACCCTGAAGGGTTTATTGAATTTGACAGTGAAATGGCCTCTGTGGACCCGCTGCAGTTTCCGGGCTATGCGTCCAAGCTGGAACAGCAGCAGTCCAAAACAGGACAGGTTGAAGCTGTGGTCACAGGCCAGGGCACCATTGGCGGCCATCCGGTGATTGTTGCGGTAATGAACTTTGAGTTTTTTACCGGCAGCATGGGCTCGGTTGTAGGTGAGAAAATTACGCGTGCGGTGGAAGAAGCCACTGAGAAGAGACTGCCGCTGCTGATCTTTTCGACTTCGGGCGGGGCACGGATGCAGGAGAGCATTCTCAGTCTGATGCAGATGGCCAAGACCAGCGCCGCACTTGCCAGATTCGGCGAGGTTGGCGGGCTGTATATCTCCGTCATTACCGATCCGACTACGGGCGGTGTATCGGCGAGCTTTGCCAGTCTCGGGGATATCATCATAGCCGAACCGGGGGCAGTCTTTGGCTTTGCCGGACGGATTGTGATTGAGCAGACGATCCGCCAGAAGCTTCCGGAGGATTTCCAGACCGCTGAATTCAACCTTCAGCATGGACAGCTGGATTTGGTGGTGCACCGCAAGGAAATGCGGGCAACTCTTGCCAAGCTGCTGGATCTGCATGATGTGAAAGGGGGATTTTAGGTTGGCGGGAGAGTTGCCTTTTGAAATGCCTCTGTTAGAGATGCGCAAGAAAATTGCCGAGCTGAAGCAGTTCGGTGAAGAAAAAGGGATTGATTTCAGCGATGAAACCGCCCGGCTTGAAGAACGGTACCGTGTGATGGAAGATGAAATATACTCGAATATATCGCCGTCCCAGAAGATGCATCTGGCCCGGCATCATAGCCGTCCAACCTCAATGGATCTGATAAGCCTGATGTTTACCGACTTCATCGAGCTGCATGGCGACCGCCATTTCGGTGATGATCTGGCTGTGGTTGGCGGAATTGCCAAGCTGAACGGGGCGCCCGTCACGGTGATCGGTCAGCAGCGGGGCAAGGATACGAAGGAAAACATCCTCCGTTTCTTCGGCAGCGCCCATCCGGAAGGATTCCGGAAGGCTTTGCGTCTGATGAAGCAGGCGGAGAAGTTTGGCCGTCCGATCGTTACTTTTGTCGATACCAAGGGAGCCTACCCCGGCAATACGGCAGAAGAAAGAGGCCAATCGGAAGCTATTGCCAGAAATTTGTATGAAATGTCGCAGCTGGCCGTGCCTGTGGTGTGTGTGATCATAGGCGAAGGCGGCAGCGGCGGTGCTTTGGCTATGGCAGTGGGCAACCGCGTCCTGATGCTGGAGCATGCCATTTATTCGGCCATCTCCCCGAACGGTGCGGCGTCTATTTTATGGAAGGATGCCTCCAAGGCGGAGCAGGCAGCAGAAGCAATGAAGATTACAGCCGCCGATCTGCTGGAGATGGAGGTCATTGAAGAGATCGTTCCGGAGCCCGGGGCGGCGCTCACCGTGACTACGAAGAGACCGCAGCGGCGATTAAGGATGCCGTGTGGCGCCATTTGCAGGAGTTGTCGGGGCTGGACTCTGCCGAGCTCAAAGAGGACCGCTACCGTAAATTCCGCAAAATTGGCGTATTTGCCGAAGCAGAGGCTGAACTGGTCAGCGCTGAGGCTGAAGTGCACAGCGTCGACTAAAGACAGGCCTCCATTTGCACTTTCAGACATAAGTATATTTTTGGCAGATCTCAATCCGGACGGGCTTCAGTATACTTTTATTACCAATCCAACAACCCTGTGATAGCTGCAGGGCTGTTTTTGTTTTGCCGGCTTTTTTTGAAAATATAAAGTAAATTTACTGTAAAAAGTCGCAGCAACATTGATTTTGTGTCCAAGTTGCAGTAATATTCATTAGGGTGCAGTAAAAGGTACATGTGACAAAGTTCCTATGCAAATTGCATGCCTTATAGTAGATTTTGTAGTTGGAAAAAGTGAGACAGAGAGAACGAAAAAACGGAGGAAAACCTAATGCGGAAAAGTAAAATTGTATGTACGATTGGTCCTGCTAGTGAATCGTTGGAGAATATCAAAAAATTGATTTTGGCCGGTATGAATGTAGCCCGTCTGAACTTCTCCCACGGCGATTTTGAAGAGCACGGCAACCGGATCAAAACGATCCGTCAGGCTTCCCAGGAGCTTGGCAAGACTGTTGCTATCCTGCTCGACACCAAAGGACCAGAGATTCGCACAGGCAAACTGGAAGTAGAACCGATTGAGCTGGTACAGGACGAGTATCTGACACTGACTACGGAAGAAATCCTTGGTGACCAAAACCGTATCTCTGTCACTTACACCGACCTTCCTAGCGATGTTCAAGTAGGATCTACCATCCTGATCGACGACGGCCTTATCGGACTTACCGTTGTTGACATTCAAGGCACCGAAATCAAGACCCGCATTGTTAACGGCGGTACGATCAAGAGCAAGAAGGGTGTTAACGTACCTGGAGTTGCTATTTCCCTGCCGGGCATTACGGAAAAAGACACCAATGATATCATTTTTGGGATCGAACAGGACATCGATTTTATCGCCGCTTCCTTCGTCCGCAAAGCCAGCGACGTTCAGGAAATCCGTGCATTGCTTGAGAAGCACAACGCTTCCCATATCCAAATCATTTCCAAAATCGAAAACCAGCAAGGTGTTGACAACCTTGATGAAATTCTGGCAGTTTCCGACGGCCTGATGGTTGCCCGCGGCGACCTTGGTGTGGAAATTCCGGCTGAAGATGTGCCTTTGGCTCAGAAATTGATGATTCAAAAATGTAACATTGCCGGCAAACCGGTAATTACTGCAACACAAATGCTGGATTCCATGCAGCGTAATCCGCGTCCTACCCGTGCTGAAGCGAGTGACGTAGCGAACGCAATTTTTGATGGAACCGATGCAATCATGCTGTCCGGTGAAACAGCTGCCGGGAAATATCCGGTAGAATCCGTGCTGACTATGTCCCGCATTGCCGAGAAGGCTGAATCCGCACTGAATCACCGTGAGATCTTCATGAAGCAGCAGATCGCTCAAGAAACTACTGTAACTGAAGCAATCAGCCAATCCGTAGCGATCTCCGCTCTGGACCTGAATGCCAAAGCTATTATTTCTTCGACAGTAACAGGCCACACTGCACGCGTGGTTTCCAAATACCGTCCTAAATCACAGATTATCGCTGTGACCACACAAGAAAGAACTATGCGTCAACTCGCTCTTGTCTGGGGCGTAACTCCAGTTCACGGACTTGAAGCTACTTCAACCGATGAATTGCTGGAAACGGCCCTCAAAGGCGGCAAAGCTTCCGGTCTGGTTAAAGCCGGCGATCTGGTTGTAATTACAGCCGGTATTCCGCTGGGACGTTCCGGTTCCACGAACCTGGTTAAAGTAGACACGATTCCAGCTGATTAGTCTTCTGGACATCTGTTCTTTGCCTTGATGATTGAATGACAAAAAAGCAATGGTGCAGGACGCCATTGCTTTTTTTTGCTAAAATGAATGCTTGTATACCGAAGCGAGTGCTTGAGGCAAAAATACCATTAAGAGCGGACAATAATAGGGCTTCTGGAGTGAATCAGAGGTTTCCCTTTACGATAGACCCGTTTGACTATAAAAGCATCGCCGCTGGCATTGGGGCTCCCGGGTACACTTACTGTAATTTTCTTCTGTACCATGATTCCGCTGTCAGCAGGTGTCAGCCTTGGACTTCTCCCGTTGACACGGCAGTTGAAGAAGCGGGTGGTTGATACCTTAGCCAGCTTTCCGATGATACCGCCCACTAAGGGCGCTTCCATGATCCATTCGGCGGAGGTTTGAGGCCCGGTGTAACGCTGAAATGTGCGAAAGGTCCATGATTTGCTGAGATTGAAAAGCGTGATGCTCCATTTGCCGCTGCCAAGCTTAACGATAGAAGCCTGCATGTGATCCCCCGGTGATACGGGCAAAGGAATAACGGTCTCAGCGGCAGGGAGAATCTCCCACCAGGCATAATAGTGGACAACCCCGCCCATAGATTCATGACCGGTGCCTGTCTGAATCAGGCTGCTGTTTTTGAAGCCGTCGATCCCGATCCAGGCTGAAGAATAGGTGGGGCTGGAAGTGGGTTTGACCAAGGGGACAATCCATTCGCCGGATATCCGCCGAAACGCGCCTTTTTTTCCGTAGATGGCGTACCCGCTCCAGTTGCCGGAGGTCCAGCCAAAGCCGGTGCTTTGCGCTTTGCCCGAATGGACTTTGTCCGTTACGCAGGGCCGGGTGCGTTTTGAAAGCTCAGCTCTGTTCACATATCCACCGCCTTTTATCAATATGAGAAGTTAAGACTTGCTGCTCTATTAAATGCGGCGCAAAGTTATAAAGTATGGGTATTCCGTTAAAAAGGAATAGAGAGGACTTATTGCACAAATGAAAAAACTGCTCAAGCTGCGCGGATTTTATCTGTTCTTGGGACTTGCCGGCGGTTCATTCGGCTCTTATCTTACCCTGCTGCTGAAGCAGGGGGGACTGGACAGCGGCCGGATCGGAATGCTCATGGCGACTGGCACACTGATTGCCATCTGTATTCAACCTTTATGGGGTGTAATTTCTGACCGCTACAACCAAGCCCGGCTGGTGCTGATTTTAAGTGTGGCGGTTCCGGCGGTATTGGCAGTTTTTTACCAGTCGGATTATTTCATTGTTTTGCTGGTGGTTTATACTCTCTCGACCATCTTTTCCTCTACACAGGCTCCTATAGCCGATTCCTACGCCATTGTAGCGGCGAACAAGGCCGGCTCCACTTATGGGAGCATCCGGATGATGCTTAGCATAGGAGCGGCCGTAGGGGCCTATGCGGGGTCGCAGTATGTCTCGCATTTTTCCGTATCCACGATCTGGGTGCCGTTTCTGCTGCTGAGCAGTGTGGCCGTTGTGTTTGCGCTCACCCTGCCCAAGCAGGCGGAAGAGAACCGAATGATGAGCCAGTCGTTCTCCAAGGGCATCAAAACGCTGCTGGGCAACAAAATATTTTTGGCTTTTCTAGGCGGGAGTTTTCTCGTGAACCAGACGATGACGGCCTTTGGTACTTATTTTGTACTGGCCTTTCAATCGGTGGGGGGCTCGACCAGCCATGCCGGGATTGCGCTGTTCATCGCCTCGTTTACGAACTTTCCCTCCATGCTGTATGCCTCGAAGGTCATTAAGAAGCTGGGCAGGGAGCGCACGCTGCTGCTGGGTGCCCTCATCTATGTGCTGCGATGGGGAATTCAGTTCGCTTTTCCGGCCCCAGAGGTGATGATCGGCGTCCAGGTGCTGCATGGCCTGTCTTTTGGGCTTTTTTATGTCGCTGCCGTGGAGTATGTATCGCATATTACGCTGCCGGAAATGCAGGCTACAGGCCAAAGTGTGTTCAACATCGTATTCTCCGGTTTTGCGGGGATTCTGGGTAATCTGCTCAACGGGATTTTGCTCAGGGAGGGTGGAGTGTGGCTGATGAATTTATCCTGCATGCTCAGCTCTGCGGTGGGAGTGCTGCTGATCTTTTACGTCTCCCGGAGCACACGCAAGCGCATTCTAATACCGGTAGCATCCGAAAGAGCAAGCCTTTAGGAGCTGCGGAAATCTAAGATTGGCGGAACAGTTTCTGCCTGGAAAGGGGCATTGTACATATGAAATCACGCAATCCGGGATTGACCAGCCGCTGGTATGGCACAACGTTCCGCGTACGCTATCAGGAGACAGACCAGATGGGAGTGGTCTATCACGCCAATTATTTGAGCTGGTTCGAGAGCGGGCGTACGGAGATGTTCCGGGAGCTTGGCTTTGCCTACCGTTCGCTGGAAAATATGGGGGTGCTTCTCCCGGTAACCACAGCAGATTTGCAATTTAAAAGTCCGGCGCGATATGATGATCTTGTCGCTGTGTATGCACGGCTTACCACTTTCTCGGCACTCCGGGTTGTATACGAATATGAAATCCGCCGGTTGGCCGGGATGGAGGAAGTAACGGGTGATCCGGAGGCATTTGGTCTTGCGGGGTTTTCTGCACCTGCTGATGTTGAGCAATTGCCCGGAGAATTGCTGGTTACCGGTTCAACGAGCCATGTGTGGCTGAATACGGAGTGGAAGCCTGTAAGGCTGGACCGGGTGCTGCCGGAGTTGTTTTTGGCCATAACCATGGCGCTGAGGGAAGAAGGAGGAGCAGTATGATCAGGAACAAATGGCTTTGGGCTGCATTGTTTGTTATCCCGGCCGTGGAATTATTCGGGTTTATTTACGTGGCGGGTTTTCTCGGAGCCCCCAAGACGCTGCTGCTCATGCTGGCCAGTTCCGTGATCGGCTTTTTGATGATGCGCTTCGAGGGCAAGAAGGTGCTGCTGGACAGCAGAACGCATATGCAGGAAGGCCGGGTGCCGGGGAGGACCATGCTGGACGGCTTGTGCATCTTTTTTGGCGGCCTGCTGCTGATTCTCCCAGGTTTTGTGACGGATATCGTCGGCTTTTCGCTGGTATTTCCGCTGACCCGGCCGCTGTACCGGGTTTTTCTGTTGAAATGGATTGAGAAAAAGATGAAAAACGGCACCTTCACCTTTTACCGCCGATAGGCTGGTAAGAGGCCGGGGCCAGCCGGACTTGCGTGCGCTAAAAGGTGAAATAAGAGGTAAAAGTACCTTTGATTTGGCTGGGTGTGTGCTAAAAGGTGAAATGAGTTTGAATTGGCCGGATGTGCGCAGGGTAATTTTGTCTCTCTTGTTTTGCCGGAGCGCATTTCTATTGCAGATTCTGTATCTGCACTAGAAACGCTTTTTTTAAAAGATAAGTTATATGTTTTGGGGGAAGCGAAGCTTACCCCTGATTAAAGCCGCCCCTTTCACCGGTAGCTGCATACAAAGCTTGCGAAGATACCGTTACCGGTATTTAACCGCAAGCTTTTTTATCGCTTAGGAACTATACAATGTTAAACAATGCGGGTATCTATGAAGCTTCGGATGAATAGCGGAATCAGTCCGCATAACCTGCTGAACCGCCTGAATCAGCAAAATAAAGGCTCTCCTGTCCGCAACAGCTGCGGATCGATCGTGAAGAGGCCGAATGACGCTAATTTTGCCTATGGTACAACCATCCGTGCCCCCGTCGATTTTAGGGAACGGTGGGGAAATGGGTGGAGTCATAAGCTCCGTGCTGTTTTTCACCCGCCAGGGTGATTTTGTTCTTGTTTAGGAAATTATGCAATGCAATAAAATGTGGATATCTTGGAAGCCGCAGAGGATATAAGCGATGCAGGAGGATTGGGTTCCATCCGCGGACTGATGCGGACAGAGGAGCCCTTATTTTGCCAAAAATCTTACTTTTTCAGTAGTTACGGACTCAGGAGCCGTTATAACGTTCGATGGAGCCTGGAATAAAGGGGAAAGGGAGAAATAAAGGCATCTCGGTCCGTTGTCCTGCGGAATAGACGAATCTTCTATCAATAACGGCTCTCCTGTCCGCAACGGGCTGCGGGTAGATCGTGAAGGCGTACAACGGTGTGCAATGTTCCCTGCGCCTAATGCAGCCTCCCGCTCACAATATAACTATGCAGGGCGCGGAACACACCGGCCCGGTGAAAGGCATCGAGCACGACCAGTAGGACGGGGCCGAGGAGCAGGCCGAGCATGCCGAACAGCTGAAGGCCGGCGAACACGCCGATCAGCATGGCAAGCGGGTCCAGGCCAATGCTGCTCGCAAGGACTTTCGGCTCCAGGATCTGGCGCGTGATGAGAATCACGGCGTAGAGCACCGACAGCCCGATGCCGAGCGCCAGATTGCCGGTCATGTAAGAGTAGATTGCCCAAGGCAGCAGCACAATTCCTACGCCGAGATAGGGCACCAGATCAACCAGACCGATCGTCAGTCCGATGGCAAAGGCGGAGTTCACGCCAAGCAGCAGCAGCCCGGCGATGACAATAATGGCCGTGATTGAAATCAGCACCAGCTGCGCCCGCAGGTAGCCAAACAGCGCGTTGCGCAAATCGTGCCAAATCTCTGACACGGGTCTGCGCAGCGGCACAGGCACCAGTGCTCTCAGCTTGGCGTTGTGCCGCTCCCAGCCTGTGCTGAGGAAGAAGGCGGATAACATGATGACGATCAGAATGGAGCCCATGCTGGGCAGTGCGGAGATCAGCTTAAGGACCATATTGAAGAAGCCGGTGATGATCTCGGTCACAGCCTGGCCTACCGTCTCCGTGGTTCTGCTGATATTGCTGTCGATTGTGGCGTGATAGTCCGGGTTATCGTGATAAAACTGGTTGATTTGATTAATAATATTTTGAATGCTGGCATTCCGGCTGATGGACAGCAGCAGCTCCCGCCACTGGTCGGTGTGCAGATCGAATGTCTGAAGCAGCCCGATCAATTCTTTGACAAGGCGGGTGATCAGCGCAGTCAGCACCAGTGCGGTACCCCCGACATAAAAAAGCAGTGAAAGCGACACGGCCAGCCAGCGCGGAAGCTTGAAGCCCCTCAGAATCAGCACCAGCGGATGCATCAGATAGGCGAGCAGGTAGGCAAGCAGCAGAGGATACACGAGCGGCAGCAGCACATAGACCCCCAGCAGCAGCAATGCGGCGGCCAGTACGACCCAGAGGCCGCGCAGCACTCTTTTTAATACCAGCGAATCCATGCTTCATCCCTCCTCCTGATCCGGCTCTCCGGGCATAATAACGGCTCGTCTAATATATATTCAGAGATTGGTTTTTGAGACTACCCGGAAACATTTATCCCGCTCATACGAGTCAAGCACTAAACTGAAAGCGCAAACATGAAACAGGGAAAACGGAAGTTTTTTTCTATCTGTCCGATAAAATCATTTGATCTTTTTCAAAGCTTCCACGTTGTTCACATAACCGTCAAAATCCGTTATGATAAATAAAGGCTATACGCGAAAAGTTCGTTGCAATCTCTGCAGGAGGCCAGAACGCCTAGTTATTAAAGATTGGGATATATCAAAATGTAAATGTTTTCATTACGTAAAAACAGCTTTTATACCCTTGTTGGCAAAGGAGAGAGATACTATGACAGCTACCAAAGGATTGGAAGGCATTGTTGCCACTACCTCCTCGATCAGTTCGATTGTAGACGGCGTACTCACTTACCGCGGTTATGATATTGATGACCTTGCGGAGAACGCCACCTTCGAAGAGACCGCTTATTTGCTGTGGTTCGGCAATCTGCCGACAACTCCCGAGCTGCAGGCGCTGCAGCGTGATCTCAGCGCTTTTGCTCCGATCCCTGAACAGGTGATTGCACAAATGAAGCTGTATCCCAAAGAGGCCAACACCATGGCTGCGCTGCGCTCGGCTGTATCAAGCCTTGCCCTGTACGATGAAGCTGCGGACGATATGAGCCGTGAGGCCAACGAGATCAAGGCCGTGAAGCTGCAGGCGCAGATTCCGACAGTGGTGGCTGCGCTGGCCCGCATCCGCAAGGGACTGGAGCCTGTGGCTCCCAAAGAAGGCTTGTCGCTTGCCGAGAATTTTCTCTATATGCTCTGGGGCAAACAGCCGGATATCGTATCCGTCGAAAGCACTCGATGCTGCGCTGGTGCTGCATGCCGACCATGAGCTGAACGCCTCTACGTTTGCCGGACGGGTAACAGTAGCGACCCTGTCGGACATTTATTCGGGTGTCACTTCGGCCATCGGTGCCCTGAAGGGGCCGCTGCACGGCGGTGCGAACGAGGCGGTGATGAAGATGCTGGAGGAAATCGGCACTCTGGATGCGGTGGAGCCGTATATCCAAGGCAAGCTGGAGCGCCGTGAGAAGATTATGGGCTTTGGCCACCGGGTCTACAAAAATGGCGATCCGCGCGCCAAGCACCTGATGAAAATGTCCCACGAGCTGGGATTAATGAAGAATGACACTACGCTCTACGATATGTCGGTCAAAGTCGAGGAGCTGATTACTTCAAAGAAGGGCCTCAAGCCCAACGTGGACTTTTATTCGGCCTCGGTCTATACGCAGCTTGGCATTGAGCGGGAGCTGTTCACGCCGATTTTTGCCATCAGCCGTACCTCCGGATGGACTGCGCATATTCTGGAGCAGTATGAGGACAACCGCATCATCCGCCCGCGTGCGGAATACACAGGCATGTCCGAACAAAAGTACGTTCCGGTGGACGAGAGATAAGGCGGCCCCTTGCGGGCCGCTGCACCCCTTTAGTAGAATGAAATATAAACCAAACTAAAGTCTATGCTTCCAAGCGGGCGTTGTCCGAAGACGAAACAAGGGAGCATAGGCTCACAAAACTTTTAGGAGGACTACCCACTAATGTTGAAACTGGAAAAATACGATCTGCCGACAGAAGGCGAACAAATTACAATCGAAGACGGCAAGCTGCTCGTTCCGGATCATCCGATCATCCCGTTCATCGAGGGTGACGGTACAGGCCGCGACATTTGGAAAGCCTCCAAACGGGTACTGGATGCTGCAGTAGCCAAAGCCTACGGCGGCAAGAAGCAGATTGCCTGGTACGAAGTATTTGCCGGTGAGAAAGCCTTCAATACATATGGTGAATGGCTGCCGAACGATACGCTGGAAGCAATCCGCGAGTATATTGTAGCTATCAAGGGGCCGCTGACTACGCCAATCGGTGGCGGTATCCGTTCCCTGAACGTGGCCCTGCGCCAGGAGCTGGATCTCTATGTCTGCCTGCGTCCGGTACGCTATTTCGATGGTGTGCCTTCTCCGGTGAAGCATCCCGAGCTGGTGGATATGGTGATTTTCCGTGAAAATACAGAGGATATCTATGCCGGCATCGAGTACAAGGAAGGCTCCGCAGAAGTGAAAAAGGTTATCGAATTCCTGCAGAACGAGCTGGGCGTGAACAAAATCCGTTTCCCGGAAACTTCCGGGATCGGCATCAAGCCGGTATCCTCCGAAGGCTCGAAGCGCCTGGTGCGCTCTGCGGTGGAATATGCAATCAAGCATGGCCGCAAGAGTGTGACGCTGGTGCACAAGGGCAACATCATGAAGTTCACTGAAGGCGCATTTAAGAACTGGGGTTATGAAGTGGCGGAGCAGGAATTCGGCGACCAGGTCTTCACCTGGAACCAATATGATGCCATCAAGGAGAAGAGCGGCGAGGCGGCTGCAAATGCTGCCCAGAAGGAAGCGGAAGCATCCGGCAAAATCATCATCAAGGATGCGATTGCGGATATCGCCCTCCAGCAGGTGTTGACCCGCCCAACCGATTTTGATGTGATCGCCACGCTCAATCTGAACGGGGACTATCTGTCCGACGCGCTTGCTGCGCAAATCGGCGGGATCGGCATTGCGCCTGGAGCGAATATTAACTATGTTACAGGACACGCTATTTTTGAGGCTACACACGGCACTGCACCGAAATATGCCGATAAAGACGTAGTCAATCCGGGTTCGGTAATTCTGTCCGGCGTAATGCTGCTTGAGCATCTGGGCTGGCAGGAAGCGGCGGATCTGATCTACAAAGGCATGAGCACGGCCATCAACAATAAGACCGTTACCTACGATTTCGCCCGCCAGATGGAAGGCGCAACAGAGCTGAAATGCTCGGCCTTTGCTGACGAAATCATCAATCATCTATAAGACCAACCATCCTCAGCTTATGCTGCGAAGTCAGTTTGCCGAAGCTGTGTCAAGGCTGGATATGCTCACTAAACTCTTAGGAGGATAAACGTGGCTATCAAACGTAATAAAATTACAGTCGTAGGCGCCGGTTTTACCGGCTCCACCACGGCGTTAATGCTTGCCCAAAAGGAGCTTGGCGATGTGGTGCTTCTGGATATTCCCCAGCTGGAGAACCCGACCAAAGGCAAGGTGCTGGATATGCTGGAGGCCGGTCCGGTACTGAAGTTTGATGCCCGGATTACGGGTACCTCCAGCTACGGGGATGCGGCGGATTCGGATATTGTCATCATCACGGCGGGGATTGCGCGCAAGCCGGGAATGAGCCGCGATGATCTCGTCAACACGAATGCGGGCATTGTAAAATCGGTGTGCGAGAATGTGAAGCGTGTGGCGCCTGAATCCATTGTCATCATCCTGAGCAATCCGGTAGATGCCATGACTTACGTGGCCTTTAGAACGCTGGGCTTTCCCAAAAACCGGGTCATCGGCCAATCCGGCGTGCTGGACACCGCCCGTTACTGTACTTTTATCGCCGAGGAGCTTAACGTTTCGGTAGAGGATGTGCGCGGCTTTGTTCTGGGCGGCCACGGGGACGACATGGTTCCGCTGGTGCGGTATTCCAGTGTCGGCGGCATTCCGATCGAAACACTGATTCCGGCAGAGCGGATTGCGGAGATTGTGCAGCGTACGCGGGTAGGCGGCGGTGAGATTGTCAGCCTGCTTGGCAACGGCAGTGCTTACTATGCCCCTGCAGCATCTCTCGTGCAGATGACCGAAGCGGTTCTGAAGGATAAGAAGCGGATCATTCCCGTCATTGCCCTTCTCGAAGGAGAATACGGGTACGATGGTCTGTTCATGGGTATCCCGGCGCTGCTGGGTGCTGAAGGGATTGAGAAGATCTTCGAACTGGAGCTGACAGCGGAAGAAAAGGCGGCTCTCGATAAGTCTGCAGATTCAGTACGTGCGGTAACTTCAGTGGTTACTATCTAGGTCCATACGGACGCAAGCCCTCATTTCCATACTAGAAATGAGGGCTTTCTTTTCATAAGCTATGTGGTTGGGTATAATAAGAATGTAACTTATATCACAGCGAAAAATGAGGAGGCTAATTATGGATCGGATTTTCTTTTTCTTACATATGATCGGGACCTTGGCGCTCGGCTTCTATCTGGTGCTGCCGTTTATTCTGAGCGGTACGGCCAAGCTCTCTGCTTCAGCCAAAGAGGGAACGTTAAGCGCTATCGGCGGATTTAACCGGTTCGCCCAGTATGGTCTGGTCATTCAACTGCTGACAGGGGGCTATATGATTTCACAAGGGGATTATACCGTAGCCTGGATGGTTGTGGTTGTAGTTCTCCTGCTGGCGATGTTCGCCCTGGGCGGCATCATGGGCAAGCCGCTGCGTCTGGCAGCTGCCGGAATGCGTGAGAACCGCGATGTATCCGGCCATACCGCGAAGCTGCGCACCCTGAGCCTGCTGCTGATGGTTGTGCTGATCGTAATGATGTTTTTTATGGTGTACAGACATATCATCTAAGTTGAAATCTTGTAAAATGGCTCTGGCGGCTCCGGCTGCGTGGGCCTTTTTTTTGCGGGTATGCGGAGATAGGTGATGATGACGAGGTGCCGTCCCCACCCAAAACGGTTGGATTTTTTGTTTGGATCACCTGGAAGTGTGGTAAGTAACATAACGTAAAGCGATTGTATAATTGATGACGCATAAGCCATCCTAATACGATGTGGTTACTTCCCAAAAAAGTTGCACAGCGAAAGGAGAATGGATCATGCCAGACAACAAGCAATCCACAAAAACTTTGCCACCTCAGGTGCAGGACCGGCAGCCCGGAATTGAGAGCGAGATGAAGCCGCGCCCGGAATTTGAAACCTCAAGCTATAAAGCGGCAGGCAAGCTGCTGGGCAAGGCGGCGCTCATTACGGGAGGCGACAGCGGCATTGGGCGCGCGGTTGCCGTTCATTTTGCCAAAGAAGGTGCGGATGTGGTCATTTCCTATCTGAATGAGCATGCCGATGCCGAGGAAACGAAACGCCAGGTCGAGCAGGAGGGCCGGAAGTGTATTCTGGTTGCCGGTGACATCGGGGTAGAAGCGTTCTGCCAGGATCTGATCAACAAAACGGTGGAAGGCCTGGGCAAACTCGACATTCTGATCAACAACGCCGCCGAGCAGCATCCGCAGGACAAGATTGAGGATATCACCTCGGAGCAGCTGGAGCGGACGTTCCGCACCAATATTTTCTCCATGTTCTATTTGACCAAGGCCGCCATGCCGCATCTGAAAAAAGGGTCTACAATCATCAATACGACATCGATCACAGCCTACCGGGGCAGCCCGCAGCTGCTGGACTATTCGTCGACCAAAGGTGCAATTCTCAGCTTCACCCGCTCGCTGTCGATGAATCTGGCGGAAAAAGGCATCCGTGTAAATGCCGTAGCTCCGGGCCCGATCTGGACACCGCTGATTCCATCCACGTTTGATGCCAAAAAGGTCAGCGAGTTCGGCGGCACACAGCCGATGAAACGTCCGGGACAGCCGGAAGAGCTGGCTCCGGCCTATGTCTACCTGGCCTCGGAGGATTCATCCTATGTCAGCGGGCAGGTCATGCATGTCAATGGCGGAGAAATTGTCAACGGCTAAGTGCTGGTGTGCAAACCAGGCTTGCTTAAAAATACAGCAGCAGTTTAAGAGCGTGCCCTCGCGGCCCGCTCTTTTTGCTGCACATGCCAAGTGCCAGGGAAGCAGTTTTTCGGCAAAAGGGATAGCTTTTCCGAGGAATTATATGTTAATATGAACCACGTCAGCAACTGAATATTGGAATTGTCCCTAGGGGTGCCGCAAGGCTGAGACGAACGTTCCGTTCGGACCCTTTGAACCTGATCTGGTTAAAACCAGCGTAGGAAAGCGGAGAATGAATGAACTGCAGCGGGGTTGTATCCATACGCCCGTATTCCTGTACAAATTTATGACTGCCTCCTATCGGGGGGCGGTTTTTTTGTGTGTCCGGCCTGCTCCAAGAATATAGCGAAAAGAAGGTGAAGCTGTGGCGGAGATTCATATGATCTCGGACGGGAAGCTGGAGCCGGGAAGGTTCATTAATCTTGCAGCGGCTGTATATCCGCTCGTGGACTACATCCACCTCCGGGAAAAGCACCGGCCCGCCCTGGAACTGCTGGGCATGGCGAAGCAGCTGCTGCTTGCGGGGGTTCCCGCTTCCAGCCTGGTCATCAATGACCGGCTGGATGTTGCGCTGGCCGCCGGTGCAGGCGCTGTTCAACTGGCCTGGAACAGCCTGCCGCCGGCCGCGGCCCGTGCCGCCGCTCCCGGCCTGCGGCTGGGAAGGTCGGTGCATTCCGCGGCGGAAGCTGCGGAAGCGGGCCGGCAGGGGGCCGACTATGGCCTGTTCGGCCATGTTTTTCCTACCGCCTGCAAACCCGGTCAGCAGGAGCGCGGTTTGGGGCTGCTGGCGGAAGCGGTGCGCCGCAGCCGTATTCCGCTGATTGCCATCGGCGGCATAGAGCCGGGCAATGCCGCTCAGGTGATCCGGTTGGGCGCAGCCGGGATTGCGGTCATGTCCGGCATTTGCGGTGCGGAAGACCCTGTGGCCGCCGCGCGTGCTTACCGGTTGGCGGTCCGGGAGGCTTGAGTGGGAGTCAGTCTCATCCGGTTCGTGCTGCTCTGGATGTCATAACGCAAAGGAGGTGAGAAGGCATGAATCTGATCATCAATGGCAAAGCCCTGGAGATTGCGGAAGACTGCCGGACGGTAGCAGATCTGCTCAGCCGGCCCGAATGGAGCGGACGGCTTGTGATCGTGGAGCGCAATGGGGAAATTGTGAACAGGGAGCATTACGCCGGGACATCGTTCAGCGAAGGAGACCGGCTGGAGCTGGTGCATTTTGTAGGCGGGGGCTGAAACGATGTTTTCGGATGCGGGCCAATGCGGGTGTTTCAGTCCCATGGAGCTCTCGTTCAGCAAACCCGGAAGTTATTATCCTATTCTATACCAGGAGGCGAGTTTATGTTAGATCCATTTGTGATTGGCGGCATCACATTATCAAGCCGGCTGTTCATCGGCACCGGCAAATACAGCCGGAATACGCTGATTCCCGAGGTGGTCGCGTCTTCAGGCTCACAGGTGATCACGGTTGCCCTTCGCCGCGTAGATCCCGAGAGCCGCGACAATATTGTCAGCCATATTCCTCCCCATATGACCCTGCTGCCTAATACGTCAGGGGCACGCACCGCCGGGGAAGCGGTGCGGATCGCCCGGCTGGCCAGAGCCGCAGGCCTTGGCAACTGGGTCAAGATTGAGGTCATTAACGATCAGAAATATCTTTTGCCGGATAATCTGGAGACCATCCGGGCTACGGAGATACTGGCCGCCGAAGGTTTTGTAGTGCTGCCGTATATGAGCCCGGACCTCTCCGCTGCAATTCGGATGAAAGAGGCTGGAGCAGCCGCAATTATGCCGCTCGGCTCGCCAATCGGCTCGAACCGCGGCCTGCGGACCAAAGAGCTGCTCCGCATCCTCATCTCGGAGGTGGATCTTCCGGTTATTGTTGACGCCGGTATCGGCCGCCCGTCCGAAGCGGCGGAAGCGATGGAGCTGGGGGCCTCCGCTGTGCTGCTCAATACGGCTATCGCCACCGCCCGTGATCCGCTGCTGATGGCCGAAGCCTTTCGCGAAGCAGTTTCCTCAGGCCGCAAGGCCTATTTGGCCGGACTTGGTCCGGTGGAAGAGACGGCGGTCGCCTCATCGCCTTTGACCGGATTTCTGAAGTGATTCTAAGCCTAACCGAAAGGAGGGAGAACCATGAGTTTTTATGAATCATTGGCCCGTCTGGAGCAGCTTCCTTACGAGAGCCTGTGGCAGCAGTTCCAAGTGGAGGATGTGAAGCGGGCACTATGCAAGGACCGCCTGGAGGAAAGCGACCTGCTGGCCCTGCTGTCCCCGGCTGCGGAGCCATGTCTGGAGGAGATAGCCCGGCGTGCCCAGCGGCTGACCCGTACGCATTTCGGGCATGTGATGCAGCTGTTCACACCGATGTATCTGGCCGATTTTTGTGTGAATCACTGCACCTATTGCAGCTTCAGCTCCATTTATGATTTTCCGCGAAAAAGATTGACGCCGGAGGAGGTCAGACAAGAGGCGGTCGCGATCGCCTCCACAGGCCTGCGCCATCTTCTGGTGCTGACCGGAGAATCGCGCAGTGAGAGCCCGGCTTCTTATGTGAAGGAATGCGTAGAAATTCTGCACGAGTACTTCCCTTCCGTAAGTATTGAGGTGAATCCGCTGTCCACTGCGGAATACCGGGAGCTTAGAGAAGCGGGAGTGGACGGTTTGACCCTGTATCAGGAGGTTTATCATCAGGAAACGTACCGGAAGCTGCATGTAAAAGGTCCCAAAAGAGTCTTCCGCAACCGGCTGGATGCCCCCGAACGGGGCTGTCAGGCTGGTTTCCGCTCTGTTAACATCGGTGCACTCCTTGGGATGTATGACTGGCGGCAGGAGGCGTTCATGACCGCGATGCATGCGAGGTATCTGCAGGACAAGTATCCGGAATGCGAAATCGGCTTGTCCGCCCCGCGTTTCCGGCCGTATTTGGGGGAGTTCAATCCGAATAGCGATGTTACGGACCGGGCGCTGGTGCAGATTATTTTGGCGTACCGCCTGTTTCTGCCCCGTTCCGGCATTACTTTGTCTACCCGGGAGCCAGCCCCGCTGCGTAATCATCTGATCCACCTGGGCATCACCAAAATGTCTGCAGGCGTCTCCACTGAAGTGGGAGGACACTCCCAGGATGGCGGAACTCCGCAGTTCGAAATTTCGGATGAACGGAGTGTAGAAGAAATTACAGACATGCTTAAGGCAAACGGCCTGCAGCCGGTCTTCAAGGATTGGGATCTGCTGAGGCTGCAAGCGTAAAGAGAGGATCATTAGCGCGCAGCTTGTCTACTACTCATCACGGTGTCCCGTCCTCCAGGGCCTGTCCGCTGTCTGTTCCGGCTGACAGTTCGTCCAGGGACAGCTCGAAGCCGGGGGCCATATGGGCCAGAAAATATTCCATTTCCGGCATCTCAAGCCCGCGCAGCTTCGCGGCGGTCTGCGCTTTGGCGGCGGCAAATTCGCGGTTGCCTGCGGCGACCTCCCAGACGCATTTCAAATAAGCGTCGAGATGGTCAGCCGCTTTGACATAACGCAGCAAACGGGCATCTTCGGAGCCGTAAGGGCTGTCCTGCGGCTGCAGGAGCGGCGCATAGACGGAGGTAAGCTCCGGCGGAATCATCCCTTTCAGCCGCTCGGCGGCGATCCGTTCCATGTCGCGGAAGCTGGACAGGAGATGCGGGTTGTTGTGCTTGACCGGCGTGGCGATATCGCCGGTAAAAACCTCGGTGGCGTCATGGAACAGCGCCATTGCAGCCGCCCGGTCGGCGTTCAGCGAACGGGCAAAATGGACGTTGCCGATGGAGCAGAGCATATGCGACAGCAGGGCTACCTGGAACGAGTGCTGCGCCACGTTCTCCGGTGCGGTGCTGCGCATCAGGCTCCAGCGCTGGATATACTGAAGCCGGTACAAATAGGCTGAAAAATGGTAATTCAATTTTAAAGTAACCCCTTTCATGCGTGGTTTAATATGTTATGATAAAGTTAATTGTAACAGAGTTTGGACAACCACAAACGCATGGAGAGGAGCTGGACTGAAGATGCAGCATTTTGAAGACAGCGTTTATGATCTGATTGTTGAAACCTCCACCAATCTGCCGGGCGATGTGCGCCGGGCAGTAGCCAAAGGACGCGCCCTGGAGGACCACGCCACCCGCTCCGGTCTCGCACTCACCACCATTGCGCAGAATATCGGCATGGCTGAGCTTCAGGTATCGCCAATCTGCCAGGATACGGGGATGCCGACTTTTATTATTCATACGCCGGTAGGTGTGAATCAGATTGAGATGAAAAAGGATATTCATAACGCCATCATCCGTGCAACGAAAAACGGCAAGCTGCGCCCTAACTCCGTCGACTCCCTGACCGGCGAGAACAGCGGGAATAATCTGGGCGCCGGCACACCGGTGATTCATTTTGAGCAGTGGGAAGAAACAGGGGTTGATGTCCGTCTGATCTTGAAAGGCGGGGGCTGTGAAAACAAGAATATCCAGTACAGCCTCCCGGCGGAACTGGAGGGCCTTGGCAAAGCGGGCCGCGATCTCGACGGTATCCGCAAATGCATCCTCCACTCCGTATATCAGGCTCAGGGACAGGGCTGCAGCGCAGGTTTCATCGGTGTGGGCATCGGCGGGGACCGGACGACCGGGTATGAGCTGGCTAAGAAACAGCTGTTTCGTGAAGTGGAGGATGTCAATCCGAATGACGATCTCGCCAAGCTGGAAGAGTATATTATGGAGAATGCCAACAAGCTGGGGATCGGCACGATGGGCTTCGGCGGAGAAGTGACACTCCTGGGCTGCAAAATCGGCGTAATGAACCGGCTTCCGGCCAGCTTTTTTGTCTCTGTGGCCTATAATTGCTGGGCATTCCGCCGCCAGGGCATCCTGGTTGATCCGTCCACCGGCCATATTCAGGAATGGCTGTATGAGAGCGGCACGGGAATCTCCGTGGGGGCTGAAGACAGCGCTGTACCTGCTGCTGTGCTTGAGGCCGTGGGCGGCGCTGCCGAAGGAGCAGACTGCGGTGTTGTATCCGAGGATGCGGCGATCCCTGCTGCACCTGCCGTACTCTCGGCTGCTGAAGCTGCGGCGGGGGAATCCCGGGAGGTCCGGCTGACCACGCCGGTCAGCGAGGAAGACATCCGCAGCCTGCGGGTGGGCGATGTAGTCATCCTGTCTGGAGAAATGCACACCGGCCGCGACGCGCTGCATAAGTATCTGATGGACCATGAAGCACCGGTGGATCTGAACGGAGCGGTAATCTATCATTGCGGCCCGGTCATGCTGAAGGACGAGGAAGGCTGGCATGTAAAAGCGGCAGGCCCGACTACCAGCATCCGTGAAGAGCCGTATCAGGGCGACATTATCAAGAAACTCGGCATCCGCGCTGTCATCGGCAAAGGGGGAATGGGCCCCAAGACGCTTAAGGCGCTGCAGGAGCATGGCGGTGTCTATCTCAACGCGATCGGCGGTGCCGCGCAGTATTATGCCGAGTGCATCAAGAAGGTGAACAGCGTCGACTTCATGGAGTTTGGAATCCCGGAGGCCATGTGGCATTTGCAGGTTGACGGCTTTGCGGCCATTGTAACGATGGATGCGCACGGCAACAGCCTCCATGCTGACGTGGAAAAGGATTCTGCCGCCAAACTGGCGCAGTTCCGGGAACCGGTGTTTAAATGAGCACTCCGAATAAGCGGCCTAATTAGAGTGCTCGGTAAGCAATCCCAATAAGCGCCCAAAACTTGTCCATTAGTACTTTCAAGCCTTCTTCCATTTCTCATGGAGGGGGCTTTTTTTTCAATTATTCTAAAATGCGCTGGCAGCTGAAGCTTGTGCACCTACGCAAACGGACAGGCTTCAGCCCTCTGATTAGGCAGCTGGCAGGCCCCAGACAGAAATCAGAGGTGGCTGTGCATAAATATACATAAAAACCATAAATTTCATATTATGTTTGGTGGTTGTAAATACCGTGAACCCAATAATCCATAGGAATTCTCCATTCCGGTGAGGGATATTTATTATGCTTGACAACGCATACATATACATGGTAATTTTTATGAGGGAAACCGGTTTCTTTATCCAGCGGCATAGTTTTGTAAGTTATGTAAGGGTATTCACAGGCAGTAAAGTTCGACATGCGCTCTTATGAGAGGGAGATGAGGAATGAAACGAAAACTATGGCTTATTCCGGCTCTAATTACGTCCATTGTTCTGTCTATTACAGCTAACTTGTTTGTGCTTCCGCCTACACAGGTTGAGGCAGCCAGCATTGGGACTGTTACTGAAAATGACACGATTTATCAAATTATGGTAGATCGCTTCAATGACGGGGATACCTCCAATAATGCTACCGGTGCGGCTATCCGCTACGGTGAAAACTCGGAGGAGGATTTCCGCTATATGAAGGGCGGCGATTGGCAAGGGGTTATCGACAAGCTGCCCTATATTCATAACATGGGGTATACCGCGATTTGGATCTCTCCGGTGGCAGAACCGCAGGTGACAAGCCGCGACAACAACGGTACAGGAAAAAACACAGCGTACCACGGTTACAATGTTAAGAACCCTAATGCTGCCAATCCTTACTTTGGAACCAAAGAAAAGCTTAAGGAACTGGTGGATTCCGCGCATGCGCTCGGCATAAAAGTCATTATCGACGTTGTGCCGAATCACATCGGAGACTATATGCTGGGCAGTCAGGCTTATTATGATATTCCAGGACTGCAGCCCGCAGCTCCGTTCAATAATCCGGCATGGTATCACCATAATGGCGATATTAACTGGTCACTGGCTGACGGAAGATATGATCAGTGGGCTCAGGATTATATGGAGAATCACGACCTTGGCGGACTGGATGATCTCGACCTTGACGTCCCTGCGGCCAAACAGGCTATATTCAATTCCATTAAAGGGTGGTTTGACTACACGGGAGCAGACGGTGCGCGTGTGGATGCCGCCAAGCTGATCAAGCCGACGGATATCGGTGAACTGCAGAATCTTCTGGGAGTTAATACTTTTGGTGAGAATTTTGACGGCAATGCCGAATTTGTCTCCCGCTGGGTAGGTCCCAACAAGGAGTGGGGCATGCTTGATTTCCCGCTGTTCTTCTCGGTGCTGAACAGTTTCGCTTACGGACAGTCCTTTGATTCCAACATTAAGAGCACACTTGCTCAGGATTCTTATTACAACGGGAATGCGAACCATATGGTTACTTTTATCGACAATCATGACCGCAACCGTTTCTTGACGGAAGCTGGAGGCAATGTAGACAAAATGCAGAATGCATTGTCGTTTATCTTTACGGTCCGCGGAACACCGGTGGTTTTTCAGGGGACTGAACAGAATAAAGGCAACGGCAACGGCCAGATTATGACAGGCGGAATCGCCGATACCTGGAACCGCTGGTCGATGGTGAAGCGGGATGCGGGCGGCAATGTTCTGGAGAATTACTTTAACGAGAATACCAGCACTTATAAGCATATTGCCAAACTGAATGAAATCCGCAAAAATAACCCGGCGCTGCGCACAGGCACCCAGCGTGAAATGTGGTCAGCCCAGAATCTGTACGCCTTCTCGCGCCGTATAGACAGCGGAACCAATGTGGGACAGGAAGTCATTTCGGTTTTCAGCAATGCATCCGGCGGCTCACAGACAGTTACAATTCCGCTGCGCGCAGAAAGCTCTCTGACTGCAGGAACAGTTCTGATTAATCAACTTAATACTTCCGACAAGGTAACCGTGCAGGCAGGTGGAACAACCGGCAAGCAAATTACCGTAACAGTGGGAGCGAACTCGGCCAAAATCTATTCCAAAACACAACCGGTAGTAGATACCGAGGCTCCGTCAGTTCCAAGCAATGTAACAGCCACCGTGCAGAATGCATCCAGTGTGCTCGTAAATTGGACAGCTTCTACGGATAATGTCGGGGTTACCGGTTATGAAATTTACCGCAACGGAGTCAAAATCGGCACATCAGCAACCACATCGTATACAGATAATACTGTAGCATCACAGACCAATTACAGCTATACGGTAAAAGCTTTTGATGCCGCAGGGAACCTGTCGGCATTCAGCGCAGCGGCTCTTGTGACCACTCCAGCCGGAAATAATGTAACGATCTACTATAAGCAAGGCTACACTACACCTTACATCCACTACCGTCCTGTTGGCGGCACCTGGACGTCAGCACCGGGAGTAGCCATGCCGGCAGCCGAAGTGTCCGGCTATAACAAGATCACGATTAATATCGGCTCTGCCACCCAGTTGGAGGCCGCTTTTAACAATGGCAGCGGCACCTGGGACAGCAACGGCGGCAGCAACTATCTGTTCGGCACCGGCACCTGGACCTACACGCCTACAGGAAACATCAAATCGGGGGGACCGGTGACACCGACAGCCACGCCAACACCGACGCCAACGGCCACACCAACAGCAACACCAACGCCAACAGCCACGCCAACGGCAACACCAACAGCAACACCAACGGTAACACCGACTGTTACACCTACGGCGACACCAGTTGGCAATTCAGTGACCATTTATTACAAAAACACAGCATTTACGAACTCTTATATTCATTATAAGCTGGACGGATCGACAGTGTGGACCACTTCTCCGGGAGAGCAGATGCAGGCATCATCTTACTCTGGCTACAAGGCGGCTACGATCCAATTGGGCAGTGCCGCAGGGCTGACCGCCGCCTTTAACAATGGCAGCGGGGTCTGGGACAACAATGGCAGCAGCAATTACCACTTTGGAGCAGGCACCTGGAGCCTGGTGAACGGCAGCATTGCTGCAGGAGAACCGCAGGCGGACAGCGTGACTTTCCGGGTGAGCGTGCCGGGTACAACTCCTGCAAACGGACCGCTGTACTTAACCGGCAGCTTCAACAGCTGGAACGCAGCGGACCCGGCGTACCAATTGACCAAAGGCAGCGATGGAGTCTATTCCGTCACAGTGAGCCTGCCCGCAGGCACGGCGGTGCAATACAAGATCACACGCGGAGGCTGGGACACCGTGGAGACCAGTTCAAGCGGTGCGGATATTGCGAACCGGACGCTGACACCAGCCGGTGGAGCGCAAACCGTTAACCTGACCGTACAGCGCTGGAAGGATCAATAACAGCATTAGAAATGCTGCCGGTCATCGCATAAAACATCAAACAAGAAGCGGCTCTGAACGAGCCGCTCTTTGTTTTGCACATTGAAGGGTATCATGTCACTGAAGGGTTGCACGTCAAGCTGTGGCTCGTCAGATTGAGCGGATATATGCTGGACGCCAGAGCATCATGGTTCATTTTACACTGCGTTGATAATTGCTGCGGGAACTGGTATTTTGCCGGAAATGAAGGTAGGATGTTCTCAAGGACACATTCAGAGAAAGAGGATACATCCCATGAGACCGTTTCGCATTCGTCTTACATTCATACTAATGGCCCTGATCGGCATATCCATGATCGGCGCCGGGATCACCATGGCCAAGCTGTTTAAGGATTCGCATATTTCCGCGCTGGAAGAGAACATGTCCCGGGAAATAAAACTGCTCTCCGGTACCTTTCAGTTTACAGACACGGACAGTCCGGGGGCTGTCAGCTACTATACGGAGCAGGCAGAACACATTGCCAAGCTAACCAGTTCACGGATTACTTTTATTACTAAGGACGGCAAGGTCATCGGTGACTCCGAGAAAAATCCGCTGGAGATGGACAACCATTCCACACGCGAGGAGGAAGTGCTGGCGGCAAAAGAGGGGATCGGCCGTGCGATCCGGTACAGTGACACGCTTAACCGCGAGATGCTGTATGTAGCCGGTGCCGTTGTTTCCGACCAGGGCTTTGATGGTTATATCCGTCTTTCCATGGCCCTCGATGCGATCACCGAAGGCTTGAACCGGGCCTGGATGATCATGGCGGGCGGACTGGTGCTGCTGTTCATAGCAGCTACCTTTGTAAGCTACAAGGTTGCCTCCGGCATGACCTCTCCGCTTGAACAGATTACAAGGGTAGCCCGGAGGATTACAGATCTGGATTATGATGCCAGAGTTCCAATGAACCGCAGGGACGAAATCGGGCAGCTTGCAACTGCGATTAATGCCATGGCCGACAGTCTGCAAGCCCAGCTCAAAACGATACGTGACAACGAAGACCTCCTGCAGAGCGTGCTGGATAATATGACAGGCGGCATTGTGATGATTAATGCAGAAGGTGAGATTGCGCTGTTGAACCGGGCGGCGGAGCAGCTGCTGGATGTGAAGAACAGCGAGATGGCCGGCCATTCCTTTAAGGAGCTGAAGCATCACTATGAGCTGAGCCGTTTGATTGAGGAAGGGGTCTCCCGCAATGAGGCGGTTCATGAAGAGCGTAGTATCTATAATCCTACCGAACGGATCGTGCGGCTCGACGGTGTACCAATGATGCAGGACGGCTCCAACCGGGGCATGCTGTTTCTGCTGCAGGAGGTGACGGAAATCCGCCGTCTGGAAAAAATGCGCAGCGAGTTTGTAGCCAACGTCTCCCATGAGCTGAAGACACCGGTCGCTGCCGTCAAGGGCTTTGCGGAGACGCTGCTTGGGGGCGGGGTCAAGGATGAGAAGACCGCGCGCTCTTTTCTGCAGATTATTTATGATGAGAATGAGCGGCTGAACCGGCTGATTGGTGACATTCTGGAGTTATCCAAAATAGAATCCAAACGCGCGCAGCTTGAATGCTCACCTGTGCATCTGATAGAGTTCTTCGATTCCCTGCTGGAAACGCTCAGCAAGGTGGCTGAGAAGAAAAATATCAGCCTGAACGCAGCAGTTCCCGAAGAACTGTTCATGGAGGGGGATGAGGACAAGCTGCGCCAGATCTTCATCAATCTGATCTCCAATGCCATCAATTACACCCAGGATGGCGGAAGTGTAAATGTCATTGTGGTGAACGGCCAGAAGGCCGATGGTACGGAGACAGTCGTTTTTACCGTCAGAGATACCGGCATGGGGATTCCGCGCAAGGACCTGCCGCGCATATTTGAGAGATTCTACCGGGTGGACAAAGCCAGATCGAGAAGCTCCGGCGGAACCGGGCTTGGATTGTCGATCGTCAAGCATTTGGTGGAGCTGCATCATGGCTCGATTTCAGTAGAAAGCGACCTCGGTATCGGCAGTTCTTTTATTCTGGAGCTTCCTCTTCTGCAGGATGAATCACACTGAGGTTACAGGATTTATATGAATAGTTCAGGGCAATATTTCCCTCTAGACGGATTGCCGGCTAAGGCCTGAAGCGATAGTATTAATTTGAACGAAAATTAGAAATAGTAGGCAAGGCACGCTTAATACAGATGTTGAACCCGATGCTGGAGCTGGTGTGAATCTCATTCAAATCGGCTGGAATCTGCATTCTATTGCACGTTCAATCTATATAAGTTTCATGTTCAATCTATATAAGTTTCATGTTCAATCTTTATTAGATTCATGCTCAATCTTTACAGGATTAGTGTGGAAAACCGGAAATATCATGAAACCTTTGTTATTTTACACCGGGTTAACATTCCGGTGATATGATGGGCTTGCCTGCAGTTTTGTAAAATTGAAAACATAGAAGACGGGGGAAACTATGGCACAACGATTGCTTGTCATTGAAGACGAACCAACACTGTCCCGGCTGTTGTCGTATAACTTGACGCAGGAAGGCTATGAAGTCACAGTGGAGGATCATGGAACGGCAGGGTATGACCGTGCGGCTAGAGAACCTTTTGACTTGATCGTACTGGATTTGATGCTGCCGGGGATGAACGGGATTGATATTCTGGATAAGCTGCGCAGCCAGGGCATCCGTACACCTGTAATTGTGCTGACGGCCAAAAATGCCGAAGAGGATGTGGTCAGAGGGCTGAAATCAGGAGCCGATGACTACATAACCAAGCCCTTTGGCGTATCGGAGCTGCTTGCCCGTGTCAGTGCGGTGCTGCGGCGGATTTCCGGCCTCGCCGAAGAAGTTCAGCCGGAAGCTGCAGTATCCGCTTCAACCATTATTCTGGGACAGCTGGAGATCTATCCTGAGCGGTATGAGGTTTCGCTGGGCGGACAGAGCATCAATCTGCGGCCCAAGGAATTTGAGGTTCTGCTGTATCTGGCCCGCAAGCCGGGGGTGGTGCTGACGCGCGATGACCTGATGAATGCAGTCTGGGGCTTCGACTACATCGGCGGGCAGCGTACAGTGGATGTGCATGTCAGCTCCCTGCGCAAAAAGCTGGAGCTCGACCCGGAATCGGTGCATATCGATTCCATTCGCGGCGTAGGCTATAAACTCGTAGTGAACAAAAAAGAACGCCAGTCATTTAAGATGACGGCGTTTTTTTCGTAAACCTGACATGTGATTTTACACAGCGTTAACAATTCTCTTCAACTGCATTTACACTGAAAGCTTATCATGGGGTACGAAGATGATGAGAAGGAGACGCAAAAACTAATGAAATCCATCATTGACATAGAGAAGCTAGATCTCTACTATGAATCATTTCACGCGCTGAAAAGCGTAGACCTGCAAGTGCCGGAGAAACAGGTGACTGCTTTTATCGGGCCCTCCGGCTGCGGAAAGTCCACTTTGCTGCGCACACTTAACCGGATGAACGACATGATCCCGGGTACACGGATTGAAGGCAAGGTCAACATTGGCGGCAAAAATATTTACAGCGATGAGGTAGAAGTGGAAAGCTTGCGCAAGCAAGTGGGCATGGTGTTTCAGCAGCCGAATCCATTCCCCAAATCGATCTATGACAATGTGGCTTACGGGCCCCGCCTGCACGGAATCCGCGGCAAAGCTGAGCTGGATGTGCTGGTTGAACAAAGCCTGCGCCAATCCGCCCTGTGGGAGGAAGTCAAGGATTTTCTGAAGAAATCCGCACTCAGCCTGTCAGGCGGCCAGCAGCAGCGACTTTGTATTGCCCGTGCGCTTGCGGTTCAGCCGGATATTCTGCTGATGGATGAAGCGACTTCTGCGCTAGACCCGGTTTCCACACTCAAAATCGAGGAATTGGTGCAGGAATTACGGGACAAGTATACGATTGTTATGGTCACACATAATATGCATCAGGCCGCACGGGTATCGGGCCGCACAGTATTTTTCCTGAACGGTGTGATCGTGGAGGCTGCGGATACCGAGATGCTGTTCTCGAATCCCAAGGACTCCCGCACCGAGGACTATATATCAGGACGCTTCGGTTGATCGGGGAGCAGTATGCTCCTGGGAATAACAAGCTGACCATATGTTTTTGAGGAGGAACGCTTTTATCATGATTCGCAGAAAAGAATTCGATAAAGATTTGGAAGAGCTGCGCAGCCTGCTGCAGCAGATGGGCGAGCATGTTACAGATGCGCTGGAAGGCGCAATACTGGCTCTGCAGACCCTGGATACTGCCCGTGCACAGGAGATTGTGAAAGCGGATTTGCGGCTGAATGCCATGGAAGACAGAATCATGGAAATCGGCTCGCGGCTTATTATCACCCAGCAGCCGGTAGCGAAGGATCTGCGCCGCATCATTGTTGCCTTCAAAATATCCAGCGATCTGGAGCGTATGGGTGATCTGGCGCTTGATGTGGCGAAGGTCACTATGCGCGTCCAGGGTCAGCAGCTCATTAAACCGCTTGTGGATATTCCGCGGATGGCAGAAGTGGTAACCGGAATGATAACGGAAGCGATCCAGTCCTATCTGGACGAGAATACCGATCTGGCCTACAAAATGGCTCAGGACGACGACCAGGTCGATCATTTGTATAGCGGCATGATCAATGAGCTGTATGCGTTTATGGTTGAAAAACCGGAGTCCCTGAATCAGGCCATGCTGCTGACGCTGGTCGGCCGTTATATCGAGCGGATAGCCGATCATGCCACCAACATTGGTGAGAGTGTAGTCTATCTGGTAACCGGCAAACGTCCTGATCTGAATCAATAGCAGGCGCTTTAGCCCGGTTTCCTCGGAATTGTGCAGTCAGAACGGGTTGGATATTGCTTTGTTCAATGCAGAAGGCAAGCTTTCTTTAATGGAAGCTTGTTTTTTTGTGGCAAAATACTGTTACCGGTTTTAAAGCGGGAAGCGGATGGATATCCTGCAATCAAACAAAATGCCGGGCAATTACGGCTTAGACGTTTTTGCTTGAGCGGGGCATATGTTAAAATGTAAGGAGTATGCAATGTAAAGGCGAGGTGCTAAAGTGGACAAGTTGATTCTTATAGATGGCAATAACATTATTTACCGCGCATTTTTTGCAATGCCGCCGCTGACGAATACCGCAGGGCAGCAGACGAACGCAGTGTATGGATTTACGACTATGCTGCTGCGTTTAATTGAAGAGCATAAGCCGACCCATATGATTGTTGCGTTTGATGCGGGGAAGATTACGTTCCGGCATGAAGGTTATGAAGATTATAAAGGCGGCCGCCAAAAGACACCGCCTGAGCTCTCCGAGCAATTCCCGATGCTGAAGGACCTGCTGCGGAATCTGGGTGTGCCGCAGTTTGAGATTGACGGCTACGAAGCCGACGATATCATCGGCAGCATCTCCCGCGAGGCGGACGAAGCCGGACGGCAGGTCATGATCGTGTCCGGGGACAAGGATATGCTGCAGCTGGCTTCAGAGCATACAACGGTGGCTTTGGTCCGCAAAGGGGTTACCGAAGTCGAAATGTACGGGCCCCGGCAGATCCGCGAGAAGTATGATCTGACACCGCAGCAGATCATTGACCTGAAAGGTCTGATGGGCGATGCCAGCGACAATATCCCCGGAGTGCCGGGCGTTGGTGAGAAAACAGCGCTGAAGCTGCTGCAGCAGTTCGGGTCGGTGGAGGGCGTATTGGCCGGAACGGACGAACTGAAGGGCAAGATGAAGGAGAAGCTGGAGGAGCATGCCGACAGTGCCATCATGAGCAAGAAGCTGGCAACGATATACCGTGAGGTCCCGCTGGAACACGCCTGGGAGGATATGGTCTTCACCGGAATCCGCAGCGATACGGCCGGCCCGGCGCTGGCCAAGCTGGAATTCAAATCCCTGCTGGAACGCCTGTCGCTGAGCGCGTATGCTCCTGCTGGCGGGAACAGCGAAGAGGGCGCCGAAGCCGTAGAGGCTGCTGTGCTGGACATCACCATTGTCCACGAAGCAGAGCTGCCGGACCTGATTGCCGCTTTGCCGGGCATTTCTGCGCTGCATGTCGAGTCTAACGGCGAGAATCCGCACCGTGCCGAAGTGATCGGCATAGGCCTGTCCTCCCCGGAGCGGCACTACTTTGTGCCGTTTGAGCTGCTTAAGAGTCCTGCAGCAGCGAAGCTGCGGGATTGGCTGGGAGATGAGAAGGCGCCGAAGAGCGGGTACGATCTGCACCGTGCAGATCTGGCGCTGCACTGGCAGGGGATTGCTTTTGCCGGAGCGGCTAATGATGTTCAGTTGGCTGCTTACCTGCTGGACCCGACGGAAGCCAACCAGAATCTGTACGACCTTACAGCCAAATATGGCCTGCCCCGCTTGTCTCCGGATGAAGAGGTGTTCGGCAAAGGTGCCAAATATAAAATACCTGAGCTTGAAATTCTGGGCAATCATATCGCCCGCAAAAGCGCCGCCGTGCTTGGCATCGTACAGAAGCAGCAGCAGGAATTGACAGACACGGATATGACCGGCCTGTTCGTTGATCTGGAAATGCCGCTGTCGCGCATACTGGCCGATATGGAGAAGCAGGGAATTGCCGTGAATAAAGAGGATTTGATCGACCTCGGCAAAGAATTTGAAGCGCAGATTTCCAAGCTCGCAGCGGATATTTATACGATTTGCGGCACCGAGTTCAACCTGAACTCTCCGAAGCAGCTGGGGGAAATCCTGTTCGTGAAGCTGGGCCTTCCAGTGGTCAAGAAGACCAAAACAGGTTATTCCACAGATGCCGAGGTGCTGGAGAAGCTGGCTCCTTACCATGATGCGGTCAGATTGATTCTGCAATACCGTACCATTGCCAAGCTTCAGTCGACCTACGTGGAAGGCCTGCTCAAAGAAATTTCCCCGGATACCGGGAAGGTGCATACGTTCTACCGCCAGACCATTGCGGCAACCGGACGTCTCAGCAGCCAGTTTCCGAATTTGCAGAATATTCCGATCCGGCTGGAGGAAGGCCGCAAAATCCGCAAAATTTTTGTACCCTCCGAGCCCGGCTGGTCGATTCTGGCGGCGGATTATTCGCAGATCGAACTGCGCGTACTTGCGCATATTTCCGGCGACGAGCGGATGAAGGAAGCTTTTGTGGAAGATATGGATATTCACACCAAGACAGCGATGGATGTATTCGGGGTCAGCGCCGATCAGGTGGACAGCAACATGCGCCGTTCTGCCAAAGCGGTCAACTTCGGGATTGTGTACGGCATCAGTGATTACGGGCTGTCGCAGAATCTGAATATTTCGCGCAAGGAAGCTTCGCAGTTCATTGAGCAGTATTTCGAAGTGTTCAAGGGAGTGCGCCGCTACATGGATGAGATTGTGGTGGAGGCACGCAAGCAGGGCTATGTCACTACACTGCTGGAACGCCGCCGGTATTTGCCGGAGATCAATGCGAAGAACTTTAATTTGCGCTCTTTTGCCGAGCGTACAGCCATGAATACCCCGATCCAGGGAACGGCAGCGGATATTATTAAGCTGGCTATGGTCCATATGGACAAGGCGCTGCATGAACGCGGACTGAGAAGCCGGATGCTGCTGCAGGTGCACGATGAGCTGGTATTTGAGGTGCCGGAAGATGAGCTGGAGCTGATGAAAACGCTGCTGCCTGAGGTGATGGCAGGCGCTTTGAAGCTCTCTGTGCCGCTTAAGGCGGAGGTAAGTTATGGCAGTAACTGGTATGAAGCGAAATAGGCTCCCCGCAAGGGGAGGATATCCGGTATAATGGAGAAGAGGTGAGACATAGTGCCGGAATTACCGGAAGTAGAAACTGTCAAAAGAACACTTAATGCCTTAATTACAGGCAAGCAGATACAGAACGTCACCGTCCGGCTGCCGCGGATCATTCAGCGCCCGGATGATATTCAGGCTTTTGCCAGCATGCTGGCAGGCCATACAGTAGTACAAGTGGAACGAAGAGGAAAGTTTTTACGGTTTGTGCTGGATGGCCTGGTGATGGTGTTCCATCTGCGGATGGAGGGCCGTTACGGACTTTATCGGGGAGAGGAGCCCCTGGACAAGCATACCCATGTCATCTTTCATTTTACCGACGGCACGGAGCTGCGGTACACGGATGTGCGCCAGTTCGGCACCATGCATCTGTTCCAGCCGGGGGAGGACCTGCTGCTGCCGCCGCTGAAGAAGCTGGGGAGGAGCCGCTGGCACCTTCTTTTACACCGGAACGGTTCAAGGAAATTGTCTCGGGAAAAAGCACCAAAATCAAACCGCTTTTGCTCAATCAGGAATATGTCGTCGGCATCGGCAATATTTATGTAGATGAAGCGCTGCACCGCGCCCGCATTCATCCGGAGACAGGTGCCAAAGCGCTTACAAGCAGTCAGCTGGATCTCTTGCATCATGCAATTGTCGCTACCTTGACAGAGGCTGTAAATGCAGGAGGCTCCTCCGTAAAATCGTATGTCAACGGTCAGGGAGAGAGCGGAAGCTACCAGCATCAGCTGCTTATATACGGACGCAAGGACCAGCCTTGTGCGAGCTGTGGAACACTGATCGAGAAGACCGTAGTGGGAGGCAGAGGCACGCATTATTGTCCAAGCTGCCAGCCGCAAGCCGGGATCAGCAAGTAAGCGTTGCATCGTAAGATTTGGCACTGCCGGACTGTCGAAATTACGTTAAAGTTGTCCATGCAGCTATAAAAGTCAGGCACTCACTGCCCGTCCCGCCCATATACTGTGTGAAGAATGCTGATTAGAGCGAACGGAGCCCTGCCCTGGAGCCATCCAGGAGGGCTGCCGGTTCTTCACGGGAGGGATTGCGGGTGCTCAGCCCATTTTTTTCACTGCTGCTGCTGGCGTTTGCCCTGAGTTTGGACGGTTTTGGTGTTGGTATTACATATGGGCTGCGAAAAATGAAAATTCCGCTGCTCTCGATCCTGATTATCTCGCTGTGCTCGGGGATCGTTATTTATGTCTCTATGCAGGTCGGTGTGCTGCTGGCCAGGGTGGTTTCTCCGCATGCCGCTTCCAGTATTGGAGCGGTTATTCTCGTCTTGATGGGCTGCTGGTCCTTATTCCAGATGCTTACGCAGAAGGAGAAAGACCATGACGGTGAAAGCCCCGGAGATCAGCACGGGCATGCTGACCACGATGCCCGGCTGGAGACTGCTGCTGCTTTTGCAGGGAGTGCTGCGGCGGCTGAAATTCCCCAGGCGGAAGAGGAGGAATCTCCAAAATCAGCGGTATTCTCGCTGGAACTGCGGCATCTGGGCGTAGTCATCCAGATTCTCCGTACCCCGTCTTCCGCCGATATGGACGCCTCCGGCAGCATCTCCCCGACGGAGGCGATGGTGCTTGGGATTGCACTGTCGCTGGATGCGTTCGGGGCGGGACTTGGAGCAGCCCTGCTCGGGTTCGGTCCGGTGTCTACATCGCTGATGATTGCCCTTTTCAGCGGCACCTTTTTGCTGCTGGGAATGAAGACGGGATTGAAGCTGTCAGGAAGCTACTGGATGAAACATGCCGCTGCACTGCCTGCGTTATTATTAATTGCAATGGGAATAATGAAGCTATTATGAGGTGAGTACATGATTATGGGCTTAACCGGAGGCATTGCCTCCGGAAAAAGCACCGTATCCGCAATGTTTGTGGATAAGGGAGCGCGGCTGGTGGATGCGGATGTCATTGCCAGAGAAGTAATGCTCCCCGGTCACCCGGTGCTGGCCGCTGCCGTACAGCAGTTCGGGGAAGACATCCTGCTGCCGGATGGCACACTGAACCGGGCCAGGCTTGGTGAGATCGTTTTTAATAATTCTGAAGCCCGGCAGAAGCTGAATGATCTGACGCATCCGGCGATTCGCCGGGAAATCAAGAACCGTATGTATGCCTTGGAGCAGGAAGACCCGCAGCGTTTGACCCTTGTAGATATTCCACTGCTGTATGAGTCCGAACTGGACAATCTGTTTGAGGAGATCACCGTAGTTTATGTTCCCCGTGAGCTGCAGCTGGCCCGCCTGATGGAACGTAGCGGCCTGACGCTCCAGCAGGCTGAAGGCAGACTGCAGGCCCAGATGGATATTGAACTGAAGCGCAGCAGGGCCAACTATGTCATTGACAACAGCCGTGATCTGGCTTATGCGAAGCAGCAGGTTGATGTGCTGTGGGACAGGCTGGGTCTGTTATGAAATGGCTGCGTAAAAAACGGGTGCTGCTCCTGCTGTTTATAGGCTTTACAGCCATTTTATTTTTAAGTACGAACTGGATGTCCTGGTTTTATCCCATTTACTATAAAAATGAAATCCGCACACACAGCAACACCTATGAGATTGACCCGTTCCTTGTTGCGGCGATCATCCGGGTAGAGACGAACTTCAAAACCGGCCGTGAGTCCAAAAAGGGAGCAATCGGCCTGATGCAGCTGATGCCGGATACAGCCAAATGGGCGCTTGAAAAGGCCAAGCTGCCGGATGTCTCCCTGGAGCGGCTAAAAGAAGAGCCTTCGGCCAATATTGAGCTGGGTACCTGGTATCTGTCTTCCCTGTCCCGGAAGTTTGAGGGCAACCGCATAGCAGTTATAGCTGCTTACAACGCGGGCCCGGGCAAGGTGCAGCACTGGCTGGATGAAGGTGACTGGGACGGCACTGAGGCTGCGGTGAAGAATATCCCGTTTGGCGAGACTCGTCACTATGTGCAGCGTGTGATTTATTATTACGACCAGTATACGGAAATCTATAATGAGTTTTAACTTGAATGTAAAAAGAAGTATCAAACGGCCAAAAGACCGTTCAATACTTCCTAGGCAAGCTTATGGGGACAGGTTATCTGAACTGACCTGCCAGTGATTGTTCAGCCAGAGTTACAAGACGTTTGGTGATGAAACCACCGATCGAACCGTTTTCGTAAGAAGTTTTATTGCCTTGGTATCCGTCTGGGGAGAGGGTAATACCGAGTTCTTGGGCAACTTCAAATTTCAGTTGTTCCAAGGCTCCGCGTGCGTTCGGAGCTACAAGGTTATTGGAGCTGTTGTTTTGGCTCATTGCTGTTCACCTCCTATCGGTTGGTAACAGTATTATGTGCTGGACTTGCCATCTTCATAACAACAAAAAAACGGTGATTTATGGAAAATAGAATGAACCTCTTCAGGCGCCGGTTACCTGCCGGGCCGGGATGGTACCTATATTGCAAAAGGAAGTGATTAAGCTTATGAAATGCCCTTACTGTGATCACACCAATACCAAAGTGCTTGACTCGCGTCCGGCCAACGAGAATAAGTCAATCCGCCGCAGGCGGGAATGCGAATCCTGCAGCCGGAGGTTTACAACCTTTGAGATGATCGAAGAAACGCCGCTGATCGTGATCAAAAAAGGCGGCAGCCGCGAGGAATTCAGCCGCGACAAAATTCTGCGCGGCCTCATCCGCGCCTGCGAGAAACGTCCCGTCTCCGTCGAACGCCTGGAAGTCATCGTCTCCGAGGTCGAGAAATCTTTGCGCGGCATCGCTTTAGCCGAAGTGGAGAGCCGCCAGATCGGCGAGCTGGTTATGGAACAGCTGTACCCTGTGGATGAGGTCGCTTACGTCCGCTTCGCCTCCGTCTACCGCCAGTTCAAGGACATTAACATGTTCATGAAGGAACTGAAGGGCCTGCTGTCCAAAGGCACAGGGGAGCTGGAGGGATTGTAGTAGGGGCGTGACACCTACTACAAGTGGGGATTCCTGCAAGCGGTCTACGGGTTACTATGGGGGATCATCCAGCGGACATGCCTCTCCGGAGGAAAACAGGCTGCTAATGCTTCCTTATAAAAGAATAAGCCGCCGTTATAATGTGCGGCTTATTCCCAGTGTCAAAGCGTCGTGAGAAGAGGTGAGTAGTGCAAAGCTAGGTGGAAATAGTATAACTAATTTGTCCAATTTGTTGCGTTTGCGGAGTTTAGTTGGATTTTGTACACTTAATTCATGCATATTCATCCGAAACGGCCGCTTTTATCCTAATTAGTGGTACTTTTTCCCACATAGGCTAATCCATAAGGCAAATGAGCTCGATTAGTTGTACTTTTTCCACTTCAGTCATGGACCTCAAAAACATTTTTTAAAAAAGTGTTGACACAGCTCCCGATATTTTATATTATATAGAAGTCGCCTACGAAACAAATGAACAACTAAGCGGTATGAATGTTCCACCTTAAGTCAGTTTTTAGAATACATATTGTAGTTCTAAAACGGGTCATGGGGCCATAGCTCAGCTGGGAGAGCGCATCGCTGGCAGCGATGAGGTCAGGGGTTCGATCCCCCTTGGCTCCACCAATAACATCATATGGACTCTTAGCTCAGTTGGTAGAGCAGTTGACTCTTAATCAATTGGTCCAGGGTTCGAGTCCCTGAGAGTCCATCACAGAAGAAACGGCAGAGATGCCGTTTTTTTGCTATTTGGCGTGCCCAGAAGTACGCATTATCTAGTTGGTGAAAGTCCAACCAAGGGAGGGACCAAGCCACCTTTGTAGCTAGGATGCTTGCATATGGCGAAATCTGTGTGTAAAAGCGCATCGACAAAAGTATCAGTCAGAGACTGGGCGAGCAACAATCCAGGCCGCAACATCAAGTGAATCCTGCCGCGTCGTCAAAAAGGCCCTGCGAAGGGGAACAGAGGGAGCCGAGTCCCGCAACTATGGACGAAGGCCAAGGAAACTGTGCAGAACTTGGAACAGCAGTGAAGAACCCTCCGGCGTAATGGGAACGGCATGGATTGAAAGATAGTGCAGTGAACTGGGGAGACCCTCCCCCACACGGGAGAATTTTTTTTTGTAGGAACCCGTAAAGAGACGCTCTATAAGTCCAGAAGACGAAGTGAACCGTCTGTGGGAAGGGAGTCCGAGGGGCTCATAGTACCGAAGAACCTAAGGACAACATAACCTTAGGGAGGGAAGGAGCCCTGCTTTGTTTATGCTTTTGGAGGAGGTACGAGTGAGTGAATGCCAAAGGGCTAACGACACCAAAGGAAAAAGTTCAAGAACTCCAAGAAAAGCTAGGTCATGCGGCCAAGGAGAACAGCAAGCGTAAATTCCATGCCCTGTACGACAAAATCCACCGCTGGGACGTGCTGTGCGAAGCCTGGAAACGGGTGAAGGCGAATAAGGGGGCTGCAGGAGTAGATGCCGTGACGCTCGCAGATATTGAGGAACAAGGAGAAACAAGCTTCCTCAAGGCTTGCGAGAGAGAATTGAAAGAAGGCAACTACTATCCCCAGCCCGTACGGCGGCACTTTATCCCAAAGAAAGACGGGAAGCTAAGACCGCTGGGCATACCCACTGTTCGCGACCGAGTCATACAGATGGCAACTAAGCTGGTAATTGAACCCATCTTCGAAGCAGACTTCGAAGAAGTCTCTTACGGATTTCGTCCGAAACGAAGTGCGAAAGGAGCGTTGGAACGAATTCGGAAAGCCTGCAACCGCAAAGGGAATTGGGTAGTCGACGTCGATATCCAAGGTTACTTCGACAATATTAATCAAGAGAAGCTCATGAAATTGATACAGATGCGTATCAATGACAGGCGGATCCTGAAATTAATACGGAAGTGGCTACAGGCGGGAGTCATGGAAGAAGGAAACGTAAAGCGATCTGATTTAGGCACTCCGCAAGGTGGCGTCATTTCACCGCTGCTGGCGAATATCTACCTGCACTACTTTGACCGATTGTGGGAGAAACACGGAAGTGGATTGGGAGAGCTGACAAGGTATGCAGACGACTTTGTAGTGGTCTGCAAAACCAAAAAGGACGCCGAACATGCGTATGAACTCATACGCAGAATCATGGAACGTCTGGAACTCACCCTACACCCGACGAAAACCCGAATTGTAGGCTTGTGGACAGGAGACGAAGGGTTCGACTTTTTAGGAATGCACCACCGAAAAACGAAAGCAGAAACTTCTCAAGGGAAGGTATATTATACCACGCAACAGTGGCTAACGAAGAAGGCAGAGGAACGGATCCGAGGCGTGGTCAAAAACAGATTAGCACCGCCGAGCATGCGCTCAAGATCGTTCGCGGAACAGGTGGAATGGCTCAATCCAAAAATTCAAGGATGGAGAAATTACTACTACACGAACTATAGCCAAAAGAGGTTAACTAAGCTGGATTGGTATATTTTGCAGAGATTAACCCGGTGGTATGCGAAGAAGAGACAACGTAGAAGATGGATGAGTTCATTATCTGAGGTTAAGTATATTGCCAACATGTATGGACTGAAAACGCTATTGTGATCTGCATGCCCATGAATGACAAACATCGGAAAGCCGTATGAGGGAAAACCTCACGTACGGTTTGATGAGGAGGGGCTGGTTTAAATCCAGCCCTTTACTCTAGTGAGAGTGAGGGGTTTAGGCAGAGAATGGAGTGGTGAAGCGGGAGACTTCTGCTCTGCAACCGTCAACTCCAATCGTTGACTGCACTGCTATCGCACAATACAAAAGCTCGTCAATGGCAACTGAACCGCCAAATGTAACCCCAACCCCAACCCCAACCCCAACCCCAACCCCAACCCCAACCCCAACCCCAACCCCAACCCCAACCCCAACCCCAACCCCAACCCCAACCCCAACCCCAACCCCAACCCCAACCCCAACCCCAACCCCAACCCCAACCCCAACCCCAACCTTTTGGACAAACCGACGATTCCAACTTTCTATTTTCCAGAGTCCCGACTGTTACGGACCCCATAGCCTTTATTTTCGTTTATGATCACATTTAGCGAGGCTAACGGACCGTACCGCGCTTATCCCTCTCCATCGAACAATATTTCACACGGATATCAGCAAATAACTGCATCTGAGTCCGTAAGATAGACGGAACAGCGTTTTTGGTGGGAATAAGGGCACCTCGGTCCGTAAGGATTCACTCGGCTCCATGAGCTTTATGATGGCTCCAAGAATAACTCCACCCCAACCTCAACTTCTGATCAGTCACCCGCCGACCCACCCATGAACCGGCGAACCGCGAACCTACGGACCCGCGAACCCACCGACCCGCGAACCCCCGAACCCACCCGCCCACGAACCCACGAATCGCGAACCCACGAATCGCGAACCCACGAATCGCGAACCCACAAACCCCCGAACCCCCGAACCCCCGAACCCCGAACCCCCGAACCCCCGAACCCCCGAACCCCCGAACCCCCGAACCCCCGAACCCACGGACCCAATAACCCAAGAACCCACCGACCCGCCGTTACCTAGTTACACTCTCAACTGATAAGTACGATTGCGCTGTTGTCCACCGCTTGCTACATCCAATAACTGCAGTTGGACCAATTCATGTAGGATTCGTCTGGCGTGTCTATCTGTGATTTTGAGATGATACGCGAGCTCCAAAGGTGTGAACGCCCTGAGCAGACGTCTTGCGAAACGCAGTGACTCAGCCTCGAGCCAAGTTAATGTGGAAGGAACATCTGTTGCTATAAATTTTCCTATAAAAGACAGTACCATCTGCTGGCATTGCTTAGGCTCTTCCACAATTGAAGGATAAGCGATGGGGAGAAAGGTCCAACCATCCAGAGCCAGTAAGCAGTGGCGGCGGCATAAATCCTTGAATCTCCTGACGTCCAGATCCCTGGCATGTGGTCCATAACCTTGAATCTCAATCCCGCCTTTCACTCCACCAGGCATATAAGCCAAATCCAGATAGCGGTAACCATTATTGAAATCACGTACTTCTCATTCCGGAAACAGATGATCCAAATTACCGATTACCGGGAACCACACCGTGCGGAGAAATTCAACCGTTCCGTGGCCTAATCCTTTACCGAGTAACTCTTTTCGCCTGTGGTTGCCCTCATTTTCCAGATTGCTGGCTAACCATTCACTGTACTGCTGCTCAAATCTCGACATCCCATGCTCCTCCTTGAACACTCAACTGAGCGTTGATTTTCCCGCAAAAAAGCCGCCTTAACACAATATCCCCGGAATCTAATCGGATGGATAGTGCATTAATAGCGGCGTGTGCTTCACAACCTAATTTTTCATTATATCTCTAACAATACCATATCTCTTGTCCATGCCGAAACCCTAGCCGCACTCCGGCTTGAGAATCATGACATTTTACTGAAAATAAGCAATATTATATATTGAAAACAATTTTTGTATTTTTCAGCCATCAAATTTTCAGTCAAACGGAAGCTAAAGAATTCTGTGATGTACATTAAAGCCACCGCCAGACCTAGCTTCCGCAACAAACTGTTACTTCCCTGAATTTCTAAGCCTGTCTTACGGACATCACAGCCTTTATTTTCGATAATCAACCCATTTTTGCAGAGCTAACGGACCGTACCGCGCTTATCCCTCTCCATCGGACAATATTTCACACGAATATCAGCAAATAACTGCATCTGAGTCCGTAAGATAGACGAAACAGCGTTTTTGCAGGAAATAAAGGCTCCACGGTCTGTAAGGATTCACTAGAACTAGACGAGCGATCCCTATTTGCTGCCGGCTTCCCATCTCAGATTCCAGTGATAATACTGATCCAATTCCTGGTGCCCGCCAAAATATTCTACGAGTCTCTCCACGCTGAAGGTCTCATCATTCTGATTACGGATCATGGCGATGGCGCACATCCCTTTATTATTGTTATGCTCATCCAGCCTGACCTCGATCTCCGGTCCGCCCTGCTGCTTGATGGTTACAAGAGCGTCAGCCTCCGACCAGTTCGTGATTCCCTCATAAATGAAAGCAAAGATAACAATTCTGCTGATTTCAGATAGATAATGGCCATTGATCCGCAAATTCTCGCCCGTGGCTATGGAACCGGTGCGGTCATCCCCATCTAGGGAGATGTAAGGCGGCCTGTTCAAGCTTCCGAAGGATTCACCGAGTGCCTGGACAGAGCCCTTAATGCCATTTTTTAATTCAAACAGACAACCAAGGTCAAGATCGACACCTTTACTTCCGAACCAGCCCGATGATTTTTTCTGATACCAGTTGAGATTGATCAGTATCTCGCCCAGGGATTCCGCCCCTTTCTGGAGACTGATCCTCTCCCCGCGGTTTTTAAGCAAGATGGTATTGAGATTTAAAGGAGGGGCTGGAGTTGATGCTGGTGAAGAGGAGGGCGAATTGTCTGCCTTAGGACGTGACCGCAGCTCTGGGAGAAGAAAGGGGGAGTGCTGCGGTTGAATTACTGGGCTGGTGGGTTGAATTGACGGCAGTATGTTATTAACCTGTATCCCATAACTTTCGCATAGGGCGGCTAAGCCTCCTGCATACCCGGAACCCACAGCGCTGAATTTCCATTCATTATCGTATCTATAGATTTCTCCGGCGACAATGGCGGTCTCTATTGAAAAATTTTTACCCAGCCTGTAACGGAGAAGCTCCTTTCCATCAGCGGCGTTGACGATCCTTAAATACACATCATCCAATAGCGAGAAGTTTTGCAGCCGTTTCTCACCTTCATAAATCGTTAGTGCAAATGCAATCCGTTCGTAGTCTGCAGGTATTTGACTGAGCTCGACAGCGATTTGAGTGTTGTCGGTTAACTCTGTGTAGGCTCTTCTATCGGGCTGCAGTATAGCTACAGATTGGTTCGGAGTAGAAGGATTACCATAAAAAATAAGGTCCTCATCTTTAGAGACCGTCTGGGACGGCGTAAGCAAAAACACAGAAAAATCAACCTCAACCTCAGGTCTCGTATTGTGCCAGCCCATTCCTACTATAATACGGGTAAGGAGAGGATCGTCTTTCGTTAAGTTGCATTTTTGTCCCTTTATTAGATCCAATGTCATCAGAACCAGCCTTTCAAAAGATTAGTAGAGCCTGGATTAATACCTGGAAGAAGTTATCATCTGCCGCGTCTTCCGGCGTCGAGATTCGGGCCGTTCAGGCTGGACAGCATATCCAAGGAATGTTCGTATATACGGACAATATCCTGTACCTTCTGGAACTCCGGGTCGGAGGGACCCAGATTGTCCATGAACATACGCTGGAGGATTTCCCTATAAAAGGAGATGCGGCTTCCGACAAGACTACATTCGTAATCAATGACCTCTTCAACCGAGTGCTGCTGAACAAATTCCATCAGGTCATCAGCCGGGTTATCGCGATACTCCCGCTCATTGCGTGCGGCAATCGGAGTGTTAACATTTTCGAGGTTGACGGTGGAACGTATATCGGAAAAGAGAATACCCTCTTTCGCCAGCATGACCTGAAAAGGCTTGTGCTTGAACAACTCTTGTGCGACAAGAGCGCACATCGCCTGATTCCTCAGCAGGATTCCATCAAAGGGATGAAGAACCCACCCACTGTCATCCCGGTACAGGCTGAACGTGAAGTACTCGCCTCCATACTCATATTTCAGATTAATCGTAGTCTCTGAAGTAAGCTCATATTGAAATGCATCCATTCAAATTTGCGCCTCCTGCTTCTTCTTGTGATTCTATTAGCATAGCAGAATATGGGGAATCTTGGGAGAGAGGATTTTCCGAAGAACGTGAATGGCAAAAATAAAAGACCGCACCTGTGGACTAGCGCGGTCTATTGCTTGTTGATATCGTTATCCGGATACCCCACCCGCATTTTCATAAATATTCATAACCACCTGCTGGATCGGCAGTTCCTTGACCGAAATGTCGGAAAAGCGGTGCTTCCTGGAGATATCTTCGATGAAATCGCTGATTGAAATGTAAGCTGTGTCCACTTCAAGCGTAATCTGAAAATCGGATAGCCTATCGATTACCTTGGTATAGGCATTATCGAAGACGGTGCCCTGCACGGACTCCGTAAAAGCAAAACTAACCCGTTTCTTTTCCCCAGAAATAGCTTCAACTGCTGAAGGGAATCATCAAACACCTTGTCCCCATGGTTAATGACAATGACCCGGTGAGCAAGCTCCTCGACGTCCTCAAGATCATGGGTGGTCAGAATACACGTCATATTCTGCTTTTTATTCATCTGGCGGATGAATTCGCGGATTTTGACCTTGGCGATCACATCAAGCCCGATGGTCGGCTCATCCAGGAACAAAATGTCCGGCCGGTGCAGCATAGCCATGACGAATTCGCATTTCATGCGTTCGCCAAGGGACAGCACTCGTGTCGGCTTTTCGATCACATGCACAATATCCAGCAGCTCCGTCAGCTCTTCCAGACGTCTTTTGAAATCCGGATTGGCGATTCCGTAGATTGCCTTGTTCATATGGAAGCTGTCGATCGGCGGAATATCCCAGATTAGTTGGGATTTCTGACCGAATACGGCTCCGATTTTGCTGACATAGCGCTTTCTGTCCCGGGCAGGCGAATAACCAAGAACTTGAATTTCCCCGCTTGTGGGATACAGCGCGCCGCAGAGCATTTTGATCGCTGTAGATTTCCCTGCACCATTGGGACCCAGAATGCCGCAGATCTCCCCCTGCCCAATGGCAAAGCTGATATCGTTGACTGCGTGGACCACGACTTCTTCGCGCTGGAAGAAGTTCTTCAAGGCCTGCCCCATACCTGCGCCACGCTTATAGGTTTTATATGTTTTGATCAAATGCTGTACATCAATAACCGGCATCATCCGCCTACCCCCTCGTACAATCTGATCATGTGCCAGTAAATCCATACTCCTGCCGCCAGAAATAAAAAGCAGGGTAGAATAGCCGCGTAATCGCTGGCATGCACCCGGCTGAGAAGAGCAGACGCAGGGAGGAAGCCCACCATTCCCACAGGAATGATCATCGTGGCCGCAGCCTGCACAGCCTTCGGAAATATAGGCAGCGGATATTTTCCGATATGAAGCACACTGTCAGCAAGCTCGGAAATTCTCGAATTGCCTACCCATTTGAAGGAAATAGCGGCCATCATCAGCGATAATCCTGCCAGGACCGCGGTCCCTGCGATAAACATCCCGGCAAATTGTAGCCAGAACAAGACCGGAATAGCGCCTACATGCATAGCGGCGAATATGAATAGCGAAACACCGCCCAGAAACAGTCCCACACTATCGATTGAAAAAGTAGTGGCAATAATAAAAAACAGCGGATTCAGCGGTTTAAGAAGAATAACCTCGAAGCTTCCCTCTCGGACATGTGACATTGTGGTCCATAGAACACCACCGAAAATAAGACTCGAAAGCCCGCTGGACATGGTGAATACAGACTGGATTAACAACACCTCATACAAGCCCCAACCGGGAAAACTGGTGCCTGCCCGGTAAATCAGCAGGGTCACCAGCGGAAACAGAATGTTGCCGACCAGCGTAATCAGACTGCTGACGATGAAATTCATACGATAGGCAGCAGCCGACTGTAAAGCGGAATACATACACTGCTTATAAACATCCATATACCGTTTCATGTAAAGAACTGTCCTTTCATGGGGTCTTTCACGCGCCGACAGCGGTAAACTGCTTCATGGCCAGACGGCGAACAAACTCGTTGAATCCAAGTGTAACCAACATTGCTACCGCCTGTATGCCTACCGCTTGCTCACTGGATAGCTCAAGGCCTCCAAGCGAATAATGGCCGGTGAAAACCATTGCGGGCAGGTAGGCTAAGTACTGAAACGGCAGGAAGAACTGGATCATCTGAAGCCAGTGCGGAAAGAAGTCAAGCGGAATAAGCGCTCCTGAAAAAATACCCGACACCAACATAAATGCGTTTCGAATCCCGCCCGATTGGACAAGCCAAAAGGAAGTCAGGCCAATTGTGTAGTTCACATAAAAATTCATCAGAAAAGCAAGCAGCACCGACAGAATTGTCCATGGAAAGCTTGCCGGCCGCATATCGACTCCAAAAATAAAAATGAAGATCAAAAGGCAGGGCAAAAATTCAAACAGGAAGCCCAAAGACCGGTGTCCGATTTTCTGAAATAATGCGAACGAACGGTGATGAATCGGGCGTAAATGAAAGGTGAGAAATTTACCGGTGCGCACAAGCATGGACAAGTTCCAATCGGCAAAATCCATGGTCAGGTAACCGATAAGCGCAGTAGCACCGAAGTAGCGGATCATCTGGGGAAGCTCAATCCCGCCGAGCGAGGAATGATCTCCGTATACCGCCGTCCAGATGAAATATTGCACCATAAAATATACAGGACCGACGATAATGGAAACCATGGAATGAGAGCGGTAAGCACTCCACTCTTTGTAGGTCACGTCCGCTACCGTCCGGCAAATAAGCCATTTTTGTTTAAGGCTGTTCATCAGATGAGCCCTGACCAAATGATATTGGTCACATTATACAATGCCTCTGCGTACCAATTATCTTCGGTGAAAGGCACAAACCATACGGCGGCGAGCTGCTCTGTAGGGTCGATGGCCATGCAGCAGGCTCCTGCGCCTTCATGAAAATAGCTGGTATCTGAATAGAGGAAGGCAGGGCCTCTTCTCATATCCAGACCAATGCCGTAGCTCCGGTCGCTGACATCGTTACCCCAGCAGTAATCGGGAACCCCGTATAGGGTGCGTGTTGTGATTTTCTCGACCGCTTTACGGCCGATAATGCGCGTATCGTGCAGTGTTCCCATGCCCAGGAGCATGTTGGCGAACCGGATGAGGTCGGCTGGCGTAGAGGCCAGGCCTCCGCCGGTGCTGGAGACTGTATCCCACAGCTTCTCCATCTGCGAGTCTTCAGGCTGATTACCGTTAATTAGATCGTTCAGCCGCTTCTCATGCCTCTCGTTTCTTATAATGGCGCGTCTGGCTAGCTCCGGAGTCAGTCCCCAAACGGTATCCTTCATGCCAAGGGGCTTCAGGATTTGCTCTTCTATGTACTGCTCAGCGGTTACGCCGGTCACCTTTTTAATAATTTCTCCGAGCAGGCAGAAGCCGAATGAGCAGTACTGCCATTCCTCGCCGACTTTTTTATTGACCCCGCAGCTCAGCGCGGCTGTGATCCAGTCCGGATCACCACTCTCAGGGTTATACCTTTCGAAATATTCACCGATTAATTGCCAATAAGATTTATGATAGGGAATTAAGCTGCCCGCACAGTCGGGAAACATACCCGAGGTATGGGTCAGAAGGCTGTAGATATCGATTTTATTAAAAGGGTCCACGTTAAATTGCTCCAGGAACGCGCTGACAGGAAGGTCAAACCGGAGAATACCGTCCTCAACAAGCTTGGCGACCGCTACTGAGGTAACGGCTTTGGTAATGGACGCGATATTATGAACGGTTGTCGGTATAAGCGGATCTGCTCTGTCTTCCCGGAAAGAAAGCGGTCCGATAGCACCGTGCAAAAATGTCTTACCATACCTGGAAACGCAGTAAGATGCAGCCTGGATCTTTTTTTGATCGATCAGGGTCTGGAAATGGGCATTCAAAACCTCGATTCTTGAAGTGTCATAACCCACTTCTGCAGGTGAACAGTCGGTAACTCCTGGTGTATGCAGCATAAAATATATGCCTCCTTATAAATATTTACGCCATGCAAGGCTAACCACTCTATCTAAGCGCTTTCAAAATGACTCGTTTATTCGGGCCTTCTTATATGACAATGGCTAGCTGGTACGATTACGTTTAAGTGTATTTCCAAACAATGGATGTTACAATAGAAAGTTTGTTTTATAACCAAACTTGCCTGAGTGATTATTCAACCGTTAGGTGATAACACATAGGTATCCAAGTCTAGCTGAATCATGGACAAGTCCAAAGAAAAAAACGCTTAAAAACACTTAACAAAACTTGCACAATAACTTATAATGGTTAAACAAGGGAGGGGATTTATATTTATCAGGAGGAACGTTTAGTCAAGATCCTGGAACACCTTAAAAGTTATGATAAGGCTTCAAATGATGAAATTTCCAAACTATTGAATATTTCCAGAGATACCGTGCGAAGAGATTTCATCAAGCTGGTTGAAGAAGGGGCAGCGATACGGACTCATGGAGGAATTGCCCTGCCTCATTTCAAAGAAGCCATAAAAGCGTACAAAGAACGGCTGAACACAGCTTCGAAGCAGAAGTTTATGGTCGGAAGAGCAGCCTCGAAATACATCGTGAACGGAGATCTTTGTTTCATAGATGTATCAACGACCAATAAATTTTTATGTGAGCAAATCAACAAAAATATAACCGTGTATACTCATTCACTGGACAATGCAGTGGTCTTGTCAACCCAAAAAGAAATAGAAGTACACTTGCTCGGGGGCAAGCTTAATCATGAGAATCGTTTCTTTTATGATCTTGCTCTTGCCTCCCGGTTAAATGATATCTATTTTGATAAAGCGTTTTTCGGGGCCGCGGCCATTTTGGAGGACGGGATATACTTTGCAAACCCAGAAGATGCTTATATGAAGCAACTGGTAGCAAAGCGCGCTAAACAAGTATTTCTTTTAACGGATTCCCATAAATTCAATCTGGTCAGTTCATATAAGGGACTTTCTTTCCAGGACATTCATACCTTGATAACCAATGAAGAACCCCCGGATAAATATATGGGGATACTGAAAGCGCATAGTATAAAGATTGAAATTGCTCATGAAGAGGGAGATGAACTGTCTTGAAGATAAAAGCGGTTTTTAGTGATGTAGACGGAACATTATTAAACTCTGACCATCAAATTACTCCTCTGACAAAGCAAGCGATACAAAAGACAGTAAAAAGTGGGGTCCCTTTTGTGCTTGTTACTGCAAGAATGCCTGGAGGAGTGGTTTCTCTTCAAGAGGAATTGGCCATTCATTCCCCCATTATTTGTTATAGCGGGGCACTTGTTTTAGAGGAAAACAGTGAAGGGAACATGGCACCTATCCACAGTACGAGTTTATCCCATCAAGAAACCAGAAAAATTCTCAAAATTGTAAATGACAGATACCCGACCGTTAGTATCAGCCTATATAGCTATAATGAGTGGTTGGTTAGTGATACCCGGAATTATTGGGTGACTCAAGAACAAGAAATCGTTCATACTGACCCCAGGAAGGCAGATTTTGCCGCTTATCTGGAGAACAATCAGCAAACGCATAAAATTTTATGCATGGGAAATTCCCTGGAAATTACCGACCTTGAACAAACGTTAAAGAACGAAACCACAGGTGTTTCAATCTATAAGTCAAAGGAAACTTATTTAGAGATCATGGATAGCTCTGCATCCAAATCACAAGCCATTCAAATCATTCTGGAAAGACTAGGCTTATCAAGAGAAGAAATTATGACGATTGGTGATAATTTCAACGATATCGATATGTTATCCTTTGCCGGATTAGGAATCGCTATGGCTAATGCACCTGATGAGGTCAAACGCTATGCAGATGATGTAACGCTAAGCAATGACAAAGATGGACTGAAGCATTGCTTGGAAAAGTACGTGATTACATCGGAACAGTAGCAAGCATCGGTTGAGTATTATTGAAAACAGAAAGCGTCTGACGCCAAAAAGGCCCGATTACACGCCATGACTGTTTTCTGACCTGGTATTTGGAAGTTAAAACCGCTTTCTTTTGGCAGAAGAGAGACACCGCATTTCCTCCCGGTATTTGGCTACGGTTCTGCGGGAAATTTCCAGACCTTCCTTGGCCAGCGTTTCCGCAATTGTCTGATCGGCCAGCGGTTTGCGCTTATCCTCTTCATCGATTAACTGTCGAATGCGTTTTTTGGCGCTCTCCGAGGAAGCGGTTTCACCGTTCGCTGATGCAAGAGCGGAAGTAAAGAAGTATTTCAACTCGAACAATCCGCGGGGCGTCTGCATGTATTTGTTGTTGACCGCCCGGCTGATCGTGGATTCATGCAGCCCGGTGCTTTTTGCAATGTCTTTTTGGGTGAGCGGTTGCAGTCCATGACTGCAACCGTCGAAAAAATCACGCTGAACCGCAACGATAGCCTCGGCGACACGCTTCAAAGTCTGCCTGCGTTGCTCCAAACTTTTGATAAGCCAGCAAGCAGTACTGTACTTGTCATGAATAAATTGCCGGGCTTCCTCCTGCTTGGGAAGAGCCCGAAGCATCTGCCGGTAATGCGGATTGACCGCGACCTGCGGCGAACCGGTATCGCTCACCCGCACCTGATACTTGCCGCTGCCGGATTGCTCCACCGTAATATCCGCGATAATATACCGGTGCTCGTTATGGTTAAATGCCGCGCCCGGAAACGGATTCAGCCTGCGTATCCGGTCGGACATCTGCTGAACCTCAGATATGCCGGCTCCGAGCGCATCCGCGATTCTCTGCAGCCGGTTGGCCGCCAAATCCGCCAGATGACGCTGTACCACTGCAATGGCAAGCTCAACCTCTGCACCCGAGCGCCGGAGCTGTAAAAGAATGCATTCCTCCAGGTTGCGGGCTGCAATACCCGCCGGTTCGAAGCTCTGCACCAGGGCGAGCATAGCCAGAACCTCTGCCGGATTGACGCCTATCCGTCCGGCAACCTCCAGTGCGTCCATTGCCAAATAGCCTTTTTCATCCAGGTTGCCGATCAGATATAACGCCGTCTTCCGCTGCATGCAAGTTAGGCCACAGACCAGTCCAAGCTGTGACTTCAAATGCTCATAGAGGGTATCCGGCGGTTTGGCAACCCAGTCCAGCATTTCCTCCGTATTCCCGCTTTTAGATTTTAAATTCTCCCTGCTCTCTCCGTCGATAGATATATCATATTCCTGCAGATCGATAACCGGATTCTCATTCGCTTGTTCCCTTAGATAGCACATCAATTCTTCCGATGAATACTGCAAGATTTGGATGGCCTGCCGTAATTCGGGCGTCATCGTCAGTTTCAGCCGCTGTTCTTGTTTCAAACTGAATTGGTTTATGATCTTCAGCACTCCTTTCGGGTAACCGATGGCAGCAATTCCCCCGTATCAGATATTTATAGAAAAGCATTTCGTGAATTATGACCAACTTTCCTGCTCAAATAAAGAGTTCTTTGTGCATTTTTTTGTTACCATTTGCACATTGAGTTTGTTATATTTAGCTTGAAAAAGATTCAGGCTGGAGGTGTGCAAATGAAGAGAATCGACAGGATTTTAGAATACATTGCGGAGCAGACGGGCAATATGGCTGAAGAAGATTTGCGGCACGGCAGCGGAATTACTGCGGCGGAGATCGCCGATCATGAGAATATGCTGAGAAATAATGTGAGTAAAGAGCTGAATGAGCTGTTGCGGGCAGACCATATTATCAAAATTAAGGGAAGACCCGTCAAGTTTCTGCACAAGGAAACCGTCGAGTACATTCTCCAGACTAAGCTTAAAGAGAAGCAGATTGAGGTTCAGAGCCTCGATGAGATTCTGCATCCAAGCGAACAGGTCGACCCTTTTCACTCCCTGATCGGTTTCAAGGATAGCATGCGTAACCAGGTGGAGCAGGGAAAGGCGGCGATTCTTTATCCGCCAAGAGGATTGCATACACTGATTGTAGGACAGACTGGAGTAGGCAAAACACTGTTTGCCAAGCTGATGTACAACTACGGCAAGCATATGAAGCGGTTCTCCGACGATTCACCCTTTATCGTATTCAACTGTGCGGATTATTACAATAATCCCCAGTTGCTGCTTTCCCATATCTTTGGACATGTCAAAGGAGCATTTACCGGGGCCGATTCAGAAAAAAAAGGGCTTGTGGAGAAAGCGGACGGGGGTATCTTGTTTCTGGACGAAATTCACCGCCTGCCGCCGGAAGGCCAGGAAATGATTTTTTATTTCATGGATACCCATACTTACAATAAATTAGGTGAATCCGAGCGGGACCGCAGTGCGAATGTGCTGCTCGTTGCGGCCACCACGGAAGACCCCGCCTCTTCCATGCTCAAGACCTTTATCCGGCGTATTCCGATTACAATCAATATTCCCCCTTTCAGGAGCGCACGCCTGCAGAGCAGTTTCAGATTCTCAAGCATTTGCTGGAGAGTGAAGGCCTTCGTGTCAACAAACCGATCAGAGTCGAGCCGGAGGTTGTCAAAGCGCTAATCGGCAGTGTCACTTATGGAAATATCGGACAGCTCAAATCAAATATTCAACTCGTTTGCGCTAAAGGGTTCCTGAACAGCATCCGCGAGAGCAGGGAGGAGCTTGTACTCGATTTCAAACTACTGCCGGGCAATATCAGAGAAGGGTTGTTCAATCTTGGAAAGAACCGCAGAGAGATCGAAGAATTTGGTGCAATTGTATCCCCGCTATATATTACACCCGAAGGAAGCCATTTGCTGGAGGAGGATGTTCTTGAGCCTCCGTTCAATCTCTACAAGCTGATTGAGGACAAAATAAGCCTGCTTAAGGATGAGGGGCTTGACGACAGTTACATTAACAAGTTTATCACTACGGACGTCAATATCCATATTAAAAGCTTTTATAACCGTTTCTATAACTTGAAAGGCAGCAGGGAACGAATTCTCAAAATTGTGGATAATGAAATTCTTGAATTTTCTGAAGAGGTTAAAGAACTGGTCGAGCGGGAGCTAGACCGGAAATACAGTGAACGTTTCGTCTATGCCTTCAGTCTTCATTTGAGCGCCTTTCTCAAGCGGATCAGAGAGAAGAAATACGGTGGCAAACTGGTCTATGATCCGGTCGACGAGCATGATGAAGAATACAAAGTGGCTTTGACCATCAAGGACATGATAGAGTACCGGTTCGGGATTGACGTGCCGGGGGCTGAAATAACGTACGTGGCAATCCTGCTCAAATCGGTGGAGGAGGAGAGGCAGGGCAACGTTGGTATTATCGTGGCCACGCACGGTAATAGCACCGCAAGCAGCATTGTCGGTGTTGTCAACAGTCTCCTCGGCAGCTCCAATATATGCGCGGTTGACATGCCGCTCAATGTCAGTCCGAAAGAAATTTTAGAAATTATTGTCGACAAGGTTAAGGGGATTGACTGTGGCAGAGGCGTACTGATGCTGGTGGATATGGGGTCTCTGCTCAGTTTTGAGGCGATCATTATGGAACGGGTCGGGGTCAAGGTCAAAACGATCGACATGGTTTCCACACCGCTTACGCTTGAGGCTGTCCGTAAGGCCAGCATTCTCGATATGGAGCTTGAGGACATCTACCGGTCGCTCATGGATTTCAGAGGCTACAACAACATGGAAGCTTCGTTAACAGCGGTACTGGACAACAAGGTGATCATCACAGTCTGCTCCTCCGGCAAAGGTGCCGCAGTCAAGGTAAAGGAATTCGTCGAGAAAATCGTTTACGATCTGACGGAGAAGAAAATTACCGTTATTCCGGCAAAAATCAGGGAGCTTGACAAGGTGGTTAAAGAGTTTCAGGCCAAACAAAGCGTACTCGCCGTAATAGGCGTAAAAAGGCCGGGCGACCACAGTGTTCCGTTCATTCCTTTGGAACTGTTGATTGACACAAGAGGCCAGGAAATGCTTAGAGAACTGCTGGTGCATCATGAGCTGCCCGTTACACAGGCTGATCAAAATGTGGTCATTAAGAGCTTATGCGAAGACGGCTTAAAGGAATTTTTGACTTATCTGAATCCTCACAAAATATTGGGGACCCTGATGGAATTTGTCGAGGTGCTCGAACGGGAGCTGCAGACAGATTTTGAATATGCTGTGAAGGTCCAAATTGTCATTCATACTGCCCAGGCCCTGGAGCGGATGGTCATACAGGACGGGCTGGTATACCGCGGCGAGACGGGCATTCTGGATTCGTATGTTCTAAATGCGGTAAACCGGGCTTGCAGTATATTTGCCGATGGTATAAATTTGACCCTCACGGATGATGAGCAATATTATATTTGTGAAATCCTGAGCGATGTATATAAAATGACCCCATCAAAAGAACAAAGAGTATGAAGCGTTTATATTTGTGTATAACAGATACAAATTAGAACAAAAAAAGCGTTTTTCCACGAACAAAAATCCCTGGAGCAGCGGGGATTTTTTGGTTTCAAGAAAAATTTTCGGCTGATACAGAAGTTTGGCATGGATATTGCATATCTAAGGGCATAGAGAGCTGAGGGGTGAAAATAAAATGATTGGAGTCATTGTGGGCACGCATGGAAGATTTTCCGAAGAACTGCTAAGGTCGACGTCGATGGTCTATGGTCAATTGGAGAACGTGGTGGGAGTTACGTTTGAACCGGGTGAAAGCGTTAACGGACTTGTAGATAAATTCAAAATAGCACTTGGTACGATTGAATGGAGCGACGGTGTTCTATTTCTAGTTGATTTGTTCGGCGGCAGCCCGTATAACGCAGCCAGCCGGATCGCAGCCGGCTATGAGAATATGGATATTGTATCTGGAGTTAACCTCCCCATGGTCGTTGACGTTCTGGTCAGCAGATCGACGGAGCAATTGGAAGATCTGGTGAAGCTGGCGATTCGTGCAGGGCAGGATTCGATGAAATCGTTCCGCACCGTTAGAGAAATTCAAACAGAGGAGGAATTATAGTATGGAAATTTCATTTGTTCGTATTGACGACAGACTGATTCACGGCCAAGTAGCAACGGTATGGGTGAAAGAAACAAAGTGCAACAAGATAATCGCCGTGAGCGATGAAGTGGCAGCGGATACATTGCGGAAAACCTTGCTGCTTCAAGTATCTCCGCCAGGAATCAATGCTTACGTCGTTACGATCGATAAAGCGATTGAGGCGTATAACAATCCGAAATACGCTGACTTCAAAACGCTGTTTCTGTTTACCAATCCATCGGACGTGCTTCGCGTAGTGGAAGGTGGGGTACCATTCAAGTCGGTGAATGTCGGCGGCATGTGCTACAAGGAAGGCAAGAAACAGATTACGGGAGCAGTATCCGTCGACAAACAGGACCTCGAAGCTTTCCGCAAGCTCCATGAAAAGGGCATCGAATTGGAAATCAGAAAAGTCGCCAGCGATCCTAAGGTGAATCTGATTTCCAAAATTCAAGGTTTATAGTCAAGGAAATAAGAGAGGGGTTATTATATGAGTACTTTTGAAATCGTGATGGTAGCGATAGTTGCAGCCATTTGCGGCATGGGCAGCGTGCTGGACGAAGGGCAGACGCATCGGCCGCTGATTGCCTGCACCCTGATCGGTCTGGTCCTTGGCGATGTCAAGACGGGTATTATTCTAGGCGGTACACTGGAACTGATGGCGCTTGGGTGGATGAATGTCGGCGCATCCATGGCTCCCGACGCGGCGCTTGCCAGTATAGTATCAACTATTCTGGTTATTGTAGGGCATCAGTCAATAGGTGCGGGTATTGCCGTCGCCATACCGATTGCTGCCGCAGGTCAGGTACTTACGATTTTTGTCCGGACGATCACCGTGTTCTTCCAGCATCTGGCGGATAAATATGCGGAATCCTCAAATTTCAAGGGAATTGAGCTATGTCACTTTATTGCGCTATTATTGCAAGGTTTACGCGTTGCTCTGCCGGCTGTTTTGGTAGCGGTAGCCGCCGAGACGGGATTGGTCACGGACCTGCTGAATGCGATTCCGGATGTCGTAACGAGAGGATTGCAAATCGCGGGCGGCTTTATCGTCGTCGTCGGTTATGCGATGGTTATCAACATGATGTCCGCCAAGTATCTGATGCCTTTCTTCTTCCTTGGCTTCGTCGTTGCCGCCTTCACGGGCATCAACCTTGTAGGTTTTGGTATTGTGGGCGCGGTGCTGGCCGTTCTGTACATCCAGTTGAATCCGAAATATAACACGAAGAACGTGGCGGTGGGCGAAATTGATGAACTGTAGCAAGTTTCTAAAGAAAGAGGGGATTATAAAATGGAAGATAAGAAATTAACGAAAAAAGATTTGAACAGCATGTTTTTCCGGTCCTGGTTCCTGCTCGGGTCGTTCAACTTTGAACGAATGCAGTCGATCGGCTTCTGCGTCACTTTGATCCCGGCGATCAAACGGCTATACAGCAAGAAAGAAGATCAAAGAGAAGCTTTAAAGAGGCATCTTGAGTTCTTCAATACACAGCCCTTTATCTCGGCCCCGATTATGGGTGTCACTGCCGCCATGGAAGAGCAGAAGGCTAACGGCCAACCTATTGATGACGCTACTATCAGCGGAGTCAAAGTCGGTTTGATGGGTCCGCTCGCCGGGGTAGGGGACCCAATTTACTGGGGAACCTTGCGTCCGGTTCTTGCAGCGCTCGGCGCATCCATTGCTCTGACCGGCAGTATTGTTGGACCCCTGCTGTTCTTCCTTCTCTTCAACGTCTGCAGGCTGGCGACCAAGTGGTATGGCTTGAAATACGGGTATGAAAAAGGAACGGAGATCGTGTCCGACATGTCAGGCAATCGGTTGCGTAAGCTTACGGAATCGGCCTCCATATTAGGGCTATTCGTCATGGGTGCACTCGTATCCAAATGGACCAGCATCAATGTGCCGCTTGTCGTGTCCAAATATACGGGTACGGACGGTAAAGAGGTAATCACTACAGTCCAAATGATTCTGGACCAGTTAATGCCGGGATTGCTGCCCCTGCTTCTAACCTTCCTCTGCATGAAACTGCTCAAAAAGAAAGTAAATGCCATTGCTCTCATCTTTGCTTTATTTGCGGTAGGCATTATCGGATACGCGCTGGGCGTACTGGCATAGGAGCAGACAGGGTTTTCGCTTGGACTCTTTGGCTCACAGGATGTAATCAAGATTAAATGAAGTAACTTTCTCATGAGGTCGCCTCGGTTCGGATGTTTGTAGGGGTACAAACATTCTACCGAATGTGCGGCCTTTTTTTGGGCTAATCAACAGGAATAGTAATAGCTCAGTCATAATTGGAGAAGACTGAACAATAGATGTCTGGAAATGAAATTGTTCGCTTTCAGATCCACGATTTCATGGTAATATCATCAGTTGGGAATACGCAATAATGTCGTGATGAAAGGACTATAAATTTCACTATGAACACTACGAACTCGTTAAAAAAATCGGTAACATTCTTTGAAGCTTTGGCCATTGTTGTAGGAATGATTATCGGTTCAGGGATTTTTCTGAAGCCCGGTATTGTGCTGAATAATGCCGGTACACCCTGGATGAGTATCTTGGCCTGGGGGATTGGAGGAATCATTACCTTGGCTTCGGCCCTGAGCGTAGCGGAAATCGCAGCTGCAATTCCTAAGTCGGGAGGCCTGTACACTTATCTGGGTGAATTATACGGCGGGGTATTCGGCTATCTGCTGGGGTGGGTACAGGCTGTAATCTCCTATCCGGCTTCTGCAGCGGCGCTCGCAATTGCTTTTGCCACTTATTCCGGCTACTTTTTGCCGCTGAATGGCTGGCAGCAGAAGCTGCTGGCGGTTTCTATTCTGGCTTTTATCCTGATTATGAACGTCATTGCCACCAAATTCGGCGGAATCATCCAGACCGTTGCAACGGTTGGCAAGCTGATTCCGGTAGCGGGTATTGTAGGTGTAGGCCTGTTCTCGAATCTGGCACCCGGCTTTGGGGGATGGAGACTTCGGCGGCGGGTGCAGGCTTTGGGGTGGCGGTCCTCGGCACGCTTTGGGCATATGACGGCTGGATCAGCGTGACCAATATGGCAGGAGAAATCAAAGACCCGGCGAAGACGCTGCCAAAAGTCATTTCAATCGGGGTAATCTTTGTGATCGCTGTTTATGTGTTATTTAATATTGCAGTTTTCAAGGCGCTGCCTTTTGATCAGATCATTTCTTCCCCGACTCCGGGGGCTGATGCGGCAGAGGCATTGTTTGGCAGCGGCGGCGGGGCTTTTATTACGGCAGGGATTATCGTGTCCGTGCTCGGTGCGCTGAATGGTTATTTGATGACCGCTGCGCGGGTGCCTCAGGCGATGGGGGAGAACAACCAGATTCCTTTTTCACGGGTGCTCCGCAGCGTCCATCCCAAGTTCCAGACCCCGGCCAATGCGCTTATCTTTCAAAGTGTGCTGGCGGTCATCTATATTTTTTCCGGCACCTTTAATACACTGACCGATCTGCTGGTGTTTGTGCTGTGGATTTTCTTCACCATGGGGGTGTTCGGCGTATTCATTCTGCGTCAAAAAATACCGCCGGAAAAAGGACGCTACCGTGTGCCGCTCTACCCGGTTACCCCAATAATCGGGGTGGCAGGCGGAATCTATATTCTGGCCAGCACGATCATCAGTGATCCGCTGCGCTCTCTGGTCGGTATCGGCATTACGCTGGCCGGACTCCCGGTCTACTATGTGCTGTCCCGCCAAAAACGGTAGCAAGGCAGAGCCGCTTTTAAGGGCGGCGGTTGATGATTGACAAATCTTCATCCAGATCATATGATGTGAATGAAAAAATAATTATTCATTCATGGAGCTGCTTAATGTGGAAGATAAAAAAACACTGATTTATGATTGTGCAAAAGAACTGTTTAGCGATAAAGGTTTTAAAGATACGAATGTTTCGGACATCACCAAAAAGGCTGGAATGGCAGTAGGGACTTTTTACAACTACTATTCCTCCAAGGAAAAGCTCTTTATGGAAATTTTTCTCGCAGAAAATGCCAAACTGAAACAAAAATGTATGCAGGCTCTTGATTTGAGCCAAAGCCCGCTGACAGTAGTACGGCAAATGATGATGCTTAATATGGAAGGCATGACTGCAAACCCCATACTTAAAGAATGGTATAACAAAAGCGTGTTTGGGAAAATTGAGCAGCTGTTCCGGGAGGAAAACGGCACTCAGTCGGTTGACTTTCTCTATGACAGCTTTCTTGAGATTGTGAAGCAGTGGCAGGCTGAAGGCAAGATGCGAAGTGATATCGACAGCAAAATGATCATGATGGTGTTCACCGCGATTATCAACGTAGAGACTCACAAGGAAGAAATTGGACCGGAGTATTTTCCGCAGCTTCTGGACCATATGACGGAACTGATCATGAAGGGTTTGACGGATTGCTCCTAACAGATCAAAGGGGGCAGTTCCTTTATCGAATAAAATGAATGAATTTACTTATATTCATTTATAAAATCGATCAAATACAGCCAGAAAGGAGGGAGTGGATGGGCATTTCTGCAGGAAGAAAAAGAAAAACCAAAAGGTGGACCGTTATTTTTATGATGTTAGGCGTAATTGCACTCTTAATAGGGGGAGGAATTCTCTTTAGCGCGCCGGGGCGGCGTGAAGTTGGGCGGCTTACCTTCGGAGATGTAGATTTCAAAAAGCTGCGCAATGGCATTTATGTGGGACAATTCACAGGCACTAAGGATCATTTCAGAGATACCAAGGTTCAGGTAACCATCCGCGGGGGACAGATCTCAGATATTCAAATACTCAAAGGCGCTTTAGATAAACAAGGAAAACCGTTGGAACTGAAGAGGGGGCAAAGCATAGCTGATTTGTTTGGCCATGTGATAGAGTCGCAATCGCTCCAGGTAGATGTCATCAGCGGCGCGACGCTTACCTCCAAAGCACATCTTAAAGCACTGGAAAATGCGCTAAAGCAGGCGCAGTCAGAATAATTTGTAAGAGGAGGATTCATATGAACATTGCAGTCATTTCGTATTCTTTTACCGGAAACAATAAGTCTTTAGCGGGGAGCGTAGCCAAAGAGCTGTCGGCAGAGCATATCCAAATTTCCGAACCGAAAACCCGTACGATGGGCTCAATTGCCCTGGACATGATGTTCAGCAGGACACCGCAGGTACAGCCGGCACCGGAAACCATGGAAAGATATGATTTGCTTCTCTTTTTCGGGCCCGTTTGGATGGGCCATGTGGCCGCTCCGCTCCGCGCATATCTCAAGTATCTGAAGTCACATCCGCAGAGGTACGGGTTCCTGTCCATCAGCGGTGGAGCGGACGGCTCCAACCCGAAGCTGACAGGCGATCTCCGCAAAAGAGCAGGTGCAGATCCCGCTGTACTTATCGACCTGCATATAGCTGACCTATTGCCTAATCGCGAAAAGACTGTCCGAAAAGATACCTCCGCCTACCGGTTAAACGACAGCGATATTCATACATTGACCCATACGATGATGAAGAAATTGAGGGAGGACAACCGGTTGGGTTAATCTACGCTCATGGCATTATCTTAAGAAGAGACCAAACGCAGAGCCGGATCCGGATAGGATTCGGCTAATTGGTATATTTGTTGAGTTCAGAGTTGTATCCAAATTGTAACTTATGGGAATGTTGGTCAAACTGCAGGTTGAACGAAGAAATATCTGATAAAATATTGAAGGTGCCAGGACGTTAATACATATTGTGATTAGGGAGACTAGCGAAGAGAATGAACCCAAAAAAGATTTTATTAATTGAAGACGAAGACTCTATACGTGATTTGCTTGCGTATATCCTTCGCAAAGAAGGATATGTAACCAAAGAAGCGGCTACAGGAACACAGGGGCTGGAGATTCTTCAGAATTTTAAACCGGATATGCTTCTGCTGGACCTGATGTTGCCGGACATGAGCGGCTTTGATATTTGTAAACAAGTTTCTTTGAATTCCGCGATCCCGGTTATCATGATTACAGCAAAGTCTGATACCATGGATAAAATTCTGGGCATGGAAATTGGAGCCGATGATTATATTACCAAACCATTTGATAGTAGAGAAGTGATAGCCCGGATAAGGGCGATTTTTCGCAGAATTGAATTAATTGAAGGTGCATTGGAGAACGACACCAGTGAAATCATCCATTTGGAGTCAGAGGTGCTGATTCACAGAGGGAGAAGAGAAGTACTGAAACGCGGGATAAAAGTCGGGCTCACTAATAAGGAGTATGATCTTTTGTTATTTTTTGCAGAGCATAAGGATAGAGTATTTAGCAGATTCGACCTTTTAGATAAGGTGTGGGGCTTTGATTTTGCAGGAGATACCAGGACGGTGGATATTCACGTGCAAAGAATCCGTAAAAAGTTGGATGAGGAGCACAACTTGTCCATGATAGAGACGGTATTCGGGATCGGATACAAGCTGGTATCGAGGTGAAAAATGAAATTTCCAATTCAATTTAAACTGGTGGTTGTTTTTTCAATTATTATTTTTGTAGGTCTTTCAGCAATGCTGTTTGTGTCCTACAGAGTTACGGAACAAAATATGTACCGGATTATTAATGAGGATATGATTAATACGAAAACAAATTTGGATATTTATATTAATCAATATTTTCTTGTACATAAAAAGAGGATGAGCAAAGAATCATTAATCTCGGAAAAAAACAGGCTCTCACAGGAATTAACAGCTGGAATTGGCGGTCCTGTGACGATTTTTTATTTGACTGGAGACAAAAGCCAGGTTGAATCTGCCCTGTCTCAAACCACCTATACGATTAACAGGCTGGACCGTCAAGTTATTGTCACGTTGTCCTCTCCAATTCTTCTGAAGCAGTCAACTATTGGGTTGCTGAAATATCAGAAAGATTACAGCCAGCTCTATCAGAGGAATACCCGTTTTCAATCGATTATTAAAATGTTTGCTGCTCTAATTTTCAGTTTTATCTTTATTGCCTCCATCTTTATTTCCAGAAAAATTACGAAGCCGATCCGGGAATTGACCGAAGGTTCCAATGAAGTCACTTTAGGGAATTTCGACATTGATATTACCATCTCGTCGCGGGATGAGATTGGTGAGTTAGCCCGGCGTTTTCAGATCATGATCAACCACATCAAAAATCAGATCGGAATTATTAAACAGGAACGGGATGAAGTGAGGCAAACCCAGGCCAAAAGCAAGGTGTTTTTTGACAATGTTACACATGAACTGAAGACACCCTTAACGACCATTCTCGGATATGCACAAATTGTAAAGGAGAACGGATTTACAGATGCTCCTTTTTTTGAGAAAGGCCTTAATTATATTATCAATGAAAGTCAGCGGCTGAATCAAACGGTCGTTGACATTCTGCAGCTATCCCAATCGGCAGCATTAAATACCGCGTATCGCTTCGAAAATGTCGACTTGTCGGATATTCTTAAAGAAGCATGTGAAGATATGCAGATAAAAGCCAGAAAATATAATATTGATATTCATTTCGAGCTTCAAGAAGGACTTATTGTTCTAGGGGACCGGGATAAACTGAAAGAAGTCTTTCTCAATTTACTGGACAACTCTGTTAAATACGGTTACGTAAACTCTATGATCCAAGTGAAATCACTCAAAGATGGAGCATTTGCAGTAGTCAAGGTCAAGGATGAAGGTGAGGGGATTCCAGCAGAACATCTCAATCATGTCTTTGAACCATTCTACAGGGGAAAAGGAATACTCCCAAGGAGAAGGGGAGTGCCGGGCTGGGGCTGGCCATTGTAAAGAATATTGTCGATGACCACGGTGGATCAATTGACCTGAGGAGTACTTTTAACGAGGGTACAGAAACCAAAATCAGCTTGCCGGGGGATTGGAAATGAAGAACGGGAGTTTAACGGGGAATTTCCGGCAGTACATAATCTTGAGTCTGTTGCTGCTTGCATTTATTTTGGGATTCTATGGACTGGGCGGCATCTATGCCCTGAGCAGTATTAGCTCTAGAACGGTGGTTTTGGAAAACAGTGAGTTCAATACAAGTCTTACCTCAAGAGTTCCTGAGATTTTCGAGATAAAAGGGGTAACCAAGCTGACCAATGATTTTCCCATTTATGATCTTCAAGTGCTTGACCACAATAATGTTATTTTTCAAGTACCAGACACCAACTCTTTCAGTGATGCGAAAATAGCAGAATTGCATCTGGATAATAATCAATTGTCTGATATTGCTGAGAATGCTGGATATGGAATGATTTTGACTCCCGATGCAAAACAGCTTATTTATACGAAAGCAGAAAATATAGACGGGAACTCAAAAATATATATGTATAACCTAGAGTTGAAAAAGGAGACCAAACAGATTGGGAATTATTTATCCTATTACCAGCTATTTATTGATAATGAACGCTACTTTGGCTTTACCGGGAGTGAATTTACGCTGAATAATGTCACAACGAGTAAAGTTCAGCAGTTGTTATCGTATGATCAATTGCTGCAATTATTAGCAGATGCTAGTGGTTCAAGTAATCTGAAAGGAATCACAATTATTGCAGAGCTTACCCAAAAGGCGAACCAGGATGAGGTGTACCTTTTAGCGGATATTAATAATAAATCAGTGATATTTGCGCTGAATTTGAACAATACGAACAAGGTAAAATTAGTGGCGCAAGGTGAACAGATTGGTCAATTTTTGGTGATGAAGAACGGGAATCTCTTGGTTCAGGGGAAAATAGAGAATAAGGATGGGCTTTTTCTGTACAACCAAGGAACTGGAAAGTATAAGCTTTTACAGGAAGGCTTCATTACAAATCTTGCATTACATTCCGATGAAAGCCGAATCGCCTATTTTTTAGTGAACAGTAATCAAATGAGTGATTTGCATACGGTTAATTTGGATAATGAAAGCCTGAATTCAGATACGGTGATCTATCGAAACATCCCTTCTGTACAAACGATGAAATGGTATCAGGACGATCTATTCATTAGCGGTAGCCAGTTAAATAAAAGTGAGATTTACCGGTTTACATTTTAAATACGGCAATAGCCTATAGACCAGCGTATACTTTTATGCTGGTCTTATTTTTGTATATGAAACAATTTACAACTCGGATACAGCTCTGTTAAAAGCACGACACAACCATCTTTTATACTGTGGATAACAAAATGTTATTCATTATGGAAAAGGAGCTTTTAAGATGCTGCGAGTAGAGAAATTGTCACATGCTTTTAGTAATAGTACGGAGATCGTACCGGTGCTGCATCAAGTCAGCTTTCAAGTAAAGCCGGGAGAGATGGTCGCTCTACTAGGGAGTTCAGGATCGGGTAAATCAACCATGTTGAATCTTATGGCAGGCTTAATGAAACCGACAGAAGGCCAAATTTATATTGCAGGACAGGATATTGTAAAGATGAGCGAGAATAGGCTGGCCGAATTCCGGCGTGGACATATCGGGTTTGTTTTTCAGTCCTATGAATTGATCGCGACAATGACGGTAATCGAAAACGTGCAATTACCTCTTGTATTTCAATCGGTACGTCCCTCCGTGCGCCGGAAGAAGGCGCTTGCCCTACTGGAGGAAGTAGGACTTCCGGATAAATCAAATCTTTTTCCTTCACAGTTGTCGGGTGGACAACAGCAGCGCGTTAGTATAGCAAGGTCGCTGATTACAGAACCTTCCATCATTTTTGCTGATGAACCGACCGGAAATTTGGATACCAAAACAGAGGAAGAAATCATTGGCATCCTGCAGCGCTTAAACAAGGCTAAGAATACAACCTTTGTCATTGTAACGCATGAGGCTGAGGTTGCGGAACAAATGCAGAGCATAATTACACTGCGCAACGGATATCTGGTGACCGGACAAGAGCATATGAAAGAAGATTTGTCGTCAAGGAGGGAGGCTTAGTGCGGATCAGCGACATCACAAGCTTGGCCTGGGATCAAATCAAAAGACGCAAAGTAGTAACTTCATTGTGCATGACAGGTATATCTATAGGTTGTGCTTCCTTGATAGTAGCCATGAGTATAGGCGAATCTGCACAGCAATTCTCATTAGATCAGATGAACAGGAACTTCAAGATGAATGAAATCACCGTTAAACCTAATGCAGGGATAGCTATAAAAAGCAGCGCCAAGTCTGAAAAAGGAAACTTCGACCGGGGGAGGCTGACCGAACAAAAGGTAGAGATTATTAAGAAGCTCCAGCATGTTACAGCAGTTGCACCTTTTATGGAGGTCCAAAACCTGGAAATGATCACGATTGACAACAAGAGTACATATGTAGAGGTCATTGGTACGGATCTCCGATCGCTCACCGGTTTTGACAAAACCTTCCTGAAGGGGGGGCCTTCAGACGCGGTAGGAACGGTCGTATTAAACTCTGGAGCGACTCTTGGCTTGATGGATGCCGAAACGGTCAAAATAATGATGGAGAGGTTACAAGGAGATCCTTTTAATGATAGTTTGATCCGGCAATTTAATATAATGGAAAGGGCACCTGCAAATTTATTTCAGCAGCAGGTTCAATATCAGTACTACGATATGGGGTCCAATAAAAGCATAACCAGTTCCTCACTTCGCGTGGCTGGAATCTTAAAGCAGCCACGCGGAGTTCGTGCGGAGGAAGCTGCATATGATAAGAAGGCCTATGTTTCGATAGAAACCGCACAATTACTTTCAGAACAGCTCCGGTTAAGAGGAGATTCCTCAGAATTGAAGGGCTACGATTCGCTTTTGGTTAGGGTGGATAATCAGGATTATGTGAAGCAGGTAGAAGCGCAAATTCAAAAATTAATTTTAACTACAGAAACAAACTTGTTCCATCAAGTAGAGGTAAATGAGAAATTCAACATGATCAAGAAGATGGCCCTTGGAATAGGTTTGTTTATTCTTGTGATTGCTTCTATATCCATCATTGTTGCGATGACGATGTCGACTCATCAGCGGCGCAGACAGATCGGGATTATGAAGGTTCTGGGATCTAATTTATGGCAAATCCGAAATTTGTTTATCGCGGAAGCTGCATTGCTTGGATTGCTCGGCGGGGTAATCGGGGTGTTAATTTCTTATTTATCCTTATCAGGAGTAAATGAGCTGCTTACAACACCATCTGTAATACCCCTTGGAGCGTCAATGACGGGAATGACAATTGTGCTATCTTCAAAAAGTATCCCGCTAGGTATTGCATTTGCAGTAATGACGGGTGTGATATCGGGGATATATCCGGCAATTAGTGCTTCCAATACTAATGCTCTGGTTGCGATCAAGAAAGACTAGGCTTAGCTATGCTCCGCCAGCTGCACCTCAAAGCCGTCCGGGTCCAGGATGTAAAAGAACCGCAGATGGGGGTTCGGCGTGACCGGCCCGCGCGCTGCGGGGATGCCCCGGCTTTTCAAGTACTCTATGGCCTCATCCAGCGATTTCACTTCAAACCCGATAGAAACACCGCATTCTGGCTTCACAGCCTGGTCATTTGCCTGAATAAGCTCGATCTTGGGCTGCTCCGCCGTGCCTAACATAACTATCTGTCTTCCTCTGCTCTCAAATCTGCGTTCAATCGGAAGCCCCAGTATGCCGTGATAGAAATTTAGGGAAGCCTCCAGATCGCGCACTCTGAGGGTAATCCAATTCAGGCTCAATATCATGATTTCACATCCCCGTTCAGTTCATTTAATCCAAACAACCCCTGGGCTGCTAAAAGCACGGGGGTTGTGCTATTTCTTCCTCAGGTAATGGAGGCTTCATAAATGGCCTCAGTGGATTGTGCGAGCAATGCATTGAATTCTTCGTCTGTTTGCTGGTCGCTTAGCCCTTGGGATAAAGCGCGGGAGAAGCTGGCGATCAGCCCGTGGTTATGGGCGAGCTTGTCGTTGGCTTCCGCTTGCGTATAACCGCCGGACAGAGCCACCACCCGTACCACATGCGGGTCTTGGATTAAATCGCTGTAGAAATTATCTTCGGACGGGATGGACAGCTTCAGCATGACTTTTACGTCTTTGCCAAGAGCGGATAACCGAGTGGAGATTTCCTGTTTTAGAAGCCGCTCGGCTTGTCCTTTATCTGCCATGTGAATATCCACTTCCGGCTCGATTATCGGCACCAGGCCATAGGCGGCGATTTGCATCGCGACAGCAAACTGCTGTTCGACAACTTTTTGGATGCCGGCGGGATTCGCTTCCTTGATTAGGGACCGCATCTTGGTCCCGAAAATATTTTTTTGCACGGCGCGCTTCAGGAGCTCATCCAATCCGGGGATGGGCTTCATGAGCTGAACCCCGTTCTCAGGCCCGGCCAGACCTTGATCGATTTTCAAAAAAGGCACAATGCCTTTCTGCTCCCAGAGATAATCGGCGGTGAATTGGCCGTCAATGGAGCGGTCCATCGTGTTCTCAAAAAGAATAGCACCCAAAATGTGACTGGAATTAAACGCCGGGCTCTTAATAATACGTGTTCTCATCTCATGCACCAGTTCAAACATCTCTTCTTCATTGGAATAGCGGTCTTCCTGAATACCGTATTGCAGCAGCGCTTTGGGAGTGCTTCCGCCGCTTTGATCCAAAGCCGCGATAAAGCCTTTCCCCGTGTGAATCCGGTCCAATTGTTTCGTATTCATGGATATGTCCCCTTTCCTTCCGTAAAGTGAATGACAGCTGTCTCAATCATGTATAGTTTAGTTAGAAAAAACGAACAATGCAAACTAGACGAAAAGACAGGGAAGCCAAACAGGTTAGGGAAGGTGGATTCATATGAGTATTGATTTGATCTGCACGATAGGTCCGGCCAGTTCTTCTCCTGCTGTCCTCAAGGAATTGCTGCGGGGTGGAATGACAACCGCCCGGCTCAATATGTCACACGGGAGCCATGAGGAGCATGGGCGGGTCATTGAAGCTGTGCGGGCAGCCGCCGCCGAAACGGGACAGCCCGTAAGGATTATGGGGGACTTGCAGGGACCGAAAATCCGTCTGAAGAGCATCCAAGGGGACGCGGTTACATTAGAAGAGGGTCAGACGTTTATCCTTGAACAGTCAGATGAGCCGGGAAGCCGGGAGCGCGCTGCGCTCGATAATCCCGGTGTGATGGAGGATATTTTACAAGGAGCCGCTATCTTAATCAATGACGGGGAAGTCAAGCTTGAGGTGACGGACAAGCACCCGCAAAGGATCACAACAAGGGTAATCGTCGGTGGCATGATCGGCAGCCGAAAAGGGGTTAATCTTCCGGGGAACCTAATCCGCCTGCCGGCCATTACGGAGAAAGACAAACAGGATCTTCAGTTCCTGCTGGAGCATCATGTGGATTGGATCGCTTGTTCTTTTATCCGTGAGGCCTCGCATCTGCAAGAAATTCGCGAGTATGTATCCCTGCTGGGGAAATACAGCCAACCGGGGCTCATTTCCAAGATCGAAACCATTCAAGCCGTCCGTAACTTTCCAGCCATCATGGAGGCGTCTGACGGAATCATGATTGCGCGCGGAGATCTGGGTGTGGAGCTGCCTTTTGAGCGAATCCCGTTCATTCAGAAAACGCTGCTCCGCGAGTGCAGTCTATCCAAGACCTATGTAATTACAGCTACCCAAATGCTGCAATCCATGGTGGAGCATCCGGTTCCGACACGAGCAGAGGTAACAGATATCTCTCAGGCTGTTCTGGACGGGAGCGATGGCGTGATGCTGTCAGCGGAAAGCTCGGTCGGACAGTATCCGGTGCGAAGCACGCAGGTCCTGAATACGGTTGCCCAATTTGCGGAGAACATGCGCGAGCAGGGGAGAGCGGTATTTCTTTGGAAGAGCTATGCGCGGATGCCCCTTTTGATAAGGCGTTTAAGAAGGTAGCTATCTATAACCGGGCGGATTAATTTGGGTCACAGATAGAACGACAGAAATGCCTTTTTTGCCGTTTCGGGAGCTGAGTGGCTTTTTATTTGGTTTCAATCGTGGTATAGTGCAAGCCTTCTATTGTTCAATCAGTATAGCATATTATGGTAAGTTAGAGGGAACGAATATTCCCCTGATCATTAGAGTCTTGTTTTAAGAATAGTAGAAGCATTGAAAGGCCCTGGGACGCATCCCAAGGCTTTTTTTCCTCATATAGGAAATTATGCAATGTAAAAAAGTGTGGATATCTTGGAAGCCTCACAGGATATAAGCGATGCAGAAGGATTGGGCTCCATCCGCGGACTGAAGCGGACAGAGGAGCCCTTATTTTGCCAAAAACCTTGCTTTTTCAGCAGTTACGGACTCAGGAGCCGTTATATCGTTCGATCGAGCCTGGAATAAAGGGGGAAGGGACAAATAAAGGCTTCTCTGAATTAGACTAAAAAGTGGATACGGGAACCCCCCATAGAGCAGCCCCTTTTGCTCTCTTTTTCTAGACAGACAAGTTACACCTGCGAAATCGGATAATACAGATTGCATTCGCAGTACTGCTTGTTGCATCTGGCGTAATTGATCAGCTCGAAGCTGAATTTTTCCTTCAGGTCAAATTGTACGGTGGGCATCCATGTTTCAAAGATGTACTTCCAGATGGTACTTAAGGACTTGGAATTAATCTCTTCGGGCCGGTGGGGGCCCATATAGGTGAACACACCGTACCTGTGGGGAACAACATGCTTGACTGACATATCCGGCGGAACGATGCTGCTCTGATTAATTTCGACGGACGGCTGGTACCAGGTATAGCCCTCAAACGGTTCCGGAACGGTGGTATATCCGATATAAATATCTTTGTTAACCGGATTGATGATTCTTGGCCGGTCCTTATAAAAGAAGGCGACACCCAGCCGGTTGGCCGTCTGATTTGCCATGTTGTCATTTACATCCACCTGATAGTCAAGCCCGGCAATCGAAAAGGGGGGCAGTACGCTCGTGGAATGGAAATAGACAAGACCTTCTCCCGCCCGGTGCAGAAAATCGGCATTAAACCGGTCCATGATCTGCAGTGGAGTGGGACTCCGCCGCCATTTGGCCGGGCTGATGTTGAATTCCTCCTTGAACACTCTGCTATAAGTGCGTTCGCAGCCAAAAGAGTATTTGGAGGAAATAAACTCAATGCTGTTCCGTTCATGGATCAGATCTCCAAGCGACAATGCGATCCGCCTTCTGCGCACGTACTCCATCAGGCCTGTGGCAGTGGCCCCTTTCCAGATGCGGAGTAAATGGAATTTGGAGATATTCACCTGCTCTGAGATACGGTCCAGGCTTAGTTCCTCCAGCAGATGGTCTTCGATAAATTCTGTAGTCTGGTTGATCGTTTCCAGGAGATGAAGTTCCATAATCGCTCCTTTGTGCTGAACTTGTGCCGGATAACCCAGCAATTTTTGTCCGGTTCTTTAAGCCGCAGTGTAGTATGATTCTACCATAAACGGAAAATCTGAAAAGGAAATTTTTATAGAAGAAGGAGGAGTGCAGGAGGGATGGACAATGTACAGCAGGCAGAGCTGAGAGCACGATACATAGCCGCACAGGACAGCTTTATCTCCAAGGTCAGCAGTGATCCGAATGTGATAGCCCTTATTGTCAGCGGAAGTCTGGCCTATGATGTGATCTGGGAGAAAAGCGATATTGACATGACCATGATCGTCAGGGACCAGCCTCTTACTACTACAACCTATTGTATCGATGAGGACGGGATTCTGATCAATGTGTATCTTGTGGTCCGCAGTACGTTCAAACGGGGGATGGAGCGGGCGCTCGGCGGGTCTTTTTCCCAATCCTACTATTCCAAAGGGAAGATGGTGTATTCGACGGATGACAGTCTGATCGAATATTTCGAAGACCTCAAGACAGCCGGCAGTGATGATATTGCAATTTCAGCGCTCTACATTGCCAGTGAACTGGTGCATTTGCGCGACAAGGCCCGGAAGTGGCTGACGGTAAGAAAGGATCTTCTCTATGCGCAGTATTACTTGTTAAAAGCGGCTGAATCAGTTGCTCATATGGAGCTCTGCATCCACGGGGAAGCCATATCCAGGGAAGCCATCCAGAGAGCCCAGACGCTGAACCCGGAGGTTCTTGTTCCGTTCTATCAGGAGGCGATGTCCCATCATATGAGTGCAGAAGAAATAGAGAGCGGATTAGAACGGCTGGACCAGGTGCTGGAGCGTCATCTCCCGGTTTTTTCAAAGCCGGTCATTGAGTTCATGCGGGATGAAGAGATCAAAACCGTAACGCTGATCAATAAGCATTTCCACGTACAGAGTGACCAGTTGCTTGGCATTATGGACTATCTGGTCCAGCAAGGCATCCTTGAAAAGGTGACCCAGACGATTCGGATTACACCCAAAAGCAAGCGGGCCGTAGAGGAAGCTGGTTATTTGTATATTCCTTAACACGAGTGCAGAAAGGAGCTTCAGCATGTCAGTAAGAACGACTATCGAGATAGCCGGAGCCAAGCAGAATAACCTGAAGAACATTTCCGTTGAAATTCCGCGGGACCAATTAACAGTGATCACAGGAGTGTCCGGCTCAGGGAAATCTTCGCTTGCTTTTGACGTCATTTACGGAGAGGGGCAAAGGCGGTTTCTGGACTCTATCTCAACCTTCGCCAAGAGCCGAATCAGCCAGCTAAAAAAAGCAAAGGTCGACTATGTTCGCGGCCTATCCCCGGTAATCGCGATTGAACAGAAAAAAAGCAATAACAATCCGCGTTCCACCGTCGGCACGGTCACGGATATCAACGATTATCTGCGCCTGCTGTACGCTACGGCGGGTGTCGGGAGATGTCCGGAATGCGGCCATTCCCTGAAACAGCTGTCCGCTGCCCAGATCGCCGAGCGGATTTCCTCATTGCCCTCCGGGACAGTGGTAGAGCTGCGGGCTCCCGTCTATAAAGTATTTGGAGAGGAGTACAGCTTCACTTTCCAGCAGTTAAGGGAAAAGGGGTATAAGAATCTGCTGGTGGATGGCGAGCCTTTTTCACTGGCGGAAAAAGAGAACTCGATGAGACCCGGGAATATCACATTGAAATGGTCATTGACCGCTTCCAGCTGAAAAAGGATACCTATATTCAACTGACCAAATCCATTGAAGCCGCAATGCTGGCATTGGAAGAGGATATCATGATCAAAGTGGAGGTTCCGGGAGGCGTGGCCCCGTCCTTCTATCAGGAGTTTGGCTGTCCGGAGCATCATTTCTTCCTGTGTGACATGCAGCCGTTCCATTTTTCCTTCAACTCGCCTGTAAGCGCCTGCCATACCTGCCTTGGGGTAGGGATGTCTTATGTGGTGGAGCCCCGTTTTCTGGTGGTGGCACCGGAAAAAAGCATCAGCAAGGGAGCGCTCAAAAGTACAGTCTTTAACCCTGCGGGCAAGGACAGCTACCGCTCTGTGCTGATGTACAGCCTGTCTCAGAAGTATCATTTCAGCCTGGACACGCCTTTCTGCGATCTTCCGAAGGAGATTCACGATATTCTCTTTTATGGGACCAAAGGCGAGGTTCTCCCCATGCTCCAGCCCCCTAATTCGACCAAGAAGAACTGGATGATCGGACGGGACCGGCCTTTCTGGGGGTTCGTCCATGAAATGGAGAGCTGGTACAAGCATTACATACGGAAGACTTCGACCTCGGAAGCCTTCGAACCGACGTTCATCAAGGATTGTATGATCGAGAAGATCTGCCCGGAATGCAACGGTGCAAGACTCAAAAAACAGCGGCTCCAGGTTACGCTTGGAGAAGAGAATATAGACCAGCTAAGCCGCAAACAGCTGCCGGAGCTGCTTCATTCGCTGGAAACGCTCACGTTCGAAGCTGAGGTTCAGGATGTGGCTTCCTCGATCATTCAAGAGATCCGGACCAGGGTTTCCCTTTTAATTGATATCGGGCTTCACTACATCAGTCTTAACCGGAGAAGCGACAGTATTTCAGGCGGCGAGATGCAGCGGATCAAAATGTCCACCCAGATCAGCAGTGAGCTGATGGGGATGCTGTACGTGATGGATGAACCGAGTATTGGCCTGCACCCCCGGGATTCAAGCCGCGTGATTGATACGATGAAGAAACTGCGGGATATCGGCAATACCGTAATTGTGGTTGAACACGATATGGATACGATTCAGAGTGCAGATCATATTATCGAAATTGGCCCGGGTCCGGGGATTCATGGCGGGCATGTCGTTGCCTGCGGCACAATGGAAGATATAATGAATGAACCCCAGTCTGTAACGGGCCAATATTTATCGGGAAAAGCCCACATCCCTGTTCCAGGGAAGCGCCGAAGTCTGGGAGATGATTTTCTGAGTATTCAGGGCGCCCGGGAGAACAACCTGAAGAATGTGGATCTGGACATTCCATTGGGTGTATTCATTTGTATTACCGGAGTTTCGGGTTCTGGAAAAAGCTCGCTGATCAACGAGATTCTGTTCAAGCAACTGAAGATCGACAAGACGGCTGCGCGGATGGTTGCGGGGGAGCATGATTTTCTGTTTGGCGCGGACCTGCTGAACAATGTCATCAACATCGACCAGACCCCCATTGGAAGGAACAGCAAGTCCAATCCGGCAACCTACATTGGCATTTATGATAAAATCCGGGATCTGTTCGCCTCGCAGCCGGAGGCTGCCGACCGGGGGTACCAGGCGATTGATTTCAGTCTGACCCATGCGGGAGGCACCCGCTGTGAGCAATGTGCCGGAGACGGAGTGATCGTCACCAATCTGCAGTTTATGGCGGACATTGAAACCATCTGCCCGGTGTGTAAGGGACAGCGGTTCTCCGAAGAAGGACTTGAAATTAAGGTCCACGGCAAAAGCATCGCCGATGTGCTGGAGATGACAGTGGAGGAAGCACGTGAGTTCTTCAGTGACCACAAGTATCTGAAGCATAAGCTGGAGATTATGGATGAATTGGGGCTTGGCTATATGCGTCTGGGCCAAAGCTCGACCACGTTGTCCGGCGGAGAGGCGCAGCGGGTCAAGCTGGCCTATGAGCTGTCCAAAATCAAGAGGGGAGCCCGTAACCTGTATATCCTGGACGAGCCTACCACAGGGCTGCACCTGTCGGATATCCAGAAGCTGCTGCTGTCACTGGGCAGGCTGGTGGACAAGGGACATACGGTCATCGTTGTTGAACATCATCTGGACGTCATGAAGTCCGCGGATTATATTATTGACATGGGCCCGGAAGGCGGCCATCAGGGCGGGTATGTTGTGGCTGAAGGCACACCGGAGCAGGTAGCTCAGGTGGAAGCTTCCCATACGGGAAGGTTTCTCCGCACGGTGCTATAGGAGGTTGAAGTGAAGGCTTTACAATATGCTGGCAATGTGCGGGAATGGTGCTGGGATATCTATGATGAGAATGTGTATGGCTCCTACCGGATTTTCCGCGGCGGCAGCAGGGCGGAGGAGGCCAGGGGCTGCGGAGCCACCTGCCGCCGCCGGAGTCACTCTACGTTCCATATTGATGATCTTGGTTTCCGTCTGGCCCGGTCGTTGCGATAATGGGATAATAAAGCAATAGGCAGTTTACCGTTCGAAAAAATAAAAGCTTGAATTGTGGGCTCAAAAATGTTACACTCTTAAACGTGAGAAATTTACAAATCCACATTGCAGCCTCTTTATTAGAATAGGACGGTACTGCATATGTGGACTCTTAGCTCAGTTGGTAGAGCAGTTGACTCTTAATCAATTGGTCCAGGGTTCGAGTCCCTGAGAGTCCATCCTGAAGAAACGGCAGAAATGCCGTTTCTTTTTTTGCGTAGAATTTCTTGCCCGGGTAAACAAGTTTATAAACATAGTAAAACTTTCTACATCCATTATTCCTCAGCAATACTTACTGTGCCTCCAGATAAGCAATGCCAAGCGCCCCGGTTACAGGGTTGCGGTAAGTCTCGCAGGCCACATCGAATACCTGGCCGATTAATTCCTTCGTCAATATATCCTCAGGCTTCCCGCAGGCGGCCACTTGGCCTTTTTTCATCACATACAGATAGTCGCAGTATTCCGCAGCAAGGGTGAGATCATGGAGCGCAGCGAGAATGCCGATGTCAAGCTTTTTGACGATATTTAAAATTTGCAGCTGATATTTGATATCCAGATGATTGGTGGGTTCATCCAGAATCATGAATTCCGGCTGCTGGGCCAGAACCCGGGCGAGAATTACACGCTGCTTCTCTCCACCTGACAATGAATTATAGCTGCGGTCTGCATAACCTTCCAGATTGACCTTGTGCAGAGCCGACGAGACAATATTTGCATCCTCTTGATTGTCGGTCTCCAGCATCCCTTTATGCGGGGTTCTGCCCATCGCGACCATTTCCCGCACGGTGAAGTCAAAGCTCAGTTCGTTGAACTGGCCGACGACCCCCAGCTTTTGCGCCACGAGCCGGGGACTGGATTTCATCAGATTCATTTCAGACAGGGATACCTTGCCCTGGCTCGGTTTGATGACTTTATAAATGCTTTTGAGAAGAGTGGATTTCCCGCAGCCGTTCGGGCCGATGAGGCCGACGAATTGTTTGTTCCTGACCTTCAGCGAGACATCCTTTACGATATTCGCATTGGCGAAAGATACACTTAAGTGCTCAACATTCAAATTCATTAGTTTTTCCCTCCAAATGCGTAGCCTTTTTTGATCAGCATGTACATGAACATCGGGGCGCCAATCAAGGCGGTGATGATCCCGATCGGGAGCTCCACATTCGGTACAATCGTCCGAGCGATCACATCTGTCCAGATCAGGAAGATCGCACCGAACAGAATGGACGCAGGCAGCAGCCTCCGGTGATCGGAGCCTACCAGCCCTCTGACCAAATGGGGAATAATGAGCCCCACGAATCCGATCATGCCGCAGCTTGCCACCATCACCCCTGTTATCAGCGCGGTAATCAGCATATAGGCTTTGCGGAATACCCCAGATGAATCCCCAGAGTGACCGCAGCTTCATCCCCAAGCAGCATGGCGTTCAGAACCCTGAACTGCATCAGGAAAAAGAAAATGGCGGCTGCGACAGCTGCCGAGATCAGCGGCAGCTTATCCCAGCTGGCAGCAGCGAGGCTGCCCATCGTCCAGAAGGTAACAGTCTTAATGCCTTCCGCATTGTTGGCAAAGTAGACAATGAAGTTGGCAAAGGCCGTACATAAAGCATTAATAACCATGCCGGCCAGGACGAGTTTGACGGAGGTCATTTTGCCGCCTGCGCTGGCCAGAATCAAGACCAGAAGCGAAGCGCCGACCGCACCCGCGAAAGCCCAGAAGGCGACGCCTGTCTGGCCCAGCAGTCCCATAGAACCAAAGCCGATCAGGATGGCGAAGGTTGCTCCAAGCGATGCACCGGAAGAGATACCGAGTATGTATGGATCAGCGAGAGGGTTCTGTACGGCCGCCTGCATAATGGTTCCGCACAGCGTCAGCCCGGCACCAATGAACATGGCCATGAGAACGCGGGGAAAGCGGATTTTCCATATAATATCGACGAATGAACCGGAGGTCAGCTCCTGAATATCTCCGATTTGAATGCCCGTGATGTGGTGGAGCAGAATCCGGTACGATTGCGAAACGGGAATATCGACCTGTCCAAAGGAGACAGCCGCGCCCGCTGACAATATCGTAATAATCAGCAGAATGCCTATGATGGTCATAAAGCCATAACGGGTATGAATAATGGACTGCTTCGGTTCGGTTTGCGCTGATTCAGTTTGCATGGATTCAAAAGGCTCCTTAATCAATATGTTTAGTGTTTAATTTAGAATATAATTCATAATGAGAATGATTGTCAATGATAATTATTCTCATTGACAGACAGTCCAACTTTCTATATTCTACGTTTGTATCCCTTGCAGGACACCGTCTTGTCACAAATCATACAGGATACACAAATGTACATACAGAAAAGGGGACTTGGGCAATGAAGAAATCATTTAAAAGATATGTGCCGCTGCTGGCGGTTTTGGTAATGGCAGTTATGCTTGCAGCTTGTTCATCCGGTACGAAGAATGCGAATGAACCGGGGGAAGCGGCTGCACCTGCAAGCAGCGCTCCGGCCAGTACGCAGGAAGCTGCCCCAAGCACCAAGACGGTATATCCGCTAACTATTGAGAACTACACCAATAACGGTGAAGGAACGGAATGGAAGGCCAAGCCGCAAACCTTTGACAAGGCACCCGAAAAAGTGGTAGCCAATACCCAGGGAGCCGCTGAACTGCTGATCAAGCTGGGCTTGACCGACAAAATGGTCGGCGTTGCCGCCCTTTACGGTGCGGGCGATCCGGCGGTGCAGGAGGAATTCAAGAAGATTCCTGTCATCTCCAAGGAATATGCAAGTAAAGAGCTGGTTGTAGGCGCAAGTCCTGATCTCGTTCTGGGACGCAGTGACCTGTATGCGGATGCGGATTGGGGCAGCGGGACTGTAGAAGGATTGAACGAACTGGGCATCAAAACATTCGTGCAAAATACCAGTGTTAAGGGAGCCACACTCGACAGCTTGTACAAGGACATTGAACAGCTGGGGCAAATCTTTGATGTGCAGGAGAATGCAGCCGCCTATATCGCTGAATTGAAAGAGCGTGCACAATCATTACAGGATAAGGCTGCAGCCAGCGGGGAAAAGACCTTTGCTTATGTGTCGGATGGCGGCAACGGAGCAATTGCCGTATACAGCGGGAACACCGACACGTTTGCCGGAGATGTGCTTGGTCTGCTGGGACTCAAAAACAGCTTCGGTACGGTTACAGGAGAAATCAGCAAAGAACAGCTGATCGCAACTAACCCCGATGTCCTGCTGCTCTCGGTGTATACCGGAGGCGTGGACCCGGAGAAAACGCTGAAGGCTTTTTATGCCGATCCTTCCCTGCAAAGTCTGAAAGCTGTTAAGAACAAAACCATTTATACGATCGACTTCAACCAGTTCTGGGGGTACAGCTACTCCATCTTTGATGGGGCTGAGAAGCTGGTTTCTCAAATAACTGCTAACCAATAAGGGGAGTAAAGAAATCCGTATTTTAGAAGCAGATTGGGCCGTTATCCGTGTGACGGTCCGATCTGTTTTTTTGCGGCCAGCATGTCTATAAAATCTAGCGGAATTTTAATTTTGAATATTCAACTATAAAGATATAGAATATAGTAATTGAATTTGACAACAGCTTGGGGGAACAAAATAGTGGAACTTGGAATCAGCACTTTTGTCGAAACCACACCTGATGCATTCACGGGTGAAACGATGAGCCATGCGGAGCGGCTCCGTGAAGTAGTAGAAGAAATTGTGCTCGCGGATCAGGTGGGACTGGATGTATATGGTGTGGGGGAGCATCACCGTCCGGATTTTGCCGCATCCTCGCCTGCGGTAGTGATGGCTGCGGCGGCACCCCTGACCTCCCGAATCCGGTTGACCAGCGCGGTGATGATCCTGTCGTCCGCCGATCCGGTGCGCGTCTTTCAGGATTTTGCCACACTGGACAGTATATCGGACGGACGGGCTGAGATTATGGTGGGCCGTGGTTCGTTTACGGAGTCCTTTCCTTTATTCGGCTGCGATCTGAAAGACTATGAAACCTTATTCGAAGAGAAGCTGGATTTGCTGATGAAGCTTCAGCAGTCCGAAAGAGTGAGCTGGGAAGGCCGGCATAGACCTGCCATACATAACCTGGGAATTTATCCGCGTCCGGTGCAGCGGCCTTTGCCGGTATGGATTGCCAGTGCGGGAAGTCCTGAATCCGCAGTCCGTGCGGGAACACTAGGGCTGCCTTTTGCGCTGGCCATGATCGGACCGGTGCAGCCTCTGGAGTTTGCATCACAGGTCAGGCTCTATCAAGAAGCTGCTGCCCATGCAGGCCATGACAGCTCACGGCTGCCGGTTGCGGCGCATGCGCATGGATTTATTGCTGCGGATACCCGGAAGGCGATGGAACAATTTTTCCCGTCCACCTATGCGCGGACGAATGTTAGAGCCGTGGAGAAGGGGCTTCCGCCTTATCACCGTACGGATTACGATGCGGCATGCAGCTTGGACGGAGCTTTATATGTGGGGGACCCGGAACGTGTAGCGGATAAAATCATTCGTCTGCGCAAGCATGTAGGCGTTACGAGATTTCTGCTGCATGTTCCGCATGGCACGATGCCCCACGCCGAGGTGATGGAAGCGATCAGGCTGCTCGGCACCGAGGTGGCGCCCCGTGTCCGTGAGGAAGTAGCGCTTTGGGAGAAGACCAACCTGTAGGATACCTATGATACACAACTGTTGACAACCTGGGGAGGTGGAAGCTCTGATGAAAGAGCAAATGGCTGCCTGGAAACGGCAATGGCAGGAGCTGATTCAGGCACTTGAGCAAAAAGGTGCGGACACCCAATTCAACGCAGGTCCTCCTGCGGCGGAAAGCGGGCTTGCTGAAACGGAGTTGAGACTTGGAATCCGGCTGCCGCAGGAGCTGCGTACCCTGCTGAAAGAGGGGGCGGGTCAAGCTTATGTCTATTGGAATCTGCCAGACACAGCACTCCTTCCCTTTGAGGTGAGCGGAGAATTGGGCTGGGATGCGGACCGGCTGGATTTTTTTGTCCCTCCCGGCGAAGAAGATTCCGGGGAGACGCAGCGGTATCTCAGCTTTCATCCGGCAGGTAACGGGGATGAGCTGCTGCTGGATTTGCATAGCGCCTCTGGAACCGCAGTTGTGCATTGGGCCCACGAAACGGCGGAATATCTGTTCCTGGCACCGTCGATCACAGAGTTCATTGACAAGATTACGGCGCTGGGTTGTGTAGGTGCGGAGGAATGGCAGTATCCTGAATTTTGCGGTGAGGCCGGGTTGGACCCGGAGAAGCCCGCCAGCAGACAATGGATGGCCTGGTTGAATGAATATTTGACGTTGACTCTGGCGCAGGCACAGAAGGAGCTCCCTTTACTCCTTCGCTATGCAGAAATGTTCGGGATGGCTCAGGAGACCGCTGAAGCTTTTGGCCGGTATCATGCTGAAGAGGTGCTGCAGGCTTTTTTGGAACGGGCGGGGCAGGAGCGTGACAGCTCCAAAAAAGAAGCCATCCTTTGTCTTGCGGGGGATGCGCTTAAGGAAAAAGCAGCGGAATTCGTACGCTCACTCTGGTCAGGGACTTCGTCCCTTGCAGTAAGCCGGAGTACACTTGCTTATCTGTCTGCTCATTGCCTTCCGGAGGATGAGGGGTTGGAGCGTGTCTTCTGCTTGCTGGAGGGATTGGCGGAAACGCAACAGCTGAGCGGTTATCAAGCGAACTCGCTGCTGCAGGATTTTCACAGCCGCAGGGTGATTGGGTGGATGGAGGACAAGACCGCTTTTCCTTATGGCGGGTGGGATACACTATTTGTCCTCTCGCAGCCCGCGCCGTCTGACATTATACAATGGCTTGGCGGGAGTGACGTCCAGCGCCAGATCGTTATTGCTGCGTTTCCTGTTTTGTATGACAATACCGGGGCTACATTCTTTAGCGCTGCAGAATTGCGGCAGATCCGTAATCTGCTGGAACAGGCGCTGGATGAAGCTGTGCTGAAAAAGGAAAAGCAGGCTGTCCGCGATGCACTTGGGCGGCTGGCTTAAGCTTATTTGCTTCGCGCTATAAGTTATCCTTCTGTTTCCCGCTGAAACAGGCACCGTCCTTATAAGGACGGCATAGCCGTTTTTACTTGCAAGATAAGAATTTATATGTTTTGTGGGAACTGACTTCCCCCTTATTTAACTGTAATACATTGTGGAATAATGTGGATATCTTGGAAGCCTCACAGGAATATACGCGATGCAGGAGGATAGGGCTCCATCGGCGGACTGAAACGGACAGAGGAGCCCTTATTTTGCCAAAAATCTTACTTTTTCAGCAGTTACGGACTCAGGAGCCGTTAGATCGTTCGATGGAGCCAGGAATAAAGGGGAAAGGGACAAATAAGGGCATCTGAGTCCGTAGTCCTGCGGAATAGACGAATCTTCTATCCATAACGGCTCCCCTGTCCGTAACGGCTGCGGATCGATCGCGAAGGAATAGGGCGATCCGTCTTTACCGGCTTCCTCGCAGGTGCTAGTTGGAAAAAGGGAACTTATTTTTCCGAAAATTAAGAAGTTCTGAGAGTTAAGTGGAAAAAGTAAACCTAATCACCCATGGCCTGGCGGCCACCGTCGGTCATGAAAATCAGGTGAAGTCAGAGTGAATATTTGGTAAAATTGTGCCGTGGATCAGAGGTCGATTCAATATTGGTGAAACATCCCGAAACCTAATCTGACCCACTGCAACGACGAGGATCGCCGAGTGTTGCCATGAGCACGTGTATAAAATTTTATCTCTTTAGGTTGCATGATCCACGCATACTTTTGGCTTGGAGGTAGGGAATATGGATGCCATTCGTGAACGTTGTGCCGGGTTGGATATTCATCAGGAGACAGTGGTGGTTTGTCTGCTGAGTGGCCCCCTGGAGAAGAAACCCAGGTCCGTGACCGAGACGTTTGGAACCACAACCCGTGAGCTTTTGAGGTTACAGGAGTGGCTGGAGCAGCAGGGATGTACCGAGATTGCCATGGAAAGTACAGGGGTCTTTTGGAAACCCGTATGGAACATTCTGGAGAGCACCTGTACGATCACGCTGGCCAACCCGCATCGTATCCGCAATATGCCCGGGAAGAAGACTGACGTCAAGGATGCCGAGTGGATCGCCAAGCTCCACCGCTGCGGCTTGATTGAGGGAAGCTTTGTCCCGGACGAGCCCATCCGCGATTTGCGTGACCTTACCCGGTATCTGCGCAAACTTAAGCAAAACGCGACGCAAGAAAAGAACCGGATTCACAAAATTCTACAAGATGCCAACCTTAAACTGACCACGTATGTCTCCGATCTTTTTGGCGTTTCCGGGCGTGCGCTACTGGACTCGATGGTGAATGGCGAAGTGCTGGATGTGCATGAGGTCCGCAAGCTGGTTCATACCCGGCTGAAGATGAAGGTGCCTTCCCTTGTGGAGGCATTGAACGGCCGACTGCGCCTGCATCACCGGAAGATGATCCGGCGTCATTTGGAACATTTGCAGTATCTGGAGAGTGAAATCCAGACGTTGGAAGCTGAAATTGAGGAACTGGTGCAGCCATACATGAAGGAAATTGAACTGCTGGATACCGTTCCAGGCGTGAGCACCGATGCGGCGGCGAGCATCGTGGCGGAACTGGGTACCGACATGTCTCCTTTTCCAAGCGAAGCCCACCTGGCCTCTTGGGTGGGGGTGTGTCCAGCCAACCATGAGAGTGCCGGTAAAAAAAAGTAAAAAGAACAAACGCGGGAACCGAGGTCTGAAAGCCGTACTCGTCCAGTGTGCTTGGGCGGCGAGTAAGTCCAAGAATAATCGGCTTTCCGCCATGTACAGCCGGATCGTGAAACGGGCAGGAAAACAGAAAGCCATCATCGCATTAGCCCATGCGATGATCCGAATCATGTATGTGATGCTTCGGGATAAAGTCCCCTATACAGAGCTCGGGACGGAATATCTGAACACCCCAGAGCAGACCGCAAACTACCTGATTAAAAAACTTCAAAAGCTAGGCTACCAAGTGGAACTGACACCTACCACATGATAACCACTTTTTAAAAAAATGAAGTTCCGATTTAGGGAATCTTTAAAGCGAAATTCACTTTCGAGCTGTGAAGCGGAAAAGTTATTTTCGTATAAATTGGGCTACATTTCTTGAACAATGGTGAAATGAGCTGAATTAGTGTCCCTTTTTGCACTTCATCTGCCCAAGGGTAGGGTACTTCGGCAAATTAGGTAACCTTTTTCCACTTCAAGAGTTGCCGTAGGATTCATGGGGAGTCGTTCTCCCGGCAACGCTAGAACCAACCAAGACGGCTGCGCTGTCCCGTGGAGGACGGCACAGCCGTTTTTACTTGCAAAATTGTCAATTGCATGTCTTGTCCATAACAAGATGTCGCTTACAGCCCTGGGATGGTATGATAGGAAGTGGGGTGAATATGATAATGAACAATAAGTCAACGACTGACGAAGCAACGAATGAAGTACAAACAGGCGAAGAAGCAACCAGCACACAGCAAACCATGACTGAAGAGCAGATGGCTGAGCTTGTAAAGGCGGTTCACCATAATGGTATCGTGGCCCTTAAGATGCATTTCAATGAAGTTCAGGGCCAAGTGATGAACATGGAGGTTTATGGCCCGGTATTTGTATTTCATGTATTGGATGAAGCGAAGGATGTCTATTCCTGCGGATTTTTCCTCCATGAACTGGTCACGAGATTCCAGACGAACAACAGTCCGAATGTCTGGATGGCTTCGTTTTTCATCGACTTGATGAAGGTTAAGGGGGGCAAACCCCTCACACCGCCTCCAACCAGTGAAGAAGAAGCCAAGGCGATGATCGATAACGTGCTGGTGCCGCATTGTATTGAAGCCGTGCGTGAAGAATTTGCACCCGAGCAGGTTCATGCCGGGCTCGCCTGGAATGAAACCCATGGTCCGGTGTTTGAAGCCGGATTTCCGGCGGTTACCGAAGGCAATAACGTATGCGCTATTCCGCTGCATATGCTGTTAATCCATCTGCAGCTGAACCGCGATCCGTCCGAGCTGCTGCTTCAAGGCTTGTACAACATCCGGAAAGAACATGGCATGGAGTAAGCCATTCTGTTTTTTACCGTAAATAATGCCGAAACAGACCTCTTCCAGTATAAGGTAGAGGTCTGTTTTTTTGAAATATAAGGTTACTCTCTTGCCGGGACGGTGTATGCATTCCTGTTCGCGGCTTAGGAAATTCGGCAAAGCGGAAGAGGAGCTTATGGAATAACAGGAATATTATGGGTGGCGGATATATACAATGCAAAGAGAGGCGTTACGAAAGCGGTTGCGGCAGCGGGGGACATTTTGCGGGAGGAACGAAACTGGTTGGGGATACGGAGCTCCAAACGGCGGAAATACTAAACCTGCAACTGCAGGCTGGTTAATGTGGAAGCCATACATATGCAAGACAGTCGGGTTTCAAGTGCACGTCCGCGCGGCGTGTATTGAAATAGTTGTAACATTCGAGGAGGAATAAGATGTTGAAAAGAGGTAAAATGCTTAGCTTGCTGGTGATGTTTGCACTCCTGATTACGTTGTTTCCCTCAGGCAATGCGCACGCGGCTACGAATTGGAATCTGGCATGGAGCGACGAATTCGACGGTACATCCCTGAACACATCCAACTGGACTGCCGAAATCGGTACCGGAAACAGCGGATGGGGGAATAATGAGCTGCAATATTACACCAACCGTCCGCAGAATCTGCAGGTCACAGGCGGCAATCTCGTGATTACGGCATTGAAGGAGTCCTACAACGGCAGCAGCTATACCTCTGCACGTATAAAAACACAAGGCAAGAAGAGCTTTACTTACGGGAAAATCGAAGCCAGAATCAAGCTCCCTTCAGGTCAGGGGTTATGGCCGGCTTTTTGGATGCTGGGAACCAATATTGACGTACCCGGCGTGGGCTGGCCCAAATGCGGGGAAACGGATATTATGGAACGTGTGAATAACAATGCTTTTGTCAACGGAACGGTGCACTGGGATGCGAACGGCCAGGCCGATTACGGGCAGATATCCGGAACTCTGGACTTCTCCCAGTATCATGTGTACAGCATTGAGTGGGACGCGAAATATATCCGCTGGTTTGTGGATGGCAATCAGTTTAATGAGTTTTATATTGAAAACGGGACCGGAAATACAGAGGAATTCCAGAAGCCGTCGTTCCTTCTGCTGAATCTGGCCGTTGGAGGCAACTGGCCTGGAAGTCCCAATGCCGCTACTCCTTTCCCGGCCCAAATGCTGGTTGACTATGTGCGTGTCTATCAGGCCTCCAATGCGCCGAACATCGTGAGCGGCGGAGCATCACAGATGCAGGCGGGGGCTACTACAAGCTGATCTCCTAAGCAAGCGGTTTGGCCGTGGATGTATCGGGCTCTTCGACGGCAGATGGGGCTGCGGTCCAGCAATGGACTAACGGAAGCGACGCCCAGAAGTGGGTTCTGACCAAGGTGAACTAGCACCCAGCGGATGAATGAGGATCTTGTCTTAAGAAAAAAACACACCGCATGGTGTGTTTTTTTGAAATATAAGAATTTATATGCTTCACGCTATAAATTATCCTTTTATTTCTCGCTGAAACGGGTACCTGAAAGCGATACTCTGTATCGCTGCTTCGGAAGCATAGGCTCCTAATAAGGACGGCGTAGCCGTTTCTACTTGCCTGGCGGCTGGAAGTTAGGCATGGGAATCCAGGCGGCTCAGGCTTTTGCTTTTCTCGGCCAGATAAAATATGAGCTTGAAATAAGGAGATCAATCCCAACTACAATGGTCCATACCTTCAGGATGCTAAAGAGCGCTTCCGTACGGGCCGGGTCGTCGATCCAGATCATGAGTCCGTACAGAATCCCGGCCCCAAGCAGAAAAGCAAGCAAATGCTTCAGCCAGCTTTTGAAATAATGTCTGGCATGTTCCATACCGTAGCGTTTGACTGGCGGGGACCCCTGCTTGGTTACATAATAGCGGAAGCGTTCGTCTGCCCAGCTGATCATGCTTTTGCCGAACACAATAGATACGGAAATATAGATGGCTGCAACTGCATGAGCCGTAGTGGCGGAAGCGCCGTTGTACAAATCGATGCCGGCAATGATTAACAGAAACAGATCCAGAACCGGAGTCAGGGCGAGGAAGAACAGTCCCAGCTTCTGGCGTTTGAATAGATAACGTGCTGAAAAACCGGCAAGAATAACAACCCAGAATAAGACCTCACAGGCGACAATCGCCCAGGCAACGAAATTCATAATCCACCCCTAATGTCTAATTTATACGCTTAATACATGAAATTATAGCAGCAAATTTTAAATAATACAATTGTATTATTAAATTGCGCGAGAAGTTTTAAGTGTGCTACAATAGGGCTATGCCAAAAATTGTGGATCATTCGGAGCGAAAATCGCATATTGCAGAAGCGACCTGGCGCGTCATCATGAATCAGGGAATGAAAGGGGCGACCGTACGGAATATTGCGCAGGAAGCAGGAGTTTCTCTTGGGGCCTTGCGCCATTATTTCTCTACACAGCATGAGCTGCTTGCTTTTGCCATGAATCTGGTCAAGGACCGGGCCCAAGCCAGGATTGACACTGTCCTGCAACTTGATTTGCCGCCCAAGGAGCAGGTGACCAGGGTGCTGATGGAGCTGATTCCTCTAGATGACAGTACCATGGCTGAGATGGAGGTATGGTTCGCTTTTGTTTTTCATCTGAAATATACGGATGAGGAGTATGACGGGCTGAACGATAATATTTATCTGGGCATACACAAGATGGTCGAATTTCTGGATGAGCAGGGAATATTGAAAGAAGACCTGGATAGGGACGTGGAAGCTGAAAGGCTGTACGCATTGGTTGACGGACTGGCCCTGCATGCAATGCTGGAGCCTGAGCGCCTGGATAAGCAGCGGATTATCCGCGTGCTGACTGGTCATTTGGATTCCATAAGCAAGGGGTAAGAACGGGATAACAGAGAGGAGCCGGTTATGGAACCTGTTAAGATCACCTATGAGTCCATCGACGATTATATTACCCAAGCCCCCCCGGAAATCCGCGAGAAGCTTGAAGCGGTAAGGAAGGTAATTCATGAAGCGGCGCCGGAGGCTAAAGAGAAAATAAGCTACCAGATGCCGACCTTCTTCCTGCACGGGAATCTGGTGCATTTCGCGGCTTTCAAGAAACATATCGGATTGTATCCGGCCCCCAGCGGGATTGAGGCTTTTCAGGAGGAGCTGGCGCAGTATAAGGGAGCCAAAGGGTCTGTGCAGTTTCCGCTGGATAAGCCGCTGCCGCTTGATTTGATCAGCCGGATCGTGAAATTCAGAGCGGCGGAAAACCGGGAAAAGGCAGCGGCAAAGGCCAAGAAATGAACGTGACAGTAAGGCAAAAGAATAAACGCGGCCGCAAAGGCGAAGGAATTCCCGCGTCCGCATACAAAAAAGGAGCCCGCTTATGCGGGTTCCTTTTTGTATAGTGGCCCTTTTTCCACTAGGAATGGCTGCCCTTTGCCAGCCGGAGCCTCCGGGGCAGCCATCCTTAAGCTTACAGCTGCTTGTCGTCTACGCTGTTCAGCCAGTTTTCAATATCGCCGATCACGGAACGGATGCTGCCATCCTCGAAGGGGGATTTCAGTCCGGCTAGCTCGACCAGCTGGAGGAAAGACAGGCTTCCGCCGGCCTGGCAAAGCTGCAGATAATCGGCCCAGGCCGATGTGAAATCCTCGTTCGACCGCTTCCAGAACTGGAAGGCGCAGAGCTGGGCTAGCGTATAGTCTATATAGTAGAACGGGGAGCGGAAAATATGGGCTTGTTTTTGCCAGAATCCGCCCTGCTCCAGATAAGTGTTGTCTTCATAGTCGCGCAGTGGCAGATACTTTTTCTCGATTTCACGCCAGGCCTGCTTGCGCTCGGCAGGTGTCGCATCCGGATTGGCATAGACAAAATGTTGAAATTCATCTACGGAAACGCCGTATGGGATGAACTGCAGACTGTCACCCAGATGGTTGAAACGGTACTTGGCGGCGTCCTCTTCAAAGAACAAATCCATCCAGGGCCAGGCGAAAAACTCCATGCTCATCGAGTGGATTTCGGCGGCCTCATAGGTTGGAAAAGCGTATTCGGGCACATGAATATGGCGGCTCTGATACACCTGGAATGCGTGTCCCACCTCATGAGTCAGCACATCGATATCCCCGGAGGTTCCATTGAAATTAGAGAAAATGAAAGGCGCCTCATACAAGCTGAGGTAGGTACAGTAGCCGCCGCCCTGCTTGCCTTTTTTGCTGACGAGATCCATCAGTTCATTCTCCAGCATGAAGCCGAAAAATTCATCGGTTTCGGGAGACAGCTCTTTGTACATTTTGGCGCCATTCGCAATAATCCAGTCGGGATCACCCTTCGGCGTCGCGTTTCCGTTGTTGAAATTCAGGCTTTCATCGTAATATTTCAACTGCTCCAGGCCCAGGCGGGCCGCCTGGCGTTCCTTCAGCTTCCGGGAGACCGGAACGATATAATCCTGCACCTGCTTGCGGAAATTGGCGACCATTTCGGCATTGTAGTCGGTACGCAGCATCCGGTCGTAGCCAAGCTCAACGAAGCTGTTGTAGCCGAGTTTTTTGGCGATGCCGGTACGGACCTTGACCAGCTCGTCAAAAATCCGGTCAAACTCAGCCTCATGCTCGGCCATGAATTGATACCGGGCCTCCGAAGCGCGCTTGCGCATCCCGCGGTCTGTCGACAGCTCGAACGGTGCGAGCTGCGGCAGGGTGCGCTCCTCACCCTCAAACGGAATTTTCGCCGAAGCAATAATCTGGCTATATTCGGTGGAGAGCTTATTCTCCAGCTGCAAGTCTTCAATAATCTCCGGACTGAACGTCCGTAATGAAATTTCGGCAATCTGTAGCAGCTGTGTGCCCCATTCTTGTTCGAATTCGCCTCTGAACCTGGACTGCACAAGTGCCCGGTAGAAGTCGGTTATATACTCCTGAATAACGGGTCCCGCTTCATCCATGTACTCTTGCTCAGCTTTGTAGAATTCATCTTCTGTGTTGATCGAGTGTCTGATGCTGACCAGGGTTGCCATCGTATCAAATTCATTCCGCAGCTTGTTGAACTCGCTAAAAGCCGCTCTCTGCTCCTCCAGACTATCGGCGCTAAGACCTTTCAAAAGCTCGGCATAGCGTACCTTCAGCTTGGCAACATCCGGACGTTCATACCGGTATTCGCTAAATTTCATGAATTCATCAACATCCTTTCGGGTAGCTTTCCTAAACATTTCGATTTTATTATATTATCTGAAAGAGTTTTAAGCACTATGTAAAAGGAAACTCGAGAGTTATAGAGGCATTAGCGCTTGTTAATCCATCCGGCTCTTTGTATATTGGTACTATTCTGTATCACGGTTTGTCCATACAAGGGAGGAGCAAGGATGAAATACGCATCAAGCAGTCCTGAAGGTTATATCAGCCAGTTGCCGGAGGAACGGAGGGAAGCCGTAACGAAGCTTAGACAGACGATTAAGGTCAACCTGCCTGAGGGGTTCCAGGAAACCATGTCCTACGGAATGATCAACTATGTAGTTCCCCATCAGCTCTATGCGCCGGGCTATCATGTTCATCCGGAGCAGCCGCTTCCCTTTGTCAGTATAGCCTCGCAGAAGAATTTTATTGCACTCTACCATATGGGGATGTATATGTTCCCTGAACTGCTGACATGGTTCAAAGCGGAGTATCCGAAACATGTCCAGACCAAGCTGGATATGGGTAAATCCTGTGTCCGGTTCAAAAAAGTAAACAGTCTTCCCTATGATCTCATCGCTGAACTATGCAGGAAGGTTACTGTGGAAGAATATATTCAGTTGTACGAGAAAGTAACAGGCAGACACTAAGCCAGACCATCTAATCCATAGGATGCCGCTTCAGGTGCACGATTGTAATGCGGCAATCCGCGCGGGCAAAAACTTTTTTCATACAAACTGGGCATACCGCTGCTTCACCTGCCACATTACAATAAAGGAAATATGATGTTAGGGAGATGAGTGCATATGGGGACCCAATATAGAGCCTATACACATGACGACCTGATGAAGGTGAGCCGGTTTCTTTCACATGTCCATTCAAGGCTGAACCGGCCGAACAGCTGGACGATTGCCCGTTTTCAGTTCGAGATTTTTTTCTACCAGTTGAGGGCGGGCTTACTTCCCGGGTGGGAACAAAATATCGGGCTGTGGGAGCACGACAATGGTGAACTGGCTGCTGTCGTCTGCAGGGATGGGGATTTCTATTTCCAATTGGATACGGACCAGCCGGAGGAGGAGCTGCTGCGTGAGATGTTCGAATTCATTGAAAAGAAGTCTGCGCCCGGTGCCGTGAAGCTGGCAGTTCCGAAGGTAATGACAAAGCTGGAAGAGGCGGCTCAGAGCAGAGGCTATGTGCTTCTCCCGAATGAAAGTGATAATTTTGTCTCTATCCGGCTGGAGAAGGAGATGAAGGTGGTTATCCCTGAGGGTTTCTCGCTTCAATGCGGGGAAGAGGTATCGGATCAGGCGAAAGCGCAGGGGCATATCATGGCCTTTAACTATCCGGGGACTGCTCATGCGGAGAAGATGCTGCAGTTATACGGGGGAATCCGCCAAGCCCCAGGCTACTGTCCCGAACTCGACTTGTCTCTGGTTAACGGGCAGGGGGAGGTCGTGGCGTTCTGCAATGCTTTTGTGGACGAGGTGAACCGGATCGGGATTCTTGAACCTGTGGGAACCCATGCGGATTATCGGCTGAGGGGGCTCGGCCAGACGGTAATCTATGAAGCTCTGAACCGCCTGCGGTCGCTCGGTATGGTTAAGGTATATACAGGTCCTATGCAGCCGTTTTACCAGCGTATCGGTTTTGAGATGGATGTGGAGTTCGGGGTGTGGGGTCTTGGAGAAGTTGATTACTAGTTTGACTGCACTTTGTGCAATAGAATGCGGGTTCTGCCCGAATTACATAGAGATTCGCACCGGTATCAGCCCGGCAGCTGGGTTGGATTTTAGGTTGGATTTTAGCTTGGATTCTGGATCGGTATCAGCATCGGGTATTGACTCTCCTCTTAGGGGAGCCTGTAAACTCGTCAAGGAAAGGAGGAAACAGAGTGCTGTACACAGTAAAAGAGGTAGCCGTATTGTCCGGAACTACGGTGAAAACCCTGCATCATTATCACAAAACAGGTCTGCTGGTGCCGGCAGAGATCAGTGAAGCCGGGTACCGGCTGTACGGGATGGCGGAGCTGGAGCGCTTGCAGCAAATTATGCTCTATAAGGAGCTTGACTTCACGCTTGAGCAGATCGGGCAGCTGCTGAAGGAGGAACCGGACCGCTTATCCATACTTGTGGAGCAGGAACAGCTTCTGCTGCTGCGCAGACAAAGGATCGATACGATTATTGAGACCTTGCGGAAATCGGTAACAAGCAGAGAAAGAGGCGAACCCATGAAAGATACGGAAATGTTCAAAGGACTGGCGAGTGAGCAAGAATGGAAAGCGGCCCTGCAGGAGCAGGGAGATCACTTAAAGGAAACGTACGATTATGACCTCTTAGCTGACGGTGCTCCGATAGATGTTCAGCACATGAACGATATGGCAGCGGAAGGCGCAGCGTTTATGACGGCTATGGCAGACGCTTTGCGGTCGGGAGTTAAGGCAGGAGATGTGAGCACGGCGGAGTTAATCCGCAAGCATCTGGATTTTTTGGGACAGCACGGGCATCCGGCATCTGCTGCGGATTTTGCAGCGCAGAACCGTTTTTTTCTCGGCGATGACTTCCATCTCCGCATGCTTGAAGGGCAGCAGACCGGACTGGCGTACTATCTGAGCGCGGCAGCAGATGCGTTTGCGGCGCAGCAGCAATAGGCTAGTGCAGAGCAAGTAGGTAGTGTGTGCAGTACAAGCGGCTAGTGCGCAGAGCAAGTAGGTAGTGTGCAAAGCAAACGGCAAGTATGCAGAGCAAGAGGGGGCCACAGTTTCTGTGGTCCCCTCTTGCTGTTTGTTATGTCTGAAGCTGGTTGAATCTGGCCTGCAGCCATGCTGCTGATTGTTTCATGTAAGCCAGTTGATCAGCAGCATCAAAATGCTCAATGGCTGCCGTGTTCTTGTACCCGATAGCCTCCAGCCGGTCCAAAATCTCTTCAATCGGAATGCAGCCGGAACCGACAGGAGAAGGGAACAGCCGGGTCCCGTTAGTGCTGATCTTCGGAACTTCACCAGGGTGTTCTTCGAGTGAGCGGTCTTTGCAGTGAACATGAACGATTCTCGATTTCAGCTTCTCGAAGGCTTCCAGTGCATCTTCGCCCCGGTAGATGAAATTCCCTGTATCGAAGGTGATGCCAAGCTTCGGAACCTCATTCAGGAACCATAGCAATTCTCCGGAAGTGGAAAATGGCGCCCGGCTGTCATCGAAATCTTCCAGGGTGACAATCAGCCCTTTGCGCCCGGCATACTCGCTCATTTCCCTGAGTGCCGCAGCCATGTGCCGCAGCGAGCGTTCCCGCAGCTCCTGGTCTGCCGGCCCGTCGATGAAGCCGGGAATCACAAGAACTTTGCCCGCACCCAAAAATGCAGCCGTATCAATGAATGTAAGGCCGGGCCGGACATCAGGAGCATTGCCGAAATCAAAAAAAGCGTACATGGAAGCTACGGAAATTCCGGCTTGCTCCAGCAGTTTTTTCATAGCCTCAGGGCTTGGCTGCACCTCATCCAGATCCAGCTCTACAGCCTGAATGCCATATCCGCGCGCCAGACCCAGCACCTCCGGCAGCGGCAGTCCCGTTTGTTTGCTTGCAGTCACTATATGGTTGTAAAACACAGAAATTTGCATCCTGAGCTCCTTTCATTCTGTGAGATTCTGCAATCGCTTCCTTGATTAGTATAGGGGATATCCGGCAGGGGTTCCACTGGAATTCCGCGGGGAGGACAGGCGTCCTTTTTTGATTCATCAGAAAGGATATATTAGGATCAACGCAAAGTACATGGATCATTCCATGCAAAGGCCAAGAATCATTATACAAGGGAGAGAACACATTTGAATACAACAAAGCTCAGTTTTATCGGTGCAGGATTTCATGCATCTATGAATATTTACCCGTCGGCCATCCAAGCGGGTGCAGAAATTGTTGCGGTTGCGACCCGGAATCTGGAGCGTTCCAGAGCTGCACTCCAGCGGTTCGGCAGCAGCGGCATACCTTACAGCGACTACCGGAAAATGCTGCAGGATACAGAATGCGATGGAGTCGTGGTAGTCGCACAGCCACAGGATCAAACCGCCCTGGTGCTGGATTGTATCCATGCCGGAAAAAATGTCTATGTGGACAAGCCGCTTGGCTGGAATGGTCCTGAAGCGCTTCAGGTTGCAGATGCAGCCGAGCAAGCCGGAGTGGTGCTGATGGTGGGATTCATGAAGCGTTATGCCCCCGTCTACTTGAAGCTGAAGGAGCTGATTGCGGGAGGAACGCTGGGCACAGCCCGTTCTTTCCAGGCCCTCTTCGCAGTGGACAGCACGCCTTTCTGCAAAGATGAAGAGCAGTTCTTGAAGCTTGCCGCCATTCATATTGTGGATTTATTGCGTTTTTTGTTCGGTGAAGCCGTGCAAATCTCGGGGTTCACGAACAATGACAATGAACGGATCGCCCAGAGCATTTCGCTGAAATTCGCCAATGGCGTCGTGGGCAGTGTCTATTTTGCCGGAATGAGCGCATGGTCCAGAGAAAGCGAAAGCCTGACAGTTACCTTCGACCACGGTTTTGTCTGTGCGGATGAAGTCGTGAAGCTGTCGGTTCACCATTCGCTGGCGGGCAGCGGACTGCCCTGGCAATCGCTTGCGGAGCAGGATGTGGTGTTCACCCCATCCGCATCTGCGATGTCCGGCGGCTACAGAGATCTGTATCTGCGGGGCTTCGTCGGCGAAATGGCGCATTTCATGAAATGCTGCCGTGAAGGGATGACGCCTGTCTCCAGCGGCCGGGATAATGTGAGAACCATGGAGCTGTGCGATGCCATATTGTCTGCTTTGATGTAGTAATCACCCACAACGTGCCGCTTATTTGGCTTCGGGACTGTAGATCCGTATTTCTGAAATTTAAGCAAATCCGAAACTTGCTTCTATTCTACGGCAAATAAAAAAGCCGCCTCACTGCAGCCCGCCCGGTAAATCTCAGGCAGTAATGCAGTAAAACGGCGTGTACTTCACGTCATCTATAGTTCATTAAATATCATTTATGAGTTCATCAGATCTGTATCTTGGATCGGAGTTTGAGTCCCCGCGTATGGCCTTTTTTGGACCCACGATAATTGCATAATACTACAGCGGAAAGTATAAGTCTATATTTTTTTTGGTTTCTCTCTATACTTATGAGTATTCTCATCAGGAAAAGAGGGGCAATATGATTGTTAATCGAAGTGAAACGGATGAAAAAGTATATTTGCAGAAAGTAGCAGCAAGGCTACAGAACGCGTTGGAAGCAGCAGACAGGCGTATACACTCAGCCGGGGAAGAGATTCTTGCGGCCAAAAAATACCTCTGGGCGAACTCCGCGCAGATCGATCCTGCGGAACGGGCAGCCAACAAAGTTGAGATTTCCTTGAGCATTGATCATGGTGAACAAGCAGTAGTCAAGCGGGACAGGCTGCGGAAGCTGCTTCAGACACCTTATTTTGGCAGAGTTGATTTCCTGGAAGACCATCATCCGGAAGCCTTGGCCTGCTACATCGGGGTGCATGCTTTTGCCGAAGAAGACAGTCAGGAGAATGTAATCTATGACTGGCGTTCTCCCATCGCAAGCATGTTCTATGATTTCAATGCCGGCAAGGCCGGCTATTCCGCACCTTCCGGAGAGGTGGCCGGGGAAATCACGCTAAAAAGACAATACAGCATCAAAAACAGTGAGCTGGAATATATGATCGAAAGCTCTATGAACATCAATGACGATGTGCTGCAAAAGGAGCTCAGCCAGACCTCGGACGAGAAAATGAAAAATATTGTCGCCACCATCCAAAAGGAGCAAAATGTGATCATCCGCAATGAATCCGCCCATGAGCTGATCATCCAGGGTGTTGCCGGGTCGGGTAAAACCTCTGTTGCCCTGCACCGTGTGGCTTATCTGCTGTACCGTTATAAGGAAACCTTAACCTCGCAAAATATCCTGATTATCTCTCCGAATAAAGTGTTCTCCGATTATATTTCGAATGTCCTGCCGGAGCTGGGTGAAGAGAAAATCAGGGAACTCAGCTTCGATGAGCTTGCTTCTGCAGAGCTTGCAGGAATATGCGGTTTCCAGACCTTTAACCAGCAGGTGGCAGAGCTGGCCGGTTCGGTGGATGACTCCGTAATTGAACGGATCGGATACAAGGCGGATATGGATTTTGTTCAAGCGCTGGAGAGCTACATTCTGCACATTAGCGAAGCCTATTTTATTCCTGCGGGGATCTGTGTTGCTCAGGTGCAGATTCCCGCAGAAGAAGTGCAGAGCGCCTATCAGTCCGCACGCAGTCTGCCGGTTAGACAAAGGCTGGAGAAGACGGCATCGATCCTGTCAGGCCGGACCCGGGATGAGAACGGGCGGAGCTTACCTTCAGCCACAGCCAATAAAATCAAAACCGCTGTCAAAAAAATGTTCAAATCGCTTAATATGCTTACTCTCTATAAGGATTTCTACGGGCATACCGGCAGGCCGGAGCTGTTCAAGCCGAAAAAGGCAAAGCTGCTGGAATTCTGCGACGTCTTTCCCTGGTCTATCTGAAGCTTCGAATGGAAGGAACCGCAGGCTTTGATTCTGTAAAACATCTTTTGGTGGATGAAATGCAGGACTATACTGCCATCCAATACAAAGTTTTATCACTTCTTTTTAAATGCAAAAAGACGATACTCGGCGACAGCAGCCAATCCGTGAACCCGTATTCTTCTTCATCAATCTCGGAGATCAAACAGGTTTTTCCCGGAGCCGATACGGTTGAATTGCTGAATAGCTACCGCTCCACCCTCGAAATTATTCATTTTGCCCAGAAAATTAATCATAACAGCCGGATCGTTCCGGTCGAACGCCATGGTGAACCTCCGGTAATCATCGGTGCAGAGACGCCTGAAGGAGAATTGTCGCAGATCAACAGGCTGATCGCGAGCTTCCGCGAATCGGGGCATCATTCCCTGGGGGTGGTCTGCAAGACACAGGAGCAGGCGCAAAGTTTGTACGAAGTTGTAAAAAGGGTCCACAAGGATATAGCTCTGCTGGATTTCAGCAGTGACAGATTCCATGAGGGGATTATGATCACCTCCGCACATATGGCTAAGGGGCTGGAGTTCGATCAGGTGATTATCCCTTTTTGTGATGCAGTGAATTATAGGACAGAGCTTGACCGGAATATGCTCTATATTGCCTGTACCAGAGCGATGCACGGGCTTGCGTTAACTTTTTGCGGTGAAGCCTCCGGATGGTTATAGCCATCCTGCCCTGCTTATACAGCAGCTTAATGTCCTCCGGGTGCAGCTTGCGCAAAGCCCCTTGAAGATGCAGTTTTACAAAAATATACTGGGATTGTAAGCAGAAGCGCGGGAGGGACGCTCATGAAAATCACCATTGAGAGCATACCGGAAGATAGCGAGCCTGAGATTATTTTAAGGTGCAATGATCCGGATGAAGCGGTGCTGAAGCTGCTATATTCGATTCAAGCCATGGCGGCTTCCAGGAAGCTGATCGGGATGACCGATCTTCAAATGCATATCATCGATCCGGATGAGGTGTATTATTTCGAGGCGGTGGACCACAAAGTTTTTATCTATTGTGCCGAGAAGGTGTATGAATCCAGGCTGAAGCTGTATGAGATTGAGCTGGCTTATGCGCACAGGGATTTTTTTAGAGCCTCGAAGTCGACTGTCCTGAATATTGCCAAAATTAAGTCCGTCAGCCCGCTCCTTTATGGCAGATTCGAAGCTTTGCTGCACAATGGCGAAAAGGTCATCATTTCCCGGCAATATGTTCCTGTGCTCAGGCAAAAACTAGGACTCTGAGGAGGCTCCATCATGAAAACCGGTAAATTTGTATCCCATATTGTGAAGGATTGGTTTGCGGTGTGTGGATGTGTAACCATTCTGGTGGCCATTGTGCAGTTTTTGAGTTCAACCGGTTCTGTAAAAGCATCGATCCTGTGGCAGATTATTGTGGCGGCTTCGGCATTTACGTGCTTCAAATATGCTTTGGTGAGCACACCCGGGCTTGGTAAAAAAGCGCAAACGTTCTGCTTTTATATCTGTTTTTTGCTTGCCGATGTTTTTGTGATCGTGTGGCTGTGGCTTTTCAGCTCCGGTCCGTTTAGAGAAAATGAGCGCTTTCTCCCTTTTCTGATTACCAGCCTTGTGATCAAAGGAATGGTATACACGATGCTGCATATTGACGGCCAGAAGGAAGCCAAACGGCTGAATGAGAAGCTGGGCGAATATCAGAAGGGAGGCAAGGCATAAACCAAAAAATAAGCCTGGAAATTTATCTGCAAAAAATATGCAAATCTGCCCGGGGCAGGTAGTTAATCATCTCTTTCCAAGCAGAAACCGCATATTGACCTCCCCGCTGCCTGCGGTATTCGGCTTCAGGCCTAGGCGGAAAGCATTTTTTTTCAGTCTGGCCTTTACCTGGCGGGGCGTGAGCGAAGGACAGCTCTGCAGCAGCTGGGCGGCGGCCCCGGAGACGATAGGAGTAGAGACACTGGTGCCTGACAGCACGAAATATTGTTTGCCGATCCGCAGGTACGGGGAATTCCGGGACAGCTGGGAGCCGGGGGCGCGAAGTGAAATGACGGATTCTCCCGGGGCTACAAGATCCGGTTTAATTTTCCCGCAAGGTGTTGGACCCCGGCTGGAGTAGAAAGTAATGCGGTCATCTTTTTGCGTGAGGGTCCGGCGGTCATCTACAGCTCCAACCGTAACCGCCGCAGGGCTGATGCCCGGTGACTCAATCGTCTTGCGGCCGGGGCCGCTGTTGCCTGCGGCGATTACAACGGTAAGTCCGGCCCGGACGGCTTTTTCAACAGCCTGGCAGAGCAGATCGTCCCTGCAGGATGTGCTTATAGATCCGCCGAACGACATGGACAGAATGCGCAGCTTTAACCGTTTCTTCTCCGCAATACACCATTCTATGCCTTTTATAATCGTAGAGTCATAGCCATCTCCGTTGATATCCAGCACTTTAACGCCTACTATGCCTGCTTCAGGTGCAGGTCCTCTGTACTTTCCTTTGCTGCTCCAGCCGTTGCCGGCTGCATCCCCGGCAATATGTGTGCCATGGCCGTTATCGTCATAAGGACGTTTCCGGTGGTTGACGAAATCCTTGAAGGCTAAGATACGGTTCACGGGACGGACCAGATCGGGGTGGGGGAATACTCCGGTGTCGAGTACGGCGATATTGATGCCTTTTCCGGTAAGTCCCCGCTTGCTTTGAACAGCTGCCGCACCAATGGAAGGAGTGGCAATATCCAGCGATATGGATTTGATATGATCCAGATGTACCTTATGAACACCTTCCCAGCAGCACAGCCGTTTCAGACAATTCACGGAGACATGGGAGGAAAGGGAGTTAAGCATAGGAATACGGTGTTTAATAGCAAAACTATGTGCGCCTAGATGCTTGTGTAAGGCCAACATTCTGCTTGGGGTTATCTTGTGTTTGAATTGAACAATAACAGGCAGCGCCGCTGATGACTTGGCCGAATGATATGTTTTACGAATTTCGGCCCTCAGCGGACGGTTCATTTTGGAAGCATACTGCTTCAACCACAGTTTTTCGCGCATGGCTATCGCCCCACCTCTCCGATACAGGGTATGCGCGAAAAGGCACAATGGGTACATATCTATAATTCTAAGACACTACCACATTTCTCGATTGATAGGCATTAACGGTTTCGCTGCGCGTATAAATTGCATCTACTACTGTATCCTATCAGAAAGTGGTGAAGCAAATGAAAGCTCCTGACAAAAAAGCAATAATGGCAAAAAAAGCATTACTGGCCAAAAAAGCAATGATGGCCCGCAAGGCGAAGGCTACTCCGGTGAGAAGAAGACGCAGAATCAGACAAACCTTTGACAGATTCGTAGTGCTGGCTACAGACTTGAATAATGTGCCAAAGGATTCCACCGGCTGGACAGCTTCCTTGACTAGCGGTGCAACAGTGGTAACTGCCGATTTTGACGAATTTGGTGTCGTTCGGTTCCCTACGATCAGCACGCTGACAACGGTATCTTATATCCTGAGAATCAGAGATTCAGCCGGCAATCAATTAGTACAAAGAAACATCCCGCCCAACCGCGAGTTTTATGTAGCCAGATTCTAATCCCGATAAAAGAGTGAATCCAAAAAGCGCGTACCCTTGACGGTATGCGCTTTTTGGAGTTGTTGCTCAAATCATATGAATGTCCGGGATGGCTATCCCCGGGAATAGTAGTTTGTGAAACATCAGCCATGTTTTATATTTCCAGCCGCCATGATATGGTATAAAAAGAAATTACTATATGTATAGATAAAGTCACTTTGTTTCCAGGTAAGAGGGGGGCTAACCGATGTATGAGTGGATCAAGGGCTATAATCTGGTGGAATACAGCGAGCAAGCAGAGAGGATGGATTTCCGCGGGCATGAAAGCTTCCATATGGAGAGGCTGGAGCTGGAATCGCCACCTGTCGGCATGACCGCAGCTGCGCAATATTTTATTGCCCAGCAGGCTTGGCTGTCTGATGATTTCCAGCAAATGATTCCTGCGGATAACGCTAATATCCGGGAGTTAATCCTTGCGGAAGTTGCACCGCATTTTACCGATGTGAAGCAGGTTATACGTGAAGGAAACATTGAAACGATCTATCTGCAGGAGCTGAAGCCCGAATCCAGGCAGCTTTTCGTGGATACGCATACGGGAATTCTGCCGGTGCTGGAGGATCTGTACAGACACCATGATATAAGGGACAGTTTCAGTGGAGTTAAGCGGACGATAGTTAATTATGTGGTGGACCCGGCTGCCTTGGAGCCTTATGAAACGCCGGGCACCGAAACACTTCAAGCTCTGCTGAATGCGTATCTGGAGCTGCCGGACGGGGAATACGCCTTGATGCCGCTCGGCTGGAAATTTGACGATCATTTGCAGAATTCAGCGGCACTGCGTTTTTTTGCCGGTTGGGCTCCCCATCTGATGCTTGGAGTGGATGCGGACACCGATGAAGTCATTATTCTGCACATGTCCGGCAAGGAATTCACCCGTGAGGTTCTGCTGAATTCAGCGCGTCCCAAGCCGCCCCGCAGAAGGGGCAGCTATTTATATGTGGATACAGGCCATGCACTGGTAAATGTGATTGATCTGAGCAGGCAGTCTCACATCAAGGCATGGAATGAACTGAAGGACGTTAAAGTGTATCAGCTTCCTGAAGGCATGGATTTTACCGACTTCAATCATGAAACCGCAGAGCCCCTTCCCGCCAGCATCGCGTTCTTATATGACCAGGATTCGTTGCAGTCCATGATCGGCAGGGTCAATCAGGAGCTGGAGGACTTCGGCGGGCCTTGACATAATGTCATTCAAATATAATGGAAGCTAGTGATTGCAAGGAGGCGCAAAACAATGAATATTCAGGTGGAGCCGATTCTGGACCGGTTTACGGCGATTTTCAGAGAAGAATTAGAAGCAGACCTGGCAGGGATATACCTGCATGGCTCTCTGGCAATGGGGTGCTTCAATCCGGTTGGGAGTGATATCGACATTCTGGTGGTAATCCGCACACCGCTTCCCCATGCCCGCGCAGCAAGAATTGCACAAAAGCTACTGGCCCTGCGTGATGATATAGCAAACGGCCTGGAGATTAGTGTTATCCGGGAAGCAGTACTTGCATCGGTGGCCTGTCCGACGCCATGTGAGCTGCATTTCTCCGATTACCACCGGGAGAGGTACCGGGCTGATGCGGATTATCTATGTGGAGGTTATGAGGACGCAGATCTGGCCTCACAAATCGCTGTCGCTTATTACCGGGGCAGAACGTTATACGGGGAACCTCTGGCCAGGCAATATCCTCCGGTTAATCCCAGCGCCTACTTGTCCTCTATCCTGCATGACATCGCGGATGCGGCAGCTGAGATTATGGATAACCCGATGTACATAACCTTGAATTTATGCCGCGTGCTGTATTACTTACAGGAGGGCAAGATCGCTTCGAAAAGAGAAGGCGGAGAGTGGGGAACAGCGGGTCTGCCGCCGGAGTTCAAGGAGCTCGTGCAGGTCTGCCTGAATCAATATAATGGAGTTCCAGAGGACAGACAAGTGCAGCCCGGTCAGTGGGCCGCTTTTGCCGGATATATGCTGGGTGTTATTGATAAGAAAGCGGCAGGTGATGCATGAGGAATATAGGGCGATTCTGATTATATTGATCCATCAGGACATTTGATCTACCGCCAGCGTAATTATGATGGCTTTGAGCGGTTTCAGTAAACGTACTTTTTGTCTAAAACAGCCCCGGCAGGATCTATGCGATCTGTGCCGGGGCTGTTTATTACACTCTGATGGCCTTCCAACAAGCCTCCAGCGTCTGCTGTACCTGCAGCTCGTCCAGGGGGTATTTTTGAATGATGAAGCCCTTGACAATGGATACCATAATCCCGTGAATAATCTGATGGGACAAGTGCGGGTCCATTTCCTTGAATATTCCCTGAGTTTGTCCTTCTTCAATCAGAGCGAGCATGATCTCCCGCGAAGCATCCTCCATTTTGCGGAGATCGGCCGAAATGTAAGGAGAATAGGAATAGCTGTCGATGAACAGAAATTCCTTTGGAGAGGATAATCCAAAATGCAGCCTGTTCAGCTGCAGGCATTTGAATCTTTCATACAGGCTTAGACCGGGATTGTAATTGCGCAGCAGGGCTTCGCCCATATGTTGGCGCGCTGCCTTGTACACCTCGTTCACTAACTCTTCTTTATTGCTAAAATAGTTGAAAAGCGTGCCGGAGCCCACCTTTGCTCTCTTCATGATTTTGGCAATGGTCACAGACTGCAGCCCTTCCTCATCAATCAGATCCAATGTGGCGCTAAGGATATCGTCGCGTTTACTCATCATATACACCTCGTAAGCTTAAATGTAGTGTCCGTGTGCTGAAGTGTCAAGTTAGTGGAATGTTTACTCCGGAAATCTGAGGATAATCTTATGTTTTTATGCGATTTAACCTATTTTATTTACTTATGCTCATTATTGTTGGAATGAATAATCCAAAAAATGCTTGATCTTTGTCTTTTGGAGGACTATACTTGCTTTGGATTAAACATTCCAAATTGAAGGAGATCATAATGATGAGTAAAGTATGGCTGATTACAGGCAGCTCGCGTGGTTTAGGTCTGGAAATTGCTAAAGCGGTCTTAAACAATGGGGATAAAGTGGTGGCAACTGCCCGCCGTCCAGAGCAGCTTAATAGTCTTGTACAGAAATATGGCGATCAGGTACGCACAGCTGAGCTGGATGTCACAAATGCTGCTTCAGCCAAAGCGGCAGTCCAGCTGGCACTGGATGAATTCGGATCGCTGGATGTGATAGTGAACAATGCCGGTTATGCGAACAGCTCTCCCATTGAGGAGACGCCTGACGAGGATTTCCGGGCACAAATTGAAGCCAATCTGTTCGGCGTGATCAATGTGACCAAAGCTGCGCTGCCGGTCCTGCGCAAGCAGCGCAGCGGACATTTCATTCAGATTTCATCCGTCGGCGGACGGGTGGGAGGGACACCGGGGCTTGCAGCCTATCAGGCGGCTAAGTTTGCGGTTGCGGGCTTCTCGGAGGTGCTTCATAACGAAGTAAAACCGCTCGGCATCAAGGTCACCATCGTAGAACCGGGAGCCTTCCGAACTGATTGGGGCGGGTCTTCGATGAGCATCCCTCCCGTCGGAGAGGACTATGAGCAGACCGTGGGGGCGATGAATAGATACCGTATATCCGTAAACGGAAAAGAGAACGGCGATCCGGTCCGTGCCGCCGGGATCATCGCAGGCCTGGCCTGGCTGGAGGAGCCCCGCTGCGTCTTTTGCTAGGTCCCGAAGCAGTAGCACTGGCCCGTGCAGCCTCGGAAGCCCGTGCGGAAGAAATGGAGAAGTGGGCTGACATAAGCATATCCACCAATTATGAGGGTCTGAGTGAAAGGGTAGACAATCCAGTTCTTCAGCAGATCAAGAACCCGGCGCTCTGAACGTGCGGGGCATTGAAACAGTCCAGCAGTGGAGGGAACCTAACACAGAAACCTTTTGTATAGCCGGATTTTATCTTTTGTCAATATAATAGTCGGGTCAGGCCTCAAATGTTAGTGATCGGATACAATCCGGTGGAGGAATTTTGGATATAATGACAATAAACCTGACATAACAGTTCAATAGACGGGGTTTACACGCTATAATATGGCCTAAAGATCTATCCGAAAGGTCTGAGGAATGATGAGCCTGGAAGCCTTAAATGAACGTGTAATCACCGATCTTTCCTATCTTGCTTATGGAGGCGCAGACTGGGTAAGGCCGCTGAGCCACCCTGAAGGCCATGTATATGATGTTGTGATTGTCGGCGGCGGACAAAGCGGCCTGGGGGCGGCTTTCGGGTTGTTGCGTGAACGGATATCCAACATTCTGGTCATTGACGAGAACAGCGAAGGAGCCGAGGGACCCTGGGAGACTTATGCGCGGATGGCCACCCTGCGGACACCCAAACATTTAACTTCTGTGGATCTCGGAATTCCTTCATTGACCTTCCGTTCCTGGTGGGAGGCGCAGAACGGGGCTGAGGGCTGGGAAGCCATAGACAAGATCCCGCGCGGCGAGTGGATGAACTATCTGCGCTGGTACCGCGGGGTCCTGGGCTTGCCCGTAATCAATGAGGTTCAGCTTAAGCTGATAGAGCCGTGCGAAAAGGGGATTCACCGCCTGCATATCGCAGGTGCAGGGGCACCGGCCGGGCAATTGCTGGCGCGCAAGGTTGTGCTGGCCACGGGCATCCAGGGCGGAGGCGAATGGCATGTGCCACCGATGGTGGCTGACCATCTGCCGAAAGCTCTATACGCCCATACCTCCGAAGCGATAGATTGCAATTCCCTGCGCGGGAAACGAATTGCGGTTCTCGGCGGCGGAGCCTCGGCCTTCGACAATGCGAATTTTCTGCTCACGGAGGGGGCGGCGGAGGCCCATGTGTTTGTCCGCCGCGAGCAGCTTCCGAATATCAACCCCATCCGCCAGATGGAGGTATCGGGGATGATTGAACGCTTTCATACCCTGCCTGATTCTGATAAGTACGCTGTAATTTCGCATTTCTTCAAAACCAATCAGCCGCCGACCAACGATACCTTCGCCCGTGCGGCGGCTTGGCCGGGCTTCCAGCTTCACCTCGGTTCACCGTGGCTGAAGGTGGAAGCGATCGGCGACAAGGCGGTGGTGACAACGCCGAAAGGGGAATGCTCCTTTGACTTTCTGGTGGTCAGCACCGGACTGCTCAGCGACCCGGGGCTGCGTCCGGAGCTGCGGCTGGTAGACAGCCATATCGCCCGCTGGAGCGACCGCTACGAGGCGCCGCCGGAGCTGGCGAACCCGCTGCTGGATGCGCATCCGTATCTCAGTCCGGGCTTTGCGCTCCAGAGCCGGGATGAAGCAGGCCAGGCGCTTGTTCACGGGCTGTTCGTTTTCAACTATTCAGCGCTGGCCAGCTGCGGCCTGTCGGCTTCGGCCATCTCCGGCATGAAAAATGCCGTGCCGAAGCTTGTAGCCGGGGTGGCCGACCAGCTGTTCACGGATGACCGCGAAGCCATCTTGAATGCTTTTTTCACTTATGATGAGGTTGAATTTACCGGAGTGTGGCCTTTGAAAACGCTGGGCTGATGAACCGCAATTGTAAAATTTATAGTCAGGGGGCTGTCTCATTGCAGGATGTTCTGCTATGAGACAGCCTCCTTTTAGTGATTGCATTAACCGCCAAAAGCATGAACAAAGCAGAAATTACCGGTCCACGTTTGATTCTTCGGTTGGACAAACATGCTTCGCCCATCGGCGCCATCCGGCTGAAACAAAGGTATTTTTACCTTTATTCAAATCGGCACTCGGCCTAGCGTTGACCTTGCGCGTTCCCTCACTGATAATAAGGAGAGTTCACATTTCTTCTGGAGATTGGAGTAAGACCCATGAGATACCGCAGTATGGAAGAATGTATTGTTGATTTGGAGAAACATGGACATTTGGTCCGCATACAGGAGGAAGTCGATCCTAATCTGGAGATGGCCGCGATTCATCTGAAGGTCTATGAGGCAGGCGGTCCAGCCCTGCTTTTTGAGAAGGTCAAAGGCTCGCGGTACCGCGCAGTGTCAAACCTGTTCGGGACTATAGAACGAAGCAAATTTATCTTCCGCGATACCTGGGAATCGTCCCAGGATGTGATCGCTTTACGCAGTGATCCCATGAAGGCGCTCAAGCAGCCCTTCAAATACATCGGGACAGGGTTGGCTGCCAGAAAAGCGCTCCCGCTGAAGAAAGGAAACGGTGTACCGGCCGGCTTCGAGGAGATTCAGATCTCGGATCTGCCGCAGATTAAGCATTGGCCCGGCGATGGCGGCGCTTTTGTCACTCTGCCGCAGGTCTATTCCGAGGACCCCGACAAGCCGGGGATCATGAATTCCAATCTGGGCATGTACCGTATCCAGCTAAGCGGCAATGAGTATGAGATCAATAAGGAAGTCGGTGTGCATTATCAGATTCACCGGGGCATTGGCATTCATCAGACCAAGGCTACGAAAAGAGGACAGCCGCTCAAGGTCAGCTGCTTCATCGGAGGACCTCCCGCGCATACCTTGTCGGCAGTTATGCCTTTGCCTGAAGGGCTAAGCGAGATGACCTTTGCCGGGCTGCTGGCGGGCCGCCACTTCCGGTACAGCTATGTGGACGGCTTTTGTGTCAGCCGTGACGCCGATTTTGTAATCACTGGCGAGATTCATCCCGGCGAGACGCGGCCGGAGGGGCCTTTTGGCGACCATCTGGGCTACTACAGCCTGACCCATCCGTTCCCTGTGATGAAAGTGCATAAGGTTTATGCCAAGCAAGGGGCGATCTTCCCGTTCACTGTCGTCGGACGCCCGCCGCAGGAGGATACCTCTTTCGGGGAACTGATTCATGAATTGACGGGCGGTGCGGTGAAGCAGGAGGTACCGGGAGTTAAAGAGGTGCATGCTGTAGATGCCGCAGGCGTGCATCCTCTACTGTTCGCTATTGGCAGTGAGCGCTATACCCCTTACCAGCAACTGAAGCAGCCGGCGGAGCTGCTGACCATCGCGAACCGGATACTGGGTACCGGCCAGCTTAGTCTAGCCAAGTATCTGTTCATTACTGCCGAAGAAGAGCGGCCGGTCAGCACGCACAACATCGAGGACTTCCTGGCCTATATTCTGGAGCGGATTAATCTGCACCGGGACATTCATTTTCAGACCAATACTACAATAGACACACTGGATTATTCCGGCACAGGGATTAACAGCGGCAGTAAAGTGGTATTTGCAGCGGTGGGAGAACAGAAGCGGACCTTGTGTACGGAGGTGCCGGTGATACTGGAGAATCTGGAGAATCTGGAGAATCTGCAAGAGTTCGGACAGGCCAAAATGATTATGCCGGGGATCGTGGCCCTGCAGGGACCGAAGTTCACGGATTATGCCGAAGCACGGAAGGAAACGGACAAGCTGAGCGCCGCGATTCAAGAGCAGGGGGCTCTGGATACCTGTCCAATGATTATTTTATGCGATGACAGCACGTTCATGAGTGAAACATTGAGCAACTTCCTCTGGGCGACCTTCACGCGCAGCAATCCTTCGCATGATATCTATGGGGTGAACAGCGGCGTAGAGAACAAGCACTGGTTCTGTGATAATGTGATTATTGATGCACGTGTGAAGCCGCATCAGGCACCGCCGCTGGTCCCGGATGCGGAGGTGGAGCGGAAGATTGAGCGCTTTTTTGTACAGGGAGCTGTGCTGGGCGGATTGAACGTGAAGAAGATCTGAAATACCGTGAGAAGTGCGCGGCGGTATGGGGAAGTAGATAAGGGAACCACGGCAGGCGTGGTCAAGCCCCTATTTTGTAGACACTGAAAAAAGACCCTAGGCTGTAAGCTGCTTCCGGTACTCCACCGGAGGCAGCTTATTTAGTCTTCGTTGCGGTCGATACTGGTTGTAAAATTGAATATAGGCTTCAATTCGTCTTTGTGCCTCGTCCAGATTTCGGATATCATAAGGGTAGAGCCCTTCCGTTTTGAGATGCGAGAAGAAGCTCTCCATGGAGGCATTGTCATAACAATTTCCTCGGCGGGACATGCTGATTCGGGCGCCAACCTTTGGCAGCATGTCATGGTATGCATGAGATGTGTATTGGAATCCCTGGTCGCTGTGAACGATCAGTCCGGTCACGTCTTTTGTCTTGTTAAAGGCTTTCTCAAAGGTCTGTAGAACCAGTGGATTGTCATTTTTCTGACTCATGTGGTAGGCTACAATTTCATTGTTAAACAAATCTTTCACCGCAGAAAGATAGAGCCACGATTCTCCCACCCGGTATTGAGTCACATCGGTAACCCATTTTTGGTTAGGAGCATCCGCCTTGAAATCTCGCTTCAGTAAGTTTTTAGCGACTCGCCCTCCGTCCGAAGATGCGTAATTACAGCGATGTTTTCGCCTTATTCGTGACCGGATTCCAAGTACCTGCATGAGCCGTAGCACCTTCTTATGATTCATCCAGACTCCATGATCCTGCAACAAGAATAACTGGATCTGTCGGTATCCGTAAACTCCGTTGTAGTGCTCGTAAACCTTCTTCACAAGTTCTCTATCTTCTCGGTCCCGATCGAATGCTTTGCGCTTTAGAAAGGCGTAATATCCGCTTCTGGAGACCCCAAACACTTTGCACAAATGACGAACCGGATATTCACTTGAGGCTCTCTCAATCGTTACATACCGCTCTGTTTCATCTCCTGCATCCAGATTTCCAAGCACTTTTTTAGCATTTCGTTCTCCTGTTTGAGCCATTTGACCTGTCTTTCTTGATCGACATATTGTTCTCGCCGTCCTCGCTGGTCCACAAGTCCGAACTCTCCCAGTTCCCGGTATTTCCTCATCCATGTTTTCAACCGATGCCTGTCTGTAATTTCGAACTTCTCCATAATTTTACGATAGGTCCAACCTTCGACCATATGAAGACGTATTGCCTCCAGCTTTGTTTCATAAGAATACGTTTTAGACTTCTTTCCTTTAATCGCTGGCATAAAAAATGCACCCCCTAGAATTCATCGGATAAACCAGGGGTTTATTCCAATGTCTATTCTAAGGGGTGCACTTCACCGTTCAGGACGCGGGCCGTGGTTGTTTTATTGTTTAGAAAATTATGCCATGTCAAAAAATGCGGAGATCTTGGAGGCGTCAGAGGATATAAACGATGCAGGAGAATGGGGCTCCGTCCGCGGGCTGAAGGGGGAGCGGACTGAGGAGCCCTTATTTTGCCAAAAGTCTTGTTTTTTCAGCGGATACGGACTCAGGAGCCGTTATATTGTTCGATGGAGCGTGGAATAAAGGGGAAAGGGACAAATAAAGGCATCTCAGTCCGCTGTCCTGCGGAATAGACGAATCTTCCTTCAATAACGGCTTTCCTGTCCGCAACGGTTGCGGATCGAGCGTGAAGGGAGCTCATCCTGTCCGCAAGGGCTGCGATAGAGCGTGAAGGAGTACAACGGTCCGTCTTCAGTATGCCCCCCCGTTGATTTTGGAGTGGTGGGGAATCCCTGCGGCCGTAAGCTCCGTGTTGTTATTCACCCGCCAGGGTGATTATGTTCCTGTTACACACAATAAGCATAGTGGACTGAGAAAACGCTATTCGGCGAAAACGGGCGCTCATAAGAAATGTTATGGAAAATTCCGCATTACCTTTGCTATATTGTGGGTGAATCTAACACCGTGAAGTAAGAGATGAGGAGATAAACCTATGGAAGTTCTGGAAACACAGCGGTTAACGATAAGAGGCTTCCAGCCGGAGGACTGGGAGGATCTGCATGAATATCTTTCCCGGGAAGAGGTGGTGAGGTACGAGCCTTATGGGGTTTTTGATGAGCAAGCGAGCCAAGCGGAGGCACTTCGGCGGTCTGCTGACCCTGCCTTTTGGGCGGTATGCCTGAAGGAGTCCGGGAAAATGATCGGAAATCTGTATTTTCAGCAGCAGGAGCCGATGACATTCCGGACTTGGGAGCTTGGCTATGTCTTCAACAGTGCATTCCATAACAAGGGTTATGCGGCGGAGGCTTGTCAAAGGTTACTGGAATACGCTTTCTGTGATCAGCAGGCCCGAAGAGTGACCGCACACTGTGATCCCCGCAACACTCCCTCCTGGCGTCTGCTGGAGCGTCTGCAGCTGCGCCGGGAAGGGCATTTGCTTCAGACCGGATATTTTAAACACGACCATGAAGGACATCCGCTCTGGCATGACACCTATGCCTATGGCATCCTAGATAGTGAATGGCTGGACAGCAGCCAGGCAGATTCGCAGAGGCAGAAGGTATAGCGGATGAAAATTGACCGTCTGCTGGGGATCGTGGTCTATCTACTTAACCGTGAAACGGTTAGTGCCCGGGTGCTGGCTGAGAAGTTCGAAGTGTCGCCGCGCACCATCCAGCGGGATATGGCGTCCATCAGTCTTGCCGGAATTCCTGTAGGCTCGCAGCAGGGGCTGAATGGCGGCTACTACATTATAGACAGCTATAAAATGAACAGACAGCTCCTCCAATCCGAAGATTATACATATATTCTTGCTGCGCTGAAAGGCCTGCTAACCGGGTATGACAGCCTGCGGGCACAGAGCACCGTTGAGATTATGACTTCCCTCGCTCCCGATAAAGCGGCACTTGGGCCAATGCTCCAGCTGAACCTGGGCGTGCTGCGTGAAGGAGAGGGGACGGGCGGGAATATAGCTCTTGTGGAAAAGGCCATAAGAGAGAAAAAACGGCTTGGATTTCAGTATACGAATACCCGCAGCGGCGTAACGGACAGGGGGGTGGAGCCGCTGCTCCTGACCTATAAATGGTACGCCTGGTATCTGTTCGCATATTGCTGCGACAAGCAGGATTACCGGCTGTTCCGGCTCTCCCGGATGCGGTCCGTTCACCTGATGTCCCAGACATTTACTCTGACGCATAAGGATGCGGAGCTGCTCCTGTCAGAGCATAGCGACCTCCGGCCGCAAATAAAAGTCCGTCTGGCCTGTATGGCAGAGCACAGGGTGCTGCTCCAGGAGGCGTTTCCGCAAGCCGGGCTGCTAGAGGAGCGCGAAGGTGAAATCCTGATGTCCTTTGCGGTCCCGGAAGAGGAGCAGGGCTGGTTCGGAAAGCTGCTGGAGTACAGTCAACTGATTACGGTGCTTGAACCAGAGGATCTGCGGCTGAGAATGCACACCCAAGCTGCATTCATATTGAAAAAGTACCGCTGAAATGACGGTGATGGCCAGGCGAGAGATTGTTCTTCATGCGGAAATATGGTTTCGAATGGAAGAGTGAACCGAGCCGGTGAATGCCATTATCGGCATGGGCGCATGGGCATGTCCCATTTGGCCTTGAAGACGGGTGAAATGCCCAGCAGCGGAAGATTTTCAGGGGCAGGGAGTCAAGTGGAATTAGTTCACTTAAGGGGATCAAAAAGCTTGCTGCAGAGGGATTAGTGGGAAAATGTAGACTTATTTTAAACGAATTCACCTAAACGGGGGTGGATCGTTCAGATTGGTTATCCTTTTTCCAACTATTCCTTGCGGGGAAGTGGAGAGGGGAAACGCTTGCCTTAAAGTGAACTTTAAGGCATATAATGATCCCGGAGAATAGAATGGAGGGATCATCATATGGAATCACAAACCAAATCTTATCTAACGGTTCAAGCGCCGCTCGCAAGCGGGTTCGATGCCCGGACGACAGCCGCTGAGGTGATCGGCGGCCTGGATCTGACCGGCAAGGTAGCGATTGTAACGGGCGGATATTCCGGGATTGGACTGGAAACCTCGCGTGTGCTTGCCGAAGCGGGAGCCACTGTAATCGTTCCGGCACGGACTCCGGCAAAGGCCAAGGCTGCCGTCACCGGCATCCCCCGCCTGGAGCTGGAAACTCTTGATCTGATGGACCCCGCCTCGATCGACAGCTTTGCCCGGCGGTTCATTGCTTCTGGGCGGCCGCTTCATTTCCTTATTAACAGTGCAGGCATCATGGCTGCGCCGCTGGCACGTGATGCACGCGGCTATGAGTCGCAGTTCGCCACCAACCATCTGGGGCATTTTCAGCTGACGGCCCGCCTCTGGCCTGCTTTGCAGCAAGCGGATCAGGCCCGGGTCATCTCGGTTTCATCCCGGGCGCACCGTCTGGGCGGCGTTGATCTCAGCGACCCGAATTTTGAGCGGCGGGAATATGACAAATGGAAGTCCTATGCCCAGTCCAAAAGCGCCAATGTGCTGTTCGCGGTTGCCCTGGACGAGAAAGCCAAAGCGTATGGAGTCCGTGCCTTTGCCGTTCATCCGGGCCTAATCCCTTCCTCGGGAATCGGCCGTTTTCTGAAGACGGAAGAAGTTGGTGTTAAACCCGTCAAGGTTCAGCCGGCGCAAGAAGGCGAGAAGGGGGAGCCTGCAGGCAACGCAAACTCCGACTTCATGAAAAACACGGAGCAAGGAGCGGCAACCAGTGTCTGGTGTGCGGTCAGTGAACAGCTTGCGGGACTCGGAGGCGTCTACTGTGAGGATGCCGATATTGCCGAAGCGGTTCCGGCCGACAGTATGCAGGGCTCGGGAGTCTGGCCTTGGGCTATCGACCGTGATGCAGCAGAGCGCCTGTGGGTGCTCAGCGAGCAGCTGACCGGAGTGAAATTCACAATTTGAGCTGCTGCGGATACCCGGACGGTCCTGGCGGCAGATAGATTGGGTTGTGAAACCGGAGCGGGAGGGTCTTGACTTCAAATGTACTTTTAGCCGTATACTAGGAAAAAACCGGATCACGGTTGTGATCAGAGGGGAGTGAACTCCTTGGGAATCTCCATCAAAGAGGCTTCGGAGAAGTTGGGCCTGCCTGCGCATACCATCCGTTATTATGAAAAGGAAGGGCTGCTCCCGTTCCTTCAGCGGGACGAGTACGGGAACCGGATATTCGAGGAAAAGGACCTGGAATCCATCTCGCTGATGAACTGTTTTCGGGCAACCGGACTGCCGGTGGCCGCCTTGAAGCAGATGGTGGACCTGACGCTTCAAGGGGATTCGACCATTCCGCAGCGTGCGGCCATTCTCCGTGAATACAAGCAGGATCTGGAGCGCCAGCAGCAGGAGCTGGACCGGGCTTTTGCCATAGTGAATATGAAGCTGTCCAAGTATGACTTGCTGGAGCAAGGCCAATTGGCCCCGCAGGATCGTATGGGCCTCTAATACCTGCATCAAAGAAGGGCGCCCGCCATGGGCGTCCTTCTTGGGATGGAACGAAGCGGGCAACGGTCACAATGCCTGCCATCCCAGATCTTCCCCGCTGTCTTAAGCGAAGATGTACCTTATCCGTCTGTCCTCAGGCGGTAAATATCTGCGCGCTGGCCTTGATGCGTCTGCTGTCAATTATTTCTTCATAATCCCGGATCAGCCCGTCAAAAATCTGTTCCCAGGAGCGGCCAAGCGCCTGTCTCCGTCCCTCATTCCCCATAGCCGTCCGCAGCATGGAATTGCTGGCCAGGCGGCATATTTCCTCCGCGAGTGAGCCCGGATCATGCGGCTGAAACAGCACCCCTGTAACCCCGGGCATGACCAGTTCCTTGCTCCCGCCTGCACCGGCGGCAACGACAGGCAGCCCTGAGGCCATAGCCTCCAGCACCACATTGCCGAAGGTTTCCGTGCTGGACGGGAAGACGAACAGATCGGCGGAGGCGTACAGCTCCGCCAGCTCTTCCCGTGCTTGGCGCCGGTGAAGGTGACATTATGCGGTGCCTGGGCACGCAGCTCGGGCAGCAGCGGTCCGTCGCCAACCACCAGCAGGTGGACTCCGGCGGCAACGGATTCCGGCAGCAGCTGCAGAGCGTGCAGCAGGGTGGCGATATCTTTTTCCGGGGCAATCCGGCCTACATATAACAGTACCAGCGGGTCGGCAATTCCATAGCGCTCCCGTACGCTGGCAGCTTGGCGTTTATCCGGGGAATACTGCCGGCAGTCAATGCCTCTGGACCAGAGGCGCAGCCGTTCGAAGCCCTGCTCCCGCAGAATCTCTGCCGTTTCCCGCGACGGGGCAAAGGTGGCACCGCAGGAGCGGTGGAACCATTTCATGTACCTCCAGTAGAGCGGAACAATCCGGCGCATGCGGTAATATTCAAGGTAACGGTCAAAATGGGTATGGTAGGAGGCTACATGGGGCAGGCCTTGCCTGTGTGCATAACGGAGGCCGCACAGGCCGATGTTGAACGGGGTAGCCATATGCAGCAGATCGGGTTGAAAAGTGTTCAGCTGGCTCTGAATGGAGGACATGCTCGGGAGAGCCAGCCTGCACTCCGGATAGAGAAAAAAAGGGATACTTGCAACAGGACGGACCGGATCGGGGTAGCTGTCCTCGGGGGCGGACTTGGGCGTGAACAGTAGATGCTCAATCCCCCGGCGGTTCAGGTGACTGGTTAACTGGCCAAGCGTGCGGGCAACGCCGTTGGTTTGCGGAAGAAACGTGTCCGTGAATAAAGCCAGGCGCATGGAATCCCTCCCTGTATGTTACTTGCCCTAATCTTATCAGGCGAATATTTCAAGGGCGTTAACCGGAGGTTAAACAAAACACGGTGGACAAAAAGTAATTCCAAAACATTATAAAATCTTTATTTTCTCTTGATAAGCTGTGTCCAGACAAGCAAGAGAGGATGGGATTAGATGCAATACATTTTGGAGACGAAGCACTTAAACAAGCGGTTCAAGCGGCAGCAGGCCGTGGAGGACGTTTCACTGAAGATCCCGGCAGGCACGGTATACGGGCTGCTTGGGCCCAATGGGGCAGGCAAAACGACGACACTGAAAATGATTACAGGCCTTCTGCGCCCGAGCGGGGAGAGATTCTGCTTGGCGGCAAGCCCTGGGAAAGAAAGCAGCTGGAGCGGATCGGCGCATTGATTGAATCTCCGGCGCTGTACGGGAATCTTACGGCCCGGGAGAACCTGACGGTGCATACCAAGCTGCTGGGGCAGTCTGCGCAAAGAATCGATGAGGTGCTGCACACCGTGGATTTACAGGAGACCGGCTCCAAAAAGGCCTCCCAATTTTCCCTCGGCATGAAACAGAGACTGGGCATCGCGATTGCTCTGCTGAACCGCCCGGAGCTGCTGATTCTGGATGAGCCGACGAACGGGCTGGACCCGCTCGGCATTCAGGAGCTGCGGGAACTGATCCGCTCCTTTCCGGCGCAGGGCATCACGGTCATTCTCTCCAGCCACATTTTGTCCGAGGTGGAGCAGATTGCCGACTATATCGGCATTATCAGCGGCGGGCGGCTGGGCCATGAGAGCATAATACACAAAGGCGAGGATCTGGAGACCCTGTTCATGCAGGTCGTTGCCCGGAACCGGGAACAGGCGGGGGTGCACCATGCTTAATATCTTCCAGTCTGAGCATTTAAAATACAGACGCAGCTTTTCGGTAAAGCTGGTCTGGGCGGCCCCGCTGTTTTTTGTTCTGTTCGCGCTCGTTGCACTGCTGTATCTTCCCAAAGGACAGAGCCTGCCGGGTGACCTGTTTCTCGGTATGGTGTTTAACTGGTGGCCGTTTATATTTGTGCCGCTCGGCACGGCGCTGCTCTGTGCTCTGGCTGAGGTTAGGGAACGCAAGGCCGGAAATTACCGCGGCCTCCGGCTGCACAATGTCCGTCCCGGAGCATTATGGTTCGGCAAAATCATAGTGCTGGCCTACTATATGCTGCTGTCCTCCCTGGGAACTATTGCTGCTGCTCTGATTGCCGGCCTGCTGATTACGGATGCAACCCTTCCTGTTGAAAAGGTTGTGGTTGCCAGCCTGCTCACTTGGCTGGTATCGTTAAGCCTCATTCCGCTCCAGCTGCTGGCAGCGGCGTGGAAGGGCATGGCGGCATCTGTCGGGCTGGGTATTGCCGGTATGTTCGCCGGTGTAATTGCCGCACCCGGGCCGAACTGGCTCTATGTTCCATGGAGCTGGGCCCTGCGGCTGATGTGTCCGGTAGCCGGTGTGCATCCGAACGGGGTCCCGCTGGAATCCGGCAGCCCGCTGCTCGAACCCTCGGTGATTCCGGAGGGAATTGCCGTATCCCTGCTGTTTTTTGCGGCCAGCTCCTGGCTCACGGGAGTGTGGTTTGCCCGGAAAGAGGTGAAATAGCGATGCTGCTGCGGTTACTATCTTCTGACTGGCTCAAAACAAAGCGGACGCCGGTCCGCTGGCTGACGGGGGCCGCCATTCTGGGCTATCCTGCGCTTCTGCTGTGGTATTTCGCCCGCCCTGCGCGTACGGCGGAGCTGCCCTATGAGATACATCAGGCCTTTTTTCAATCGGCCAGCATTATTCTGCCTGTCGGCATAGGGTTGCTGGCCGGACTGCTCGCGGCCCAGGAAGAGAACGCCGGGCATTTCAACGGCCTGCTGGGGCAGAGCGCCCCCAGAACGCTGATCTATCTAAGCAAGCTGCTGCAGCTGGTTATGCTGGTGACGGTATTTCTGTTCGGCTCTATGCTGGTGTTGTTATCCGGGATGCGCTACCTGCTGCATATCGAACAGCCTGGCATCGGGATATTTATGCTCAGCGGCTTACTTGCACTGGCGGGCAGTCTGGCCCTGTGCGTGCTGCATTTGTTCCTGGCGCTCGCCTACGGGCTGGGCGCTTCCGTTGGAGCAGGAGGGGCGGGACTGCTGGTTGCCGCCATCATCGGCACTACTTCCATAGGCGACGCCATCTGGCCTTGTGTGCCATGGTCCTGGCCGGCGCGGCTGGCTGGACTTCCAGCCTTGGCTATGCCCGGGCTTACGCTGCCGGAGGGTTTTACGTTATCCGGTTTTTTACGGGATCAGCTGTTCCGGGACTCGTTCCGGCTTGTGCAGTATTCATGCTGGCGGCCGTTTGTAGTATACTATGGTTTTGCAGATGGGAAGGCCGCAAAAGCTATGAGTAACAAAAGACAGGAGGAATAAGGTGAGCAGAATTCTGATCATCGATGATGAGGTGGCCTTGGTTCTGCTGCTCACCGATGAGCTGCAGGCCAAGGGGCATGAGGTGCTGGCCGCTTACGACGGCAACGAAGGGGTCAGGCTGGCGGACAGGGAGCCCGATTTGGTAATCCTCGACATTATGATGCCGGGGATGAACGGCTTTGAGGTCTGCCGCAGCATCCGCGATCGGGTAAGCTGCCCGATAATTTTTCTGAGCGCCAGGCAGTCGGAAGCGGACCGGGTCCGGGGGCTGACTCTGGGCGGCGATGATTATGTGATCAAGCCGTTTGGCCTCCGGGAGCTGCTGGCCCGGATTGAGGCCAATCTGCGGCGGGAGGAGCGGTCGCGGCAGAAACCCCAGCAGCAGAGCCGGCTGCGGTTCGGCAAGCTGGAGCTAAGCCTTAAGGAACGGCTGGTCAGCGTGGCAGGAGAGCCGGTCGCGCTGACCCGGCGGGAATACGAGATCACCGAGCTGCTGGCGCTGCATGGCGGGCAGGTGTTTTCGCGCGAGCATATTTATGAAAAGGTGTGGGGGTATGATGCCGAAGGGGATGCCTCCACCGTGGTGGAGCATGTCAAGAAAATCCGCGCCAAGCTGGCCGCTGCCGATCCATCCGGCGATTATATCTCTACTGTATGGGGAATCGGCTACAAATGGACAAATCCGTAAGCAAGGAGCTGCCGTATGAACAAAAGACCGCTTAAAACCCAGTTTCAGCTGGCTTTTACCTATATTATCCTGGCCAGCGTAGTGGCGACGGTAATTACCTATGCATTTGCCGTGCTGCTCTTTATGCGGGTGGAGAACAAGCTGGTCTATCCCGCCAATCATTATGAGAAACGCCTGCCTGCCATCGAAAGCTATATTCTGCAGCAGCAGACGGCACTGCTTGCCTCTTCAGCCAGAACGGCGCTGGAAGCGGCGATACCGGGTGAGGGCATCACCTACCAGGTGGTGGACAGGAATGGGGACAAAATATATGGCTCATTGGAGAAGGTGAATGTTTCCGGCCGCACGGAGCTGTACAAGCGTCTGAATACGACCACCAGTGTTCAGGGAAGATATGTGCGCACGGTGCCGATCATCGATGGGGAAGGTGCTGTCAAAGGGGCGGTGCTGCTGTCCTATGCCCTGAAGCCTACCTATGTGAATGAATCCGGCAACTGGTGGCTGACGGTGATTTTTATTGGCGCACTGGTGTCGCCTTTCCTTTATATCATCCTGTTCGCCCTGCTCTTCTCGCGGGTGTTGTCGAACAACATCAACAAGCCGCTGCGCCTGCTGATGGAGGCTGCCCGCAAGATTAAAGAGAAGGACCTTGACTTCGAAATCGGCTATCATTCGGACAATGAGCTGGGCCAGCTGAGCAGCGCTTTTGACGAAATGAAGACAGAGCTGGAGAGCTCGCTTTCGGCACAATGGCGGATGGAGCAGGAACGGGTGGAAATGGTCGAAGCGCTGGCGCATGATCTGAAGGCTCCGCTCTCCATCATCCGCAGCTACACCGAAGCGCTGATGGATTCAGGAGGGACGGACGATGAAAGGCTGCAGCGCTATCTTGGCGTGATTCACGAGAATGCGGGCAAAAGCAGCGAACTGGTGCGGCAGATGCAGTATACCTCGGATATGGAGCGGACGGATACCGTACTCCATGCGGAGACTTTTGAGCTGGCGCCGTTTCTGGAACGGAAAATCAAGGCTTACGGGCTGGAGGCGGGCCAAAAAGGGATTGACATCATTTTGCGGATGGAAGACGCGGCAGGGATCTGCCTTTACACGGATGCAGAGCTGCTGGAGCGTATTCTCGACAATGTGGTGATGAACAGCCTGGAATATACACCAAGCGGAGGTTCGATTTCGGTGTCCGTTACCCTGCGCGGCAGCCGTGTCTTGTACGAAATCTGTGATACCGGCCCCGGCTTCAGCCGCAGGGATCTGGAGAAGGCTGTTCAGAAATTCTACCGGGGAGATGACGCCAGAGCCAGCAGGGACGGTCATTCCGGGCTTGGCCTGTACATTGCAAAACAGCTGGCTGCCAAGCTGGGCGGTTCGATCCGCCTGAGCAACACGCCGGAGGGCGGAGCCTGTGTGGCGGTGGAGCATGAAGGCGGCAGGCCGATAAAGGGATAAGTGTCAGCGGTTAATATTCCGCAAACATTTGCTTAGAACCTCCATAACGTTTCCCGTGTATAATCTGTCCAAGTGAATCCGAGCTCACTTGGCCTGGAAATCTGATTACACGAGAGGGAAATGACCAACATGAACAAATCTGCGGTACGCGCTTGGCTCATGTATGATTGGGCAAATTCAGCCTATGCGACAACGGTATTGGCAGCGGTACTGCCAATCTTCTACAGTTCGGTGGCGGCCAGCGGCCTAAGTGAAAATACGGCAGCATCGTATCTCGCGTATACTCACGCCATCGGGATGGCTCTGGTCGCGCTGGTGTCTCCGCTGCTCGGCTCCATTTCCGACCTGTCGGGCCGGAAAACCAGCTTTCTGACGGCATTTGCACTGCTCGGCATCGTCTCAACGATGGGCTTCGCCCTGGTCGGAGAGGGGGACTGGCTGCTCGCTTCCGCGCTGCTGGTACTCTCTACGCTTGGATTTGCCGGCAGTCTGACCTTTTATGACTCGATGCTGCCAGACCTGGTGCCCTCCGGGAAAAGAGACAATGTCTCCGCTAAAGGTTATGCTCTTGGTTATGTGGGCGGCGGGGTGCTGCTGGCGGTCAATCTGCTGATGATTCAACAGCCGCAGCTGCTGGGCATGAAGGATACGCTAGCAGGAACACGGCTCTCCTTTGTAACTGTCGGATTGTGGTGGCTGATTTTCTCCATTCCGGTCATCCGCCGTGTGCCTAATCTTCCCCGGCAGACCGCCGGCTTAAGTGCTGGCGGATACGTCCGGGCAGCCGCCCGGAGAATCGGCGGTTCAACCCGTGACATCAAGCGTTATCCGCAACTGGTCCGGCTGATCGCTGCTTTCTGGTTCTACAATGACGGGATTAACACGATTATTCTAATGGCTACGATTTATGGAACGACGCTGGGGATCGGCTCAAGCGACCTGATTCTGGCGCTCTTGATCACGCAGTTTGTCGGTTTTCCAAGCACAATCATGCTCGGCAAAACCGCAGAGAGGCTAGGTGCCAAACGGATGCTTCTGGTCTCGCTTTTCATCTATGTGCTGATTGTAATCCTCGGCTTCGGCATGACCCGGGCTGTGCATTTTTATATCCTGGCGGTTATGGTGGGCCTGGTTCAGGGGGGAAGCCAGTCGATTTCCCGTTCCCTGCTTAGTGATTTGATGCCGCTGAAGCGCACCGGTGAGTTTTTTGGCTTTGTGAACATTACCAGCAAATTTTCTTCGATCTTTGGCCCGTTTGTCTTTGGGCTGGTGGGGCAGCTCACCGGGAATCCAAGACTTGGCATTCTCTCCCTGCTGCTGTTCTTCGGACTGGGGATTATGATTGTGCTGAAGCTCGATGTGGAGAAGGGGAAGCAGGACGCGCTGCAGGACGGAGATCCGCCGGTCCCGCCAGCTCCGCCGCGTATTCCGGCACATGCGGCAGCAGAGGTATAACCGCTGAATGGCTATCCACGGACTCAGGTGCTGCCCGGAGATAAATAAGCTTTGCACAGAGAGGTCTTCTTGACACCTGCCACTGCGGAAGCGGCAGGTGTTTTGCGGCTGCAGCAAAAAACAGACCTCCCTGCGGAGATCTGTCCAGCGTATGTCCTATATGGATGGTTTACGCCATACACTTACGTCTTTACGAGATAATACCTGCCTCCCAGATCGGCTCGGCATACAGATTCTTAAGCTTGCTGCTGCACTCTTTGCCTGTATCGTAGGAACGGTCGCCCAGCACCTGCTTGAAATGCTCCAGCGCGCGGGCAGCTTCGGCCGGGACCGTGCTGTTCAGCCACGAAGCCAGAGCGCGCAGCACTGTCCGGCCTTCCGCAAGCGCCTCCTCCCACAGGTCCCAGACACTTTCCGTCCGCACCTCGGAATAGAGCGCCGAATGCCGCCACTCGCCGTGTTTTTCGTTGAGGTAATCGAGCTTCTCTTCGGCAGGGGACAGCTGCTGTGAAAACAAGCGGCGGGCCTTGCCCCGGAGCAGCGATTTCTTCCACCCCTTGGGATCGTATAACCATTTATGCGCCAAAATCATGTCGAGGTATGCCTCATGCCAGATTTCAGAAGGGAGGCGCCGGGACTCGGGATACCAGTCTGACGCTGTTTCGCGGAGAATCATGTGGATCGGGAAGGGCAGGCGGGAGCCCACATTGATTTTTTTCCAGGCCGCATGCCGCCAGGTATCCAGCTGTTTCCGCCGCTTCATGAACAAAGTGTCAAGGACAATCTCAAAACGCTGGTGATTGCGGTGCTTGTAGCCCGCTTTCCAATTGATATAGGGATGAAGGTTGCGGTCCAGCAGATGGTGGGTAAGGAAGCCCAGAAAATATTGCTGCGCCTCCTTCAGCTCACCCGAGGGAAGGGCCAAAGCCCGCTGCCAGAAATCAACCAGTACAGGTCCGCAGTTTTCCGTGTGCATAAGGTCACCGAGGCGGATGGCCCGGGTATCCTTTTTCCAGGGCAGAAAGCTGTGGTACAGCAGGAAATCCGGTCCCTGGCAGCCCAGGTGGTACAGCTCAGGACGGTTTTTCCTCTCCGCCAGAAAAGGGAAATCGCGGCTGAATTCGTCCGCCAGCTGCTGCCCATACTCCAGATGCATCCAAATGTTCGGCATTCATTTCACCCCTCTTGATCGTTGTTACCCTCAGCATACAGGCTTCATGTTAAAAGAGATTAGATAATGCTCAAGCGGATTGTAATTCTCTTGATGAAGCAGGAAGGAAAACCGGCGCTGCCCGTGGTGCTTCACCTTTAGGTTACTCCTCACCCTAGTCAATTTCAAGAAGTACAGCAATCGGGAAGAAACTCCTGCTGCTGTTTCATGCTATAATCGAGCGGTAAACACTCAAATTAATGCAGAGGTGATCAGAGAATGGGATTCAAAGCAGGCCAGCTTTTTGTCAATTTGCCGGTAAATGATCTGCAGGCTTCGATTAACTTTTTTACCGCACTTGGTTTCGAATTCAATCTGCAGTATACCGATGAGAACGCCACATGTTTGATCATCAACGACAACACGTTTGCCATGCTGCTGACCAAAGAGTTCTTTAAGACGTTTGTCTCCAAGGAAATCGCCGACACCTCCAGCCACACTGAGGTCATTATGGCCTTCTCCGCTTCCAGCAGAGCAGAGGTGGACGAGCTGGTGCACAAGGCGCTGGCCGCAGGCGGCAAGAAATATAATGATCCGGTCGACCACGGATTCATGTACAGCTGGAGCTTCCAGGACATCGACGGGCATCTGTGGGAAACCATGTATATGGAAGAAGACACGGCAGAGAACGCGTAAACATAGAGAATACGATGTCAAAAGACAGCAGGCCTCCTGAGACGGGAGGCCTGCTTTTTTGGATGGCTTGCGTAAGAATTCGATAAAATTGTGCGGCTTACAGCTTAGCCGGATGGCAGCTGGCATTCAGGAATATAGTGAATGCACACGTTAAATATCCTTGAATTTCAAATTATGAAAACGCTATAATTGAAAATGATTACATAATTGAAGGAGTCTACCTATGAAAAAAGGCAGAATGTTCTACAAGATATTTATTCCCATTCTGACTCTCGGCATCGGTCTGGTCATCAGCTTTGGCAGTTATATTTACTTAACGACCATCCATTCGGTCATTGACAGGGTCGCGGACAGCAAAAAAAGTCTGATCACCCAGATCAAAAACACGCTGGAGCAAAAAATCAAAACGATTGAATATGCTTTCAATACTTACAGCACCACCAATTCCTTCCGTGAGGTCATCAAAAATCCGATCACGGAGCGGGACTTTGAGGCCTATCGCGATATTAATTCCCAACTTAACTATATTGCCTCCATGGGAATGGACGGCGTTGAATATTCGCTGATCAGTCTGGTGAAGGACTGGCAGATTTCCGATGGCCGGTTGTCTTATTTAACGGAGGATGGCAAAAAGAAGCTGTCCGCAAGCTACATCGGCAACCAGAGCAAGTCCCTGTTCTGGATTAAGACGGATACCGGCATCCGTTTTGTCAATACGCTGCCCGTCTTCTCACAGAAGAAGCAGGCCATCGCTCTATCGGATATTTCGCTGCAGTCGCTGCAGCACACCCTGCAGACCGAAGAGAACACACCCGTATACCTGCTGAACCGGCAGGGGGATCTGCTCTATGAATCCGAATCCGCCCCCAGCTTGAACGGGGCCCAGCTGAACCGCATTACAGAGACCGCCGGCAGCTTGAGCCAGACGGGAAGTGTGGTGCTGGAGAAGGTGAAGCATCAGGAAGTTACGGCGATCTACGCCAAATCTTCCTATAATAACTGGATCTATGTTACGCTGCTCGACGAGCAGGAGATAGCGGATGCCCTCAAGACCACACGCTTCGGCTTGTTTATGATGGTCCTGGTCATTACGCTCCTGATTGTGATCGTGGCCTATGTAATCGCTGTTTATTTCAACAAGCCGATCCAGAAAATCCAGCGGCGGCTCTCGGGCAGCACCCAGCCGGTGCTGAAGAATGAGATCGACTGGATTATCAGCTCCATCGACAACATCCTTCTGGAGAAGGAAAGCCTGGAGGATTTGCTGGAATCGGAGCTGCCGCAGCTGGAAACCCAATTCATTCTCAATCTGTTCCACAGCCGGATTACGGCGGAGGAGCTGGATCATAATATGTCCCGTTTCGGGTATTCCCTTGCCCAAGGCACGGTGTATGCAACGCTGCTGATTCAGCTCGACAATTACGGGGAACGGCAGGCCAGCGACAAGGATCTGCTGCTCGTTGCCGTGAACAGGCTGGTGGAAGAGCTGATTCCGGATTCACGGCGGATGATCCCGATTCTGTTGAATGACCGGACGCAGGCCACGATTCTGATCTTTGAGGGTGGCAGCGGACCCGGAAGCCGCAAGCAGGTGCTTGAGGATGCGAAGCGGATCGTCACCACAGTCAGGGATATCCTGAAGCTGTCGGTCAGCGTTGGGATCAGCGATTTTTACGCTGATCTTACCTTCAGCAAAGAGGCCTGTGAGATGAGTAAGCAGGCGCTGCATCACCGGCTGAATCTGGGCAAGGAATCTATTATTTTCTATGAGGATATTTCCAGGGTAATCTCGGGTCCGGTGCTGCTGCATTATCCGGCGGAGCTGGAGTCGCAGCTGTTCGATGCCATCCGGCTTGGGCATGAAGAGCAGGTGTCGCGAACGCTCTATCCGCTGCTGGGTGAAATGATGAAGCATAGCAAGAACCCGCTTAATTTCGAGGTGATGCTGATCCGCTTCGTGAACAATCTGATCCAACTGGAGCAGCTGATCGGCGTGGAGGTATTGTTGACTGAGGATAATTACGCCCTGTATCACCGCCTGCTGGATATCCGCAACCCGGAGGAAATTGAGCGAATCCTGGTGAAGGAAGTCATTCAGCCGATGGTTGCCGCTATGAAGGAGAAGACCACCCGCCAGTTCCGCAGCCTGTCCGAGCAGATTGCGAACATTGTACGCACCGAATATGATCAGGATCTGTCGCTGGAGCTGATCGGTGAGCGCCTGCATTACAGTCCGAACTACTTAAGCAGCATCTTCAAGAAGGAATTCGGCATGACCTTCAGTGAATATGTAATGGGCTATCGGCTGCAAATGGCCAAGAAATGGCTGGTGGAGACCGAGATGACGATTAAGGAAATTGCAGAGCGCCTCCAATACCATAACCCGCAGAATTTCATCCGCTCCTTCCGCAAGAAGGAGCATGTCACACCGGGTGCTTACCGTGCCTTGAGACAGGACAAATGAAGCGGGATTAGCCCGCCAATCATGAAAATTAAAAAACAGCCAGCTGCCATTTACGGAAGCTGGCTGTTTTTGTGCCACTGCTGAAGAATGCGGGCTGCCGGTTGTTCAGCCTTTGACTGCTCCCAGGAGGGCGCCTTTGGTGAAATGCTTTTGCACAAACGGATAAGCGATCAGCATCGGCACAGTAGCTACAACAATAACGGCCATCTTGATCGTCTGGGCCGGCGGGATGACATCGACCGACGTGCCTTCGGCCTGCATCCCGCTGGAGACGATGACGATCTGGCGCAGCAGGACTTGAATCGGCCATTTCGCGGAATCGGTGATGTACAGGATAGCAGTCATGTAAGTGTTCCAGTAAGCTACGCCGTAGAACAGGGACAAAGTAGCGATGGATGGCAGTGCCAGCGGCAGCATAATTTTGAGAAAAACGCCAAAGTCGTTGGACCCGTCAATTTTGGCCGATTCCTCCAATCCCTCTGGAAGTGCCTGAAAGAAATTGCGCATGATGATCAGGTTGAAGGCGTTGATGGCGACCGGGAAGATCAGAGACCAGTAGGAGTCGATCAGCCCGAAGGCTTTGACCACTAGAAATGTAGGTATCATCCCCCCGCTGAACAGCATGGAGAACACGACGATAAAATTAATGATATCGCGGCCTGCCAGATACTTTCGGGACAGTCCGTAGGCCATCAGGGCAGTCAGAATCATGCTTACTGCAGTTCCGGCAAGAGTGACGCCGATGGATATGCCAAGGCCCCTGAAGATTGTGGGGGTAGACAGGATATAACGGTAGGCATCCAGGGAGAAGGTGGTCGGGAACAGAATGAATTTTTTCTCCACAACTTCCCGGGTTGAGGCAAAGGAACTGGCAAACACGTTGACAAAAGGTAAAAGACAGATGAGGGCAATGAATGCCAGCAGGGTGGTGTTGACTATGGTGAACAGTTTGCTGCCCATAGTTTCTTTTTTTAATGAAGATTGTGCCATGCGGTTATCCTCCTTGTTATCGTTTCAAAGACACTGTATCAGGGGGCCTGCATTCCGTATATAATCATTAGCTATGGCTTTGTCCAGGGCGGAAGAAGCAGGCGGAATCCGGCATAATCCTTATGTGCGATCGGTATCCCTGCATGGGGTGAGCTTACGGAAAACGGCATAACGGCGCGGCTTCGTAGCCTAGAGTAACTAATGATTATTTACGTAACAGGCAAAGGGCCGTAATCTGGGAAGCGTTACAGAAATGCGCTCAAGGAGGACGGTAGGGTGGAAGAAGCAAAGGTCACCACGATGAAGATGAAAGTGACGCCGGAAAGGAAAAAGCGGACGAAACATAGCCTGCTGAGTCTAAAAAGAAACAAGTTATTGTATTTGATGATACTTCCCGGATTTTTGTATTTTGTTATTTTTAAGTACCTGCCTATGGGCGGGCTAATCATCGCTTTTCAGGATTACCAGCCTTTCCTCGGGATTACAGGCAGTCCCTGGGCCGGACTCAAGCATTTCATAAGGCTGTTTACAGAGCCCACCTTTTTTATGCTGCTGAAGAATACGCTGATTCTGTTTGCGCTGAATATCGTGATTTTTTTTCCGCTGCCGATCATTCTGGCGCTGATGCTTAATGAGGTCAGGCATAAGATGTTCAAAAATGTGGTCCAGACGATCATCTACATTCCGCACTTTCTCTCATGGGTCATCATCGTTTCCATTACTTATGTATTCATGAACGTGGACGGCGGGGTATTGAATGAGATCATTGCCGCCATGGGCGGACACAAAATCAGCTTCCTGACCTCTCCCGAATGGCTGCGCACCGTTTATATCGGCCAGATTATCTGGAAAGAGCTGGGCTGGTCCACGATTATTTATCTCGCGGCTATTACCGTCGTAGATACACAGCTGTACGAGGCTGCGGAAATGGATGGAGCGGCACGGCTGCGCACGACCTGGCATGTTACCCTGCCGGCGATCCGTCCGGTTATCATTACTCTGCTGATTCTCAAAATCGGACATACCCTGGATCTGGGCTTCGAGCATATGTATCTGCTGATCAACTCCCTGAACCGGGAGGTCGGGGAAATCTTTGATACCTATATCTATACCGCCGGTCTCAAGAACGGCCAGCTCAGCTTCAGTACGACGGTTGGCCTGTTCAAAGGGGTTGTGGGGCTGATCCTTGTTATGCTGTCGAACAAACTGGCGAAGAAAATCGGGGAAGACGGTGTCTATTAAGCAGAGCCGCACTTTTGAATTCGTACCCACGCCAATGGCGGGGTGGAAGATACAGCAATGCCAATTCGTAGTCAAAGGGGTAATGATCATGAATCGCAATTACAAGAAACTGGCTGCTCTAATGCTGTGCAGCGGGCTGCTGCTTACGGCTTGCGGCGGAAACGCCAACAACAGCAAGGACGGAGCAGACAAAGCGGCAGCCGGCGCTGGAGCAAATGGGGGAACGCAGGCCAAAACGAAGATCTCCTGGCTCAACGTTCTGCATACCGCTTCACCGCCAACCGATACCGTTCTGAACAAAATTGAAGAATTCACCAACGCGGACATCGAGTTTTCCTGGATTCCCGATGCTTCCAAGGAAGAGCGGATCAACACCTCACTGGCCTCCGATTCCCTAGCAGATATCGTAACGCTGACGATTCTCGATAACTCTTCGGTCCGCAATGCATTGAAATCCGGCATGTTCTGGGAGGTAAGCCCGTATCTCGACGAATTCCCGAACCTGGCAGCGATTTCCCGGGATACCCGCAGCTCAGCCTCCATTGAAGGCAAGCTGTACGGCGTGCCGTTCCAGAAGTCCAAAGCCAGAAACGGAGTCATTATCCGCAAGGACTGGCTGGATAAGCTGGGGCTTGCCGTTCCCAAAACAACCGCCGAGCTGAAGGAAGTTGCGAAAGCGTTTACCGAACAAGACCCGGACGGCAACGGCAAAAAGGATACCACCGGATTCATGGACCGCAGCGACCTGGTGTACGGGGCATTCAAAACGCTCGGCTCCTATTTCGGAACCCCGAACAACTGGGCGGTGGATAATGCCGGTGTAATGACGCCCGAATTCGCAACGGAGGGCTACATCCAGACGATGGACTATATGAAAGCCCTGTATGACGGCGGCTACATTAACCAGGACTTTGCCGTGACGGCTAAAAACGATCAGCAGCAGAATTTCGCGCAAGGAAAAGCCGGCATTTATGTAGGCGCACTGTTTGACAGCAAAAACCTGCTGAACCTGGCCAAAGGCATCCAGGACGGCATGGAGCTGGTGATGGTCAATGACATCACTTCCACCGGCAAACCTGAAGACCGGGCCATCTGGTCATCGAGCAATGGCATCGGCGGCCTGCTGTCCTTCCCGAAATCGGAGGTTAAGGATGAGGCCGAACTGAAGCGGCTCCTGAAATTTGTCAACGACCTGATGAGCGATGAAGTGTATGCTCTGATGACATATGGTATCGAAGGCGTGCATTATACAGCAGATGCAGACCTCGCGGTAACCATCAAGGATACCGATCTGTGGCAGCAGGAGGTACAGCCGTTTGCGGCTTCCCGTCCGAATGAAACCGGATACAAGATCCATGATGCCGATCCGCTGAAAGTGGAGGCCGAACGGCTGATCCAGGAGAATGCGGAATACGGGGTACTGAACCCGGCCTATTCGCTTGAATCCGAAACCAATACTGCACAAGGCTCCGAACTCCAGAAGATTATCACTGACGCAACCTATAAATACATTCTCGGTAAAATCGGTCTGGATGAATTCAAAGGCGAAATTGATCAATGGAAGAAATCCGGCGGCAGCAAAATCATTTCCGAATACGAGGCTGCCTACAAAGCTGTAAACCCGTAAGAAGAGCGAAATTAATTCATACGCTTGGTACTTCATATCCTATCGGATTCTTAAGAGCAGTGCTTCTCCCTTTACTGGAGAGTCGCTGCTCTTTGTTTTTGGCTTTTCCTTCAGAGGAGAGCCTTCGCAGGTGCTGCTTCGGTAATGTCGTTGGCAATTGAATTTCCTTTATAAACAAAAGAAGGGAATTTAAGGGTTTATGCAGAATGTATTAAACTTACATATACGGCAGTTAGAACATTAAAAGGCAAGTTTGGTTAGGGAATGCCAAAATCACGATGGAAAAGAGAGGAGAGATTTTTTGATTAAGCGGTCTTTTTATTATTTGTGGGGGTCTCAGACGATCTCTAATATCGCAGATATTATCTACATTTTGAGTATAACGGTATTGGTGTTCAGCTCCAGCAACTCTCTAATGCAGACCACTTTAATTCCGTTGTTCCGTTTGTCTGCCCAAGTGGTTAGCGGGCTGGTCGCACCTATCATTCTCGGCCGGTTCAGGCTCACGCGGATTTTGCTGTTCTCCCAGCTTGGGCAGTTTGTCATTTTTACGCTGCTGCTGCTTTATTTACGGGCCGTGCCTGAGCAAAGGTCGTTTCTTTTTATTTTTATGCTGGTGTTTGGCATGTCGTTTCTGGATGGCTGGACCAATCCGGCGCGGAATGCGCTGATTCCCCGCTTAGCCGCCGGTGAGGGGCTCATGCGCGCCAATGGCTTGACGGCAGTCAGTGATCAAGTCGTTAAATGTGCAGGCTGGGCGCTCAGCGGGATTATTGTAGCCTGGCTCGGTACATTGAATACGCTTCTGATCGCATCCTGCTGCTATTTGGTGGCTGCAACTGTCACCTCATTCATTCGTGATCCGCTGGATCATCAGAAATCAGGCTCCGAAGCTCCAGCATCCGCTGCCCGTCCGGCAGCAGCCGAATCCAAAGGAGGGTATTGGAAAGAACTTGGGGAAGGGTGGAGGATTATCTGGCATAACCGCCGCATTCGTTCTCTGATGATCGTGGACAGCATAGACACCGTTGGAGGAACCTCCTGGCTTGGTGTATTTATTCTCGCGTATGTGACTCAGGTGCTGCATAAGGACGCAAGCTGGTGGGGGTTCATGAATGCCTCGTTCTTTTCCGGTACGATTCTAGGCGGGGTGCTTGTTGTCGGCTTGGTTAAACGGCTGCAAAAGAACAGCTTTTTGTACATGCTTGGAGCATTGTTTGTGTATGTGCTGATTACAGTAGTATTTGCTCTCAATACGATCCCGGCTGCTGCGCTTGTTCTTTTTGCTGTCTCAGGTTTACCGGTGCAAATGGCTGGAATTATTCGCCGTACCCTGCTGCAGACAAGCGCTCCGGCTGTTCAGCTCCCAAAAGTGATGGCAGGCATTGATGTGCTCACGAACCTTGCCTTTGGCTTATCATTGTTGTTCTTGGGATGGTATGCAGACCGCTTTGGAATGGTACAAGTGTATCTGCTGGCTGCGGCTATGACGACAATTGCTGTCTTGATCGGGTGGTTCTACCGGAGGGAGTTTCAGGAACGTGAGCAAGCGGGTCATCCAGCTGTCATGGACGAAAGGGTAAGCAGCTGAGACCTGTAGCGGGTCCGTCCTTGCGGAAAATGAGCCATTCAAGGATTTCTGTCCTCATTCTTGGGGTTGAATTGACTTTCAGGTAGGATTGGTATGCCAAGTAAGTTATACTGATACCAAAAGTTTATTCAAGCTCCAGAGGAGGTACATACATGAATTATTCTTTTTCCAACCGTATCGCGGCGCTGCAGCCGTCCATTATCAGAGAAATTTTGAAAGCGACATCGGGCCAGGATGTGATCCCGTTTTCTGCAGGCAATCCGGCCCCGGAGACCTTTCCGATCGAAGCTATCCGGTCGTTTACGAGAGACATTCTGGAACAAGACCCGGTGACGGCGCTCCAGTACGGGATAACAGAGGGATATTCCCCCTCCGTCAGGCGCTGACTGATCATTTAAGATCAGGATTCAATACGGGAAAAGATGCAGACGGCCTGTTCATCGTATCCGGTGCCCAACAGGGGATAGAGCTGGCTTGCAAAGTATTCTGCAACGAAGGCGACACGATTATTTGTGAGAGTCCCAGCTTTATTGGCTCGCTCAATTCATTCCGCTCTTCCGGCGCAAGGCTGGTTGGCGTTCCGATGGAACCGGACGGAATCAGTCTTGACAGGCTGGAGCATGCCCTTAAGACAGAGCCCAATGTAAAGCTGCTGTATTTGATTCCAAGCTTCCAGAATCCGACGGGAATCACAACAAGCCTGGAGAAACGGAAAGCGGTTTATACGCTGGCTAAAAAGTATGGTGTTGTCATTCTTGAAGACAATCCTTACGGAGAGCTGCGCTTTGGCGGGGAAGATGTACCGACGATCAAATCGCTGGATGATGAAGGCTTGGTGATCTATGTGGGATCGTTCTCCAAAATTTTGTCCGCCGGCCTGCGCGTGGGGTTTGTTCTCGCCCCGGATGAAATCATTCAGAAAATGGTGGTTGCCAAGCAGGGGGAGGATGTGCATACGGCAATGCTTCCGCAAATTCTGGCGTACAAGTTCATGAAGGAATACGATTACGCAGGCCACGTCCGGCGGATCCGGGAGGTCTATCTCCGAAAATGCACGCTGATGACGGACAGCATTAAGCAATATACAGAGGGTTCAATGGCATTTACCCGGCCCGATGGGGGATTGTTTCTATGGTGCGAACTGCCTGAGAGTATAACGATGCTGGATTATTGTAAAAAGGCGGCGGCACACGGGGTTGCTGTCGTTCCGGGAACAGCGTTCCTTGTTGATCCGGATGAGCCCTGCAACGCAATAAGACTGAATTTCTCTACGCCTTCAGATGAACAAATCGTGAAGGGGATTCAAATTTTGGGCCAGCTCTAAGGGAATGAGCCGGCTTCTGCGCTGGACATATTAAGCACACCGCTGATTCCGGTCAGCGGTGTTTTTTTTGGATGGCGTGCCCAGAAGTACGCATTATCTAGTTGGTGAAAGTCCAACCAAGGGAGGGACCAAGCCACCTTTGTAGCTAGGATGCTTGCATATGGCGAAATCTGTGTGTAAAAGCGCATCGACAAAAGTATCAGTCAGAGACTGGGCGAGCAACAATCCAGGCCGCAACATCAAGTGAATCCTGCCGCGTCGTCAAAAAGGCCCTGCGAAGGGGAACAGAGGGAGCCGAGTCCCGCAACTATGGACGAAGGCCAAGGAAACTGTGCAGAACTTGGAACAGCAGTGAAGAACCCTCCGGCGTAATGGGAACGGCATGGATTGAAAGATAGTGCAGTGAACTGGGGAGACCCTCCCCCACACGGGAGAATTTTTTTTTGTAGGAACCCGTAAAGAGACGCTCTATAAGTCCAGAAGACGAAGTGAACCGTCTGTGGGAAGGGAGTCCGAGGGGCTCATAGTACCGAAGAACCTAAGGACAACATAACCTTAGGGAGGGAAGGAGCCCTGCTTTGTTTATGCTTTTGGAGGAGGTACGAGTGAGTGAATGCCAAAGGGCTAACGACACCAAAGGAAAAAGTTCAAGAACTCCAAGAAAAGCTAGGTCATGCGGCCAAGGAGAACAGCAAGCGTAAATTCCATGCCCTGTACGACAAAATCCACCGCTGGGACGTGCTGTGCGAAGCCTGGAAACGGGTGAAGGCGAATAAGGGGGCTGCAGGAGTAGATGCCGTGACGCTCGCAGATATTGAGGAACAAGGAGAAACAAGCTTCCTCAAGGCTTGCGAGAGAGAATTGAAAGAAGGCAACTACTATCCCCAGCCCGTACGGCGGCACTTTATCCCAAAGAAAGACGGGAAGCTAAGACCGCTGGGCATACCCACTGTTCGCGACCGAGTCATACAGATGGCAACTAAGCTGGTAATTGAACCCATCTTCGAAGCAGACTTCGAAGAAGTCTCTTACGGATTTCGTCCGAAACGAAGTGCGAAAGGAGCGTTGGAACGAATTCGGAAAGCCTGCAACCGCAAAGGGAATTGGGTAGTCGACGTCGATATCCAAGGTTACTTCGACAATATTAATCAAGAGAAGCTCATGAAATTGATACAGATGCGTATCAATGACAGGCGGATCCTGAAATTAATACGGAAGTGGCTACAGGCGGGAGTCATGGAAGAAGGAAACGTAAAGCGATCTGATTTAGGCACTCCGCAAGGTGGCGTCATTTCACCGCTGCTGGCGAATATCTACCTGCACTACTTTGACCGATTGTGGGAGAAACACGGAAGTGGATTGGGAGAGCTGACAAGGTATGCAGACGACTTTGTAGTGGTCTGCAAAACCAAAAAGGACGCCGAACATGCGTATGAACTCATACGCAGAATCATGGAACGTCTGGAACTCACCCTACACCCGACGAAAACCCGAATTGTAGGCTTGTGGACAGGAGACGAAGGGTTCGACTTTTTAGGAATGCACCACCGAAAAACGAAAGCAGAAACTTCTCAAGGGAAGGTATATTATACCACGCAACAGTGGCTAACGAAGAAGGCAGAGGAACGGATCCGAGGCGTGGTCAAAAACAGATTAGCACCGCCGAGCATGCGCTCAAGATCGTTCGCGGAACAGGTGGAATGGCTCAATCCAAAAATTCAAGGATGGAGAAATTACTACTACACGAACTATAGCCAAAAGAGGTTAACTAAGCTGGATTGGTATATTTTGCAGAGATTAACCCGGTGGTATGCGAAGAAGAGACAACGTAGAAGATGGATGAGTTCATTATCTGAGGTTAAGTATATTGCCAACATGTATGGACTGAAAACGCTATTGTGATCTGCATGCCCATGAATGACAAACATCGGAAAGCCGTATGAGGGAAAACCTCACGTACGGTTTGATGAGGAGGGGCTGGTTTAAATCCAGCCCTTTACTCTAGGCGTGCCCAGAAGTACGCATTATCTAGTTGGTGAAAGTCCAACCAAGGGAGGGACCAAGCCACCTTTGTAGCTAGGATGCTTGCATATGGCGAAATCTGTGTGTAAAAGCGCATCGACAAAAGTATCAGTCAGAGACTGGGCGAGCAACAATCCAGGCCGCAACATCAAGTGAATCCTGCCGCGTCGTCAAAAAGGCCCTGCGAAGGGGAACAGAGGGAGCCGAGTCCCGCAACTATGGACGAAGGCCAAGGAAACTGTGCAGAACTTGGAACAGCAGTGAAGAACTCTCCGGCGTAATGGGAACGGCATGGATTGAAAGATAGTGCAGTGAACTGGGGAGACCCTCCCCCACACGGGAGAATTTTTTTTTGTAGGAACCCGTAAAGAGACGCTCTATAAGTCCAGAAGACGAAGTGAACCGTCTGTGGGAAGGGAGTCCGAGGGGCTCATAGTACCGAAGAACCTAAGGACAACATAACCTTAGGGAGGGAAGGAGCCCTGCTTTGTTTATGCTTTTGGAGGAGGTACGAGTGAGTGAATGCCAAAGGGCTAACGACACCAAAGGAAAAAGTTCAAGAACTCCAAGAAAAGCTAGGTCATGCGGCCAAGGAGAACAGCAAGCGTAAATTCCATGCCCTGTACGACAAAATCCACCGCTGGGACGTGCTGTGCGAAGCCTGGAAACGGGTGAAGGCGAATAAGGGGGCTGCAGGAGTAGATGCCGTGACGCTCGCAGATATTGAGGAACAAGGAGAAACAAGCTTCCTCAAGGCTTGCGAGAGAGAATTGAAAGAAGGCAACTACTATCCCCAGCCCGTACGGCGGCACTTTATCCCAAAGAAAGACGGGAAGCTAAGACCGCTGGGCATACCCACTGTTCGCGACCGAGTCATACAGATGGCAACTAAGCTGGTAATTGAACCCATCTTCGAAGCAGACTTCGAAGAAGTCTCTTACGGATTTCGTCCGAAACGAAGTGCGAAAGGAGCGTTGGAACGAATTCGGAAAGCCTGCAACCGCAAAGGGAATTGGGTAGTCGACGTCGATATCCAAGGTTACTTCGACAATATTAATCAAGAGAAGCTCATGAAATTGATACAGATGCGTATCAATGACAGGCGGATCCTGAAATTAATACGGAAGTGGCTACAGGCGGGAGTCATGGAAGAAGGAAACGTAAAGCGATCTGATTTAGGCACTCCGCAAGGTGGCGTCATTTCACCGCTGCTGGCGAATATCTACCTGCACTACTTTGACCGATTGTGGGAGAAACACGGAAGTGGATTGGGAGAGCTGACAAGGTATGCAGACGACTTTGTAGTGGTCTGCAAAACCAAAAAGGACGCCGAACATGCGTATGAACTCATACGCAGAATCATGGAACGTCTGGAACTCACCCTACACCCGACGAAAACCCGAATTGTAGGCTTGTGGACAGGAGACGAAGGGTTCGACTTTTTAGGAATGCACCACCGAAAAACGAAAGCAGAAACTTCTCAAGGGAAGGTATATTATACCACGCAACAGTGGCTAACGAAGAAGGCAGAGGAACGGATCCGAGGCGTGGTCAAAAACAGATTAGCACCGCCGAGCATGCGCTCAAGATCGTTCGCGGAACAGGTGGAATGGCTCAATCCAAAAATTCAAGGATGGAGAAATTACTACTACACGAACTATAGCCAAAAGAGGTTAGCTAAGCTGGATTGGTATATTTTGCAGAGATTAACCCGGTGGTATGCGAAGAAGAGACAACGTAGAAGATGGATGAGTTCATTATCTGAGGTTAAGTATATTGCCAACATGTATGGACTGAAAACGCTATTGTGATCTGCATGCCCATGAATGACAAACATCGGAAAGCCGTATGAGGGAAAACCTCACGTACGGTTTGATGAGGAGGGGCTGGTTTAAATCCAGCTCTTTACTCTAGTAGGCTGCACTGTAGCGGTTTCAATTTTCTGGTTCCAATTATTTAGAATTTGTGATATTATTTATGCGAACTTACGTTCTTAAGATCAATCCCCGACGAAGGGTGGACCTTACAGTGACAGAACGGTTTGCAGAGATTGACGGCGTTATCGCCTATATTCACCAGCATATGTATGATCATCTTCCGCTGGAGCGCCTGGCCCGCTACGCCGGTTACAGTCCTTATCATTTTGCCCGCATCTTCAAAGAACGGACCGGACTTTCCCCGCTGTATTATGTTTCCTCCCACCGCCTGCAGCGGGCGAAGGACCTGCTGCTGCGCACAGGACTTACCGTCCGCGATATTTCGCTGGAGATCGGGCAGCAGAGCCTCGGGACCTTCACGTCCCGTTTTGCCGCCAGGGTCGGGATGTCTCCGGCAGAGTTCCGCAATTCAGTCCAATTTGCCGGAGATCAGATGAGCTCGCTGAGGAAGCTGCAGGACTGGCGGTCTGCTTATCCAATCAGCAGGCTGCCTTCTTCCGTACACGGGACGATTTCCGCTGAGGTTCCTTTTGACGGGGTTACTCTAATTGGCCTCTTCGCCAAACCGATACCCGAGGGACTGCCTCTGTACAGCACCCTTCTCCCCTCCCTGGGGCATTTTCACTTCGATCATGTTGCGCCCGGGACTTATTACCTGCTTGCCACCTCTATTTCCTGGGGCACGCGGACGCTGGATTTCCTGCTTTCGCATGCCACATTGCGTACCCGGTCGAAGATTCCGATCCATGTAGGGCCGGGTTCTCTGGTGCCGTATCAGCAGGTGACTCTGCATCCCCCAAGACTGGACGATCCTCCGATTCTCATTTCGCTACCGCTGCTCATGAGCCGTTTCCTGAACCGGATTGCGGTTAGATAGCCGGGCGGCCTCTATCGTGTTAACATTTTCGCAACAGATTCTTTACGGTCCGCATACAAAAGTGAAGAGAGCATTTAATATCCAGCTTCTACAATGAGTGTGTTAGTAAAATATACCTATTGTATGTTGAAGCTTGATATGAAGGGATGATTCGCTTGAAGGGAAACCCGCTGCACTTTTCTATGAAATGGAAGCTGATTTTAAGCTTTCTGGTCATTGCGCTTATTTTTCTGGGCGTGGCTGTGTACCAAGGAAATAAGATCGGACAAGTGGAGCTTTCTATGGAAAAGCAAAAAACGGAGATGGAAAACAGGATCACTGTCTCAACGGTTACTAAGCTGCTGCAGGAACTGAACCGTGCTGAAACGGCGCTTGCCGAAGCCAATGATCCGGAGCTGGCAGCCCCGCTTGTGGACAAGCAGCAGGAGCTTGCCCGGGAAATGGCCAAAATACATTTTGAGGCCGCAACCCCTGCACTCACAATCCTTGAACTGCTGCGGACCCAGACTGGAGAATACAGCGGGATCATGGATCAACTGGTTCAGACCCTGGGAGACGACAGCCTCGATCCATTGACGGTACTGGAACGGACAGATGAATTACATACGAAGGCATTGGCACTGAGCCAGTCTATGCTGGAGACGAACGGCAAGCTGTATGCGGCAGCGGCGGATAATGCCGAGCGGGCGCAGAGTTATTCTTTTCTTTTGCTGGACCATACCGTTTCAGTTGTTATCTATGCGGCAGGGGGAGTATTCCTGTTCATGCTGCTGCTCGGCTGGCTGCTGATCCGTTCTTTTGTGTCGCCGGTCGGTAAGCTGCAGGCAGCCCTGCGGGAGATTGCCGAAGGAGATTTGCGGCAGCAGATCAACTCCCCCTATAACGATGAGCTTGGCCGGCTGAGCCACCATTTCGATCATATGGTGCGCCGGGTGCGCGACATGCTGCGGCAGACCTTAAGCGCGGCCTCTTCCCTGGCGGATTATTCGCACTCATTTCAGCAATCCTCCACCATTACCGCCCATACCAATCAGGATATTCTTCGCACCATCCAGGAGATTTCCGCAGGGGCGGAGCAGCAGGCGGTGCAGTCAGAACAGAGTACGGTGCTGCTGCAGGAACTGGAACGCGGGGTTCAGGAGATTACCGATTATACGGATATGATGCTCTCAACGAGTGAAACGGCTAATCGGAATACGCGCAAAGGCTCAGATACGGTTACCGCGCTCCGGGAGATTTCCCGGCATTCCCGGGATTCCATCACGAAGGTATATGAGGCGCTGGAAACGCTCGTCCGGCAGTCCGGCGATATTTCGCGTATCACTAATTCCATTACGGAAATTTCCAAGCAGACGAATATTCTTTCCCTGAACGCCGCCATTGAAGCAGCACGGGCAGGAGCTTCGGGTAAAGGCTTTGCCGTCATCGCGGACGAGGTCCGGCATTTGTCTGTGCAGACGAACGATTCCTCTATACATATCAGCAAGATCATCAGTGAGCTGCAGGACAGCATGGCGGGTTTCCAGAAATATATGCTGGGGACCAAAAAAAACCTGGAGGCGCAGGATCACCAGGTGGTGGAGACGCTTGCTTCCTTCGAGGCCATTGACGAATCAATTACCGGGATCAGCCGCCAGATCGGGCAAATTCACCAGAAGGTGGAGCAGACCCGGCACATCAATTCCCGGCTGGCCGAATCTGTGCATTCTGTAGCGGCTGTAGCCGAGCAGACGGCAGCGGGCGTGGAAGAGGTCAACGCTTCCAGCACCCAGCAGGATCAGGCGATCAGTGATATTGCCCGGCAGGCTGTGGAGATCAACGAAATTTCGCAGCAGCTGTTCCGGGAAATTAATGTGTTCCAAATCGCAGAAGAGACCGGAGCGGGTGCCCCGGCCGGCCAACTGCTTATTATGGAAGAAACCAGAGCTGAGAGTGAGGAGACAGGTCCGCTACTCGCGATCGCGGAGTGAAGCAGCCAGCTCCGTTGCCAGTTCCCTGACCAGCTCCGGGAACCACTCCGCCAGCTTCAGAAACCGGAAGCCCGCCCCGCGGGCTTTTGCTGTATCCATGTACCAGGATTCTTCGATTCCAAACGGCGACATATCCTGGGCAGCTGTTTCGCTTAGAACCACCGCCTCCCGTCCTGTCTTCTGCCCGATGATGTTAAGGACCTCCCCGATTGCAAGCGTCCCGTCCGAGCAGGCATTCACAGGCCCCGCAAGCTGGGAGAAGCCCAGCCCGTACAGGAAATCCGCTGCCTCATCGGAACGGATGAACGAAATAAGCGCCCCCGGATTCGGGATGCCGATTGCTTTTCCTTTCAGCACATGCTCAATATGAAAATGCAGCCGCTTCGTATAATCATCCGTACCGAGCACAATCGGAAACCGGACCGCAGCGGCCGGAAAAGCGGCTTGCGTCAAGAGTACCGTTTCCGCCAGTCTTTTGCCTTCCTGGTAGTTGAAATCTTCCTTTGCGCCAAGCCGCAGCGGATAGGACAGCGGATCAAAATCCGCTTCGCGGAGAATTTCGGGTCCGGGGTCATACACCGACAGGCTGGAGGTCAGGACGTAACGTTTGGCAGTCTCCGCAAATATGCGGCTGGCCGCAGCCGCCTCATCGGGAGAATAACAGATGTTGTCATAGACCACATCCCACACGGTATCTCCCACAGCCTCGGCAAGTGCCTTGGCATCCGTGCGGTCCACGTTCAGCCGGTTCACACGGCCGCCAAAGCCGTCCTTTGTGATTCCTCTTGTAAGAATCGTGACCTGGGTGTCTGCATCCTGGAGCAGGCGTTCCACCAACCGTTTGCCAAAAAAACGGGTTCCCCCGAGTACAAGTATATTCCTCATGTTATACACTCCTTCTTAAACAGAGTCACGCTATAAATGATCCATATATTCAAAACTTATTCTGAATTCAGGACTGAACGCACTATTCTATTGCACTTTCTGCAGCAGAATGCGATTCGGCGCAGAGCACTGAAGGAATCTATTGCAGAAAGTGCAGTCATATCAAAAATGACCATTGTTATCTGATATAAGCTCCGCTACAGCGCGGCATGTAAGCCGCCAAGCGCAGCGCCGTCATATTTCCGCATATTATGCTGCCATCCGCAGGCCGGACATCCCGCCAGCCGTCATGCTGGTGCCGGAGCTTCCCCGCCAAAACCCAGCATCTGCACAGTGCCGCTGCTGACCGCCATCGTCATCTCCGCCGCTGTCTCCCGGCGGAGCAGCTCCAGCATGACGGGAAGCTGGCCTTTTTCATAGGATTCCGCCAGCGCCTGGAGCAAAATCCGGAAATCCAGGTCCTGCGGCTGCGCAGGGCCATCATCCTCCGCGAGTTCTTTGCGGACCGCCCCGAGCGCCTGACGCGCCCGGTGCAGCGCCGCCTTGACGGCCCCTTCGGTGGTTCCAAGCATTTCTGCCGTTTCACCTGCCGGGTAATCAAGCACATCGCGCATTACGAAAACCGTTCTTTGCAGCGGGGATAAATGCCGGATCAGCGCCTGAAAAGCCAGCTCGATCTCAGACCGTCCGCTCTCCGGTGCTTGACCGGACATCTGGCCTTGAGTGAGCGCCGCCACAGCTTGCGTGTGTTCCAGCATACGTCCAAGCGAGGTTTTACGCCGCATGGCATCAATCCAGGTGTTTTTGGCGATCCGCAGCAGCAGCGCTTCGGGATTCGGGCTGTCTGCGAATTTTTTATAAGCAAGCGTTTTGGTCCAGGTGTCCTGGGCTAAGTCCTCGGCTTCAACACGGGAGCGGGTCAGCGACAGGCAATACCTGAACAGAGCCTCGCGGAGCGGCGGGAAACTTTGTTCATCCATTAATATGGCGGTGCTGTATGGTTCAAGGATCGACACCTGCGATCATCTCCTTTTTGCTCATCCTGGGTTTTCTGTTGCCTCTATTATATAAACGATCTGCACAATGTAAAAGATACGCTGTCTTCACAGTTATTTTGCCGGGATCTCTGCCGTATCCTTTGCAGGGCCCCATCCGTTTACAGGGTATCAACCAAAGCTACTCAAGGAGGCATGAACATGAGCGTAATACCTTATGTCATTGAACAAACAAACAAGGGGGAGCGTTCCTACGATATTTATTCCCGGCTGCTGAAGGACCGGATTGTGTTCGTAGGTGCGGCCATCGACGACCAGCTCGCAAACAGCATCATCGCCCAACTGCTGTTCCTGGCGGCAGACGAGCCGGATAAGGATATCCAGATGTATATCAACAGCCCGGGAGGTTCGACTACCGCAGGCTTCGGCATTTATGATACGATGCAGGTAATCAAACCGCAGGTCAGTACAATTTGCACCGGCTTTGCGGCTTCCTTTGCTTCCCTTCTGCTGCTGGCCGGAGCAACCGGCAAACGGTACGCACTGCCGAACAGCGAGATTATGATCCATCAGCCGCATGGCGGAGCTCAGGGCCAGGCCAGCGACATTGCCATCAGCGCACGCCGTATCCTGCAGATTAGGGAAAAGGTGGTACAGATCAGCGCAGAACGCACGGGACAGCCGGCGGAGAAGGTGGCGAAGGATATGGACCGGGATTATTTTATGTCGGCCCAGGAGGCGGTGGAATACGGCATTATTGACAAGGTCATTACCAAACTGTAAGCAGAGGAGCGGATTCTAAATGCTGGAAGCTTTAAAAGGCCAAGAGGTCAGTATGAATTTTCTGGATGGTTCAAGTATAAGAGGCGGTGTTCTGGAGGAAATCGACGAGCGGTTTGTCAAATATCGTACCGAATATCAGGTGCTGTATATTCCCATTACCTCGATCCGCGCTGTGGCTGTGGAGACGAAAGAGCGCGAGCGTCCGCGGGTCGGATTTGGACAATAGCAAGGAGAGGGAAAACATTCAATATTTAAAATCTGTTATTGATGATGAGATTTGGTATTTCGAAATTGACGGGCAGCAGACTGCTTACCGGCAGATTGTTGCCCGGCAAGAAGGGACCTGCCGTGTGTCCGGCAGCCCTGATTTTTACTTAACGGACCAGTCCGTTGAGTGGATGGAGGGAGATATCCCGATCGAATCCGCGGAATTTGAGGCGGTTTGGACCAAGGCCATGGCACCTTACCAGGAGGAATGGAACCGGACCAGGCAGAGGTATCCTGAAGGCAGGCGGGTGGCTGGTGTCATTATGTTTTTTCGATCCATGGCATTCATATTGCCTTATCTGACGGAGGTTATGCGGTGACAGCGTATGAGCCGGTCCGTTCCCGGGTGGATCACAGCTATCTGTACCCGCACTATCTTATTGAGGGCATAGTACAAGGAGTGGACGATGTTAACTGCTGGCTGGTTCTGGGCAATTGCACCATGAGCGGCGGTACAGACGGCAAAGAGACTATTCTGCAATTTTAAGGTTTTATCATTCAAGTGATTTTACAAGGCTATTCCCCGTTGTCCTGGAACGGAAGGAATGGCCTTTTTTGTCTGCCCCGGTAAAAATACTTTTTCCAGGCATTGTTATTGAGAATGGTTATCAATATAATTGATATATTATACAAAGCTCAACACGGGGGATGGTCAGCGATGAAAAAAACGGCAACACAGGCCGCAGGCCACAGGCAGCTTCGGGGCTGGGACAGGCTCTCCTTCAGGCTTTTGTCGGTTCAGACGGTAAAAGACAACGGGGAAGTGCAGCTCCCGCAGCAATTGCTCTTCTCCTATGCGCTGATCGTGGTGGCTGGCGGTGCAGCAGAACTACTGGTCGATCAAAAACAGTTTGAAATGACGGCTGCTTCAGCTGTGCTGTGCCTGCCTGAACAGACCTTCGGGACCGCCAGGCCGGCCCGGGGTGTGGAGATGTTTGTTTTTTATTTCGATGTATTTGAACACGGCGGGGCGGAAGACACCGGCATCTTACCCGTGAGGGACGCTCGGCTGTTCCCGGAGCAGGAAAATCTTGTGCTGAATGATATGAAGCATGTTCTTTCCATTGGGAGTGAGGTATCCGGCAAGGATCAGGCCTGTGGCCGCAATCTAAGCTTCCGCACACAAATCGATTTTCAGGAGCTGCTGTATCAGCTTCAAAATAACAGCGGCCAGCGTTCCAGGGATGCCCGTTCCGTGCTGGAGCAGGCCAAGCAATACATAGAAGCGCATTACACCGAACCGCTGACGGTGGAGCAGCTTGCCCAGACAGCAGAATTCAGCCCTAAATACTTCAATGACCTGTACAAGAAGAAATATGGCAAAAGCGCATTGGAATACGCTGCAGAGCTGCGGCTGCAGCAGGCCAAGCGAATGATGGCCCACAGCGGTGCCCGGCTGCGTGATATCGCCCATCAGGTGGGCTATGCGGATGAATTCTATTTCAGCCGCAAATTCAAGAAGATGATAGGCGTTCCGCCGGCAGTATATATGAAGAGCCGCCGCCGAAAGCTCGCAGCCTATACACCGGCGCTGCTTGGACAGCTGCTGCCGCTGAATATTGTCCCTTATGCGGCGGCGCTGCACCCGAAGTGGACGGAGTACTACTACCGGAACTACCGTGCAGATATTCCGGTGCATATCAGCGCGTACCGCAGCAACCGCGATTGGCAGGCCAATCTGGCGCTGCTGCGGCAAAGCTCTGCCGATCTGATCCTGGCAGCCGGTGAACTGCACACGGAGGAAAGAGCTGAACTGGAACGCATTGCTCCAGTCTATTATCTGCCTGCAGAAATGGAGGATTGGCGCGCACAACTGCTGCATCTGGCCCAGTATCTGGGCGAGAGCTGGCAGGCGGAGCAATGGCTGGCAACGTATGACTGGGAGGTGCGCACCGCCAAGGATCAGCTGCAGAGACAGCTGGGCGGTGAATCGGTTGTTGTGATCCGGATGCTGGGCAGCAGGCTGTATCTGCACTGCAACCGCGGAATGAGGGGGATGCTCTACCGTGAGCTGGAGCTGCGCACGGCTTATGAGAGTGAAACAGAACTCTATGATGTGCAGATTACTCCGGCAGAGCTTGCGTATGTGCCGGCAGATCATCTGCTGATGCTGATCCGCCGGGAGAGCGATACCCTGGGCGAGTGGAGCAGGCTGCAGAATGATCCGCAGTGGCTGAAGCTGCCCGCCGTGCAAAGGCATCGCGTGCATCTGCTGAATTCAGATCCCTGGCGTGAGAACTCTGCTTATGCCCAGCTGCGGATGCTGCGGCATATGCTTCAGCTGTTCCCGGTGAATCGTCCATAGTTGTTCGGTATTTTGTCCATGGTGAAAAGGCAGGCCCTTCGTTATACTCGAAAATGATAATCATTATCAATTAGATTAGCGGAAGGGGATCAACAAAAGATGAAAAGATCATTTTGGATAGCAGGGCTTGTAGTCTTGTTTGTATTGGCGCTAACGGCGTGTGGAGGAAAGGGCAACAATAATCAGACGGCAGACAGTGCGGCGACAAGCGGGGCAGCGGCAAATGCGGCACCGTCGGCAACAGCCGGAGCAGCGCAGGAGCCCTCATCATCTCCGGCCGAGGCGGAAAGCGCAACGCGAACGATTGAATACTTGGGCGAACAATATACAGTACCCGCAAAAACTGAAAGGATTGTAATCACAGGAGCCATGGAAGCGATGGAAGACGCACTGGTGCTGGATGTGCATCCGGTGGGTGCCATTACATTCGGCGGGGCTTTCCCGGAGCGGTTCGCCGCGATTACGGACCAGGCCGAATCGATTGGGAGAAAACCGAACCGAACTTCGAAACCATTCTCAAGCTGAAGCCGGATGTGATTCTCGGTACGACGAAATTCAAGTCTGAAGTGGTAGAGCAGCTGAAGAAAATCGCTCCGCTTATTCAGGTTTCGCATATTTCCGGCAACTGGGAAGCGAATCTGATTCTGATGGGCGAGCTGACAGGCAAACAGGACCAGGCTCAAGCAGAAATTGCTAAATACAAAGCGGATCTGGACAGTGCCAAGGCACAGCTCGGAGACAAGCTGAAGAACCAGAAGGTAGTAGCTCTGCGTATCCGTGCGGGACAAATGTTTATCTACCCGGCTAATGTATTTATTAACCCTATTCTATATGAAGGCCTGGGTCTGAGCGTTCCGTCAGAAGTGGAGGCGGCTAAAGCGCAGGAAGCCATTTCGGTGGAGCAGCTGGCGGCAATAAATCCGGATATTCTGTTCCTGCAGTTCGCTGCGGATGAAAATGCGGAGGCCGCTACAGCGCTGAAGGATCTGCAGAATAACCCGATTATTCAAAAAATCAATGCGATGAAAAATGATAAAACCTTCGTGAATGTGATTGATCCATTGGCTGAAGGCGGACCGGCGTGGAGCCGTGTGCAATTCCTGAAGGCTGCCGCAGAACAGCTTAACAAATAATCCAAGTATGCGTAAAAGAGTGAGATGACATGAAATGGACTGCCGGAGCCAAGACCTCCTCCCTGCTGATGGCGGGAGCTCTGCTTATTCTATTGATCAGCCTGTTGTCACTGCTGTATGGCACCAAATCCATTAGCTATGAGACGGTTTGGAATGCGCTGTTTCACCCGGACCCGGAGAATATCGATCACCTGATCATACGAACCTCGCGGATTCCCCGGGCAGTGGGCGCGCTGCTGATCGGAGCTTTTCTGGCTGTGTCAGGGGCGCTTATGCAGGGAATGACCCGGAATTATCTGGCGTCTCCTTCGATTATGGGCATCAGCGACGGATCGGTATTTGCCGTTACGTTATGCATGGTGTTTCTGCCCGGGGTTTCCTCCCTGTCCCTGATCCTGTATTCCCTGGCCGGTTCGGCGCTGGGGGCGGTTCTCGTCTTCGGCACGGCCAAACTGCTTCCCGGCGGGGCTTCGCCTCTTACATTGGCTGTGCTGGGTACGATCATTGGCACGTTTCTCGGCGGGGTTTCCCAAGCACTTGCCACCTATTTCCAGGTGTCGCAGAATATCAGCTTCTGGTACAATGCCCGCCTGCATGCGATGGACCCGGTTTTAATAAAGCTGGCACTCCCGTTTGCTGCTGTAGGGCTGGTGCTCGCGCTGCTGATGGCCCGCCCCGTGGCCATGCTTGCGCTTGGAGATGAAACGGCATCAGGTCTGGGACTGAAAGTGAATGCTGTTAAAGGCCTGACCATGCTCAGTGTGGTCATTTTAACGGGTATCTCAGTAGCAATAGCCGGTAAAATCGCTTTTATCGGCTTGATTATTCCGCATATCACCCGCTATCTGGCAGGACAGGATTACCGCAAAATCATTCCTTTTTCCGCCGTGCTCGGTGCATTATTCCTGGCTCTGTGCGACTTGATCAGCCGGTTCATGAACTTTCCGTTCGAGACGCCGATCGGGGTCGTAACCGCACTGTTTGGCGTGCCCTTCTTCCTGTATTTAATCAAGACAAGAGGGGGCGGTTCACGTGAATAAGCGCAGGTTACCGCCGGCGCCGAAGAGCAGGATCTTTTGGATGTTGTTTTTGCTGATGGGTGCCCTGACATTATGCGGCATGTATGTCAGTCTGACGAACGGCATGTTTGATATTTCGGCCGCCAATGTCGTCCGTACACTGCTGCGGATTCATCCGAACGCGGATCACGATCTGGTGATCTTTGATTTCCGGCTGCCCCGCATTGTATTGGGTGCGCTGGTCGGATTTGGTCTGGGGGTTGCGGGGGCGGTGCTGCAGGGCATCACCCGCAATCCGCTGGCTGATCCGGGGATTCTCGGCATTCACGCTGCTGCGGGCACTTTTGTCGTAGTGTTCATGTTCTTCACCGCAGGCACAATGAAGGCTCCGGACTGGCTGTCGGTGCTGACCATGCCCGTGTTCGGCTTCCTCGGCGGACTGGCCGCTATCGTTCTGCTCTTCCTCTTTGCGAGGCGGGCTGGAGAATTTGATCCGCAGCAGCTGATTCTGGTGGGGATCGCTCTGGCCTCCGGGTTCGGTGCGATTACGCTGTACGTCTCGCTGAAGATGGACCCGCAGAATTTTGAGATGGCCGCCGTCTGGCTGGCCGGAAGTGTCTACAACGCTAATTGGAGACAAATCCTGTCGGCTTTGCCATGGCTCGTGGTTCTTATTCCGGTAATCTGGAGACGCGCAGCGGTTCTGGATCTGCTTCAGCTGCATGAAGTGAGTGTCAAGGGAGTGGGCGTAGCGTCTGGCAGAGAACGGCAGGTTCTGCTGCTCTGCTGTGTCGGTCTGGTCAGCGCCTGTGTATCGGTGTCGGGAAGCATCGGATTTGTAGGCCTGATCGCCCCTCATATTGCCCGACGTCTGGTCGGCAACAGCTACCGGTACATCGTCCCGCTGTGCGGAATGATCGGGATGCTGATGGTTGTTTTATGTGATTTTATCGGTAAAACAATATTTGCTCCCGCCCAGCTCCCGGTGGGGATTGTGGTTTCAATAATTGGCGTGCCGTACTTTCTGTTCCTGCTGTTCAAGACACGGAAACAATAGGCTGCGATGCGGCGGCAGTAACGCGCGAATACGCTTTGGGAAAGGACACTTCATGTATGGAAGGAACATTTAGGCGGGAAGTGGTTCAGGGCCGCGGACTGCTGATTTATTTGCCGCTCACCTATGGCGAAGAAGGCCGGAGATACCCGGTCGTATATCTGCAGGATGAAGGAAGCGTCATGAAGCACACGGCCAATTATCTGGAGCATCTGTTTATCGCCGGAGAGCTGCCGGAGCTGATCTTTGTCGGAATTGTTTCCCCTGACCGCAATCATGAATATACCCCGTGGCCGTCTCCGGCGGTCATGCCGGGTTCGCCTGATTTTGGCGGAGGCGGGGGCGGTTATCTGAAGGAACTGGTGGAGGTCATCAAGCCTTATATCGACAGGCAGTATGCCACCTTGCCGGGAAGCAGCGATACCGGGCTGATCGGCTGCTCTCTCGGAGGCTTAATCTCTATGTTCGCTTATTATCTGTACCCGGATACTTTCGGCCGGATCGGGCTGCTCTCCGCTTCGTTCTGGTACGAAGGGCTGCTGGAGTATATGCGGACGAATCCGGCGCCCCGTTCAGGGCGGAAACTCTACATGTACGTCGGGGAGCTGGAGGGATTGTACAAAACCAACGTGCAGAAGCAAATGGTGCCAAAGACTCTCGAGGCGCATAGGCTGCTGCTGGAACAAGGGTTAGGTGAAGAGGAGCTGCGCTTCGATAGGGACCGGCAGGGAACCCATGACAGTGTGTTTTTCAGCCGTCAGCTGCCCGCGGCCTTGAAATGGCTGTTTGGAGCGGAGGCGTAATGGCAGCAATTGCGGGATTTAAGTGGAAAAAGGAAAATTAATTGGGCAATCCCGATTAGTTAACCTTTTTCCACTTGGCATTGCCGGAGGGACCACGTGAAGTCCCCAAGGCAACAATATACTTAAATCCACAACGGCTGCGTTGTCCAGTGAAGGACGGCGCGGCTGTTTGGTTTGGCCAAAAGAAAAAGTGCCTTCTATTACATTACCAAGCTCATCATATTCCGGCGGCAGCGGGTAATTATTTGTTTTGCGCATTGGCTTGGGATGTTCACCGTTATGATGACGGGTATTGGATTAACAGGACTACATATAATAGTAACAATGACCGGAAGATTCTGGTGATGCAGCGGCCGGCGGCAGCATGACAGTTAATATAGGAAGGAAAACGGGTAAAAGAATATATTGCGCCGTGCAACAGACAGGATAGGCAGGCAAGATCAGACGGGTCAGGTACGGGATGAGGAAAATGTATTATGAACTAGACAGCTGCTGTGATACAATAGTCTAGTTGTCCTGGTCCGTGAAGTTCCATTTTTTATCGTGCTTTGACACACACTGGGATTTGAAGAACAATCCGCAGGAAAATGGAGCATTTCAGTGTATTTCCATGCGTTCGGGAGTATTAACAGGAAAAACAGAAGATTTTACAGTCTCGGTATCAATTTTTGTCGGTTTTTATTGATTTATTGCTGTGCATTCTGTATAATCAGCCTTGTTGATTTTTCAAATGGAATAGCCAAATGCTTCCTAAGCAAGTTTTGTACGAAGCTATTCTTATGAAGCAACGCTGACAACACTTTTAGGAGGTAATCAATTTTGGGAAAAGCGTTAATTATTGGCGCTGGCGGTGTAGCAAGCGTTGTTGTTCATAAATGCTGCCAGAACCCGGATGTATTTGAAGAGATCTGCATAGCGAGCAGAACCCTCGCGAAATGTGAGGCTCTGAAAGATAAATTGGCCGGAGGCCAGACGAAGATTTCTACGGCGCAGCTTGATGCAGATAACACGGATGAGGTAATCGAACTGATCAAGAGCTTCCAGCCGGATGTCGTGATTAATGTCGCTCTCCCATATCAGGACCTGACCATTATGGATGCCTGCCTGGCAACGGGAGTGCACTATGTCGATACCGCCAACTACGAACCGCAGGATACAGCGAAATTCGAATATTCCTGGCAGTGGGCATATAAAGAAAGATTCGAAAAGGCCGGAATTACCGCGCTGCTCGGCAGCGGCTTTGACCCGGGTGTAACCGGCGTGTTCACAGCGTATGCGCAAAAGCACTATTTTGACGAAATCCACACCATTGACATTGTTGACGCCAATGCGGGCGACCACGGTTATCCGTTTGCCACCAATTTCAATCCTGAAATCAATATTCGTGAAATCACCGCCAACGGACGTTACTTCGAGAACGGCGAATGGATCGAAACGCCGCCGCTGTCCGAAAAGAAAGTCTACGATCTCCCGGAGATCGGTCCGAAGGATATTTACCTGCTGTACCATGAAGAGCTGGAATCCCTGGCTGTTAACATCCCGGGCGTGAAGAAAATCCGCTTCTGGATGACCTTCTCGCAGAACTACCTGACTCACTTGAAGGTGCTTGAAAATGTAGGCATGACCTCCATTGAGCCGATTGTGTATGAAGGCAAAGAGATTATTCCTTTGCAGTTCCTGAAGGCAATTCTGCCTGACCCGGCTTCTCTCGGACCAAGAACCAAAGGCAAAACCAACATTGGCTGCATTATCCAGGGCACCAAAGACGGCCAGCCAAAAACTTATTACGTGTACAATGTCTGCGATCATGAGGAATGCTACAGAGAGGTTGGCTCCCAGGCCATTTCCTACACCACCGGCGTACCTGCAATGATCGGAGCCATGCTCATTATAAAAGGCATCTGGAAGAAACCGGGCGTATATAACGTGGAGGAATTCGATCCGGACCCATTCATGGAAGCTCTGAACAAACACGGTCTGCCTTGGCAAGAAGATTTCTCGCCAACGCTGCTGGATTAGGCGTAAGGCAATGAAGGATATAAATATTGACATCAGCACGCTTCCGTCGCCTGCCTATCTGGTTGACGAACGGCTGCTGAAGAAGAACCTGGAAACCTTGAACTATGTGCAGGAGAAGACCGGGGCCAAGATTCTTCTGGCGCAAAAAGGATTTTCGATGCACGCGCTGTATCCGCTGGTCGGCAAATACCTGCACGGAGTGACCTCCAGCTCCTTGTTCGAAGCCAGACTCGGGTATGAAGAGATGGGCAAAGAGGTGCATGTCTATGCACCTGCTTACATGGACCGCGAGTTCGATGAACTGCTCAGCTATACGGATCATATTGTGTTCAATTCATTCGACCAGTGGGCCCGGTTCAAGAACCGGGTTCAGAGTGCGCCCAAAGCGATCAGCTGCGGCATCCGCGTCAATCCGGAGTACTCCGAGATTGAAGTGCCGCTGTACGATCCTTGCTACAACTACTCCCGCATGGGTGTAACGCTGCCGAATTTCCGGCCGGAAGAGCTAGACGGCATTGACGGCCTGCATTTCCATACCATGTGCGAGCAGAACTCCGACACACTGGAGCGTACGCTCAAGGTGGTTGAGGAGAAGTTCGGACAATATCTGCATGGCATGAAATGGCTTAACTTCGGCGGGGGACATCATATTACCCGTCCGGATTATGACCTGGAGACGCTGATCCGATGCATTCTCCATATGAAAGAAACCTATAATGTGCAGATCTACCTTGAGCCTGGTGAGGCGGTTGCGCTGAACACCGGGTATCTGGTAGCAACCGTGCTGGACACCATGCACAATGGAATGGATATCGCCATCCTGGATACTTCGGCAGAATGCCATATGCCGGATGTGCTGGCGATGCCATACCGTCCGGGTATTATAGGCGCAGGTGAGCCGGGGGAATATCCGTATACGTACAGACTCGGCGGCATGACCTGCCTGGCAGGCGATATCATCGGGGATTATTCCTTCAAGGAGCCGCTCAAGTACGGCGACAAGCTGGTGTTCCTCGACATGGCACATTATTCCATGGTCAAGAACCATATGTTCAACGGCGTGAACCTGCCGGCCATCGCTTCGTATAACGATGAAGAGGGCCTTAAAGTGATCCGGGAGTTTGAATACAGCGATTTCAGCGGCCGGTTGTCTTAAACGATTATAACGATTATTCAACAGGACATTCTGATGTACCATGTCAAGTGGTTATCAGAATGTCTTTTTGTGCTGTTTCGCTGAATGAATTACCTTGGCTTAATGCGGTGAGATCCCCTCAATGATCCATATAAAATATTAATGAATTGAATTGAAGTTATACAAAAATATGTAATTGACACTATATTAGTTGTGGACTAGAATGGTCTATATTATCGAATAAAGTATAAAAATAGCAAAAATATAATAAATTTATTCAAAAACAAAAATTTAAAAGAGATGTAATGCTCAATGAAGTATTCTTGAAAAAGGCTTTAGAACGTTTACTTAATTACAAGGAGGGCGTTTATGAGCAAGTACATATTAGGTTTATGTTTATCAGATCATGATTCTTCCGCGTGCTTAATCAAGGATAACCGGATTTTGGTTGCGATCAGCAAAGAAAGACTAACCCGCATTAAACGGCATGGATGCTCCAAAGGCGACTTTGATAATGAAAGCGTTCAATATTGTCTTGACTATGCGGGAATTTCCATTGACGATGTCGATTTAATTGTCCAGAACAGCATTTTTACATACCTCAGCGATCCTGCCTACTATGAAACTCTTCAACACTACAAAGGCAGTCATAATTACAGCGAGCGAATCATTAATATGACACAGCATCCTGTCCTTCCTATTTCGCATCATTTAGCACATGCCTACTCTTCCTACTATTTATCTCCTTTCGATGAAGCTGCGATATTGGTTATTGATTCTATGGGCAATGAAGATCACTCTGTGATGAATTTTTTTCAGGGAGAAGATCGGGAATTTCTATTATCTTCCGGGTACCGTGCAACAGGAGGGTGGGAGAGGGAATCCGTATACACAGCCAAGGGCGGAATAATTACGCCAATAAGCAAACGTTTCGCACGGGACACACAACCGTATGACAGCTTAATAAAAGGGTTCGGCATCATGTATCATGAGGTCTCGGAATACATATTCGGAGATGGTCACAAAGCGGGGGAGACCATGGGGCTTGCTCCTTTCGGCAAAGCCGATTATCCGTTGGGCGCTGTTTCATTTACGGAAGAAGGGTACGCGTTCAATGATCAGTGGCTGAAGAAACTGGATAAGCCGCATCTATCCATGGATCAGTGGAACGACAGATTTGAGGAATTTGCCAGTTTGGCATATCAGGTGCAAACAGAACTTGAGGATTCGCTTATTCACATGTGCAATCGTATCCACAAAGAGACGGGACTTGATCACCTGTGCTTGGCTGGAGGCATTGCATTGAATAGCGTAACCAACAAAAAAATTCTTGACCATACGCCGTTCAAATCCGTTTTTATCCCACCGGCTGCCGGCGACAGCGGGATCAGCATCGGCTGTGCGCTTAAAGGGTACCGGGAACTGGGCGGTTCGCCCAAGGAATTTGTTTTTCTCAATGATTATCTGGGGAAGACATATTCCAATGAGGAGATTGTGCAGGCCATTGAGAACTCCGGACTGCAATTCCGCAAATCCGAGGATATCTGCAAAGAGGTCGCAGGGTACCTGAGCGAAGATCAGATTATCGCCTGGTTTCAGGAAGGAAGCGAATTCGGGCCGAGGGCGCTGGGACACCGCAGCATTCTATGTCAGGCTACAAGTATTGAAATGCGGGATTCCCTGAACGCGAGGGTGAAATTCAGGCAGAGCTTCCGGCCATTCGCCCCGAGTGTCATGGAAGAATATGCTCCTGATTTTTTTGAAATGGATTTCAAAAGTCCCTTTATGCTCATGGTCACTGATGTCAAGAAGGATAAAGCTGATGTTGTGCCCGGAATAGTGCATGTAGATGGTACCGCCCGGGTCCAGACTGTGACGGAGGAAGAAAACGGCATTTACTACAGATTGATTAAAGAATATGCCCAGTTAACCGGAATCCCATTGATTCTCAATACTTCGTTCAACGTCAACGGCGAACCGATTGTTGAAACCCCTGCCGATGCTCTGAACTGTTATAAATCTACTAACATAGATATTCTTGTGATTGGTGATTATATCATCAGCAAATAGGTGAAAAATATCACAATTCACCTAATGCCTGCTTGGGAGGAATGGGTTTGGGAGACAAACTGATTTGGGAACCGCATGCCGTATTATTTCCGATGCCTACTGTAATTATCTCTACCGCATACGAGGGGAAAGAAACCGTTGACACCTGTGCCTGGCTGATGCCGGTGAACCTGGATCCCCCTATGATAGCGCTTGCGCTAAGGCCGAAATATTTATCATGGGAATATATTAAACAAAGCGGAGAATTTGCAGTTAATATCCCTTATGAGAATCAAACGGAATTTACAGATTATTGTGTCAGGACAAGCGGTTACACCGAGGACAAGCTGTGCGAGACCGGATGCAATGTGTTTTACGGTAAACACATCAAGGCTCCTCTGTTAAGCGACAGTATAATCAACATGGAATGCGCTGTGAAAGAGACTTATGAGATTGGCGGAACGCACAGCATTTTTGTCGCTGAGGTTCTGCAGACATATTTTGATGAGAAGATCGTTGTTGACAGGGATTGTGATAATTTGAACGATGCCGTATCGCTTCAGAATGCCAAAGGCATTGCATATGTAATGGGTGAGTATTGGAATCTAGGCCATTGTATAGGCTTAAGGAGTGAGTAGGATGGCAGTAAGCAGCGGATTTCGGCCAACAACCGATGATCTGGTTCTTAGCTCAGGCAATAAAGAGATTTTTATGAACATGTTCATGCAGTTGATGAAAAAAGGGGTAGAATTCAAGCTGAGAGAACCCGTAATCAACTTTGTTGAGCCGGGTGAACTGAACGGTATTCTTGATCGTTTTACAGTCAAGCAAGAAGGCATTGAGCTTGTAGAGCTTCTGAATGACTTTGAGACGCTTGGCAAGTATTCGCTTAATTTCAGTTCCGCGAATTTCCTCGCCCAGCCTGATAGCGGCAATTCAATAGCCGGATTACTGGGGAAATCGGCAAGGTTTTTTTACAGCAGAATACCGTCAATTATGAATATTCACCTGCAGCGACATTGTTGGAGATTAAACTTCTTACTTTGCTGCGGGAGATTATTGGTTACCAAGTGCTGCCCAATCCGAAACTGCTTGCCGTCAATACTGGCGGTGCCTTTACTTTTGGAGGTTATGGTTCCAACATGTCCTGCTTGCTGGCTGCACGAGAGAAACTTAAGGAGAAGTTGAGGGCACAAGGAAAAATATTTAATCCCAGAAGAACAAAGGTAATAGCGGCGGTGCCTTTTGCCCATTATTCGTTGCGCAGAAGCCTGGACATCCTCGGGCTGGGCAATAAGGATCTGTCCGATATCCAACTGGTGGAAAATGGGCTTGACCGGGAAGCGACCATTCATGTGGAAACGGAGCATTTCCGCATGAATATCTCTGATTTGGAATGCAAGATTGTGGAAGCGGAGGCGGACGGGACAGATATCATGGCCATCTATGCCATCGCCGGTGAAAGCCGGGCCATGGGGTTTGACCAATTGGCGGAGATTGCCGAACTTGCCCGTAAGCATGACATATGGCTGCATGTGGATGCTTGCCAGGGCGGGCAATGTTTGTTTAGTCCCAAACTGAGGAGAACGTTGTTGAACGGAATTGAGCAATGCGACAGCATAGCGCTTGATCCGCATAAAGTGTTTTTGTTGCCTTATAATTTAAGTGCTTTCTTTTTAAGAAATCCAAAGGATTTATATTTATTGCCGAAGGGGTCCACAATTATCAGCAATGAAGATGATTCTTTGGGGAAATTTACTCCCGGGATCGGAAGCAAGGGATTTATATCCCTGAAACTGTATTTCATGCTGAGGCATTGGGGGCTGGAGAATGTTGGGCTGGAGATTGACCGGAGGCATGAGCTTGCATTAAGAACCGTTGACATGACCGGACAATTCGAACAGTTGGTAGTACTTAATCCTGAACCACAGCATAACTCCGTCATGCTTATGTATAAAACGCCGGGATACAGGCATGATCATGTGCTTTTTAACCAGGTTAACCAAAAGATTCATAAACGCATGACTGAACATGGAACGTATATGGTTCACACTTTTCCCAGTATTGATGATGAGTCCGTAATCAGTAGCAACAAGAGCGTGCAATTCTATCCGCTTCGCTTGATGTTTGGAAATCCAAACTCTACGGAAGAGAATATCCTGGGCTGCTTAAAAACCATTATTGATCTTGGAGATGAAATCCTGCGTGAACTTAATGTGGAATAAGCCAAAAGTTAGCGTGATTATGCCCGTCTATAACCGTGAGGAAGTTCTCAGCTGCGCCATTGAAAGTGTACTGAACCAAGACTATGCAAAATTTGAACTGATCATTGTCGATGATTGCTCGACTGACGGCACGCCTGAAATAATCAGCAAATATGAAAAGCTGGATAAACGTATACGTACTGTGCGGAATGAAATGAACAGCAGGCTTGCCCCGCAGGAATGGGAGCCGCGTAACGATGGTCTGAAACTCGCCCAAGGTGAATATGTTGCCTATCTGGATTCGGATAATGAATGGTGGCCGTCGTTTATCGGGGATATGTCGAAGGTGCTGGAGATGAACCCGGAGATACAGCTGGTCCATTGCAACAGTCTTAATTTCTATCCGCCTCAAGTACTCCAGCGTGTTATGGCATCGGATCAGCGAAAACTAGTCTATTGCGGGAATGATTGTGCATGCTTCAGCTGTGAGGAGCTGATCGAAAGCGAATTCGGTGCTGCCGTCTATATCGATACCAATGAAATGATGCATAGGGCTTCTGTATTCCGGGAGATCGGCGGCTACTGGAATACTTTCCACCCGAGGCGTAAGGAGATTCAAGCCTACCAAGGCAACCGCTATTTGTATCGAAGACATAATGATCAGGATTTGTTTGAACGCATCTATTACCGTTATTCACGCCAAAGCATATATCATTTAAACAAAATGCTTGTCAATTATTATTATCCCGGTTCCAACCGCACTCGTCAGCCGCAATGGTTCGAGCATATTTAGCCATAGGGAAGGAGACACGCCTTGTCAATTCTTGACACTGTAATCGAGAACAGTCTCGAGTCGTTGAACATCGAGCATTTTTATAACGATTATCTGGTTGCGGACAAGCGTACGCCTGTCCATGATATGAGCCTGGGTGAAATTGCAAATGTCCATTATTCCGAAAATCAATATGGTCTGTATAAGCGGTTTCTTACAGAGCATGATTTGCAGAACAAACTGACCAGATATGGGGGGGCTGAAGGAACTCTTGAAACGGTATTAATAACCGCCAAGCATGCAGGAGCGTTAACCGGTTTGTCTGAACTTGACGAAAGGCATATCACATTTTTTGACGGTGCGCAGGATGCCATATCCAATGTCATCTCTTGCACGGTATCGCCGCTTGGCTCCGGCTACCGCAACAAGCAATTTGTTCTTGCAGCCATTCCCTCGTATCCTTATGCTGCATCTATCCTTAATCAGAAGTGCGGCGTGAAACTGTTCCAGGCTTTTTCTGGGGATGAATTTGCCCAAGGGGTCGTAGATTGCATTGATGAAACGATAGGGGCCATTCTGGTTAATATTCCGCAAAATCCGCTTGGCTACATCCTTACCGCTGATCATGCGGAAAGAATCAACCATGCGGCGCGGTTGCACGATTGCGCAATTATTGTGGATATGGTCTACGCGGGATTTACGGACAAAGGCGATATTCAACAGGCATTAAGCCAATTTGATCCTGAACGGACCATTTACTGCGACAGTTTTTCCAAAATTTTTGGTCTGCCGGGGCTCAGGCTAGGGATGGCCTTCAGTAGCAATCAACAAATTTGCAGTGCACTGAGAGCTGTTAAGAGCGCCCATTCGCTGCTGCCCAGTGCACTGAAGTATTTGTTTATCGGTTATTTGCTGAAGAATCATCAAGAACTGATCGAAGCGATTCAATCCTCTTTAAGGATGCGGCATCATCTCTTTGCGAGCAGCTTTGAATCTTTGAACAGCTCAGCCGCCAGGCTGTTTCCCTCCGATAATCATTTGTACCGGTGCATTGATCTGGGGGGATGTCCATCACTTCAGATAAAGCGTTAGATGAATGGACGTATTCGTTAGAGAAGATGACCGGGGTCAGAGTTACCTCTGGAAGCAAATTTTTTCCAAACCTTAATTTCGTGCAGAATCATAGTCCCAAATATATGTATTGCAGCAGCGGGCAGACCCATAAGCCGTTCTGGCGGATTTCATTGGGGAAAGAATCCGAAATTGAAGCAGTCTCGCAAAAAATATGCAATTTTCTCAGAAACCACTAGAAAGGATCAAAAGATGATGGCTGTATATACACATGAGCTTTACAACAGAATTAGCCTGGGTTGGAATCAGGATGAGAAGTTTATTCCTGAAATAGCAGCTAAGTACCACGAGTATATCACCGAAATATTCTTCTCACCCCGCTTGCTTTAAAGCTAGGCAACGGTAAGGAGCATTACAAGGAACTGGAACTGGAAGCTTACAGAGAACAATTGACTGAGATTAAAGCTGCGTATCCCCACATTGGCTTAAACATGCTATACAACTTCTTCTGTATGGGAGATCATTTAAAGCCGGATAAAATCAAGAAATTGCTGGATATTCCGCAAAAATTAGACGTAGGAATTGAGATGCTTTCCGTCTCAAACTTGCTGCTGGCCGAGATTATTATGAAAGAACTTCCTCATATCAAACTCCATTTATCTGTCAGATTGAACATTGACACGTTCGAAAAAGTCGCATTTCTGGTAGATAAATACGGGGAAGATTCGATTTATTGCATCAATCTGGGCAGGAATTCGGTTTACCAGCTGCCGCTGTTTCAAAAATTAAAGAGGGAATTCCCCGGTATCAAATATAAGATAATCCTCAATGAGTTCTGCACCAGGGATTGCCTGGATTCGGATCTGCACAGCCAAATGAAGGCCCACAACTCATATTTGCACGTCGAACGGTTTCTGTGCGCTTCTTATCAAAAGCATAACTGGTGGCGCTATTTTACAGGGCAAGGTATTCTGCCGAACGATATCCATCATTGGTTTGGCCAGATGGATATCTTCAAAATATCTTCCAGATGGCTTCCCACAGATCAAATCGCAAAAATTATGGAGTTCTACTTGAATGGAGAGGAAGTCAGCCTGGGAGATATTATCTATACCATTGGTCAAGGCGGTACACGCTTCAGGTATAATCCGGAGTTCATGGCCGAGATTGATGTGGACAGGAAATATCCCCAAGATTATTGGAACCGCCGCTCCAAGTGCAAGTTCAACTGTACTGAGTGCGGCTATTGCAAACAAGTAGCCGACAGCTTTCTTAAAGGGGGGAGCAACAATGGAACGGCTGTTGTCTCATCTTAACTATTTAAAAATGCATGTGCCCTTTTATATGGAGAGAAACCACCAAGCTACTTCCATTGCGGAACTTCCAATAATGACAAAGGACATGATCCGCAAACAATACGGCGAATTCTTCAGTAATGAATTTGCCGAAGTAAAAGATCGCCTGGTTGAGTTTGTGCGGAATCCCGCCATACAAAAAGACCGTACAGACAATGAGCTGTACTTTTCTGAAGATATTATCGTTGAAGAAACTACTGGAACCAGCGGTGTTCCGTTTCGGTGTGCTAAGACCAAGCCGGAACGGGCCGTACTCTCCTTAGGGATCTGGAAGCAGAGACGGCGGCTGGACCGGAAGGTTAGCCCCGGAAATCTTTTTCAATTCAATCATATCGGCAAAGATGCTGACAAATTGGATATTTACAATTATGATCCTGAGAATTTATTGAAAATTTACGGCAAAGTCAAGGATGCAAACGCCCGCTGGCTGCATACTCCACCCAGTACCATTCAGCATCACGTTGCTTCCTTGCAAAAAAATAATATCCAGCTTGATCTCCCCAAATTAAAAGTGATTGAGTGCAACGGAGAGTATCTTCGGCCGGAGACGAAAAAGATAATTGAGGAATATTTCAACGTTCAGGTCGTCAATCAGTATGGAACAATCGAAACATGGACAATCGGATTGAGCTGTGCCTGCGGCAATTTACATATTAATGAGAATGTGCATGTTGAACTGGTTGATGATGACAACAATCCTATCACCAAGCCCCATGTTACGGGACGGCTACTGCTGACTGCGCTTTCGAACCGGTTGCTACCCTTTACACGCTATCTGTCGGGTGATTACGGATACTTTAATGAAGAAACTTGCGGTTGCGGCAATCCGAACCCCACATTTACGGTCCTTGAAGGCAGGGAGATCAATTTGATCAAAGGCTGCAAAGAAAAATTGTACGGAAATGTGTTTTTCCATCAGATGGTTAGAAGAGTGCTTAGAGAGCGGCAGATTCCCGGGCTGGAATATATACAAGTCATTCAATCCAATTTGGACCATTTCAATGTCTATACGAATTATTTTGATGAGGTAGAAGTGTTCATGGAATTATTTGCTTCCGCAGCCTGTCTGTGTATGGAGCGAGACGTTGCCTTTCAGCACAATATTTTAAGCGAGAGTGAAATTGTACGGAAGCAGCGAGAGAAGCCGAATGTATTCATTTGCAGATGTTAGAGATGGGGAATGCCAATGAGTAGAATGAACAGGCTGTTTCCGGACCTGAATTCGTTCAAAGACAGCTTGCTCCAGTGGGGTAGCTGGAGGGGCGATTATACTTGGCTCTGCGACAATTCAACACGGGTGTCACAACGACTGCATGAGCTGGGAATTACCCGGTATATGAATGTAGTTATGATGATGCGGAACTCCCCGGCAATGCTTAGTGCAATTCTTGGAACACTTGCTTGCGATGGAGTTGTTGTTCCCCTCTATCACAACACGCCGGCGCGTTCATTCGAGTTCATCATTCACGAAACGCAGCCCTTCGCCGTTATATTTGACCGGAGTTGCATCGATAAAGAAGTGCTTACGCTTCTCAGAAACAAAGGGCATGCGGTACTTTGTATCGACTTCTGCGAAGGAAGCGGGCAACTGGTCATGGAGGAGATAGCTTCTCCGGCCGGCAGCTTGGCGCCAAGATTGATGGATGAGGATGTATGTGAAATATTGTTCACCTCAGGCTCAACAGGCACTCCCAAGGGTGTGCTGCTCACAGAGGACAATGTTAAGCATTGCGCCACCAGTGTACACACTTATCTGGAATTACAGTCAGCCGACAAAGTTCTCTTGACCAAACCTTTGGCTCACTCATCCGGTATGAATTCCGAATTGTTTGCCGCGTTATCGGTTGGAGCTTCTATTGTAATTGAACCTGAAGTGCTGGTTCTTTCCCGGCTGATCAGAGGAATCAGGAATTATGGAGTCACTGTTTTTTTTACGGTTCCTACATTGCTTGAACTGATAAGGAAAGCGGGGCTATTGCCCCGGTTCAGGGAGACGAAATTACGGATTATTCACTTTTACGGCGCTCCGGCCGGTCAATCTCTGATCCAGGCATTGATATCTGAAATTCCCCAGGCAGAGATTATTTATGGTTATGGAATATCGGAAGCGGCCTCGCGGGTCACATATATCAAGACAAGAGAGCTGGGTCTTCTCACTGGCTCGTCTGGCAAGCCTATCGCAGGAGTGCAAGTGGATATTCAGAGGCCGGATGGAACATCCGCCGAAGCCGGCGAAATCGGTGAGGTTGCTATAGCGGGTCCAACATTGATGAAAGGTTACTTGTCCGAAACAACCGCAGCGCCATTCCGCGCAGGCTGGCTGCTCACCGGGGATATTGGCTGGTTGGACAACGACGGTTATTTGTTTCTTTGCGGGCGTAAAGATGACATGATTATCAAGGCCGGGCTTAATATATATCCAACCGAGATCGAAGAGGTCTTATTGGAGCACGATGATGTTCATCTGGCTTTGGTTAAGGAAGAAAGCGATCACTTGGGAGGCAGCAGAATAGCCGCCTATATAGAAGCTTGCTCTGGACGAATATTGTCCACTGCAGATTTAGTCCGTCATTGCCGGCTAAGACTGGATCATCGCAAAGTGCCGGCGGCCTTTTATTTTGTGGATAAGCTGGAGCGGGGCTTAACCGGTAAAATCAACCGAAAGGGAAGTGGGGGCAATGGCGATGAGATCCGTCCAGCAAGAAGTTTGGAAGTTAATCAAGGAGATTAAACCCGAAATGGATTTACCTGATTCAGCGGCTCCTGATACGGATCTGATGAACAGTCTAGGATTCGATTCCATTCAGTTAATCCAGCTGATAGTGAACTTAGAGACAACGCTGGATTTTGAATTTGAAGACCAGGATATGTCGATGGAACACTTTTTGAAATTGGAAGATTTAGTTCATTTGGTAGAGCAACGGATCACAGAACAAACCACATTATAAAAACCCCGGAGGTAATAAACATGATTTCGTACATTTTAGAAGGACCCAAAAATATGATACCGGTGGATGCTGAAATTCCGGAGCCGTCCCCGTATGAAGTCCGCATCAAAATAGCTTATACCGGTGTATGCGCCTCGGATATTTCCATCTATCTTGGTAAACGATCGCCGGAAATGTATACGGAAGGCCCAGTACTGCTTGGTCATGAGCCTTCGGGAGTTATAGACAAGATAGGAAGCATGGTCACTGGGTTAAGGGTTGGTGACCGTGTTACCTGTATAGGTGTCTGGGGCTGTTTCTCCGAATATGTAGTCACTGAGCCGATGAATGTGTTAAAGCTGCACCCTGACCTTTCTTTGGTTGACAGCAGTATAGTTGAAGTTTTGCCGAGTATAGCGATGACTGCCATGAAAACGGGAATTACGGAATCGAGCGATGTTCTGATCTATGGACAAGGTTTGACCGGACTGATCATGACCCGTCTGGTCCGGTTCTTCGGTTGTAAAAAACTGATCGTTGCCGATCTATATGAAGAAAAGCTGCGGATTGCCAAAGAATTCGGTGCAACTTATTTCATTAATACTTCTACCGAAAATATGACGGAGCGGATCAAAGAAATTGTACCTGAAGGCGTTGATATTGCCATTATTGCCACGCGGGACGGCAATGATGTGGAGAAAGCTATCGACTGGACCAGAATAAGAGGGAAGATCGTTAACTTTGGCGGAATTGGCCCCTGCGACGGATTTGACTACTTTAAACTGCACAGAAAGGGACTTTCTGTGGTTAAAGAAAGTATGAATATTTCAGGTGTATTCGAGCACCGCAAACTGTGGCGTGACGCGATGGAGTTGGTAGCGGACGGGATTCTGCCGACACCGCGCCTTCGGACGCATATTTTTCCTATGGATCAATTACAACAAGCTCTCGATTTACGTGCAGAATGCAGTGCCGGTGCGATTCATGTATTGATGGAGAATGAGTGGGCGCGCGAGAAAAGGCTCAACGGAGAATTTTTCTAAGCCTTAATGACAGGGGGATCGGAATGGATCAGCATAAAGGCAATATGATCGCAACTTATAGTGACAGCCGTCAAAGCAACATTGTTAAAGCCGGGAGCACCAAAGGATTTATGAATCTTGGATATGAACGGTACTCCCTTGAAAAGACAAGCTCCAGACAGAAGCAAATCCAGATGGTTGACCATATTTTCGAATTGCTTAAACCGGAAGTAAATGAAGATATCGCAGATGTGGGCTGCGGTATCGGCGGAGCTATGACCAGGCTTTTAAGTACATTTTCCGTCAAATCCGTGACCGGTTTCAATATTGATCCGCTGCAGCTTGAAGCGTGCCGAAGCCTGCTGGAAGAACATCGCGTTGTGCAGCGAGCCCATTTGAACGAAGTCAACCTGGAAGAGGAAGGCCTCAGGGGACAACTCTTTGATAAGATATACGGCATTGAAATCTTGACCCATATCCGTAACAAGGAGAAATTTCTACAGCATTTATACAATGGAATCAAACCTGGCGGCAGACTGGTTTTGGCTTACACCACGTTGGCAAGGCCGTTCCATGAATTTCGGGGTGAGGATCAGGAGTTTATGCTGAAGATCGGAGAGTACTTCAAAGAGACGCCGGAGGACTTTCTGACGGAAAGGGATTATAAAGAATTGCTTAATGACGTAGGCTTCCGCGAAGAAAAGACAATAAATGTTTCGGATCATGTCTTCCCGCACCGGCACGCCCATATGGCTAAAACCTATGCGCAGCTGAATTCTAAGAACCGGATTGTCAAAACCGTGAGTTCGTATTATTGGAAGAACAAAGAACGGTGCGATATCGATTATCTGAATACGTTCCTTAAAGATCAAATAGCGAAGCATCAATGCAGGATGTACGAGTATTATTTGACCGCTTGGAGGAAATAAACGACGAATGTCGCAGGGATAACCGCATAAGTCGAAAAGTAAGGAGGTTTCATAATGGACTTGGATTTACTCTTAATATCTCCTCCGTATTGGGATTTTTACTCTCCCTTTCTGGCTTTGCCGAGTTTGAGCGGATTTCTGCGTTCCAAAGGATTCGCTGTACGGCAGCTTGATTTAAATATTGTTCATTTCAACCGGATGATCGATAAGCAGGGGTTCGCCATTCTTAAAGAACTGCAAAATGATGATGTATATGACGGTCTGGACACTGCATATAAAAATGTGTTCAAAGCAAACGATGCAAAAGAGTTTACCAGAAAGAGTGCTTTTATACAGCCGGGACAATTAAGCGGACAATTTCTCAAGAAAAATTTCTATCAATTTACATTGGATGAAATTAATTTTTTGGATGGCATCTTTCATTATATTTATTTTAATCAGCTGTACAAAAAGAACTATTGGGATAAATTGGCGGAGTTTGAGCTGGACAGTATTATGGAGGAGGTTAGCAGCGGGCTGTTGACGGACACCTTGATGGGCAACGAGTGCATGACGTTGATTCAGCAAGGGCTTCGGCTGATTGGATTTTCCAGTACCAGCTTCGATCAGTTCATTGTTTCCTGCATTTACGCCAGAATGATTAAAAGGATACACCCAGAGGTAAAGATTATATTTGGCGGCAGCTACATCCCTGTGCTTGTGAAGACGGTGCGCCCTGACAAACAGAGAAAGATCTTCGATTTATGTGATTATATAGTAAACGGAGAAGGAGAAACCGCCTTGGAGTTAATTATTCAGTACACCTCCAAGGGGCAAGGCGAATTAGCGGACATTCCTAATCTTTGCTTTATGGACCCTTCGGGACAGGTTGTTCATAATGCGGCTAAATTTGAAAATTTTCAACAGCTGCCGGAACCTGACTTCAATGATTTGGATTTTGAATTATACTTGATGCCTGAAATTATGCTTCCCTATCAGAGCTCACGCGGTTGTTTTTGGGGCCACTGTACATTTTGCGACCATGATGCCAATTACCGGTATAATTTTAGAAGCAAAACTGCTGAGACGGTTGTAGAAAATTTAGCTGCTTTGAAGAAAAAATATAACAACCAACATATACAATTTGTCGATGAAGCAATTAAACCGGAGAAACTGAAGGAAATTGTAGCGGAGATGGAAGCACGTGAATTGAACTCGTTGGATTGGATGTATTACTCTCGGATCAGCGGGGAATATACGGATGATCTTGTACAGAGGGCCAGAGCTTTAGGTTGCCGGCTGGTTTTGTTTGGCGTTGAAACGTTTAATTTGCGGCTTATAAAAATGATTCGTAAAGGCATTTCCGAGAAAAATATATCCAAGAATTTAAGCATGTTTAATAAATTTGGCATTAAGAATATAATATGGATGATTTGTGGATTTCCTTCACAAAGGGAAGAAGAGATATGGTATGATATTGATAAACTTAAGGAAAATTCACCCAATTTAAAGGGGGTTTTCGCCGGTTTGTACCGCTTGGAACGTAACTGCGATATGTACAGTGCACCGGAAAAATTCAATATCATCGATTCTGACCCGGATAATCCGTACATCTTCAAATCGCATTACAACGGCGAACTGATCGATCAAAATCAAATCTTCTCTCTTTACAAACAGGAGTATGCTCCGCTTGTTAGTGAGCTTTCCCGCTCACACAACAGGTATATTATCTATTTTCGCCAGGAGGAACAGGATGAGCCAATGGAAAGGGGCTTGTCCAAATGAATGTAGCGCTCTGGCATTATACCAATGAGAATGACAAGTCTACGTATATGCCTCTTGGAATTCGTTATCTTAAATCTTATGCCGAACAATATTGTGAACAACATCACAATGTTACGATAATCGAGCGGCTTCACGAGTTGACGGATGATGTGGATGTTGTGGCTATATCCTGCATGTCACAAGATTTTGAACTTTTAAAGGAGCAGTTACAGGAGATACGGAAACGGGTGCGGGACATTGTTCTGGGGGGATATCATATTTCCTTAATGCCGGAAACGCTTCCGGAGGAAATTGCTGTTGGCGTAAGATTTGAAGGCGAAGAAACCTTCAGAGAGATTCTGGATATTAGAGCCAGGAACGGTTCCTTGCAGCCCGAGTACTTAAGTGATGTCAAGGGAATTGTATACCGCAATAAAGGAAACGTGCAGATCAATCCCTTGCGTGAGCCGATCAAGAAAATGGAAACAATCCCTTTTCCCGACCGAACCTCTTTAATGAAGCCGTGGTGGCAAAAGAAACAAAACCTGTTTTCCTCACGGGGGTGCCCTTTTAAATGTGTATTCTGCTCTTCCACCAATTTCTGGAGCCGGTTTAGAAGATTCGGCGCAGAATATGTAGTTGACGAGATTTGCGCCATCTTAAGAGACTTCCCGGACACTCAGGAAATCACTTTCGTGGATGATTTGTTTACCGCTGACCGAAAACGACTGCGTAACATTATCAGTCTGATGGAAGAACGCAATATTCTGGGGAAGTTGCTGATCAACATCTCTATCCGCGCAGATCAGGTGGATGATGAAATGTGCCAGCTGCTTAAGGCGCTGAATGCCAATTTCATTTATTTCGGTATGGAGTCTGCGAGCCCCCGTATTCTGAATTACCTCAAGAAAGGCACTTTAACCGTGCCTCAGATACAGCATGCGCTTGATTTACTTTACCGGAACGGCATTCCCATCAGTGCCTCAATCATTGTCGGTTCTCCTGGGGAGACTGAAGAAGATCTGCGGATGACCTATGATTTTGTTGTCAGGAATATGCGTGAAGGAAAGCTGAATGAAGTGGCTGCGAACATCTTGTCTCCGATGCCCGGTACGGAGTTGTGGGAGGAGGGCAAGACAAGGGGGATCATTCAGGAGCCTGTTGAGTGGAGCCGTATGCTTTATTATGGATATACGCATACCGAGAAGTTCTATAACAGGCCCTTTCAGGAATGGGTCAAACTGAGAAGTCAGTACGACAGCTTTTATTTGAATGATGAGATGTCTCAGCACCGGCTTTATGAAATTATGCTGGAATACGATGTGCAGATCAAAAAGATATTTGTTGGACGGATCTACCGAAAATATCGAGATCTGATCGAAAATATTTTTGCTCAGCTCCAGCCGGGCCGGAAATTGATTGTGTATCACGTGAATGAAATTTCTTATACTCTGGTCCATCTCCTAAGAGAACAGAACTTTGAGGTCTCCTATGTAATAACGGATGATGATGAGATGAACTATACGTATCTGTCGGATGTACCGGTCCTTCAATCCGGACAATGGTCCCGAATTGAGGACGGCCACATTGTAATCAGCTGCAGCGAGAAAGACTCCGTTGAAGTACAACGCCTTACAGAGAAAAAAAGGCTGGACCTAATCAATTTAACGGCAGAAACACTCCGGGTAGGAGGGGGAAAGGTTCTTGAAGCAGAGCGAAAATAAGCCGGGGTCTTCCTGGAGAGTACTCACCTCCCTGTTGCAAATCAACAGAAAATTGTGGCCACAGTATGTATTTTTAATCATTTGTATTATTTTGGCCGCTGGCATTGATGTGGCGGGAACTGAAGCGTTCAGACGCATGATTTCGGCCGCCACCGACAGTAATATGGGGGCTCTGCGGGAGTCTTTATTGCTGGCTGGAGGGGTTATAGCCGGAACTGTAATTCTAGGGTCCTGTGCTTCCCTGCTCACGGAATTTGTAAATTACAGATCTTCGGTGCATCTGGAATCTTTAATGGTTCAAAAATTACTTCATATGAATATTGCCTCCCATAGAAATTACCACTCCGGAGATCTGGTGAAGAGGGTAAGCGACAATGCACGCAACGGCCAAATTGCACTGAACAATAATCTGATGGACGGGTTCCGGGTATTTGCAGTCATTGTTCTAAATCTGGTGTATTTGAGCGCTATTAATATCCTGTTTACCGTAAGCTGCCTTGTTGTCGCGCTGCTTCTTCCCTTCGCTCTAAAATACTTGTCCCGAAAATTAAATGTCATTTACGGGCGTAAGCTCGATGCCGAATCGGCGCTGAATGCATTCACGCAGGAGTGTATTGACGGCGCCGAGGTGGTCCGTACCACCTCTCTGGGGGAGCGGACCGATTCAATCTTCCACAGCAAATATGCGGAATTCATGAAGTGGACCAAAAAGGGGATCTGGTTCGAGTCGCTAACGAATCAGGTGAACTTTTTTATCCGTATCGGCGGCATGATCTTCATCATTGGCTACGGCGGTGTTCTCGTCAAGCAGGAGATCATTGGTGTCAGCAGCGTTGTAGCCTTTATTCTCGTATTCTGGAGAATGCTTAATCCGATATCCAATGCTATGGTGATGTGGCCCAGAGTTCAGAATTCGTTAAGCCAATTGTCCCGTGCATTGGAGATTCTTGAAATGGAGGAAGAACGCGGTATACATAATGGTAATGAAATGTCCCGGAGCAGCAGTGAACCGGCGATGGTACAGTTCTCCAATGTAAGCTTTGCTTATTCGCCCGGTAGAGTTGCGCTCGACGCCATTTCTTTTACGGTGAAAGCAGGCACTGTTACGGCAATCGTTGGCCCAAGCGGAAGCGGAAAAAGTACAATACTTCAGTTACTCCTCGGGTTTCTGCAACCAGCGTCAGGAGAGATCAGGATTGGTTCCGCACTGCAGGCAGAGCGTGGTGTTTTGCAATGGCGAAGTGATATTTCGTATATCAGCCAGGAAATGTATGTGTTCTCCGGGACCTTCTTTGAGAACATTGCTTTGGGTAAGCTTGATGCTACCTTGACAGAGGTTATGGATGCAGCCCAAAAAGTAAACATGCACGATATGATCATGAGTACGCCTGAAGGCTATGGTACCTTGATCGGTGAAGGCGGGCTGACACTCTCCGGCGGAGAGTGCCAGCGGATCTCCATTGCCCGGGCACTGCTGAAGCAGGCCTCCATTTTTGTAATGGATGAACCTACCTCTGCGCTGGATGGAGAGAATGAGGCGGCTATCTTTCGGGAATTTAAGAACATGATTAAGGATAAGACGCTAATTATTGTCAGCCATAAGCCGTTGCGGTTGGAGCAGGTGGACCAATACTTGTATCTGGACCATGGACAGATTGTGGAACAGGGAACTTATGAGCAGTTGATTGCCCGGAAGGGCAAATACTACAACTTGCTAAACGGATATGCAGAGGAGCATGATATCGCATGAAGCATAAAGGAGCCTCCATCTTCTTGAGAGTATTCACTTATGTGAAGAACGGCAAAAATCTGCTTCTGTTTGGCCTGATTTTATTGATGGTTGATGTCGCTTTTAATATCGGCATAGCCAAGGTTCAGCAGTCCTTTTTGGATGTTCTGAATCAAGGGGATTTCAAGCGATTATCCTTCTATCTGATTGTGTTTTCCATCTGCTTCTTGCTTGCGATGATTCTTACCTTTGTGGGCTATTTCTTCAGAGAATATTCTTTTTCTTTGCTGACAAGAAATTTTCAGTTTGACACCTTCTCCATGCTAAACAAGTTGCCTTATGAAGAGCTCAAGGGACGGCATTCCGGGGATTTGATATCCCGCGCCTCCTATGATGTCCAAGACTGCAGCAGACATTTGAAAGACGGGCTCTTCGGGATTTTTGAGAACGCACTGCAGTTTGCTGTTGCTTTGACCTATTTGTGCTTTATCAATTTTCCGCTGGCCGTTACAGTGGCCATTACGGGCGTCCTTATCTTTTTTTGCAGCAGTATATTTAATCCCAAGCTCCGGAAAATATCTTCAGAAATATATAACAAGGAGTCTGATATCAAGAATTTAATTAAAGAAATGGCGCAAGGAATTTCTGTCGTGAAGGCTTACGGGCTGCAAAGCTATTTCGGGGAGAAATATGCAAAGTATAGAAGGGATACTTATCTGTTATACAGGAAAAGCATACTCACCAATGTGTTTATGCAGCAACTGCTGAATATTATGAGGGAATCAGTCTGGATCATAGGTGTATTTCTGATCTGTCTTTCCGCAATAAACGGAGAAATGACGGTTGGCCTTGTGCTTACCTTCACGTTGCTGATGAGTCAGGTTTTGTGGCCGTTTGTAATTATCGCAGATCGCTGGAGAACACTGAATAACAGCTACGGATCTGCATATCGGGCACTGGATCTTGCCGCCTTCGGACAAAATTCGCAATCGGAGAAGATAGAAGTCACAAATCCATTATTGCCTCCCGCAGAAGACATTGCCGTCCTATTGCGCAATGTATCGTTTAAGCCGGACAAAAGCGTCGAAGAGCCGCTGTTTGAGTCTTTTGATCTTGAAATCCGCCGAGGTGAGAAGGTAGCCATCGTGGGGGCAAGCGGTTCAGGGAAGAGCTCCCTGCTGAAATTGATAACCGGTCTTTACCGGCATGACAGCGGACTAATAACGATTTTTGATAAGCAGGTTGACGGAACTTCTGAAGTAAAGGACTTTTATTCCTATGTTCCGCAGCATAATTACCTGTTTACGGGAACAATTAGCGAGAATATATCCTTCGGAGCAATTTCCTTTGATGATGACCATATCAAACGCGCTGCTGAGGCAGCCAATGCGGATGAGTTTATTTCCCAGCTTGAGCAGGGGTACAGCACTCCCGTAAAAGAGGGGGGAGCTACACTATCCGGCGGACAAAAACAGCGGATTGCCATTGCAAGGGCAATGTTAAAGAATGCCCCGTTGCTTATTTTGGATGAAGCTACATCTTCTTTGGATCGCCGGAATGCGATGAAAATTCAACGCTTACTGGAAAGCTTGCCAACAGAAACAACGTGTATTTTTGTGACGCATTCCCCTGCTTCCCTGTCCTTTGTAGATCGGATTGTCATACTGGAGAAGGGGCGGATAGCAGCCTCGGGAAGTCTTGAAGAACTAACACAGCGAAATCTTCTTTATCAGGAGTTATTTAACTCCGCCGAAGTTTGAATGAAATCTAATTATTTGCGCTATTATGGAGGGGAATAATAATGAAAACCAAGCTAGACGAGCTGTCTCTTGAGGCAAAGAAAGCTATACTACAGGCGAAGAGTCTTGCCGAACTGAATGAGTTGCGGGTGAAATATTTCGGCAAGAAAGGACTCATTACCGAGATTTCCAAAAACATGAACACCCTCAGTTCGGAAGACAGACCCATAATCGGCATGATGGTTAATTCGGTAAGAGAATCTATAAAAGATCAGCTGAACGGGAAATCGAAAGAAATTGAGCAGGGAATACTAAAAGAACAATTGTCTAAGGAAACCATTGACGTTACGCTGCCGGGAAATCCGGCTCCTATAGGCTCGGTTCATCCGCTCAGCAAGGTTACTCAGGAGCTAGAGGATATTTTTATTGGCATGGGCTATTCCGTCGAGGAAGGCCCCGAAGTAGAAAGGGATTACTATAACTTTGAAGCTCTGAATCTTCCCAAGGATCATCCGGCTCGGGATATGCAGGATACATTCTATATTACGGAAGAGATTTTGCTGCGATCCCATACTTCCCCGGTGCAGATAAGAACTATGGAGCGAATGAAAGGTCAAGTTCCGGTCAAAATTATTTGCCCGGGGAAAGTATACCGCCGCGACGATGATGTCACCCATTCCCATCTGTTCACACAGATTGAGGGGTTGGTGATTGACCGCCATATCAGAATGAGCGACCTGAAGGGAACCCTGCTTCAATTTGTGCAGAAGATGTTTGGGACTCAAACGCAAATCCGGTTGCGGCCCAGCTATTTTCCGTTCACGGAGCCCAGTGCGGAAGTGGATATATCCTGTATGTTCTGCGGTCAGGCAGGGTGCAGAATTTGCAAAAACAGCGGGTGGATCGAAGTGCTTGGCTCAGGTATGGTTCATCCGAATGTATTGGAAATGTCAGGATACGATTCAACCCAATACAGCGGGTTTGCATTTGGGGTCGGTGTGGAGCGGATAGCGATGCTTAAATATGGTGTGAATGATATCCGCAACTTCTACACCAATGATTTACGGTTATTGACACAATTTAATCATATATAACCCGTCGTTTATTTCCGGCATATCATTATAGTTAAAGGGGAATAAAGATGAAAGTATCCACTACTTGGTTATCCGAATATATAGATTTGAAAGGATATACAGGCGAAGAACTGGCAGAACAATTAACCGCCCATGGAATTGAAGTAGACAGTGTGCTGTCAACTGATGAACTTTACGGACAGGAGTCATCGCTTCAAGAGACGAAGGATAACATTCTCGACCTGGATCTTACACCCAACCGTTCAGATTGCCTCAGTATCATCGGCACGGCATATGAAATGGGGGCAGTGCTGGGAAGATATATGGATAGCAACAGTCTGAACCGTTACAACGTGTCCTCCTATAATTATTCACCTCTGAATTCATTCTCGGTTAATAACGAGGCAGAGCAGGAATGTAAGTGTTATGCACTTGCATTAATAGAGAATGTTCAGATAGGGCCTTCACCGCTATGGATTCAGCACCGCTTGTCCGCTTTGGGAGTTGCACCGGTCAATAATGTGTGTGATTTTGCCAATTATATTATGCTTGAATGCGGTCAACCTATTAATATATATGATGCGGATCAATTTTCCGGTGCCCAGATACAGATCCGGTTTGCCGATGAAGAAAACATCATGACTGCAGATGGTCTGAAAAGGACAGTCGATTCCACGGCCCTGCTTATTTCAGATGGACGGAAGCCTGCTTCCATTGCCGGTATTGCCAATGCTGCCGACTATGAAATATCACCGGGTACCCATAGAATATTGATAGAATCCGCCCACTTCTCAGGAAGTGTCACTCGTAAGACCTCCAGGAAGCTTGGGTTGCGCAATGAAAAGACTGTTCGCTTTGAAAAAGAAATTAATTTGGAGATGATTCTCCCTGCGCTGTTGCGGGTCTCGGAGCTGATCGTCGCTGCTTCACCTGGGGCTAAACTGTCCGGTGTCTCACATTGGCAGTATGCACCTATTGAACACAAGACCATCAAAGTGAGCCAAGAAAAGATCAATCGCTATCTGGGTACTGAAATATCCGGAGAACAAATTGAAGCAATTCTGAAATATCTCCATTTTCCATTTGAGATTCCGGAGAATTCTGTCTATCTCATCTCCGTTCCTAAACGACGGGGGATATTAGCCAGGAGGTCGATATCATCGAGGAAATCGCCAGATTGTACGGCTATGAGCATATTCCTGTGTCTCTGGTACAGGGCGTTACAACACCAGGAAAATTAACGAATGAACAGCGGATCCGGCGCAGCATCAGACATATTTTAATTCAAAACGGGTTTAACGAGACGATCACATATTCTTTGACTCACCCTAAGCATTTCAATATGATCCCTGTAAACCCGCTGTATCCACAAGCCGTCTTCTTGAACAATCCCATGACAGAAGACCGCTCCATGCTGCGGATGAGTCTATTGCCTCACCTTCTGGAGACAGCGTCGTTCAACTTGAAATATGGTACAGAGAACGTTTCTATATTCGAAATTGGTAATATCTATTGCAGTAATGAGCCCGTTTTAACGCAGCTGCCGCAGGAGTTCCCCTGCCTGGGGATGCTGCTCACGGGGAAACGGAATCACTCCCACTGGAATTGCCCAGCCCAACCAGTATCTTACTATGACATAAAGGGAACTGTCGAGAAGATGCTGAACTATCTGGGGATTGAAAACTATTCCTTTGAAGGGGCCAAAATCCAAGGTCTTCATCCCGGGCGGACAGCAAGCATTTACTTAAAGGATAACGACGGTAATCCAATTTACGTTGGTTATGCGGCACAGTTGCATCCGGATGTCCAGAAACAATATGACCTTAAGGAAACCTTTGTGCTGGAGCTTTCTCTCAAGCCTATCTATCGACTAACCGATTTTGGAATATCCGCTCAATCGGCACCGAAGTATCCTTCGGTCCAAAGGGATATCGCGGTAGTGGTGCATGCCCATGTTTTCGCCGCTGCAATGATTGCCGGCATCAAATCATCCGCAGGAGAATGGTTGGAAGAGGTGTCTATTTTTGATGTCTATTCCAGCGGCAGTCTGGCCCAGACAGGCCAGAAGAGCATTGCCTTCTCGCTTGTGTTCCGTCATCCGGACCGGACGCTTACGGATGATGATATCTATCCGGTATATGAACGAGTGGTTAATACATTAAAAGAACAATTCGCTGCCGAATTAAGACAATAAAGGGCGGAATGCGATGTTAACAAGAAATGGTGCCGATAAGCAGGAAAGAAATGTTCTCGGTCATATTCGTCCCCTATATAGCTCCTATACGCTGGATTATGTCAATTGTCTGGAGAATCCCATAGGTCTCGCAGTAGAAGGAATCCGGCCGCAGTACGGAGCTCTCTTCTATATCGGCCTGAAGCTCTTTAGAGCCTACAACCATCATCTAAAGGCCGAAGGGGAGTCATTTCAATTTTACATGGGTCAGGCGCTGGCTGCCTGCGGGTTACAGTTGCATTTTTTAAACGGGATAGAGGATTTGGTTTCTGCGGTGAAAGCGGAAATCGACCGGAGAAATCCTGTTTTTGTTTTTGGGAATTTAAAGGAATTATATTATTCCAATCATTATAAAACCTCAGATTGGATGCATAATTTTCTTATCAAAGGATACGACGTTCATAAGAAGTTGTTCATGGTAATTGACGGATGTCAGAAGAAAAACGACGAACATAACTACGAGGAGTTTGTAATCCCCTTTGAAATTATGGACCTGCTGAATGCTTCTTTCATCGAAACGTACGGTCATCCTTGTGTCTTCTCCATCATCAAATCAGATAATCCGCCACCGGGGCGAATTGAACTTTTATTGGACTATATTGATTTTATGTCTACGCAGCTGGCAACACAGCCATATAAAGAGCTTGAAATGATGAAGAACGGTATCGGTGGGGAGGCCCCTTCGATCAATTCGCTCAGTTTGCCGTTATTCGAAATTATTAAGAACAAGGATGTTCTATACTCGGAAATTATACGGGTTATGCTCGAAAGCTGCGTTGCTGAAGCAACCGTTAAAGAGCTCAATGAACACAAAGCTGTAATGTTAGCCCAGGGATATTTACTCATCAATAATTATGTCGTCAGCCAAACGCGGGGAAAACATTTTGATATTGAGGACAAAGCCGAATCATTTATCCAAGCGGACGGTGTACTGAGAGAATCGCTGATGCGGATCATTTCAGATTTGCGGGAGGAATTGCAAAGGTATGATGAGCAAAAGGAGACGCTGCTGGCGTTCGAAAACAATGCTGATCAAATTATTTCGCAAGCCAACGAAAAGGTAATCTTTAATTTTAAAGGAGATAAGCTGTATAACTGCTGGATCACAGATGAATCTCCAAAGGCAGTGCATCAGCAAACAGAGAAGCTGGCTAAAGATTTTTGGTTCTCGGCGGATATCGAATGCTCATCTTTGAGCAGCGAGGTTTTTTTTCACGCAGGACTAATCTTCAGAACAGCCCCCGGGGATTTATACTTTTGGGGAATCATGAACAATGAATCGGTAGTCCTTGGGAAAACAGGTGAATTTCAGGAGTTGTTTATTTCCGAGCTCTATGCCCAGCCTCTTACATTAAGCATTCGAATGGAGAAGAATGGTTACCTGTTTGAACTGCATTCCGCCCAGTCGCGTAAAAGTGTGGCATTCAAGGCTTCTGAAATTGGACAAATTGTCCAAGTTGGACTAGGGTGCAAAACATGGAATCGGCCTGAGCCATTGACCATCGAATTTAATCATTACGGATTTGTTACGCAATCAAGCATTTGAACAGTTGTACGCAAAAATGCTCCCCTTATAAAGCGGTATTATATACCGCTACATAAGAGGAGCATGTTAACTTGTGGATCTTTTATTTCCGCTATTTCAGCGTAATTGCAATCCGCTCTTCCTTCGGCAACCATTCCACCGTTGCCCCCAGCTTCTCGCTGATGAAGCGCAGCGGCAGGTACAGGACTCCATTTACGGTAAAAGGCTTGTTCGCGAGCGTCACAGCTTGACCATTTAATGTGGTCTGGCCGCTCTTGGCGTTGACACTGATTTTAAGTGCCGGAAGGCTGGGGTTGGTGCGCGTGACGGTCGCCAGCTTGCTTGTGCCATCAAAGCCGATTTCGGCCCCAAGCTTGTCGAACAGCGAGCGGAGCGGGACGAAATTTTGGCCGTTCCGGGTAATCACTCCGGCGGTAAGGGTCACATTCTCCCCATTCAGGGATACGGCGACCGGTTTCTGCACAGGGACAGGAGTATCATGCATGAATTCATAATCCCCATATCCAAGCTCCGAATTTTTGTTCACGCCCCAGCCCCATAGGCTGCCATCTTTCTTCTGCATAATCATATGCCTTCCGCCGTTCTTGATCTTACTAATATCCGAGGCGAGCAGCACAAAGTTTGGATTTGCCGGCATGGCATCCCGGGCAACGGATGTGGAATAGACCTTGTTGTCAAGCGTCTGGACGATTAGCGAATGCTCGACAACAAAAGCATCCTTGACGTTCCGGATGCTGGTTATAAGAACGGGATCGGGGTGATCCGCATACGTCCAGCCGTCCGAATAACCGGTTACCGTACCGCCCCAGAACCACAGGCGGGACTGCTTGTCGATGGCGAGCGTGGACCTCTGCTCGTGTTTAAGGGTTTGGATATTGGTTAACGCGGTAAATTTGGAGGCAGCCGAAGCGCTTGCCGGAGGATTTTTTTCTGCAAAGGCTGCAGGCCAAGTCCAGACGGTCCCGTCTTTTTGCAAGGCATAGTTCTCCGCTATTTGCACAATATCATGCAGGTTCTGAATAGGCTCGAACTCCTGCAGCTCTCCGTTGTCTCTCCAGACAGTTCCGTCTTTTTTCAGAAACAAATGCCGGTACCTCATTGAATCCGAATATTCCTCCGTATATATTTCAATGTCCGCCACATTGTCTATACCTGCCACCGGGGTGTAGGTTACTTCACTTTGAGACTGTGAATCGTCTGCTCTGACTTTCGTATACACCGCCCCGGCGGCATCCGCTACAAGGGTGCCATTCCAGGCGAGGACATCCTGGATGGAGTTTATTCCGCTGACCGACTTGACCGTTATCACCGGAGTATAATAATCGTTACTCCATTGCTTAATTGTCTGATCCCCCATTACCACCAGTCCTCCCGGATAAGAATCGGTGGCCCCGGTCAGCCCGGGAATCTGTGTTGGGACGGATTGGTTGTAATCCCAGATCCAGAAGCTGCCGTCCGTTTTGGTCAGCCAGTCCGCTCCGAAGGACTTAATGCTGGAGGCGGATGTTATGTCCGTAGCAGCGGAGGCAGCTGTGCTGGAAACGAGGCTTACCCCCAGAAGAGTAATGCAGAAGAGTGTCCATTTTTTCATAAGTGTTCCCTCTCATTTCGATGATTGTTATAATCTGCAATAACGGATTACCCATTATATTACATGTAGACGCTTCTAAACCCCGAAAGGTTCCTCCACAATTAAAACACTCATACACAGCTCTCCTGTGATACAATAGTTTAGTCTGTTTTTAGATTAAATTTTAGTGAGCTTCACCGGCAATGTCCATATTTGAGGAGGAAATCAGCGTTAATGAAACATGCACCTTTTATTGCCGTGGAAGGCCCGATCGGGGCCGGTAAAACCACATTGGCAACCATGCTGGCCGGAGAATTGCAGCTGCCGGTCATTAAAGAAATTGTTGAGGAGAATCCGTTCCTGGACAAGTTCTATCAGAATATGGACGACTGGAGCTTTCAGCTTGAGATGTTTTTTCTGTGCAACCGCTACAAGCAGCTTGAAGATACCGTGAACCAGTACATAAATAAAGGTAAACCGGTGATATCGGATTATCATATTTATAAGAATCTGATCTTTGGCGAGCGTACACTGAAGGGAACGAAGCGGGAAAAATACCGGGAGATCTATCACGTGCTGACCGATGATCTGCCGAAGCCGGATATTATTCTCTACATTCGTGCAGATCTGGACACCCTGCTGGCACGTATCGCGAAGCGCGGACGCCAATTCGAGGAGGACATCGCCCCCGCCTATTTGCAGCAGTTAATCGAGGATTATGATGCAGCTATGGCTTCACTTGCTCTTACCGAACCGTCCACGGTCATCGTCACCATCGATGGGAATCAGGTTGATTTTGTAGAGAACAAGGAAGACTTCACCAGAGTCGCCTCACAGCTAAAGGAGTTAATGAAATGAACGCATACAACATTCCGGATAATGCCATTATCACCGTAGCCGGTACGGTGGGTGTCGGTAAATCGACGCTGACTGCCGCCCTGGCGGAACAGCTGAACTTCCAGACTTCGCTGGAGCAGGTGGATCATAACCCGTACCTGGAGAAGTTTTATCATGATTTTGAGCGGTGGAGTTTTCATCTGCAGATTTATTTTCTGGCCGAACGCTTCAAGGAGCAGAAAAAGATGTTTGAGCTGGGCGGCGGGTTTGTGCAGGACCGTTCGATCTATGAGGACACCGGTATTTTTGCCAAAATGCATGCCGATCAGGGCACCATGTCGAAAACCGACTATGACACCTATACCAGCCTGTATGAAGCCATGGTGATGACGCCGTATTTCCCGCACCCCGATGTGCTGATCTATATCGAAGGCAGCCTGCCTTCGATCCTGACCCGCATCAATGAACGCGGACGCGAAATGGAAATCCAGACCGATGTCTCCTACTGGGAACACATGCACGGCCGTTATTCGCAGTGGATTAGTGAATTCAACGCCTGCCCGGTGCTGCGCCTGAACATCGACGATTATGATGTGAATGATCCGGCTTCGATGACGGAGATTCTCAAGCAGGTAGGCGCGGCCATTGGGCGGACACCGGTTGGAACTCAGGGAAGCTGAGGTTACAGCAATCTGAAGTTCTATGAGTCTGAAGCAGGTGCCGGAAGGTTCTCCCCATGGTACAATAAATGAACAAGCAGAAAGGATGGGGATTCTAGTTGAAGTATGATTTTAACCGGATCATTGACCGCCGCAATACCCGCTCATACAAATGGGACCAGTCCGAGAAGCTGTTCGGAGACAAGGATATTCTTCCGCTCTGGGTAGCCGATATGGACTTTGAAAGCCCGCCTGCCGTGAAGGAAGCGATTCTGCGCCGCGTGCAGGAGGGGATATACGGCTATAGCGTGACAAGTGATTCCTACAAATCAGCGATTGCCGGCTGGTACCGCAGACGCCATGACTGGGAGATTCAAAAGGAATGGATTACAGATTCCCCCGGCATCGTTACCTCGCTTAGCCTGTCGGTAGAGCTGTTCAGCAACCCGGGCGATCAGGTGATTCTGCAGTCGCCGGTGTATTATCCTTTTTATGATGTGATCCGGATGAATGACCGGAAGGTGGCCATCAATCCGCTGAAACTCGAAGACGGCCATTATGTCATGGATTATGAACAGCTCGAGGAGCTGATGAGAGGCGGCGCCAGGCTGCTGCTGCTGTGCAGTCCGCATAACCCGGGGGGCAGAGTGTGGGAACGGGCGGAGCTGCTGCGCCTTGGAGAACTGTGCCTGCGGTACGGCGTGACGGTCATTTCAGATGAAATTCATTGCGATCTGGCGTTGCCGGGCCATAAGCATATTCCATTCGCTTCTTTATCGAAGGAGCTGTCGGATATTACGCTGACCACACTCGCCGCAACGAAGACATTTAATCTGCCCGGCCTGCAGACCTCGTATATCGTCACCTCCAATCCTGAATTGAGACGGAAATTTGAATACAAGCTGAAGGCGCTTAGCCTGCACATGTCCGCTTTTTTGCACCGGAGGCGGTGGAAGCGGCATACAATGAAGGCGGGGAATGGCTGGACCAGCTCATTCAGCATATCAGCAGCAATGCGGAGTATGCCATAAGCTACCTTGCAGAGCATCTGCCGCAAGTGAAGCCAATGAGGCCGGAGGCTACTTACCTGCTGTGGGTGAATTGCCGCGAACTCGGACTAGATCCCGAGGGCCTGAAAAAGCTGATGTACCGCGAGGCCAAAGTGGCGTTTAACGAAGGCTCCATTTTTGGTACGGAAGGCCAGGGCCATCTGCGGATTAATCTCGCTTGTCCGCGTTCGATTCTGACCGAAGCGCTGGAGCGTTTCACCCGGGCTGCTGCACCTTATGTAAAATAAGAAGGCTAACGTTCTTTTCATAGGCCGCCGCTTCTCCGTTGAACCGGGTATGTTCACGGGGAGCGGCGGCTTTTTGTAATCAATCAGAAAGGCAATAGTTACAATCTATTAATTTGCTAAAAATACCTGGTTTGGTAGAATGGTAGGAGCGCAAGCGGTTGAGAGATTCGAATTCATATCCTACTTAGAATGGGGAATCCGGCAATGAAATGGTTGGCCAAAATAGTATTGTGCGCAGCAGTTACAGCAGCAGGTTTTACGTCACTTCCGGCAGAAGGTGTTAAGGCTGCTGCAGGCGGTGTCAGTATCGTACTCGATGGATATCCGCTTCCTTTTCCGGTAGAACCGGCGGTGATGAGCGGGACTACGATGGTGCCTTTCCGGGCGATCTCCGAGGCACTGGGTGTTAAGGTGGAATGGAATCAGGCGGCTAAGCAAATTACAGCAACCCATAAAGAGGCTTCAGGCACCCAAAAAGTAATACTGACCCTGGGCAGCAAAAGTGCATCGGTGAACAGCTCGGCCGTGAAGCTGGCCGTGGCTCCGCAAAACATCCGCGGCACCACGATGATTCCGCTCAGTTTTTTTGGGCAGCAGTTCGGTGCAGGCGTATCCTGGAATCAGGCCACAAAGACGGTGTCCATCACCTCACCGAAGAAAGATTTATATACCCTTGGGTTCTACGCGCAGGGTGCATATAGTGAGGTTTCCCTGATCCCGGATTTTGACGCTGTTGCCTTTGGCTGGAGCCGGATTGACCGCAGCGGCCAATACACGACCTCGGGGACAGAGTTCAGATGGCCGCAGGCCGCCGGTGATGTCACACCGGAATCAATCGTCCAGAATGCCGCAGCCGGGGGGACCGCTCCTTATCTGATGGTATACTCAGGGGACAAGGAATTGGAGCTGACCAAGAATGTGGAGAATCTGCAGCTTCAGCAGCAGACGATTGCCGGTATCGTAGATACGGCAACACAGAAAGGATTCCGGGGGATTGCCCTTGACCTGGAGGGGCTTGGCATGACCGGGGATAAGGCGGTTGTGCAGAGCCAGTACAACACTTTTGTCAAGAATCTGTCCGCCAAAGCCAAGGCCGCGAACCTCAAGCTTACAGTCATTCTGCATCCGCTCAACAGCTCCTATAAAGGTTATGATTATAAGACGCTGGCCACGATTGCCGACGACCTGGTGATTATGGCTTACGCTTATGAGGGTGAAACCGGACCGGAGCCGATGAACAAGGTGGATGAATCCATCCGTCTGGCCCTCCAGCAGGTCAGCAAGGACAAGCTGATCCTGGGCATTTCGGTATACAGCGAGAATGAAACCTCGGTCAATGCCAAGATCGGCCTGGCTAAACGTTATGGTCTCAAGGGCATCGCCATCTGGCGCCTCGGTCTGATCGGACAACCGGTGTGGAGTGAAATGGGCGAATCGGTAGAATGGTAGAACTTGCCGGGTTAAGTAAGCGGGTCCTTATAAATATAGCTTTAAGCGGGCCCAAAGGCTGCCGTTACCGGCAGCCTTTTGTTTATCCCCTCATTCGTATAGGCTGCTAATGTAACTGATAAGCGAATTTGTGTAACCAAGTGGTCATTGAGGATATTTTCAACAAAAAGTTATAATTCAATTGACTAGTCGCAATGAGAGTGCTGAATCACCCTGAGTACTGGCAGGCTTATGTTTGGCTTTTGAACTACCTGATTGCAGACGGCAGATGTATAGAAGCAAAAGCAGTTCTGGAACAATTGAACCAAATCCATCCCGGTCATTTATATCAAAAATATGGAGGTCTGAAGGCGAGACAGTTGATTTTTATCATAGAGAAATAGAAAATCTAAAGATCATGCTGGCATAACCCGTTTAATTTGCTGAAGAAGATGACGTGACAGACTGCCCCTGCTGATGTTCCGGTTCTTTATATAACAACAAATGTCACATTAACTTATGCGGCGAACCTGTATAATTTGTAGGGTTGACCTTAGCGGGAGACATCTTACTTTCAGGAGGAATACAGAGCATGAGCATGAAATATAAATCACTGGAGCTGGATAAACCGCTGACTTATGAGCTGGAGGGGCTGGAGGTCGGGGTAACCTCGAACTGCAATTTCCGCTGCGATTACTGCTGCGCATATAACAGAAATGACGGACAGAGCATCAAAGGCAGAGAAGTGGTCCGTATCCTGGAGGAGCTGCCGAATCTTAAGCGGGTTCGTCTCTCTGGAGGAGAAGTCACCCTCAAATTCGAAGATTGTGTGGAAATTGTCAGCTACTGCGCCTCCCGGGGCATTCAGACCCAGTTGAATTCCAATGGCAGCCTTCTGAACGCAGAGCGGATTGAACAGCTGGAGAAGGCCGGGCTGACCACGATCCATATTTCCTTCAACTTTACAACCGCCGAGGCGTTTTCACGTTATTATAATATCCATACCAGCATCTATGACAAAATCAGAGAGAACATCACGATGTTCGCCAAAACCAGTGTGGATGTGGTCCTGGAAACGCTGCTGTTCAGTGAGACACAGGATAAGATGCAGGAGATCAGCGACCATGTCTATGCGATGGGGGTTAGAACCCACGAAATCCAGAACAGCATTATTATGGGCCATACCGGCTGGAAGGCGATTGCGGCCCGTGAACAATTGAAGAATGCCGTAAACGAGCTGATTGCCCGCAAAAAAGAGGATACGACCCTCTATTTCACCTGCATGGACCGTTTTATGGAGCAACTGGGCTTTCAGGAGCAGCCAGGGGTATATTTCCCGCACTGCATTGAAGGCAAGAAGCAGCTTCACCTGCACGGCAATGGGGATATTCTGATCTCCGAGCTGTGCCACCCGGTCATTATCGGCAATATCTATAAAGGCACCTCGTTAAAAGATCTTTACAGCAATATGCCTGCACCGCTTTCCGATTTCCTTGACAAGCTTCCTTGCCCGGCACTGGATGCCCTGTTCCCGCAGGAAGTATAATCCCTCGCAATCAGCGGGAAATAGAAGGGACATTTATGGCGTGAAGCGTATAAATTATATTTTAAACAAGACCGCAGCCGGGTGCTGCGGTCTTGTTTTTAAGATATTTATACGGGTAAGCGATTGTATAGCAAATTATATAGTGAAAAAAAGTGTGGATATCTTGGAAGTCTCCGAGGATATAAGCGATGCAGAAGGATTGGGCTCCATCAGCCCATCCGCGGACTGAAGCGGACAGAGGAGCCCTTATTTTGCCAAAAATCTTGCTTTTTCAGCGGTTACGGACTCAGGAGTCGTTAGTTCGTTCGATGGAGCCTGGAATAAAGGGGAAAGGGACAAATAAGGGCATCTCGGTCCGTTGTCCTGCGGAACAGACGAATCTTCTTTTAATAACGGCTTTCCTGTCCGCAACGGCTGCGGATCGATCGTGAAGGAAGCTCATCGTGTCCGCAGAATCCCACACCATATTAAGGCCCCCAATGCATGTCTTAACTGACTTCGGGGCGAGCGTTGTGCATGCAGTATAACAATATGAGCTCTAAGCAAGTCAAAGGACGCTAAGCCTGCCTATCATACAACGTCCGTCTTCAGCATGCCCCCGTTGATTTTGGAGTGGTGGGGAATCCCTGCGGCCGTAAGCCTAGTGTTGTTATTCACACACCAGGATGATTTTGTTCTTTTGGGCTAAGCGATTGCATAGGAAACCGTTGTTAGAGCGCCGGAGGCCGACTTCCCCCTTATCTGGAAACTATAAAGTTGATTAGCCGGTCTAGATATCCTCATTCCAGCCAGTACTTGTTTACCGGCTTCTTCGTCAGGCGCTAGTGGGAAAAGGTAAAGCTAATTGGGCCATATTTCTTGTCCAATAGATGGCGAAATGAACTGAATTAGTGTACCTTTTTCCACTTCACCTGTCGAGGACAGGATACTCTAGCAAATGAGTTAACCTTTTTCCACTTAAAGAGTTGCAGTAGGATTTATGAGGAGTTGTTCTCCAGGTAACGCTAGATCCAAGGCGGCTGTACTGTCCCGTGGGGGGTGACACAGCCGTTTTTTTCTTGGCTTCTCGCAGTCAATGTTGACCATAGCTTAGAAATGAAACAAGCACCTGTGCCGGGAGATATTCTATGCAAGGAACCTGTTTTGGGTTAGCTTATCCTACTAAAAACTTAAAACTATAGACCTAGGTTTCGACAAAATACGATAATATATCCTAATTTTCTCTATGTAATATTCACTATTCAAGGCTTGAATCCGATAATTAATGTAATAAATGTTACTGCTTAAAGATGTGAACAGAATTACCTAGGAAATCAGGACGAAAGGATGTAGAACAAGATGAAGATTCGGATGAAGCTATCAGTATTGATGATCGTCGTTACACTGATTTCTACAGTATTAATGGGGGCTTTTACGTACAGCAAATCCACACGGACCATTCTCAATCTGACCGAAACCTCCATGGCCCAGGTCAATACGAACAAAGCGCAGACCATCGAAGCGATGATAGACAAAGAAAAGCGCAGCATGGAGCTTGTTGCGGGTGAATCGGAAATAGCCGAGCTGCTGCTGAAGGATGCAAGCGGAGGTCTCGCCAGCGGGGACCCGCTTCGGGCTGAGGTGAATGCCAAGTTTCAGCAGATGGTGAAGGACGCGGGCAATCTGGAGCATATATTTGTAGCCGATATGAAAGGAATAGGGATTGCGGATAGCGATACCAAGCTCATAGGAGCGGATTTCAGCGAAAGAAATTATACGAAAGATGTGCTCAAAACCGCCGGGCCGGTCATCAGTGAAACGCTGAAGTCCAAATCTACAGGCGCGTATGTCCTCGCTTTTATACACCCGGTGATGAGCGGCGGCAAAATGATCGGTTTCGTGGGTTCAGCTGTCAACGCGAACAGCATTATCAAATATTTGGCCGATGCCAAGGTGGCGAATGCACCTTCTTCCTATGCCTATCTTGTGGATGAGACAGGCAATATTCTGTACCATCCCGATGAAGCCAAGATCGGATCACCGCTGGAGAACGCACAGATCAAAGCAGTTGTGGAACGGGTGAAGGCTGGTGTGACAGTAGCTGACGGGAATGTAGAATATACCTTCAACGGCGCGGAGAAAAAAGCAGCGTTCACCGTTTTGCCGGAAACGAAATGGACACTGGTGCTCACCGGTGATATCGATGAGGTGATGAAGCCGGTCGACAACATGACGAATTTTATTATTCTGCTGGGACTCGGGAGCCTGCTGCTGACCTTACTGGTTGGCATCTCTGTGGCTACACGGATTTCTTCGCCGATCATTAAGCTGACAGAGCTGATTAACCGTACGGCAGAACTGGATCTCAAATATGATACACAATATGAGTACCTGACCAAAAATAAAGATGAGACCGGTACGATCGCCAAAGCGATGTTCCATACACGGGCTGTGCTGCGGGAAATGGCCGGCAGTCTGGTTACGATCTCCACCAAGGTGCTGGACAATGCGGAGACGCTGGAAAAGCTGTCCATTGATGTGCGGGAGAATGCCCATGACAACTCGGCGACTACAGAGCAGCTGTCGGCAGGTATGGAGGAGACAGCGGCCTCTACCCAGGAGATGACAGCGGCAATTCATGAGGTTGAGAATAATGTCCGGGTGATCTCCGGACGTGTTAAGGAAGGTGCAGGTGTGTCCGTACAGATCACCGAACGGGCTCTGGCACTGCAGCATGATGCCACCGAGTCCATCGGCAATACCCGGGAAATCTATCATTCGGTAAAAGTGGAAATGCAAAAAGCGATTGAGCAGTCAGACTCCATTCATGAAATCAACGTTCTCGCCGATACGATTCTCTCCATCACAAGCCAGACCAACCTGCTGGCGCTGAATGCGGCGATTGAGGCGGCGCGCGCCGGAGAAGCGGGCCGGGGATTTGCCGTGGTGGCGGGAGAAATCCGCAAGCTGGCCGAAAAATCGTCCGAAACGGCAGCGGGCATTCAGGACGTTGTCAAAAATGTCTACTCTTCCGTGGAACAGATGAAGGGGAATTCCGAGGCAATCCTGGACTTTATTGATCAGAATGTGCTGGGAGATTATGAGCGTCTAGCGGAGGTCAGCGAGCAGTACAACAGTGACGCCACAGCGATTAATGGGCTGATGAGCCAGTTCGAGGAAGCTGCGGACCATCTGAGCGAGACAGTGTCCAGCATTGCTATTGCCGTCAACGAGGTAGCAGCTACCGTCAATGAAGGTGCGGTCGGGGTGCAGGACATTGCTGTGAAAACTGCGGATATCGTAGAAAAAACCTTCCACGAAGCAAAAATGGCTGATGAGAATACACAAAGCGCCAAAGAAATGCAGCAACTGGTGGAACAATTCAAAATATAATGAAGTTAATGCAATCTTTAGCCGGTTTTCATTAGGATTTAAGCTTGCAGGGGTATATTAAATCCATACCCCCCTTTAATATAGCATTTGGCCCCGCCGGTTGCCGGCGGGGTCCTTTTTTTGGCAATCTGGCAATCTGGCAATCTGGCAGCGGCATTACGACCCGGATTTTTGGTCCATAATGTTACCAAGAGGTGAGGGTCAAAATGAGGGATTATTTGCTAAGGCCGGCGGCATATGAAGAGCTGCATGAGCTGCCGGGCAATCCGGGCCGGGAATTCGGGTCGAAGGCGCAGAATCAACGTGTCCCGGATCACGGGGATTTGCGTAATAATGACCAAGTACAGCTGCTGCAGGAGAGCTTTTTGCTGCAAATGGTTCGGGACGAGTGGCCTAATCTCACGGTGATTAGGGAACGTTTGCAGCAGCTAGGGCTGGCCCCGCTGGCGGCAGATGATCTGAGGCTGCAGTGTGCAGCAGCAGAGGCGAGAATGCCATCAGAGACCTTGGCAGACCGCCGGGAACGCCGGAACCTGCTGAATCTGGCTTTTCAGAAGCTCTGCCGGGAAACGTCCTCTGATTATAAAGGAATTTATCCGTTTGGCAGCACTGCAGATTCGGCAATAATGTATTTTCTTGTGATCCTGAAACCGGGAGCGGAGCATGCCCGGAAGACCCGGCGGTTCATGGAGCAACTGAATCACAGCGTTGCCAGTGAACTGAAGATGGAATGTGTGAGCGGGATTGGCGGAGAAGTGAAGGGACTGAAACGGCTGAAGAACAGCTATGCCTCCTGCATGTTGCCCTGGGCCCGGAGCGGCAGCGGTAAGGAAGGAGATGTGCGTTACCGTGATCTGGAATTGTCTCCGGCCTTTACTCCGGAGGTTGAGCGAAAGCTGAAGCAGTTAATCGAAAATCCGGACATGCACGGCTTCCGCCAGCAGCTGGACAGCCTGATGAATAACGAAAGAGATATCCCTGTTATTACTTTTCTGGCCCTCAGGCTGGTACTGCTGCTTGCCTCCATTGCCAAAAAGTTTGAGCTGGGCAGTTCCTCATTGCAGAGGTACATCTGGAACTCCCGGATGCCCGTTGTGAATGCCCACTCGTGCGAAGAGGTACGGAGGTTACTGGATGAACTGGCGCTGCTTGTGATGGAAGAAGTGAAGAAGGTCCGCTTCTCAGACGGCTGGCACCTTATTGAGGCCGTCCGGAAATATGCCGGGGAGAATTTCTGCTGCAGGCTGGAGCTATCCTCCCTGGCAGAAATGTTTTACTTGAATGAGGCCGATTTGCCAAGACAGTTCAAGCAGCATGTCGGCATAGCCTTCAGCGACTATATTACCAAGCTGCGGATGACCAAAGCTGAGCAGCTGCTGCAGGATAACGGGCTTAAGGTGGGTGATATCGCCAGGCTTGCCGGATATTCCGGCTTCGGCGGCTTCTGCTCCGCTTTCAAAAAATACAGCGGCCAAAGCCCCAAAGCATACCGGGAACGGTTTTCACAGGGGCGTGCGGCCAGAGGCTGCTGATGGGGAGTGTTTGCATCTCCCGATCAATGGTACAATAAGGAAAGGTATGTTTCATACCCACCGGATATAGAAGGGAGGATGAGGATGAGTATAAGAAGATTAGGGTTCCGCTCTATGCAGAGTCTATGGTTGAACAACAATGGCGGTTGTTTGCATAGGGCGGGAAGCATAACACCGCTATAATAGCATGCAAGAGTAACGTTGTTCATCCTGTAGACTTTGCCACCTTAAAAAGTTCATTAATTTTAAGGAGCGGAGCTGCGATGAAATATGTTAACGCGGATATAGTATTGCCGGAAGATTTGCTTAAGGAAGTCCAGAAATATATACACGGCGGGATGCTCTACGTGCCAAAGCCGGAAGGGATAAAGGCCAAATGGGGTGAGAACTCCGGCGGCAGAGCATATCTGACCCACAGGAATAATGAGATCCGTAAGCAGTATAGGGCAGGGCTCGGCATTGGGCATCTGGCAGAACAATTCTGCCTCTCCTGCGACAGCATCAAAAAAATCGTCTATGGCAAGAAATAGACGGCTGCGAAGGCCGCATCGGATGTTTATCCCGGTGCGGCTTGTTTAGCATATCAGAAAGAATATAAATCCATTCATTTTAGTTTTCTGCTGTACTGGTGCCTAATCAAAAATCAAACTGACCCATCAGGGTTAATCACCCAAACTCTTTCATTATAAACGGCATTTAATAAAAATGCAGGCTAATAAGAAAGGGTGTATGATGATGAAAAAAGTTGGCGTAAGAAAAGCAGCACCGGTCAAAAAGAGAGCAACTGCAAAGCCGCCGTATAAGGCAAGACAAAGAACACAACTTGAGAATGCGCTTCAACAATTGAATGATGCACGGCAAATTATCAACGCCAGCCGTGCTGCGCTCTTTGACGCACGTAATAGAGTCAACGATGCAAGAGATTTAATCAACGAGGCGTTAGATGAATTGTAACAACTAGCCTCAATCGTGAAAACGAATGAAGCGAGCTAACTTGATATTCAAATTAAGACATGGCCTGGATTAATTTCGGGGCTTATTAGTTTATGGGGTAAAGTTCCTGTCAAAACCAAATGACAAAAACTTTATCCCATTCCCGGTTTTACAAGAACCTTATCTCATTCGACGGATTTAATGATAGCAACGGCTGCTTCCACCGTAAGCAGTTCCTCGCTTTGCTGCGACATATCCTTGAGCCGGAGCTTGCCTTCGGCTGCTTCGCTCTCCCCGACTAGAATGACGTAGCGGATACCTTTCGTGTTCGCTGCGGCCAGCGTTTTCTTCAGCTTGCGTTTCCCCGTATCCACAGCAGTACGGATGCCGGCAGCACGGATTGCAGCGGCTGCTGTCAGGGCCTGCGGCAAACACTCCCCGACAGGTATGACCAGCACCCCTGATGTTTCCACACGGACAGCCCGTTCGCCAAGCAGAGCCATAATCGACTCCATGCCGAAGGAAATGCCCACCGTGGGATATCCGATGTCCTCGCGCCCCACCAGCTTTCCGATGATCGAGTCATATCTGCCTCCGCCGCCAAGGCTGGAAGTGTAGGCACTGGAAGCATCGAAGATCTCGTATACCGTCCCCGTGTAGAATGAAAGTCCCCGTGACAGAAAAGGATCGAATACGCAGGTCTCCGCGAGTCCAACCGCCGCGATCAGCCGCTGCAGTGCCAGCACCTCCAGAGCACCCGGTTGCCCGCCCAGTCCATAGTTCTCCGCCAGCGCTTCAAAAGATGGAGCATCCATGTCCAGCAGCTCCGCGAGCGCACTTACAGCAGCCGGAGCCACGCCTTTCCCTTCAAGCTCCGCGAGCACGCCGCGGCTGCCGATTTTGGCCAGCTTGTCGAGCGTCAGCATCACTGAGAGATGCTCCTCCGCAGGCACGCCAACCGCCGTCAGAATTTCCCCGAGAAACCTCCGGTTGTTCCATTTCAGGGTGACGGGAATCTCCAGTCTGCGGAAGGCTTCCGCCGCAAGCTGCATCAGCTCGGCTTCTCCCTGCGGCCCGGCAATCCCCACCACATCGGCGTCGCATTGCAGAAATTCGCGCAGCCGGCCTTTTTTGACCGGACCATCGCGGAATACCTTGCCGATCTCATAGCGCTTGTAAGGAAATTCAATGCCCGGATTCAGGGCGATCACTTTGGCAAAAGGAATCGTCAGATCGTAGCGCAGTCCGAGCTGGCGGCCGCCCTGATCGGTGAGCTGATACATCTCGCGCAAAATCTCATCGCCTCCCGCATATTTGGAGGTCAGCAGCTCCAGCTCATTCAGCAGGGTGGTATCCATGGATTCAAAGTCATAGAGTTCAAACAGTTCGCTCAGCGTAGAGCGGACCTTCTGGCGGATGGCCTGCTCCCGGCCGAAATAATCATAGGTTCCTTTGACGTTCTGCATAATCATTAACCCCGTTTCCTTTTTTTAAAATATAAGAAAGTATAAGTTTCACACAATACTTTATCCTTATATTTCTCGCTGAAACGGATACCGTCCTTTTAAGGACGGCGCAGCCGTTTCTGCTTGGCTCTGTACAAATAAAAAACGCGCCGGACCTCTTGGTCCCGCGCGCAAATATGCGGCAGGGAGGCCAAACGCAAAATGCGTCAGCCCTCCCTGGAAAATGTCAGGAGTGCTAACGCTGCTTGTGGTGATGCTGCCGATTCAGTATGATAGTTATGCTGTTCATGAGCATCAGATCCTTTCAAGGCTGGATTACAGCACATTATAGCGGATCGGGCGGAGTCATGCAAGGCCAGGACCGCAGATTCGATCCATAAACAAAGGGAGTATTGTACTATGAACGATACACAAATCATTGCCGCTGCCGAACAATTCGCCCAAGAGCAATTGGGCCAGGACACCACCGGCCATGACTGGTTCCATACGGACCGTGTGCGCAATATGGCGGGTCTGATCGCAGAGATGGAACAGGCGGATGTGTTTGTCTGCACCTTAGCCGCACTGCTGCATGATGTGGCCGACGAGAAGCTGAATCCCTCCAAAGAAGCTGGGCTGCAAAAAGTACATAGCTGGCTGGCCGGGCATCTGGGTGATGAAGGGCAGATCCGGCATATTCTGCAGATCATTGAAACGATGTCTTTTAGCGGCGGAGGCGGCAAGCCTATGACTACTCTTGAAGGTCAAGTGGTGCAGGACGCGGACCGGCTGGATGCGCTGGGGGCGATCGGGATTACGCGGGTGATGGTTTTTTCGGGGGCCAAGGGACGTCCGGTCTATGATCCGGAAATTGCGCCGCGTGACGAATCCTTGCAGAAGGAGTACCGCGACTATTCCAAGGGAACGGCGGTCAATCATTTTTACGAGAAGCTGCTGAAGTTGAAGGACTTGATGAATACTCCCTATGGGCGCAAGCTGGCGGAGGAGCGGCACGCGTTCATGGAGAGCTTTTTGGAGCAGTTTTATAAGGAATGGAATCAAGGAAGCCGGAAGCAGGGGAATCCCGCTTGAACCGGAACAATCGGCATAGAAGAGGTAGATAACTACATGAGTGTATTTAGAGATTACGGGTTAAATGAAGTGATTATCCGCGCGCTGGATGTGCTGAATTATCTGGAGCCTACCGAGGTGCAGAGCAAGGTCATTCCTGCGGCCCTGAAGGGCCAGGATCTCATCGTCAAGTCACAGACCGGCAGCGGCAAAACCGCATCGTTCGGCATCCCGCTCTGTGAACTGGCGGACTGGGCGGAGAACAAGCCGCAGGCGTTGGTGCTGACACCAACCCGCGAGCTGGCTGCACAGGTTAAGGAAGACATTACGAACATCGGGCGCTTTAAGCGGATTAAGGCGGTTGCGTTATTCGGCAAGCAGCCGTTTGCCCCGCAAAAAACCGAGCTTACCCAAAAAACGCATATCGTCGTAGGCACACCGGGACGTGTGTTCGACCATATCGAACGCGGCACGCTGCCGCTCAGCCGGATCAGATATTTGGTGATTGATGAGGCGGATGAGATGCTGAGCATGGGGTTCATCGAGCAGATTGAACAGATTATCGAGAAGCTGCCCCGTGAGCGCATGACGATGCTGTTCTCCGCGACGCTGCCGGATGCCGTGAAGAAGCTGTGCCTGAAGTATATGAGCGGACCGGTGGACATTGAGATCGAAGCCAGCGGCATTACGACGGCGGCAATTGAGCATGCCCTGATTGAAGTCAGACAAGCTGCGAAGTTTGGGCTGCTGCTTGACGTGCTGACAGTGGAGAATCCGGACAGCTGTATTGTTTTTTGCCGGACGCAGGAGCAGGTGAACGAGCTGTTCCGCGGTATGGCGGACCTGGAGTATCCGGTGGATAAAATCCACGGCGGGATGATGCAGGACGAGCGGTTTGAGGTCATGAACGCTTTTAAAAGAGGCCGGTTCCGCTATCTGATCGCCACCGATGTAGCCGCGCGCGGGATTGATATTGAGAACATCACCCATGTGATCAACTACGATATTCCGATGGAAAAAGAGAGCTACGTGCACCGTACCGGACGCACCGCACGCGCAGGCAAAAGCGGCAAAGCCATCACCTTCGCCACACCGGACGAACACAAATGGGTCGGGGAAATTGAGCGCTATATCGGATTCAGCCTCCCGGTGATGGATGCTCCTTCGGAGGATGCTGTGGCCGATGCCAAGCCTGCGTTTGAAGCAAAGCTGGGCAAGCAGCAGGTCCGCAAGAAGGGCAAGACTGAGGTCATGAATGAAGACATCGTGAAGCTGTATTTTAACGGGGGCAAGAAAAAGAAGCTGAGAGCCGTCGATTTCGTCGGCACCATTGCGAAGCTGGAAGGGATCACCGCTGACGACATCGGGATCATCACGATCCAGGATAATGTTACTTATGTCGATATCCTGAACGGCAAAGGCGCGCAGGTGCTGCAGGCGATGAAGGACACCACCGTGAAGGGCAAGCTGCTGAAGGTGCATATTGCGAAGAAGTAGGGCGGCACAGTGGCCGGGATGAAGCGGAAGCAGGCAAGGTGATAAAGTAATATTTGGCAAGCTGAAACAAAGCCGCTGCAAGGCCTAAGAGGCGATGCAGCGGCTTTGTTTCAAAATTATAAGTTTCTAACTATTCATTATCCTGCTCTTTCTTGCTGAAACGTTACTTGAAAGCGAACTCTGTATCGCTGCCTTGGAAGTGTAGACTACTTAAATAGGACGAATAAAGCCGTTCATGCTTACAGCATCTTATTACGGCTCCATCCGCAAAGAGCTAAGTGGAAAAAGTAAACTTAATGCCCCCGCAATAAGCAATCGTGGATATTTAGGTGGAAAAAGTAAACTTAATTTGGCTAGATTCCCCTGTCGGGACTAAAGTGAGCCTGATTAGTGATACTTATTCCACTTAATGCTGCCCAATACAGTGGGTTCGAGCAAATTAGTGGTACTTTTTCCACTTAAGCTGTCCAATACAAGGGGATTCGAGCAAATTAGTGACACTTATGAAAGTAGAATTGGTCCACTTAAGCTGCCCCAATACGGAATTTGAACAAATTAGTGATACTTTTTCCACGTTAGCAAACGGCAGCTAAAGCTGTTACTGATGAGCGTCCCCATAGGCCCTAATCTCGATCAGCTCCGCATGGCGGCTTCCGTTCGTGGATTCAATGATAACCCGGAGGCTCCGCGCCTGCACAGGCTCCGGCAGCTGGTGAACGGCCTTGCGCTTGCGGTTGCCGGCTCCGGCAGCAATTTCCGTCCAGACTCCGCCTGCGCCGAGGGCTTCCACCCGGTAATCGCGGACCAGTTCCGGGATGATGGCAAAAGATGTGCGGTGATGATGCAGATTCACCAGGTCCTCATTGACATCATCGTTGAAGGTTAGATGAATCTCGCCAAACGTCTGCTCAGAATCCCAATCCAGCTGCAGCCACTCCGGTTTGCCGTCCTTCATCGGCTCCGACATCCACTGCTGCGGTCCGCCGTACGGGCGGTGGTAGCCGTTCACTGCTTTGTCCGCCGCGAACGCCGCGGTTGGCGAACCCAGCCGGAAGCAGAAGGGCCGGCGCGCCTGGCCGTTCATCTTCCAGAGGACGACAAGCTGATCCGTGGAGTGGTCCTCCAGATCTTTGGAAACCTGCGGCTGTTCATCCTTGAAGAAGACCAGCACCCCGCTGTGCGGCTCCAGCGAATGATGAAGGCTGACCGCAGGGTTCGCCTTGATGATTACAAAGGCGTTCTGCGGCTGCTCCGGCTGCCACTGCAGATTAAAGGCCACCCACTGCCGCTCCCCGGCTTCGGCATGTGCGGTTGCCCGTGCCTGCAAAGTATGCGGCACGTAGTTCTCCCCGCGGCCGGTGTCCCACAGCTCGGCCGTCACTTCCGCTGCCTGCTCCGCGTCCAGCAGCAGCTCAAAGCCGCTGATTCCCGGGTCCGCCGGGAACAGCACGGCCACATCCTGCCGCAGCCGGTAGGCTTCGCCCGGCTGCGCCAGTTCAAGTGCGGACTGCACGCTGGAGGCGCTGACCCGCGCCCGGCGTGCAAGATCCGCTTCATCGGTGCTGCGCAGGCCGATGACTGAAGCGTCCTGCCGCAGCAGCGTCTGCCGCAGCTCCGCAAGGTGCCGCGCGTGCAGCTCGCGCGGCGCGGCGCCCAGGCGGCGGCTCAGCGCCGCCCCGGTGCCGGCGGCTTCGCCGATGACGGCGCAGGTCGCCATCACCCGCGTCGTGCCGAAGGCGACATGGGAGGCGCTGATATCGCGCCCGGCCATCAGCATATTCCGCACATTGGCGGAATACAGGGAGCGGAAGGGGATGTGATACACCCCGTCTGCATGCATATGCTTCGAGCCGCTGGCTTCGGCGTACATCCCCTGCGGGGGATGGAGATCGATCGACCAGCCGCCAAAAGCCACCGCGTCCGCGAACTCGCGCTGGGCGATGATGTCATTCTGGTTCAGCACGTAGTCGCCGATGAACCGCCGGTATTCGCGTTTGCCGGGCAGCGAGCCGACCCATTCCAGCGTCATGTTCCCGGCGCTGAATTTGCCGGAGTTTTTGATATAGTCCCAAATGCCGTAAATGACCGACCACAGCTCGTCGCGGATCATCTCGTTGTCATGCACCGTGTCATGCTCGCCGCCCCATTCAATCCACCAGTAGTGGCAGCCGGAGTCGCCGCTTCGGATCACCCGGCGGAGCGGAATCGTCGTTTCCGAAATATCCTTGGCAAAAGAAGGCGGGACAAAGTTCACCGGTACCCCCGCATCTTTGGTATAAAACAGAATGGTGCTGCCTAGTGTGATGCCGTCAGCCGCCTCCGGAGCCCACTCTTCGTTGTATTCACTGCGGGCTTCCCGCCCCAGAGAGAATTTGGCTCCGGCCAGGAAACCGATCAGTCCATCGCCTGTACAGTCCAGATATACACTGCTTTTGAACGTGATCCGCCGCTCCGAGCCCATCATCCAGCCGACTACGGCGGTGATTGTCCGGTCATCCTCCGGGCCTTCGGCCTGCACCTCATGGACATCTGTATTCAAATACAGGGTAATATTCGCCTCGGCTTTTACAGCCTCCAGAACCACCAGATCCCAAAGATAAGGATTGCCCTCCGGGTTGCGGTACTGGTTCTCCAGGAACAGCTCGCCCATAATGCCTGTTTCCCGGGCATAACGGTTCGTTCCATGCGCGGTTGCCCCGCAGACCCAGACGCGCACCTCGCTGCTGGAGTTGCCCCCGAGGACGGGGCGGTTCTGCACCAGCGCCACCTTTTGTCCCAGTCTGGCTGCAGCAATGGTTGCACACACCCCGGCCAGTCCGCCGCCGATTACCGTAATGTCATTGTCCACTAGCTCCTGCTTCATAGCTATTCACTCCCGTAACCTCATTTAGATGAACCTGAATGATTAATTCATATCTATAATTTCATCTTAGACGCTGCAATTTACTTTTTAAATGCACTATATTATCATCTATCATATACTTTATTTCACTGGGGATGGATGATTCATGGAGCTTTTGAACCATATTTACTGGCGGCAGAAAAGAGCTTTCGACCTGGCAGAAGATCTCTACGATACTTGGGTGGCTTTTGCCGTGGAAGAAGGCATATTCCGTTATGAAATTGGAGCCGATTCGGGAGAAGCGGGCTTTGCCGATGTGGTGCTGTGTCCGCCGGGGGTTCCCTTCCGCCGGGCGGCCATCACTCCGCTGACCTTTCACTATTTGCAGTTCAGCGCCAGCAGAGAAGAGGCGGCAGAGCTTCTTCCGCCTGCCGGCAGATCGTTCATCAACGATACCAAGCGGCTCACTTCGACCTATGCTTGTTTGCGTCAGGCGGGCGAGGAGAATGACTTGCCTTCCGGGCACTGGAAGAATCATCTTCTTCTGGATCTTTGGCAGCTGTTTCAATGGGAGCGCAGACAGAGCCGGCTGAAGGAGCGGACATTCACTGAGGATGCTTTAATGGCGGAAGCAGCAGGTCTGCTGGAAGAACAGGCCGGGGAGGCGGTCAGCCTTCAGGAGCTGGCCCGCCGGCTGGCATTAAGTCCGGTGCAGCTTACCAGAAGGTTCCGCGAGGCTTTTCAGGTGACGCCTTCCGATTATCTGAGAGCAGTCCGGCTCAAAAAAGCGCGCAGCCTGCTGGCCGAAAGCACGCTCACCCTCGCACAGATTGCCGAGCGCTGCGGCTATGAGAACGGTTTTTACCTGAGCCGAGTCTTCTCCAAAGCCATGGGCGTCAGCCCCTCAGAATACCGCAGACGGAGCCGGGTGTAAGGAGAACACACGGGTCACAGAGGCCGGGGATCACAGATCTCCGGCTTATTTTTAAAAATTCAAGAATTTATATGGTTCACGCAATAAATGTGCCTTATATTTCTAAGCTAAAAGGATACCGTTCTTAGAAAGGACGGTATCCTTTCCACTTGGCATCCAACCTTGCGTTACGTGGAATATTATATTACGATGTACTTAATAACGCGAGGTAATTGGGGAGGAATGAGATTGGAATTTGAAAAAGAGCTGCTCAAGGGCTACATCGATATTATTTTGATCAGCATTGTAAAAGAGAAGCCGATGTACGGTTATGAGATTGCCAAAAAAGTCCGCGACATCAGCGGCGGAGCTTTTGACCTCAAAGAGGCTACCTTGTATATGGCGCTGAAGCGGCTGGAGAAGCAGGGAGTAGTGGAAGCTTTTTGGGGCGGGGAACACGAAGCGAGCGGCGGCGGCAGAAGAAAATATTATCGTCTGCTTGCTGCGGGTGAAGAACGGCTGCGCGGAAGCAGGCAAGGCTGGACGATCTTCCGGAATTTTATGGATTCATTAATGGGGAGGGAATAGATCATGACTGATTATAAGCTGAACGGTAAATCTGCCGGGCGCATTGCAGCATATGTAGAGAATCTGTGCCGGCATATGAAGGAGCCAAGCGAACAGGTGAATGATTTCCGCGAGGAAATGACTGCCAATCTTACCTCATCTGTACTTGAACAGATGGATCAGGGCTTGCCGGAGGAGGAGGCCGTAACCGAAGCGCTTGCGCGGTTTGGAGAACTGGGTGAAGTGAAGAAAGAACTGGTGCGCATCTACAACATTAAAAGAACTTTTGCAGGCATTGTCCTTAAAGGCGCCTTATCCCTGCTTTTACTAAGTGCCGTTGTACTCGGGCTGATCATCGGAGTGTGGAATGAACGGGCTGTGTCCAAGTATCCTAAGGAGGCCTATGCTATGGTGCGGGAGGAAGCCAATGTCCGTGGAACTGCGTCATTGTCTGAGCCTCTGCAGCAGAAATTGCAGAACTGGGTGGACCGTACCTGGGGCGTCAAAGGGGTGAGCGTTGAGCCGACTTACGGGAGCGTGGATTTTAGAGGCGTGGATCATAGAGTGAACCTGTTCATGTATGCCGGGAACCCGCTTGCCGAAGGAATGCTAAGATTTGTGAATGACTCTGAGGATGCTCCCGCACCTAAGCAAGACGGATTTTTGGTCAAAACCAATGCGTTCAGCGAAGTAGGATATAACGCTGCAGATTTTGATCTTGATCTTACACAGTATCGTTTTGTCGTTCATGTGGCAATGACTTATTTTAACTACACATTCTTTTACAGCCTGGGTTTGTTCCTGCTTGGGGGATATGTTCTGCTCTTTGCTGTATGGGCAAGTATGAACGCCTATTATGAGCGCCGCGGCAATGTGGCTTGGGTGCTGCTTTTCCTGTTAACAAATGTGCTTGGCTACGGGCTGTATGTGGTCTCGCGAAGATGGGATCATCCGGGGCTTCAGGTGAATTAAGTCTTATACAGCTGATCGGATTTCCTGTCCGCATCAGCCGCTGGTCTTCCGGGGAGCAAATATAATTTATTGGCTTCACGCAATACATTATCCTTGTATTTCTCGCTGAAGCGGTACCGTTCTGTGAAAGGAGAGTACTGCTTCAGCTTGTTTATTCCACTATTCTACTTTACGCAGAGCTGCAAGCCATTTACGCATGATACTGCGCCTGATACAGGCGGCTGTAAGTACCTCCGGCGTTGACCAGCTCCTCGTGACGGCCCTCCTCGGAGATGCCGTCTTCATTGACGACGATGATCCGGTCGGCATTTTTGATCGTGGTGAGACGGTGGGCGATAACAAGTGTCGTCCGTCCTACCGACAGATCCGCCAGCGATTGCTGGATTGCCGCTTCGGTCTCGGTGTCCAGTGCCGAGGTCGCTTCATCCAGAATCAGAATCGGCGGATTCTTCAGGAACATCCGGGCGATGGCCAGCCGCTGCTTTTGCCCGCCGGAGAGCTTCACGCCGCGTTCCCCGATCACGGTATCCATTCCGGCCGGGAGGCCGTTAATCAGCTCCTCCAGATGGGCGCGTCTGGCCGCCTCCCAGATTTCCGGCAGTCCGGCATCCAGCTTGCCGTAGGCAATGTTCTCGCGGATGGTGCCGGAGAAGAGGAAGACATCCTGCTGCACAATCCCGATTTGCTTCCGCAGCGCGTTCAGCTTCATGTCGCGGATGTCGGTTCCATCAATGGAGATAGAGCCGCCGGTGACCTCATAGAAGCGGGGCAGCAGGCTGCAAATGGTCGTTTTTCCGGCCCCTGAAGGACCTACAAAAGCAATGGTCTCCCCGGCGCTCACCCTCAGGCTGATGCCATCCAGCACCGGCCGGCCCGGATCATAACCAAAGCTGACCTGGTCAAAAACGATATCCCCGCGCAGCGGACCGGCATCCACAGCGCCGGGCTTGTCAGCGATGTCAGGCTCTGTATCGATGACCTCAAGGTAGCGTTTGAACCCGGCAATGCCCTTCGGATAGCTCTCGATCACGGCGTTGATTTTGTCAATCGGGCGGAAAAAGATATTGGACAGCAGAATAAAAGCCACGAATTCACCGATCTCCAGCTCTCCCTGAATGAAGAACCAGGCACCGCAGATCATCACAACGATCGTAATCAGACGGGTCATCATATAGCTGACCGACGAGCTTTTGGCCATCAGCTTGTATGCCATCAGCTTGGTTGAGCGGAACATCTGGTTGTCGGCGGCAAAAAGCCGCTTCTCATGTTCTTCATTGGCAAAAGACTGAACCACACGGATGCCTCCGACATTATCCTCGATCCGGGCATTGAAGCTGCCCACGTTGCCGAAGAGCTGATGATAGGTGCTGGTCATGTTGCGGCCGAAATGGATGATGATCCAGGCCATGAGCGGAACTACAATAAAGGTGATAACCGCCAGTTTGAGATTTATATCAGCCATCAGGACAAATGCGCCTACAAGTGTCATTACAGCGATGAACACATCCTCCGGCCCATGATGCGCCACCTCGCCGATATCGTTCAGGTCATTTGTGATCCGGCCGATCAGATGCCCGGTTTTGTTGTTGTCAAAAAAACGGAAGGATAACTTCTGGATGTGATCGAACATCTTTTTGCGCATATCTGTTTCGATGTTGATCCCCAGCATATGGCCCCAGTAGGTGACGATATATTGCATCGCGGTATTCAAGGCGTAAATGGCCATCAGCGCTATGCAGGCGATCAGAATCAGCGGCCAGTTCTGCCCCGGCAGCAGGTCATCAATGAATTTATTAACGGCCACCGGAAAGGCCAGTTCCAGCAGGCCGGCTCCCACCGCACAGGTGAAGTCGAGAACAAACAATTTTTTGTACGGACGGTAATAGGAAAAAAAACGACGCAGCATCTCTTGCTCACTCATTTCTGTATATTATAACTCTCTATTGAGAGTCATTCTCAGTAAGGACCTCATGTTAAGGATACTAAAGAGGCTGGAGTGATTTGTCAACGGAAAAGATAATTATAATGAACAGTGCCGGCGTTTTTTACCGGGTTACCCAATCCTAATCAACCCTTTCTACATAAATTAAATGTATTCCAGGAAGAAGGAGGAGTAATCATGGGCGAAAATGTTGGAGGGTACGGCGCTTTTACGTCTACAGGTGCCATTCTGGTTCTGTTCATCCTGCTCGTAATCATTACTAAATCTCTCTGGGTATAATTGCAATTCTTCTTAATAGGTTTCTTAAGCCAGTTCCAAGAACTGGCTTTTTTTTACTGCATGCAGCGGCCGATATGCCAAAAACCTATGCATGGTCAGCGGTAAAAGAATATAATGTAACAATGTGATTATTACATAGAATAGCGCATTCCCTCGGACAAGCCTGTGATTTTGTTCGGAAAATGTGCTGCAACCGGGAGGAAATCATGAAATCCAAACAACAAACCGCTGCTACGCTAGAATTGGACAAGACCCGGCAGGACACCGGAGCAAACCGCTTCCTGCTGGTGGTGGGCATTATTTTTGTTGCAGCAGCTCTCCGTGCCCCCTTTACATCCGTTGGGCCTTTGCTGGGCATGATCCGCGATGATTTGGGGTTGTCCAACACGCTGGCGGGAGCGATTACGACATTGCCGCTGCTGGCATTTGCTCTGTTGTCGCCTTTTGCGCCGCAGCTTGCCCGCCGGTTTGGCACCGCCAATGTTCTGATGCTGGCTCTGCTGGCCTTGTCCATGGGCATTCTGATCCGTTCGGGTTCGGGTACGGTTATGCTGTTCGCAGGCACCGCGATGATCGGGTTGTCCATCGCGGTGTGCAATGTGCTGCTGCCGGGATTGATCAAGGGGAAGTTTCCGGAGCGTATCGGACTGATGACCGGTGTGTATACCGTTTCCATGAATATCTGTGCAGCTGCCGCCTCAGGCATCAGCGTTCCACTGGCGCAGCATGCCGGATTCGGCTGGCGGGGTACATTGGCGCTGTGGTTTGCCGTAGCCTCGTTAGCAACAATATTCTGGATTCCGCAGATGCGGAATATGACTAAGGGAAGTACTGCAGATCACAAACAATCCTCCATCCGGATCTGGCGATCCCCGCTCGCGTGGCAGGTTACCCTGTTCATGGGTCTGCAATCGCTGCTGTATTACGTGCTGATCGCCTGGTTTTCCGTGATTTTGAGTGAGCGGGGGATGTCCTCCAGCCATGCAGGCTGGATTCTGTCCCTCATGCAGCTGGCCCAGCTGCCGTTTACCTTTTTTGTGCCGCTCTGGGCGGGCCGGATGAAAAACCAGCGCAGTCTGGTGGTCATAACATTCATTCTTTTTATGATTGGTATTCTCGGTGTCTGGCTGGGCAGCACTGCCTGGATGGCTGTTTGGGCTATTGGGATCGGAATCGCCGGGGGGTTTGCCTTCGGACTTGCGATGATGTTTTTCAACCTGAGGACCCGCAGCACACAGGAGGCCAGCGAGCTGTCGGGCATGGCCCAATCTGTCGGGTATCTGCTGGCGGCAATGGGGCCGGCACTGTTTGGGCTGCTGCATGACGTGAATCATAGCTGGAACGTGCCGCTGGCCTTACTGGCTGTGGCGAGCGTCTTGCTGCTCGTGGCAGGGCTTGGCGCGGGCAGCAGCCGGTTTGTAGGCGACCCCAAATAAGGCCGGCAGAGCCGCCTCCGCCTGAAAACGTGAATCAGAAATTTTTCCTGGCGGCCACACGGATTCGCCTGTAGTCCATGACCCATTGATCACCCTGAAATAATTGCGGCTTCAGCTCCTGTTCGAGATCAGTGAGAACTTCAGTACGCTGATCAGGGGACAATACGCTCAGAATTCCATCTGCGAAGGTATTCAGCCAGCGCACCAAACCTTGCGCTCCGCCTTGAAGCGGAGTAGGGCGGTCGAAGCACAGGGCCAGCCCGACGGTGAAGCCGTTCTGCTCCAGCAAGGCAGCGTATTCTCCGATGCTGGGGAAATACCAGGGCAGCTCCAGCCTGCCGCTGCACCCGATAGCCTCGAAGGCCCGCGGCAGCCCGGCTGCAACAGAGGCGATGTTGCCCTGCCCGCCGAATTCGGCGATGAGGCGGCCTCCGGGACGCAGGCTGGCGGCCATGCTGGATACTGCTCCCTCTGCATCCAGCAGCCAATGGAGTGCGGCATTGCTGAATATGGCGTCCGCAGCAGGCTCCGAGCGGTAGGCCTGGCCATCGGCGAGGACGAATTCCAGCTGCGGATATTTGCTGCGGGCGGTTGCGATCATCTCCGGCGATGCATCGATTCCGGTGACAGAGGCACCATACCCGGCAATTGCCGCAGCCAAATCTCCGGTGCCGCAGCCCCAATCGATAACCCTTTCACCGGGCTGAGGCTGAAGCAGTTCAATCAGCGGCTCTCCAAAACGGGAAACAAAAGCCATATCCTTATCATAGGTCCCGGTATTCCACTGCTGGTTCATTAGTATGCTCCTTTCGGGTGAAGCAGGAATTACTACTGTTGTATCATGGTGTGCACTTATAAGTGAAATATATAATACATATAAAAGTAATTGCCTCAGCCTATAACCTGCGGATTGGCGGGGCAACAGCTATGCCCACCTCTATAAGCTTGGGCATAAGCCCAGAGACAGTGTTGTTTGTGTTGATGCGGCTGGCTGGAAATGTTCTGTGTTCCGGTTTCATCTCGGACCATCCATCCCGTTAAGTGCAGTGAGGATGCCGTACAAGCTGAACAGGATCAGGATAGCCGCTGAAGAGAGGTTCAGCCAGCGGGTGAAGGACGCAGGAAGTTTGCCGCTGATCCATTTGAGTATGGAGACGAACAGCAGCCACCAGCAGCCAGAGCCGGCCGCGATCCCCGCAGGCAGAAACCAGGAGCTCCCGGCTGTAGTCCCAAGTGAAACCGAAAGCGCCGCAAAGCTCAGAAGGGTGGCCGGATTCGCCAAGGTCAGCAGAAAAGATGACAACAAACAGTAGGGGGTGCCGCTGCTGCGGGGGAGTCGGGCTTGGGAGTGGACTCGCCCCGCAGCAGGCTTTTTGCACCCAAAAGCCCAAGCAGCAGGCTGCCGGACAGCCGGAGCGGCAGGGCATAGGCGGAAGTGAAATCATTCACAGCTTTGAAGGCAGAAACGGTAACGAGAGCATATACGGCATCGGCCAGAGCAATGCCGAAGCCGGTGGCTAAGCCTGCACGGAAACCCTGCTGCAGGGTCCGGTTCATGCAGAGCAGAGACATGGGACCAACAGGAGCGGCTACGACGAAGCCAAAGCCGATGCCGCTGAGAAGGGGAGCCCAGAAGATCATGGAGCATGTTCCGAAGGGGGCAGCGGGACATTCGGAGTTTCTTTGACCGTTCCTAAGATAATGGTAGTACGGGTGCGGACAATGCCGGGCAGGCTTTTCAGCTCCCCGCTGATGATCCGGTCGAGATCACGGGTCCCCCGGCAGCGCACCTTCAGCACATAATCGTCATCCCCGGCTGTATGATGGCATTCCTGAATCTCCGGCAGCTTCTGCACCAGCTCCAAAAAAGCCTGCCGGTGCGCCGGACGCTCCAGCGAGACCGCAATCAGTGCTCCCAGCCCGTATCCGGCGGATTCGGCATCGATCAGCGCAGTGTATCCTTTAATCATTCCTTGTTCCTCCAGCTTCCGCACCCTGTCCGCCGCCGCCGGTGAGGAGAGGCCGAGCAGTCCGGCCAGCTCAGCCCAGGTGATCCTTCCATTGTCCATTACTGCCCTGAGGATTTTGTAATCAATGGCATCCATAGGAGTCCCGCCTTTCATTATTGTGTATTTATTACAAATTACCTTATATAATTAATTTAATCAAGATATGTTTATATTAATGTAAGGTGAAATACACAATTCACTTTGTTTTCTTTAAAGGAATTTATTTTTTGTCTATGCTGCAATTAAAATCTCTTGCCTTTTCTTCGAAAAGAGAGTATAGTCTTACTTACGGCGATCAAAACGCCAAAGTACATAATATGCGGTCATGGCGGAATTGGCAGACGCGCTGGCTTCAGGTGCCAGTGGTAGCAATATCGTGGAGGTTCGAGTCCTCTTGACCGCATCACACAAAAAAACCGTTCCTTTGGTGAAATGGAGTACCATCCATTAACCAGGGGAACGGTTTTTTTGTTGTTTAGGATTCGTTGGTCTAGATATCCTGAATTCCAACTAACACTTGCTTACCGGCTTCTTCGCAGGTGCTAGTTGGAAAAAGGGAACTTATTTTTCCGGAAATTAAGAAATCCTGAGATTGAAGTGGAAAAAGTAAACTTAATTGGGCCACTTTTCTGGAACAATGGCGAAATGAGCTGAATTAGTGTCCCTTTTTCCACTTCATCTGCCGTGGACAGGATGCTATGGAGAAATTAGTTAACCTTTTTCCACTAAAGAGTTGCCGTAGGATTCTTTTCCGGCTGATTCGGACGGACCTGTTCCGTTATTTTGCCCATTTGTTCCTAAAGTGAGGGGAATGAAGTCAATTAACGGAAGCTGTGTCCGATTGGTCTGGAGAATCGCCTGATCTGCTCGAATAGCAGATTTCCTGTACGCATCCCTAGCGGAAGAATCGTGAAGCGGCCCTTTTAGCTCAGAATGTTCAAGAGAAGTGAACAGAGAGCATATTCCAATAGAACAAGAAGAAAGTATAGCCCAAGCTCATAACTACCAGCAGGTAGCGTCCGTACCGGACCATCCGCATTTCATCTGTATTCTGCTGCTGCCTTACTGTCTTAATGCCCAGGTGGATTGCCGCAGCGGCAGCGACCAGAGGCAGAGATGAGAATCCCCAGGTGTACCATGCCGGATAGCCGAAGAGAACCTGCGAGTTGCCATACAGGAGTTGGCCGATCAGGTAGATGGAGAAAATGACGGCAATCAATGCCGCATGTCCGAGCTTTTGCTGCTTTTTGCGCCGGATAAATCTCAGCAAGCTTCGAATCACCTCTATGAGTACCATAACGGGCCACGCCAATCCAATACCGGCATAGATGGCCAGAAGAGTAGAAGGCTGCTGTAAAAACGGAGGTTTTTCCTCTATAGTAACTCCTTGGATAAAGGTTAGCTTCCAGACGCCCTCTTGCTGGTGGAACGAGATGAACTCCCCGCTCTCTTTGTCCCGGAATAATCCTTCCCGGACAGGAATATAGGTTTTGGACTCCTTCGATCCCGTTCCCTCCGGAAAGACCCCTGTAATCCGCAGCGTTTCCCCTGCATTTTGCACAGCAAAGTTTTTTCCGCCCAGCCATCTGAACCATTTGCCCCAGCCATGCTGCGGTCCCAGACCCATGGTATAGGTACGCGCATATTGCTCCAAGTCGGGAGAGGAGGGGGGAGCTACTGCCGGGTCCTGAATCAGTGGTTCAGGCAGGAGGCGCACAATAGCATCTGTCACTTGATCGCGCAGCGGTTTTCCGGGTGACTCTGCATTGCTCACAACTAATATGCCAAGCTTATGCTCAGGAATCAGCTGCATCTTGGCAGCGAAGCCGTCGATGTCTCCTGTGTGGGACAGGGTGAGAATCCCGTTGTCCGTACGATTCCGGAACAAGCCATAACCTACACCTTCCACACCCGGATGCTCTGTAAACTGCCGGGCCTGCATTTCTTCTACGGTAGTTTGTTTAAGGATATGCTGTCTCTGATAGCTGCCTTCATTCAACAAAGCGATCATGTAGTGAGCCAATTCATCAGGTATCACACTGAGGGCGCCTGCCCCCGGCAGATTTGGGTAAGAGTAGGGGATTTCCTGAAAGCTTCCCTCCCGATATTGATAGGATTTAGCCATGTCCGGGTCGCTTTCCTGATGAGCCAGGCTGGCACTCGGCATTTGCAGGGGCCCGAACAGATTGTGCTGCATGTAAGCCTCAAGCGTGCTTCCCGTTACTTGTTCAACGAGGAAGCTGGCAAGGCCCGCTCCGGGATTGCTGTAAGCATATTCTGTCCCCGGCTCGCGAACGGGGGGCTGTGTGTCCAGATACTGCCGCAGAAAAGTCTCTGCTGACAAAGCCTTGTCCGCTGACTGCGCCGACAGGTTGTAGACACCTTCATCCAACCCGGCCGTATGCGTCAGCAGATGGTGCAGGGTAATGGGATGGCCGTGGAATAGGGGAACCTTGAAGTCTGGCAAATAAGTGTTAATATCCTGGTCCATCGCTACCTTCCCTTGCTCCTGCAATTGCATGACCGCTGTTGCAGTCATGGACTTGGTAAGCGATCCGACCCGCATTACGGTATGTCCGGGATCGACAGGAAGCTGTTTCCCGACATCGGCATAGCCGTATCCCTTGCTGAATACAATGCGGTCCCCCTCTGTTACGACAACAGCCGTGCCCGGAATGTGATCCGCCTCCATAATTTTATTAAGAAGTGGAGTCAGGGTTTCCTCAAGCCGTTCCTGCGTAATGGCATCATCCGTGCCGGCTGCTTGAGCAGCAGGGACGATTCCGAAGATTCCCATCCAGAAAATAACAGAAACGATAAATACAGATTTCAACTTCATCATCAGAACCTCCAAAACTAGTGCTGTGTAAATCTTCTGTGATTAGCATAAGGGAGAATTCTTTCACAGCTATGTCGCCAATCTTACAATAACCTTAAATCGCTTAAAATAAGCCCGGAATATGATAGACTAATGGACATGAAAGCGGGAACGAATGAGGAGGCTTGGATGTGCAGCGAACGGTACTGCTCGTCGACGACAACCGGGAAATTATAGAGCTTTTGAAACTTTTTCTGGAGAAGGAAGGACTGCGTATCTTAGAAGCTTATAATGGTGCTCAGGCATGGACATGCATTCAGCAGGAATCCATTGATCTGGCCGTGCTTGATATTATGATGCCTGAGCTTAACGGTGTTCAATTGCTGCAGCTGCTCCGCGCGGAGTACAAGCTGCCGGTAATTCTGCTGTCTGCCAAAAATCAGGACAGTGATAAAATTCTGGGCCTGCGCCTGGGCGCAGACGATTTCATTTCCAAACCGTTTAATCCGCTGGAGGTTGTGGCCCGGATCCATGCCATGCTAAGGCGTACTTATGATTTCAATGAACCGGCAGAACCCGTCCAGGATACCCTGGGTCATACCAGTATCGGGGAGCTGATGCTTGACCATACAGACTGCGTGTTGTATAAGGCCGGGCGGGAGATTTCATTAACCGCAATCGAATATAAGCTGCTGTCCACGCTGATGAATGCGCCTGGGCGCATTTTTACCAAAAAGCAATTGTTCGAGCAGGTCTGGTCAGAGCATTATTATGAGGATGCCAATACCATTATGGTGCATATCTCCAGATTGCGGGACAAGGTGGAGGAAACCCCGAAGCAGCCTGTGTATATCCGGACGATCCGGGGACTGGGGTATAAGTTTGCCAAAAAGGATGATTTCCGCTGAAAAAAACGAAGCTTTTCTCCAAGTTGATCCGATCCTATATTTATTTTGCCCTTACGCTCGGGCTGGTTGTTGTGGTTTTTCTGATGATCGCTCTCGATATCGATACTCAAACTATAGAACTTAGACTGCCCACTTTGCTGCTGGTGCTGGGGCTGTTTGGCATGAGTATTTATATATTCAGCCAGTTGATGGTCAAACGCATTACCAGGCCGCTGGAGCATATTGCGGAGGCTATAGAGAGAATGGGCAAAGGAGAGTATAAAGAACGTCTCTCTATTACAGCGGACTATGAGTTCTCGGTGATTCAGCACCGTTTTAATGAGATGGCAGAGTCGCTGGAACAGGCCGAGCGGGAGAACCGCAGACTGCAGGATAGCAAACAGCGGATGCTCGCTGATCTGTCCCACGATCTAAAAACACCGGTTACGACGATCCAAGGCTATGCCAAGGCACTGCAGCTGGGGCTCGTGGATAGTGAGGAGAAGAAGGAACGGTACCTGCAGCTCATCTATAACAAAGCTACCGTGGTCACTGCCCTGATCGATGATCTGTTCAGACTGTCCAAGCTGGAGCGTCCGGACCATCCTATATCGGTTGAGCGGGGAGATTTGGCAGAATTGCTGAGAGAAATTGCCGCCGATTATTACGATGCCATGGAGGACAAAGGAATGGTTATGGAACTGTATATACCTTCGGGTGAGGTTATGGCGGATTATGACCCGGGACTTATGCGCAGAGCCATAGCCAATCTGCTGTCCAACGCAGTACAGCATAACAGCGGGGGGACGGTAGTTCTGATCGCTCTGGAGGAATTGGCTGAGGATGTGAGGATTAGAGTTCAGGATAACGGGGGCGGAATATCCGATGAATTGAAGGAAGTGATTTTTGATCCTTTTGTGCGCGGGATGCGGCCCGGCCGGGAGATGGGGGCACCGGGCTGGGGCTGGCAATCTCCAAGCAAATCCTGGAGCTGCATAGAGGGAAGCTGAAGCTGGATAACCGGAACGGACTGACCGTATTTGAACTTGTGGTCTGCAAGAAATCCGGGACCGGAGAACCGGCGGCAGGACACGAATAACCCGGAAAGGGCCTTGTGGAATCAAGGCCTTTTTTGGTTTGCGTGCCCAGAAGTACGCATTATCTAGTTGGTGAAAGTCCAACCAAGGGAGGGACCAAGCCACCTTTGTAGCTAGGATGCTTGCATATGGCGAAATCTGTGTGTAAAAGCGCATCGACAAAAGTATCAGTCAGAGACTGGGCGAGCAACAATCCAGGCCGCAACATCAAGTGAATCCTGCCGCGTCGTCAAAAAGGCCCTGCGAAGGGGAACAGAGGGAGCCGAGTCCCGCAACTATGGACGAAGGCCAAGGAAACTGTGCAGAACTTGGAACAGCAGTGAAGAACTCTCCGGCGTAATGGGAACGGCATGGATTGAAAGATAGTGCAGTGAACTGGGGAGACCCTCCCCCACACGGGAGAATTTTTTTTGTAGGAACCCGTAAAGAGACGCTCTATAAGTCCAGAAGACGAAGTGAACCGTCTGTGGGAAGGGAGTCCGAGGGGCTCATAGTACCGAAGAACCTAAGGACAACATAACCTTAGGGAGGGAAGGAGCCCTGCTTTGTTTATGCTTTTGGAGGAGGTACGAGTGAGTGAATGCCAAAGGGCTAACGACACCAAAGGAAAAAGTTCAAGAACTCCAAGAAAAGCTAGGTCATGCGGCCAAGGAGAACAGCAAGCGTAAATTCCATGCCCTGTACGACAAAATCCACCGCTGGGACGTGCTGTGCGAAGCCTGGAAACGGGTGAAGGCGAATAAGGGGGCTGCAGGAGTAGATGCCGTGACGCTCGCAGATATTGAGGAACAAGGAGAAACAAGCTTCCTCAAGGCTTGCGAGAGAGAATTGAAAGAAGGCAACTACTATCCCCAGCCCGTACGGCGGCACTTTATCCCAAAGAAAGACGGGAAGCTAAGACCGCTGGGCATACCCACTGTTCGCGACCGAGTCATACAGATGGCAACTAAGCTGGTAATTGAACCCATCTTCGAAGCAGACTTCGAAGAAGTCTCTTACGGATTTCGTCCGAAACGAAGTGCGAAAGGAGCGTTGGAACGAATTCGGAAAGCCTGCAACCGCAAAGGGAATTGGGTAGTCGACGTCGATATCCAAGGTTACTTCGACAATATTAATCAAGAGAAGCTCATGAAATTGATACAGATGCGTATCAATGACAGGCGGATCCTGAAATTAATACGGAAGTGGCTACAGGCGGGAGTCATGGAAGAAGGAAACGTAAAGCGATCTGATTTAGGCACTCCGCAAGGTGGCGTCATTTCACCGCTGCTGGCGAATATCTACCTGCACTACTTTGACCGATTGTGGGAGAAACACGGAAGTGGATTGGGAGAGCTGACAAGGTATGCAGACGACTTTGTAGTGGTCTGCAAAACCAAAAAGGACGCCGAACATGCGTATGAACTCATACGCAGAATCATGGAACGTCTGGAACTCACCCTACACCCGACGAAAACCCGAATTGTAGGCTTGTGGACAGGAGACGAAGGGTTCGACTTTTTAGGAATGCACCACCGAAAAACGAAAGCAGAAACTTCTCAAGGGAAGGTATATTATACCACGCAACAGTGGCTAACGAAGAAGGCAGAGGAACGGATCCGAGGCGTGGTCAAAAACAGATTAGCACCGCCGAGCATGCGCTCAAGATCGTTCGCGGAACAGGTGGAATGGCTCAATCCAAAAATTCAAGGATGGAGAAATTACTACTACACGAACTATAGCCAAAAGAGGTTAGCTAAGCTGGATTGGTATATTTTGCAGAGATTAACCCGGTGGTATGCGAAGAAGAGACAACGTAGAAGATGGATGAGTTCATTATCTGAGGTTAAGTATATTGCCAACATGTATGGACTGAAAACGCTATTGTGATCTGCATGCCCATGAATGACAAACATCGGAAAGCCGTATGAGGGAAAACCTCACGTACGGTTTGATGAGGAGGGGCTGGTTTAAATCCAGCTCTTTACTCTAGTTTTGGCAATGAGGAAAATGGAGTTGTAGTCTGATGGCACTATACTGTAACTTTTTTGGGGCGTTCAACGAATAAGGAGAGTATGACATGGGGAGAGGAGGGAGTCTGTGACGGACAGGAACGAGGGAACGGACAGCAGTAGCTCCAGACCTAACAGCAAAGACAAGGGCCCGCCGGATGAGGAAGCGGCAATGCTGCTCCGTTTCAGGCAGGGAGAGCGGGAGGCATTTGAATGGCTGGTCCGGAAATACCGTCAGCCTGCCGTGCATTTTGCGCACCATTTGACCGGGGATTATCATCTGGCTGAAGACCTGGCTCAGGATTGCTTCGCTCATCTGCTTGTCTACCCGGAAAAGTACGATTTTCGCGCATCGTTTAAGACCTATCTGTATACGCTCCTCCGGCATAAGTGCATTGACGCTTGGCGCAAAAGCAAGCGGACCCTGCCGGGCGAAGCAGGGGGCCGGAACGAATCCGGGCGGATGTCTCCGGAAGATCACCCGGATGATGGACAAATGAGCGGAAGATACATATCGCCTTACGCTTTGGATGATCCCGCGCGGCTGGCCATCGTGCGCGAGGAGGACCGGGAATGGCACCGCCGCATGCGGATGCTGAAGCCGGATTACCGGCTGGCCGTTTATCTTGTCGATATTGCTCAGATGTCTTATGAGGAAGCGTCCTCTATTATGCAGCGAAGTACGGTGAGCTTTAGAGTTCTGCTGCACCGTGCCCGTAAGAAACTCAGGCAGATTTATGAAGGAGAGGAGTGGGATTGTGAAATCCAGCGAACAGGAGCAGGCATTTCTCGATGAAGTGTACCGGAAAGCCCGTCTGCTTGAATATGACAAGCGTGAAGCTGCAAAGGTGCTCCGCAACCGCAAAATACTGGCCAGACAGAAGATGGTGAAGTTTGCGTGTGTTATCGTCAGTACAGTTGTTATGGCTCTAATCATCCGGCACGGCGGGATCGAACAAGGACTGCGCCTGTGTCTGTCACTCCTTTTAATCGCCGCAGGCATAGCGGTTGAATCCATGGAGCTGTCCCGGAGTACAGAAATTGAGGATTAAGGGAAAGACAGGAATAAGTGAAGGAGAGAATGGAATGGAATTAATCATTGATCATTTGACGAAAACCTACGGAGGCAAGCAGGCATTGAATAACGTCAGCTTCCGGGTAGGTGAAGGGATACATGGACTGCTGGGTCCGAACGGAGCAGGAAAAACCACGCTGATGCGTCTTCTTGCAACCTTGCTTGAGCCGACCTCCGGCCAAGTGGAGATCGGCGGCATCTCTCTGACGGACAAGTCTCAGATTAGACGGATTGTCGGATATCTGCCGCAGGAATTTGCTTTTTATCCGGGGATGTCGGTGCTGGAGGCGATGGATTATCTTGCCCTTTTGTCCGGTGTGAAAGGCCGTGCCGAGCGCAAGCGGAGAATAGACCATTTGCTGGAGCTTGTCAATCTGACTGAACAGCGCCGTACCAAGGTAAAGGCGCTGTCCGGCGGGATGAAGCGCCGGCTTGGCGTTGCCCAGGCGATGATTCATGAGCCAAAGCTGCTGATTGTCGATGAGCCGACGGCCGGGCTTGATCCGGAGGAGCGGATACGGTTCCGGCGGCTGCTCAGCAAATTCGCCGAGGGCAGAATCGTCCTGTTGTCCACGCATGTTGTTGAGGATGTGGAATCGACCTGCGAGCAGATGACGGTGCTGCATAAAGGGAGCCTGCGCTATCACGGCAGAATCGGTGACTTGACGGCCGCCGCTGCCGGACGCGTCTGGACGGCGGAGCTTGACCGTGCCGAGTGGAGCCGGGACAGCGAACGGTTCCCGGTGCTGTCTGCCGTGCCGGAAGGGGCCGGCATGCGCGTCCGCGTATTGTCTGATGAGCAGCCTTATCCGGGAGCGCAGCAGGCCGTGCCGTCGATTGAGGATGCTTACCTGTACATGATGCGCAGGGAGGAAGCCTTCGTATGATATCACTTATAGGCAAAGAAATGCGCATGACCCTGCGCAGCCTCGTTTTTTATATATTTATCATCGTAGCCTGTTTTTTTTATTTCACTTCTTATGCCACCAGCGAAACCTGGGGAGAGCTTGGACCTCCTGCCGCCGGCACACCGCAAAATATGGGAACCGCAGAACATCCGATGTACGGCTGGAAGCAGCCGGGGAATGCCTTTGAACTGGCAAAACGGATGCGGACGGAGATAGGCTGGGATCTTGATAGCGGGACAACAACCAAGTACAAAATCGGCTTTTTAGTGGAAAACAAACTTGACGGGGAAGAGAAGGGGGCCCTTTCCGAAGCCATAGCTAAATTGGATGTGATCCTGCAGGACCCGGACAAATATACCCTCGATGATGTATACAAGATTTCCGATGAATTGAATACCCAGTTGGGCGGCAGCACCATGTACAAGCGGGGAGTTGGAAATTTCGGATTTCCTATTGAGTCCTATGATGAGGCTGTAAAAGCGCAGAAAGTGACGCTTGATCTTTATCGTGACAAGGTGGAGGCGGGAGAACTTCTGCCCGGGGCGGCAAGGTACTTCTGTGATTATCTGTCGCTGCCCGCAGGTATCTTCCCGGTATTTCTGTCGGCCTTTCTGCTGCTGCGCGACCGTTCCAGCCGAATGAGCGAGCTAATCTACAGCCGCCGGGTTTCCCCCTGGGCTTATGTCTTCTCGAAGTTTATCGCACTGGGTGTGATGCTTTCCCTTGTCTTCCTCGTTCTGTCTGTCGTTGGCGGCTGGAAAACAGTAGATATATTAGGATTGGACGGACAGGCTGGAGAGGCGGCTGCAATCTTTCTAGGCTATACGGCCTGGTGGCTTCTGCCGACGATATGGGCTTCCGTTGCCTTCGGCATGTTTGGCTCCATGTTGTTCCGCCTGGGGATTGTGCCTATTGCGCTGCAAGTCATCTGGTGGTTTATTTCTGTGCTGCCGCTTATGGGGTCTTACGGGTTGTACCGGCTGCTGATCCGCTTCAATTCACCAGACGATTATGTTCTATACAAGGATTGGGCGGATGAAATTGCGTTGAACCGCAGCTTTTATCTTGTACTCGCTGTAGCGCTGGCAGCAGGTGCCGCCTGGCTCTGGGAGAGGCACCGCAGCCGGTTGGATTCAGCGGGAGCCCTTAGCAGGAAACGGTCCAAAAAGAAAATCAAAACCGCAACGGAGGCTGCCTGATGAGAAGGCAAATGAGTACTCCTTTGATCTGGTATAACCTCAAACTGACCGTCCACTACTCCTGGTGCCTGTCGGTAGTCCTCCTCGCAGTGATCCCTTTTTTCATGGATGCCGGTCTGATGGGCCAGAACGAGGTTGCCCGGCTTGGAGAAAGGCTGATCAGCTTCCTGGGCCTGATTGTTTACCCTCATCTTGCTCTGCTGGAGAACGGGGAATTGGTGAGCCACTCTACGCCAAGCAGGTGCGTCATCCCCCGATTTTCCTTTTCCGGTGGCTGCTGACTACATTTTATGTCTTTTTGGTGAACGCAGCTTTTTTCGCCTGGCTGAATTGGAGTGGTGCTGACTTTAACTTATGGCCAATGACCGGCGGGGTGACTTTTACTGCAGTGGCAATCGGAACTGCGGGGATGACAGCTGCGCTGCTGATTGGCAACGTATCGGCCGGGTACATAGCAGGCTTCGCCTGGTATCTGCTCGACTTCATGACTAAAGGCCGGATGACCGGGCATTTCTATCTGTTTGGCCTGCTGGAGCACGAGTGGGATAACGACAAATGGCTGCTTGCCGGACTATCCCTGGTCCTGGCCCTGATCTGCGCCTGTCTGCTTCCGCGCCGGAGACTGGATTAAGTGCCGAGGCCTGAAAATAGCGGGGGAGTATGACTGAACAGTCTGCTCCCTTTTTACATTTTCCCCAGAAATTCCATTCGTAATCACCCCCCGCCCCTTCACATCAGAAGCAACTTTTCCGAAAAAAAGGTATACTATGATTAGTTTCAGTCCCCACTTTCACAGAGGAGGCTCTATCACTTGACCGAGACACTCTTTAAGCATCTGTATTTGCGGTCCTCTATAGGGTTCGCAGTAGTCTCCACAAAAGACGGTACCATGATCATGGCGAATCCTGCTCTTTGCAGCATGTTCGGCTATACGGAAGAGGAAATGATAAAGCTCCGTTATCTGGATATCGCATTGCCGGAGGATGAGCCTGCTGCCGATCATGAGCTTATTATGAAATATTTGCTGCAAAGCCCCGGAGCGGCTGTAGATAAAGAGAAACGATTTGTACGCAAGGACGGCAGTATCATCTGGATTGCACTACATATTTTTTTAACATTCGATGAAGCTACCGGCGCCCCTGTTCATCTGATTGCCGAGATGACGGAAATTACCAGCCGCAAGCTAGCCGAGAACAAGATAGAAGAGGACCGGCTGCTCTATAATCTGATTACGCAAAATACGCCGGATATGATCTCCTTTGCCGATGCAGACGGAACGGTGCGGTATGTGTCTCCGTCTGTTGAGAAGCTGCTGGGTTACTCCATTGATGAGATAATCGGCAGGAAAAGGCCTGATTTCTACCATGAAGAAGATGCGATAGAAATGGAACAGCGCGGGAAGATGTATTCCGACAGTGATGTCTTTACCCAGCGGGCCCGGCATAGAGACGGACATTATCTCTGGCTCGAAAATTCGTTTCAGGTTATGCGTAACAGCAAGGGCGGCGTGGAGAAGGTTCTGACCATTGCCCGCGACATTACGGAACGCAAGAAATATGAGAATTTACTTGCAACTGCGCAGGAATTGGGGAACATCGGTTCATGGGAATGGGATTCCCTGAATGAGCGAATGACCGTCTCGAAGCAGCTGCGCTCCATTTTTGATTTGTGCCAGGACAGCGGTACGGCCACCCACAGCCAGATCGATTATGTGCAGCTGCTGGCCCGCGTGGTTCCCGAGGATATGGCTCCGCTTCGGGCCGAACTGAGCAAGACCTTAGAGTCCGGGGTCAACGGCCAATCGGTATTCAGAATTGAAAATGACAAAGGTGAGCGCAAGTTCATCTATACCCATTGGGAAGTAGTGCTGGATAAAGCGGGAAAAACCCTGCAAATCAACGGCATAGTGCAGGATATCACCGAACGTTACCGGATGGAGGAGCAGCTGCGCGAGAGCGAGCGGAATTACCGGCTGATCTCGGAGAATTCCCTGGATTTTATCTCCCGGAATGCGACAGACAACGAAGCTACTTACTTGTATGCATCTCCGGTCTGCCTGCCGATGCTCGGCTATACCCCGGAAGAAATGGAAGGCTCAAGCGGCATGCAGTATGTTCATCCGGAGGATATGGATAAAGTACGTGCGTATTTGCAGGAAACCATGGAGGGCAAAAAGCTGGAGCCGATTATGTTCCGGTTTTTGTGCAAGGATGGCTCTTACCTCTGGACAGAAACGACGCTCCGTCATATCAGCTCAGGGCCGGGAGGAGCGGCGGAAATGGTCTGTGTCACCCGCAATATCTCTGAGCGCAAGCAGTATGAGTTGAAGCAGCTGGAGAGCGAGAACCTCTATAAATCCCTGTTCGAATATAATCCTTCGGCGATCAGCGCTATGGATTTGAACGGGCATATCCAATCGCTGAATGCCAGCCTGCAGCAATTAACGGGTTATTCGTATGATAGCCTGCTGCATGCCAGCCACACTGAGATTATTGATCCGGATGAAATGGGAATGGCTGAGCAGCGTTTTGAGCTGGCTGCGAAGGGACTCCCCAGATCTTTGAAAGCAGGCTGATCCACCGGGAAGGCTATTCCGTTGAAGTCAGCGTGATCTATGTGCCGATTATGGTGAACAGCCAAGTCGTCGGTGTATTCAGTATTACCAGCAACATTACGGAACACAAACGTCATCTCCAGCAGATAGAGAAACTCAGTTATGAGCATGCCCTGATTCTGAATTCAGTCTCAGAAGGCATCTTTGGCATGAATCTGCAGGGGGAAACGATGTTTATTAATCCGGCTGCATCGACGATGCTGGGATATGAGCCGGGTGAACTGGCCGGGAATATTAAGCTGCATACCGTGGAACAAAGATGGCTGGATGCCGAGCCGTATGCCGGCGGGCGGTGGGCGCAGCCGGATTCCTTGTCGGGCCGGCTCTCTTCCGAGGACAAGGAAGGCGTATTCTGGAGACAGGACGGCTCCAGCTTTCTGGTTAAATACCGGATGTCTCCATTATTTGATAATGGTGAGCGGAAGGGGGCGGTTGTCGTCTTCCGGGACATTACCGAAGAGAAGGCCATTGTGCGGGCAAAAGAGTCTGCGGAGCAGGCGGACCGGGCCAAGTCTGAATTCCTGGCAATTATGAGCCATGAGCTGCGCACGCCGATGAACGGGATTATGGGCATGGCGGATCTTTTGGCCGGAACCGAGCTTGATGAAGAACAGCAATACTACACGGAAATCATCAACAAAAGCAGTGAGTCCCTGCTGCATATTCTGAACGAGGTGCTGGACTTCAGCAAGATTGAAGCCGGCATGATGACGCTGGAGCTGCAGACGGTGGACCTGTCCCAGGTGATCCGGAATGTCATGGAGCTGTTTTATCCGAAAGCGCTGGAGAAAGGTCTGCTTCTGGATAGCAAGCTGGACCCTGATCTGCCGCTGCTTGTGGTGACGGATGAGATCCGCCTGCGGCAGATTCTGGTGAATCTCATCGGCAATGCGGTGAAATTCACCGAGGAAGGTGAAATTCACGTTACAGCGGGGCTGCAATCGATCGCCGAGACCGGAGATTTGGTTATAAGATTTACGGTAAAAGATACCGGAATCGGCATTCCCCAGGGAAGCCAGGGATTGCTGTTTCAGTCCTTTTCCCAGCTGCATCCTTCAATTAACCGCAAGTATGGCGGCACGGGCCTGGGGCTGGCGATCAGCAAAAAGCTGGTTGAACTGCTGGGCGGGATGATTGGTGTGGAAAGCAATGAAGGGGAAGGGGCAGAGTTTTTCTTCACCATCCATGTTTTTCTGCCTTTGTCGGAACCTGCCTATCAGCAAATCCCTATTGCCGGCATGGAGAACGGAAATGGAAAAGAGGCGCCGGACAGAACGTCTTCCGAAGGCGAATACGGCCCGCTGTCCATTCTGGTTGCCGAAGATCATCCGGTGAATCTCCAATTGCTTCAGGCGTATCTCAAAAAGCGCGGCTACTATGCTGATGTGGCCTTAAACGGGGAAATGGCCGTAGAAATGGTGCGCTCGCATCCATATGATCTGGTGTTCATGGATATCCAAATGCCGCAGATGGACGGGATCGAAGCGACAAGTATAATACGCCACGAGATGGGGCTGTCGCCTGTTATTGTTGCAGCAACGGCTTTTGCGCGCAAGGAGGACAAGGAGCTGTGTCTCAGAGCAGGCATGCAGGACTTCATCTCCAAGCCGATTTCACCGGCTGAGGTGGACCGGGTGCTAAGAGAGTGGTCGGCCCATATCCTCAGATAAGAAACAGACGGGGGATGATAATTGGCGGCAATCATAGATGCTGCGAAGAGCAGAAGTCTCTGAGGGGACCAGCACTACTACTGATGCGGACTGTAGAGCCGTTATTTGCAGGTTTTGGTGCGTTTGACAAGACTCCCGGACAGGAGAGCCGCTATTTCTTGTAAATTGGCCTAATTCAGGCTGTTTTGGGGCAATTAAGGTCTTCAGCATATTGCTGCTCAAACTTTGTCATTTCGAATTCCTCCTACGTGTAATACCATTTCGTTCAATAATTGAGAGGGGTCTTATGAATGAGAGGGCTGTTGTATACGCTGTTTGCTGTGCTGTATATGCTGATAACATTTTTCGGTCTCGGTCCGGTGCTGTTCGCTGACGGCTCTGCGAGAGAGCGGGTATTTACACTAATTGTGGTGCTCTTGATTTACACGGCGGTCACACTGGCGTTACGGCTCATTTTGAAGCGGATGCGCAGGCGTTGACAAACTTCTGCGGTCTGGCTATAGTTGAATTAATCGTAATTGTTACGAATACAATTCAGCCAGTAGGAAGGCAGCGGAATATCGGAATATGAAACGCGGTGATATGATTCTTATTCTTGTGGTGCTGCTGGTGGCAGGTTCCCTTTACGGAATCAAGGCTTACAAGGACCATAATGAACATTATGCACAAGGTGAATTGCAAGCAGTTATTACAGTGGACGGCAAGGAGTACAAGACGGTATCCTTGACCAAGGAAGAGCAAACGATCGATATCCAGACAAAATTCGGCCATAACATCCTAAAAGTATATGACTACGGAATTCGTATGACCTATTCGGATGCCCCGCTCCCGATTGCCCTCGACATGGGCTTTATCTCCAGACCTAAGCAGCAGATCCTCTGTATTCCGGCGCGGCTGATGGTGGAAGTCATTAATCCGCACCGGTCTATCAATGACGATAATGAGCTGGATGCGGTTATTCAGCCTTGATCCCGGATTGCTGGATTTCAGCCCAGGCGGCCACTGAGTCGGCATTCGTATAAACGTATGGGGTGGAAGGCTGTGGCACAGGATTAATGCTTTCTGGTGCAATTTCCATCACTTGTTTGCCCATATAAGACGACAGCTGAAGCTTGCCCCGCACCTCAATCCAGGTGTCGGCGGGCAGGCTTATTTGCGTTCGGGGGTCCAGGAGGATGCCCAACGGAGTCGCGTCCGCTGTGCAGCACTGGACCAGAAAGCGGCTAACCGCATATACAGGCTTAATGCTTTTTCCGCTCTCCCGGTACAGGAAGCCGGTTACCGTAATGGTTCTGCCCTCGAATTGCTGTTTGTACAGGTCGATGGCTCCCAAGGTTTCGGAGAAAATCTCCGGATACACTTCGATGACGGGCTGGGCATACAGCTTCCCGGCCAGCTCGGCGAATTCCTCAAGGTAGGGGCTGGCGGCGTTGAATTTCACATGTTCAGCGGCTTCATCGGCAATGTAGGATAGGGACATGCCTTTTTTGGCGGCTGCCGCACTGCCGAGTGAACGGTCAGGGAGCAGGAAGCCGAGCAGCAGCGGGAAAAGAAACAGGCCGTACAGCATAACGCTGTTCAGCCCGGAACGCGGCAGGCGGTGCTCGCAGTCGCAGAGCCGTGCGCTTTTGCCGAATAAAGCCTGAATTCCCAGACTCAGCGCCATCAGCGAGAGCGGAACCGGGCAGAGGCGAACCCAGCGGGCCAGCTTGGGGGCGACATAATAATGCAGCGCATCCTGCTGGACCAGGTGCCCGATATAGAGCGCGAAGAGCAGCAGGAGCAGCGCCCTGAATCCATAGTGAATCCGGATGCTCCGGGAATCATTCATACGGGGAACCTCCTGAACGTCATGACCGTTTTATAGCCATAGTGAGGCTAGAACGGAACCGGTAAACACGGTAGAGAAGATCATGAAAAACAAGTAAAGCGCAAATCTGGTCTTGAAGAGCGAGAGCAGCATCAGCGAGTTTTTGAAATCAAGCATCGGTCCGAGCACCATGAAGGCGAGCAGGGAGCCGCTGGGAAAAGTATGCAGAAAGGTAGAGGCCACAAAAGCATCCGAGGTGGAGCACAGCGAGAGCACATAGGAAAGTCCCATCATGAACAGGTAGGAGCCGAGCGGTTTCCCGCCAATGGCGGCGAGACTGCCTTGGTCCATAAAGGTCTGGATGCCTGAGGTAAGCAGACAACCGATAATCAGGTATTTGCCCATTTCAAAAAACTCGTCCGATGTATGCACAAAAACGGCCGCCAGCTTGCCCCCGCGCGTACTTTGTTCATGGGGTTCCCCGCTTTCCCGGGCGATGGATAGCCGGAGCGGTGTTTTGCGGACGGTGGCATAGACGATAAACCCGATAGCTGCAGCTGCAATAAAAGCAAGTCCCATCCGGGCATACGCCAGCTCTGGATGGGCGCGGAAGGCCGTCAGTGTGGCCCCGTACACGACCGGATTCAGAATCGGACCGGAGAGTATGAAGACGATAGCCACATACAGCGGCATGCCTTTATGCATCAGGCGGCGGACCAGCGGAATCATCCCGCATTCACATACGGGGAAGAGGATGCCGAGCATACAGCCGAACAGGATGGCCGGAAGCGGCTGCCGCGGAATCCAGCGGGAGATCATCTCATCCGGCACGAAAACGCGAAGCAGCGAAGAGAGCAATGCGCCTAGAAGCACAAACGGCAAAGCTTCCAGCAGGATGCCGATGAAGCCGGTTTTAAAGGCCTCGGTGAAGGCATTGTTCAGCACCTGCGGGTGGCCGGGAAGCCAGAGGGTGCAGGCGGTAATCAGAAAAGCGGCAGGGATCAGCAGCGGCAGTGTTTTGAGCGGTGAAAAGAGAGTCAAGGTTGATAGAACAAAGCGGACCAGCGGTCGGTCAGCTGCTTCTCATCCAGATTCAGTCCGATGAACACTACATACGGCTGGCCGGGATACCGTGAAAACTCCCAGTTGCAGCGGTTTCCGGCATATTGCACCAGCTGGACCCCGTCCCGCCCCGCAAGCCGGACATGCCCCTTGGCCCTTACCAGGCTGTCCCCCCACTCCCTGAAAAAGCCCTCCAGCAGCTCCTGCCGTATTCCGTCTGCCGCTCCCGGCGGAAACGTCAGCGTTACAGCCGCCACCTGCGAATAAGAGGTCTGCTGCGCGGATTCCGGCTCCTGCACCGCGGTTGCTCCGTGTCCGCCGGCCGCACTGTTGATTCGCTTAAGCGCCATACCGTTTAGTTCCCGGCTGCCGCGCTGCGCAGCCGGAGTGCGCTGCTCTTGGGGTGAAATTCCCGCCAGCAGCGGGTCGAGGTTGATTTTACTGTAATGTGTGAATACAATCTCGGCGTCCGTATTATGGCGACTGGCCATTTTTTCAATGCGCCATAAGGTTTCCGGCTCGACCAGATCGCTTTTGTTAACGATGATCAGATCGGCGCTGGAGAGCTGCCGGCGCAGTGTCCGCACGAGCTGCTTGTCGGCGGAGAAGCGGCTGCCGTATTCCAGCGCGTTTTCCGCATCCAGCACGGTAATGGAATAGTGCAGCACGAGCCGCCCGCTCAGCGCAGGCTCCAGAAGGGATTTGGCGATTTCCTCGGGGTCGGCAACCCCGGTAAGCTCAATATAGATGACATCCGGCCGCCGGGCGAGCAGCAGCTCCAGAGTCCTTGGCAGCTCATCCTTGCGGCTGCAGCAGACGCAGCCGTCCAGCAGCTTTTCCACATTTGCACCGGCATGTTCCTCCAGAATGTAGCCATCCACATCCTTTTTGCCGAGTTCATTCATCACAATGCCGGGAGTAAGCCCCCTGGCCTTGCTCTCCTTGAGCAGCGACAGCAGCAGTGTTGTTTTCCCGCTCCCCAGAAAACCTCCAAGGATGATTACCGGTATCTTCATAGTTCTCCCTCCCGCTTTTGTTCCTGCAATTGCAAGAATCATATTTTCATAATCTATCTATACGTACTTGCTCTCCCGGAAAGACCACAAATTTAAGAGAGTTGTAATTTTACGCGTCTATGGTTGACACTTGGCGGATAAAACATGTAGAATGTGTAAATCGTAATAATTACGATTAAACAATGAGGAGCTGATCTTTTTGAGAGTTATCGTGACCCTTGCCTGTACAGAAACCGGCGACCGCAATTACACCACCACCAAGAATAAGAAAAACCAGCCGGGACGCCTCGAGATGAAAAAATACAGTCCCCGCCTGAAACGGGTTACGCTGCACCGTGAGACCCGTTGATCCGGCGGAAATTACAATGCCAACTATAAGAACTGAAGTGAAGGAGAACCTATGAAACCCATTCCTGTTACTGTGCTCAGCGGATATCTGGGCTCCGGCAAAACCACACTGCTCAATCACATTCTGCACAACCGCGACGGCTTGAAGGTGGCCGTGATTGTCAATGACATGAGCGAAGTGAATGTGGATGCGGGGCTGGTGAAATCCGGCAATACGCTTTCCCGGACAGAGGAGAAGCTGGTTGAAATGTCGAACGGCTGCATCTGCTGCACCCTGCGCGATGACCTGCTGCGTGAAGTGCATACGCTGGCGGCAGAAGGGCGGTTCGATTATATTCTGATCGAGTCCTCCGGCATCAGCGAGCCGGTACCGGTCGCCCAGACGTTTACCTATGCCAATCCTGAGCTGGATATCGATCTTACCGCGTTGGCCCGGCTCGACACCATGGTTACAGTAGTCGATGCCAACCGTTTCTGGCATGACTTCGGTTCCGGCGACAGTCTGGTTGACCGTGGTACCACTGCTGGTGAAGGAGATTCCCGGGATATCGTTGACCTGCTGATTGATCAGATTGAAACCTGCGATGTGCTGCTGTTGAATAAATGCGACCTGGTGGAAGAGCAGGAGCTGAACAAGCTTGAAGCCGTATTGCGCAAGCTGCAGCCCTCTGCCAAAATCATCCGGACCGTCAAGGGGATCGTTGATCCCAAGGAGGTCCTGAATACAGGGCGGTTCGATTTTGAACGAACAAGCATGTCCTCCGGCTGGATTGCCGAGCTGAACAAGGAGGAACATACACCGGAGACCGAAGAATACGGCATCAGCTCTTTCGTCTACCGCCGGAGAGTGCCCTTTCATCCGCAGCGGCTAAGCTTCTTCTTCAGCAATTGGCCGGAGGAGGTGGTGCGGGCCAAGGGTCTGGTCTGGCTGGCAGCGAAGGGTGACCTTGCCGCCAGCCTCAGCCAGGCGGGGCCGTCCATCCAGTTCGGCCCTGCCGGCTACTGGCTGGCAACGCTGCCTGAAGAACAGCAGCTTGAGGTGCTCGCCACAGAGCCGGATATGAAGGCCAGATGGGACGAGACTTGGGGCGACCGCATGAATGAGGTCGTATTCATCGGCGTCGGCATGAACCGGGCCGGCATTGAAGCCCGGCTGGACAGATGCCTGCTGAATGAAGAAGAGATGCAGCAGGATTGGAGCCGCTTCAACAACCCGCTCCCTTGGCCGGCGGATGAGTTTTTGACGACTTCTCCAGAGTAAGAAGCTTGAGACTAGCGCGAGTTAACTCCGGGATCTGGGGGTTGATTGCAAGGCGGAGCAGGGCCGATTTGGTTCGGGCCGGGATCAGGAGTCTCGTGATCCCGGCTTTTTTGGCTGCACAGCCCTCTATTGTTATCAGAACTTGCGGGTCACCCGGATATTTGATGATACGTATGCGCCGTGTGCGGGGTCAGACTAGCCGCGTTCACGTGCTGGGGACGGACAATAATGTGCTGTTGAAGATTTGGATGAATGCGGGAAAAGGGTGGAATGAGTTAATAGTCCGGGTAGAAGAAGTATGCAGGTTACAATGGTGGTCCCTCCTTAGTTTGTGAAACTGGAGGCATCCAGTTTGTTATTCAACATTCTGTGTGTCATTCAATCCTAATTTTAATGAGCACACAGGTTCGTTCAGTGCATGGGTTGTTTTAAGGCGATCTCTGTTTTTAATAATAATAATTACAATTAATTATTGGTTTTGTGTTTACAAATCGTAATGATTACGATAATATCATTAGAGTTAATGCGTAATGTTTACGAATAAAATGCTGAAGATGAAAACAGATATAAGAAAGCAGAAATATTGTTAGTAAACAGGTCATTACGGACACCAGATACCTTATTTTGCATAATTCTGCTTTCTGGGTGATGTTACGGACAACCAACGCCCAAACCCTAAATCCCACGCCAGCAGCTTTGTCCCGGCCTTACACCAAATTATGAAAGGAGGGCGATACGCCATGATTTTATCGTCCATGAAGGATGTGGTGTTCGGTTATGGAAGTGAGCCGGTCATTGACAACCTCTCACTTGAGATTGAAGCCGGGCAGTTTATCGGGATCACCGGCCCTAACGGGGCAGCCAAAACGACCCTGCTCAAGCTTCTGCTTGGCCTGCTCCGGCCTTGGAGCGGAACCGTCACGCTGAACAAGGAGATTACGGAGGGAGGAAAGCTGGCAATTGGTTATGTGCCGCAGCAGGTGGCATCCTTTAACGCCGGATTTCCGAGCAAGGTGATCGAGCTGGTCCGGTCCGGCTGCTACCCGCGGCTGGGGTGGTTTGGACGTTTCACGAAGGAGCAGGAGGAGCTTGTGGAGCGGAGCTTGCGGCAGGTGGACATGTGGGAATACCGCAACCGCAGGATCGGTGAGCTGTCCGGCGGGCAGAAGCAGCGGATCTGCATCGCCCGGGCACTGGCGCAGCAGCCGCAGGTGCTGGTGCTGGATGAGCCGGCAACGGGCATGGATATCGGGAGCCGGAGCGGATTTTACAAGCTGATGCGGCATTATGTCAGCAATCACGGGCGGACCGTCATCATGGTCACACACGGTCTGGAAGAGACCCGTCCCTATCTGGACACGGTGATCAGCCTGGAACGAGAAGAGCAGGAGGGCTGGAAATGCTTGGTTACGAATTCATGCAGCGCGCATTTTGGGCCGGGGGCCTGATTGGCATCATCGGTCCGCTGCTAGGCGTGTATCTGATGCTGCGCAGGCAGGTGCTGATGGCCGATACGCTCTCTCACGTGTCGCTGGCCGGAGTAGCGCTCGGCTCGGTGCTGCAGCTGAGTCCGGCACTCAGCGGATTTGCGGTGGCCGTAGCGGGCGGTCTGGTCATCGAGCAGCTCCGCCGTTCTTACCGTACATACAGCGAGCTGCCGGTGGCGATCATTATGACCTCCGGCCTGGCGCTGGCCGTGGTGCTGATGAGCCTGAAGCAGAATCTGAGCCGCAGCTTCAGCTCCTATCTGTTCGGCTCCATCGTCGCTGTCAGCGATACCCAGCTGGGGCTGATTGCCATAGTGGCCGCCGTTGGACTGTCATATTTCATCATTCTGCGCCGCCCGCTGTACAGCCTGACCTTTGACGAAGAGACCGCCTCTATCGGCGGTGTCCGTACAGGCTTGTTGTCCTTTTCGTTTGCGGTGCTGACGGGTATGACGGTTGCGGCTGCGATGCCTGTTGTCGGCGTTCTGCTGGTGTCGGCGCTGATGGTCCTGCCGGCATCCATTGCCCTTAGGGTTGCATCCGGCTTTAGTGCAGCTATTCTGATTTCAATCGGTGTTGGCCTCGCGGGTGTTTTCAGCGGCCTGACCGCATCCTACTATATCAACACGCCTCCCGGAGGCACGATAGCCCTCATTTTATTGTGTTTTCTGCTATGCGCTATTGCTGTACAGAAGCTGCTGGCTTTCCAAAAACGCCGCAGCGTCCGAAAATCCATATAAGAAAAAGGAGCTTGAACCGAACTATGCTGAATATTAAAATCCGTCACCTTGCCGTCCTTTCCCTTGCCGCCATGCTGATAGCCTCCGGCTGCGGCAATAAAAACACCGCAAGCAATGCGGAAGAAGCTGCCCCGGCTTCATCCGCAACCGCAGAGCCGTCCGCCGCTGAGCCTGCAGTCAAGACAGACAAGCTGAATATCAAGGTCAGCTTTTACCCTATGTACGAATTCACCAAAAATATTGTCGGCGACCTGGCCGATGTGGAAACGCTGATTCCGGCCGGAATCGAGCCGCATGACTGGGAGCCTACGGCACAGGATATGGCGGAGATTTCCGCCGCCGATGTGCTCGTCTATAACGGTGCAGGTATGGAGGGCTGGGCGCAGCAGGTGATCGACAGTGCCAAGGGGACCCAACTGGTGGCCGTAGAGGCCAGTAAGGGGCTGGATATTATGGAAGGCGTGGAAGAGGAAGAAGAGCATCATGCCGATGAAGCGGGTCATGATCACGAGGCAGGCGAGCATGCCGAAGAAGCGGAGCATAATCACGAGGCAGACGGGACAGCCGAAGAAGATCATGATCACGGCCATAGCCACAACCACGACCATGACCACGGCGGCCTGGATCCGCATGTCTGGCTTGCCCCCTCGCTTGCCATCAAGGAGGTTCGGACGATCGAAGCCGCTTTGGCTGCTGCCTCTCCTGAGAATGCCGCTGCTTTCCAGACTAACAGCGATGCCTATATCGCCAAGCTGGAGCAGCTTGACCAGGATTTCAAGGCTGGTCTGAAAGATACGAAGCGTAAAGATTTTATTACCCAGCATGCCGCATTCGGCTATCTGGCCAAAGAGTACGGCCTGACTCAAGTGCCTATCGCCGGACTGTCGCCGGAGCAGGAGCCTTCCGCCGCTCAAATGGCCAAAATTGTGGAGTTCGCGAAGGCGCATAAGGTGAAGACGATCTTTTTCGAAACCCTGGTGTCGTCCAATGTCGCGGATACCATTGCCGGGGAAATCGGGGCCAAGTCAGCGGTGCTGAATCCAATCGAAGGCTTAACCGAAGCGGACCGCAGCAGCAATCTTGATTACCTTGGCATTATGCGCCAGAACCTTGAAGCGCTGAAGACTGCTTTGAATGAATAAAGAGCGATAGGAACCTACCCAATATACGAAAGGAGCAGCAGCATGGCTAAAAAATCAAAGATCGTCAAGGAACTGAAGAGGCAGGAGCTGGTGGCGAAATTCGCTGACAAACGCAGAGAGCTGAAGGCAAAGGGGGACTATATGGCCCTCCAAACGCTGCCGCGCGATTCATCGCCCACCCGCCAAAAGAACCGGTGCGCCGTTTCCGGCAGACCACGCGGCTACTTAAGCAAGTTTCATGTCTCACGGATCGTGTTCCGCGAGCTTGCACTCAAAGGGCAGATTCCCGGTATCACCAAATCAAGCTGGTAAACGGTCCGGCTGCATACCGGCTTCACATAGCACGGCTGTTTCTCTGCTTAAGCGGAGGGACAGCCGTTTTGATGTATATTACGCCAGAATTTATCATTATACCGGACATTTAAGGCTTTGCCTGATGAAGCGGGGTGAATTATGATAGTAGACAAGTGTAACCCATGATGACCAATCTTGACCAACTATGAAGGAGACCAGAACATGAGCTATACCGATACGTTCATCCGCGTCGCTGTCGATTGTCCGGCCGAGACTGGTGTTGTTCCTGTGTCCGCCCGGCCGCATCCGCCGGTCCATGTCATTCAGCATGAGCTGCTCTCAGGGGCGCCGTATGCCTATACCCATGAAGAGCTGCTGTATGAGGTGCATGTGCGCCATAAGGGGATTTCTGAACAGGAGAGAGCGGAACGCAGGAAGGAAATCTGGACAGCACTGTTCTCCAAAAGCCACCCCTGCCTGCGCGCCTCCATGCTGCCTAAAAAGTACGGTTGGGGAATTCACTATAACTCTGAGGGTAAAATCGCCATTTATGGCAAGGAGTCCCCTGAGTACGATCATTACACATCCGGGAGCGAGGATGGCGTTAAGCTGCTGAATGCTATGCGCAATAAAAAATGACAGGGAGGGAAGGCGAACCTTGCATAAAGGTATAGAAGAAATCGCGCTGAACACCTGGCCTGCAGAGCAAAGTGTGCTGCTGGAGGGCTGGATACTCCGCTCCTCGTCAGGTTATACCAAACGGGCAAATTCGGTTAATCCGCTGTATCGGTCAACGGGACAGCAGGGCGAACTTGAGGTCCAGGAGAAAATCCGTCTTGCTGAGCAGTATTATGCCGCTGCCGGGCTGAGTTCCGTGTTCAAAATCACGCCCTTTACCCAGCCCGCAGACCTCGACGGGCGATTAGCCGGGCAGGGCTATGAGAAAGTAGAGCCCTCCTCCGTCAGGACGCTGGATCTGCAGGAGCTGCCGGCTCCGGCCGGTCGCTACGAGGTTCTAATCCAGGAAGAACTGGCCGGAGCGTGGCTGGAAGCATTCGCCGGGTTGTCAGGGCTGTCCGTTGCGGATCAGGACACTCTGCGGAGAATGCTGGCTTCGTCCATGTTGAAGCAAGGGTACGCTCTTCTGCTGAAGGATGGAATTCCTGCTGCGTGCGGACTCGGTGTCCTTCAGCATGGGTACATAGGTCTATACGATATATGCACTGCGGCGGCGTTCCGGCGGCAGGGGATGGCGGAGGAAATACTGCTCAGCCTGCTGCACTGGGCCAGAAACCGGGGAGCGGCACATTCCTTTCTTCAGGTGGTGCTGGCGAACAGCGGGGCTTCCGCCCTATATGACAAGCTGGGCTTCAAAGAGATATATCAATATTGGTACAGAGTGAAAAGCAGGGTATAGAAAGGAGCCGATTAAATGTCACAGTATTGGAGCACAAGATTTGCCCGCGAAGGCATGATCTGGGGAGATCAGCCCAGTCCGTCAGCCTTGCGGGCAAAAGCGTGGTTCCTTGAGCAGGGAGTGAAATCTGTCCTCGTTCCCGGTGCGGGTTATGGACGGAACACCAAGGTGTTCTCCTCCGATTTGGATACCTATGGCGTCGAATTGAGCGGGGAAGCGCTGGAGCTTGCCGCCGGGTGGGACAGCCAAACCCGGTTTATTGAAGGATCGGCACTGGGGCCTCAATTGGACATCCTTGTAGATGCAGTCTATTGCTATGATGTACTGCATTTATTTCTTGCCGGAGAACGCCGTCAGCTCATTGCGGCATGTCTTGCGCAGCTCCGCCCTGGGGGCCTGCTGTATTTCACCAGTTTCTCCGATGAGGATTCCAACAACGGCCATGGGAGGATGCTGGAGCCGGGTACATATGAATACAAAAAGGGAAGTACGCCCACTTTTTCAGCGATGCTGACCTGCGGGAGCATTTTTCTGCGGCAGAGGTAGTGGAGACTGGAACGTTTCAGGAATCATTGCAGAGTCCCGGAGGCGGGACACATGAGTATCTGCTCCGGGAGATCTTCGCCCGCAAGAGAAAAGAGTAAGACTTATACGAACTTTCCCTGGGAAGGGACAGACAGCTCCTTAAACGTTTTGCATAAATGGGCAAATTGCGCCGACAGCTCTGGAGCGGCCATAGGCAGCCCGTGTCCGGGAATCACCATCTGAGGGTCCAGTAAAGCAAGCTTGCGTACGGACTTTTCTGCTTCTACCCAGTCAGTTGTGAAATAGGCCGGAGGTCCGTGCAGTTCCTTATGCTGTGTAATGACTGCAAAAGCCGACTCCTGCTTGACGGTAATCACGGCATCCCCGGAGATAAGGACCTTGTCCGCAGGGCGGAAAAGAGAGATGTGGCCCGGGCTGTGCCCCGGGGTGTGCACCCAGGTCCATCCCTTCGCTCCAGGGACACTGCCATCCTCCGGAAGGGGATGGACACCTTCCCCGAGATGGAGGCCCCTGTGCGGGTACAGCGGTGACACGGTGGCCATGAGGCCCCCGCCTACAGCGGGGTCTGCCGGAGGATAGTCCTGCAAGCCTGTGAGATAAGGCAGCTCCAGAGGATGTGCATATACCGGAACTTCCGGCCATTCCTCCATAAGCTCCTTCAGGTTGCCGACATGGTCAAAATGGCCGTGAGTCAGCACAATGGCCGCCGGCGGTCTGCCAAACCATTCCCGGCTGGTCTGCAAAATGCTCCCCGCGAAATTGCCAAGCCCGGTATCGACCAGAATATAGCCCGTTGCCGAATGCCCTACAAAGGCGACGTTGACAAACAAAGTCCGAAGACCGGCCACTCCTTCTGCTGCCTCCCATGTATCCGTCAAGCCGGAAGTTAATATTCCGTTCAGTTCCACCCTCGTACCTCCTGTATTGTTTTTAGGTTCAATGTTTAGTATGGCCTTTTTTACAAAATACAAATAGGCCGGCAGGAAAAAACAAAGGTGAGGATGCTGAACGGCCAAAAAACCCTCTCCAAAAGGAAGAAGGGCCTGGCGTAGTTATGACAAGCAGTTAAATGAAGTAGCTGTATGTAGCTTGCGGCTTCATGGCTAGTGCAGTTCACAATCAGCGAACAGAATATGGCGCGGGATATGGAAGAAATTCTCAGCCTTTTCCTGCAGCGCCAGCGTTGGGAGGTGGCATTGATGCAGCCATTTGCGGAAGGTTCCGGGATGGACCCCGATCCAGATGCTGACATCCGTGACAGAGAAATCATAGACCATGCACAGTCCTGTAAGAATCACATTGCTGTGCGGGGAGCGGGCATTTGCTCTTTTCATGAATCTTGAAGGTGTAGGCTGGCACACAATCGGACTTTGCCGCAGGAGAGCCTCATTGAACAAGATATGGGACGGGTACCCCAGGGTGCGGCAGACCTTGTCCAGATTGGTTCTGGAAGGAATCCGGCCTTCATATACCCACGCGCTGACGCTGCGTGAAGAGACGGAGAGTTCTTCGGCCAGCCGTGACAGCTTGATGTCTTTGGCCATCAGGACGGCTAGCAGCACACGGTTGCGGATCTGGCTGCGCTTCGGCCGGCGGAATCTTTTGACCCGTACGCCTTGTCCAAGATATTTGCGGTTGATCAGAGACCAGGCCTGAATTTTATGTGGTTCTTGCTGGTTATTAGGCATAATTCCTCCGATATACTGAATTGATAATTTAGTAAATGTTCTGGTTTGGCTTGATATGACTTTAACATTTCGGTTATGCTTTCGTCCAGATGAAATGCTTGGCGGTCCGCCGGCGCTTAAGTTTCTTTCAGAAGTGATGCTGGTATGATATATTTTTAGTAATCTATTTTATAATTCAGGACGCTGGGAGCGATATAGATGATTAAGCACATTGTATTCTTCAAATTAAAGGACCGGACTCCGGAAAAAGTACAGGAAACCGTAACGGTGCTCCGGAACATGGAAGGCAAAATTCCGCAGCTGCTCTCCATCGAGGTGGGGGCTGATATCATTCGCTCGGAGCGTTCTTTTGATATTGCGCTGGTGACGGTGGTCGCTTCGCTGGATGATTTACAGGCCTATCAGGTGCACCCGGAGCATAAAAAAGTTATCGCGCACATCAATGAGGTCAAAGAGGTTTCATATGCTGTAGATTACGAAATCTAGAGATACACGCAGAGTGCGGCTGCTAACCGCCATCAACAACCGGAAGGTGGGACGTTATGCGAGAGCTTGAGTACCCGATGGAAGCGTTAACCTATTTAGTCGTATTTCTGGCCGCATGCATCATCATGCTGTTCTGGCTGAAACGCCGTGGCAAACGGGGAAAATAATCCGGACTCCGGTCACTGCTCTTGCCCCATATTACCTTACTTGGAGGGTCTACTGTGTACTATGTCAACCGGAAACAGATCGAAATTATACTGGGACAGATTCCAGATATTAATAAAGGGCTCCGGGCCGCTGCGGCCTCGTGGGATGGCGGTACATTCACGGGACTGGTTCAGGAAAGATGCCTGCATTTGGCGATTGAGGTCGTTACCGATGTGGGCAGCTCTCTGATTGACGGATTCATTATGCGTGATGCCGGAAGCTATGAGGACATCATTTCTATCATCCATGAGGAAAAGGTTTTTGAAGGCAGCAGCCTGTACGGTTTGCTGATCCAGCTTGTGGCACTCCGCAAGCCTCTCGTTCAGGACTACTACGCCTGGGACCGGACATCGCTTCACCCGCTTACAGCGAAGCTGCCGGAAGCACTGGAGCAATTCGCAGCTGCAGTGCAGAGCTATCTGGATCAGGAGCTGGGCACGCAAGCTTCAGTGTAGCTTTAGGCTGCAGCCGGGATTTATTGAATATAAAGGACAGATACAGGAGTGAACACAAGCGTCTGCCGTGAAAGGAAGGAGGTCCTTGAGGATGAAGAAGGGGCAGGAAAGCGGATCAACAAGGCGGATGATTATGACGCTCCTGAAGATGAAAGGGCCGCTGACGATCGGTGCGCTCGCAGAGGAGCTGGGGATCACGGAAATGGGGGTCCGGCGCCACGTGCTTCAGCTGGAACAGGAAGCGCTGGCCAAAACCAAAGTCGTCCGCCAGGCTATGGGGCGTCCGCTTCATGTGTATTCACTGACAGAGCGGGCGGAAGACCATTTTCCCAAAAGCTATCATAATCTGGCGCTGGAGCTGCTGCGCGAGCTGGACCACGGCAGCGGACAGGAGGCGGTTAATGTTCTGTTTGAAGGCCGCAGGAAGCGTATGCTGGCCCAATATGGACCCATGATGGAGAACCGGAATCTGGAGGAGCGTGTGGCCGAGCTGTCCTCCATCCAGAATGCGGGCGGCTATATGGCCGAGTGGAACCAGGAAGAGGACGGCTCTTATGTAATGCAGGAGTACAACTGTCCGATCCGCCAGGTTGCAACCCAATACCGCAAGGCCTGCCAGTGTGAACAAGCGCTGTTCGAGGAGCTGCTGGGGGCGAAGGTTACACGCACGGAATGTATGGCTGAAGGCGGACAGAGCTGCCGGTACGCCATTATTCCCCGCAAGAAAGACAAATCTCCGGAATTGAGCGTATAGCAGTCACAGGACAAACTCTCTTTGCTTATGATATAGCAGAACTAGGCGATCGCCCGGATGGCCGGGCAGAGGCTCAATGAGAATCCAAGGGAGAGATGAGACATGAAAAAAGACACTAAAAGCTTGCTGTGGGGTATTCTGGCCGGCAGTGTGGTGGGTTCGGTAACGGCTCTGCTGTTCGCCCCTAAAGCCGGCAAGGAGCTGCGCAAAGACATTGCGGAAGGGACCGCAGAAGCGGCCCACAAAGTGCAGGAGATTGCCGGAGCGGCAAGCGACAAAGGCACAGAGCTGTACAGCAAAGCCAAAGACGCGGTTGAGTCTGTCGTCATTGAGGTCAAGGAATGGAGCAGACAATACACCGGGACTGATGAAGAAAAGGCGGTTGTGGTGAGCGGAATTGCTGCCGGAGGCGTTACCGATGAAGCCATTGAAGCGACTGAAACCGCTGAAGCCAATGAAACCGCCGTTGAAGAAGCTGCTGAAGCAGCGCCGGATGAAGCGGCAGCCCGGAGCGGTGCTGCAACAGGTGCTGACACTGTTGCAGAAGATGACACGGCAAACGGCAAAGACGGCAGTGGAATCGCTTAAGCTGGCGGAAATAAAGTGAATCCGCCTAGAGCAGAGCACGACGAGCCCGTTTCTCTTTGGCGGAGAGGTAAGGTGAATTATTTTCGGCCTAGAGCCGCTTTTCGCATTCTGGCGGAAGGCGGCTCTTGAACTGTCCAGGGTTTTGGAGTATCATCTGCAATTGGGGCTGAAGCCCAGGTACATTTTGTTTTGGCCTTACATAAGCTACACAAAACAAGTAAAAGGAAGCGGTGTGTTCGTGCAGCAAGCTATCGCAATACTAGATTCAGGTGTGGGGGGACTCACGGTTGTCAAGGAAGTGATGAGACAGCTCCCACGGGAGAAAATCATTTATTTCGGTGACACCGCAAGGGCCCCGTACGGACCCCGTTCGACAGAAGAAGTGAAAATGTTCACCGAACAGATTGTGGACTATTTAATTCAATTTAATCCCAAAATGATTGTTATCGCCTGCAACACAGCAACTGCGGCCGCACTTGACTATATCTCAGCCAAAGTATCCATTCCCGTCATCGGCGTCATTCATCCGGGCGCACGTGCAGCCATAAGTGCGACCAAAACCGGTCAGGTCGGCGTCATCGGCACCATCGGCACCATCAAAAGCGGTGCCTACACCGCTGCGCTGAAGCAGCTGTCCCCATTCGTCCAGGTCGTCAGCCAGGCCTGCCCCGCGCTTGTTCCTTTTGTGGAACAAGGGATGTTCCGCTCGGAGGAGAGCCATATCGCAGTGGCGGAATCGCTGAATGGCATCAAGTATGAGCCGATCGACACCCTGATCCTGGGCTGTACCCATTATCCGTTCCTGGTAGAGCCCATCGGCAAGGTAATGGGGCCAGGGGTGAAGCTCATCAGCTCAGCAGATGAGACAGCCAGAGAAATCAGCACGATTCTCTATGACAAAGGCAAACTGGCCAGCGGAGACGAAAGCCCGATCCACCAGTTTTTCTGCAGCGGAGATGCCGAGATGTTCCAGCGGATCGCCCGTGACTGGCTTGGGGAGCAGATTAAGCGCACGCCCGTTGTGTGGCAGGTCTCTTCGCTGTAAGCGCGGCAGCGGTGAATTGAATAGGGACAAACCCCTGATTCAGGGGCAGTTTTAGAACCAAAACTTGAGGCCGGGACAGCAATGTTCCGGTCTTTGTTATGGACCTAATCAATTTTTTCATGGTGGACAGCACGGTCTGCATACAATGGAAAAGAGGGCTGTGTCCGAATGTCTCCCGTGAACGCTCCGGCTGACGGCATTGGATGACGCCAACTAGAGGGCTGAGAGGATGAGGCATATGCAGCAATATATTGCCCGCAGGGGAGATACGGTAAGCCGGATAGCCGCGAGGCATGGACTCACACCGGAGCATGTGATACAGGGAAACCCGTGGGCAGGGAGGCAGCCGTATTTAGTTCCGGGGCAGATTCTGTTTCTGCCTTCCGCTCCGCGCAAACGTTATGCTGTACAGCCGGGTGACGATGCCTGGAGCATTGCCGCCTTGTTCGGAGTGGATGTGAATGAGCTTGAAAAGCTGAATCCGGGCGTTGGCTCGGCATACGGGTGTACGCCCGGCAAGGTGCTGGTTATTCCTCCGGCGGCACCGCACGAAGTGGTGCATTTGCGCGGAGAATATGGTCCTGCCGAGGTGGAGGCGGATATTGTCAGGCTGCTGGACCAGTATCCTTTCCTTCAGCATGAAACCATTGGCTCAAGCGTCCTGGGCAAGCCGCTGCATCTGCTGCGGATCGGCAGCGGGCCGCACCAGCTTCATGTCAATGCTGCGCTGCATGCGAATGAATGGCTGACCTCGCCCTGCCTCCTGTCTTTTGTGGAGCAGTATGCGGCAGCATATGCTGAGGGGAAGGGCTGGAACGGCCACAACCCCAATAAATGGTATAGCAACTGGACGGTATGGGCTGTACCCTTGGCCAATCCCGATGGGGTGGAGCTGGTGCAGGAAGGAACACTGCCCGGCGACCCGTACTATGATGAGCTGATGGCATGGAACGGTGGACGGCGCAGCTTCCGGCACTGGAAGGCCAACATCCGCGGGGTGGACCTGGGGGACCAGTTCCCTGCCCATTGGGAAGAGGAGCAGGCGCGGCGGGGAGTGCCTGGACCCGGGCCGCGTGATTACAGCGGGACGGCTGCGCTAAGCGAGCCGGAAGCCGCTGCCCTGGCGCAGCTGGCAGAGAGGGTCCCCGGCGATGCCGCTGTATCGCTGCACAGCCAGGGAGGAGAGATTTACTGGAACTACCGGGGGTATGAGCCGCCGGAGAGCCGTGCACTTGCAGCTCAGCTAGCGGCGGCGAGCGGCTACCGGGCGGTTGAGCTGACCGGCAGCGATGCGGGATACAAGGACTGGTTCATCCAGCGCTTCCGCAAGCCCGGCTTCACTGTGGAGCTGGGAGTTGGCAAGAATCCGCTGCCGCTGGCTGATTTTGAGGATATGGCGCTGGAAACCGGTCTTATTTTGGCCGCGATCCTTTCAAATTTCAAATAAAAATGAAACAATTTCTGCAAAATTGCGTAATATAACAGCAAAGGGTACGGCCGCAGTCATTCCTAGATGCGCTTCGCGGCTGGATCCTTTTTTTGTGGCTCCACAAAACTTTTAGGAGGACCGTTATGAAACTGAAAAAACTGCTGTCGCTGAAGCAATGGTCCCGTATTTTCCGCAATTCCTGGCAGTTTGTCGTCTCGCCGCAAGTAGCCATGGCGGACAAGCTCCTGTTCACCATTCCGGTGATTTTATACTGGGTGCTCCCCGATTTCATGCCGTTTCTGCCGATTGACGATATTGGAGTGACGATGCTGCTGACGGGCTGGTTCGTCTCGCGGATGGAGCGCAAATACCCGGCCTTGCGGACCGGAAGATGAATGTTTAGCGAATTTTACGGGTTGCTCCCTGATGTATTTCGGCATAATAGTTGCTTTTACAGCCTGATTTCCTTAAAATAAATTATTGAGTATTTAAACTATAGATGCCTGGGAGATGGATAAGGATGAACGTCAAAATTACCCGCAATGCGGCTAAAGTGATAAAGAAAACGATGGAACTTGAAGGCAACAGCGAGCTGAAGCTGCGCGTAGCCATTACGCATGCCCACGGCGATCATGCCCATTACGGCCTTGACCTGGACACGCCCAAAGAAAATGACATCGTTGTATCCACTGATAAAGAGATTGATGTCATTCTTGATCCTAACCAGCCGCTGCTGGATGGTGTGAAAATTGACTATTTGTATTTCCCGGAAGAAGGTTTTGTCATTACTAATCCGTCTAAAGGAAATCACGGCGATCACTAAGTGTTCGCCCGAATTTTACGGACATAAAGAAGGGTTGCTCCATGGCTAACGATATACGCATTTGCGACGAGTGCAATCATATCAAGATGAAAAGTATCCTCCCCAAGCTGCGCAAGATGGCGCCTGACGCCGAGATCAAGACCGGCTGCATCTCCTATTGCGGGCCTTGCGGCAAACGGCCGTTTGTCTATATCAATGGCCGTTATGTCAGCGGCCCGACGGAAGACGAGGTGCTGGCTAAGGCCGAAGCGTTTGTCAAACGGCCGGTTGCTAAGGAATAGGCATAATGTCTGGTATAACCTCCGCTGAGTCTAGCGGGGGTTTTTTGCAGTATCCGGGTGCGCCTGGAAGTTGGGTATGCGCGGAGGCCCATGGTATAATAGAAAAGTTCTCAACATCAGAAGATACATAGGAGGGAATGGAGCACAATGAAGCATATTGCTGATGTAACGATTCTGAATAACGGAATAGCCATGCCCCGGTTTGGACTGGGAACCTACAAGGCCGAGGGAGAAGAGGTAGCGCGTGCTGTAGCAACTGCGCTGGAGCTGGGTTACCGGAGTATTGATACCGCAGCGGTATATGGCAACGAGGAAGAGGTGGGACGCTCGATTGCCGCCAGCGGCATACCGCGGGACAGCCTGTTCGTGACAACAAAGGTATGGAACTCGGATCAGGGCTACGATGAGACGCTGAGGGCCTTCGAAACCAGCAGCAAGAAGCTGGGCCTGGACGTTATTGACCTCTATCTCATCCACTGGCCGGGTACGGATAAATATAAAGCTACCTGGCGCGCACTGGAACGGCTCTATGCTGAAGGACGCGTACGTGCTATTGGTGTCAGCAATTTTCAGATTCACCATCTGGAGGAATTGCGGAAGGACAGCGAAACTGTGCCTGCCGTGAATCAGGTGGAGCTGCATCCGCGTTTTATCCAGAAAGAGCTGCATGACTACTGCGCCAGCCGCCAGATTCAGATCGAAGCCTGGGCACCGCTGATGAAGGGCAGACTGCAGGACAACGAGCTGCTGCAGGGGATTGCAGGCAAACACGGCAAGACGGTTTCCCAGGTGATTTTACGTTGGGGGCTGCAGAACGGGATTGTGATCATCCCGAAATCTGTAACCGCCTCAAGAATTAAGGAAAACAGCGAAATCTTCGATTTCGAGCTGTCGGCGGAAGAACTGTCTGCCATCAGCAGCCTGGATGCCGGTGAGCGGATTGGCTCGGATCCGGACAAGTTATTGTTCTAGTCCATTACGTATATTTTCTTGGCTTTTTCACAAAGTCTCCCTGAATGCTCACGCTCAGGGAGACTTTTCAAATATAAGAATTTATATGTTTCACGCTATAAATTATCCTTCTATTTCTCGCTGAAACGGGTGCCGTCCTAATAAGGACGGCGTAGCCGTTTCTACTTGTGCTGCCGGACAGGCAAAGAGATATGAAAGGCGGTTCCTTTGGATACTTCGCTTTCTACGGTCAGGAAGCCGCCGTGCGCGAGGATCAGGCTTTTTACAATCGCCATGCCGAGTCCTGTCCCGAGGTTCGGGGAGCCGTTTTTTGCTCCGCGGTAATATTTTTGGAACAGATTGTTCAGCGTATCTTCGTCCATTCCGGTACCATTGTCCGAAACCGTGATATTCGCACTTTCATCCCCCTCCCGCCGCACAGTCACATGAATGGCGGTTCCTGCCGGAGTGTGAAGCACCGCATTCATCAGCACATTTTGCAGCGCCCGGTAGAGCAGCTTCTCATCGGCAACAAGCTCCAGCGGCTCGGTCTCCGCTTCCAGGCTCAACAGGTGGGACACCGCTCTCGGATCGTTGCCGACATCGGCCGTCAGCCGCTGCAGGAATCCGATCAGCTCCACCGTGCCAAGCTGCATGGGCAGGGAAGCATGATCCTCATTCATCTGAAAAGAGAGGTTAATGTCGCTGATCAATTCCTCAATATGCAGTCCTTTGGCATGAATTTCTTGCAGGAACGTCCGCTGTTCATCCGCATTCCAGCTGTACTCCTCGTTCAGCAGCAGAGCTGAATATCCCGTGACGTACGTTAGGGGTGTTTTGAGGTCATGCGAGATGCCGGCCACCCAATCCTTTTTGTTCTCTTCCAGCTTGCGGCGTTCCAGTTCGGCCTGCTTCAGGCCAGCGGACAGCGACTCGATGTTCACGATCAATTCGCCGTACAGCCGGTATCTGAATTTGAGCTTCCCGTTCCGCTTGAAGATGCCCTGAAGCGCAGGCGGAGGTTCGAAAGTCCTGCCCGACAAGGAAGCAATCCACGACATCATGAATCTTAACGGACTCCCGAAATACCAGCCGAACAGCACGCTGCAGGCCGTAATATTAAGCCCGAATACCGCCAGAATGTACAGATCATAATGCTCCTGCCCTTCCAGAAGGCCCAGCAGCGGAAACAGCACCTCCGCGCTAATCATCATGGTGATGCCGAGTCCCAGCATCCAGGCGATTAATCCGATGACAAAATGGATACTGAACCTTAGTCCCGTCTTCATCAGGCTTCCTTGACCGGCGGCACAAATTTATAACCGATCCCTCTCAGGTTAATGATCAGCTCAGGCGCTTTCGGATTGTCGTCCAGCTTTTTTCTGATTTTTGAAATATGGATGGTGACCGTTTTCTCGTCGCCATACCCCGGGCTGCCCCACACCAGTTCATAGATTTGCGAAGTTGTATAGATCCGGTTCGGATTCCGGCAAAAGAAGCTCAGCAGCTCCAATTCCTTGGCCGTACATTCCACACTCTCCCCATTCACGATCAATGAGGCATCCGCAGGCCTTAGAATAAAACGCCCATAATTATATTCTTTGTTCCCTGCACCTTCCGGATTTCCGTTAGTCGAGGCTTGGGTGAGGCTCTGCCTTCTGAACAAGGCTTTGATCCGGGCAATGACCTCAAGCGGATTAAAAGGCTTCGTGATATAATCGTCCCCGCCAATCCCGAGCCCGGTCAATTTATCGAAATCGCTTGCGCATGACGTAATAAAAAATATAGGCGTATCCGTATGCTTGCGGATCTCACGGCACAGCTCAAAGCCGTTGGCATCCCCAAGCATCACATCCAGCAGGATCAGGTCATAGGTATGATTTTTTACGAAAAATAACGCTTGTTCCCCGGTCGTACAGCTGGAGATATTGTGGTAGCGCTCTTTCTTCAACGTAATCTCCAGCAAAGTCAAAATTCCCTTCTCATCGTCAACCAGCAAAATTTTCTCGGCGTTCGTATGGTCGTTCAGCAACGGTGTTTCCTCCCTGAGTGCATAAATTCCCTCTAAGTTTAGCATTCATTTTGCAATTTTTCTTGCCTCCTGTTTCCTTTTAACCGTGAGTTTGCTTTGATTTTACTTTCGGGGACTATTCTAACGTTACGCCGCCAGGGAATGGTTCGGCAATTGGTTGTGACGGAGGAATAGACATGGAATTGCAAATTGAACAGGTATCGAAAAGCTATGGTGCAAAGCATGCCCTCAGCGGCATCACCTTGAAGCTCAAACCAGGGGTGACCGGTCTGCTCGGCCCCAATGGTGCCGGGAAATCCACGCTGATGCGGATGCTCGCGACTATAGAGAAGCCAACGCAAGGAAGGATTACATGGAATGGCGTGGATATTGCCGGGCAACCGCAGGTTTTGCGGAAGGAGCTGGGGTATTTGCCGCAGGACTTCGGTGTGTATCCGAATCTGACTCCGCTTGAATTCCTGGAATATATAGCGGCGATGAAAGGAATGTCCGCCCGGTCCGCGCGGACCCGGATCAATGAGCTGCTGGAAATTTTAAATCTCTCGAATGACCGGAAGCGGCTGCTCGGCGGATTCTCGGGCGGCATGAGACAGCGGGTGGGCATTGCCCAATCCCTGCTTAATGATCCGTCGCTGCTTATTGTCGACGAACCCACGGTCGGGCTGGACCCCGGAGAAAGAATCGGTTTCCGCAATTTATTATCCAGCTTGTCCGGGGACAGAATCATTATTTTATCAACACATATCGTGACCGATATTGAATCCATCCCCACCATCGCGCTGATGGCGAAGGGCCGGCTGGTCAAGTATGCGGCACCGGAGAACCTGATCCAGACTGTGGAGCAGAAGGTCTGGAACTGCATCCTGCCTGCCGCCTCACTGCCGGAAATGCAGGCTAAATACACGGTCAGCAGCGCTATTCAGCGCAGCGACGGCATCCACACCCGGATCGTTTCCGACCTGCGTCCCAGTGCAAATGCCACTCTGCTGCCCGCTTCACTGGAGGATGCGTACCTGTATACAGTGTCCTCGTTAGGAGTCCAGCCATGATGCGCAGCCTTTCTGCCTGCTTTTATTTAATCAAAAGCAATTTGGTCAGTCAGATGCGCAGCTATTCCTTCCTGTTCGTCATAGGGATCAGCGTATTCGCCGGTTATGCCTGCGTACCGGATGCCGCTGCCGGATATGAAATCTTTTATATCGGCGGGGTCAGAGGCATCTATAACTCGGCGTGGCTGGGCGGACTTGCGGCGATGCTGACCACAATGCTGCTCTGGCTGTTCGGTTTTTTCATGCTCCGAAGCCAAATATCCGGAGATGCACGCCTGAAGCTTGGGCCGTTGATCGCCTCAGCCCCTGTCCGGAAAATCAGGTATATCACCGCTAAGGCAGCGGCGAATTTTGTGGTCCTGCTGGTGATTGGAGCTGTTTTGCTGGCGGCCTTTATGGCCATGCAGCTGCTGCGGGGAGAAAGCTCCCAGCTCCGGTTAACGGATTACATGGCTCCCTTTTTCTTTGTAACTTTTCCATCCCTGTTTCTGCTCGCTTCCCTAACTGTACTGTTTGATGTATTTCCCGGTTTGAAGGGGGTTTTGGGGAATGTGCTGTTCTTCTGCCTGTGGATCGCCGCCGGAGTGGTGTCCATAGCGGCACCAAGCGATTGGTGGGATCTGTTCGGCGTGAGCGGCATCCTGAATACAATGGCCCACAGTGCAGCGGAGCATTATCCTGCTCTCTCCAGCCTTGAGGGGGGCGGAAGCTTTGGATATTATCCGACACAGGGCCAGATCCCCACATTTGTGTGGCAGGGCGCAGCATGGGATTCTTCGCTTGTCCCCGTCCGGCTCGTCTGGATAGCTGTAGGTGTAGGAGGGATTGTTCTGTCGGCTCTGCTGTTCCGCCGTTTTGAACACCTGGAAGGCTCCGCCAAGGCGCATCCGCTTGCTCCGGGCAGGGAAAAAGCACCTGCTCTGCCGCTTGCAGCTATGGAGCATAGCGGTTCACTACAGCTGTCTCCGGCAGTGAGGGTCAAGGGAGCAAGGTTGCCCGGGCGGGTTAAAGCCGAGCTGAAGCTGATGCTGAAGGGCATGTCCCTCTGGTGGACACTGCCCGCCATAATGCTTATTGCCGCGCCACTGCTGGTTACGGCAAACTCTGTGAACAGCCTGCTGCCCTTTATCATGATATGGCCTCTCGCTTTATGGTCGCAGATGGGCACGCGGGATCAGCATTATTTCACGACCGGACTGACCTTGTCGTGCAGCTCGCCGCTGGCGAAGTGGTGGACGGAATGGCTCTCCGGCGTATTCATCACCTTGCTGTTTTCTGCGGGGGCAATCATCCGCTTCATCGCGGAGGACCAGATGCCGGCCCTGTTGGCATGGGGAACAGGCCTCCTGTTCATTCCGACCTTGGCGCTTGCACTCGGCACACTGGGCGGGTCAAAAAAGCTGTTCGAAGTCATTTATCTGCTCTGGTGGTATATGGGACCGCTCAATCATGTTCCCTCACTCGACTTTTTGGGGTGTCCGATAGGAACCCTATGTTTTATCTTATGTTCTCTGTGCTTTTATTCACAGCAGGCGCAGCCGTCCGGCTCTGGCAGACTGGAAATTTATCAATAAGAAGGAGATCCATATGACAAAATATATCCGCCGTACATGGCTTATCCTCATCCCGGCAGCGTTCGTTATGCTTATACTTGCGGGCTGCGGGGACAAGGCCGTAGAGAAAACAGCTTCGTTTGAGGGATCAAAGGTGCAGCAGATTGAGGTGAAAACGGACGGACAATCCATTCAGGTGAGCCGTTCCAAAGATTCGGATGTGAAGCTCCGTATGAAGACGGAAGGTGAGCTGCCGGCGGTGCTGAAGGCGGGTGTGCTTACTGTCAGTGCTGAACCGGCGTCCGGCTTCATCCATCTGAAGAATAAGACCCTGTATCTGGAGCTGCCGGAACAAAGCTACGAGTCCATCCGTCTGGCTACAGCCTCCGGGAATATTACCTTTGAGGACGGCCAGGCGCAGACAATCCTGCTGGACGCCGACTCAGGCAACATCACCGTCACCGGCTTTGCGGGAGAGATCGATGCAGCCACACAATCGGGCACCATTCACTCGGAGGTCCAGGCGTCGGCAGAGATACAGAAGGACGGTGGCGGCCAGAGTCTGAAGGGGAAGGTGGGTGCAGAGAGTGCGGAGACTTCCACACTGAGTGTGCATTCAGCTTCAGGTAATATCACTTTGGAGAATTAGCCGGCTTCCGCACTTTCAATTGATTCCATAAGATTCATGAATGAAAAAACGGACATGCTCCTGATCAGGAGCTGTCCGTTTTTTTTGTGCAGAGCTGCTTATCCTGCCCGAATGCCGGTCTATTGCGGCTTGCGCGGCGGCAGGGGGCCGAGGTATTGATAATATTGGCATTCAATCCGTCCATTGTAGAGCTTGCGCCGCTTGTCCGCTTTGCGTCCGTAGTACTGCTCGAATTCCTTATACGGGCTGATGGCGAAAAAAGACCATGTCGGCAGATACAGCATCATTTCTCCGAACTGGCGGGTAAGCTTCTCCACTTCCTTGTCGTTGCTGATGCGCTCTCCATAAGGAGGATTTGTAATAATGCAGCCATACTCGCCTTGAGGCCTGGCTTTGGCAGCAGCGATGGCCTGAAAGGTAATCTCCCCGGCGAGTCCGGCACTTTTGGCGTTCGCTTCGGCGATTTCAATCGCGGCCGGATCGATGTCCGTACCGGTGAGCTGCAGCGGGTAGTCGTCGCGCACAGCGTCGAAGGCTTCCTCGCGGGCTTCTTCCCAGAGGCGCTGCGGGATTTCCGGCCAATGCTCGGACGGGAACGAGCGCCGCAGGCCCGGCGCAATGTTCCAGGCGATCATGGCCGCCTCGATCAGCAGCGTGCCGGAGCCGCAGCACGGATCGTACAGCGGACGGTGGCCGTTCCAGCGGCTGAGCTGGATCAGTGCGGCCGCCATCGTTTCCTTAAGCGGCGCTTCCGTCGCCTGGCGGCGGTAGCCGCGTTTGTGCAGCGCAGGACCGGTGGTGTCCAGCGTTATCAAAGCGGTATCATTCAGAAGAATTACTTCCACCACATACCGCGGGCCGTTCTCCGGAAACCATTCGGTACGGTACGAAAGCTTCAGCTTTTCGACAATGGCTTTCTTGACAATGCCCTGGCAGGCAGGTACGCTGGTAAGCTGGGATTTATGCGACCTTCCTTCCACGGGAAACTCTCCGTTTTCGGGAATCCAGTCCTGCCACTCGATGGCTTTGACGCCTTCGAACAGCTCATCGAAGGTCCGGGCCGGGAACTGGCCCATTTTGACCAATACCCGGTCAGAGGTCCGCAGCCATAAATTGCAGCGGCAGATGTCAATGTAATCCCCACTGAACAATACCCGGCCGTTTTCGACCGCAGTCTCATAACCCAGTTCGTTCAATTCACGTGCTACGACGGCCTCCAGCCCCATGGGGGCGGTGGCGATCAATGTTAATTTACCCAAATTCGCTCAACTCCGTTTAGCTTGTAGATGAATACATATAGCCGTTACAATAAATGAAGCGGTAATTCCGAAAGGAAGTCCCCATCCGGCTTGCCTATCAAGTATAGGGGAATGAGGGACGCAGCACAATGCCGCCCCGCCATATTCGGCGCTCATGATCTTTTAGCATCAGTACTAACCACAAAGGAGAATACATATGCCCAATCAGGAAGAATACAGTGAACAATTATATACAGAGGACGCGCTGCTGCTCAAGGTGAAGCAGGCCATTAAAGACAGCGGCATGCCCGAGGTGTCCATTGCACCCGGATATGGGCGGCTGCTGACAATGCTGGTGGCGGTGTCCCGTTCCACGCGGATTTTGGAGATTGGCGCGCTTGGCGGGTACAGCGGCATCTGCCTCTGCCGCGGACTCAGCAAGGCAGGGCGGCTGACCTCGCTTGAACTGAAAGCCGAATACGCGGAGCTTGCCGGACGGCATCTGGAAGAGGCCGGATTCGGTGAAGCTGTGGAATACAAGCTCGGCCCGGCGCTGGACAGCCTGAAGCTGCTGGAAGCGGAGGGCCGGACCTTTGATTTCTTTTTTATTGATGCCGATAAGGAAAACTATCCGAATTATCTGGAATATGCCATTAAGCTTGCAGCACCGGGTGCGTTGATCGCCGGAGATAATATTTTTCTGCGCGGAAGGACCTTGAATGCAGAGAAGAATGGACCGGCCGTACAGGCGATGCGCCGCTTCAATGAGATGATTGCCAGTGATGAGCGGCTGACCAGCACTCTGCTCCCCGCATACGACGGCTTGGCGCTGGCGGTTGTAAAGTAAGCAGCGCGCCGCTGATTCCATTATCTGAACAGCCGTGGAGCGGCTCCTTTGTACAGCTTCAGCCGCACCCACACCGTATTGATCAGCAGGAAGCCGCCGGAGATGAGGAACAGGCCTTCAATGCCGATAAAGCCGGATAAAAAGCCCCCGATAACTGCTCCCAGCATGTTCCCGAGAGCCAGCATGCTGCTGTTGAAGCCGAACGCCCGGCTCTCCTTGCCGTCAGGCGTATATGAGCGGATGAGGGCGTTGACGCTTGGCAGCAGGCCGCCCATGAAGACTCCCATCAGAAAGCGGACAATGATCAGCTGCCAGACACTTGTCACAAAGGCCTGCGGAATGATGAACAGCGCAGCGCCGATCAGGGCGTAGGTGAGAATCCGGTGGGCGCCGACCTTGTCGCTCAGCTTGCCGAGCACAGGCGAGGCCAACATGTTGGAGACGCCGGTTACGGCGCTGACGACTCCTGCCCAGAACGCGATGTCCACGGCGGAGCCGTGCAGCTTCTCCACGTAGAGCGGAAGCAGTGTCATCGGGGCGATCATGGCAAACTGCAGGAGGAACGTTACGCCGAACAGCGCAGGCAGCTGCGGCACCTTGGCCAGCTCCTTGAAGCCCTCAAGCACGGAAATCTGCGGCACCTGTGCAGCTTCGGCCCGGTCGAATTTCTCCTTGACGAGAAATAAGGCGAGCAGTGAGGCGGCGAAGAGCAAGGCGCCGACGATATAAAAGATCGGGCGGTACCCGATCCAGTCGGCCAAGGCCCCGCCGATCAGCGGGCCAAGGATGGTCCCGGCGACCGAGCCGGACTGCATCAGCCCCATGGCAAAGCCCATGCGGGCTTTCGGTGTATTGCCCGAGACCAGTGCGATGGAGGCCGGATTGAAACCGGAAATGGTTCCGTTGAGCAGGCGGAGCAGCAGGAGCTGCCAAGGCGTCTGTGCGAAGCCCATCAGCACAATGACCAGTGCCATGCCGAAGCTGGAGCGCAGCAGCATGATTTTGCGTCCGTATTTGTCGGCGAGCTTGCCCCACAGCGGCTGGAACAGGAATGAGGTCATAAAGTTTGCGGCAAAAATAAGTCCGGCCCATAACCCGATCGCATCGCCTTGTACCCCCAGGTCTTTAGCCAGATACAAGCTCAGGAACGGGGTGATCATGGTCATTCCGGCGTTAACCAGAAATTGGCCGAACCAAAGCACAATGAGGTTGACTTTCCACGTCTCCCAATTCTTCAAAGTGCTTTCACTTCCTTTCAAGGGATTCCAAAGTCAAGGGTTCACGAAAATAGACATTTTATCAGTATATCATAGATTTTGAGAGGTCTGATGCAACACTTGTCATAGTAATGTCATGGGATTGTCATTCCCTCAGTGGTCCGGCGGTTGTTCCGGACTTTTAAAAAGAGCATAATAAAGGATAAGCGTATACACACATTCTATCAAAACTAATGGAGATCTTATCATGACCTACAATGACACTTTTATCCGCGCCTGCAGGAAGCAAGACACGGACCACATTCCCGTATGGTACATGCGGCAGGCCGGCCGGTATGATCCCGAATACCGTAAAATCAAGGAAAACTACTCGCTTCTGGAGATCTGTGAACAGCCCGAGCTTGCGGCAGAGGTTACAATGATGCCTGTCCGCAAGCTGGGTGTGGATGCGGCCATTCTGTATTCCGATATTATGAATCCGGTTGCTTCCCTCGGGGTGAAATTCGACATTGTGAAGAACATCGGTCCCGTTATCGAGAACCCGATCCGCAGTGCAGCGGATGTGGAAAGGCTGAAGCCCATCGATGTGGAAGGCGATCTCAGCCATATCCTGAAGACTATAGCCATTCTGGACAAAGAGCTTGATGTGCCTCCTGATTACCTTTGCTGGAGCGCCCTTCACCATTGCCAGCTATCTGATCGAAGGCAGACCCTCCAAGAGCTACCACCGCACCAAGGAAATGATGTACAGCCAGCCGCAGGTCTGGTTCATGCTTATGGATAAGCTCGGCGATATGGTCATCGCCTATTTGCGCGCCCATGTCGCCAGCGGAGGCAAGGCGTTCCAGCTGTTCGACAGCTGGGTGGGTGCGCTCGCTCCACGTGATTTTGAGCTGTACGTGCTGCCGACCATCTCCCGTATTTTTGCCGGACTTGCGGATCTTAATGTGCCGAAAATCTATTTTCCGGGCGTCAGCTCAGGTGAGCTGCTGCCAAGCCTGGCCCATCTCCAGGCGGATGTTATCGGTCTGGACTGGCGCGTTAGCCTTACTGAAGGCAGACGCCGCATCGGCGGCCGTTTTGCGGTCCAGGGCAATTTGGACCCTTATCTGCTGACGGCTCCGCCGGATCTGCTCAAGGAACGGGCCAAGGCTCTGATCGATGAAGGCATCCGCGAGCCGGGCTACATTTTTAATTTGGGGCACGGATTATTTCCCGAGGCTTCTCTGGACACGCTAAAGGAGCTGACGGAATATGTCCATGACTATTCCCGTGAGGCTCTGAAGCAAACCGCGAAACCGCGTCTATCATTATAAACAGATCTGTAAGATGTTCATTATCCGCAGAAAGGGATGGAATCCGTGACCACTAAAATTGGTGTACTCGTTATGTCGTACGGCACGCCTGAAAGCCTGGAAGGGGTGGAGGCTTATTACACGCATATCCGCCGGGGCCATGCGCCTTCTCCAGAACAGCTGAAGGAATTGAAGGACCGATATGAAGCCATCGTTGGCGGAGTGTTTCCGCTGCGGGAGAATACTAACCGCCAGGTTGAGGCGCTGCAGGCCGCGCTGAACAACGGTCACGCCGGAGAAGAAGTGGAATTTGTCTGCTATCAGGGGCTTAAGCACGCCAGTCCTTTTATCGAGGATGGTGTGGAAGCGATGGCGAAGGACGGCATTACGCATGGTGTGGGCATTGTGCTCGCCCCGCATTATTCCGTAATGAGTGTCGGCACCTATATCAAACGCGCCAAGGAAAAGGCGGAAGCCAGCGGAATCGAAATGGCCTTTGTGGAGAGCTATCACCTCCATCCGGAGCTGATTGAAGTCCTGAGCCGCAGAGTATCGGCCAAGCTGGATCTGTTCGAGGAAGCCGGTGCGGTGCGTGAGGATGTCCGGGTGCTATTCAGCGCGCATAGTCTGCCTGAGCGTATTTTGTCCATGGGTGACCCGTACCGTGACCAGCTGCTGGCCACCTCTGAAGCCGTCGCCAAGCAGGCGGGAGTCCGCAACTGGCAGTTCACCTGGCAGAGCGCGGGCCGCACATCCGAGCCATGGCTGGGACCGGATATTCTGGAGACCATTCATGAGCTTAGCGAGGCGCAGGTGAAATATGTGCTGGCAGCCCCGGTCGGCTTCGTGTCCGACCATCTGGAGGTGCTGTATGACCTGGATATTGAAGCACAGGCGCTGGCCTCTGAACTGGATATGCGGCTGATGCGGATTGATTCGCTCAACAGTGATCCGGCTTATATGTCTGTGCTCAGCGATGTGGTGCGGACGGCGGCCGGGCAGTTCAAGGTGAGCCAGTCATGACCGGCACAACACGAAAAGTAGTTATTATCGGCGGAGGCCTCAGCGGCCTCAGCGCCGCTTTTTATGTCCGCAAATATTACCGGGAAGCCGGAATTCAGCCGGATATCATTCTCGTGGAGAAGGACAAGAGCCTCGGCGGCAAGATAGAAACGCTGCACCGCGAGGGTTTTGTTATTGAGAAGGGACCGGACTCCTTTCTGGCCCGCAAGACAGTGATGAGCGAGCTGGCGAAGGAGCTGGAAATCGATCATGAGCTGGTAACCACCAATCCGAATGCCAAAAAAACGTACATACTGCAGCGCGGCAAGCTGCATCCCATGCCGGCAGGCCTTGTGCTGGGCATTCCCACAGAGCTGAAGCCGTTTCTGAAGAGCGGCCTTGTTACCTTTGGCGGCAAAATGCGGGCGATGATGGATTTCATCATTCCACCCCGGCGGAGTACAGAGGATGAATCGCTGGGTGCGCTGATCGAACGGCGTCTGGGGACAGAAGTGCTGGAGAATATGACGGAGCCGCTTTTAGCCGGGATTTATGCCGGGGACATGCGCAAGATCAGCCTTCAGGCGACCTTTCCGCAGTTTGGAGATGTAGAAAGGAAGCATGGAAGTCTCATTCGCGGGATGATGATGGGGAGGAAGCCGGCTGAAACGCATACCGGCACCAAAAAAAGCGCCTTTCTGACCTTCCGCAAAGGCCTGCAGAGCCTGGTCCATGCCTTAATTCATGAATTGCATGATGTCGAGCAGCGGACGGGAACGGGAGTGGCTGCCATTCATGTACGGGGTGTGGAGGCTGCTGCCGGCCCGTCTTCACAGGTTACAGGAACGGAGCCTTCCCCCGTTATGAAGTTGAGCTGGACAATGGAGAATTAGTGCCGGCGGATGATGTATATGTCACGGTGCAGAACTTTGCCGCGGCAGACCTGCTCCGGCCCCATGTGGATGTGTCGGCACTGGACAATGTTAACTATGTATCGGTGGCGAATGTAGTCATGGCATTTGCGAAGAAGGACATCCACACCGAGTATGACGGGTCCGGATTTCTGGTCCCGCGCAAGGAGGGGCGCAATATTACCGCCTGCACCTGGACCTCGACCAAATGGCTGCATACCAGTCCCGACGACCGCGTGCTGCTGCGCTGCTATGTCGGACGTTCGGGCGACGAACAGAACGTAGAGCTGCCGGATGCGGCACTGACGGAATTGGTGCTTAAGGATCTCAAGGAGATTATGGGAATCACGGCCAAGCCGATGTTCACGGAAATTACCCGGCTGAAGCACTCCATGCCGCAATATCCGGTGGGGCATCCGGCAAGGATAGCTGCACTGCGCAGCGGGCTTGCACAGAAGCTGCCGGGAGTCTATGCCTTTGGCGCCGGCTATGACGGGATTGGCATGCCGGACTGCATCAAGCAGGCCAAGCTGACGGCCGAGAGCGCCGCAGGGAGGCTCGTGCAGCAGCCCGAACCGGCTGCGGTGCTGAAATAACCGGAACGGTGAAGCGCGGACAAAGCCGCTTCACCGTTTTTTATTATAATTAGCGTATCTTTTACCTGTCTCTCTTTTTGGAGGAGAGCGAGTGACTTATGCTATAATAGAAACAATTTTAGGGCAAAGGAGATTGCTTGCAGCTATGTATCCGCCGCGTTCACGTACCAGAAAAAATAACAGGCAAAGCAGAAAACGCCGGCGCAGAACGGCCTGGGCATGGATTAACGTAAGCCTGCTTTTAATGATTACTGCACTGCTTACCTATTCTTTTATGGGAGGGGATGGGAAAGACGGCCAGCCTCCGCCTGCCGCGGAAGTGGCCAGCTCGCCTTCACCTGATCCGGGAGAGGCTGCTGCATCCGTTCCGCCAACCTTAACGCCATCGCTGGCACCGGAAGCGACGCCTGAACCAGAGCCTTCCAATTCGCCTTCGCCGGCTGCGGAGATAACACCGGTTCCTACCGAACCTGATCACACCCTCGCGCCGGAAGAAAGCGCCGTCCCGGAAAAGACGGACGATCCAGGGGACACAGGAACCCCACAGGCTGCTGACAGCGGCTTAATCTCCGGCCTGCCGGAGAATGCCGGGACAACAGTAAAGCTGAACTTTGCCGGAGATGTCATTTTTTCAGGCAAGGCGGGACAGCTCCTGAAGCAAAAAGGCTATGACTACTCCTACGCCGCTCTGGACGGCATATTCAAGAAGGATGATTTGACTGTTCTCAACTTGGAGACCCCCATTACTACCGGAGGGGTAGGTGCCGCAAACAAGCAGTTTGTATTCAAAGGAGAGCCCAAAGCACTCGACTCCATGAAGGCTACCGGTGTGGATGCCGTCAATCTGGCCAACAACCATACCCTGGATCAGGGAGAGGAAGGCCTGCTGGACACGCTGGAGCACTTGAACAAGCGCGGCATTCCCTATGTGGGGGGCGGAGCGGATGCAGCAGAGGCGTACAGCGCCAAGTATTTTGAGCGCAACGGCATCCGCATCGCGCTGCTCGGATTTACACGTGTGATGCCTGTGATGGAGTGGAAGGCGGAGGCGGGCAAGCCGGGGGTGGCTTCGGTGTATGACAGTGCGGAAGCGCTGAAGGCTGTCACCGCCGCCAAAAAGAAGGCCGACCTGGTCGTTGTGGTCGTGCACTGGGGCAAAGAGCGGATGGAACAATACGATTCCGTCCAGCAGTCCCTTGGGCACAGCTTTATTGATGCGGGCGCGGATCTGGTTATCGGCGGGCATCCGCATGTGCTGCAAGGGATCGAGCCTTACAAGGGCAAATGGATTGCCTACAGCACCGGCAACTTTATTTTTACCCGTTCCCAAACCCGGGCCACCTGGGATACCGCCGTGTTTCAAGCGGAATGCAGCGTAGAGGGGCAGTGTTCCATGAAGCTTAAGCCGATGAATGCAGAGCTGGCTCAGCCGGTGCCCATGAATGAGGTGGACGGCCAGCTGCTGCTGCACAAAGTAGAGTCTCTGTCCTCCGGTCTGGTAAAGATCGGCAGTGACGGAAGTGTAGTTCAGGTTGTCAAGTAAGGTGCCAATATAGACTATAACGATATAGACCATACTTCCGCCGGAGGTGCTTACGATGAAAAATATGTGTGTGGCCCATCGCGGCTTCTCCGGAAAAGCTCCGGAGAACACGCTTGCTGCCGTACGGATGGCGATAGCGCTGCCGTTTGTGCGCTGGATGGAAATTGATGTTCAGCTCACGAAGGACGGCGTACCGGTAGTGATTCATGATTTTTCACTGGACCGCACCACCAACGGGCATGGCAAGGTCAAAAATATGGATTACGAGCATGTCCGGCGTTTGGATGCGGGGAGCTGGAAAGGGCGTGCTTTTCGCGGGGAACGCGTGCCGTCGCTGAAGGAAGTGCTGGAGCTGGCCTCCGGCCGGCTGCGGCTGAACATTGAGCTTAAGACCAGCGGTGATATGTATCCGGGGCTGGAGCAGGCGGTCATTGATCTCGTGAATGCACACGGCATGCGCGACGAGGTGGTTCTGACCTCATTCGATGCCGGCGCGCTGCAGCGGATCAAGGAGCTGGACCCCCGCTTCCGAACGGGGTTGATCTACGACTCCAGATCCGGTGATCCCGCGCGGAAGCTGAAGGAGCTGGACTGCTCCTTTTTATCGATCAGCTTTGACCGGTTGAATCCCGGTCTGGCGAAGCTGCTTGCTGAGCGGGGCATACGGGTAATGGCCTGGACGGTAAACAAGGCGAAGGAAATGCGCCGTCTGGCCGCCATGCATTCGGAGATCATGATCTGCACGAACCGCCCCGACATCTGGGGCGACACGTTTCTGGAGGCCTAGCTTTAAGCATACAATTGACGGGAAAGAGAGCTGAAGAATGAATGGGCGCTGATGTTAACAATATCTACTGTGTTGGACGAAACTATAAGCAGCATGCAGAGGAGCTGGGCAACAAGGTGCCGGTGGAGCCTCTGATCTTTCTGAAGCCTTCCCATGCGGCGGTCCCCCTCGACAAGGCGATCATTCAGCTTCCCAAGGATGCCGGTCTGATTCACTACGAAGGTGAGATTGTGCTAAGGATTGCCCGGGATTATGTCCCCGGCATGAGTGTGCAGGAGCTGGTGGATGTAATGGCCCTCGGCCTGGATTTCACCTTGCGCGACATCCATAACGATCTGCAAAAGAAAGGGCTGCCCTGGACGCCCGCCAAAGGCTTCAAGAACGCTGCCCCGCTGACTCCCTACATTGCGTTTCCGGAGACCGAAGAACTGGAAGCGACCGATTACACTGTACGCAAAAATGGTGTGGAGGTGCAGCGCGGTAACGTCAAGAACATGATTTTTTCGCTGCAAAAAATCGTGGAGTTCATTGCCGCCCGTTATGGGCTGGGCAAGGATGATCTTATCTTTACCGGTACTCCGGCAGGCGTAGGGCCGGTAGCTTCCGGCGATTCGTTCGAGCTGTTCTGGGGCGAGACTCTGCTGGGCACCTGCCTGATCGGTTAACACATGCCGACAGGACTTGATGTGCTGCAATGGGGGATCGGCTTCGGCGGGGCCTTGCTGGTAGCAGGAGCCGCTTATTACAAGCAGTCCCTAAGCTTCTCCGGGATGCTGGCGGCGATTGCGATGGGAACCATTTATTTCGGAGCAGGAAATGCCTTCTGGTTCGGCATTTTGCTGCTGTTCTTCATCTCGTCCAGCCTGCTCTCGAAGCTTCATCATGAGAATAAGGCGGAGCTGGAAGCCGCCTATGACAAAACAGGCCGCCGGGATGCCGGGCAGGTGTTCGCCAATGGCGGGCTGGGCATGGTGCTGGTGCTCCTGAACGCCATCTATCCCTTGGAGCTTTGGGGATATTTGTTCATCGGCGTCATGGCTACCGTGACCTCCGACACCTGGGCGACAGAGATTGGCACCCTCGCCAAAAAGCCGCCCCGCTCTGTGCTGACGGGACGGATTCTCCCGCCCGGCACGTCCGGCGGCGTCTCGCTGCCGGGCACCCTGGCCGCCGCAGCAGGCGGCGCCCTGATCGGCCTTGCCTCCTGGCTGCTGCGCGCAGCCTCCGGCATGCCGGAGCATTCCGTCCTGCTGCTTACGCTGGCAGGACTTGTCGGGGCCTCGTCGGCGCCTTTGCCGACTCGGTGCTGGGGGCTACGGTGCAGCGCATGAACCGCTGCACCGTATGCGGCCGCGAGGTGGAGGCCTCGCGGCATTGCGGCCAGCCCACGGTATATGCCCGGGGCTGGCGCTGGATGAACAACGATGCTGTGAATGCCGCCAGCTCTATACTGGGCGGGCTCGCCGCCCTGCTGATTGGCGGGCTGTGATGCAGGGCAACCGTATACCCGCAATATTGAAGGAGGTGAGCCGGTGAGCAGCGCATCCATTCATAAACATACAGCCATTCTGGATGCCGCTTACGAGCTCTTCGGTTCAGGCGGCTTCTACGAAACGAAGATTTCGGAAGTAGCGGAACGTGCAGGCATTGCCAAAGGCACGGTGTATTTGTATTTCAAAAATAAAGAGGAGTTGTTCATGGCCGTCACCCGGCGGGACTGTGAAGGATTCCTTCAGCAGCTGGAAGCCAAGCTCCAGGCATGCAGCAGCCTGACCGGGAAGCTGTCGGTTATTGCCGGGCATCATCTGTTTTATTATTATGAGCGTAAGCAGCATACCAAGCTTTTTTCGGGCGCCGAACAACAACCCTGAGCTGGTCGCCTACATGGCGCTTTTCATGGAAGAATATGTGAAAGCTGTAGTGATGGTGCTGCTGGAAGGCGGGGCGTCCGAGCCGGAGCTGATGGCCCAGTCATACATTGGCATGCTGGACCGGCTAAAAATGGATATTCTGTTTGACCCCTTCTTCACGGAGGAGGAGGCGCACAAACGGGCGAAGTTTGCCGCCAGCCTCTTCATCGGAGGGGCCGTCAGCAACATGAACGGATCACTTGGAGATTGGCCGGCAGAGCAATAAGGAACACAGGGCCGGTTACAAATATAAGGCAAGCGAGGACAGAGCATGAATATTATGACCGTGGAACATCTTTCCAAGAGCTATGGGGAAAAAACACTATTCCGGGATGCGTCGTTTGGTATGGATGACAGGGACAAGATTGGCGTTATCGGTGTGAATGGTACGGGGAAATCCACCTTTTTGAAGATTATTGCCGGCCTGGATACACCGGATGACGGACAAATTGCCATCGGAAATGCGGTGCGGGTGCAGTATCTGGCACAAAATCCGCCGTATGAGCCGGACAACACCGTACTGCAGCAGGTTTTCGCTGGAGATGAGCCGGAGCTGGCTGCCATGCGGGAGTATATGGAGACACTGGCTCTTCTGGAGAGCCGTCCGGGCGACTCCGCCCTTGAGCGCCGGCTGGTGCAGATTGGACAAGCTATTGATGCGGCCGGGACATGGCAGCTGGAAAGTGAAGCCAAAACCGTCCTGACGAAGCTGGGCATTACGCAGTTTGATGCACGGATGGAGTCGCTGTCCGGCGGACAGCGCAAGCGTGTGGCTCTGGCGGCGGCGCTGATTACACCTTCTGAGCTGCTGATCCTGGACGAGCCGACGAACCATATCGATACGGACTCCGTGGCCTGGCTGGAGCAATACCTGCAGAAGCGGCGCGGGGCGCTGCTGATGGTAACCCATGACCGCTACTTCCTGGAACGGGTAGCCAGCGTCATGCTGGAGCTGGATGGCGGGCAATTGTACCGTTATGAAGCCAACTACTCGCGGTTCCTGGAGCTGAAGGCTGAGCGTGAGGAGCGTGAAGCGTCGGAGGAGCAGAAACGCAAAAATCTGCTGCGCACCGAGCTGGCCTGGATCCGCCGTGGAGCCAAGGCCCGTTCCACGAAGCAGAAGGCCAGAATCGACCGTTTCGAGAAGCTGAAGGACAGCCAGGGTCCCGCATCGGCGGGAGCGCTGGATATTTCCGTGGCTTCGACACGCCTCGGCCGCAAAATCATCGAAATGAAGGACCTGACCAAATCGCTCGATGGACGCACGCTGATTAAGGATTTGACCTATATTGCGGTGCCGCAGGACCGGGTAGGGATTGTGGGGCCGAACGGCAGCGGCAAATCGACCCTGCTGAATCTGATTGCCGGGAAGCTTCAGCCGGACCGCGGAGAGGTGGAGCTGGGGGCTACCGTCAAGCTGGGTTATTTCACCCAGGAGCATCAGGATATGGACGACAGCTTGCGGGTTATAGAGTACGTGAAGGAAGAGGCGGAAATCATCCGCACAGCGGACGGCAGCGTCATTACAGCCGGACAGATGCTGGAGCGGTTTTTGTTCCCGCCGGCCATGCAATGGACGCCGATCGCCAAGCTCTCCGGCGGAGAAAAGAGACGTCTTTATCTGCTGCGCGTCTTGATGGGCGCTCCCAATGTGCTGCTGCTGGACGAGCCAACCAATGATCTGGACATCGGGACCCTTGCCGTACTGGAAGATTATCTGGACGAGTTCCCCGGTGTGGTGTTCACGGTATCCCATGACCGGTTTTTCCTGGACCGCACGGTTGATAAGCTGATCGCCTTTGAGAATGGCAGCATCCGGCTGCATGTCGGAAACTATAGTGAGTATGAGGAATGGATGGCGAACAATATCCCGGCACGCGGTGGCGATACCCTCAAAGAAGCGGGAACGGGAAAAAACAGCTCCGCACCGGAACAGGGGCAGACAGTGCCAGCCGCGCCGCCTGCGAGAGAAAAGCTGAAGTTCACCTTCAAGGAACAGCGTGAATATGAGGGGATCGACGAGGCGATCGAGCAGGCAGAGCAGCATCTGGCGGACATCAGCTTGCAGATGGAAGCAGCCTTTGCAGACTCCGGGAAACTTCAGGAGCTGGTAGAGAAGCAGCGGCAGGGTGAAGCCGAGCTGGAACGGCTGATGGAACGCTGGACATATCTGAACGAGCTTGCGGAGAAGATCGCCGGAAAAGCGTAGCACGTTTGCATGTATAACTGCGGTTATTCAGTCAAGGCTTGCATGTATAACTGCGGTTCCCGGCGGTGTACCCGCATCATGCCAGACGCAGCGAGGAGGCAGATGAGTATGGCACATTCGATTGAAACAGCGGTGGCCCTTCGCAACGCCGGGAAGGCTGAAGAGGCAAGAGAGCTGCTCCTTGCCCTGCTGAGCGGGGATGAAGAGAATGCCGGACTGCTGTATCAGCTGGCCTGGACCCATGACGTGCTTGGCCTGGAACGGGAAGCGGTCCCCTTCTACGAGCGGAGCCTGTCGCTTGGCCTGCCCCCAGAACAGCGGATGGGCGCACTCCTGGGACTTGGCAGCACCTTCAGAACGCTGGGCGAATATGCCCGGTCCAAGGAAGTGCTTGAGCAGGGGGTGCGGGAATTCCCGCGACAGAAGGAATTTCAAGCTTTTCTGGCCATGACCCTGCACAACCTGGGCGAGCATAGTGAGGCAATGAAGCTGCTGCTGACCCTGCTCGCGGAGACTTCGTCCGACGAAGGGATCGGCAGTTACCGTAAAGCTATCCTGTACTATTCGGATAAGCTGGAGCAGGTATGGGAATAAATCAACAATTTATTTTTTCCGTAACGGCTGTACCGTCCTCTTCAGGACGGTGCAGCCGTTTCCGCTTACAGGTGCCAGTTCGAATGCTCTGTTTGCAGGAAGACAATAGTCCCTTCCCCGTGGACCAGTACACAAGCACTTTCTCCAGCTTGTAATACTATATTGCGAGGAGGAGATATTATGGTGAAAATAGCCCAGACGGACAGGGAATTAAAAGCCTTCATCGCCACTGCGGAGACGGCCTGGTTCAATGTGTATGATTCTGCGGATATAAACAGGGTGATTACTGTGGGCGGGGTAGAGTATAAGCAGCTGCCGCTGAGATTCAGCACAAAAGCCAAGGTGATCGCTTATTTCCGGCGGTATTGGGGGGTGGATATGAGCAACCGGATGTTCTGCAATCTGCAGACCGTTTCGCGGAACAACAGGCTGTACGTTATTGTAGGCGATACCGGCCTCGTTTCCTTTATTCCCCTGCGAATCAGAGTTACGGAGCGAACGGCTGCGCGCATCCGGCTGACGGCCGTCCTGTCTGCGGATGAGATAGAAGAAGTGGAAACGGAGAACGTCCGCTACCTGATTGCCAAGTCGGGAACAGCACTCCGTATTCTGAACAGGGATAAAAAAAATACGGACCCCCGGTATCAGACATGCCCGCTGAACGTCAGATGACTTTTGCCGCAGACTCCGCCTGATTTAAAAAGAGTACGGATTCAGCGGAGCTCACTGAATCCGTACCCGGTTATATAATACTAATTCTAGGGCTGCTTCGCTCCTGCCAAGGCAATCATCTGCACGACAGGGCGCGAGTCGCCTGTCAGCAGGGCTTCTGCGGCGTTCATCTGCGAGGAGCCGTCGCCGTCGAGAAAAATCCCTTCCCGCCCCCCGCCGGGGACGGCCTCCAGAATGGCTGTACGGAATTCCTCTGCCGTACAGCGCGTTGGCGTGACGATCAGCCACAGCTTCCCGTCCGCATTGTACACCAGCCCCGAGCGCATCCGCTGCTCGTCAGCATAGGGAAGATGCTCTGCGGCCGCGGCCGCCTGCCACAGCTCTTCATGCTGCAGGTTCATGCTGATGCCGCCCTGCGCCCAGTAATGCCCGCGGTCCGTGACGTCCAGCTCATCTCCCGAGGAGACGACCTGAACCGACAGCGCCCCGCTGGCCCCGTCCCAGACCAGTGTTCCACGCGGATATTTCGCGTTGAACCAGCCCGACCCATACGCCCCTTGAACTCCGTTCACCGGGCGGCCATTCATGACCGCCACCGACAGCAGGTCGCTGCCGTAAAAGAAGCCGCCGTTAATCCCGTAGGCGGCAATCGGGCGCAGCGCTGAACCTGCGCTGCGCAGTTTGATGTCAGCAGGCTGGGCTGACATCATATGCAGCTGCACCTGGGCGGAGCTGTCCGCCTGCAGGTAGCTGTATACGTGAGGGAGGCCGTGGAAGGCCTCCCTCGGCTGTGGCTGCGGCCTCGTCCACAGCATCACGGCCACCGTAACAGCCGCCGCCAGCAGCACGGCGGCGATCAGCCGCGGCTTGCGCTGCCATGCCCGGCGCAGGCCGGTACGGGCGCTCTCAATTCGCGCCCACATAAGCCGCGAGCAGCTTGGCCGTGTTCAGCACAGCCTGCTTGTGGGTGCGCTCCATGGAGTGGGAGGCGTGCACGCCCGGCCCGATCAGCGCGGCGCGGATATTGTTCCCGCCCCGCAGGGCGGCGGAAGCATCGGAGCCGTATTGCGGGTAAATGTCGACCGCAAACGGAATTGCCAGCCCGTTCGCCAGCTCGATTAGCTTGCCGGTCATGGCATAGTCATACGGCCCGGAGGAATCCTTGGCGCAGATGGAGACGTCGGTCTCCTTGCAGCTCAGGTCATCACCCATGGCGCCCATGTCGACGGCGATCATCTCGCTGATCCCGCCGGGAATCCAGGCGGCGCCGTGACCGACCTCTTCATAATTGGAGATGAGCAGGGACAGATTGTGCAGCGGTTTCCAGCCTTCGCGCTTCATGCTCTCCAGCAGACCCAGCAGTGCCGCCACACTGGCTTTGTCGTCCAGATGGCGCGATTTGATATAGCCGCTCGGCGTGATCACCGCCCGGGCATCGAAGGAGATGAAGTCGCCGACGGCAATGCCGAGTTTCAACACATCGTCTTTGGTAGACACCACCTCGTCGATGCGGATCTCCATATTTTCCTCCGAACGTTTGAAATCACGCGCATCCGCGTAGACATGAACCGAGGGATGACTGCTCAGAATCGTCCCGGTATAGGTTAATCCGGTACGGGTATGGATGACGCAATATTCATTTTCGATGCTGTTCATGGTGAAGCCGCCGACAGAGGTCAGGCGCAGCGTGCCGTTGGGTTTAATGGAGCGCACCATGGCTCCAAGTGTGTCCACATGGGCGCTGATGCCGATGGTGCGTGTAGGATCAAGTCCGGGCACAGTCAGAATAGCTCCGCCTTTTTCGTTCCAGCTCAAGGGGACGCCCAGTGCGGCCGCTTCCTCAGCCACAAGCTTCATGACCTGTGCCGTGAAGCCGCTGGGGCTGGGGGTGTCCAGCAGTTTTTTTAGAACCGATAAGATATACGCCTCGTTAGGTTGGATGGTAAGCAAGATTATAGTCCTCCTGTTCTTTATAAGCGATATAAGTTGCACATGTGATTTTAGGTGAGGTCATTTATATAGCTTTTCTATGAAACTATGGATGTACATTTCTTTTTGATTTTCGTGCAGGTCAGCTTAGAGCTGGGTTGTGCTGTTTGCAGACAAGCTATCCTGAGTCGCAGACACTGCGTCCAGGGAATTTCCCGCATCACGGAGCTTGTTCAGCTCTGCTGTAAGGCCTTTAATTTGCTTCTGCAGCTTATATTGGCGGAAAATGCCATAGGAACCGACAATAACCCCGCCGATCAGTGCACAGCCCAGAATGACCAGGATCAGCGGAATGCTGACCACATCCAAATAGAAATTAACCTCAACCGGGTCAACATTGATGACGGCGAACACAGCGGTCAGCAGGGCGAAGATCAGACCTAAGATCAGCGACCATTGCAATCTCATGAAACTTCCTCCTTTGAGCATGGGTGACAAGATAAATCCCCTGCCCGCAAAGGGCAAGGGATTACTGTAATACTAAGCTTTACGGCTTATTTGGTCAACTGTTCCATCTGCTCAATCACACTTTCGAAGACGCTCATCGCTTCGCGGATCGGTGCAGGAGAGGACATGTCGACGCCTGCCTTGGAGAGAATGTTGATCGAATAATCACTGCCGCCGCTCTTCAGGAAGCCGAGGTACTTGTCGACCGCCGGTTTGCCGTCCTCCAGAATCTGCTTGGCGAAGCTGGTTGCCGCCGAGAAGCCGGTAGCATATTTGTATACATAGAAGCTGTTGTAGAAATGCGGAATCCGCGCCCATTCCATCTCGATATCCTTGTCAACCACCATATCCTTGCCGTAGTACTTGACATTCAGGTCATAGTAGATGGCCGACAGGTCCTGAGGCGTCAGCGATTCGCCTTCTTCGGCGCGCTGGTGAATGATCTTCTCGAATTCAGCAAACATCGTTTGCCGGAAAACAGTAGTGCGGAACTGGTCGGCATAATAAGTGAGCAGGTACATTTTTTCTTTTGGATCTGTGGATTTCTTGAGCAGATAATCCATCAGCAGCGCCTCGTTGGTCGTTGATGCCACTTCCGCAAGGAAAATGGTATACTGCGCATCCCTGTATTTCAGCGCGTTGTCCGAATAGTAGGAATGCAGGGCATGGCCCATTTCATGCGCCAGCGTGAACATGCTGTTCAGGTTATCGTTATGGTTCAGCAGCACATAAGGGTGTGTGCCGTAGGCTCCCCAGCTGTATGCGCCGGTTCGTTTGTTCTCATTTTCGTAGACATCAATCCAGCCTTTATCATAGCCTTCCTGCAGCACACTCAGGTAATCCCCGCCGAGAGGCTTCAGGCCTTCTTTGGTAATCTTCTTGGCTTCTTCAAAAGTGATATCCAGCTTGTATTCGTCCACCAGCGGTGCGAACAGGTCATACATATGTAACTCATCAACGCCAAGCAGCTTCTGGCGCAGCTTCATGTAGCGGTGCATCAGCGGCAGGCTCTCGTGAATGGTATCAATCAGGTTGGTGTAGACCTCTTTCGGAATATTATCTCCGTAGAGGGACATTTCCAGCACGGAAGGATACTTGCGCACACGCGAGTAGAAAACATTTTTGTTTACGTTCGCGCTGAGTGTTGCTGCTATTGTGTTCTTTTGCTTGCCATATGTTTCATAGACCGCTTTAAACGCATTTTTGCGCACCTCACGGTCAGGGCTTTCCAGGAATTGAATGTAGCTTCCGTGCGTCAGGTCTACTTCCTTGCCTTCCTCGTTCTTGATCTTCGGGAACTTCAGGTCGGCATTGTTGAGCATGCTGAACACGGTTTGCGGTGCCTGTGCCAGCGTGCCAACCTGTGCAAGCAGTGCTTCCTCCGCTTTGGTCAGGATATGCGCTTTCTCACGCTTCATTTCTTTCAAAGTGAAGGTGTAATCCGAGAGGGAAGCGTCGGCTATGAACTGGTCCAGCTTCTCATCAGGCAAGGCCAGAATCTCCGGTGTGATAAAAGAAGTAGCCTCTCCGGCTTCCACTCCAAGCTTCTTTGCTTTTTGGGAGAGGGCCTGATAGGTTGGGGCAGCCGTATCTTCATCCTGGCGCATATGCGCGTAGACATACAGGCGCTCGGTCAGCAGGGACAGCTTGTCGTCCAGCTCGAAGCACTTTTTGAGTGCATCCGGTGAGTCCAGCTTCCCCTGAAATCCGGAGGCGCTGTTGATAAGCTTCTTGGCTTCCTTGTATTCCGCATCCCATTGCTCCTGCGAAGCGAACATATCTTCAAGCTTCCAGCGGTTTTCGGCGGGCACTTCACTTCTCTTCAATAATTGTTTCATTGCAATCCTCCTCGGATGATGGGATGTAGTAGTCATATCCTTCTGCGGTGCGGCGAATGAAGATAAATCACCCGGCAGCAGGCTTAAGGCAAGCAGTAACGGGAGGGACTTGACAGTAAAAGACATAACAGAAGCCTCCTTAGCACTTTAAGGTTGGCTTAGTATGCCCTGCCAAATCCTGATTATTTATCCTATGGCGTACATCCATACTTCAATGTCAGAATTTAATACACGCCTTTTAGAACCAGCCGCAAAAGTTATGCCACCAGGCTATAAATAATGAAGACAAAAGCCAAGGCAATCAGAATTACCGCAGTCAGGGCCATGCCGCGTTTGAGGCGCGGCGGCACCTTTTCCCTGCCCATGACCAGAACGGCTCCCAGGCACAGGACAACAATAATATAGATGACTAAATTCTCGTTATCCATCTGCGGCTAGACCTCTTTAAAGGCTGCCATGATATTCTTGTACTCTTCTTCATTATCCTTGTACGATTCCTTGTTAAAGCGGTTGTTGACCCATTGCATCATGGCCGGGCGGCTCATAAAGGTATGCGTTTCTTCTCCCCATTGGTCGGAAATCTCCCGGAGGACAATATAGCGCCCCTGAACCTCTACCGTCATCATATTCCATTTGTCTGTTTTGTATATTTCATGTTTTTTGATCATTTTCATTACCACCCTGGCGATTTTTGACTTTTGGCTCAATGATAACGCACGGGGGAAGTGAAAAGCAAATATTATCACCGGATAAGGGAAATGGTGGATTGCTTTGCAGGCAGAGTTGGGGTATAATGTAAACATACGTCATATATGGCGGTATTTTTAGGAGGTTGTTCATTTGAAAGGTACAGTAAAATGGTTTAACGCAGAAAAAGGCTATGGTTTTCTTCAAGTAGAAGGCGGCGAAGATGTATTCGTTCACTTCTCAGCAATCCAAGGTGAAGGATTCAAGACTTTGGATGAAGGCCAAGCGGTAGAATTCGATATTACTGATGGTAACCGCGGTCCCCAAGCAGCTAACGTAGTTAAATTATAAGAAACGGCTGGACAGCATGTCTGTCAGTCACAACATATAGTTTTGTAATGGCAGCACTTGCAAGAGTGGTAACCAGAAATTCAAAGCACACAGTTCTTACGGGAACTGTGTTTTTTTGTTGAATAGGAAATTATACATTGTCAAAAACGCGGATATCTTGAAAGCCTCAGAGGATATAAGCGATGCAGTAGGGTTGGGTTCCATCCGCAGACTGAAGCGGACAGAGGAGCCCTTATTTTGCCTAAAATTTTGTTTTTTCAGCGGATACGGACTCAGGGGCCGTTATATCATTCGATGGAGCCTGTTTCAATAACGGCTTTCCTGTCCGCACGTTTCCACTTGAAAGATAAGAATTTTATATGTTTTGGGGAAAGCGAAGCTTTATTTGTATAGGAAACCTCCGCAAGTGGATAAAATTATGCTTGAAGTTGTAGAATAAATACTTTTGACGAATGTGTAACGAGCAACAGCAGAAATGCCGTTGCTGTGGCTGCGAAGGCCGAGTTCTGAGGGGGGAGTCGGTCTAAATATCCTAATTCCAACTAGTAATTACTTACCGGTTTCTTCACAGGTGCTAGTTGGAAAAAGGGAACTTATTTTTCCGGAAATTAAAAAATCCTAAGATTTAAGTGGAAAAAGTAACCCTAATTGGCCCACTTTTCCTGAATAATGGTGAAATGAGCTGAATTAGTGTCCCTTTTTCCACTTAGATCTGCCCGAGGATGGGTATTCCGGCAAATTAGTTAACCTTTTTCCACTTAAAGGGTTGCCGCAGGATTCGTTGGGTCAGTAGATGAGTTCATAATAAAGGACAGATCATTTTGATCAAGTTCTTTTTTATTTTTCGGGGAAATTCTCCAGCTATCGCTTGCAGAGAGCAAGACCCTAATAATCTTTTCTGCGCAAATAACGTCCGAAACCGAATCCCGTATCCGCCAGGTGTTTGGCGAAAAAACCAACAAAGGCCAGCAGCGAGAAGCTCATGGCCACCACATAGAAAACCGTCCGTCCGGCATCTTCATAGATAAGTCCGCCAAAGGTGCCGCTGAGCAGACCGGCTGCACTGGACCAGACGACAGTAAAGATCGCCATACCGGTGGCACGGAGATGATCCGGGATAATCCGTGTAATGTACCGGACGGCCGTCACGTAGTATATGCCGAATGAGACGCTGTGCATGGCCTGGATCGCAACAACAGCAACAGGCTCATCCGCCAGCGCCATGAACAGGAAACGTGCGGCGAACATCAGACTGGCAAAAGCGAGCAGAGGCAGCTCCTTGAATCTGTCACCGTATCTGCTCAGGGCGAAAAAGACCGGAATCTCGCTCAAGGCTGAGGCCAGCAGCGACCAGCCAACGATCTCATCGCCTGCATTCATGGCTTTCAGGCTGAGTGTAAGGAACGCTTCATTCATTCTGTAGCCAATGGCAAGCACGAAAACACTGCCGAAAAACCATAGTACTTCTTTTTGCAGCAAAATCTGTTTCAGTCCTCCCGCCTTGGCCGGCTCGGCTGCAGGAACGGCAGCATGCTGCATATTCTCTCCGGTCCGCCTGACATCTTTCAGGCCAACGGTAATTAGAAGCGCAATGATTACGATTACAATACAGACGGCTATGCTGGAGGCCGGTCCCAACGCTCTCAGCACATATCCGATCGTCAGCGCGAAAAAGGAGTAGCCAAGCGAGCCAAAAACCCGGATGGTAATGAAGTTGCGCCCGTGGCGCTGGGCAATTTTGATCGCCATCGTATCTGCAAGCGGGAAAAGCGGGTAATAGAAGAAATAGAAAAGGGACAAAATAAGCATAACCACCCCAAAATCTGTGGCTCTTGCCAGTATAAGTGCAGTAACCAGCTGGCCGGCCAGAAGAATGGCCATGATTTTTTTGATGGTGCCCAGCCGGTCGCTGACCATGCTCCAGAACAGGTTGGACAAAATGGAGATCAGGGGTCCGATGGAATACAGGATTCCGATCTGCGGGCTGGTGAAGCCGAGATGGGTATAGAATAAAGGAAAATAAGAGACGACAAGCACACTGGTGCCGAAAAGCGTGAACATAAAGGATCGCAGCCAGTTTTGATCGCTGTACTGGCCGCTGCTCCGTCCTGGTGACATGATGCCTGCACTCCTCTGAATATGAAATACGGCTTAGTATCCATATACTTTAGTGATTAACGCGTTCTAGTATAGCATAAAGCATGCTCCAGATGTCCGGGAATTTATTGTTTCTGAATCTTTCAAGGTTTTGCGAAAGTGATTTTGTTGTTTGTACAAATACGCTCTGCATATTATAATAATGATGATTTGGATAAGGAGACAACAATGTGGAGGCACTGTCATTGAATGAATTTGAGCAAGGCCGTTACCTTAGCCCTCGCGGCCCGATTGGGCTGATGAGCAGGGTCTACAAGTACGTGCTGCCGGAAGTGCGGGAATGTCTCCATTTCTGGCGCCAGGATGCGGAAGGGATTCCCGATCCCGAGCTGCGGAAGCAAGCGCTTGCCAGCATTGAGACCAAAGAGTTTCACTGCCAGGGCGGCGGAATATATGCCGCCGGCAATTTGTCGATGCGGCATATACTGATTCCGCTTATTGTTGCTTATCAAACGATCAGTGATTACCTGGACAACCTATGTGACCGCAGCACTTCTCTTGATCCTGCCGATTTCAGACTGCTGCATCAATCCATGCTGGACGCTATCAATCCCAAGGCTGAGCCTGTTAATTATTACGCGCTCCGCAGTGAGCAGAACGATGGCGGATATTTGCACAGGCTTGTCCGCAAATGCCAGGAGATGACTGCGCTGTTGCCCGGCTATGCCGCGGCGGTTGAAGAGGTTCGCGGTCTGGCCGTACTCTATACGGATTTGCAGGTTTACAAACACATCCGCCCAGAACTCAGGGAGGCTGCCCTGAAGGAATGGTGGGAAGTGGAGGGCAAGGTTGCCCCGCATCTGCAGTGGAATGAGTTTGCGGCAGCAACGGGCTCTACCCTCGGCGTTTTTATGCTTTTTCTGGCCTCTTGCGATCCGAAGCTGAGCACATCGGCAGCGGCTTCCATCCGGGCGGCATACTTTCCGCATTTATGCGGATTGCACATTATGCTGGACTACCTGATTGATCAGGATGAAGACCGGGCCGGCGGTGATCTCAATTTCTGCAATTATTATGACAATAGCGATACCATGCTGAATCGGATCGCCTCCATTGTGGAGTGGGCCCGCAGGGATGTCCGGAATCTGCCCGAGACCTCAATGCATCGCATGGTCATCGAGGGCTTGCTGGCACTATATTTATCCGATCCGAAAGTCAGCGAACAGCGGGAGGTTCGCTCTGTATCCAGACGTCTAATGAGAAGAAGTCCACTGACAAGATTGTTCTTCTTCGTGAACAGCCGCTGGATTCGCAGGCGTATGTATTAAAGGCTGTGGGGCATGATCTGATAAAGAACGGGCTCCGCACAATTTTAAGGAGGAACAAACAGGATGGCAAACGTAAAAAAAATCGCAGTATTAACCAGTGGAGGAGATTCGCAGGGCATGAATGCGGCAGTCCGCGCAGTGGTGCGCAGTGCAATCTACTTCGGCATTGAAGTGTTCGGAATCCAGCGCGGTTACCAGGGGCTGCTCAACCGCGACATTTTTCCAATGGATCTGCGCAGTGTAGGTGATATTATCCAGCGCGGAGGCACAATTCTGCAATCTGCCCGCTGTCTTGAATTTCTGACCCCTGAAGGCCAGCAAAAGGGTGCGGATATTCTGAACGAGATGGGTATCGACGGTCTGGTGGTTTGCGGCGGTGACGGTTCTTACAAAGGAGCCAACAAGCTCAGCAAGCTGGGCATTAACACCATGGCTTTGCCGGGTACCATCGATAATGACATTTCGTTCACAGACTATACCATTGGCTTTGATACTGCGGTAGGTGTTGTAGTTGATGCCATCAATAAGCTTCGTGATACGATGTCCTCGCATGAGCGTTCATCCATCGTTGAAGTTATGGGCCGCCACTGCGGGGATATCGCGCTGCATGCGGGTCTTGCTTCCGGCGCCGAAACGATTCTGGTACCCGAAATGCCTTATGATCTGAATGAAGTAGCCGACCGTATGCGCGACAACTTTGCCAGAGGCAAACGCCACAGTATCGTGATTGTCGCTGAGGGTGTAGGCAAGGGCGAGGATGTGGCTCAAGCATTAAAAGACCGTCATTCCTCTCTGGATGCACGCGTTACTGTGCTGGGACATATTCAGCGCGGTGGTACGCCGACGCCTGGGGACCGCAACCTGGCCAGCCGTCTCGGCGACTTTGCTGTCCGTTCCCTGATTGAAGGCCATTCGGATAAAGCCTGCGGCATTATCAAAGGCGAGCTGACACTTACCGATATTGATCTTGTAGTGAATACCAAAAAAGACTTCGATACTGAGCTGTACGAGCTGGCATCCCGTCTTTCCCAATAACATAATAGACTTCATCCGGACCGTCTTAATCAGGCGGTCTTTTTTTGACTTGACTGTATACCCCTACCGGTATATTATATACCCCATAGGGTATACTGAAAAGGGGGATACAGATGGGTAAGAAGATTATAATCGTCGGCGGAGTAGCGGGTGGGGCTTCAGCGGCTGCACGCCTGCGGAGATTAAATGAACAAGATGAAATTATTCTGCTGGAGCGGGGGGAGCATGTCTCTTTTGCCAATTGCGGCCTTCCTTATTATATTGGAGAAACGATCGGCTCCAGAGAGAAGCTGTTCCTGCAGACGCCCGAGGGGATACGGCAACGGTTTAATATTGATGTAAGGACTCTGACGGAGGTTACGTCTATTGACCGTGCCAGCAAGCATGTGATTGCCCGGAGTACAGCCACTGGTGAGGTCCTGCAGTTTCCATATGATATTGTGATCCTTTCTCCCGGGGCGAAGCCCATTGTACCGCAGATTCCGGGTATCACCGGTGCCCATAACCTGTTCACACTGCGGAATATCCCGGACACAGACAGAATCAAGGCTTTTGTCGATCATCAGCATCCTAAGCATGCCACGGTGATTGGAGCGGGTTTTATTGGACTGGAGATGGCGGAGAATCTAAGGGAACGTGGTGTTAAAGTGACGGTTATTGACCGGGGGGCACAAATATTGAACCCGCTTGACCCGGAAATGGCAGGACCTGTTGAAGAGCATATGCGGCTGCACGGAGTCGAGTTCAGGCTAAACGAAGGCGTAGAGGCCGTCTTGCAGGAAGGCAGGCTGCTTCAGCTTGCTTCCGGCGCAAGGGTTGCTACGGATATGATTATTCTGGCGGTCGGAGTAACACCGGAGAATGAGCTGGCCAGAAACAGCGGACTTGAACTGGGGGTCCGGGGGGCTGTGAAAGTGAATGCCTCGCTGCAGACCAGTGATCCTGCGATATATGCAGTTGGTGACGTCATTGAGGTCAAAGACCGGGTTCAAGGTTATGAAACGATGGTGTCGCTCGCCTGGGGAGCCAACCGTCAGGGCCGTCTTGCCGCTGATCATATCAATGGCCGGCCAATTTCCTATGATGGAGCTTTGGGCACTGCTATCATCAAAACCTTTGCCCTCACTTCCGCCCTCACCGGGAATAACGAAAAAACGCTGAAATCACTCGGGGTTCCTTACGAGGCCATCCATATTCACCCGAATTCACATGCGGGCTACTATCCTGGCGCAGCGCCCATTGCTATTAAATTGCTGTTCAACCCCCACACGGGAGAGATTTACGGAGCACAGGCAGTGGGGAGTGAAGGTGCCGACAAACGGATTGATGTCATTGCCACCGCGATCCGCGGGAGGCTCAAGGCAGATGAACTCGCGGATATCGAGCTGGCCTACGCGCCTCCATATTCTTCTGCCAAAGACCCTGTAAATATGGCCGGCTATGCGGCTTCTAATGTGATGGAAGGTATGGTGCAGAATCTTCAGTGGCATGAGGTGGATGAGTTTTCCCGGAATGGCGGGCTCATTATCGATGTACGGGATGAGGTAGAGCGTCTCGCCGGATCTATTCCCGGGTCCATCAATATTCCACTTTCCGAATTGAGGAACCGCCTGGCAGAAATCCCCGTTGGCCAAGAGATTGCGGTATCCTGCCAAGTCGGCCTCAGAGGGTACATCGCGGCAAGAATGCTTAAACAGCACGGTTACCACGTGAAAAATGTTGACGGGGGATATAAAACCTATGCTGTGATGAACAGAGGCACAGGGACTGCTTCACATGAAGAGGGACAGCCCGCTGAAGCGGGAATCTCTTTACTGGCAGCGGCGGCTCAAAAGGCTCCAGAACCTGCTGAACAGCGGCTGGTGCTGGATGCTTGCGGTTTGCAGTGTCCTGGCCCTATACTCAAGGTATATGAGACCGTGCAGTCCATGAAAGACGGGCAGCAGGTTGAAATTACTGCAACTGATTTCGGTTTTGCTGCAGATATCCGGCAGTGGTGCCTCAAGACGCAGAATACGCTGGAGTCTGTAGAGGTCTCAGGTGGCAAGGTTGAGGCTCTGGTACGTAAAGGGATTCAATCACCAGCGGAAGCCTCATTCACCTTGCCAATGTCAGAAGCGAGGAATGTGAAGGACGGGACGACAATGGTTGTCTTCAGCGGTGACCTGGACAAGACGATTGCCTCTTTCATTATCGCCTCGGGTGCGGCTGCCATGGGCAAGCAGGTAACGATGTTCTTTACCTTCTGGGGATTGAACCTGCTGCGGCGTGAGCAGGGGCCCCGGGTTGAAAAGAAGGCGCTGGATAAGCTGTTTAGTCTGATGATGCCGCAAGGAACCCGAAAGCTGCCATTGTCGAGAATGAACATGGGCGGTCTAGGGGCCAAATTCATCCGCCACACCATGAAACGCAAAAATGTGGACTCTCTGGAAGAGCTGATGCAGGGTGCAATCCATGCAGGAGTGAAGCTGATGGCCTGCACGATGAGCATGGATATCATGGGCATCAAGCAGGAGGAGCTAATAGCAGGCGTTGAATTCGGCGGTGTAGCCAGTTATTTGGGTGCTGCTGAGGATTCAGGCGTCAATCTGTTCATCTAAAGGATGTGGATAGCAATGGAGTACGATAAAGGGATCAAAAACAGACTAAAACGCATTGAAGGACAGGTGCGGGGAGTGTTAAGCATGCTGGAGGAAGGGCAGGACTGCCGGGAAATCGTTATCCAGCTGACCGCCATAAGAACGGCAGTAGACCGTACGGCAGGGGCCGTTATCGGAGCTAATCTGGAGCATTGTATACAGGAGGAACTTGAACAAGGGAATTCTCCGAACCAAGTCATAAAAGACGCGGTGGAGCTGCTCGTGAAGAGCCGCTAGACGACGAAAGAGCGTCTTTAGCGCCTCCTGACCATAAAAAAATGACGTATAAGCGGGCAACCGTTTTACGTCATTTTTTTGTTGTGCGCGTGCCCGGAGGCACAAGCTTCACAAAGCCTTAACCTAATCATGGAATTGGGAAAATATACAGAAAACAAAGGGATGATATATTTAAAAAATCACTAATAAATGACATTAAGGGGTGTTATTCAGATGAGGAGTAAATCATATGCCGTCATGGCTACAGCGGTGCTTGCATTAGCTGTCGGCAGCGGAAATGCCATAGCGGATCCGCAACAAGCCGCAGGCAAAAGCAAGGTCAAGTACAGCAATAACGGACAGGCTCTGGAAGCACCGGCGGCAGAAATGAGAGCAGCGGACGGAAGCCTGTTTGTGCCGGTACGCGACATGGCTAATCTGATGGACAAGTACGTGGATTGGGATCAGTTCCGCACAAGCGTTTCTTTTACAGACAAACCCAAGTTAACCGGTAAATATAACCTGAAGGCAGCGGATTTGGCCCCGGGAATTAAGATGGGAGTAGGCTCCTCCTTGACCCATCTGCCCGGCGACCCGGCCAATATCTTCTATTCTACGGCAGACCGTGGACCGAACGGCGAGCTGAAAGTAAATGACGCTACGCGGCGGACCTTCCCGCTGTCTGACTATACGCCTACCATTTACAAGATTGAGGCCTCCGCAGGAGAAATCAAGATTCTGGACAAAATTCCGCTGAAGGTGAACGGCATTGATCCGGTCAGCGGTACCGCCAACATAACGGGGGTAGGAAACATCAAGGGCCGGGACGAGGCACCGTATGATGCTAAGGGCGAAAAGGAGCTCAAATATGATCCTTACGGTCTTGATATTGAAGGATTGGCGTATAATCCCAAGGATGATACCTTCTGGATTTCTGACGAATACGGCCCGTCCATCGTTCATGTCAAGCGGGATGGCACCCTGATTGAGCGCATCGTACCCAAGGGCTGGGGAAATAACAAAATAAGCACGCCGCTGGTGCCTGCCCGCGAGGTGCTGCCGGAGGTTTACAACAAGCTCCGCCAGAACCGCGGTGCAGAAGCGGTAGGCATTACACCTGACGGCAGCACGATGTTCATGGCGATGCAAAGCCCGTTGCGCAATCCTGACAAGAGTACAGATAACTCCCGTCAGCTGCGCATTATCAAGATTGACCTGGCCACGCTTGCTCCAACAGCAGAATACGTCTATATCACAGAGGATGCCGCCCAGTTCAAGGACCTCAAGCAGTCGGATATCGTTATCTCCGATTTGTACGCCGTCAATGACCATACACTCCTTGTTGATGAGCGGGATAAGAACGCAGGAGATAAGGCCGAGCTGAAGCGGATTTTCCAGATTGATTTATCCGGCGCTACCAATATTCTGGGCAAGTATGACCAGGCTTCAGCCGGCGGCAAGACGCTGGAGGAGATGAGCATCTCCAATCTGAAGGCAGCGGCTATTATGCCTCCTTCCAAGCGGACGGTGCTGGATGCCGTGGCCTTCCAGTTTCCTTATGAAAAGATTGAAGGCCTGACCTTGGTGGACGGCAACACCATCGCCATTATTAATGACAACGATTTTGGTGTAGGCAGCGATTCAGCGGAGAATGGCACGAGCCTGTGGACCTTTCAGTTGCCTTACACTATCACACCTTAAGTGAACCTCATGCTAACCTAATAACGATGTAATAAAAGGGCGTTCCAAGCCATGAAATGGCTTTTGGAACGCCCTTTTGTTTTTCTTGGCGCAACCTGAGCGCAGTTCCTTTCACTCTGGAGCAGGGATCATGCGGATGCCTGCTGAGGCTTCTGGAGGCTTAAGCTGCCGGTATTCTAGGCAGTATCCGGTTTGTTGTGCGCATATCGCCGCTGCACTTTGACCAGGCGGGACAGCAGCAGAATAGCCCCGATGGCCAGACCTGTGATGAGGCCGACCCAGTAGCCATATGCCGCTAGACTGGTGTAAGTAGCCAGCACATATCCGGTGGGAAGGCCGATTATCCAGTAGGCGAGAAAACAGATGATGAATGCCGGATTTACATCCTTGTAGCCCCGCAGGACGCCCTGTGTGGGGGTGGCGATGGCATCGGAAATCTGAAAGAATATAGCGTAGATCAGAAAGTGCCGGATAAGTGAAATGACCTCAGGCTCATTGGAGTAGAGGCCGGCAACATGGCTGCCTGCGAACAGCAGTACAAGAGCTGTAGCGAGTGAGAGGACAGCCGCTGTTCCAATGCCCATGATCCCATATTGCCGCGCATCCTTCAGCCGGCCGGCCCCGTTCTCGAAGCCGACCAGAATCGTCAGGCTCATACAAATGCTTAGCGGAATCATATACAGGGTAGAAGCGAAATTAATGGCCGCTTGATGGGCTGCAATGGTTATTGTATCGAACCGGCTCATGAGAAGTGTCACGGCTGAAAAAACCGCCGTTTCAAAGAAGATGGAGAAGCCGATCGGTACGCCGATTTTTAGCAGTTCCTTGAAGCTGCGCAGAGACATAAAGTGAAAGCTGCGGAACAGCCGGAGGCTCCGGAAAGGCTCGGAGCGGTAGACAAACATCAGAGAGATGCCGAAGATCACCCAATACGTAATCGCTGATGCCACTCCCGCACCAACACCGCCAAGGCGGGGGAAGCCGAATTTACCAAAGATCAGCAGATAGTTGAGCCCTACATTGACTGGCAGGGCTATCAGTGTAATGAACATCGAAATCCGTGTTTGACCGAGAGCGTCAATACAACTGCGGATAACCGTATAGCCAAAGAGCGGAATGATCCCGACTGAGATCGCACACAGGAAACGAAAGGCGATATCGTGAACCTGCGGCTCCAGATTCATGAAATGAAGCACCGGTGAGAGCGCGAAAGTTCCAGCTGCCAGAACAAGCAGCGACACAAGCAGAGACAGCCATATGCCTTGAGTGACCTGGTATGCTACGTCGCTTTCCTTTCTACTTCCCATCAAATGTGACACTAAGGGGGTGATCCCCATCAATATCCCGCTGAGTCCGGTTTGAATCGGAATCCACAGGCTGGTTCCAATGGCTACTCCGGCCAGATCGTCCGTACCGAATTTGCCGGACATATTCGTGTCGAAGAAAGTTATAGCTGACAGGGCAATTTGTGTAATGAGGATGGGAAATAAAATATACAGGAATTGTCTTGCTTTTTGTTTCATTGAAGTAGTAGGTATCATTATATTTAAGCCTCATTGTTCTTAATTCTTATTGTAGATCCAGGGTTAGTTCTCCAGTAAAAGGACCCCACAAAGTGGGGTCTTCAATGCTGCGTATATTAAAATAGGAATCTGATGATTGCAGGAAGCTTAATTGCTTACTTACCGTAATCCACGCCAGCCGTGTAGCGGTTGTTGGCATTCCAGAGCAGGAATTCGTCGACGTTCTTTTCTTTGAGGGCACGGATTTGGTCTTCGACCTGCTGCTTGCCGTATTTGACATAATGTCCGCTTCCAAGCCAGCTTGCGGTGAAGTCTTGAATCCAGGGCCGGATGATCGGCTTGTAGCTGCCCAGGGGATCGAGCTTCTTATGAGTATCAACCATAGAGCCTTTGATGGTGGCATACGGGTTCTTATCGGGATCTTTTACATCAAACCATCCGGTGGAGTAATGGCTTGGATAGACCATAGGGCTGATGACATCCACGTTCTTCGATATTTTTACAAAGTCCTGGCCGATTCCTTCAGCAGCAGGCACCGAGGCGGCATACCCGAAAATATCCACCGACACGCGGACACCGAGCGGCCCGAGCTCTGATCTGGCGTATTTGACAAAATCGGAAATAATCTCGACACGCGGCCGCTCGCTTTTGGTATATTTGAGCGTTTCCGCACGTTTTTCGAAGCCTTCGGGGAAGCGCACATAATCGAACTGGATTTCTTTGAAGCCCAGCTTCACAGCCTCTTTGGCAATGTCCACATTGTATTTCCAGACATCCTGGTTATAAGGATTAACGAAGCTGTCCCCGCCTTTGTTCGTCCAGACAGAGCCATTGGCATTTACAAAGGAAAGCTCCGGTTTTTTCTTGGCAAGCACAGAATCTTTGAACACAACAATCCGCGCAATCGGATATACGTCATGTTTTTTCAAGCGGGCCATTAATTGGTTGATGTCCCCGATGAACGGCTGCGGATGGCCCAGCTTCTGAAGTTCGGGGTTATCCGTTTTATATGTGATGTATCCGGCATCGTCCTTAATGTCAATAACCATTGAGTTCAGCTCGGTTTTGTCGAGCAGGTCCAGCAGAGTCGTCATCCGGGAACCGCCGGCACTGTAAGCTGTTACGTAAACACCCTTAATCTTGGGGGCATCCGGCTGGGGATCTGTATGAATAGCAGTGTCTGCTGCTCCGGCAGTCGTGCCCGGTGAAGCCTCTGTCCCAGGCGATGCGCCTGGAGAAGGTGTTGCGGCATTGCCGCCCGCAGTGTTCTGTGATGCGCCAGGATTTGCGGAGTGCTGTGCGGTGATGGTTGGATTCATGGCAGACTGCAGTGCTGCGGCCACATCGGCTTCATGTGCAGGATGCTGAACGCCGACGCCTCCCAGAGCCATCATCAGTAGAGCCCAGGTGATGTTCATTTGTTTATTCTCTCCCTTTATGTACATTCCCTTAAAGTATAAAGGAACGGCGGCGGCCAAAAAGAACAGACTTGTAACAATCCCCGTAATTTTGGTCGTATAATAACCGCTCTTGTTGTTTATAAACGGGATGCACCGATTCTAAACGCTGTACTTAAAAAGTAAATGCCGCCCGGGTCCGGCACGTGGCCGAATCCAAAGCGGCAGCTATCCAAAACTGATTTCCAAGCGGCTTGCTTATTGAAGATACGCAGAATTCTGATGCTCGCAAATGCTGTAATGGATAATATCCATAGCATCCTCCGGTTCAAGAATACTTAGACCGTCACGCAGAACAATTACGGAATTCAATTCATCCTGCTTCAGAAAAGGTATCATATCCGGATACCATCTCATGACGATTGCTGACAGTTTTACCGTTTCCATTTCCACAACAATCACCCTTTCCTTTTTCGAATAGTGCTGAATTGAAATTCAGGTTCATCGGAAAACGAAGTGCCAGGAAAAAAGAGGGTAAATCACAATCTTCATGAAATTTGTAAGGTCCTGCGTGACTCTAATATATCACAATTTTGAGGCAGGCGCATTTTTTCGGGAGCCTATCTTTTGCGGAAGGAGCCCATAACCCCGACCGTCTCTACAATGTTCACAAAAGCCTGGGGATCACTGTTCTTGATAATCCGCTTGAGCTCAGCAAGCTCATAACGTGTCGTTACTGTCATTAGCATGTCCCGTTCGATATGAGAATAAGCGCCTTCGGTTTTAATTTTTGTAACGCCGCGCTGAAGCACCAGCAGCTGTTTCAGCAGTTCATCCGTCCGGGTTGTTACAATATATACGGTAACTTTGATATGGCTGATGTGAATGAGATCCACTACTCTGCCGGAGACGTAAATGGAAACCATAGAAGCCAGAGCTAAATTCCAGTTGTTGTCAAAATAGGCTGCGGCAAGGATGACGAGGGCATTCATTCCCACAAGGACGTTGCCTATTGGAAAATCGCGGTATCGTGTGATGATGGACCCCAGGATATCAAATCCTCCGGAAGAGCCGCCAACCCGGAAAGAGACACCGGCGCCCACACCCACAAGCACTCCGCCAAAAACCGAGGCCAGCAGCATGTCCGAAGCTACGGTTGTTGTTGGAATGAGGGCCATCAGCCAGGTAGTTGCACCTACCGACAGAATGCTCATAACGATAAATCTCCGGCCCAGCTGAAACCAGCCAGCAACCAGCAAAGGCACATTGAACAGCAGGTAGAGCAAACTAATGTTAAACGGAGTAAAGTAACCAACAAGCATGGCGAGCCCTGAGACTCCTCCGCTCAGCAGCCTGTGAGGGATCAAAAACAGATTGAAGCCGCATGCAATCATCGCTGAACCGAAGATAACCGCAAGGTAATTGCCGATTTGTTTTAGTTTTAACAAGCCAATTCACCTCTGACACGTAATGTAAGTAATGAAAGAAAGGAATACACTGGTATTCCTGATCGGGTTTGTGATATAATGTATAGGATATTCTTGAGTAGAACGTTACAATGGTATTTTTGCATTGATTAGGAATGCAATGTACAATTGTTCAGGCGCATTCAAGTGGCCTGATCTTAGGACATCTTTTGGTCCCAATGCGAGCTAAACCATGCAGAGAATCCGGCATGATTGGACAGCCTATAAATGTGTTTACCGCTACTTAAGAATACAGACAAGCATGTGGAATGTCCACTGTATAGAAGGAGCATGAATAATTTGAAAACATTCGCAGAATTCGGCCTGGAGCCAAAAGTGCTTCAAGCAATCACAGAGCTTGGATTTGAGGAAGCAACACCCATTCAGGAGCAGGCGATTCCGATTGCGTTGACCGGATCGGATCTTATCGGCCAGGCGCAGACCGGTACAGGTAAAACCGCTGCTTTCGGGATTCCCCTCATCTCCAAAATCGCCCGGGAAGAAGAGAAAATCCTTGCACTTGTCATGACGCCGACACGTGAGCTTGCGATTCAGGTAGCTGAGGAAATCGGCAAATTGACCCGCTTCAAAGGACTCCGCTCCCTGGCCATTTACGGCGGGCAGGATATCGGCCGCCAGATCCGCGGCCTGAAGAAGAGACCGCAGATCATCATCGGTACACCTGGACGGCTTCTGGACCACATTAACCGCAAAACCATCCGCCTCGATGATGTCCAGACCATTGTGCTGGACGAAGCTGACGAAATGCTGGATATGGGCTTCATGGAAGACATCCAGACGATTCTCAAGCTTGTACCGGAAGAACGCCAGACCATGCTGTTCTCAGCTACAATGCCTCCTAACATTCAACGTCTTGCCCAGCAGTTCCTGAAGAATCCGCAGCATGTTTCCGTAATCCCGAAACAAATCAGCGCACCTCTGATTGACCAGGCTTATATTGAGGTTCCTGAGCGCCAGAAGTTCGAAGCTCTGAGCCGCCTGATTGACATGGAATCCCCTGATTTGGCGATCGTATTCGGCCGCACCAAACGCCGGGTTGACGAGCTGGCTGAAGGATTGCAAAAACGCGGTTATTCCGCAGACGGGCTGCATGGCGACTTGTCCCAGAATCAGCGGGATGCCGTAATGCGCAAATTCCGTGACGGCAGCATAGATGTGCTTGTTGCTACAGACGTTGCAGCCCGCGGACTCGACGTTTCCGGTGTAACTCATGTTATCAACTTTGACCTGCCGCAGGATCCTGAGAGCTATGTACACCGTATCGGCCGTACAGGCCGTGCCGGCAAGGAAGGGACTGCCTGGTCTTTCGTGACCCCGCGCGAGATGGATCACCTGCATCTGATTGAACGTGTTACGCGTCACCGTATTACCCGCAAACCGCTGCCGACAATGGCTGAGGCTATCGAAGGCAAGCAGCGCATTACTGCTGAACGTTTGCTGGCAATGGTTGAAGGCGGCGGCGAGCTGAACGAATACAAAGGCATCGCCATTCAGCTTCTGGAGCAATATGATTCAGTTCAACTGCTGACAGCGGCTATGAAGCTGCTTACCGGCGACACCAAGGATGCCCAGGTTGAATTGACACCGGAAGATCCGATCCGTGTCAAACGCCGTGGCGGCAAGAATGACATCCGCAGCGGACGCAAGCCGAACGGCGGATATGGCGGCAACCGCACAGGTTCCGGAAGCGGCGGCGGATACCGTGGCAACCGTGATAATGCGAGCGGCGGCAGCCGTGGCGGTTACAGCAGTGGATACGGCAGCGGCAGCGGCGGATATGGCGGCGGCTACAAAGGCAACCGTGATTCCGGTGCAGGCCGTGATGGCGGTGCTGGACGCAGCGGGGACCGCAAACCCTACACACGTCCAAGCAGCACAAGCACACGTCCGGCTAAGCGCGATGATTACGATATCTAATCAGCAGCACAGCTGACACAAGAAGACGAGCGGCCGCAAGGCGCCCTCGTCTTCTTTTTGCTTGCTTGATTTAGACGAAAGTGCGAGTGATGATGACAAGCAGAATGAAGAGGACAAGAATCGTGCCTGTCGAAGTAAACGGATTACAACAAGGTGAAGACATGAGGTCAACCTCCTTCAGAAATGGTAATTTTGTGGTTACGATTCTAATATATGGACTCATCTCCAAGACTGCTTAGACATTGACCCAGAATCGTAAACTTGGGCGCTGGAAAAGTCCGGGTCAAATAGGGTATAGTTAAGATACGCAGTATGCGCGAGACAGACAGGAGGAAGGGAATTGGAGTTTAAGGGAGCAATGGGCGGTTTATACCGCATCACGGAGTGGATATCACGTATTGCCTTCAGCAATATTTTGTGGGCGCTATGTTCGATTCCGTTTCTGTTTATCGCAGTGACAAAAATGATCATGCTGGGTTCGGGAGCAGGGGGACCCAATGAACAGATCACACTCAACTGGGTACTTGGCATTTTGGCACCTTTCACTGTTTTTCCGGCAACGGCAGCGTTGTTTACCGTTGTGCGCAAATGGGTGATGGGCAATACGGATGTCAGCACATTCCGCACTTTTTTTCAGGGGTACAAAGAGAACTATTTGAAGAGCATGCTTGGAGGCGGTATCTATACCCTGCTGACTGTCATTATGTACGTGGATGTAACCGTATATATGACGCAGATGGCCAATTTTAAAATTGTGGGCATTCTAATGCTGGTGCTGATGATTATTTTGTTCGTCTCTATGTTTAATTTCTTCTCGATTGTGGTTCATTATCAAATGACCTTCAAGGAAGTGGTGACCAATTCGATTCTGCTGACCATCGCACGGCCGATTCGAGTGTTCTCGACACTTATTGGTGCAGCGGTTCTCGTCTATATAGGTCTGCGGTATCCGGTGCTTTATGCGATCTGTATTCCGACACTGGTTTCGATGCTGGCCTTCTTTAATTTCTATGCCACATACAACAAGCTTCAAGAGCAGGTGGAGAAGAAGAAACAAGAGGAAGAACTGGCTGCCTTGGAGGCTGCGGAGAAAGAAGCCGATGATGACGATGATCAGTCAGAAGATGAGAGCGATAAAGATCTCAAGCGCATCTAAGATGGCGAGACAGAAGCTGTGATTAGAGATTGGATTTTGATTCCGGTGTTAATTAAAGCGCATACAGGTTTACTTTTTCGTCAAAACGCAATATAATATGTGTAATTCCTGCGATGTTCGTTACGGTTGCTCGTTGTTTTGAACCAATGATAATGTCTTGGGAGATCTACATGAAGCGCAGCTGAACAGCCCTGTCTATACGACCTGGGGAATTCAAAAACGACTTCTGCGGTCACCCACCTGCTCTAGCAGGTTCAGAAGACACTGTAGCCGGACGGCATAGGCGGGTTTTTCTACTGTTATTGACAAGGTACCCTGTTTTCCCGCTTGGCTGCGGATACGGGGTGCCTTTTTGTGTATAGTATCAATTATTGAAAGTGAGCAATGCCCTTTTGTTCCGGGGATAAGAATGTTACACTTAGACTATTGAACTTGGGATTTGAAGAGGGGGAAGTATTTTGTCGTTGAAAAGAACCTTGGTCGGTTTATTTCGCAGTCATGACGGTACAAGCGACCGTGCAAAAGACCCTGCATTAAAGACGCGTTACTACAATCTTTCCAGAGACAAAGCGTGGGATGAAGTATCCTCGACGCTGAAGAAGATTCCTGGTTACAAAGTCCTGCATGAAGTGGAGTCCGTAGGGGAAATCACCTTGGAAAAAAGAACAGGCTTCGGCCGGACGCTGGACATTACCGTGTCCGTGTTGAACACTTCGCCGGTTCGCTGTGCGGTTGATATCTATTCCGCATCCAGAGGATCGCTCGGAGACCTGGGAGCCAATTACCGTGTTATTCAACGCTTATATCAGTCACTGGATAAGAAGCTCGGCAAATATAAAGTGGACTGAGGAACACAGCATTCTATTGTTCTTGGATTGTATGCGGTTTCGGGTGTTCTTCGAACAATCTTTGGTATCGCCTAATAAACAAAAAGCGGGAGAAGGATGACCTTCTGCCGCTTTTTTACACAGATTCGAGTGTATTCGCTGAAATATTTGTCTAACTGCTGTGTTACAGCAGTTCTTTTACAGCTGCTACAGCAGCTTCATAGTTCGGGTGCTCAGCCATCTCAGCCAGATATTCTACATAGGCAACGGTATCATTTTTGTCGATAACGAAGATGGAACGCATATCGAGGCGGAATTCCTTGATCAGGACCCCATAGGCCAGTCCAAAAGAAGCGTCTTTATGGTCAGACAGGGTAATGACCCGGTCAATGCCGGCAGCGCCGCACCAGCGGGCTTGGGCGAAAGGGAGGTCCATACTGATGGTGAGTATGACCACATCGTCACCAAGTTCTGCAGCTTCTGTATTGAAGCGGCGGGTCTGCGCATCGCATACACCGGTATCCAGAGAAGGCACAACGCTGATCAGCTTGATTTTACCGGCATAATCGCTGAGGGACGCGTCTTCCAAAAGATTCTTGCTTACCACAAAACCGGGCGCGGTATCGCCGGCTTTCAGCTCTGGCCCTACGAGAGTAATGGGGTTGCCCTTGAAAGTGGCTGCACCTGTTCTTTCTTGCGTCATATCCTTGTTTCCTCCTTGAATGGTATGATTGGATTCTTACTGCCACAATAAATTATAATCTTTTTAGAAGCTTAATGTCCAACGGGGACACATTATGATACATAAGGGATGGTGCTATGATCTTTATAAGGTATGAGAAATGGAAAGGATACATCCGCTATTATCCGGTGACTTGTATCCTGATTCTGCTGAATGTGCTGATGTTCATTGTGCTTACCGCCAACGGCGGCTCGACCAATCTGGAAACATTATTGAAATACGGGGCTACGCTGAATGCCGGTCCGGAAATGGACGAGATGTGGCGTTATGTGACGGCGACCTTTTTGCATAACGGATTTGCCCATTTATTTTTTAACTGCTTTGCGCTTCTGGTGTTTGCTCCGCCGCTTGAGCGGCTGATGGGCTGGTGGCGTTATGCGCTGCTCTACATGGCCGGCGGCTACATTGCCAATTATCTGTCCGTGGTCTTCAGCAGCCGTTCGGTTGAGGATGTGGCTACAGTCTCTGTAGGCGCGTCAGGTGCAATTTATGCCGTCTACGGCGCGTTTCTCTATATTGCCCTCCTGCAGAGAGGAATGATGGACGAGAACTCGCGTAAGACACTTTACGGCCTACTGGTGATTGGGAGCATTATGTCCTTTGCTAATCCATACGTCAATTGGATGGCGCATCTCAGCGGCCTGGCCGCCGGTTTTTTCCTGTATGGACTGATTATTCGTATTTTCAAAAGAAGCCGACGATAGGAGAGGTTCTCAAGTGGAACTCAGACAGCTGCAATATTTTTTAAAGGTTGCTCAGAAGGAGCATGTAACAAGAGCTGCGGAGGAATTGCATGTCGCGCAATCCGCAGTAAGCCGCCAGATTCATCAGCTGGAGCAGGAGCTTGGTGTCGACTTGTTCATGCAGAAGGGGCGTAACCTGCAGCTGACACCAGTGGGGCAGCTCTTTTGCAAAAGGGTGGAATCCGTGCTCAAGGAACTGGAGCGTTCTGTGGCGGAGGTCCATGAATTTCTGGACCCGGAACGCGGTGAGATCCGTATCGGATTTCCCCACAGTCTGGGAACGCATTTGATCCCTTCGATCGTGGCGGAATTCCGGAAATACTATCCGCATGTGAAATTCCGCTTCAAGCAAGGGTCATACCCTTCCCTCATTAAGGATGTAATTTCTGGAGAGGTGGACTTGGCCTTTGTCTCCCCTTTTCCGGAGAACGATGAGCATGTGGCCGGGGATATTGTGATGACCGAGGAACTGTTTGCCATCCTTCCGCAGAATCATCCGCTGGCCGGGGAGAAGGTCATCCGGCTGGAGCAGCTGCGGGAAGAGAAGTTTGTTCTGTTCAGCCAGGGATATTCACTAAGGCCGATCGTGTGGCAGGCCTGCCTCCAGGCGGGCTTCAAACCCCAGATAGCCTTTGAAGGCGGAGAAACGGACACCATACGCGGTTTGGTCGCTGCGGGCATGGGGGTGAGCCTGCTCCCGGAGATGGCTCTGTATCAGACCAATCCGATGCAGCCTGCGCAGGTACGGGTCGTAGAGCCCCCTGTAACCAGGACGGTCGGGCTCATCCACCGGGCTGATGGCAAGCTGCCCTTGGTGGCCCGGTCCTTCCGGACCTTTCTGCTGACCTATTTCAGAGACAGAAATAACAATACCCCGGTAGGCTCCTAGCCTCCGGGGTATTTGTTATCTGGTTCATGTTATTGTGGTGTCGAGTGTGCCGTTATCCAGCTTAGTCGCGGTTTCCGAGGAACATGGTGATCAGACGCAGCAGCTCAAGCAAGGAGACCAGAGCTGCGGCTACGTAAGTCAGGGCTGCCGCATTCAGCACCTTCGCCACACCGCGTTCTTCTTCGTTGCGGATATACCCTTGCTCAACCATGACCTGACGCGCCCGGTTGCTGGCGTTGAATTCTACGGGGAGCGTTACGAGCTGGAAGGCAACGGCAGCTGAAAAGAAGATGATGCCGAGGCCGATCAGGTTAAAAGAGCTGAATAGGAAACCTGCCAGCAGCATAAAAGGTGCGACACCCGAAGCGATATTGACTACCGGGAACATCCGGTGGCGCAGCGTAAGCATCGGATAATGAACTTTGTGCTGGATCGCGTGGCCAACCTCATGGCACGCTACAGAGATGGCTGCGATGGAACGTTCGTAATATACCGGCTCTGACAAACGCACGACCCGGTGAATAGGGTCGTAGTGGTCGGAAAGAGCGCCGCGGACGGGCTCAATCGGCACATCCCCCAGACCGTTGGCGTCGAGCATCCGCCGCGCCGCATCATAGCCGGTCATTCCGCTGGTATTGGCTACCTTGGCCCATTTATTGAAATTGCCCTTCACCCGAAATTGTGCCCACAATGAAAATAGAAAAGCGATTATTACCAACAGGTACATCAATGGCATCATATGTCATTCCTCCACTATAGTTAATAAGCTGATTACATTGGCGGACCTTGCGTGAGCAGGAGCTTGATTGCTTCCATGCAGGCAACTCCTTGTGGAAGAAGCGCGGCCAGTGCACGTCTGGCCTGAACGGGCTTCAAACCGCTGATGACAGGTTCAAGCGCCTTCACCTCACGCTCCAACCGCTGCATTTGCAGCTCTAGCTCCGCTAATCTGTCCGAAACGTCATTTTCGGAGGTGGCTGCATTCCACTTGCTCATCATGGATTTGATCTCATCCAATGTATATTTCTCTTGCTTTAGTTGATTAATACGCTCCAAAGCGACAAGGGTTTCATGGCTGTACAACCGGTAATTTTTAACACTTCTTGATTCCGGTGCAATCAATCCCAGCTTCGTATAATAATCAATGGTCCGTTCGCTGGTATGGGCGGCTTTGGCCAGTTCGCCAATCCGGTAAAGGGTCATATCCCCATGGTCTCTCACCTCGTTGAATGAATTCGTTGGATCGGAAGGATATATTTTCTTTCTATAATAATAGAGCATACTTAATGATAGCAAATCACAAACCGTACAGTCAAACGTCATACTTACTTTAAGTATATGATGGGAATAGCATAAGATGCCTGTATGGCTGCCCTTATATTCAGCGTATGCAATTCACTTGGAAGGGTTTAAAAGCGCCGGCGAAATATATTACATATCATGTTAACTTATATTATGAAATCACTTATTAACATTGTAGCAAATGAAGGGGATGTCCATTTTCGCAGAAAACATGAGCTTCCATAAATAAATTAAGACATCCAAAAAAATAGTCTTGTCAATTTACCTGACTTCTGATTATAATGACATTAAGAGTTTCATGCTTTGTTAGAAAATATAACACTGGGGAGTGGGGTAAAGAATGAAAAAAAGATGATAATGATGTTTCTGGCTATGATCACATTGATGGTCTATCCGGTTAGCGCATTTGCCGCTGACGGCCCGACAGCACCGGATTTGCAAATCGGATTGGATACGGCGTTTACGTTCCTGGCCTTCATTCTGGTATTCTTTATGCAAGCGGGATTTGCAATGCTTGAAGCCGGTTCGGTACGGATGAAGAACGCAGGCCACGTTGCAGGTAAGACTGTACTGACGCTGGCAATCGCGAGCTTATGCTTCTGGGCTATCGGCTTCGGGCTCGGATTCGGCAACGGCAATGGATTCTTCGGAACTACAGGCTTCCTGTACGGCGGAGATACTCAAGCTGCTTCGTTCGATTCCCTGGCATTCTCCGATGTCACTCTAAATGTTAAATTCCTCTTCCAGATGGCATTTGCAGCAGTTTCCCTGGCCATCGTATCCGGTGGTATGGCAGAACGTGCTAAACTAAGCGTATATATCGTATTCGGTATTTTGTTCTCGGTCGTGATTTATCCGGTTGTTGCTCACTGGGTATGGGGCGGCGGCTGGCTGGCAGAGCTGGGCATGCAGGACTATGCAGGTTCCACCGTTGTCCATCTTACAGGTGCTACGGCGGCGGTTGTTGCAACTATCTTGCTTAAGCCCCGTCTTGGTAAATTCAATAAAGAAGGCAAACCTGTTATCATTCCAGGCCATAACCAAGTGTTCACTGTTCTCGGGGTAATCATTCTGTGGTTTGGCTGGTTCGGATTCAACCCCGGCAGCGCATTGTCCCCTATGGGCGGATTCTTCGGCCATGTGGCGTTGACAACTAATATTGCTGCAGCAGCAGGCGGTCTGGCTGCGCTCATCGCTTCCTGGCTGTACTTTGGCAAGTCGGATATTCCGGCTATGCTGAACGGCGTGCTGGCTGCATTGGTTGCCATCACTGGGGCTTGCGCATATGTAGAGCCTTGGGCTGCTATTCTGATTGGCTTTGTCGCCGGCGCATTCACATTCATGACTTCGCAGTGGCTGGAACGTGCAGGACTTGACGATCCGATTTATGCTTTCTCCGTACATGGTATTGCAGGGATGTGGGGTGCGGTTTCCACAGGTTTGTTCGCAGCACCTGATCTGATCTCTAAAGGTGCACTTGTCGGAGATGCCGGATTGTTCTACGGCGGAGGATTCCACCAATTGGGTGTTCAGATTCTCGGGGTCGCAGGTACCTTCGTATTCGTAGCTGTAATGTCCTTCATCATCCTCTATGTCATGAAGCTGGTTATCGGTCTCCGGGTTACAGAGGAAGAAGAATTGATGGGTCTGGACATCAGTGAGCATGGGACTTACGGCTATCCGGAACAAATGAAACTGATTGCAGAATCGGAATCCAAGACCCTTAAACACTAATAACTTCACTTGTTGGGAGGCGGACCGAGTGGCTTCGATGGAGAGGGCAGATTGGAATGAAGATAATAGATATTTGTCCATCGCAACGGCCGGTTCGCCGCAGGAGCTTAAGGCAAAGCGTATCGCTTGTCAAACAGTACTGCTGGAGCAGTTAAACGTTATTCCGGTTGAGGAATGGCTGTCCCGGGTCAATGCGATGCATGACCGGATTGCCGGGGCGGCGGTCAGCATATGTGAGGCGCAGATGAAAGAGGCGGGCTACGGCCCGCCTCCCTGCGCCTATTCCTTTATTGTGTTCGGCAGTGCCGGCAGACAGGAAGCCACCCTATGGAGTGATCAGGATAACGGCCTAATTGTTGAAGGGGAACCGGATGGTGTTAAAAAAGTTTATTTTGAAGCCTTTGGTGTGATGCTGTCCAATGTGCTTGAACAAGCAGGCTATGAGAAATGCGACGGTAAAGTGATGTGCTCTGAACCCTTATGGCGCAAAACGCTGCCCGAATGGAAGCGGCAGCTCGAAGGCTGGATGAGCCAGTTGGAATGGGAACCGATCCGCTATCTCATTATTGCCTCCGATATGCGCCATGTTGCAGGAAAAACAGCGTTGTCTGCGGAGTGGAGGGAAGCTTTGCATGCGGGCTTCGTAAATAATGAGAAGCTGTCTACAGCGGTACTCCGCAATACGGTCCGCCACAAAGCCACGCTTAATCTGCTCGGCCAGGTGCTTACGGAGCGTTTTGGCGATTATGCGGGAGGCTTTGACGTTAAATACGGTGTCTATATTCCTTTGGTTAATATCGTCAGACATTTGGCGCTGCTGCACGGTGTACGGGACAGCTCAACGCTGAAGAGGCTGGAGCAGCTGGCTAAGCTCGGAAAGTATGAGCATCTGGATGATATCAGGCGTGCTTTTTTAACGGCGTTGCGTATGCGTGTCAATACACCCTATGCCGTTCAGGACGGCTTATTGTCCAGCAGTGACTATATTGCTGAAAGCGACCTGAAGAACAAGCAGCTTCTATCGGAGCTGCGGGATAGTCTGCTGCTTGTCAGGCGTTTGCACAAAGCCCTGCAGCGTCAGCTCCGGTCAGCGGAAAGGAGGCAGTCATGAAGGAGCCGAACAAAGGCGGGGGATTCTGGAACAATCTGAGGCAGGGCGGAATGCCGTCCGCCATCGCGTCCATCCGGGGCGGGGAAACGGCACAGCAAACGGCGCAGCAGATGGCCTTTATCCGGTCGCTAATGCGCGAGAAGCGGCGCCCTGAAGTACTGCATACTCCGCTCTCGGAGCTGGAGACGGTTATCTTTGATTTGGAAACGACGGGCTTTTCCCATCAGCACGGCGACGAGATTCTGTCTTTTGGCGCTGTCAAGGTCGTCGGAGAAGAAATTAAGGAAGAGGAATACTTTTATACCCTTGTAAACTGTCAAACCTCAATTCCGGAGGACATTACGAAGCTAACGGGGATATCAGAAGAAATGACGTCGGCGGCACCTTCGCTGATCGACTGCCTGCATAATTTCATGTCATTTGTGGGACAGCAGGTACTGGTGGCGCATGGAAGCAATCATGATAAATCCTTTCTGAATGCCGCCCTGTGGAAGACCTCCAAGGTTCAGCTCACCCACCGGGTGCTCGATACCATGATGCTGGCCCGCTGGCTCGAGCCGCACCGGAGCAATTACACACTTGATGAGCTGCTGGCCGTACATGGAATCCCGATTCAAGGCAGGCACAATGCGCTGGAGGATGCCAGGATGACGGCACAGTTATGGGTGCATTATCTGCGGGAGATTTCCAAGAAAAAGCAGGTGGATACCCTGGGTGACCTGTACGCTTATCTCAGCAGAGCGTAAGGGCTGAATGCAGCAGTCTATAGCTCGGCTTGCCTGTGGCGTCAGGCTGACGGCCGATCAGGAAACCGTTCAATCGGGGGCGCTGCTGCTGAGCCCTGGAGAACCGATCAGATAGACCTGGAATTCGGCGCCGAGCGAAGACAAGCCCCGGATATCCGCGCTGGAAGGCCAAGGGGCTGTATGCGGATGGGAATGGAATATTCCAACTGGCGCAGGCTTTAGATAAAGAGCGGCAACCCATTCCTGCGGGTCAGGGACAAAAGCGTGCAGCGGGTCAGGCGCTACGTTGCGCATCGGCAGATACCTGTCGATGTGCATGCCGCCCGCTGCGGCAGCGCCCAGCAGGACTCCGCATGCTTCATGCGGATAACAGGTCAGCATGTGCTTCCCCAGCGCCTGCTGCACGGAGGCGTTCAGCTTAATCGGCTGGAGGTTTCCCTGGAATGCTGTCATTTGTTCACCCTCTCTCTTCATAGGGTTTCGTCCTTTGGCGAAATCCTCTTTTTGTATTGGTTTGAAACTGCCGCAATTGGGGGTACAATAGGAGAAAAACATCCCACTTGCAAAGGACAAACCACTATGAAAGCTGTGAATAAACGTAATATAACGGTTATAGCGGTCATTGTTTTCCTGGCTTTTCTGGCGATAGAGCGTACAACCCGGTCAGAGCCGGAAGCGGTCCCAGCCATGGAGCAGCAGGGAAGCTCCAAACTTGAAAGCGGAGCAGGTAAGGGCCAGCCGGCGCCCGCGTTCACCTTGCAGGGAGTAAATGGAGAAAACTACTCCGTTGAAGGGGCCAGAGAAAAAGCGGTGCTGGTGAATTTCTGGGCTTCCTGGTGTGAGCCCTGCCAAGAGGAGGCGCCTGCGCTGAATGCGCTGGCTTTGAAGTACAAAGATGTGCTCGACGTTTATGGGATCAACGTAACAAGCCAGGATTACAAGCCTAACGCGGAACGGTTTGTCAGGAAGTATATGCTGGCGTTTCCCGTTATGTATGATCTTAAAGGTGAGATTTTTGACAAATATAAAGGCGCTGTATTCCCCACCAATGTGCTAGTGGACAAAAACGGCGTCATCGCCGAGGTAATTCTCGGGCTCCTGTCCCCGGAAGAGCTTGAAAAGAAGATCATTGCCCTGACCGGTTCCTGATCAACAGGGATGCGGCAAGTCAGCAAAGCCCCTCTGCACCCTCGGGATCTTCCCAGGTGCGAGGGGCTTTGTCTTGAATATAGACTGTTTCCTCTGAATTAGTGATTCACGAGTCCTCTGGGCCCGCTGCTTACTTCCGTGTCATTCTCCAGCGAAATCTGACCGAGAAGGGCATAGCGCATACTGTCCACCAGTGCCTCCCAGCTTGCTTCAATCACATTGCTGGATACCCCGACTGTGTTCCAGGTGTCGCTGTAGTCCTTGGATTCGATCAATACGCGAACCTTCGCGGCGGTCTGATCCTTCTCGTCAAGCACCCGCACCTTGTAGTCGGAGAGATGCATGTCTTTCAATTGCGGGAAGTAAGTCAGCAGCGCTTTGCGGAGCGCATTATCCAGCGCATTGACCGGCCCGTTGCCTTCGGCAGCGGTATAGAGATTATCTCCGCCGACTTTCAGTTTGACAAAGGCTTCGGAGACAACGGGGCTGCCGGCGGTCTTTTCCACAAGCATCTTGAACGATTCAAAGGTGAACAGCTCATTCATCTCGCCGGTGGCTTCGCGCAGGAGCAGTTCCAAAGAGGCATCCGCACCTTCGAACTGATAGCCCTGATGCTCCAGATTTTTGATTTTGTCGATCACCTTGCGGGCCTGCTCGCTGCTTGGGTCGAGGCTTAAGCCCATATCCTGTGCTTTGGACAGGACATTGCTCTGGCCCGCCAGCTCGGAGACCAGCACCCGCTGCTTGTTGCCCACAAGCTCGGGAGCGATATGCTCATAGGTACGGGAATCACGCAAAATGGCCGACACGTGGATGCCGCCTTTATGCGCAAAGGCGGCATTGCCTACATAAGGCTGATTGACCGGCAGGTTCACGTTGGCCACTTCGCTGATATAGTGGGCGGTATTGGTTAGCTGAGGCAAAGAATCGCCGGGAATGCAGTGATACCCCATTTTGAGCTGCAGGGTAGGGATAATGGAGCACAGGTTGGCATTTCCGCAGCGTTCACCGTAGCCGTTGATCGTGCCCTGTACCTGCCGCGCACCTGCGCTGATGGCACTGAGTGTATTCGCGACCGCGAGCTCGCAGTCGTTGTGGGTATGAATGCCGAGCGGGGCTCCAGGCAGCTGAAGAGCTAAGCCGGATACAATCTCCTGAATTTCATTCGGAAGAGTTCCGCCGTTCGTATCGCACATGACCAGCCAATCCGCGCCGGCTTCACGGGCCGCTCCCAGGACGGCAGCAGCATATTCGGGATTGTTCTTATAACCGTCGAAAAAGTGCTCTGCATCAAAGATGACCTCAAGGCCTTTGCGCTTCAGATAGGCAATGGACTCACCGATCATCGCAAGGTTCTCTTCAAGGGTAGTCTGCAGTGCGGTGTGAACATGGAAGTCCCATGACTTCCCGACCAGAGTGGCCGCCGGAACACCGGCATCAATCATCCGCTGCAGGTTCTCGTCATGCTCGGTGGTGGAATTCTTGCGCCGGGTGCTGCCGAATGCGGTGATTTTGGCATGCAGATGCAATTCCTTGACTCTTTTGAAAAACTCAATGTCCTTGTTGTTGCTCCCCGGGATGCCACCTTCAATATAATGCACACCCAGATCATCGAGTTTCTTGGCAATCTTCAGCTTGTCATCTGCCGACAGACTGATGCCTTCACCTTGGGTGCCGTCACGCAACGTCGTATCGAAGATGGAAATGGACTTAGACATGAGAGTCCTCCTAAAAGTTTTTGAATTTTTATATTATAGCATTTTTACGCGGGAATGTAACAAAGAACTTTAGAGGAGATGCACACCTGGTTGACCTTGCGCCGGGAGAAGAGGTATGCTGAAACCAACAATGGAAACCCTAAGATAAGAAGGTAGATATTGTGCAGAATGTGGATCAATATTATCCGGCAAGCGGCAGGGTGATTCTGCATGTGGATATGAATGCTTTTTATTGTTCTGTGCATGAGGCGGAAGACCCGGATCAATATAAAGGAAAAGCAACGGCCGTTGCCGGCAGCGTGGAGCTCCGCAAGGGAATTATTGTTACCTGCTCCTATGCAGCGCGCAGACTCGGGATTTCAACAGGGATGCAGGTGCAGAAAGCACTGCGCATTTGTCCCTCGCTTCTGTTGATCAAGCCGGATTTTCATCTCTACCGCAAGTACTCTAATGCTTTTATGCAGATAGCCTACAGTTATACTCCGCTGCTGGAAGCTGTCTCGATAGATGAATGTTATCTGGATATCACTGGTTCACGCCAATTCGGGACCCCGCTGGAAATTGCCGAAGGTATTCAGCGGCGCATTATGGAGGAGCTTGGGCTGCCCTGCTCCATCGGCATCGCCCCCAATAAGCTGCTGGCGAAGATCGCTTCCGATCTGAAGAAGCCGAACGGCATCTCGATCCTGAGGTTGCGCGACGTTCCGGATATTCTGTGGGACAAGCCCTGCAACGAGATGTTCGGCATCGGAGGCAAAACCGCGGAGAAGCTCAGGAAGCTCGGCATCTACAGCATCGGACAGCTGGCGGCAGCGGATGAACGGATGCTCGTGGAGCATTTTGGGGTGATGGGTTCCTGGCTGAAGCGGGCGGGGAACGGCATAGATCATGGCGTTGTGAATCCCGAAAGGGAGCAGAGCAAGTCTATCGGGCATACCACGACGCTTCCGAGCGATGTTGTCGGATTGGCGGAAGCAAGGCCGGTTCTGCTGAATCTGAGCGATCAGGTGGCCCGGCGGCTGCGGAAGCAGGGGTTGGTGGCGTCCGGGGTACAGCTCACCATCCGTACGCCCGATATGAAGACGATCACACGCTCGCGCCAGCTGGAGACGCCTACGGAGAGCGCCGAGGATATTTACAAGACGGCTTGTGACCAGTTCGCCCGGCACTGGAAGGGTGACAAACCGGTGCGGCTGCTGGGGGTCACGCTGCAGGGGCTGACCGCCAAAGAGGACTCCGCCATCCAACTGGATCTCTTCAATTATGAACGCCAGCCCAAAAAGAGTCGCTTAACAAAACGATGGACATGCTGCGCAATAAGTTTGGCGAGAACGCGGTCCTTACGGCCGGGATGCTGAGCGACAGCCATTCGGCGCGCCTGCGCAACCACAAGGAGCGGGGGACTTCCCTCCAAAAGGATAATCTTCACAAAGTGGACCCGGCGGAGGAGTGATTCAAGTCCTATCCCGCAGGCTGATTGCCAGTCCGCAATATGCGTCAAAATTGGAAACGAACTGAAAATCCATTGAAATTGTTTTCTATTTATATTAATATGACAAAATAACAGGCTGCTGCAACAGGTCTGTATTGTTCAACGGGAGGCAGAGAAGAAATGGCTAAATACACTTGGGTCGAAAAAGATACCTGCATCGCATGCGGTGCTTGTGGCGCAACGGCCCCTGATATTTTTGATTATGATGATGAAGGTTTGGCGGAAGTGATCTACGAAAACGACGGCAACCACGGGGTAACCGCGATTCCCGACGACTTGTTCGATGATCTGCAGGACTCTGCCGACGGATGTCCTACGGACTCCATCAAGATTGCAGACGCACCTTTTAACAAAGAAGGCTAAACCCCCGGGTTATTCGTATCTGCGCAAAAATATAAGGATTAGGAATGAGGCAAACCTTATTTCTAATCCTTATATTTCCATAAAGACATTCCTTTTGCTGCGATAAATGCGGCTGGGGATGTCTTTTTTAATGAGTGTGCCGATATAAAATATAAAGATTGAGTATTCCACAATCCGCGGAGGCCCCGATGAAAAACTCGCAGCATCTCAAAGCCTATGTTCAAATGCATCCCGATAACAAGATGGCATGGTACTTGCTTGGTAAGGAATATTATAAGAACGGACAGCATGGAAAGGCAAATTACTGCTTCAACCAGGCAGGCGAAGTGTATGAAGCTTTTGAGCACAGCAAGGTCCCGGCGGAAATGCTCCGGGAATATGAGGAAGGGCTGATCAGGGAAAACCGGCAGCGTCATGAATCCAGGCTGAGGCTGCGCCGGGGATTGCTGGTGCTGCTCCTCCTGCTGCTGATGCTGATCCCGTCGGCAGTAGCCCCTGGCGTGAATTTAGACGAAGCCGGGGTGTCAGTCCCGGAAGCTGCAGCCGGGGATCCAGAAGAGCCGGTGGCAGCTAAACCCGCTGAGGAAGAGGCATCTCCGGTCCCGGCTGTCTTGGCGTTTACGGCGGCTGGTGAAGATGCAGCTTCAGCGGGCCAGGCATTGGCCGCAACCCTGAAGAACCGGGAGGCGCCTTCCAAAACCGCTGTGCTGGCCATGAAAAAGTCAGGGCGCTGGCTGATCTGGAAGAAGAACCTGCCGCTTGCGGCTGTAATCGAGAAGAGCGCTAATGGGAAGGTTGTCTACCAGTCTTACGATCCGGCTGCCTGCGCCTGCGAACCTCCGGAAGCCGGCGGGCTGAAGAAGCAGGCGCAGATATGGCAGGAGAGGCAGGAAGAGCTGGCAGCTCTATGGAGTGCTATACGTTCCTACAACAGCAGCAAGGGAAAGCCGCCTGAATCGCTGAAGGAGCTGACCCGGCCTTTTCCGGGGAATATTATGGGGGAAACGACCCCGCTCATGAAGCAGGAGTTCGCCGCTTTACGCGCAGCTTCGGCACTACAGCCGCTCCAGGCTTCGCCGCAGCCTTCCCCGGCTGTGACAACTGAGGGCAAAGCTGCAGGCAATGGAAATGTGGAAGATACGGCCAACCGGAGCAAGGGGCAGCCGCCCTTTTTTAGCAGCCCGCTTGCCATTATTGTGGATAAACAAAATCACCGCCTGGCAGTCACCAGCGGAAATATCATTCTAAGGAACTATGCGGTTGGCCTTGGGGGCGAGAAGACGCCGGAAGGGGAGTTTGTGATCTCTGACAAGGTGGTCCATCCGAACGGGCATGACAACGGGGAGTTCGGCAGCCGCGGCATGCAGCTCTCGGACACCAATTATGCCATACATGGCACGAATGAGCCGGACAGCATCGGCAAGGATGAATCACTGGGCTGTATCCGGATGAAACGCGAGGATGTGGAGGAGCTGTTCGCAATGGTGCCGATGGGGACGAAGGTCCAAATTAGTAAAGGGGTTCTGCCTGACGAACTGCTGCTGCCCGATGAGCGTTACCCGTCCGGCACACCGCTGGATCAGACCAACCCCAACAAAGTCTACCATTGGCTCAATTAATTTCCGGCAACAATAAACAACACAATAATTAGAAGAATCAGAAGCACCAGACTGACACTGATCCATAGGATTGCTTTGCGGTTGACTTCTTCTTTCTTCTGCTGCAGTGTCGGGGGTTTGCGCTTTGTAGACATATTGGCCATCCTTCTTTCTCTATTTATCGTTGATTACCCTTACATTGTAATGCGTTTACAAGAAAAATACTATACTCCGGGTTTCACCGGGAAGCACCGCCCGGTAAAAAACTTTTCTTTTCCCCGGAAACGGCTAAAATTAAGAAGAAACCTACAGAATCGGGGATTCATCTGACATCACTTGAGGATTCCCTTTGAAGGAGCGAGAACGGTGCTGTATAGACATTTAGGCAAACCTATTTTCTTTAAAATGGATCCGGAGAAAGCGCACCATCTCGTCATAGGCGGACTGAACAAATCAGATCTGTTGCCTGGCGGGAGTGCGGCGATGCGGCTGATGTACGGCGTTCCCGAAACAGCCGACCTTGCGGTGGATCTGTTCGGCCTGCATTTCCCGACTCCGGTGGGACTTGCGGCAGGACTCGATAAGAACGCTGAAGCGGTGGGCGGGTTCTCTTCCATCGGCTTTGGATTTATGGAAGTGGGCACTGTGACGCCGAAGGGCCAGCCGGGCAATGACAGCCCGCGGTTGTTCCGGCTGCTGCCGGACGAAGCGCTGATCAACCGGATGGGCTTCAATAATAAAGGCGCCGAAGCAATGGCGGAGCGGCTGAAGGCCATTAAGAAACGCAGAATTCCGGTGGCTGTGAACATCGGCCGCAACAAAACGACGCCTAATGAATCTGCACATGAGGATTACCGCCAGTGTATCCGTACGCTTTATCCGTACGGTGATTTTTTTGTGGTCAATATCAGCTCGCCGAATACGCCGGATCTGCGCAGTCTTCAGCACGGCAGCGAGCTGTCGAACCTTCTGGCGCAGGTCAAGGAGGAAATGGAGCTTCAGCATCAACAGAGCGGCGCTGCCAAAAGCCTGCTGGTCAAAATCGCGCCTGACGTCAGCGACGGTGAACTGGAATACATGGTACATACGATCGCTGAGGCCGGAATGGATGGTGTGATCGCGACCAACACCACACTCAGCCGTGAAGGGCTGCGGAGTGACAAGGCAGGAGAGACGGGCGGCCTCAGCGGCAAACCGCTGCGCGACCGTTCGACGGAAATCATCAGCAGAATCTACCGCCAGACGGGCGGCAAGCTGCCGATTATCGGTTCAGGCGGTATTTTTACCGGCCAGGACGCATATGACAAGATCCGGGCAGGCGCGAGTCTGGTCGAAATCTATACAGCTCTCATCTATGAAGGACCAGAGGTTAACCGCAAAGTGCATGCCGGATTACGGAAGCTGCTGCGGCGGGACGGATTCTCTCATATCCTAGAAGCGGTGGGCGCTGATCATCACTGAAGGATGAATGGACAGGAGGACGAAGGCGATGGACGTCAGGGACTGGGGAACATTTTTGCTTCCATATGAACAAACTGTGGAGGAATTGAAGGTTAAATTCAAAACGATGCGCTCGGAGCTTAAAAAAGAGAAGAATACACACCAATCGAGTTCGTGACCGGACGCGTCAAGCGGCTGTCAAGCATATTGGAGAAGGCCCAGCGCTTAAATGTAAAAATGGAGGATCTGGAGACGGGAATCGAGGATATTGCCGGCATTCGCATCATGTGCCAGTTCGTCGAGGATATCCGCAGAGTGGCGGAATATATCCGTGCCCGCAAGGATCTGGAGGTCCTCTACGAGAAGGATTACATTACCAACTATAAGGAAAGCGGCTACCGCAGCTTCCATATGATTATTAAATATCCGGTGCAGACGGCCCTGGGGCAAAAGATCGTGCTCGCCGAGATTCAGATCCGCACGCTCGCCATGAACTTCTGGGCCACCATCGAGCATTCCCTGAACTACAAATACAGGGAAAGCCTGCCCGACGAAATGCGGCTGCGTCTGAAGACCGCTGCGGAAGCCGCCTCTATTCTGGACAGCGAAATGTCCAGCATCCGCGATGAAATCCTGGAGGCCCAGAAAACCTTTGAGGATAATTCAAATACGACAACGCAACTGCTAAAGGCGATTCACCAGTTGTACTTCTACCATCTGGTCAATGAAGCGATTGAGAGCCAGGAGCGCTTCAATCAAATCTGGCAGGCGCAGGATATGGACGCAATGAAGGAATTGCTGGAACATGTGCGCGGGCTGCTGTCGAATGCCAAAAAGGACAGTCTGCCGGATGGCCTATGAACGGTTGTACCTGGCATACCTGGTCTATTTCAACCGGGACCGGGATTATTTTGAATGCCATGAGGTGCTTGAAGAGCTGTGGCTGGCCCGGGACAAGGACCCGCTCTATAAGGCGCTGCTGCAGACAGCGGTAGGACTGTACCATTTCCGCAATAACAACGTGCGCGGCGGCTTGATTATGCTGAGCCGGGCGCATGAGGTGCTGCAGCGGTATCCTGCGGATGCCCTTGGCATCAATCTTGCCAAGCTGGCCCGCGAGGCTGGCGATTACGCGCGAAAGCTCGAAACCTACGCGGAGCGGCCGTTCGGGTATTATGATCTGACGATTGAGCTGCTGGACCCCGAGCTTGCCGAGGAAGTGGCTGCTGCGGGCCGGGACATCGTTCCCATCCACCCGCAGCGCCGGGGGCCGCAGCGGCCGGATTCATCCCGCCGCAAATAAGGCATAATGAATAGCAAGGCTAACACAGGAGCACCCCCAGGGGTGTTCCTTGATTATTGGAGGAAGGCATCATGGCAGTTGAGCTGCCCGGCACTTTTATGCAGCGCATGGAGGACATGCTGGGATCGGACTATGAGCAATTTGCGGAGTCGTACCAAGAGACTCCTTACGGGGGCATCCGTGCCAACACCTTAAAAATTCCGGTGGAGGAGCTGCTTGTGCTCTCCCCTTTTACACTTGCACCTATTCCTTGGTGCCCGTCCGGGTTCTATACGGAAGCCGGGGCAAGACCCGGCAAACATCCGTATTACCATGCCGGACTGTACTATATTCAGGAGCCCAGCGCAATGGCTCCGGTGGAACTGCTTGGGGTGCAGCCCGGCGACCGGGTGCTTGACTTATGTGCGGCTCCGGGCGGCAAATCCACACAGATTGCCGCCAAGCTCCAGGGCGAGGGGCTGCTGGTCAGCAATGACCTGCATCCGGACCGGACCAAGGCCCTGGCGAAAAATCTGGAGCTGTACGGTGTCCGCAACGGCATTGTGCTGAATGAAAGTCCCGGGCGGATTGCTGCGGCTTTTCCCGGATTTTTTGACCGCATCCTGATCGATGCGCCTTGCTCCGGAGAGGGTATGTTCCGCAAGGATGAAGATATGGTCAAGCAGTGGGAGCCGGAAACGCCGCTGAAATATGCGGCCATGCAGCGTGAAATTCTGGCTTCAGCGGCAGCAGCACTGAAGCCGGGAGGAACGCTCGTCTACTCCACGTGCACCTTTGCCGTAGAAGAGAATGAAGGCATCATCGGGGAGTTTTTAGTCAGCCATCCGGAGTTTTCGCTTATTCCTGTTGGCGGAACCGGATCGTTTGCGCCGGGCCTCGGCGGGCTGCCGGGAGCAGCCCGGCTGTGGCCGCATATAGTTAAGGGCGAGGGGCATTTTATGGCCGTATTGCGCCATGACGGAAGCAGTGCCTCCCCGGAAGAGGCCGATGCTGGTCTGAAGCAGAACGAGAGGGACAAGGCATTGCCGGTATCCCCGCGGAACAAAGAGGGTAAGGCGCAAGCCTCCGCCAAGGCCGCGGCTGCGAGGGCGGACGGCGGACGCAGCGGCAAAGGAAAGCGCGCCGCCGGCAAATCCGGCGGCGCTGCTCCCGGACGCCAGTCTCAGGAACTGGGAGAAGAGGCCGCATTAGCAGCATATTCCGTATTCGCCGAAGAACAGCTGGGCTGGCAGCCTGCCGGATATCCGGTGCTGTTTGGTGACCATCTGTATCTCTCGCCGCTGCCGAAGGCTGCGCTGGACGGGTTGAAGACAATTCGTCCCGGCTGGTATACCGGGCATGTCCGCAGCGGCCGGTTCATTCCCGGACATCCGCTCGCTACCGCGCTGCATTCTGCAGAAAGTATCCGCAGCCTTTCATTGCCGGGCAACAGCGGTGAAGCTGTCTCCTATCTGAAGGGCGAGACACTCTCGATCCCTGCGGAACGCTTATCGGTACGTTCCGGCAGCTCTCCGAAGGGTTATGTGCTGGTCTGTATCGACGGTTACAGCGCAGGCTGGGGCAAATGGCAGGACGGCATGCTGAAGAATGAATATCCCGCAGGCTGGAGGTGGACATAGCGAATGAGTGCAACCGGAAATTCTTCCAAAAAACAACGGATCGATAAAGTGCTGTCCCACATGGGGATAGGCTCGCGCAGCGATATCCGCAAACAGGCCAAGCAAGGGCTGATTAGGGTGAACGGCACCGTAATCAAAGACAGCGGCTTCCACGTTGATCCCTATGCCGACACAATCGAGGTTAGCGGCGAGCCGGTGGTCTATCGTGAATATATCTACCTGATGATGAATAAGCCGCCGGGCGTACTGTCTGCTACAGAAGACAAGCGGGACCGTACGGTGTTGGACCTGCTCAAGCCGGAATACGCGCAGTTCGGGCCGTTTCCGGTCGGAAGGCTGGATAAGGATACGGTGGGTTTACTGCTGCTGACCAATGACGGACAGCTGGCCCATGAGCTGCTCTCGCCCCGCAAGCATGTACCGAAAACGTATGAGGCTACGGTTGAGGGCGAGGTGGATGCTGCAGATGTGGCCGCTTTTGCCGCCGGGGTTGAGCTGGAGGATGGGTATGTGACATTGCCTGCACAGCTCACCATCTTGGGCAGGGAACGCGGAAGCAAGACCCTGTCGCAGATTTCACTGACCATTACCGAAGGAAAATTCCATCAGGTAAAGCGGATGTTTTTGGCGGTAGGCAAAAAAGTAGTCTTCCTGAAAAGAGTCTCCATGGGCGCGCTGAAGCTGGATGAGCGTCTGGCTCCCGGGGCCTGCCGGGAACTGACGGCCGAAGAGCTAAGGGTGCTTGGCGGGGGGGAAGCTGAAGCTTAAGGGGACCAACAGCCGGACTTTTATATCAGGTTGAATTAAAGCAGCGGCTCCGGTTAACAGATTTTAGATACCATAAAATATACAGCTAAAGACTGACAAGGATGGATGGTGGGGTATGAAATACAAACTGATTGCACTGGATGTGGATGGGACGCTCCTGAATGACGACCACAAGCTAAGCCCGGAAAACAGGGAGGCTATTGCTGAGGTGACCCGGCAGGGCGGGCTAATCGTCTTGTGTACAGGACGCAGCCCGCAGAATTCGATTCCTTTCATGGAGGAGATGGGGCTGGCCGGATATGTGCTGGGACACAATGGAGCGGCTACAGTTCGGGTAGAGGACCGCGAGGTGCTGCATATCTACGGGCTGGACGCCCGCGGACTGGACCCTTATATTGATTATTGCCGTGCGCGTGATATTCATTATGATGTGAATACTGCTTTTGACATGTATGTGGACAATGTGGCCAACCTGACCCAGGAAGCGACGTATATGTATGAGCATTTCCGGATTACGCCTGCATCGCTCCCGGCCTGGGAGGATTTCCGCGAACCGGTTGTCAAATTTACGGTATTTACTAAAGCGGATATTCTGGACGAAGCCCAGCGCGAATGGAGCACCTGGACGCAGCAATATAATATTGTGCGCAGCGGGGAATTTTTCGTTGATTTCATGCATCCTGAAGCTTCCAAAGGCAACGCGCTGAAGAATCTGGCTTCCCAGCTGGGGATTGCGCAAGAAGAGGTTCTGGCCATTGGGAATTATTATAATGATATATCCATGCTGACCTACGCCGGTCTTGGCATTGCCATGGACAACTCCCCCCTGGAGGTCAAGGCGGCAGCGGATGCGGTCACGGGCAGCAACAATGATCATGGCGTGCGCGACGCATTGGTGAAGTACTGCTTGTCTTGATGGATAATCCTTTCATGGTACTCTTCTAGTCAAGGCCTCTTAAAATATGATATGAAGCGGATAAATCCGGTGGGAATGGCTCCTGCCGGATTTTTGTGTGAATATTTGAAACGGACAGAGAAGACGTTATTTTACGAAAAACAGACCTTTTCCGGTTGTTTCGGACACAGAAGTCCTTATTTTGTTCATTACAGCCTAATATGAGCGGAAATTGGACAATTAGCGGCATCTCAGTCCGCGTGGCCTGGAGAGATAATCTAATCCGCTCCAATAAGGGATCTCCTGTCCGCATCAGCCGTAACCGTATCTGCGCAGGGAGGTCCCTTTGGCTGTTCAGCTGCCTATTGCCCGTCAGTTTGGGCTTTGAGAATCCGCAGCCCTTTTGGCAGATGGTTTTTTAGCTGCCCGGAGCTGGCTTTGCCCCAACTGACTGGCAGTCCGTCCACAGTTACCAGGGTCCAGCCGTGCAGTTCAGGGGGAACGGGAAGGCTCTCACCGCGCAGCCAAGCCTGAATGTCCTGACTGTCAGCCGCCAGATTGTAACTGCGTGCCGCTTGTTCCGGCTGGAGAGCCATCGCCAGGGCGTGTGCCGGTTCAATGCGGTTTTTTTTCAGATGAGCAATGTGCAGCCCCGCACGGGTACCTTCAGCCCTTCCAAGAGGCCTGTATGCAAGCCGGCGCTGAATGCTTCCGGGAGCAGGTACAGGGATTCTCCGAATAACAGAGGCACGCCCTGTCCGGCAAATCCCGGCAGCTCGTCCGCTGCCCAGCTCATAAATTGCTGGAAGGCATCGCGGGCGGTGGAAGGCAGCTTGTGGCTGGTTTTGCCCCGACCGCTGCCGCGTTTATTGCGGCCTGGTGCGTCCTCTTCAGAGGCCGCCTTGCGGAGCAACGCGACGAAATGGCCTTCGCCTTTTTCCAGATGAGGCCATAAGCGCTTCTCAGCAATCCGCTCCATATCAGGGTAATGGTCCAGAAACCGTGATATCGTCTCCTCATTTTCTTTGCGGTTGAAAGTACAGGTAGAGTAGGCCAGGCTGCCCCCGGTTTCAGCATAATATAGGCATCCTGGAGAATATCCCATTGTCTTGCCGCACACATCTCTACATGCTCCGGGGACCATTCGCCGATGGCGGCGGGGTCTTTGCGGAACATTCCTTCGCCCGAACAGGGTGCATCCAGCATAATCCGGTCAAAAACCTCCGGAAAACGGCGGGACAGCTCTCCCGGAGCTGCGCTGGTTACAACGGCGTGGGAGATGCCAAGACGTTCAACATTCTCCGCCAGAATTTTTGCCCGTTCCGGATGAATCTCATTGGAAACGAGCAGCCCCTGGCCCTGCATCAGAGCAGCGATATGGGTAGTTTTGCCGCCTGGAGCTGCCGCAAGATCAAGCACCGTCTCACCGGGGCGGGGGGCCAGCAGTTCGGCTGCGGACATTGCGGAGGGTTCCTGAATATAATATAATCCGGCGGTATGATAAGCATGCCGTCCCGGCCGGGCGGGTTCCTCATAATAATATCCCGAAGGACACCAGGGTACTGGCGTCAGGTCAAACCGGACAGCTGTGTGTTCAGCCGCTGCGCGGCCTGAAAGCGAGTTGCTTTTGAGCGTGTTGAACCGCAGACCCTGGGTCCGCCGCTCAGTGTAGCTCTCCAGAAAAGCGTCCGCCTCCTGCCCCAGCATCTCTCTAATGCCGGCAGTATAAGCGGCGGGGAGCCGTTCTTCATTCATATATCATTTCTCCTTATGTCAAAAATCAAAGATAGATTTCAGGTTCTTCTTAGTTGCTGTTTCAGGTGGATACCGATAAAATCAAGGTATGGGAACTAAGCGTACCTGTAAATGTACATATATACAACTATATCATAATTGCCGGGTCTCATCGTAAAGGGGCAATTGTAAAGGGGAATGCCTTATGAACTTGCTGCAAGCGCTATTCTTCCCGCCGGAGCAACCCGGTGGTGTATCTTCCATGATCCCGTATCTGCAGGAACGCTTCCGTTCAAGCCGCTGGGATATGGATTTGTTCTGGCTGCCCAAGCGTATCCGCGGAAAGGGGCGTGAAGAGGTCAGTTTTGAAACCTTTGACTGGACCCTCTATGGCGAAAGTCCTGTGGTGCAAAAATATATTCAGACCTACAAGGATTATATATGGTGGACCAAGCTGCGTATGAGCAAAAACTATGATCTGATCCATGCCCATCATCCGATTGCGGGACTGGCGATGAAAAGAATCTATCCCGGGGTCCCGCTGATTCAAACTTTGCATTCCAGCTATGAACGCGAGTTGATTCTGAACGGCGTTATTCTTGAGGGCGGGCCGGAGCATCAATTTCTTGTCTCGATTTACCGCGAACTGGAGCATGTCAGCGACCGGCTCATGACGGTGTCACGCTCTTTTGCCGACTACCTGGCCCCATACATTGACCGGCCTGACAGGATCGGAGTGATTCCGAACGGTTTTGATGAGAAAAGATTCAAGCCGGTGCCGCATGACAACGACATCCCGCAGCTGGTAACCGTAACACGTCTGGTACCGGCCAAGGGAATAGACACCTTGTTCAAAGCCTGCGCCGAGCTGAAAAAACGCAATCATGAATATGTCCTGCATATTATCGGTGACGGTCCTTCCCGTGCAGAGCTGGAGCAGCTGGCGCAGAGCCTGGGCATTTATAATGAAACTATATTTTACGGCTATACGCTGCATCCGGAAGAATTTATGCCGTTCTTTGATATTTTTGTGCTGCCGTCCCGCGCGGAAGCCTTTGGGTCGGTGTTTGCGGAGGCGGCGCTCAGCTGTCTGGCGCTGGTAGGCACTAATGTAGGCGGAATTCCGGAACAGATTGAAGACGGGGTGAACGGCCTGCTGGTTGATCCGGATGATGAGGTGGCCCTGGCGGATGCCCTGGAAAAAGTGATCAGCGATCCCGGGTACCGCTACGAGCTGTCCCGTTCGGCCTGGGATAAAGCAAAGAGCTTATATTCATTAACACGAGTAGCCAATGAGCTCAAAAAAACCTATCTGCAGTATCAGCCGGGAACGAAAGGGTGAGGAGATGATTCCTTTTCGTTTTCTGCATGCCGCAGATCTGCATCTGGACAGCCGTTTTGCCGGACTGGCGCAGCTTCCGCAGGCTATACGCTCCTATTTAAGAGAGTCCACCTTTGCCGCCCTCGGGCGGCTTGTTAGCGTAGCGGTTCAGGAAAAAACCGATTTTGTGGTCATCAGCGGGGATGTCTACGATATATCGGACGCTTCACTGCAGGGACAGCTGCGCTTTCAGGAGGCGCTTCAGGAGCTGGGGAAACACGGCATAGCAGTGTTCCTGATTCATGGCAATCATGATCCGCTGGACGGCCCCCGCCTCAGCACTGAGCCTCCGGGGCATGTGACCGTATTCGGCGGCAGTGAACCGGGACAAGCTGTTGCACGGCGCCGCAGTGATGGCCGGGAGGTTGCTGTAGTCAGCGGGATTTCCTATCCTACCGCCAAGGTGACAGAGAACACGGCCTTGCAGTTTAAACGCAGGCCGGGAAGCGATTTGTACCATATTGCTCTTTTGCACGGGAACGTCGATGGAGATCCCCAGCATGAGACTTATTCCCCCTGCAGCCGCAAAGATCTGATCGGGCGCGGTTACGACTACTGGGCGCTCGGGCATATACATAAACGCAGGATTCTGCATGAGCAGCCGCCGGTTGTATACCCGGGGAACATCCAGGGTCGCAGTGTCAAAGAGACCGGTCCAAAAGGCTGTTATGTTGTGGATGTGAATGAAGCAGGTCAGGCAACCCTCAAGTTTCATGAATTGGATGCTGTCCGCTGGCATGTCCGTGAACTCTCCATTGACGGCCTGGCGGATGAAGCGCAGTGGGCCGGAGCCGTGGAACAGGCTGTGGAGGAGGTCAGGGACGCGTTTCCGGAGCTGATGTCGGTGGTCCGCTTCCGGCTGACAGGACGAGGCGCTGTACACAAAGCGCTGGCTGAGAAGGGCGCGGCAGAGGATCTGCTCGCTGAATTGCAGCGGCGGGAGGCTATACGCGCAGAACGCAAAGCGTACGCAGGTCTGGTCTGGACAGAAGGCTTCGCACTGGAGACAGGACTGGCTGTTGACCGCGGGCGACTCGTTCAGGAGGACAGCTTTCTTGGTGAAATGCTGCGGCTGGCCGGGCGGAGTGAACAATCTTCTGCCGGGCTGGAGGAGCTGATGGACAGTGCGCTCAAGCCGTTGATGGAGAGCCGTGAGCTGCGCAGAATGCTTGCTTCTGTCTCACCGGAGGAGAAGCTGGGCTGGCTGAGAAATGCAGCCGAGCTTGGAATTACCCTGCTTGCAGGGATGGATGAGCATACCGGAGCCATGCTGGCCGGGGGCGGAAATCAAATGGAAGACAACAAACGTCAAGAACAGCTCCAGACAGATGCTGGAATACTGCCAGACCGGCCAGATGTGTCTCTTGTCTCACAGGAAGGTACAGATGAAACGGCACGGACTCAGGCGGTGAAGCCTATCCGGGAGGAACGGGGGGATGCCGGATGAAAATAGAGGAACTGCAGATTGGCGGTTATGGCCGCCTGCATAACCGTGAAATGAAGCTGGACAGCGGGGTAAGCCTGCTCTATGGCCGCAATGAAGCCGGTAAAAGCACTACCTTGCAGTTCATACGCGCTATGCTCTTCGGCATTCCGGGCAGAGTGAATCCCCAGGAGCGCTATGAGCCTGCGCAAGGGGGGCAGCATGGCGGAATGCTTGCAGCGCGTGACAGCGAAGGCGGACAGTGGAGAATCCGCCGGTATATGACAGGCGGAGAGACACCGGGCAGAAGTGAAAAGCTGCACATTACGGTTAGTCATCCCGATGGAAGAACCGAGGAAGCAGGCCAAACGGAGATGGAGCGGCGTTTGCTTGGCGGCATTTCCCGCAGTATGTTCCGCCAGCTGTTTGCTGTGTCGCTGGATGAGCTGCAGGAGCTTGGCGCGCTGCAGTCCGAGGAAATGAGCAGCTATCTGTTCCATGCCGGTATGGGGGGCGGCGGTGAGATTATGCGGGCCGAGCGGCGGCTGCAGCAGGATGCGGAGAAGCTCTACAAGCCGCGCGGAAAGGTGCAGGAAGCAGCCAAAATCCTGCAGTCGATAGAGAAGCTGGAGCGGGAGGCGGCCGAAAGCCGCTCCTATCTGTTGCGATATAACCAGAATATTGCGGCTTTGGAAGCCGTAGAGCTGCAGTTGGCTCAGCTGGAAGACCGCCGGCGGATCGCTGCCGGCAGGCTTGTTCACTTGCGCAAAGCCCAGGAGATCCGTGAACTGTGGCTGAAATGGAGCGAAGCGAAGCTGGAGCTGGCTGAGCTTCCGGTTATCGCTGCTTTTCCTGAGGATGGGGCCGCCCGCTGGCGGACCCTGGAGTCAGAAGTGCAGAATGTCGAAGGGGTGGTATTCCGTCTGCAGAGGCAGCACCGCGATCTTGCCGCTGAACTGGCGAAGCAGCCGCCGGATGAACGCCTTCAAGCTCAGGGACCGCAGCTCGAAGCTCTGGACCGCCGGCGCAGCAGCTATGAAGACAAGAAAGCCGAAGCGGAGCGCCTTGCGGCTGAACTTGATGCGCTGCAAGAGCATCTGGAACGCATTCTGCGCGGAATCGGGGCAGGCTGGGGCAAGGCCGAGCTGGCGGGCTTCTCCGCTACGGCGGCAGACCGTGAAGCTGCACGGCGTTTTGCGGCAGGCTTCAGCGCGTATGACCGCCGCATGGAAGCCCGTGAAGCGGAGCGGCAGACGCTGCGCTCCCGCCTGGCTGCTGCCGCCGCTTCGCTGCAGGCGGCAGACCGGGCCCTGGCGCGCGAGCACGCCGCCGGTGCCGCCGATTTCGCGGGCTTAGCCAAGCGCAGCCCGCGCGAGCTGCTGCAGCTCTGGGACGAGCTGCAGCTGGCTGCCGAGCGCTGGCGCGAAGCGCAGCTCGGCGGTGAGCCGCTGCGCGGCCGCGGCGCCGCAGGCAGCGGCACCGGCAGTGCCGGGCGCCGGGCGCAGCGCTACCGGCGCATGCTGCTGGCGGGCGCAGCGCTTACGCTGCTGCTGCCGCCAGCGCTGTGGCTGACCGGCGCACCGCCGGTCAGCGCCTGGGCCGCGCTCGGCCTGCTGGCCGCAGCGGACCTGGCCCTGTGGGCCGCCCTGCGCGCGGAGCGCAGGGCGGACGCGGCCCCGCCGGGGCACGGCGGGGAGGGCGATGCCGCCGCAGCGGAGATGCGGCGGCTGCGGGGCTGCTGCTCTCCGGCGCGGAGCCGGAGAGCGGGCTTGGCCGGCCGGGGCAGCGGCAGCGGCCGGCGGGAGGCGCAAGCCCTGATGCCAGCGGGCTGGAGGCCGGGATGAAGGAGCTTCGCAGGCTCATGGACGCCTGGAACGCATGGCGGCAGCGCATGGACAGGCTGGCTGCCGAACGGGAGGCCTGCCGGGTGGAGCTGGACTCGCTTTCGGGACAGGAGCATGCACTTGCCGCAGAACTGGAGCAGGCTGAGGCTGATTTCACAGCGCTGGCGGAACGTTATGAGGAATGGCTGCATGAATGCAAGCTGCCTGAAGGCCTCTCGCCTGAGAGCCTCCCGGATATCTTCTCATTGGTGGAGCAAGGCAATGAACTGCTGCGTCAGGAGCATAAGCTTGCTGTGCGTCTGAGTGCTTTGAAATCCGCGTGCTGTTCCTTTGAGCGGGAAGTATCAGCATTAATGAATGAAGCTGGTGTTGGAGCCGGGCAGATGGAATGGGCTGGAATGGACTTGGATACACCGGCTGAAGCAGGCCACCATAACTTGTCTACAGATGATCCGGTGAATGGATTGGACCATTCTGCCGGAGCTGTTCAAGCTTTTCGAAGCTCGGACGGTGTTGCTGCTCCCGACCGGTCAGATGCGCCCAATGCCGCTGCGGCAGCCGGTCTTGAACCTCCATTTTGGGATTCTAAGACTACCGCTGTCTCAGCTTCTCCGCTTCAACAGCAATTTGAAGCTGCGGGTTTATCTCTTCTCAGCTGGCTGGAATTGAGAAAGCGGGAGTGGGATCTTCTACAGGTGGAACTGCTGCGCCGGGAAGGAATGAACGCCCGGCTGCTGGAACTGCAGGAAGAGCTGGCAGTGAGCAGCAGGGAATTGGAGGAACTCTCACGCCGTTCCAGTGAGTTGCTGCACGAAGGCGGGGCTGCTGACGGTGAGGAATTTCTGCGGCGGTCAGCGGCTGTGCAGCAGCGCGCCGAGTTGACGAAATCGATCCGCCAATGGGAGCTGGCCATGTTCGGGGGCTGGGAGAATCAAGCTGCTGCGGAGCTGATGGCACTGCTGGAGACTCATGACGCATACACTCTGGAACAGGAACGGAATGCTGCGGAGGAGACTGCGGTTAGTATTGAGGATGAGCGCAATGCTATGCTGCAGCATCGGGGCAAGCTGCTGCAGGAGCGTGAATATTTGCTGGAGCGCGGGATGGAGGATTCAGTCCTCCAGCAGCTGGAGGAGCAGCGGGCGGCGCTGCGGGTAATTGCAGGCCAATATGCAGTAACAGCATTGGCGGCTGAGCTTATGGGCAGAACGCGCCGTATCTATGAGCAGGAGAAGCAGCCGCAGGTGCTGCTGCTGGCTTCCGAGTATTTTGCCAAACTGACGGAAGGGGAGTACCGGCGGGTAGTAATGACACCCGGCAACAAGGAGCTAAAAGCGGAGCACAGAAACCTGGGGCTGCTGGACAGCGGCCTGCTCAGCCGGGGAACGGCGGAGCAGCTGTACCTGGCTATCCGGCTGGCGCTTGCGGAGACGATGTCACGGCAGGCGAATCTCCCGCTGCTGTTCGACGACCTGTTTGTTAATTTCGATGAACGGCGGCTGCATGCGGCACTCGCCCTGCTCGGCGAGCTGTCCGCAACCCGGCAGATTATCATGATGACCTGCCACCGGCATGTGGTTGATGCGGCAGCCAGGATCATTCCCGCAGCGTCGGTTATTCCCGTCTAGCCATGCTTACCTCACCATCGTGCGATAAAAAAGCGCCTTAGAAAACTCATATTTCGAGTCACATGGAAAGAAAGGTAAAAATGCTCTTGGCCCCTCATCCGCAGGAATCGTCCCCGCCCGCAGGAATCATCAGAATCAAAGGTAAAAATACCTTTGATTTCGGCACTGCGGATGGCCAAGTGGAAAAAAGGAGCTTAATTTCCTCAGAAATAAACAATCGTGAGGATTAAGTGGAAAAAGGGAACTTAATTCGGTGATATTCCCTTATTTGGAGCGAAGTGGGCTAAATTAGTGTACCTTTTTCCACTTAGCTGCCCGGGTTGCTTGATGCTCAGACAAATTAGTGATACTTTTTCCACCTAACCAGTAAACGAAGTGTCGGGAAGATACTTATTCTCTATACACAACCTTCTTGACACTAGGAATCGTCGCAATCAAAGGTAAAAATACCTTTGAGTCGTCCCCGCCCGCGGGAATCGCCCCAATCAAAGGTAAAAATACCTTTGAGTCGTCCCCGCCCGCAGGAATCGCTGCAATCAAAGGTAAAAATACCTTTGATTCCGACGATACGGTTCCCGGATTTGATCCCTATCATATCCCAGTATCTGTACGGTGCGCGTTCACATCCCGCAGCAGCCGTTATTTCCGGGTAATCCGGATTACGGGTTTAACGGCGACGATAGTGATCCCCTTACCGTCCGTGCCGGGGGGATCTGCCGGGCGCGGGGGCGGGGACATCGGGGCACGCAGCAGCATTATGACCCATACTAGCGACACCGCGCCGAAGATGGGATAAAATATAGACAGCAGTGAGCTGAAGCCAAACTGGCTGAACACGTAGCAGATCAGCATCAGGAGTGGAGTCACAAGGACGGGGGCGACCGGCAGGCGCTGCTGAAGCTGTACACTGACACCGTAGATGTCGGCTACAAAAGTGCTGAAGATCTCCATGAAAATCAGCAGCAGATAGATACTCTGTACGGCGGGGCCAAGGCGGATGGCGATGGTGCCCATCGGGATCTCATATTGAAGGGTGCCCGGCATTTGCGAGCTCATGGCAAAATGTGCCGCGAGCAGCAGGAAGCCGATGCCTATTCCTCCGAGAATGCCGCCCCGCAGCAGAGCTTGTTCATCATTGGTATGCCGGGCCAGCGGCACCAGTACGGCTTGAGCCATTCCGAGATTGAACGCGGTATAGAGCAGGGGGGACATCCAGGCGCCAAAGAAGCTGTGATCCGTCGGAAGGAACAAAAAGCGTTCCGCACCAGGCACGCCCAGTGTATTAAAAATAATAATTAGCGACAGAGTAAGCATTAGCGGCACCACCAGGCTGTTGATCTGCAGGATACCTGAAATTCCGCGCTTCAGCAGCAGGTAGGAACCCAGAAGGGTCAACAGCAGACCTGCCTGATAGGGCATTCCGAGATGCTCCTCAAAAATAGCCCCGGCCCCGGCCAGCATAATGCTGTTCACGCCAATCAGGATAATCATGGTGAACAGGCTGATGCTTCTCCCGGCACGTTCACCGAAAAGATGGCGGTTGAAATCCTCATAAGACTCTGCTTGAACGCGCCGGGCGATGATCATCATTTTGGTCCCGAGCCAGATAAACAGGACGGTGGAAAACAGGATGGTCAGCACCGCCCAGTGTCCATAACGTGTGAAGAAACGGAGGATTTCCTGGCCGGTAGCAAAACCGGCGCCTACGATAGTACCAATATAGGTGAAAGCGATTTGCAGTGTGCGGACATGGGATTTCATGGCTCCCTCCTTAAAAGTGCTGCCAAGATAAAAATAGCTATACCAAAGGATAGCCTTGTGCAGTCCATATAGTACAGGTTATGATGTTGAGCAGAAGGACATGACTTCCGCCTAATACTTATATGAAGTGGTTACAGCGGAATGTCTGGAATTATAAAGGGTAATGGAGGTTCATAACATGGAATTATTGAAACAACGGATTTTGGAGGAAGGGGTCGTCCTTTCCGATCAGGTGCTGAAGCTGGATGCTCTGCTCAACCACCAGGTTGATCCTATGCTGACGATGGAAATGGGACGGGAGTTTGCCGGGAGATTTGCTGATGCTGGAGTTACCCGTGTGGTTACCGTGGAATCCTCGGGTATTGCCGTGGCATTTGCCACCGCTTATGAAATGAAGGTGCCGCTGGTTTTTGCCCGCCGCAAAAAAACGCTGCTCGCTGATCCGGATGCGCTCTGTGAAAGAGTTCCTTCGTTCACCAAAGGCATCGTTACAGACATCATGCTCTCCCGGCAGTTTATCTCCCCGGATGACAAGGTGCTGTTTATCGATGATATCATTGCTAACGGCGATGCTGCGCGTGGTCTGATCAAAATCATCCACCGTTCCGGTGCCGAACTGGTCGGACTCGGTGTAGTTGTAGAAAAAAGCTTCCAGGCAGGGGCCAGAACCATTCGGGAACAGGGGATCCGGCTGGAGTCGCTTGTCCGCATTATGTCATTGAGTGACGGGAAAATTGTCTTTGACGAATAAAGGGTGACAATTAGAGGAAGTTAGCCTATTTTTAAAACATCTGCTTTCCACTCTATAACTTTTCCTTTATAATAAACATTAGACATGAGAGAGGAGGCGTCACGATGGGGAAAGAACCGGTGACAGAGCAATTTTTTATTGATAAACTAACCGAGGCCAAGGATCACTTCGAACGTGCGCTGGATTGCAAACATACGGAATTCGACGACCTGTATCCCTATATGATCGAACATCCTCAGTTTTTCTGGTACAAACGTTACGTCGCTTGGTCTGAGCTTCTGACCATCACGAGTCTGTGTGAAGAGCTGTCCTTCAACTGGAGACAGAAATTCAGTGATCATCAGGTGGAGTATTTGGAGCAACGTGTGATGTCCGCTAAAGTTCTTGACTTCTGGTTTGAGAAGAATGAAGCGCTGATATAGAACTTCATAAGATATAAGGATTGATCTGCAAGCAACTAGACCCGGATGAGTACTCATTTGGGTCTTTTTCACGGCTGGATTAGGGAATGGACGTGTTGGAAAGGAAAGGTGACTTCAGGCTTATGATCAGTGATGAACAGCTGGATGCGTACCGGATTTCCGGTGAGAAGATACGGGTTGTACGCGACGGATTGGAGAGCAATGATGTAAAAGGGATTGTGCTGGCTTGGGACGAGTCTCAAGTGATGATCCGCCGGCCCAATAAGCGGGTTGTGAAGCTGGACCGCAACTATATCTACCAGCCCTTCGCCGAACCCCGACAAGAGCCGGAGAGTATATAATATACAGCAGCACTAACAGCCCCGTCCGATTATAGGACGGGGCTGTTAGTGCTGCTGGCAGGTCTTAAATCGATAAGGCCATCTGCTCCACCGCTTCTTCCCTGGGAAGCACATTAAGCTCAGGATTCAGACCGAGATAGGCACGCATCCGCAGCATCATTTCATTACGGAAGCCGGGCCATGGAATATTCATCTCTCCGGCATAGCCGCGGCAGGAATACTTGGCCTCTACGCCACGCTGGTCCTGGCGGACGGTTGTGATCTTCAGATTATGCGCGGTGAGCTCACGGGTGACCTCCTGCAGCATAAGAGAAGTCTTCTTCGTTGCACCAGACACCAGCTCCATATACAACTGCGGTGTCTTGAACAATCCGCTCTTGCCGATGACCCGGCAATCGCGTTCAAATACTTTATGAATGAACGTCAGCAGCAAATAGCTTCGGACAAGTGACTTTTCATCTTTGGTTATATCTTCTGGGATCAATGGTGTATTTAGTGTACTTCTCTTGGTAGTCGCCATATAAATCACCTCATTTATAGTATGCGAACCTTTGTTCTCATTATACTCCTAACAAGCAAATAAAAGCAATATTTATACAGAAATTTATGCCAATAAAAATAATTGCGAAAAAATATTGACTCAATGAATCCTGCGTGGTATGATCTATCTTGTGGCCGCGAAAGCGAGTCCAATGATATGCGGTCGTGGCGGAATTGGCAGACGCGCACGGTTCAGGTCCGTGTGGTAGCAATACCGTGGAGGTTCGAGTCCTCTCGACCGCATCAATTTAACAATGAATGAGCTCTTGAATTTGTCTTTGTGACGGTTCAGGAGCTTTTTACATATTTTTGAGTTTTAGGCTAACACCCAATCTGGCACAACTGTGCTGAAGATAGTGAAAACGAATCCGCCGCAGTTATGCTCTTTCAGGACTATCCAGTCTATTATAGATATATTAAATCCTTTATTTAAGTTTTTTTGTATGAATAAAGGATATAAAGAGTCTATAAAAGTTATAATAGGAGGACGATAGAATTGGCAATTCAACATGCAACAGATCAGAATTTCAATCAGCTGGTTCAGGGAAACGGAGTAACGGTAGTGAACTTTTGGGCTTCCTGGTGCGGGCCGTGCAGAATGTATGCTCCTATTTTGGAGGCTTTTGCAAATGAGGCAGAAGGGAAGGTTAGTGTCATTAAAGTCAATGTGGATGAAAATCCGGTTACGTCTGCCCAATATAGCATTATGAGTATCCCCTCTACACTTATTTTTCAGAATAGCACATTAAAATATAAGGAAACGGGGATTCTTCCGGCCAGGACTCTGCGTACCCTGGTTACAGGAGAAGCTGAATGAGATATGACTGTGCCATTATCGGTGGAGGGCCGGCGGGATTAAATGCGGCTTTGGTGCTCGGCAGAGCGAGGCGGAAGGTGATTTTGCTCGATAACAACCGGCCCAGAAACGCTGTAACTCATGCCTCTCACGGTTTTATTACCAGAGATGGTGTCACACCGGCCGAATTCCGGCGTATAGCTTATGAAGAGGTGCTGCGGTATCCGTCGGTTGCTCACCATTCCAGCCAAGTCACTGATGTTCGCCGAACCGGTAATGAATTTTCAATCGTCACGGAAGACGGGCTATCCTTCACGGCACGCAAGCTGCTGATCGCCACGGGGCTGCGTGAGATTTTCCCGATATTCCCGGGTTGAGTGAGCATTATGGAAGAAGTTTGTTCAATTGTCCCTACTGTGATGGCTGGGAGCTTCGGGATCAACCGCTTATTGTGCTGTCTGACCAGCCGGGAGTGTTTCATATGGCCAAAATTCTGTATAACTGGAGCAAAGACTTGATTGTTGCCACAGGCGGGGCAGATGTGCTGACAAAAGAGCAGCGGGAGCTTCTTGCGTCCAGAAATATTAGGATCATTGAGCAGCCTGTCACAGTATTTATAGGCAGTGAAGGTAAGCTGCAGCAGGTGGAATTTGCAGATGGAACGCGGCTTGGGCGGACCGGGGGATTTATTGCTCCGCGGCTGCAGCCGAAGGCGGCTTTTCAGGCACAGCTGGGTTATGAAGTGACAGAGACGGGCGGAATTGCCACGAATGAGATGGGGAAAAGCTCAGTACCCGGAGTATACGCTGCCGGAGATGCCTCCTATGTGATGCCCTCGCAATTAATCTATGCTGCTGCCCAGGGCAGTAAGGCCGCTATGGCGATCAACATGGAGCTGACGGAAGAGGAGTTTGCGTCCAGATAAATTCGGTGATCTCAAAAATTGTTAAGGCCGCTGAGAGGCAGGCAATACCAGCGGCTCACAGATAATGCTCCAAGCCGCAGGTACCCGCTCGGGATCAGAAAGTATAATTCCCGGCTCTGGTGAAATGGTATAGTGAGCCTCTTAGCGGGCTTTTGGCGATGGCATCAAGGATAGAATAGTCCATAATTGTTTTTTCCCTTTCCGGTTGAATTCACTTCTGCTATCTTGAAGAAGCAATAATACAGGCTGGAAGGATGACAAGCTAATGAAAATTGAAGCGTTAAGTCAGGACAGAAGAGACGAATTTTTGAATTTTTGCCGGAAATACCGGGCGGAGGTTGATGAATCCTTTTTATATGAAGAGGACCTTGCTGAGTTTGAGCTGTCTGAAGAGAACCCCACATATGTTGCGATAAATGCAGAGGGAACGCTGGTTGCAGCAGCTTCGCTGATTTTGAACGATTACAACCGCAGAGGGCGGAAAGGCCGTTTTCGGATTTTTCAGGCGGATACAGCTGATCAGGCGCTTTACCGGGAGCTGCTGCAAGCCATTCTACCGCATACGGCAGGTCTGGATAGGCTGGATATATTTGTGCCGACGGTGAATACAAGAGAGACGAACAATATGCTGGCTGCCGGATTTGTCGTGGAGCGCTACTCCTATTTACTCGTCAGAGATGAAGAGAGCATTCCCGATTTCAGCTTGCCCAGCGGGTACGAAATTAAGCCCTTACGGCCTGGAGCCGATGAGTCTGTCTGGTGTGAGGTGAGAAATGCCGGCTTTGCCAAACTTAAAGGAAGTGAAACGCCGGCCACCCCGGAGATGGTAACTAAGATGATCTCCGGCAATGACTACATTGCCAACGGCTTATTAATCCTCTACCATAACAGCCGGGCGGTCGGAATTGTCCGTGGAGCCGATGATGACTACGAAGGCTCACCCATCATGAACATTGGCCCTTTGGCTGTACTGCCGGAATATCAAGGGAAGGGGCTTGGAAGAATTCTGCTCAGAGCGGCACTGCAGTTCGCCAAGGAGCAGTCATACACGCAAACTGTATTATGTGTAAATGCTGAAAATGAGCGTGCCCAGGCACTGTATATCGCAGAGGGCTTTAAGCAGGTGGAGGCTGCTGCCTGCTTCACATATGATCTGACAGCTAAATAGAAGTAATGATAAAGCGCCTGGGAAACCGGGCGTTTTTTGACATCAGAATTTACACTTGAGGAAGGAGAATGCCTTTGTTTGTAGAAATTTTTGTAGCGCCAATATAACAGTTACAGAAAGGGACATTCCAATGAAAACACTGGTCATTGTTGACGATGAGCCTTCGGTGCTGAACGGATTGCGGAGCTATGTGGACTGGGCGGGGCAGGGGATCGAGCTGATTGGCACGGCGGATGACGGAGATGCGGGACTTGAGATGATCAAGGCGCTGAAGCCGGATATCGTGCTGACCGATGTGCAGATGCCGGCGATGGACGGCATCCGGATGGCGGCGGAAGTGCGTGCGGTGCTGCCTTTCACCAAAATCGTGTTCATCAGCGGGCATAACGATGCCGATTATTTGCGGTCTGCGCTGCAGATCCACGCGGTGGATTACCTCCTGAAGCCCATCCGCCGCAAAGAGCTGGCCTCTGTCATGGGCAAGGTGACGGGAGCGCTTGATGCGGAAGCAAGGGAACGCAGCCGTGTGAAAGAGATGCAGGCCAAGCTGGCCCAGAGCCTGCCGCTGCTGCGTGAACGGTTTCTCCTGTCTGTAATCAGTGACCGCATTAATCCGGCGCATATCCGGGAGAAGCTGGAGTTTCTGGATTTGACGTTGTTATCTGCAAGCGATTACATCGTCATCGTCATTATGATTGATGATGTGCCGCAGGTACTGGATACCCGCAGCGAGCAGGATAAGCAGCTGCTTTCCTACACGGTGCTGAATATTATACAGGAGTTAATCGACAAGCAGATGCGGGGCATTACCTTTGAGAAGCAGCCCGGAGAGTATGTGGGAATTCTGCTGACCCGGCAGCTGGATGACGGAGATGCGGAAGAGGCTGAGGAGGTTCAGTCTCCCGAGCAGGAGCTTCTCCTGCTGGCGGAATCCATCCGTGACAATCTGCGGCAATGGCTGAAGCTCAGTGTGACCATCGGGGTGGGCGAGGGCGTCAGCAGCTTGCCGGAATTGCCGTTGTCCTATAAGCAGGCGAGAGGTGCGGCAGACCAGAAATGGTATCTGGGCAAAAACCGCATCCTTTCGATGGACAAGCTGGAATCCGCTGAGCATCTGCGGTACCGCTATGAAGCGGAGTGGAGTGAACGGGTGCTCACGGCATTAAGGTCAGGAGACCGGGAGCGAACCTTGAGCGAGCTGGAGCAGATTTTTGCACGGCTGGAGCAGAACCGCGGGCAGGGCTCCCGTTATGCCCAGAATGTCAGCCTGCATCTGATCCTGCAATCCGGGCAGGTTATGCTTGAGCTGAACGGGATGTCAGAGGACTGGGAGCAGAAGGAGATGGAAGCCTGGAAGCAGGTAATGCGCCAGGAAACGATACATGATTTGCTGCAGTATACTGCGGCATATCTGCAAGAGGTTTGCGATTACTCCCGTTTGAAGCGTAGTGGAAAAGCCAGCGAGGTTATTGAACGGGTACGCTTGCTGATCGGGCAGAGATATTCCGAGAATTTAAGCGCAGCGGACATCGCTGAAGGCGTATATCTCAGCCCTACCTACGTCAGACTGCTGTTCAAGCAGGAAACCGGAGAAACCTTATTTGAATATCTGACCAAGGTCCGGATAGAGCAGGCCAAAAACCTGCTGAAAGATCCGCAGAATAAATTGTATGAGGTCTGTTATGCGGTGGGTTATACCGATCCCAGCCACTTCAGCAAGCTGTTCAAAAAAATAACGGGATGTACACCAAGCGCATACAGGGAGCAGCTGAAATGAGGCCGCCTGAACTCCTGCGGGAACAAGCCGGGCAGAACGGGGTGTTTGCCTTATGAAAAAAGCCTGGGCTTATCTGATTGGACTCAGTCAGGGGATTCTCTCTGCGAAAAATTGGCTGCTTGCCTATGCCCTGCTCATTCTGCTGCCTGTGTCGATTATGCTGGGCACCTTTTATCAGCGCTCCAATGATGTATTGGAGAAGGAAGTGACCCGCACGATGCAGCTCACCCTGAAGCAAGCGGGAATGAACCTGACCTATAAGCTGAACCATATCCGCGACAGCAGCAACTCCGTCTTCATGAACCAGATCCTGTACGACAATCTGCTGCAAAAGGACAAGATTACCGATCAGCTGGGCCAGATCAGGGAGCTGCGGAATCTTGCCGAAACCGCCCAGGAGAATGAGGATATTTTCCGGCTGCGGTTTTTTGTTGAGGCTTCCCGGATGTACGGCGGTGACCGGATTAACCTGTATCCGCTGGCAGATATGGACCAATACCCTTGGTACGAAGCTGTGAAGGAGGCTGGCGGGGGCATTGTCTGGACGGGAGTATATCCGGAAATCTATAACGATTATGGGGAAAAGAAGATTTTCTCTGCCGCCCGGCTGCTGCGCAACCCCCGGGACTATGAGGAGATTGTCGGCGTTTTGGTGATGGATGTTTCTGAAACGCTGGTGCAGGAGATTGTGTCGGAGCTGCAATTCTCGGAGAAGTATGCACCGTATCTGCTTGACGGGCGCGGCAGGCTGATCTATGGAACAGCTGGACCTGACGGTGAGGAACCCGGTGCAGAAGCAGGCTCCGAGCAAGAGATGAACCAGCTTCCCGAAGACGTGCTTAGCGCCATCAGCCATTCTGAAGAAGGAGTTGTAAAAAGAACCATTGGCCGCGACAACGTAAATGTGGTATACACCACTGTTGGCACGACAGGCTGGAAGCTGGTGGCACAGGTATCGGAAGCGGAAATCTCGCACCGCGCCACGGCGCTTGGCCAGTTCACCAGTATTGCAACCCTGGCGGGGATTACGGTCATGTTCCTTGTGCTGGTGTTTGTGCTGCTGATGTTCATGATCCAGGGCGTACAGCGCCGGGTGCAGATGATCCTGCGCATGATCCGCAAGGAGGGGATCGGGTGGCTGGAGGAGCGCCGGTCGATGCCGGACGGGGATTTCCGCCTGCTGGAACGCAGTGTTGATCATCTGATACATAAGGTCAACAACCTGGTGGAGGAATCCTATCAGGCAAAGATACAGGAGCGTGAAGCCCAGCTGAGGACGCTGCAGGCCCAGATCAATCCCCATTTTCTCTACAACGCCCTGGATATGATTAATTGGTCAGCGATTTCCCATAATGCCGAGGATACCAGCGAAATGATCGAGGCGCTGGCCCAGTATTTCCGGCTAAGTCTGAACAAAGGCCGCGATAATGTCAGCATTGAGGATGAACTGGAGCTGGCGCGGGTGTTCCTGGAGATTCAGCAGAACCGTTTTCCTTCTACCTTCACGTTTTCTATCCAGGCTGAGCCTGGCCTGGAGTCTTATATCATCCCCAAGCTGACGCTGCAGCCGCTGGTAGAAAACGCATTGCTGCATGGCATACGCAAGACGAGATCCAAACAGGGGACGATTGAAATCTCGGTGCGTCTGGAGAACGGCGATGTTGTGCTGACTGTGGCGGATGACGGCATCGGGATGGACCCGAAGCAGGCGAACCGCCTGCTGCTTGAACCTGCCGCCGGACAACAGGCGGATGGGATGGACGGTTCGTTCGGATTATACAATGTGCATGAAAGAATCCGTTATTTTGCCGGAAACCGCTATGGCCTGTCCATTGAAACGGAACCGGGCGCGGGCACAGTGGTAAGGGTTAGCGTGAAAGCTGTTATAAAAAAATAAAGTATCCCGCTAGTTTTCCCAAAGCTCGATCAGCCGGCCTTCAGGATCTTCAATCCAAATAAACTGTCCAATTTCACTGCTCTCTTTTTTCTTTGCAAGGGGTACACCGATACGTTCAAGATGTTTAATCGTCTTGTCTAGATTATATACTTGGAAATTTAACATCTCTTGTTGTTCTGTTGGAAAATAACTGTCCCATTCCAATCTTCTATTTCAACCTGCAACACTTCACTGTACCATTTTTTTATAGCTTCAAGATTTTTGGTTCTCCAAAATATTCCTCCGAAACCTTTGATCATCGTATCTGACTCCTGCCTGTTAAGCGCTTTCGGATTTACAGTCGCCAGAGACCAGAAATAATCAGATTACCCTCTACAAGCCGTTTCCCGTTCCCCGGTATAATCAACTCACAAGCATATGGGGGGTGAGTGACTTGGGCGCAGGTGCCACGGAGTTGAACCGGAAGAGCAGAGCAGCCGCAGCCAGAAGCAGGTCCGCAAGCAAGTGGAGAATCGCCTGGAGGAACAGGGACTATTATATGCTGCTGATACCCGGTCTTTTGTTTTTGCTGCTGTTCAAATATACGCCTTTGTATGGAGTACTGATCGCCTTTCAGGATTTTAATATTTTTGACGGCATCAGAGGCAGTGAATGGGTGGGGCTGGAGCAGTTTCACAAGCTGGTCCAGTCCGAAGAGTTCGGACAGGTATTCATGAATACGCTGCTGATCAGCGTGTATAAGATCGTGCTGCTGTTTCCCGTTCCGATAGTCATCGCACTGGTACTGAACGAGGTGCGGCTGATGTTTTTCAAACGAACGATCCAGACGATTATCTATCTTCCGCATTTTCTGTCCTGGGTTATTATTTCAGGATTGTTCGTGACGATTCTCTCGACCTCAGGGGGGCTCGTCAACAACATCATCCAGTGGTTCGGCGGTGAGCCGGTCAGTTTTTTTGTCAGCAACCAGTATTTCCGCAGTCTGGTGGTCTTCACTGCCGGGTGGAAGGAGGTGGGCTGGAATGCCATTGTCTTCATTGCCGCTATCGCCGGGATTGACCAGGAGCAATATGAAGCCGCTTCCATTGACGGGGCAGGCCGGATCCGCCGGATGCTGTATATCTCGCTGCCGGGGATTCTGCCTACTGTGGTGCTGATGTTCATTCTTCGCCTGGGCTCCGTTCTCGATGCCGGGACCGAGCAGATTCTTACCATGTACAATCCGGTAGTCTACGAGACGGCTGATGTCATCGGAACCTTTGTATACCGGATCGGCCTTGGCAAAATGGACTATAGCTTCAGCACGGCAGTCGGATTATTCAACTCGGTCGTAGGTTTTATTCTCATTGTCTCCGGCAACTATATCAGCCGCAAACTGCTGAAGCGCGGGATCTGGTGAGAAAAGAAAGGAGCAGGACAACAATGACAAAACGGACCAAAGGCGATCTTTTGCTGGATATCGGGGTATATGCGTTTCTGATTGCCCTGGGACTGATCATGCTGCTGCCCTTGGCGAGTGTCTTCTCCAAAGCCGTCAGCGAAGAGTGGGCGATCACCTCCGGCAAAGTGGGCATTCTGCCCGTAGGGTTCCAGCTCGATACCCTGATGCAAGTCATTTCCTCATCCGTGTTCATCAGGGCCTTCTGTATATCCGTCGGTGTTACCGCCGTTGGGACCCTAATTTCTATTCTGATGACGGCGCTTACAGCCTATCCGCTGTCCAAACGCAATCTTCCCGGCATTTCCTTCTGTATGGTGCTGTTCATCTTCACGATGCTGTTCAGCGGGGGATTGATTCCCAATTATCTGCTGATGCGCCAGCTGCACCTCGTAGACAATCTCTGGGTGCTGATTCTGCCGGGAATGATCAGCGTGTTCAACATGCTGGTGATCAAAAGCTATTATGAAAGCCTGCCTGAAGCACTGGAGGAATCGGCACGGATCGACGGGGCGAAGACCTATACCATTTTGTTCCGGATCATTCTTCCGCTCAGTATGCCCGTGATCGCCACTATTGCACTGTTCTATGCCGTGGGCTACTGGAACGATTATTTCGGCCCGATGATTTACATTAATGACACCGCGCTTAAGACGCTGCAGCTCTACCTGCAGGATGTGGTGATGGACGCAAACAACGCGAATCTCACGAATAAAAGCATAGATGATCTTATGAATATGTCGCCTGAAGGCATCCGCGCAGCCACAGTCGTTGCATCCACGGTGCCGATCCTGCTCGTATATCCGTTTATGCAGAAGTATTTTATCAAAGGGGTGCTGATTGGCTCGGTGAAGGGTTGACCTGCGGATTTTAGAACTTATGGGGAGGTTTAATTCATATGATAATGATAAACAGAAAATGGTTGTCACTTGTGCTGTGTGCGGGGCTTGCGGCATCGATGGCCGGCTGCGGTTCATCCGGCAATACGAACAAGGAAGGGGCGGCAGGAGGTACTGCGGAGCAAACAGCCGGTGCGCAAAAAGAGGGCGGCTCCAAACCGGAGCTGAAAACGCTTAATATATGGTCAAAGGATGATTATAACACGTATACGCTGGCTAAGGTGGTGGAGGAACAAACGGGCTATAAGGTTAAATACGAAATGCTGCCTGCCGACAAGGCGATGGATAAGCTGAATCTGCTGATTTCCTCCGCCGAGCCATACGATGTCATTACCATCACAGGGGAAAAGGCCGCCTATACCGACTATGCCAAAATGGGCGCACTCGTCGATCTGACGCCGCTGATTGATAAGTATGGAGAGAATATCAAAGCTTCCATCTCTCCAGAATCCTTCGAGGCCATGAAGGTGGACGGCAAAATTTACGCCATTCCGAACCGGACCTCCGAGTTCGTTGGCAGCAGTCTGATGATCCGTACGGATTGGCTGGATAAGCTCGGCCTGAAGATGCCCGCAACACTGGAGGAATTGACCGCAGTCCTGAAAGCCTTTAAAGAAAAAGACCCTGGCGGCAACGGGGATAAAGGCGCTCCGCTTTCCATTGACGGTGCACTGGCTACGATGGTTAATGTAACCGGAGCTTTCGGCATTGCCACGGGCTGGAGCGAGGTGGACGGTAAACTGGTCGCGGCTCCGCTGCAGCCGGGGTTCAAGGAATATCTCAGCTATGCGGCAGACTTGTATAAACAGGGATTGCTGGATAAGGAATTTGCCGTGAACAAGGACGCAACGCTGAAGGAAAAATTCACCAGCGGCCGGGTTGGTGTGATTCCGCTTCCGTGGTATGACATCCCGGGCATTGCCGATGCCTTGACCAAGAACTTCCCGGATGCCAAATATGCATATGTTCCCGCCCTGAAGGGCAAGGACGGGCAGGCAGGCCTAGGGATGAGCGGCGGCTTCGACCGGCTGACGTTTATTCCGAAATCCTCGAAGCACCCGGAGGATGCGATAAAGTGGATCAACGCCAAGCTGGATAAAGATACCTTCAAGCTGATCGCCATTGGCGAAGAGGGCAAGCACTTCACCTACAAAGACGGTGTATACAGCCCGATTCTGCCCCTGTTCACGGATGAGCGCGGGCTCGCGAGCAACTATTTGACCGGGATCGATGAAAAGCTGTATCCCGTCTACTGGCAGGCCCGTGTCCAGAAAGACCCGCGTTTGTTCGCAGGCTTCACCTTCCTGAACAGCGAAGTTCCGGCAGAATACCGGATCTCCGATCCGCTGGCGCTGGCGCCGTCCTTACCGGAATATTCGAAGAACAACGCGTCGCTGAATCAGATGATCAATGATTTTGCCGTCAAAGTGATTGTGGGCGAGGAATCTACCGACGCCGTGGCGGCGTTCATCGAGAAATACAACGCCGCCGGCGGAGAAGCCAGCAGCAAGGAAGTCAATGAATGGTATGCTTCGGTGAAGAAATAGCGGGAGGGAAGCGCATGGGCAGTTACAGAATGAACAGCGAAATACCGCTTCAGGATTCATGGGATGTTATTGTTGTGGGGGGAGGTCCGGCCGGATGCACCGCCGCTGCCGCGGCGGCGCGGGAGGGGGCCAGAACCCTGCTGGTTGAAGCCACAGGCAGCCTGGGCGGAATGGGGACCTCGGGACTTGTCCCGGCGTGGTGCCCATTCTCTGATCTGGAGCAGATCATTTACCGGGGGCTGGCTGTGAAGGTGTTCGAGTCCCTCAAGGCGCAGATGCCGCATGTCCGCAAGGATGCTATGGACTGGGTACCGATTGACCCGGAGAAGCTGAAGGTTATCTATGACGACCTGGTCCGGGAGCCGGGAGCAGTCGTTCAGTTCATGACACAGCTTGGGGCGGTGGATACAGATGACAACGGCAAGGTGACGGCGCTGATTACCGCCAGCAAGAATGGACTCCAGGCACTCCAGGCCAAAGTGTATATTGATTGTACGGGTGATGCGGATGTTGCCGCTTGGGCGGGAGCGGAATATCTCAAGGGAGATACGCAGACCGGCGAGCTGATGCCTGCCACACACTGCTTCACCCTGGGCAATGTGGATGAGTATGCTTATCTCAATGGTCCGCTGCTGCACAGCAACAACAAAACCAGTCCGATCTATGACATCCTCAAATCGGGCCGCTATCCCTGATTCCCGATGCGCATATCTGCAACAACATTATCGCCCCCAGAACGGTGGGGTTCAACGCCGGACATTTATGGGAAGTGGATAATACGGATGCCGGGTCCATATCGGAGGCCCTGATGCAGGGCCGCAAGCTGGCTGCAGCCTACAGGGACGCGCTAGCCGAATTTATACCGGCTTCTTTTGGAAGCTCATATGTAGCCAATACGGGATCTTTGATGGGTGTGCGGGAGACACGGAGAATTACCGGAGATTATGTGCTTAGTGTTGAAGATTATGTGGCCCGCCGCAGCTTTGCGGATGAAATCTGCCGCAACAGCTACTTCATAGATATTCATGGAACGGAGAAGGAAGAAAAGCTGGCCGGAGGCAAACCGGAAGTCATTAAACGTTATGGTCCGGGGGAATCGCACGGTATCCCTTACCGCTGCCTGACACCCCGATCTCTGAAAAATGTATTGGTCGCCGGACGCTCCATTTCTTGTGTACGCGAGGTGCAGGGCAGTGTCAGAGTGATGCCGGTCTGTCTGGCCATGGGTGAAGCTGCCGGAATCGCAGCTGCCATGGCCTCCGCACAGCCAGCGCCTGACGTCCACGCAGTAGACATCGCTGCGCTCCGCAGACGTTTGCGGGAGGAGGGCGCGTATCTGCCGGATACGGAAGCTGAAACGGCAGCAGCGGAATCTTTTCCTGAATTACCGCTTGAGTGAACGCTTCATCAGGATGGCATTGATCTCCCCGCCGGCCAGGATGATGATGGAGCTGATATACAGCCAGATCAGCAGGATCATCACCCCGCCGAGACTGCCGTAGGTTTCGGTGAAATTACTGAACTGGTTGACATAGACGGAGAACAGGATAGAGGTTATGATCCAGCCGAGGGTGGCAAACATCGCGCCGGGCATAACCTCTTTCAGCGTGAGCCTGCGGCTGGGGGCAATCCAGTAGAGCAGGGTGAATACCAGAAACATGACAAACAACGGGACGGCATATTGCAGCAGGTCCCATATTTTTTGGAAGCCGTAGGGCAAATCGATGAGCAGAAAAACCTGTGTTTTCAGCCAGGTGCCGAGCACCAGCAGCAGAATGCTGAGCAGCACCACCAATCCGATGAACAGGGTAGCCAGAAAGGCAATGGCACGTATTTTCCAGAACACCCGGCTCTCTTCGATATCATAGGCACGGTTAAGGCCTTTGATAATAGCATTGATTCCTTTGGAAGCCGCCCATAACGTAGCCAGCATCCCGAAGGACAGCAAGGCCTGGCTGCGGCCCTCCGCCACATCCTTCAGAATTTCCTCGATAATGGAGATAGCCTCTGCAGGCATGATCTGCTCCAAATCACGAATTTTGTCCTCTACTGAAATATGGGCATAGCCAATCAGGGTCATGATAAAAATCAGAAAAGGGAATAAGGACAGGATCAAGTAGTAAGTAAGCTGCGCGCTGATCCCCTGCACATCATCCAGTTTCATCTTTTGGTACAGCTGTCTGAAAAAAGAAAATGCTCTTCCGGCGGCGCTTTTCTTCATAATGCCCTCCTCTGCTTATCCTATAATATGCTTATCGGATATATTTAACTCAACCGGGCAGTTTGAATCAGCAGGCGAAGGGGAGATACGATTATGCCGTTACCTCCGGACCCTATTAACTTGAACTCCGTAATCTTCATTGTCGATAAGATGAATTTGCTGATTGCACTTTATGCAACAGAATGCTTATTATTCTGCGCTGAACCTCATTCTATTGTATTTCGTGCAGTAGATTTCTTGATTTTGAGTCAAAAGCGCCATTTTCGTACGATTCTGCTGTACAGAGTGCAACGGATTCCATATTCCCGCTAGATTTGGGGGTTTCTATTGTAAAAAGTACAATTGAATGCAGATTAGCTTCGTATATGCTTCAAATCGTTTATTTCAGGGGCAAAAGCTCCGGTTTTTGCTCAATCCAACCTACCGGCTGCGGCAAATTCCTGTTCATATATGGCTTGCACCTTGGACAGGACCCTGGAGCTGTATTCTGCGAACTTCAGCTCAGTTACCTGATCCTTGATCAGAAAGACGCCGGGCAGTTTGCTGTGCCGGCCTAGGGCCGCATTGTACAGCAGTCCGGCACCATGGCTAGGATGCGGGAAGAACAGCTTCATAACCGGCTTCAGCCAGAATGGCAATCCCGAGTCCTTGCCGCTGCGCAGCGTGTTATTGGCTCCCGGGTCTGCGCTCCGGATCATAATTCCTGCTGCGGCCAGCTGTGGCGCAAGCTCCCGGGTCCAGAGGGAGAGGGCCAGCTTGGAGGCGGCATATGGGCCGAGCAGCTTTTTAAACTTGGTGGGATGCTCCAGTGTCTCCGGGTCGAACTGCCTCACAGTCATAGCGGCATTGGAGGAAGTATTGACGACAGTTTTCAGCTGTCCCTTTTGGAGAAGCTCTTGAAGCTCCATGGTGATGATATACGGCACTACGGTCTGCAGTTCGAAATGCAATTCCCGTCCCTGTTTGGAGTAGAGCAGCTCAGGAAAGCTGCCGCCCGCATTGTTGAACAGCAGATCGACCTGCTGCTCCTGCAGCCTGATCTCATTCAAGGCGCGTCTTAGTGCGGTGAAATCACTGAGGTCGGCTTTGTAGATCCGCAGCTGTTTGCTTTTGACAGCCCCGCTGACCAATGAATCGTCACCGGGAAAGCTGGAACGGATCAAGGCGATAATCTGCCAGCCTTCTGCCAGCATTTTACGGGTCAATTCCAGTCCAATTCCGTTGTTTGCTCCTGTAATAAGCGCAGTACCGCGGTGTTGTTGTCCTATAGTCATTTGTCATTTCTCCTTTTGGATTGAGTCTGGGCTGGCGAAATTAACAACTCTGGCCTGCCGTGATTGCGCTCAGTGTATAACTTGGAGCTGACTCCAAGTCAAGAGGAGAATTTTGGATTGTTTAAAATACAGCCAGTTTATGCCCAAATCGATCAGGCTGACAAAACGAAACGCTCAATACATTTCCTTAATCCTTCATCATCATGGGCTAAGGCGACCACATCCGCATGAAGTTTTACTTCCTCAGGGCATTTCCCATCGCCCCCCCAGCCCGGCGTGTTATTAAATATTTAGATAAGTTTTATAAGTTATACTAAGGAGCGGATTTTTCCCGGCAAAAGCCAGACATAAAAATAAAGTTGACTTGGAGTCAGCTCCAAGTTATACAATGAATGTACATCGTCTAAAATAATCCGCAAGAGGTGATCCTATGAGTGAAGCTGGAGCGGGCACCAGCCTGCATATAGTGCAGGGCTATTCCATTAAACAAACCGCTGAGCTGACTGGAATTACGGAGGATACCATCCGGTATTACGAGAAGATCGGATTGCTCCCCCGGGCGCAGCGCAAGGGAAACAGCCACCGTATCTACAGCGACAACGATATTGAGACCATGAAGCTGATTACCTGCCTCAAAAAAACAGGAATGTCGCTGGACGACATGCGTCCATATCTGGATCTGTCACTGGACTCGAACCTGTCCGAATACCCCGAGCTGCATGAAATGATCCTGAATCATAAGCAGAAAATCCTGGATCAGATCGCCTCGCTGCAGCAGATTGTAGACCTGATCGACAGTAAAATTGACCAGAACACCCTCGGACCACAGGAATGCGAGCTGACCGGAGGCCAGAAAAAGATGCCGGTGCGGCGGACAATCAGATAAAACTCGGAAGCTCTAGCCTTTAGGGGTGGGGCTTTTTTCATTGCACGATTTCGCGCAGCCTGCTTAAAATGAAAGGAATTGGCAACCATAGGCTTCCGAAGCAGTGCTATTAAGAAGATACTCAGGAAGCGCAGGCACGCCAAACTTTTTAGGGGGAATTGCATATGACGCAGATCATTGGTGCTCCGTTCAAATATATTCAGGGCAGCGGCGAGGTTTCCAGGCTCGGACTGTACTGCTCACAGCTTGGAGCGAAAGGGGTTTATGCTGTAGTTGATCCGTTTGTTCGCTCCCTGTATGGAGAAGAGATTACCCGTAGTTTTGAGCAGTATTCCGTTGCGCTCGTTCAGGAGGAATTCAGGGGAGAATGTTCGATTGAGCAGGTGGAGCGTATTGTCTCCGCAGCGCAGGCAGCGGTTAACAGCAATGTCATTGTAGGGATTGGCGGCGGCAAAACCTTGGATACGGCCAAAGCCGTCAGCCACTTTGCGGGTCTTCCTGTGGTTCTCGTTCCAACGGTGGCTTCTACGGATGCGCCATGCAGCGCACTGTCGGTGCTGTACACAGAGGATGGACAACTGGACCTATACCTCCCCTTGCGGCGCAACCCGGATATGGTGATTGCCGATGTGGATATTATCGCCAAAGCGCCGCCCAGACTGCTGGCTGCGGGTATGGGGGATGCGCTGTCTACTTACTATGAAGCCCGGGCCTGCCGTAGCGCAGGTGCGGCCACCCAGGCCGGGGGCAGCAGCTCCATCGCCGCCTTAGCCCTGGCCAAGGCTTGTCATGACACCCTGATTGCATATGGAGCGGAGGCACTGCGGGATTGCCGGGAAGGGATCGGGTCAGAAGCGGTTGGGCGGATCGTCGAGGCCAATATTTATCTCAGCGGCATTGGCTTTGAGAGCGGAGGACTGGCCGCGGCCCATGCGATTCATAATGGTCTTACGCTGCTGGAGGAATGCCGCCACATGCTGCATGGAGAGAAGGTTGCATTCGCCACATTGGCACAGCTGATGCTGGAGCAGGCACCGGCAGAAGAGCTCGCAGAGGCCACTGCTTTTTGCCGGATGGCAGGCTTGCCCGTAACCCTGGGCGAACTGGGCCTGAGCGCTGCAAAGACAGATAGGCTGATGATTGCCGCTGAAGCGAGCTGCGCAGCGGACAACCCGATGGGGAACATGCCGTTTGCCGTTTCGCCGCAGCAGGTGCTGGATGCTATGCTTGCGGCAGACCGGCAGGGACAGCAGGCTTCCTGACGATTGTTAATAATTGCGCAGCCGGACGGTACATATTTATCCTTCGTGTTCCAAACAATGAGAGCAAGGGTTGTAGAACTCGAAGGAGGCATTCCCTATGAAGAAGGGCAAACGTATGGTTAAGCGCATCAAGATGGATTTTTACCCTGCCGCAGTTTTTATATTAGCCCTCTGCGCTGCAATTCCGCCCGCATTTGGGGCCGGTCTTTCGCAGACTGCCCATCACAGCGGGGGGAACAAAGCAGCAGCTGTCCTGCTGGCTGAGCCCGCTGCGCCAAACGGCGGCCGCAGCTCCAGGGTGCAGTCTGCGGAGGACAGCGCAAGACGGAGCCGTGTAGCCATCATCATCGATGATCTCGGCAACGGCATGAAGGGGACTGACGAGATGTTTGCGCTCCCGGTCAAATTCACCGTAGCGGTAATGCCATTCCTGCCGACCTCGGTGAAAGATGCCACCAGGGCTCATGAGATGGGGCTTGATGTGCTGGTGCATCTGCCCATGGAGCCGCGCCAGGGCAAACCGGAATGGCTGGGTCCCGGAGCCGTCCTGACCCGGATGAGCGATGTGGAGGTCCGGAAATCGGTCGAGGCTGCACTGGATAATGTTCCGTTTGCCATTGGGATCAACAATCACATGGGCTCCAAGGTGACCGGGGATGAGCGGGTCATGGGGATTGTGCTGGCGGTCTGCAAGGAACGCGGATTGTTTTTTGTCGACAGCCATACCAATTACCGCTCCGTTACAGGAAGAATGGCGCGGGAGATCGGACTGCCTCCGGTGGAGAATCACATCTTTCTGGACGATGTTCATACCTCAGCCCACGTCGCGAAGCAAATGCGGCTGGCGCAGGAAAAGGCGCTGAATCAAAACTATTGTATAACCATCGGACATGTCGGCATCCACGGAAAAGAAACCGCCGCAGGTATCCGCAGCGGCATTGCCGTATTGAAGGACAGTGTTGAATTTGTCGGAATCTCCGAGCTGGTCAAAGGCCAGTGGAAATGGAATTCTGCGGTTACACTTCCATAAGATAGGCAGCAATGCCGCCCGCAATGGCTTCGGCAATTTCCTCCTGGCCTTTCGGGCTGCACAGCCTGCTCCGGTCACTCGGACTGCTAATGAATCCCGCCTCAACGATAACCGTTGTGGCGGTTATTTTGTTGAGCAGATAAAAGGGTTTGCCCGCCGTGGGTGCTGTTTTTACGCTATAGAGCTGGTTCAACTGGTCCTGAATTGACTTTGCCAGCAGGAAGCTGCGTCCTTCTTGGCGGTATAAAACCAAAGGCCCCTGTTTCGCCGGGGATGGCGCCCAATTGATATGAATACTGACCACCAAGTTCGCCGGCAGTGTCTCCGCCAGCTCTTTGCGCTGGGCCAGATCCTTCATATGCCGCGAGGAGCTGCGGAGCCAGCGGTTCTCGTCACTGGGCGCATAGTCGCCGGTCCGGTTCAGGATGGCATCAAAGCCATCGCTGCGCAGCAGCAGGAACAGACGGCGGGAAATCTCCAGTGTAATGTCTTTTTCCAGAATGGAGCCGTGCGAGGTGCCTCCATCGATGCCTCCATGGCCTGCATCAATCAGAATGATCCGTTGATCATGGCCCAGCATCTGCTGGCGTTCCGGACTTGCTTCCGTCCCGGAAGCCCCGGAAGTCCTGGAAGCTGCGGGTAGCGCCTGTGCCCCCGCTCCCGTTCCTGACATGAGCGACAGCAGCAGTCCTGCTGCTGTCAGAAGCAGCCACAAACGCCGGGTCTGCACTGCCGGGGAGCCCGCTGGGGTTTGTGTTTTCAAGTGAATAACCTCCTTGTCCAGGATATTGATCTTTTGGGATGGATACTATGTTAGAGTGCGCCGCCGCAGGCGAACCTATACGAAATACAGGGCAATGGTTTAGGGAAAGGCAGATTGGAGCAGACTAGATACATGAAGCTTATAGCTGACACAGGGGAATACCCGATCAAAGGAAACAGGAGGTGCCAAGATGGCTTCCGGCGGAGATGATCTGGTGAAGTTTATTACGGAGAAGGTAGTCGTCTATATGGAAGACCCGCGGGCCAGCCGGGAACGCAGAAAGGCTGGAAAGCAGCCGTGGGCGGAAAAATGGTTCGGGATGCTTCCGCTTGGCTGGTCTATATGGCGCAGCAAGTGGACCCGCGGCGGCAAATCGGACAGGACCCGGGCGGCTGCGCCAGATAAAAATAAAGACATGGAGAAACTCGGAACGTAGTAAGCTGCCATATCGGTTGAATTAAAAAACTGGGCTAGTCATTCTTAGTGGGAAAAAGTACCACTAATTCGGGTGAAAGCGGCTATATGGGATGAAGATGCACGAATTAGGTGTACAAAATCCAACTAAAACCTGCTGAAGCCAGGATTTCAGCAAATTAGTTTTACTTTTTCCACTTCGCTCTGGTTCATTATGAGCCACATTGCTTATCCCAAACTTTCAAGTTCTTTCAGTTCAACTCATATAGCGGAAATTACAACAAAAGCCTTCGCATGCCGGTTCGGACGGCATGCGAAGGCTTTTTGGTTTGCGCCTATTGCAATAATAGTATCATTTGCGGGGTGAAACCGCTCCTGGCGCAGAACCGAGCGTGGTGCTGCTCCGTTCCGAAGCCAGCGTGTGCAGGGTACCGCTGTCCTGCAGCGCCGCCAGAGGGAGATACCGCTTGCCTTCCGGACCGGAAGCAGCGTATAGAATGGCCGACCTGCCGCTTGCCGTGGCAGGTCCGGGGGCGGATAAGTCCCAGCTCTGGCAGCCGGTAATCATAAACGGAGCTCCAAACGCCTCATTGCGGCCCGGGGACTGAAAGGCAAGGCTGCCGCCGGAAGCGAGAGCAAGCGCGAATTGGTCACCGCTCAGGGGAGTCAGCGGCGGGGCTGTCAGCCACAGCAAATCGGCATAGGGATCATCCTGCCCCCCCGTCTGGTAGGCGGGAAGGGGAGCGAGGCCGGGTTCCAGGCTGGATATTGCGCCGGCAGCGGCAGATTTCACATGAAGCATATCCTCTGCCTTGCTAATGCTCCATGGCAGAACCTGCAGTACGGAGGCGTTAATATACAGTGTTTTGTTGTCTATCGTTAACTTCCATAACGGCAGCAGTGGAGCGTAGAGTGCCGTAAGTTCCAATTGTCCGGATAAGTTGGACGGGATAAGTTCCTGCTGCGCCAGAAACTGGCGCAGATCCTGCAAGCTGTAGGGGAGGCCGTAGCTTCCGGCTCCGTATTCACTGAGCATATAACCGCCTTGGTCCTTAGCGGTAATAATTAAATAGCCGATTCGCTGCTCTCCATCCATAACATTGACGAGCCAGCTGTGGGTTCCCGGTCCCAAGGGATAATATTCGGTGCCGGCATTTTTCCAGGAGGTGAAGGGCGGATCGGCAGACAGCTTGCTAATGGTCAGACGGGCGAAATCCTGCACGGATTCCGGTGAAGCCATCCATTTCATTTCAAGTAAAGGCAAAGAGGGTTGGGAGACCGCCTGCGTAACGGTTACCCGGGTACCTGTGGCGGACAGCTCGGCAGGAAATGCGGAACCCGCCGAGTACAGGGTAAGTCCCAGACACAGACAGAGGAGGAGGCGTACACCCCGTCCGAACCTGTCCGTCTGCCTTGCTTTTATCTTCATTTGTCGTTCACCTTTCCTAAAAAATAAAAATTTTCACACGATTCATCCTGCTTCTATTGTAGGGGACAAGCTCCAAAAAGACTGTTGCTTGCTGTCGCGCGGCCGTGCGGGAATTCCGCTGTTTTTTTGCCTGCTTTTAGCGAGCAGGGTCGCATCTTATGTGCTCCGCAGGTGGAAGAGGCCATAGGTTACGGCAGAAACTGCAATCTGCGGTTCGTACTGCCAAGCCGTTTCCTTGCGGCGGCGGTTGTATTGTTCAAGGGTGGCCAGCCTTTTTTCCTCATCCTGTTCTTTGAGCAGTTCCTGGTAGTATATGTCCACAATGTCCAGCTCCAGCCGCAGCCGTTCGCGTGCCTCCTCGGCCCAATTGTAGTCCATGAGGGCCAGCTTGGAGGTCAAATAGCCTTCGAGCCGGCCGGCCCCGTCAGCAACAGTCAGCTCGAAGGGCTGAATATGAATATTCTCGGGCAGGCGCGGAGTCAGCTCACGGGAGGCCAGTTTCGCTTCAAAGTCCGGGATGATCCGCCCGGAGGTGAGGGAGACGCCGATGAAATGCAGCTCCTCGCGCTTCAGATCGCAGCTCATCTCCACCTTGTAGCAGACAGCGAGCCATGGCTCATAGGCAGCCGAGAATAAGGTCATCCGTTGTCTGCTTCCCGGGTCCTCAAAGAGCTGCAGGCATTTGCCTTCATCTCTGGCGGCTGCCCAGATCTGCCGCAGCCGCTTGCTGCCGTAGATGATGTCCTCGCGCCTGATCATGCCGGGACCGATCCGGGGCAGCGCCGGAACGACCCCGAAAAAACGGGCGAGAATGCTGTCCTGCGGATCAGCCGGAACCCCGGGCGGCCCCATTGGCGGGCCGCCGGCAGTGATGCCGCCGGTGTCTGCGGCGGCTTCCATCCCGGCCGCTCCGGCTCCGGCCGGAAGACCCGTAGCGCTTGCGGGATTCCCCGGGCGCAGCGGCCGGGAAGGAGGGGCCGCCTGCGCCGCAGCGGCCAGATTGTCGTACTTCTCCGGCTCGAAGACGAAGGTGAACGACAGCGTCTCCGGGTCCACGCCCGTCCGCTCGACAAACCCCCAATAATAAGGCCGGTCCGTAAGCATCCGGTCCGCGCGCGGTGAGAGCTTCACCGTTACATGCAGCGGCGACGCTTCGATAATCGAGCATTCCGTCGCCTCCAGGTAATCCATCACTTGCCTGCGTATTTCCTGAGCGGTGAGTGTCATGCTTCAGCCCCCTGTTCGTCCCGCACCCCGTGGGTCAGCTCGCTCAGCGAATCGCCAATGTGATCCACGCCGCTGCGCAGCTCCTCGTCACTGCGGGCTTCGAGCATGATCTTATAGAGGCTTTTTTCCAGCGATTCCTTCTTCTCAAAGCGCTCCAGAATCACGTCCAGCCCGCCGATCACCATCTCGAACATGTTGATCTTCTCATGCAGCAGATGGAGAATATGTTCCTCAATGGTGCCTTCGGTGGATAGATTGTAGATGACCACATCATTCTCCTGGCCCAGCCGGTGCACCCGGCCGATACGCTGCTCGACCCGCATCGGGTTCCAGGGCAGATCGAAATTGATCATATGGTGGCAGAACTGCAGGTTGATGCCCTCGCCCCCGGCTTCCGTGGCAATCATCACCTGGGCGCGGCCGCGGAAGAGATCCATCATCCAGTCCTTTTTGCCCCGGTTCATGCCGCCGGAGTAGGTGACGCACTGGAGTCCGTGATCGCGGAAATACTGCAGGAGATACTCCTGGGTGGCCCGGTATTCGGTGAACACAATTACCTTTTCGTTCATTTCCCGGATCAGCTCCATGGTCTTTTCCGCTTTCGTGTTGGTTTTGACCGTGCGGATGGTCTGAAGCAGCTCCATCATCCGGTCGCGTTTGGGAGACTCGGCCGGAAGCTTTTTGATCAGATTGACGAGAGTGATGAATACGGCGTCCCGGCTGCTGCACACCTCCCGCTGAAGCGTGACCAGGGAGAGCATGCTGCTGAGATTGCCGCCAGCCTCCTGATATTGGTCTTTGACAAAAGCGGTGACACCGTCATATAATACTTTTTCCTCCGGTGAGAGCGTGAGCGGTATATTGCGCACTTTGCGCTTCGTGAAGGTGACCGGACCTTCGCCGCGGCGGTTGCGGATCATGACTTTGGAGAGTTCATCCCGGAGCTGAACTTCATTCTTCGGCTGGCGCTTGTCCACTACGAAATTACTGGCAAAATCCCCCTGGTTTCCAAGCTGGCCCGGCTTCAGCAGCGTAATCAGATTGAACAGCTCCCCGAGATCGTTTTGAACCGGAGTCGCGGTGAGCAGCAGGCAGTATTTTTTGCGGAGCTGCTGAACGAACAGGTAGTTGGAGGATTTTTTGTTTTTGAGTTTATGGGCTTCATCGATAATCAGCATGTCGTATTCATTGTTCAGCAGCATTTCCTTGTGCGGGTCCCGCTTGGCGGTATCCATAGAGGCGACCACAATGTCATTGCCCCAGGAGTAGGATTTCTTCTGGGCTACAGCGGAAATCCCGAATTTGGTATTCAGCTCGCGCACCCATTGCAGCACCAGTGAAGCGGGAACAAGAATGAGCACCCTGGCCACAAGTCCCCGCACCAGATATTCCTTCAGCACAAGCCCGGCTTCAATCGTCTTGCCAAGCCCGACCTCGTCGGCGAGAATGGCGCGTCCTGACATTTGGAACAGTACCTTATGGGCGGTATCAAGCTGGTGGGGGAGCGGGGACAGCCCGGACAGATGCTTCATGCACTGCAGCTCATCAAAGCTGGTGACAAGCCCGGACTTCTCGCCCTCGACGGCCAGTCTGGATAATCTCCAGTCTCCCCAAGGTCCGCCCTTGTCCAGCCTTGACTCTAAATCATTCAGCCAGTTTCGTTCAAAAGACAGGGGAACAGGAAGCAGGGGGGCCGGGGTACCCGCCTCTTCGGGCAGGGAATTGCGGAATAATTGCGTCATGTTGCAGCCTCCTCCGGTGCTTGGTTCATATCGAACGCGTAGCAGTAGTATGCTCTTAAAGAGAGAATTCATAACCTGCTATTTTCGGCCGGATGTTGTAAAATAGCGAGCAAGAGGGAGTAAAAGTGCCATCTTTTGCCGATATTTCGGCGAGATGCTCCTATTTTCGAAAAAGACCTTCCACACAATATGTGGTATAGTTGAAAAGCTGACTGACACAATATATTGTTACAAATGCTTGAAATTTTTGATTACAACGTGCATTTTGCGGTTATTTTTTATTGACAAGGGAATCTTCCTGAGTGCACGCCGGCAGCGGCGGATACCCGCAAAGTTTCTGCTGAAATATAGGGATTTATAGATCAGCGCCATGAGGCATCCTTGTATTTCATGGTTTACATATCACAATATCCGGGAGGTTTTTCTATTGAGTACAGTGGAACGCAAGCAGCGTCTTGAGGGTCTGAGCGAAAAAATATTTTTGGACCGCTACGCCTGGAAGGATGCGGACAGCAACAATGCCAAGGTAGGCGATGTGGTGCTTGTGCTGACCAAAGACGATCCGAAATTCCCTACCAAGGAAGTCGGAGAAATTGTTGAACGCACCGGGCGTATCGTAACGGTAAAAACACGCAGCGGCGAGCTTGTAGAGTCCGATGTGGAGAAGCTGACGCTTAACATAGAGAAGACCCCGGAAGAAATGTGGGACCGGCTTGCCTCCGCCATGGCTTCCGTAGAGTCTACCCCTGAGCTTCAGGAAGAGTGGACAGGTAAATTCCGGTCGATTCTGGATGACTGGAAGCTTGTTCCGGGCGGCCGGATTGCCGCAGGTGCCGGAGCAAGCGAAGAACTGACACTGTTCAACTGCTATGTCGTGCCTTCGCCAAAAGACAGCCGGGGCGGCATCATGCAGACGCTGTCCGAAATGACAGAAATCATGGCCCGCGGCGGCGGAGTTGGCATTAACCTGTCCTCGCTGCGCCCGCGCCGCGCGATTGTCAGAGGCGTGAACGGCTCATCCAGCGGCTCCGTATCCTGGGGCGGGCTGTTCAGCTACACAACCGGACTGATTGAGCAGGGCGGAAGCCGCCGCGGCGCGCTGATGCTGATGATCAATGACTGGCATCCGGATGTTGTCGATTTCATCACCGTGAAGCAGACCATGGGTCAGGTGACAAATGCCAACCTGTCGGTATGCGTGAGCAACTCTTTTATGAAGGCTGTGAAGGAGGATCTGGACTGGGAGCTGGTCTTCCCGGATACCACCGATCCTGATTATGATGCAGTCTGGGACGGCGATCTGGATAAATGGAAGGCTGACGGACGCGCAGTCATTCCTTACCGCACGGTCAAGGCCCGCGATGTCTGGCATACCATTATTGAATCGGCCTGGAAATCGGCTGAGCCGGGCGTCGTATTCATGGAATACTATAATCAGATGTCCAACAGCTGGTACTTCAACCCGATTATCTGCACGAATCCGTGCGGTGAGCAGGGTCTGCCGGGCTGGGGCGTGTGCAATCTGTCTGCCGTCAACCTCTCCAAATTCTATGATGCGGAGAATCATGATGTGGATTGGGCTGATCTTGCGACGACTACCCGCTATTCCGTCCGTTTTCTGGACAACGTCATTGACAAGACACCATACCACTTCCCGGAAAATGAAGCCAATCAGCGCAAGGAACGCCGCGTAGGTCTGGGAACCATGGGTCTGGCCGAGCTGATGATCAAGCTGAACATCCGCTATGGCAGCCCGGAATCGCTGGAGTTCCTGGACAAGCTCTACGGCTTCATGGCCCGCGAAGCCTACCTGGCTTCGTCCGAAATTGCCGGTGAGAAGGGTTCCTTCCAGGCCTTTGATACAGAGAAATATCTGCTGAGCGGATTTATGAAAAACATCACCGAAACCTACCCTGAAGTAGGTGAATCGATCCGTAAGAACGGCATGCGCAATGTTACCGTTATTACTCAGGCACCTACAGGCAGCACGGGGACCATGGTCGGCACCTCGACCGGGATCGAGCCTTATTTTGCCTTCAAATACTTCCGTCAGAGCCGTCTCGGCTACGACGAGCAATTCGTGCCGATTGCCCAGGAATGGCTGGAAGCCCATCCGGGTGAAGAGCTCCCGGATTACTTCGTGACCTCGATGGATCTGTCCGCCAAGGATCATATCCGGGCGCAGGCGGCAATCCAGCGCTGGGTGGACAGCTCGATCTCCAAAACGGCGAACTGCCCGTCCGACTTCACCGTTGAGGAAACGGCAGAGCTGTATGAAATGGCCTTCGATCTGGGCTGCAAAGGCGTAACGATCTACCGTGACGGCAGCCGTGACGTACAGGTGCTGGAAACCTCGAAGAAGGAAGACAAGAAGGATGCCCCGGCAGCTGAAGCCGCAGCTCCGGCTGCTGAACCGGCTGCACCGGTTGCAACAGCTGCAACAGCCAGCGCAGTTGCAGCCACTGTTCCTGCGCCGCAGGTAAGCGCAGTAGACAAACAATACAAAAAACGCCCGCAGGTGCTGCGCGGCGCTACCTATAAGATCAACACGCCATTCGGCATGGCGTATATCACCATCAATGACCTGGACGGCATTCCGGCCGAAATCTTCCTGAATGTCGGCAAAGCCGGCTCCGACGTCTTCGCCATGGCCGAAGCGCTGGGCCGTGTCTGCTCGCTGTTCCTCCGCTACGGCGACCACGGCGAGAAGGTTGAGCTGCTGATCAAGCATCTCAAAGGCATCGGCGGCTCCGGCGCCATCGGCTTCGGCGCGAACCGCGTCGAGTCCATCGCCGACGCGGTAGCGAAAGCCCTGGAAACCCATGTGCTGAACAACGCCCATGACGACCATGTGCCCGCTCCAATCGCGGCCACGCTGGAGCTTGATTTCAACGAAGCACTCAGCGCCGAGCTGAAATCCAGCGTCCCGGCGGCAGCTTCCACCGATGACGGCCACGGCGGCCACAGTGCGCACAGCCATGCCACCGCCTCCCGCGACCTCTGCCCATCCTGCGGCAGCGCCTCGCTGATCAACATCGAAGGCTGCAAGACCTGCAGCAACTGCGGGTATAGCCGGTGCGGGTAAGGGGATAGAGGATTTGAAGTGAAAGTCGCATCATTGAGATCGAGTTTTAAATGAACACAATAAAAGTCCCGACTAGGAATTCCTACATCGGGACCTTTTTGTTGTGATAAATAATGTTATTTGTTTACTGAATGAACAGCTAATAAAACTTGCCCAATTTTTAATCGTTCGAGGATATATCTATACAAAAGCCCGCAATCAGCCGATCCGGCCAATTGCGGGCTTCTTTTTCAAATATTACTCCCTTACTTCTCAAGGAATCCGGTTGAAGGGTTTGTGATAAAAAAGCCTTCCTCAGGCACATAGAAAAATTGAATCCATACGCCATCCAGCAGCGGCTCACGCGTATCCAACAGCACCTCAATGTCCTTGTCAGTAGCGACAACTTCATCATGCTCGGTCGGCGTATCAAGTGTGATGGCGTAATGGCCGTGATTGCCATGGTTCTGGGTAATGACAACACGGATCTTTTTGCCTTCCGCTTCAGGAGTGCTGAGCATATCTTTCAGAACTTTTGCTGCGTTACGGTTAATTTTACATTTCATCCTCAGGTGCGCCTCTATTCTTCATCATATTCAATAAGAAGTTCATTATAACACAATTCAAGGTACTATATATAATTCAGTGAAATTCATGCGGCTAATCATGAGAAAAGCCCGCAGCCAGCCATTTCGGCCAGTTACGGACTTTGTACATTTGTCTGCCGTTCGGAAACTTCTCAACCTGCATTCTTTATATATACATCCTCGTTAGAGACAGGTACCGCAAGAATATGGCGGAGAATATAGTTTTTTTCTTCATCCGATAATTGCGATTTTTGCAGCAGTTCGTGAATATTGCGCTCGATGGCCTGAACCTGTCTGAGAAATTGATCAATTTCGTATTGTTCTGTCATACTTGACTCCTCTTCGGGGCGCCGGATGCGATTTAACAACTTAAGTGTAACCGCCAATTATTAAATTGCAGTAATGAGAAGATTAAGAAAACATAAACATGCAAAAAACTACCTTTAATACGTAACTAAAATAATGGCCTCCGCTTGCTTTACAACTTTTTGGCCAAGCGATGCAGGAAATTGGGCTCCATCCGCCGACTGGAGCGGACAGAGGAGCCCGTATTTTGCCAAAAACCTTACTTTTTCAGCAGTTACGGACTCAGGAGCCGTTATATCGTTCGAATGAGCCTTGAATAAAGGGAAAAGGGACAAATAAAGGCATCTCGGTCCGTTGTCCTGCGGAATAGCCGAATCCTCCTGCAATAACGGCTTTCCTGTCCGCAACGGCTGTGGATAGATCGTGAAGGAATAGGGCGGTCCATCTTCAACATGCCCCCGTTGATTTGGGAGCGGTGGGGTTAGAGTTTTACAAGTTTTTATAATGCTTGACATCCCCATGCAGTATAATCTCAGCAGCATCATCCGTGATATCGATTCTTGAAAGGCTGGTTGGAAGGATTTCGGGCGATTTCCATAGCTGCTTCAGTTCGCTTCCGGCAAAATGAGCCATCAGCATCTTTACTACAATGGTATGCGTAACGATGAGCACCGATTTCCCGGGGTGTTTCTGCACAATTTCATTTAAGAATCCAATGGCTCTGTCATGCACTTGCGTATACGTTTCGCTATCAGTTATTGCAAACTTCTCAGGGTCGTTCCAGAAAAGATTCCATTGCTCAGGAAACTGGGCCTCCACGTCAGCGTGAACACGTCCTTCCCAAATCCCAAACCCCATCTCCATCAGCGCTTCGGAAGTTTCCAATGGGATATTCCTGTCCCCGCAAATTAATTTAGCCGTCCGAATAGCCCGGGACTCGGACTCGTGTAGACAATGTCTAAGGGAACAGCATCCAAAACGGTTTTTAGGCTTTCTGCCTGACGGACTCCAAGTGCTGTTAAGGGGGAATCTTCAAAACCTTGCATACGGTGCACAACGTTCCATTCCGTTTCACCGTGTCGTGTCAAATAAAGTTTCATACTCATAAAAATGGCCTCCATCTTTTCATTACAGAAAATTATAACATTATCCTATCCCTGCGAGGGAACAGTATTTATGAAAAAGAGTGGACAAAATAAATATAATGGGTTATCTTTTTACTTATTACAAGTATTATAATAAGTATTGTATTAAGGGGAATGATGATGAGTCCAATTGCGAATAATACGATGCGCGTCAAGAAGATGAACCAGGAGCTTGTTAGGCAGACGCTCAAAGCAAATAAGAAGGCTACAAAAGCTGCTGTGGCTAAATCCACAGGTTTGAGTCTTGGCACCTGCGGGAGCATTCTGAATGAGCTTTTAGTAGCAGGTGAAGTGCTGGAGCTGGAAACAGAAGAATCTAATGGCGGCCGGCCGGCAAAAGTGTATCAATACAATATGGATTTTGCTTTTATTGCTTGCATTATCATCAAAGCCGGATTGAAAAAGCACTCTATTGAATTCACGGTGGCAAACCTGGCTGGGGAAGTGGTGGAGAAGGGGCGTGAGGAATACATGCCGCTAGATTTTACCGCTATAGATCAAATAACCGGCCGCCTTGTCGCCCGTTATCCCAAGATTCAGGCTATAGGCTTTGGTGTTCCTGGGGCAGTTAATCAGGGAATTATGAATATTAGTGATATTGCTGAATTAATTGATGTCGAAATTGAGGCGTTAATTCGTGAGAAGTATGGCGTAGAGGTTATTTTAGAGAATGATATGAATTTAACCGTGTATGGTTTTTACCACAAACAAGAATATGAAGAAGAGAAGTCTGTTGCTGTTGCAACTTTTATCGAAGGCTGCTTCCCTGGATCAGGCATGATGGTGAACGGGCATATTCATAGAGGAAATTCTAGTTTTGCCGGAGAGATTTCTTTCCTGCCTTATGGGATGTCCCGTGCAGAGCAATTTCAGCGGTTGCATGACCGCAACACTTTTCATTCTACGGCCGCTCATGCAGTAAGCAGTCTGATCGCCGTCATGAATCCTGAAATGATTGCTTTGACAGGAAGCCTGATACAACCTGCAGATATCGCTCTGATTCGTCAGGAATGTCTAAAGGATATACCCGAGATGCATATGCCGCAGCTTACGCTGCTTAAGCATCCGGAGGAGGACTACATGCATGGTCTAATCCGTATGACGCTAGAAAGTTTATCCTATTCATACCAACTGGTGGAGAAGAGAATTTGAGGCGAACGAACAGGGGATTTTAAATGGAAGTTCTCAAAAATAAGCATCTTACTTCACGTTCTGTCACCTATATTTTTGCCGGATTAATTTTAATTAATATCTGTGCCAACTATATTAGCGGGAGCACGGGGATTTATGCAGCGACGGCCTTTCGGGAATACGATCGAATTGATCTGCTAAGTATACTTTTTGTAATTGAACCTTTGACAAGAAGCGCAGCGTTGCTTATTTCCGGAAGCGCTGGAGAATACTTCGGACGCAAAAAGCTTTATTTATGGAGTGTAGGCGCATATGCCTTTAGTATTTTCCTATGTGCACTATCACCTGATGGTTTTTTGTTTCTGATTGCTCAAGGGGCTTCCGGTTTCTTTTGGGGCCTGTTCTTCTCTAATGTTTTCTCTATTCTTAATGATGTGGTTCCTGAAAAAGAGTACCCTGTCCGGCTCGCTACGTTACAGACCGTCAACTTTAGCGTGCTGATTATTGGCCCTGTTATCTGTGGCCTGTTAACTGAATACTGGAACTGGCGAGTGTCACTATTTGCGTTGTGCCCGTTATTTGCAGCGGGTTTAGCATTTATTTGGTTCTTCATGCCTGATTTTAACCAACGAAAATTCTCTGAAGCACAATATGCTCCTCAAAATATATTGAAAGATTTACAGATCAGCGTCTTGCTGAAGCACAGAGGATTCCTGATCGTTTCGCTGATTACGTTTGTTTTTACTTGTATAACATGTAGCGGTAAATACATTCCACTGTATGCGCAGACTGCACTTAATTCCAGTGCAACTATCAGCGCGCTAATATTACTCCCGTGCAACTTACTTGGCATGCTGACAGCCGGTTTATCTGGTTGGTACATTAAAAAGAAGGGGTGCAGCAAACGCTTCATGCTGGTAATGGCGGGAGCCGGATTTATGGGCACCCTATTTTACGCGGGAATGATCTTTTTCACCAATTATTCGATCGTCATCCTGTCTACAGCCATCATTGGGATAGGCTTAGGTATTTATCAAGTGGCTCCTTTCGCCTATGCCCAAGCTTATATGGGAGAACAACTGATTGCTAAAGGCACCGCATTTATTGGTTTTATTCAAGGTGCTGCGTCAGTCCTGGGAGGCGTCGTCTTCTCTCTCACCATCGGGAAGGGGGTGGCCTTTGCTCTGGCGACAACTTTCATTTATGGCGTTGTTTTACTATGGATTACAGTTTTTCACTATAAAGAACCGGCAAAACTAAATGTACTACATCATGAACCATACGAAAGGCAGGAACAGTAAATGAATCAGAAAGAAAGAATGCTTGCAGGACTCCCGTACAAGGCATGGCTGGATGGATTAAGTGAAGAGCGGACCGCCAACAAGCTGAAAATTCATGAATATAATCTGCTGCGCCCCGATGAAACGGAGAGAAGGGATGAATTAATCCGCAGCATCCTTGGTCATACAGGCAAAAATGTGTACATTGAACCCCCCTTCCATTGCGACTACGGCTCAAATATCTCGGTGGGCGAAAACTTCTATGCCAATTTCAATTGCACCATTCTAGATGTCGGCAAGGTTGTAATGGGGAGAATGTCATGTTCGCACCGAATGTGTCCATCTATACCGCTGGTCATCCCGTTCATCCGGATTCTAGAAACTCAGGGTATGAATATGGGATTGCGATCACAATCGGAAATAACGTATGGATTGGAGGCAATGCTATCATCAATCCCGGCGTGACCATCGGACACAATGTGGTGATTGGGGCAGGCAGTGTAGTAACTAAAGACATACCTGATAATGTTATCGCAGCAGGAAGTCCTTGCCGGGTTATCCGTGAAATCACGGAAGAGGACCGGAAATATTATTTTAAAGATAAAGAGTTTGACGTGCCGGATTATATTTAAATATATACTCCAAAAGATTAATGGCAGTACAGGACTCAGAAGATGAGTTCTGTACTGCCTTTCTTAAAATATAAGAATTTATATGCTTCACGCTGTAAATTATCCTTCTATTTCTCGCTGAAACGGGTACCGTCCTAATAAGGACGGCGTAGCCGTTTCTACTTGTGTGAAGCAAAACCTCTGTTTTGCAACCCGGATAAATTGGGATGATTCATTTTACACGATATCTTGAAGGGATTACAATGATTTTAAAAGGGGAATTCCAAGTTACCGGTTTTGCCTGATTCCTGCTACTTCAGTACCCGTTTATCCCACATGATCAGGAGGCGGTCATCCGTGTTTGAAACTGGGCTGACACGCACGTTAGAACTTAGATATCCATTATTCCAAGCGCCGATGGCAGGAGGCCCTACAACACCTGACTTAGTAGCATCCGTTTCAAATGCCGGAGGTTTAGGGAATCTGGGAGCGGGATACTTAACACCGGAACAGACCCGCACCGCGATCCGAATGATCAGAGAACGGACAGACAAGCCTTTCGGTGTTAATTTGTTTGTACTTGAGCAACCGGACGAAGCGGAAGAATCCATCGTTCAAATGACAGCTTATCTTAATAAATACTGTGACCTACTCGGAATTCCTCAAAATCCGTCAATACTGAAGTTTTCAGAATACTTTGACGAGCAGGTACAGCTATTACTTGAGGAGAAAATCCCCGTTTTCAGCTTCACATTCGGTATACCGCCACAGCATGTGATCCAGGACATGAAACAGCAAGGAATCTTCGTTATGGGGACTGCAACAACAGTTGAAGAAGCAAAGCATCTGGAGGCGGCCGGCGTAAACGCAATTGTTGCTCAGGGCTATGAGGCAGGCGGTCACCGGGGGACATTTTTGAAAAGTGCTTCGGAATCCATGATCGGTACTATGGCTCTTGTTCCACAGATTGTAGATCATGTAGGGCTTCCGGTCATCGCATCAGGGGGCATCATGGATGGAAGAGGGCTTGTGGCAAGTTTGGCATTAGGAGCCAGTGCTGTACAGATGGGTACTGCATTTTTAGCGTGTCCGGAGAGCGGTGCCCATCCAATATATAAACAGAAGATTCTCTCTTCAAGCGAGGATTCCACGGAAATTACACATGCATACTCGGGCAAAGCGGCAAGAGGTATTCGAACTAAATTTATGAGTGACATGGATCAGTATCCGGGAACCATTCCTGCCTATCCGATACAAAACGCGTTAACGCAAACCATTCGGCGGGCAGCTGCAAAAGCAAACAATCCAGAGTATATGTCACTTTGGGCGGGGCAGGGTCTTAGGTTAGCCAACGGCCAATCCGCTGCGGAAATCGTCAAACAAACCATCGGCCAGGCAGAGGTCCTTGTTAAAAAACTTTCCCTATGTCCGGAGGAGCGGTTCTGATTCGAACATTCGAAGCAAATGAGGAAATAGGAGGGTGTAACTTGACGGAGTATCATTATTTAGAGGTAGAAGGCATAAATGTTTTTTACCGGGAGGCTGGCCTGATTATCCGGGATTTGGGCAAACCACATCACCTCGTAGAAGCTCATTCAGTTATACATTTGACCATCTAACTGAAATTATTGCAGCCTTTATTGAACATCTGGGACTTACTAAGTATGCCCTGTATGTCTTTGATTATGGGGCGCCTATTGGCTTTCGTTTAGCTATGAACCATCCAGATTGTGTTACGGCGATAATCAGCCAGAATGGTAATATATACGAGGAGGGTTTAGGTAAGAAGTGGGCTGCGCGGGCAGAATATTGGCGTAATCCCACACTTGAAAAAAGAGAAAGTTATCGGAGCCCATTTGAAGCTGACACAATTAAGAGTCAATATCTTGATGGAACACAAGCTAACCGGGTTTCTCCTGATGGGTATACTCTAGATATTGCATATGTCCCGGTCTGAAAATGCTGAGAAGCAATTAGATTTAATTTTTGATTACCAAAATAATGTAAAGATGTACCCCCTCTTTCAGCAGTATCTTCGCGAATATCAACCCCCGGTTTTGGCAGCTTGGGGTAAAAACGATGTTTCATTTATTCCAGAGGGGGCTAACGCCTTTAAAAAAGATGTGCCTAATGCCGAGATTCATCTGTTAGATACCGGCCATTTTGCATTGGAAACACATGCGAATGAAATAGGGGAACTAATGTGGGCTTTCCTTAAGAAAAATGGTATCTTGTGAGATAAAGCAAGTCTAAATGAATTTAAATTTTAAAATTAGTCATGAGAAGAGTGGAAGTCATGAGAATAGGTTTATTTGATTCGGGTATAGGCGGAATGACTGTACTTCATCAAGCATTGAAGTTTTTGCCATATGAAGATTATCTTTTTTATGCGGATACTAAACATGTTCCCTATGGAGAAAAATCAAAGGAAGAAGTAAGGGAGTATATCATTCAAGCTGTAGAATTTATAGCTAAACATAATGTTAAAGCTTTAGTTATTGCCTGTAATACTGCCACCAGTATTGTTATTGAGGAACTCCGCAATCTATATAGCTTTCCTATACTAGGTATAGAACCGGCAGTAAAGCCAGCAATTGATAATATGGCAGGAAGGCAGAAAAAGGTTTTAGTGCTGGCTACAAATTTAACGTTAAAAGAGAAGAAATATCATGATCTGGTTCAGCGGATTGATTCTGAAGATATTGTGGACAGTTTAGCACTCCCGGGGCTTGTTCAGTTCGCTGAAAACTTTGAATTTAATGAGAATCGGGTTATTCCTTATCTAGAAAAGGAATTATCCTCATTTGATTTACAACAGTATGGTACTGTGGTGCTGGGTTGTACTCATTTCCCTTATTTTGAAGGGATATTGAGGAAAGTGTTTCCTGAAGAAGTTGATTTTATCTCAGGCAGCATAGGAACAGCAAAAAATCTGCAACGGATTCTTGAATCTAAAAAACTGGTTAACCAGGGAACAGGCGATATTCAATATTTCAAATCAGGTATAGAAGTAAAGGATTCATTTTCATTGTCTAATTATCAAAAGCTTTTTCAAATTTTAGACGGCGACTACGCAGGGAATTAAATTAACGGGCGAAGAGCAGCCGGCCCAGAATAACTCCTGAGCCGGCTGCTCTTTTACATGTTTGTTGTAGGAAGCGCCTCAGCGCTTATGAGGCCTGCTCAAATTGGCTGTTGTACAGCTCGGCGTAGAAGCCGTTTTTGGCCAGCAGCTCGCTGTGGCTTCCGCTTTCCAGGATGTCCCCGTCCTTCAGCACCAGAATGACATCGGCATTCTTGATGGTCGAGAGCCGATGGGCGATGACGAAGGAGGTCCGGCCTTCCATCAGCCGGTCCATCGCCTGCTGGATCAGCAGCTCCGTCCGGGTGTCGACCGAGCTGGTCGCCTCGTCGAGAATGAGCATCGGCGCAGCTTTAAGCATGGCGCGGGCGATGGTCAACTGTTGTTTTTGGCCGGCGGACAGGTTGACTTTGTCGTTCAATACCGTATCGTAGCCGGCGCTTAAGGTCTGGATGAAGTGGTGCAGGCCCACCGATTTGCATGCCTCCTGAATGTCTTGATCGGTGATGCCGGTTTGGTTGTACATCAGGTTCTCCCGGATCGTTCCTTCAAACAGCCAGGTGTCCTGCAGCACCATACAGAACTGGTCATGGATGTTCTCCCGGGTCAGGCTGCTAATCGGCGTATCGTCAATATAAATCTCTCCGCCCGTGAGTTCATTGAAGCGGATGAGCAGATTGACGAGCGTGGTTTTGCCGGCGCCGGTCGGGCCGACGATCGCGATCTTTTGCCCCGACTGAACCTCGGTGGAGAAGTCTTTGATCACCAGATTATCCGCACCCTCGTAGGCAAATTGCACGTGCTCGAACTTCACTTTGCCCGTTGCAGCTTCCAGTCGTGCCGTCTTTTGGCTCTCATCGTCCATTTCCTCGGCCTCTAAAAATTCAAAGACACGCTTGCTGGCCGCCGAAGCTGATTGCAGGCTTTGCGCAGCCTGGGCGATCTGCGAGAGAGGCTGGGTAAAGAAGCGGACGTACATCATAAAGGCGACGATGACCCCGAAGGAAATATCTCCGTTCGTTGCCAGTACAGCCCCAACCACACAGACGGCCACGAAACCCAAATTCCCGATAAACATCATGATCGGCATCATCATGCCGGAGAGGAACTGCGCCTTGAACACGCTGTTTTTCAGATTGCGGTTCAGGTCTTCAAATGCGCCGCGCATCTGCGCTTCGGCATTGTAGGCTTTTACAACAGTATGTCCGGTGTAGACTTCCTCCACATGGCCGTTGATTTTGCCCAGATACTCTTGCTGGCTCTGAAAATACTTCTGGGACTTCTTCATAATAACCGTCATCAGGCCAAAACCGATGATTGTAGCGACAACTGCGGTAACGGTCATGATCCAGTTCGTCTTGAGCATCATGACGATGGACCCGACGAACAGCGAGAGGGCGGTGACCAGCGTACCGACGCTTTGATTCAAGGCTTGCCCGATCGTATCCACATCATTGGTTACCCGGGAGAGAATGTCGCCGGTTGTTGATTTATTGTAATAAGAGATCGGCAGTCTGTTCATTTTGTGCGACAGATCGCCTCTTAAACGTTTGGAGACCTTTTGCGTCACCGACGACATGATGAGTCCCTGCAACAGAGAGAGTACAGCACTGATTCCATAGATGATGACCAGATACAATCCGATAGAAGCGATCGCCTCCATATCGATTCCGGCAGCGATGCCCTGGGTAATCAGGTCCGTCATCTCGGAGAGCTGATCCGGACCAAGCAAGGTCAACACGGTTCCGGCGGCCGCACTGAGCACGGCTACCAGCACCACAGGAATATGATTACGGCAATATCGGAGAAGCTTGCTCCAGGTGCCGGGTTGTTTGTTGTTTGCAGTCATTAGGCCAATTCCTCCTTGGACAGCTGCGAATAGGCAATCTCCTGATAAACGCTGCAGGTGTCCATTAATTCCTCATGTGTGCCCATGCCAGCGATGCGGCCTTCTTCCAGCACGATAATTTTGTCTGCATCCTTAATGGTGCCGATCCGCTGGGCGACAATCAACATTGTGGTTCCGCGGGCACCCTTTTTCAGTTCGCTGCGCAGTTTGCGGTCCGTCTTGTAATCAAGCGCGGAGAAGGAATCGTCAAAAATCAGAATTTCCGGACGGCGGGCGATCGCCCGGGCAATGGATAGCCGCTGCTTCTGGCCGCCGGACAGATTGGTGCCGCCCTGGGCGATGTGCGCATCATAGCTGCCTTCCATTTTTTCGACGAAATCTGAAGCCTGGGAGATATACACCGCATCTACCACTTCAGCGGAAGCATCGCTGCCGTTGTCGCCGAAGGCGATATTGGAAGTCACGGTTCCGCCGAACAACACCGCCTTCTGCGAGACATAACCCATCTTGTTGCGGAGCGCGCTTTCTTCGTATTGATTGACATTGACCCCGTTGACAAGCACCTCGCCTTCAGTAGCATCATAGAAGCGGGGGATGAGGTTAACGACAGTGCTTTTGCCGCAGCCGGTCGAACCGATGAAGGCGACGGTTTCGCCTGTTTTGGCTGTAAAGCTGATGTCTTTGAGGACATAATCATCCGCATCGGGATATTTGAAGCTGACCTTTCTGAATTCAACCTCGCCGGCAAGCTTGGAGGCAGAGGCGGTCAGCGATCCGTTCATCAGGCTCGGCTTGGTATCCAGCACTTCGTTGATCCGTTTGGCTGAGACATGGGCGCGGGGCATCAGAATGAAGATCATGATGAGCATCATAAAGGCCATAACTACCTGAATAGCATAAGAGGAGAAGACGATCATATCCGAGAACAGTCCCATTTTGGCGCCCATATCGGCGGATTGGATCAGCGACGCGCCTACCCAATAAATGGCGAGGCTCAGACCGCTCATAATCAGGGTGATGCTTGGCATAAGCACAGCCAGTACGTTGTTTGCGAACAGGTTCGTGCGGGTAAGCACATTGTTGGCCTCACTGAACTTGTTTTCCTGATAGCCTTCGGCATTATATGCACGGATGATCCGCAGGCCGGTCAGATTTTCTCTGGACACCCGGTTCAGATTATCCGTCAATTGCTGCAGCTTCTGGAACTTCGGCAGCACAAGCACGACACAGATTCCGACGATCAGGATAAGCACACCGACGGCAATGCCGGTCGTCAGCGACCACTCCCAGCTTTTGCCGGTAATCTTGAGCAGCGCCCACACCGCAAGGATCGGAGCCTTCACGAGCAGCTGCAATCCGATGACAATCAGCATCTGCACCTGGGTAATATCGTTGGTCGAACGGGTAATCAGGCTGGCTGTCGAGAAGTTGTTGATTTCCTCCATGGAGAAGGACTGCACCTTATCGAACAGCTTGGAACGGAGCCGGGAAGAGAAGTTGGCGGCGATTCTTGCGGCGATGCCGGCTACAACGATTGAGGTTGCCAGACTGCCGAGCGCACAGAGCAGCATCCAGCCGCCGGTAGCCATGATTTCGCTCATTTCGCTTCCCGGTGTCTGGACGAGCCGGGTAATTTCGCTCATATAATCGGGCAGCTCCAGATCCAGCCACACCTGGGCAACGATGAACAGGATGCTGATGCCGAAGAGGGCCCATTCTTTCGGGTTCAAGTATTTGAGTATTTTGACCATAAGTCTGACTCCTTTGTGTGATGATGTATGTATGGTACCGGAAGAACATAAACTGAACGTTAACTTTTCTGAAAAAAGAAAAAGCTTTAAAAAAACCTTGCGGTTCTTTCAAAGCTTTGTTTAATTTGAAGCCAAAACCTCACTTTGTGGGGTTGTTTTTAGGCTTCGGAAGGCAGGGTGACGATAAATGCAGTTCCCTGGAGAGCCCCGCTCTCACAGGCAACCGTCCCGCCATGCAGGTTCACGATTCGCTGTACAATGGTCAGGCCGAGACCGTTGCCCACCGTCGCGTGGGAGGTGTCCGCCTGATAGAATTTGTCGAAGATTCGGGGAAGGGTCTCCGGATCGATCACGCTTCCGGTGTTGCTGAACACCATTTCCAGTGAGTTTGCGGTACGCCTCATCTCAATGGTAACCGTTCCATGTTCAGGTGTGAATTTGATCGCATTATCCAGCAGATTAAGCCAGACCTGATTGAGCATCTCTTTGTTGCCGGACAGGGAATAATCATGAAGACCCAAATTGAGGGAGAGATGTTTTTTCTCCAGCTTGGTTGTCAGCAGCAGCACGCATTGGCGGATCTGCTCTCCAACGTTAACCTTTTGCTTGTCCGTCAGAATCGTCTGGGTCTCGATCTTCGACAGCTCCAGCACATTTGAGGCCAGCGAGGCGAGCCGGGCGGATTCCTCGATGACGATATCGAGGTATTCGTCCCGTTCTTCTTTGGAGAGATCATCGTATTTTAGGATTTCGGCAAAACCTTTGATCGAGACAATGGGTGTCTTGAATTCATGGGAGAAATTGTTCACGAAGTCGGTGCGCAAAATCTCGATGCCGCCGAGCTCATCGGCCATCCGGTTAAAGTTCTCGGACAGAATCCGGTATTCGGGCGGATTCTTCAAATATAGGCGCGTGGAAAAGTCGCCGGCAGCCAGCCGCTGGGTGGCTTCGATAAACTCGCGGATGGACTTGACCATTCTCCGGCTGGTAAAACCGGATATCGTGGTCCCAATGATGATGCAGGAGACCAAAATAATGAGCGGTAGTACGGCTCCGCCCTGGGCGACTTCTTCATTTAACAGCCCGAAAAAATGTGCCAGAAAGACCAGTATACCGGTAATCACAACGGTAATGAGGAAAATAATGAAAACCATCAGTGAAAATAAGAACGGCAAAGTGATCTTTTCTTTGATCCATGCGCCCAACCTGCTCATTGATGCCGCACCGCCTTATATCCGAGGCCGCGTACAGACACCAGCTCGAATTCGGGATACCCTTCGAACCGCTTCCGCAGGCGGTTGATATGCACGTTGACCGTGGTGTCCGAGCTTTCACTTTCCATCCCCCAGATTTCGTCCATCAGCTGGATACGGGTGAAGACACGGTCCGGATAGGACAGCAGCTTGTACAGCAGGTAGAATTCTTTTTGCGGAAGGGTCTGCTTCTCTTCGCCGTGCGTAACCGTCAAGGCATCGTAATCCAAGACCACATTGCCTACAACCAGCTTACGGGCGCTGGCAATCTGGGAACGGCGGAGCAGGGCACCAATCCGCAGCAGCATTTCCTCGGTATCGACCGGCTTGGTCATATAATCGTCGATCCCCAGGCGGAAGCCCTTCTTTTTATCCTCCGGGAGATGCTTGGCCGTAGCCATCAGAACGGGAATCAGGCTGCCGGCATCCCGGAGCTCCCTGGCGAACTCATATCCGTCCATGTTCGGCATCATAATATCAAGAACGATGAGGTCGATATGCTGCTGGTCGAGCACGTCCATGGCCCGGGCTCCGTCTTCAGCGGTAGATACCAGGTATCCTTCGCGTTTCAGCACGGCTTCAAACAGTCTTCTGGCATGCCGGTCATCTTCCACAACTAGTATATGAATCATCGGGTTCACTCCAATGGTTTGGTCATTTGAGATACATAGGCAACCTTATCATAACCACCATGAAGAGGATTAGGCAAGAAATGTACACAGTTGTGTCAGTAAGATTTAGAAAGATGATCTTGCTTTGTGATTTGATTACACCACACCCTGCTTCGCCTTCATACACTTAAGATGATATATCCGCCCATACGCTTTGCCATATTGGACGATCCGGTTAATCATTCGGCGGTCCTTCAGCTTGGTGAACGGACAGGGATCAGGGGCTGTATTTACTTCCAGAATCCATGGCTTCAGGTGCCGGTCCAGGGCAAGGTCCACACCGATTTCCTGAAGGCCGGGATAAGCCGTGCTTAGCTGCCTGGCGGATTTCACGCCAATGTCATGCATAGCTGCGATCAATGCCGTCCGCTTCTCCGGGCTGGTGTAGGGTCTTAATAATACCTCAACCGGATAAATCGTTCCCCCTTGGCTGCCGTTGGTAACCACCTTGAGCGGATGCGCCACGCGTCCTGCCACCCCGGTAGCTTCCCACTGGCCCTTGAGATTGCGCTGCACCATCACCCGGATATCAAAGGGGCGGCCCTTGTGAAGCAGGAGCCGGATTCCTTTTTGTACCAGATAGGACTTCCCCGGGTTTCCTTATGAATGGCCCGGTATGCCGTATCGTAGTCAGAAAAGTTGTGTATTTGCATACCCGCCTGATAGCGGTAATTCCCACTGTCCCCGGGGCATGCTTCCCGCTGTTTTTGCTTCTCAGGCTGCTGCCGGCAGTTTTTTCAACCCGGATCACTCCCTGCCCCAAAGAACCGCAGCATGGTTTAACGTACACCATCTGATATTTTTGCAGCATCTCCTGAAGTACACTCTGGTTCATTCTTTTTGTTGCCGGGATATGACTTCTTAACTCCTGGCTCCTGGCCAGCACCCTTGTCTTCGTCAGCTTGTTGGATATCCGCCGGATCTGCTCCTTCATTGTATCCCTCCGTCTCCATTAGTCTATGTAGGCTATATTACGGGAACCGGTCGGCTTTTGACTGGGCGCCACACAATAAAAGAACACACCCTAGGCGTTCTACATATGATTATTGCAGGTGATATCTAATGAGGCTGCAGATGCGGCGGAGCAGGAGGCGGCTATGATGCTGCTGGACAAATTGCAGGATAAGGTGCTTGAAGTGATTGAATATTTTCCTTGGTACAAAGGGCTGATGGGTGGTGAGACAACGGATTATAAGCTGCAGAACCTCCCGCTGCTGACGGCGGAAATTCTTGAAACCCATTATTATACAGTTTCTGCCGATCCTTCTCTGGCTGTATACAGGACATCGGGCACAAGCTCAGGCCGCAGAAAGGCGATATTCTACTCAGAGGAAGACGAGAAGCACTATGTTGACATCAAAACGAAGCTGTTCGGGGAGCTGATTGCAGGAAGCGGATGTACCAGAGCGATGGCGGACATGGGTACCGGACATGCAGCGGACACGGCCCTAACCATTTTTGAACGGCTGGGGCTGGAAAAGAGTGCGATCCCCTTTGAGCTGCCGGTTGAACAGCATATTGAACGGATTCAGGCTTTTAAGCCTGACCTGTTGTACACGATGCCCTCCATCCTTGACCATATCGTATATGCCAGCGACAATCCGCGTGCCTTTGGTCTCCGCAAAATCATTCTGGTCGGGGAAATCGCCACGCCCGAGTGGCAGCGGAATATGGCCCGCCTGTTCGGTATCGATCCGCGCGACATCACCGATACGTATGGTTCCATTGAAATCGGCACCATCGCCTATTACTCCCATGATCTGGGCAGGTATATTTTTGCTGACGGCATTTATGCGGAAGGGATCGGGACACAGGAGTTAGGCGGGGAATTGAGGCCGCTGGGAACAGATGAAAGCATCCTGGTCCTTACCTCCAGCGTCCGCAAGATGCTGCCTGCGGTCCGGTTCGTTACTTATGACGTGATCAGGGACTTCAGGTCCGTGATGGTTGGGGGAGTAATGAAGCAGAGCTTTGGTTCTATCGTCAAACGGGTGGGCCGGGAGCTGAAGCACGGGGAAAAAATCAGCCTGTACGATATCGAACAGGTGGTATACCGCCATCTTGAGGACGCAATCATCCGGGTTCAAGTAAGGAATAATGCGCTGACCGTATCTGTCAAAAGCAAATCTGCAGATCACACTATCCTTCCGGTCATCCGGGACGAGATCAGAGACTGCATTCCGGAAATCGGCATGATGATCAGGGGCCATCTGCTGAAGGAGATTGAGGTTATTCTGGCAGCCGGAGACGAACCGCTGGAGAGCGGGCAGGTGAAGAACAAAAAGTTATATTACCAGCAGCAGAAGGACAGGGCAGGGATCAACCTCAGCGGCGGCATTTTGGCGGCCATCGGAAATACGCCCTTAATCAGGCTGGGCAACCTGTTCCGGAACAGCGGGTTTGAGGTCTATGCCAAAATGGAGCTGCTGAACCCCGGAGGAAGCGCGAAGGACCGCCCTGCCCTGCGGATGATCCAGGAGGCTTGGAAGGCCGGAGAAATCGGGCCGGGCACTTCCATCATTGAATCAAGCTCGGGAAATATGGCGATCAGCCTGGCCATGATCTGCAAATATCTGGGGATGCGGTTTATTAGTGTTGTAGACCCTCGGACAACCGGGACGAATCTTCAAATCCTTAAAGCACTGGATGCCAAAATAGATGTTGTGGCCGAGCCCGACCCGGACACAGGCGAGTTTTTGCCTGCCCGGCTGAAACGTGTGCAGCAGCTCCTGGCAGAGCTGCCGGGCAGCTGCTGGCTGAACCAGTATGGTAATCCGAATAATTATTTGTCCCACTACCACACGACAATGAAAGAAATCGTAACTGCACTTGACCGGATCGATTATTTGTTTTGCAGCGTCAGTACATGCGGCACCATCCGCGGCCTTGCAGAATATGCAAGGGATCATGGCCTGAAGACCAGGATTGTGGCCGTTGACGCGGAAGGCAGCGCCATTTTTGGCGGGAATAAGAGCCGGCGGCGGTTCCCGGGACTTGGTGCCGGAATCGTGCCGCCCTTTTGCAGAACATATCTGATTGACCGGATCGTACATGTCACGGACTCCGAGATCGTTGCAGGCTGCCGGGCACTCGCACAGAACGAATCGGTCCTGGCCGGCGCATCCTCCGGGGGAATTATTGCCGCAGTGAAGCATATGGAGCAGGAAATAGCTCCGGGATCTGTCTGCGGGGTGATTGTGCATGACAAAGGAGAACGGTACCTCGATACCGTGTACTCCGATTCATGGGTGCAGAACCAGTTCGGCCATAGCGAAAGATAAGTTCATCACACTGGTAAAAGGAGGAGGAGCATGCTGTACTTAAACGACCGGGATCTCCGGGCCGTCGGGCTGGATTGGCCTGCCTTGGTGGACTCCGTAGAATCTGCCGTGCGCATTCTTGATTCCGGTGATTACGCACAGCCGGTTAAGCCCTACTTAAGATATAACAATCTTAACAACCGTATTATAGCAATGCCAGCTTACGTAGGTGGAGAGGTGAGCGCGGCGGGAATCAAGTGGATTTCCAGCTTCCCGGATAATCTTAAGGCCGGTCTTCCCCGGGCCCATAGCATCATCGTGCTGAATGACCCCCTTACGGGCCAGCCCTCAGCAATCCTGAATTCACCGGTCCCCAGCCTCGTCAGGACAGCTTCCATCAGCGGGCTGATGATCCGCCACTGGCTGCAGGCGCGCCCGCCGGAGCGGATTCAGCTCGGGATTATCGGCTGGGGACCGGTTGGACAGTATCATTTTCAAATGGCTGCGGCTCTGTACGGTGAACGGATTGAGAGCATCCGGATCTATGATATCCGGGGAGCGGATTTGGCGGAAATCCCGCCTCTTTACAGAGACAGGACGGAAGCGGCCGCCACGTGGGCAGAGGTCTATTTGCATTCCAATATCTTTATCACATGTACTGTATCCAACCACCGGTATATCGATCTTCCCCTGCCCGGGGCAGTCTTCTGCTGAATGTTTCACTGCGGGATTACAAGCCGGAGGCGTTAGCGGCGGTAACTGCCGTCATCGTCGACGACTGGGATGAAGTCTGCCGGGAGAATACGGACATTGAGCGGCTCCATCTGGAACGGGGACTGACTCAGGGCGGCACGGGAAAGATTACCGATGTCGTCGTCCGGCATTGCCTGGACGATTTCGCTGAAGCCGAGCCGGTCTTTTTCTGCCCGATGGGCATGGCCGTTTTCGATATTGCTACAGCGGTGTATTACGTGAAGAAGGCAAGGGAGAAAGGGATCGGCAACGAGCTGGAGTAGCTGAGGTTTCTGCAACATTAGCTGTAGATCTTTTGCTCATCATCTTGTCCGCAAGTTCTGATCTCTATCAGCTTCAGGGCAGTAAAAGCCCTAATCCCATGACTGTCTCCTCTGGCGATTGTAAAGATTCCGCCGGTCTGTACCGCAGCGGGCAGCCCGTTCAGCATGATTTCTCCTTGACCGGACACGATGACCCAGCTTTTGCCGGTATGCTGACATTGCAATTCAGGCAGGTCATGGCCCGGCAGCAGGGATAAGGCAAGGGTCAGAATAAGCTCCGGTCCGCTGAAGGTCCGGTCGAGGACGGTATAGCTTCCCCATCCGGTTTCCCCATACCTCGGTTCCTCTGCAGCCTGTTGCAGGATATCTTTGATGGCATTTGCTTCCCCTTTGCCGGCAATCAGAATGCCCTCTGGACTTCCTGCAGCGATAATGCCGGATACCCCGATCACATGCAGCGGAATCCCCAGGTCGTTAACAATATGAGTATCCCGGGAGCTGCCCCAAATCCCGCCTTCCCCAATTACCGGATCGGTCAGGCGCGCGGTCATTGCATCCCAGCTGCCCAAATCGCGCCATTCTCCTTCATGCCTCAGCACGACAGCTTTCCGGCTGCGCTCCGCCACTTCCTGGTCGAAGCTGCGGACCGGGAATCCGGGGTACAGATCTGTAAATGCAGCGGGTTCAGCAGGCAGACCCATGCGCTCCAAATGTGACAGCATGAAGCTTAGGCGAAAAGCAAAAATGCCGCAGTTCCATAATGCCTGCTGCTGTATAAGCTCCACGGCCCTGGCGCTGTCCGGCTTTTCCTGAAACGACAGGACGGGGGCATAGGCTCCCGGTCCAGCGCTCCCCGGGATGATATAGCCGTACTGGTCCGAAGGGTGAGTGGGCCTTGTCCCAAGCAGGACAAGTTCGGCCTGTGAATCGGCCAGAATGTCTGGGAACCGGTGAAAACAATCGAAGAAGGCATCATCCGTGTACATATCGGCTGGAGCGACACATAACGTGTCTTCCGGTTTGGCTTTTCCTGCGGAATGCAAATAGAGCGCCCCGAGCGCGGCTGCTGTGAATGTGCCCCGTTTGTGGGGCTCTCCAATCACCGGATACCGGTTCCGGGTGTGCCGCCGCGTCAGGGCCAGCTGATCCTCATGTGCGACGAACAATGCCGATGCACCGAGACCGGCATGATCCAATTGGCGGCATACCCGCCCGATCATGGACTCCTTGCCCCCATCCGGTGCGGGAAGCAGCTCCAGAAACATTTTGGAACGGATGCGGCCCGACAGCGGCCACAGCCGCTGGCCGGAACCGCCGCATAGAAGAATGGTATGCACAGCTGTCTGCCTCCTTAGTGCCTGGCTGGAGTGGAGTATCCTTTGCGCTGATGGAAGGAAAGTGAACGGAACGTGCGGGCAAGCCGCAGAGTCTGCGCTTTCCCCAGAGACGCAAATGAGCTTTTCAGCGATTTATTATGGGCAGTCTTCAAAATTACAGAGCTGCTGTCTCCGCTGTACACATAATTGGCGTAGGTTTCGTACTCTGAGAAGCCAAACTGCTTCTTCTTGTCGATACTGCGGATAATGGCGGCGTGCCAGGACATGCCGTGGCGGTCTTCGATTTTTCGTTTTAATCCGGCCAGCTTTGCCTTCTCAAACAGCATGTAATGGGTGACAAATGATCTGGGAGCGGGCGGCCGGGTACCCATCAGCTTCCGGTAGGTGCGGAAATATTCCGGCTGGCTCCAGCTGCGGCAGTAGAAAATGCTGCTGTTCCCGGAACGGAAACGGTGGGGACGGATCAGTACAGTATCGGCATCAATAACCAGAAAATAGCTCTCCCGGCAGATATGATCCCCGTTCATCTTCAGCAGCTGCTGATACAGCCAGCCTGACCGGTTCCACCGGGCGGAGGAATAACGGATGTCCTTTTTGGTAAACGGCAGCACACGGGTTTCGTCGACAAAGATACAGCTTTTCCGTGCGCACAGAGACCTGATTTTGCTGCTGTTCGGCGAGACAATGTAAATATTGCTGATCGGATGGCGGACATAGCGGCGAAGGCTGTCTATCACATGAGGGAGGGTTGCCAGATCTTTTTCAATGGCCGGGATCAGGACATCGATTGCCGGCCCGCTGTTCGTTAAGCCTGATATTGCTGACATAGCTTCATCTCCGGACACATATTGACACTTAAGGCGTCTGCAACTAATGTATGCTGCTGCAAGCGTTCAGGACCGGGCAAGGGCCGCAGAAAAGTTAATCTTCCCTACGGGATAGATGCTTAATTCAACAAGGGCTGCTTCTGCATAGGATACAGTGACGTTGTATATCAGGGAGGGCGCAATGCCCTTACCGGATGGGAGAGTGCGAGCGTGAAGGCAAACACAGCTAACTTAGTGCAGAGCAAATGGGTGAAGACAAAGCTGCTGCTGCGCAGCAATGCGGTCAGACCTTTTATCCCGGATACCCGGAAATTCTCCAGACGCAATCTGGAGGAGATGATTCGCAGCTATGGAATGGTCTATGTCAAGCCCGAACGGGGAACCTATGGCAACGGGGTTATACGGGCCGAGCGGGGGGAGCACAAGGGCTACACGTACCAGTATGAGGAAACGGTCCGCCATTTTGATACCTTTGAAGCCTTTCACAAAAGCCTGGCCCAAAAAACAGGCAAAAGAAGTTATTTGATTCAGAAAGGCATCCACCTGCTGAAGCATAACCGCCGCCGCTTTGATATCCGGGTGATGGTGCAGCTAAGCCCGAAGGGAGTCTGGGAAGCTACCGGAATCATCGGACGGCTGGGCCATCCGCGCAAAATTGTTACGAATTACCACAGCGGCGGCAGGCCGATGGCGATTGAAACCCTGCTCTCGACCCATCTGACCCGCCAACAGCTTGCACATCTGACCGGGGAATTGGATCTGCTTGGCACCCGCATGGCGGCCCATATGCAGAAAACCTATCCCCGCATCCGCAAAATCGGCGTAGATGTCGGCCTGGACCGGTCACTGACACCTTGGGTAATTGAAGTGAATATGAACCCCGACCCTTATATCTTCAATCAGCTGAAGGATAAATCCATGTACAGGAAGGTTATGAAATACCGGCGTTATTGGATGGAAAAGTAAAGCTGCCGCCCTGAATCAGGCTGCCGTTTGAAGTGGCTCTGCATGCAAATAACCCCACTTGATGTGGGGTTATTTGCATGTTTATGGGAGTGCAGGTCCTGAACGGCGGACGCTCAGGCCTTTACAGGCAAATGGATGCAGGCAGAATAGATATCTTCAGTTCGGGTGACCGCCAGGGAACCCTTGTGCTGCTTGATAATTTTCTCACAGGTTTTCATGCCGATTCCTGTGCTGTCTACTGTTTCCAGATTAGGGCTAATGTGATTTTGAATATCCAGCCGTAACTTTTGATTGGCAATACAGCATTTAATGATTACTGGTTTTGAGGTGCCGGCATATTTTGTAATGTTGGAGAACAGATTATCGAACACTCTGCGCATAGCTGTCAAATTGATGTCGATCTGAAAGGGGGTGCCGCATGGAAGATACTCAAACTGAATCCGGTGATTCTGCAGTCCCAGAAGCTGCTCATCGATTAGCTGATCGATCAATGGCATCCCGTCGAAGGTGTCCAGCGCCAAATCCTCCTCATCGGTATTGAACACCGTAAAATACTCAAACAATTGGTCGGACAGCGTTTTGATTTGATAGGCTTTTTCACGGCTGTTGTGAATATACTTGTTCAGGTTGTCTTCGGTGCCATATTTCTGGTACGCAATGATATCCAGATAACCTACAAGCGCTGTGAGCGGTGTTCTCAGATCATGCGACATCGCCGTGACCAGTTCACTGTTGGCCAACCTCGCCCGGTCCTCGCTGTTCAGTCTTTCCATAAACGACTTTCTCATTTCATTGATGCTTTGGGCCAGTGAAGATAGCTCATCATCGCCGCTGACCGTAATGGGGTAATCCAGATAGCCCCCCTCCAGTATTTTGATTTCATTTTCCAGTACTCCGATATAAGAGGTTTTCCGGTTGATAAAGAACAGCATGATGCAGATAAAGCAGATAAAGGAGAGGGTGAGGGTTACAAAGCCTATGATGTTAATATACTTGTATTCAAAAAAGCATTCCATATATAGCTGGACGTTGGTGTCGGCAAAGGCGACAGGCACAAGCGGAATCCCTTTGAGAATCGGGTTAATCATGTAATTCCCGTTGCCGGCAGCAGCCTCTTCACGATCCGAGCTATATACCAGGTTATCATCTTTGAAAAGATAGACCGTTACATATTTCATTTTGCCAACCCATTTGGTTAGCTGTTCATGATCGCTCAGGGCCAGCCTGTTATCGGACACATATTCCTTGAATTCGGCAATGGCTTGATTTTGTTGATTCTCGATGAAGGAGCTTTGATCGAAATAGTCCTCCGCAATGTCTTCCGCAGTGAATTGCAGCAACAGGAAGATACCTACAGAAACGGCAAATGAGAACAACAGGGAGAGAATTAATTTGATTCTCAGCTTGCCGGATACAAACCTCTTAATCAATGCGGTACCCCTTTCCCCAGACCGTTTTGATATACTCCGGGTTCTGCGGATCGGCCTCCAATTTGCTTCTCAGGTTGCGGATATGCACCATGACCGTATTGTTGCAGCTATAGAAATAAGGTTCGTTCCACACGCTTTCATATAAATTTTGTGCAGAGAATATTTTCATCCTGTTTTGTGCCAGCAGCAGCAGAATTTGATATTCGGTTTCCGTCAGCGTAATCTCCTGCTGAGCCATAGTCACCTCATTGGAGGCGGTGTTGATGCTCAGATCATGAATGTGGATTTTATCCGGAGAAGGCACACTGTCCTTCCCTTTGTACACATAATATCTTCTCAGCAGCGCCTTCACTCTGGAGACAAGCTCTGTATAAGAAAACGGTTTGGACAGGTAGTCATCGCTTCCCGCCGAGAAGGCCATGTATTTATCGGAGTCCTGCGTTTTTGCCGTTAAAAACAAGATAGGAGCGCTTGATTTCTCGCGGATTTCTACGCATGCCTTAAATCCGGATTTTCCAGGCATCATAATATCCAGAATGAATAAATCTATTGTTTCATCGGCCTTATGGACAGCATCGTCTCCGTCTACAGCTTCGATTATATGGAACCCTTCGCTTTTCAAAAGAACACGGACAATCTCCCGGATTTCATCGTTGTCATCGGCGATCAGAATATTTGTTGTATGGTTCATTGATCTTCCTCCGTTCGTTCTCAGTATATAATTCAATATTGATTTAATCTAGCGGATGGAGAGGACTTAAGAATTCTTAAGATTCTCTTCAGGTCAAGCTTAAGATCCTCCTCGTATACTGCTAACTACACTACGCAAGAAAGGATCACATACCTATGGCCCCATCCAGAAAGATCTTAATCAGCAGAATATCATTGTTAATACTGGCAGGTGCGGCAGTTATTCTGATGCTGAAATATCTGCCGGATATCCTTCAATTGACCGTGTCTTTTGATGAATTCCGAAAGTATATCCTCTCAACGGGCAAAGCGGGACCGGCGGTATTAATTCTGTTTCAGATCCTCCAAACCGTAATTGCTCCGATTCCGGGAGAGGTCGTGCAAATTGCCGGAGGCTACATATATGGAGTCACGCTGGGAACAATTTATGTAACAGCCGGGATGTTGACAGGCTCCGCTATTGCCTTTTATTTCACCAGGTTTATGGGAGGCTTCCTGATTGGGAGATTAATAGAAAAGAAAAAGCTGAAGTGGATGACAGATATGATGGAGAGAAAGAATTTTTCGGTATTTTTGTTTATTTTCTTCCTGATTCCCGGACTGCCGAAGGATTTCCTCGTGTATATTGCAGGGCTGACGCCGATGAAGCCGCTCAGGCTCTTCGGAATATTGCTTGCGGGAAGATTGCCCTGGCTGATCGCGTCTGTAGCAGTCGGAGCTAACATTTATCAGAAAAATTATACCTCCACCATCATCCTTTCCGTGCTGGCCGTGGTGGCTTTTGTATTGGGATTGATTTATAAAGATAAGCTGATTCACAGATTCGGGGCCGGCAAGAGCGCCGGCCGTTCATAATTTATTGCTGAAGGCGGAGGAGAAGTATGGTTAAAAAGTCTATACCCAATGTGCTCACGTTCCTGAACTTATCTTTTGGCGTTCTGGCCATTCTTGAGATTGTGGGCGGGAACTACTTTATCAGCGGGGTGTTTCTAATCTGTGCGGCAGTAGTGGATAGATATGACGGCAGAATCGCCCGTTTCTTGAACGTATCCAGCATACTCGGCAAAGAACTGGATTCCCTGGCGGATCTGGTCTCCTTCGGGGTTGCGCCGGCGCTGTTAATATTCTGTAAATTCAATTTTCTGAACCTGGGCCATATCAAAGGAATCGGCATCTGCGTGTTATTGCTGTATGTCATCAGCGGTTCTTATCGGTTGGCCAAATATAACATCGGTCATTTCGACAATGTATTTATCGGCATGCCCATCACCGTCGCGGGTTTTATTCTCGCCGCGTATTCATTGGCTGTACCTGTCAATAGTGCTTTTACAACGGGTTCCGTTGTGCTGCTGCTGTTTCTTGCCTGCTTCATGGTCTCCAAATACAAATTCAACAAAAGATAAAGCTCCAGAAGCGTTTGGGGTACTTGTGGCAACTTTGTTAATCCCGGTCCGGGGAGGCTGGTTCCGGCAACAGCAACGCCGTTAATTATCTTGCAAAACTGATGAAAATAGCCGATAACTATAGAGGTAGAGTAAATGGATTGAACAAGCGGTATATCAGTTGAACGGGGGAACGATTGTGGATTTATTGGACGAAATCATGCTGCTC